>CAVVTH010000003.1:0-62802 GCA_963751085.1 uncultured Actinomycetota bacterium | reverse complement strand
AGATCTCATCACGCAGCTGCAAACAGTGGTTTCCCAAAGGTCTGACGTACCTTCGAGATTCAGTTGGGTGAGGGTCGTGTTCCCCTTCAGAGACTCGGCCAGAGCGCGGGCTCCCTCGTCACCGATCTCATTGTCTAAATATATGCGAGAAAAAGCACATGCCATCAGCTAGATCTCATCACGCAGCTGCAAACAGTGGTTTCCCAAAGGTCTGACGTACCGGCGAGATTCAGTTGGGTGAGGGTCGTGTTCCCCTTCAGAGACTCGGCCAGAGCGCGGGCTCCCTCGTCACCGATGTTGTTCCCTAAATATAGGAAATAGGCGCAAGCCTCAGCTAGATCTCATCACGCAGCTGCAAACAGTGGTTTCCCAAAGGTCTGACGTACATTCGAGATTCAGTTGGGTGAGGGTCGTGTTCCCCTTCAGAGACTCGGCCAGAGCGCGGGCTCCCTCGCCACCAATCCCATTGTCTAAATATATGCGAGAACAAGTACATGCAATCAGCTAGATCTCATCACGCAGCTGCAAACAGTGGTTTCCCAAAGGTCTGACGTACATGAGAGATTCAGTTGGGTGAGGGTCGTGTTCCCCTTCAGAGACTCGGCCAGAGCGCGGGCTCCCTCGTCACCAATCCCATTGTCTAAATATATGCGAGAACAAGTACATGCAATCAGCTAGATCTCATCACGCAGCTGCAAACAGTGGTTTCCCAAAGGTCTGACGTACAGGAGAGATTCAGTTGGGTGAGGGTCGTGTTCCCCTTCAGAGACTCGGCCAGAGCGCGGGCTCCCTCGCCACCAATCTCATTGTCTAAATATATGCGAGAACAAGTACATGCAATCAGCTAGATCTCATCACGCAGCTGCAAACAGTGGTTTCCCAAAGGTCTGACGTACCTTCGAGATTCAGTTGGGTGAGGGTCGTGTTCCCCTTCAGAGACTCGGCCAGAGCGCGGGCTCCCTCGCCACCAATCCCATTGTCTAAATATATGCGAGAACAAGTACATGCAATCAGCTAGATCTCATCACGCAGCTGCAAACAGTGGTTTCCCAAAGGTCTGACGTACCTTCGAGATTCAGTTGGGTGAGGGTCGTGTTCCCCTTCAGAGACTCGGCCAGAGCGCGGGCTCCCTCGCCACCAATCCCATTGTCTAAATATATGCGAGAACAAGTACATGCAATCAGCTAGATCTCATCACGCAGCTGCAAACAGTGGTTTCCCAAAGGTCTGACGTACTTCGAGATTCAGTTGGGTGAGGGTCGTGTTCCCCTTCAGAGACTCGGCCAGAGCGCGGGCTCCCTCGCCACCGATCATTGTCTAAATATATGCGAGAACAAGCACATGCAATCAGCTAGATCTCATCACGCAGCTGCAAACAGTGGTTTCCCAAAGGTCTGACGTACTTGAGAGATTCAGTTGGGTGAGGGTCGTGTTCCCCTTCAGAGACTCGGCCAGAGCGCGGGCTCCCTCGTCACCGATCTTGTTCCCTAAATGTGGAAATGGCGCAGGCCGTCAGCTAGATTTCATGGTAAAACTTTAAACAATGGCTTCCCCAGGTTTGATGTACCAGAGAGATTCAATTGAGTGACAGATGTATTCCCTTTAAGAAATTCTGATAGGGCATGGGGTCCGTTTGCACCGATCTTGTTGCCTGATGAAGGGAAATGGCACAGACAATTAGATATCTCCTCATATAGTTGTCCGATACAGCCATTCCATATCTGACCTACCTGAAAAATCCAATATGGTGGGAATTGCCATGGCTTTGATAACTTCTACCACTTCAAATTGCCCCTTTATCACCGCCCCATAAATTGGAGTCCATCCATCGTTGTTTGTGGCATTTACATCTGCTCCAAACGTGGTAGCAAGCAACTTCACAATCTCAAAGTGCCCATTCTCCGCAGCCCAATGTAGCGGCGTCTGCCCGTCTTTGTCCTTGGCGTCCACACTCGCCCCAAACTCTGTCACGAGCAACTTCATCATCTCTAAGTGCCCGTTCTCCGCAGCCCAATGTAGCGGCGTCTGCCCGTCTTTGTCCTTGGCGTCCACACTCGCCCCAAACTCTGTCACGAGCAACTTCATCATCTCTAAGTGCCCGTTCTCCGCAGCCCGATGTAGCGGCGTCTGCCCGTCTTTGTCCTTGGCGTCCACACTCGCCCCAAACTCTGTCACGAGCAACTTCATCATCTCTAAGTGCCCGTTCTCCGCAGCCCAATGTAGCGGTGTCTGCCCGTCTTTGTCCTTGGCGTCCACATCTCGCCCCAAATTCTGTCACGAGCAACTTCACCATTTCTATGTTTCCATCTTGTGCGAGCCGATGCAACGGCATCCATTCGTTTTTGTCCAAGTCCACTTTGAGCTCCATCGTGGATATCCTCATAGCCTCGATGTGCCGAGCAAGCCAATGAAGAGGCGTTAATCCGTCATCATTCTTTATGTTCACGTCTGCCCCAAACTTGGCCACAAACAACTTTATCATCTCGACATGACCTTCCTTTGCAAGCCAATGAAGCGGTGTGTGCCCATCTTTGGCCTTGATGTTAACGTCTGCACCGAATTCGCACACGAGACTTTTTACGACCTCGACGTGCTCGTTCATTGCGGCGTAGTGCAGCGGCGTCTGCCCATCTTTGTCCTTGGCGTCCACACTCGCCCCAAACTCTGTCACGAGTAACTTCATCATCTCTAAGTGCCCGTTCTCCGCAGCCTAATGTAGCGGTGTCTGCCCGTCTTTGTCCTTGGCGTCCACACTCGCCCCTAACTCTGTCACGAGCAACTTCATCATCTCTAAGTGCCCGTTCTCCGCAGCCCAATGTAGCGGCGTCTGCCCGTCTTTGTCCTTGGCGTCCACATCCGCCCCAAATTCTGTCACGAGCAACTTCACCATTTCTATGTTTCCATCTTGTGCGAGCCGGTGCAACGGCATCCATTCGTTTTTGTCCAAGTCTACTTGGAGCTCCGTCGTGGATATCCTCATAGCCTCGATGTGCTGAGCAAGCCAATGAAGAGGCGTTAATCCGTCATCATTCTTTATGTTCACGTCTGCCCTAAACTTGGCCACAAACAACTTTATCATCTCGACATGACCTTCCTTTGCAAGCCAATGAAGCGGTGTGTGGCCATCTTTGGCCTTGATGTTCACGTCTGCATCGAATTCGCACACGAACAATTTCACAGCGTCGATGTGCCCGTCCCGCGCAAGCGAGTGAAGTGGCGTCTGGCCGGCTTTGGTCTGTGTTTTGACTTCTGCAGCAAACTCGCTTACAAGCAGCATTACAATCTCGATGTACCCGTTTTGTGCGGCCAGTTGAAGTGGTGTCTGACCATACAAAGTCCTAGCATTTACATCTACACAGTAGGCGCTTACGAGTAGCTTCACTATCTCAATATGTCCATTCTCTGCGGCCTCGTGAAGCGGTGTCCGACCAGACTCTGTCTTAGCACTAACATCAGCGCCGAGATCGCCCGCAAGTATTCTCACCATTTCGGTGTGTCCATTTGCTGCAGCCCCGTGAAGTGGCGTCCGGCCATTCTCAGTCTTGGCGTTCACATCTATACCAAACTCCCTTGCAAGAATCTTCACCATCTCAACATGCCCGTTCGAAGCTGCGCCATGAAGTGGTGTCCGACCATCTGCAGTTGTAGTGTAAATGTCTGCGTCAAACCCGGTTTTGAGTAACTTTGCCACCCCAATGTGCCCATTTGCTGTGGCATAATAAAGTGGTGTCCAACCATTTTTATCCTTGGTGTTTACTGCTGCTTCAAGCTCAGCCATGAGCAACCTTACTATCTCAACGTGCCCGCTTCTTGCTGCCCAGTGTAACGCCGTCTGACCATTTTTATCCCCCATATTCGCGAACTGTTTATAATGCATGGCGTGGTTTCGTATGCTCACGACGTCTTGTCGCCGTACAGCATGGTGGAGTGGTGTTAAATCAATCCTGCTATCTTCGTAAGAATGAGGTGGTATCTGTTGCCCAGGTGGCCCCGAGAGCTCGGGGATATCAGACTGACATAGCCAGTGAAGTGCAGCCTCAGAATCCACGGGTACTCCGATTCCGCCATAGTAGCGATATGCCAATTCCTTTTGAGCCATTTTGTCACCTGCTTCAGCGGCATTTTTATACAACGTTGTCGCATCAGTCTCCATATCAAGACTGTGGTAAATGTATGCCAGGTCATGTAGTGATGCTATTGTGTCCTTGTGGTTGAGTCCTGATGCCTTCTCAAAGATTGTCAGTGCCTGTCTGCCGTATGGCTCCGCGACTTTGAACTTGTGCTGGCTCGCGTATAGATAAGACAAGTTGCTTAGAGCTGCTGCTGTGTCCAGATGTTCTGATCCATTCTCTGCTTCTGAGCTTGAGAGTGCCAACTTGGCAAGATCCTCAACATCATCGAAAATACCCCTGCGATAGAGGTGTTTGACTGTTCGCAACAGTAGACTGGTGAGTTCCTTCGAGTTGGCGCACCAGCTGCATTGTTGTCCAAAATATTTTGTAACATATCGGGCATGTGGAACATAGACGTCCAGCACTGTTTCATATGCTTTGTCAGTCAATTCCGATTTATAAGACATTGCTTCATTCAATGCGGAGATCAATCGTTCGCACCACTGCATCTTTTCAGATGACGTGATCTTAGAAAGTATGACCTCTTGAACCAGCCGATGGATCGCCAACGTGTCTTTTCCAGGATCGATCACGTCGTTGTCATCCTGATGTGTTCGTCGAACAAGCGAATAACGGCGAAGCTGCACAATAGCGGTGCTCAAAGATAGTCGAGATGGCTTTGTGTCGAGACCGAGAATTGTCTGAGCATGAGTACTGAAGAACGCGAATGGAATGTTGTCAGGGTAAAGGAAGGCAAAGGATCGGAGAAGACTGCTCGCCAACAGGGAATTGCTTTCGATACGAGCGAAAGACATGTTCCATACTGTTAAAACGGTCTTTTGATGGACTGACTCCTGCATATTGCTGAGACCCAAATAATCAGTTGGGGCTTCCTTGTAGCTTAGAAGAAACGTAGATGGCCGAATTCCTTCTGTCTTCATGTACGCGCCAGCGAAATCGATTGCCAAAGGCAAATGTCCGAGCAACTGGGCGATTTCCACTGCGTCAATGTAATCATCTGGGCTGGTGACGGGCCGCCGTAGTAAGAGTTTTAGTGCTGTTTCGTCGTTCATCTTCATCTCATCGAGATTGACGACTAACTCGTCCTGGCTCGTAAAAGCATTGCGTGTCGTCATCAGTATAATTCCTTGGCCTGTCTTTGGAAAGTACTTGTTGTGCAAACGAAGGGGATCGGATGTATTGCCGAGAGAGTAGTCGTCCGCGTTATCGAACACAATTAGCCATTCTTCATTGGACTGGAGCCACTGGAGCATGTGCGGCACGGCGTTGTCAGTTTTGGGTAGGCCAATTGCCTGCGCCGTCTCCAGAAAGCTAGTTTGCAAGGTCGTCTCAGTGTCGGCGTCGATCCAGAAGATATATTGGTAATTGCTCTGGTGACGATAGCAGAACTCGCGCGCGATCTCAGACTTCCCCATGCCGCCAAGACCGCACACCACGACGGGTTTACACTCGTGACCACCGTTTTTGCTCGTCATTATAGCACGGTCAAGAGCCTTAAAGACGTCGGGACGGTCCACGAAGTTGCGGTTGCGCATGTACTTTGGTGAAAAAACCTTGTCTTGCGCTTTCTGTGCACGAGAGGATGTTGTATCCAACGAAAGTTCAACCTGCATAGACATGGTTGACAATTCAGAATCGTAAACTTGAGCACGATTATATTGGAAAGCAGACCAAGACTCACTTGTTCCTTTCTAAGTGGTCGGAAACGGTAATTGCCATCCATGTTAAAGCTGATCCAAGGTTTCTGAAGGTAACCGAACATGTAGAAGGTTATTTCTGGCACCCAAACATATTTAGTTCAATAGAAGTGAAGTTCTACAAACCTGTGCTCCCTTTCAAATCCTTCACAATTGCGTTAAAAATTTCAACAAGTGTCATGTCGGCATCCATATATTTTAGTAGTTGCTCTGTGAATGCTCCATTTCCACCCTCTTCCCCATCCTCGGCAACACGATCGTTGGCCGTTGCATACATGATGCATATGTTAGACAGTGTTGCTGCGCTCTTGATAGGATCACCACGTGTCGATTGATCGTCACCTACTTCGGTGCGGCAGCAGTCAATGATGCAGATAATCGGTACACCCTTGGGTCGTTCCTCTGCTATGATCTCGATGAGCTCGTCAATTGAGAAGTAACTTCGTTTCTGCGATTTTTGGTTTGGTGGGCAAATGGCCATCGATTGGAACAAGGAAATTCTTCCCCTCTAAAAATGGCAATGAGTCGTATTCAGTGATATATCGCCAAGTAAGTGGTGTAGAACATAAAATACTTACTGATGCTGCATCCATGACCAGCATAGTAGAAAACAATATCGGTCACATTCTCATCCATGCATTCTGTAAACTTATCGACGTCGTTCAGCATATCATCCAGGACCCGATCTATGCATGGGTCATCGACGGCGAATCCAAGTGATCTCAGTTTGTCTGCCACATCGTGAGCATCCTTGCTAGCATTGAGCTATGGATGAAAAGGATTTGTAGGCCGAATTTCCAATAACTAGGGCTCGCCGCTTCTTGTCGCATTCCATCTGGACAAGGCAAAGTGTTTACAGGTTAGAATGTGGGGTAATATACAATGGAGAAAGCTTTTTTTCTTCCTGAATTCTGCTTGCCATTTTGGAGTTTGGTTATCCTCCTTGCTTGATGTTTGATATTGACAGGGGGCAAAGTCGAGTCTTTTGTGTCGGAGAATAAAATTACCCATGTATCGGAGAATGTGCTTATGTGTTTCTTTTTGCCGCCTGAGACGGGTTGTTGAGATATTGAAATATCTCAAGTCGCATATATAATCACAATATCGTGTTATCATGCCATGCTGCTCCAAGGAATGGAGAGAGTGCATTGGTCAACTGCATGTTTTATTTTAATCAATTTAAATTAGAAATCAACTCTTTGTTCGTGGACGTGAGGGGCTTGGGGGTTCTCTATATGTGTGTTGTGTTATTTCTCTTTACTCGTTAAATAAACATGAGTATTTATTATTCTCATTGGGTGAGTGGGAAAGTAATTATAAGTGAATCTGAGAGGGATTCTCTCGAGTGTGTTCCAGGGAGGGGAGGGGAGATTTGTACAAAAACGAAGGAAAGAAAGCAGAGATATTTAAAAATAAAAATAAAAAATAAAAAAGAAGAAAATGGAGAATTGGGAGATTGGGCCCCGTTCACCATCGTCTGTACCGCCGGCCTTAAAGCTCAACGCGCTTATTTCTTCGGCTTATGTTCGGACATCTGGGCAACCCACTGTGGTGGCCTAATACCGGTCTGTTCCTCAATCGTCGACAACATGGGCGGCAGGGACTTGAAAAGGTCGGTGACGGGGTTACCGTTTGTATTGCCATCGGTGTTCCAAACGGATATCTTGGGTTGCATGCCCTGCACAGCGACAGCGTTCTGCTGGGCGAGCTGGACGTAGAGGCCGTTCTGTATCATGAGATACTGTATGAGTGCTGCATTGTCGCCGCCGAACGCGTCGAGCAGATACTTGAGCCCCTCAGCCTCGGCCTGATACTTGACGAGTGTGCCAGCGGCGTCCTTTTGCTTAGTGTAGAGCTGAGCCTCAGCTTCCTTCTGCTGCTTGTAGAGGGAAGCATTGGCTACCTGCTGGCTAGCCTCATATTCGGCCGTGGCCTTTGCGACAACGTCGGCACGGATACGTGCCACCTCAGCCAACTGGCGCTTCTCTTCGTAGACCTTCTGCAACTCGGCAGAGCGCGATTGATTTGAGAGCTTGGCTTCGATGCGCGCCATCTCGGCGTTACGTTCGTAGTCAGCCTGCTTGGCAGCAAGTTCGGATTGGGCCTTTGAAATCGTGGCCTTGGTGTCGTTCTCAAAGACGACAGTATCGGCCTCGACCTTGGACACAGCCTGGCGGGTCAGACCTTGTCTCTCCTTCTCGCCTACGTCACCCTTGAAACGGGCCTCAGCAACATCGACTTTGGCCTTGTTGACGGCACCCTCATGGGTCTTCTTGCGCATGTATGAGAAGTACTCGGATCCAGCAGTGTCCTGGAGCGACTTGACATTGGCATTGTAGATAATCAGACCTGCAAGCAAAAGAAACTTCAATTTTAGCAAAGTCACATACATGACAGTGCAGGTGTGTGTGGGTGTGGGTGTATGCACAGAACAGATTGCTTACCGAAGCTGTCGAGCTCTGACTGCACGTTCTTCATGATGGCCTCCTTGAATGACCGCCTGCCGTTAAAGAGTTCGTCCATGGTCATGCCAGCAGCGATGACACGAGTCTCGCCCTCAATGATGCCCTTGACGAGATCGGTGACGCGCCGCGAATTGATATCCTCGGCAGCGAGCAGGCGCGCGTACTTGATGAGCGAGGCGTTATCTACCTTGGGGCCGATGGTGAAGACAGCAGGAAGCAAGAACTCAAGCATCTCGACAGTCATGGCGTGCAGTTCGATTGTGTAGTTGACAGGGGTCAGATCAAACTTTGAGGCGTGTTGCCACGGCCACACCCAACCTTTCTTGACGAGCTTGATGTCATCGATAAACGCACCGGTCACGACCAGATACTCATTAGCCTTGCTAATACGGTAGGCCATGGCCGATTTAAAAAAGTTGTTGGGAAGTTGAATGAAAGGATGGAGAGGGAAAGGAGAGATGCACTTTCGTTAAAAATAGAGTGTGGAGCGTAAATAAAGTGATAACTTTCGAAGATTCGATGGAGCCTTTATACGGGTTCTGTCATTTCGCATGCACAAATTGACTGTGCCACAATTTCACCCCTTGTGCGATATTTGTTCTTTCAAAGAATTCCCGTTACCCGAAAGTAAACAACCTTTCTGAACACAACGCCCACCCGCAGATGACGTCCGATTTGAAAAGCGCAGTAAGTGTTTTGTTTACTTGCTCAGGCTCCCGTAAATCCACATGGTTCACACAATGCTATCTTATCTTCTGTCCGTATTCTCTCTCATGATAGCACTCTGATACCACCGACGAGCTGCCATTGTACGCCGCGACGTCCAAATCCCAGCTCTTCATTGGAATCAACGACTTTTCGCTTGATAAAACACGTCACCGACGCATGATACTCGTGGGTGACGTTCTGGCGATCGATTTCAACGAGCTTTTGGAGAAGATTCAAAACAAGATTAGAGATAATCGTGTTTGCGCATTCAAATATCTCGACATGAATGGGAATTGGGCAGAAGTTGGCGACACGGAGGATTTACAGGCCGCAATAAAGATTGTCGGCAGCAACTCAGAGCTTGAATTGCACGCCATGATGATTGGGGAGGGATTATAAATGTGGGGTTTTATCATAAATCTGACGCGGCTTTCATTCTATGGCTTTCACGCGCACTTTGTATGCTATATTAGTCTGGTTCTTTATGAAGCAACACACATGTATTTAAGAATATCCGCTCTATCCAATAGTGTTTGCAGTTCGATAGAACAAAATCTTTGCAGGGTTCAACGCACGCCACCCCTAGCCTTCCTCTACATCATGCTCCGTGCCACCCACGAAATTAATTCCTTGAAACCACCGATACCTCTCTATCGCATCATCCTCCGCCTCCACCGTTCGTTGCCTCCTGCGATGCGCTCGCTCGGTGACGATTACGTCAAGGCCGAGTTTCGGCGCCACCAGGACGCTACGAACCCCATTCACATTGTTGGCTTTCTTTCGCGGTGGCAAGAGTACGCCGAGGTAGTGAAAGCTGGGCAGGAAGGGAGGAGGATGCCGAAGGAGATGGCGGCGAAACTGAGCGACGAGCAGATAGGGCAGTTGCAGGAACTAAGAGAGGAGGTGAGGAGGGCTATTGATGAGAAAGAGGAAGATGCTGTAGAAAGATAGATGAATCTTTAGGGCTGAAAGAGCAGGAGGATTTAGTTTCAAAATAAAAAAATTAAAATAAAGTAACAGTAATAATAATAATAATAATAATAATAATAATAATGCTCATGTGTTCATATATTGTACAGCCTAAAAGTCAACACAATAGAGCATATATTATTTCGTATGTAATGCTGATTATGCGTAAATTATTGAAATGTCTTTTCTGTATGATGTAGCGTAGTCTTGATAATCATCATTTCAGTTCTTGGCGAGTACAGGTTCTTATTCCATCACTAAAACCTTTGCAATATTAGAGACCAGGAAAATGTTGTGCCACCCTTGGGATGTTCATGCGACCTGATGGAGTCATTCTTTTCTCTTCAATGGTTGAGTCCCAGCAAGATATAACTGAGAATTGCAAAACTCATTTGTGCGTGTCGCTTTTGAACAAGATTTGGCGGCTATCTAGTGCACCACACCAATGTGAAGTGGCTGGATGGCTAACGACAACCGTGAAACGTGACATCACGAAACAAGACGCGACATTCCTCCTCGTCGTCTTGCACAAATGTCGGCAGATTCCACTCTCCCTGGTCGCATTCTTCACGTCATCTCCCACACCACCCACGACGACGATGATCTCGCTTCCCTGCCCTCTGATGTGGATGACATGGATGTCGAGGAAGTCGAAGATATTCCAGAAGAGGAGCTGCTCCGTTACTTGGATGCCGATCGCCCTCCCCTCCTCGTCGTGCGCAGTCTCTTCAAACTCTCTCTCCCTCAAGACCTTGAGATACCTCACATGAAATGCTTATCAAGAAATAGGATAGTCGAGTTGTTGGGGAGGGGATGGACCGTGGTGGATGGCTTGGTCGAAGAAGAGGTGATCATTGGTGCGAGGGAAGAAGCGATGGAACTCTGGCGCGCCGGGGCGTTCACGAAGGCGAGCGAAGCGAGCAAGGCGGGAGGGGAAGATCCGTTTCGCGACGGGGGCGCGAGGGGAGATCATTTGATATGGTGGGTTTTGTTCTCATATGGGGGGGGGGGGGAGGGGTTTGGTTTGGTTCTCGAGGGATATTGAGGGTGGTACTTGGAAAGGTTGCACTTAGGCGATCCATTATCGCCAAGGCTTGGGAGCTTTGTCGAATTTTTCGCGACCAAGCTGCACGACGACATTGCAGAAGTCATCCGGCTGAACAATGAGACCGAATACCAGCTTGCTTATTATCCGCCCAACGGCCGTTACGAACGACATCGGGACGCGTTCCCTGTTGATGATCCCGAGGATGCAGAGCAGCGGCGAGTGACGGCGATTGTTTATATGAACCCTGAATGGAAAAAGGGAGATGGGGGTGAATTGAGGTTGTTTGGGGACGAGGTGGTGGATATTGAGCCTGTGGGGGGAAGAATCGTTGTGTTTTTATCAGGCGTAGTCGACCATGAGGTACTCGCGGCGGGTAGTGAACGGTTTGCGGTAACTGCCTGGTATCGCTGAAGAGGTGTGTGTCCAAGTCGAGTGGCGAAATAGGGGGTATACCCACTCCACTTTTTATCTTGATAGCACTGTTACCTATCAAATTAGCTTGCTTTTAGGATAGGGACTATTCATTCGAATCATAAGTATTATTATATGCACGTTTACCGTGTGGTAGACTTACATCCCAAGACTGATTTGGTGAAGAGATTTCACTAAACTTTGTATATATCAATATCTCCCGTATGTTCAGCTTCAAGTAGATATTGATTCATCTGCACGAACCACTCCCCAATTAATAGAACAATCAAAGCAAGCAGGAAACCAATACTTTATATCAGTTCTAATACATAATTTTACAAGAAGCAAGCTGCCAATCTATCTAAACATGCGCATATAGGCTGGGAAAGCAAGAGAATAACATTAGTTAGCGCTGCTCACTCGACGAATTGTAAAGTCAAGACAATAGATGACGTACCCAAAATCAGTGCACCAGCACCAGTAATAGTACCAAGCATGTACTGCAATATTTGGAATTTGACACCCTCCATCTGTGTCCGAAGATTGGATATCTCGCTCTCAATACGGGTGTCAGTCTCTTTGATCTTAATCTCCTGTACGCTGGCCTCGTCGCGGATGCGACCCTTTTCCAGGTTCAGATCCAATCGCACACCAGCCTGAGTCCGCGTGATCTCCTCACGTAGCTTCTGCCTCAACTTCTCGATCTCCCCGAGGAGGCGGTCATTCTCGGCCTTCATCATAGAAAAGTCGTTCTTTTCGAGCAGGTGGATCTCGGAGGCCACATCGGCGTTGAGCACGAGGTTACTGACGCCCTTGACGTTGTAGGCGATGGCGATGGGACCGGCGACCATGGGCAGGTTCCAGGCGTGCTCGGCAAGAGCCGCAGGCGGTCTTGGCTGACGTCGCCTCATCGGTCTTGAGCGCGGAGTCGGAGCCGGCGAAGTCGACCTGCTTGCCGGTGAACTGCTTGATGCCCGCGCCGGAGCCGGTCGCGTTGTAGTTGATGGTCGCGCCGCCGCAGGCGGTCTGGTAGGCCTTGATGGCCGCCTCGATGGCGTTCTTCTGGGCGGTGGAGCCCTCGCCGTTGAGCGTACCGGAGAAGCAGTTGGCGCCGGCGGCGGAGGCGCCGCCGGTCGAGGCGCCGGCACCGGAGCCGCTGGTTCCGCCGGAGTTGTTGTCGCTGCCGCAGGCCGAGAGGGCGAGCGCGCCGGTCAGGGCCACGGCGCCGGTCGCGAGGGCGCGGCGGTTGAGCAGAAGTCGCACGGGAATGTCCCTTGTCTGTGTCGGGGTCCTGGAGCTGGGGGCGGCTCCGACACGGACGCTAAGGGCCGCGGATGACGTAACTTCCCTGCTGGATGAACGCCGGGTGAACGCCGGTCAAAGGCTTGACGCCGTGTGGCTTTCGACCGTGGGACGGAGTCCCTAGAGCCGGTATGCGTGCTGTCCGGCGGGACCGATGGACAGGCACCAACCGGATTTATGGACCACACGGGCGGACAAAGCGGTCTCGTGCCTGTTCATCGAGCCGGAGTGGAGTCGGCGGCCCAGAGCCGGTTAGGTGGGGTAGCGCTCCACCGCGGTGACGCGGGCGGCGTCCCCGGTATCCACGACGTGGCACACGAGGACCTCGCCCTTCGCCATCCCGTCGGAGACCGCCTCGTCCAGAGACATGGCCGCTGCCGCGCCGTCGTCGGCGGAGGGGTCGACGCGCTCCCGGAGCCGGCCGAGCAGGTTCGGCAGGACGGGACCGTGGGTGCAGACGGCCGTGGCGGTGCCTCGCTCCAGGACCCGACGCAGGTGGTGCGCGCTGCGATCCTGGTCGGCCGCGAAGCCCTCTTCCGACAGACCGTCTCGCAGCCGTAGCGGCAATCCGGCGGCGGCGGCATACGGACGGAGCGTGTCGGCGCAGCGCAGCGAGCTGGAAGAGACCAGCCGGCTCACGCCGAACGCCGCGAGGATCGGGGTCATCGCCCGGGCCTGCTCCCGGCCGCGCTGGTCCAGGGGGCGTTCGGGGTCCGGGCGCGTCCACGAGCCGCGCGGCCGGGCCTTGGCGTGGCGCACGACGACCAGCGGCCAGGTGGTCAACCGCCCGGCGGCGTCGGCCCGGACGACCGCTCGCAGCTGCTCGCGGTCGCGGGCGTAGTCGAGGCGGTCATGGGCGGCCAGGACGTCCAACCAGGCCACCTCGTCGATCTCGTTGACCAGCTTGCCGGCGCCGCCGACGACCTCCGCGGCCCAGTAGCGGACCTGCTTGGTGGCCGGGACCCCGGTCCGGTCCAGCACGGTGTAGCTGGCCGCGGGCAGCGGCATCCCGAGGTGAACCTCGAGCCCGGTCTCCTCCGCGGTCTCGCGGGCGGCCGCGACCGGCCACTCCTCACCGGGGTCGAGCTTGCCCTTCGCCCAGGACCAGTCGTCGTACTTCGGACGGTGGACGAGCGCGACCTCGAGGTGCCCGCGACGGCGGCGCCAGGGCACCGTCCCGGCGGCCGGGACGACGAGCGATGGCGTGACCGTCATGGCGTCTGCGGGAACCGGCCGGTGGGCAGTGTCGGGTCTACCGGCGCCGCGCCTTGCGGCGCCGCTTGAGGTGGGTCTCGATCATCGCGGTCTGGATGTCGACGAGCGGCTCGCCGTCGGCCGACCGGTAGTTGCGAGTCCAGCGGCCGTCCTCGCCCAGGTCCCAGCGTGACGTCGTCGGCGCGACACCCTTCTCGAGCAGCGCCGTGATCTCTGCGACGTGCTGCGGCTCCGTGACGCGCAGGAGCGCCTCGACGCGACGGTCGAGGTTGCGGTGCATCATGTCCGCGCTGCCCACGTAGACGATGTGTTCGCCGTCGCCGCCGAACCAGAAGACCCGGGAGTGCTCGAGGAACCGGCCGAGCGTCGAGCGGACCGAGATGTTCTCGCTCAGTCCCTCAACCCCAGGCCGCAGGGCGCAGATGGCGCGAACCCAGATGTCGACGCGGACCCCGGCCTGCGACGCGCGGTAGAGCGCGTCGATGGTCTGCTCGTCGACGATCGAGTTGAGCTTGAAGATGATCCGGCCCTTGCCGATCTTCTCGTGGCGCTCGACCTCGTCCTCGATCTCCTCGATGAGACCGGACCGAACCGTCCGCGGCGCGACGAGCAGGCGCTTGAACCGGCTCCGCGGGGCGATCCCCGACAGCTGGTTGAACAGGCGCGTGAGATCCTCGCCGACCTGCGGGTCACTGGTGAGGACGCCGAGGTCCTCGTAGATGCGGGCGGTCTTCGGGTTGTAGTTGCCGGTGCCGATGTGGCAGTAGCGGACCAGGCCCTCGGCCTCCTGGCGGACGACCAGGCACAGCTTGGCGTGGGTCTTCAGGCCGACGATGCCGTAGACGACGTGGACGCCGGCCTGCTCCAGCTTGCGAGCCCAGCTGATGTTGTTGACCTCGTCGAACCGGGCCTTAATCTCGACGACGGCGAGGACCTGCTTGCCGGCCTCAGCGGCGTCGATGAGGGCGTCGACGATGGGGGAGTCTCCGGAGGTCCGGTAGAGGGTCTGCTTGATGGCCAGCACCCGGGGGTCGGCGGCGGCCTGCTCGATGAACGCCTGCACGGAAGTCGAGAACGAGTCGTACGGGTGGTGGAGCAGCACGTCCTTGCTACGGACGACCGCGAAGATGTCGCCGGGCTTGCTGCTCTCCGTGGGGGACAGGTCCGGCTGGGTGAGCGGCACGAACGCCTCGTACTTGAGGTCCGACCGCTCCAGCCGGTCGAGGAGCATGAGGGCACTGAGGTCGAGCGGGCCGGGCAGCCGGTAGATGTCCTCGCTGCCGATCTGGAGCTCGCGGGACAGCAGGTCGAGCACGTGGTCGTCGATGTCGTCCTCGACCTCTAGGCGCACGGGCGGCCCGAACCGGCGGCGGGTGAGCTCCTTCTCCATGGCGGTGAGGAGGTTCTCCGCGTCGTCCTCCTCCACCTCGACGTCCTCGTTGCGGGTGACTCGGAACGTCGTGTGCTCGTGGACCTCCATGCCGGTGAACAGCTGGTCGAGGTTCGCGGCGATGACGTCCTCGAGCGGCACGAACCGCACCACGTATGCGCCGTCGTAGTGGTCGCCGCCGGCCCGTACTAGCCGCGGCAGGGACGGCGGCACCTTCACCCGGGCGAAGTGCTCGTTGCCGGTCTTGGGGTTGACCAGGGTCACGGCCAGGTTGAGCGAAAGCCCGGAGATGTAGGGGAACGGGTGGGCCGGGTCGACCGACAGCGGCGTCAGCACCGGGAAGATGTGGTCGGTGAACAGCTCGTTGAGCGGTTCCCGTTCTGCGTCGCTGAGATCGGCCCAGCGGACGATGGTGATGCCCTCCTGCGCCAGGGCAGGTCGCACGTCGCCGAGGAAGACGTCGGCCTGCATCCGCTGCAGCTGACCCGCGATCTCGCTGATCTTCTCCAGCACCTCGCGCGGCTCCATCCCGGCTGCGGACCGGACGGCGATGCCGGTGGTGATGCGTCGCTTGAGGCCGGCGACCCGGATCATGAAGAACTCGTCGAGGTTGGTGCTGAAGATTGCGAGGAACTTGGTCCGCTCCAGCAGCGGGATGTCCTCGTCCATCGCCAGCTGGAGGACCCGCTCGTTCAGCTGGAGCCAGGAGATCTCCCGCTCGAGGAACCGGTCGGCCGGCAGCAGGTCGCGCGGACGGATAAACCGGCCGTTCGCGGCCCGCGGCTGGTAGCCCCGCGGGGCGGTGATCGCGCTGGCCAGCGTGCGGAGCGGCCCGTCGTCCGGCCCGTCCTCGAACGGCTCGGGGCCGCCGAGATCGGCCGCCCGCTCCGACACGTCCGTGCTCATGACCTCATCGTTCCACCACGAGGTGAACCGCCGTCAACGTCCGGGCTATGGAGGGCGTACATCCGGTCCACGGACCGGGTCGTGAACCCGAGCCCCCGGTAGACCTTGAGCGCCGCCGGGTTGTCACCGTCGACGTAGAGGATGACGTCGTCGACGCCCAGGTCACGGAGGTGGTGCAGCCCCAACAGTGTCACCGGCTTGCCGAGCCCCCGGCCCTGGTATGCCGGGTCGACCCCGACCACATACACTTCCCCTTCGCTCGTCGACCGCCGCTTGGTCCAGTGGAACGCGGCCACCGTGTCGGGATCGTCGGCGGGCACGACGAGGATCAGCCCGTTCGGGTCGAACCACGCCTCGGCCATCCGGGCGTCCAGGTCGGCGCGCATCATCCGGCCCTGCTCGGCGTGGTGCGCGAAGGCGGCGGCGTTGACCCGCAGCCACTCGTCCTCGTCCATCCCTGGCCGGAAGGGCCGAGCGACCAGGCCGTCGGGCAGCACAATGTCGGGCAGCGGACTGGCCTTGTCGAAGCGGCGGCCGAGCACGAACAGCTCGCGGACTACCCGCATACCGCGGGCGCTCGTGAACCCCTCGGCCGCCGCCTGGTCGCCGTGCGCCCACACGCGAGCGCCGGCGGGCACGCGGTGCAGGAGCTCGGTGCCCACCCCGTGGCGTCGGCAGTCCGGCGCGACCACGAGCTCAGCCGAAAGGATGTCTTGTCCGTCGTCGACCTGCAGGTAGCCGGCGAGATCTTCGCCCGCGTATGCGAGCACGTGCTCGACCGGCCGTCCGGACCGCCCTCGGGCGGCCAGGAGCGACTGCTCGGACATCGGGGCCACGCCGTCGGCCTGCTCGGCCCTGGCGGCGAGGGCGAGGACGGCATCCTGCTCCTCCCCGGAGAGGAGGGCGGTGCGGACGAGGCGCGAGGTCACGGCGCGATTCCACCACGTCGTGGCCGGAGGACAGCCCTCGACGACAGATCAGGCGCGCGAACTCGCGAGGTGACACTCCGCATACCACCGCGATCTGGGGCTACCCTGCGAGCGCTCAGGGAAAACTCCGCGAGACCAGGGAGAAGCATGTCCTTCGTCAGACCACGACCACTTATCGGTGCTGCCGTTGCCGGCGTCGCCGCGATAGCCGGGCTCACCGCCACCAGCGGGACCGCACAAGCGTTCAACCCCCTCGTCATGGACGTCCAGATCCTGTCGTTCAACGACTTCCACGGAAACCTCGAGGCGCCAACCGGGTCGAGCGGCCGGCTCGTCACCGGGCACCAGCTGGATGCGAAGGGCAACCCCGTCGACATCACGACCGACTCCCTGACACCGCCCGGCGTCGGCGGCGTGGAGTACCTCGCCACGCACCTGAAGCAGGCCCGAGAAGGGCACCGCAACACCGTGACGGTGGCCGCCGGTGACCTCATCGGCGCCTCGCCGCTCCTCTCCGCGGCGTTCCACGACGAGCCGACCATCGAGGCGATGAACGCGCTGGGTCTCGACGTGTCCGCCGTCGGCAACCACGAGTTCGACGAGGGCTACAAAGAGCTGCAGCGGATGGCCGACGGCGGCTGCATCGACGACGGCCCGAACGGCGCCAACAACCAGAACTCCTGCGCTCTGCACCGATTCCAGGGTGCGGACTTCCCCTACCTCGCCGCGAACGTCAAGTACGCGGGCACCGACAAGACTATCCTGCCGCCCTACGCCATCGAGAATATCCACGGCGCACGGATCGGCTTCATCGGGATGACGCTCAAGGACACCCCCTCCATCGTCACCGCGTCCGGCGTGGCGGGCCTCGAGTTCACCGACGAGGTCGCGACCGCCAACGCGCTCGTGCCCGAGCTGCGCCGTAAGGGCGTCAACGCCATCGTCGTGCTGATCCACCAGGGCGGCGTTCCCGGCCAGCAGACGTGGTACGGCCCAGGCAACCAGCCCTACACGGTCAACCCCTCGTACGACGCGGCGTGCCAGAACGGCTCGCAGCTGGCCCCGGACTCGCCGATCATCCCGATCGCCAAGGGACTGGACCCGGCGATCGACATGGTGATCTCCGGGCACACCCACCAGCCGTACGTCTGCGACATCAAGGACCCGGCCGGCCAGGACCGGCTGGTCACCTCGGCGTCGTCGTTCGGCCGGCTCTTCACCGAGACCGACCTCCAGTACGACCGGCTCAGCCGCGACATCGTTCGGGCGTCGGTGAAGGGCTCGAACATGCTGGTAACCCGCAACGTGCCGAAGGACCCGGCCGAGACCAAGATCATCAAGCAGTACCAAGAAAAGATCGACCCGATCGCCAATAGGGTTCTGGGCACGATCACGGCCGATGTCACCCGGGCCGGCAACCCGGCGGGCGAGTCGGCGCTGGGCGACCTCATCGCCGACGCGCAGCTCAACGACCCGTCCGTGGTGGGCAGCTACGCCAAGCCGGTCATCGCCTTCATGAACCCGGGTGGCATCCGTGCCGACCTGACCTACACCAAGGACCCGAACAACCCGAAGGACGCCGACGGGACAGTCCTCTACGGCGAGGCGTTCACGGTCCAGCCGTTCAACAACTACCTCGTGTCCATGGACCTCAAGGGCTCGGACATCTACGCCCTGCTGTCCCAGCAGGTCACCGGTTCGAACTCCGGGACGGGCAAGAAGACCCTGCAGATCTCGGCCGGCTTCACCTACACGATGACGCCTACGGGTCCGGTCGACGCCAGCGTCGCCCTGAACGGGACGCCGATCGACAAGAACGCCACCTACCGGGTCGTCGCGAACAACTTCCTGTCCGACGGCGGGGACAACTTCGCGGCGTTCAAGAACGGAGCCAACAAGTACTTCGGCGGCCTCGACATCGACGGCTTCGCGCGATACCTCCCGACGGTGTCGCCGTACACCCCGACGACCCCGACCCGGATCGCCGGCAGCAACTAGGCACGACACGCACGGCGGGGTATGCGCGGTGCTCAGCACCGCGCATACCCCACCGTTGTCGTTCGGGGGAGACCCTCAGGCGTCGGCGGTGACGCCGACCTCGCGGGGACGGTCAGCGACGAACCGGTAGCCGACGTTGCGGATCGTCCCGATCAGCGCCTCGTGCTCGCTGCCGAGCTTGGCGCGCAGCCGGCGCACGTGGACGTCGACCGTCCGGGTGCCGCCGAAGTAGTCGTAGCCCCATACCTCCTGCAACAGCTGGGCGCGGCTGAACACCCGGCCCGGGTGCTGAGCCAGGAACTTCAGCAGCTCGAACTCCTTGTAGGTCAGGTCGAGGAGCTGGCCGCGGACGCGGGCCGAGTAGGTCGCCTCGTCGACCACGAGCTCACCGGCGTGGATCGGGCCGCTCTCCGCCACGTCGCCCGGCTCGGCGCGGGTGATCGCGAGCCGCAGCCGGGCGTCGACCTCGGCCGGACCGGCGGTGTCGAGGATGACGTCGTCGACGCCCCACTCGCTGGTCAGGCCGGCGAGGCCGCCCTCGGTGAGGACGGCGATCAACGGGCTGGAGATCCCGGTCGCGCGCAGCACCCGGCACAGCGACTTCGCCTGCGCCAGCTCGGAACGGGCGTCGACGAGGACCACCTCGCCGGCGGGCGCGTTGACCAGGGCGGTGGGCTCGGCCGGCAGGATCCGTACCTGGTGGCTGAGCAGGCCCAGAGCCGGCAGGACCTCGGCGCTGGGGGCCAGCGCGTTGGTCAGCAGCAGCAGGTGGACCATCCGGCGAGAATAATGGCTGGATGACCACCACCTTGCCGAGCGACCACGAGGTGACCGTCCGCTACTGGGCCGGTGCGCGCGCTGCTACCGGAGTGGCCTCCGACGTGGTTTCCGGCTCCACGGTGGACGACATCGTTGCCGCCGCGGTCGCGCTGCATCCGGCGCTGCGGCGGGTCGTGGCCGTGGCTACGTTCCTCGTGGACGGGTCGGCCGCCCCTCGGGAGCGGGCGGTCGCGGCGGGTTCGACGGTCGAGGTCCTGCCGCCGTTCGCCGGCGGCTGACCGGCGGGGTAGGGCTGCCGGCCGCTAGCGGACGTCGTAGCGGCGTCCGTGTCGTTCCAGCGACCGGTATGCCGCTTCACCGCGCGCTGCGACGGTTCACGGCCGGGTCCGCTGCCGCTCGGAGTGCAAGGATGCCCCCGTGGCCGCGGGAGAGGACGCTCCGACCCCCGGAGGGTGGGTGCCGTCGGAGCCGCCGCCCGCCCCCGACCGGGTGACGGAGCCGGTGGCCGAGCCGGTCACGAACCGGCGGCCGAGCCCGTGACCGAGCCGGACACCCAGCCACTGACCCGCGCCTCGATCCGGGCGGCCCAGGCGCAGCGGTTGTCGCTCGAGGCGGAGGAGCGGCGCCGTGCCTCCCTGGCCGAGGAGTCGGCGGTACCCCAGCCGGTCCGCGCGCTGGCGGTGGGTTCCGCGGTCGCGCTGGCTCTGCTGGTGGGGCTCTCGGCACTGGTCGGTGCCGGATCCACCGCGCTGGCGGTCGGGTTCTGCTCCGTGGTGCTCGCCTGGGGCTGGGTCCGGCTGACCGACGCGCCGAGCCCGGCCGCCACCGCCGTCGTCCTCGGCGCCGGCGCCGTCGCGATCTCGGCCGCCGCCGGGCTCACCGGCACCGATCCCTACCTGGTTTGGGTACCCGTCGCGGTGGCCGTGAGCGTGGTCGTGGTGTTCCTCCAGCAGCTGTTCCGCAGCGGCGGCCGTCCACGGTTGACCGAGGCCATCGCGGCCTCGGTCGGAGCGTTGGCGGTCATGGCGTCAGGAGCGGCATACGTCCCGATCTCCTTCTATCCGCCCGGTGGCGCGTGGACGCTGGTGGCCGTGCTCGGCGTGGTCGGCGCCGCCCTCCCCGTGCTGCTGCTGGGGGGCCGGTGGTCGGCGGGGTGGGTCCTCCTGGCCGCGCTGGTAGTCGGAACGGGGATCGTGGTCGTCGCTGCGGCGGTGGCCACCGGCATACCCCTTCTCGGAGCCGCGCTCGCCGGCCTCCTCGTCGCCGCCATCGCGCACTCGATGATGCGGGTCCTCCTGGCGCTCCCCGGGGCGAGATCCGCACAGGCGGCGGTGGCTGTCGGGGCCGCGGGAGTCCTCGTCGTCGGCGTGGTCGTCTACCTGCTGGCCCGCGTCTTCTCGGGCTGACCGTCAGTAGACGAGGGCCTGCGTGCCCGAAACCAGCGCCTCCTCGACGAACGACGCCGCGCCCGCGATCCGGGCACCGGGCAGCAGGTCCGCCGCGGTGAGCTCGCGGCGTGCAGCGCACTGCGTACAGACGGTGACCGTGGCCCCGTCGAGCAGGGTGTCGCGCAGCTCAGCCAGAGGCGCGGCATACGGCAGGACGAACTCCTCCGCGCGTCCCGCCACTGCGAGGTAGGTCGCCTCCCCGGTGAGCCAGACGCTCACCTCCGCGCCCGCAGCGAGCGCAGTGGCGGCCACCGTCACGGCCTGCGAGTACCGCTCCGGAGCCTCGGCGCCGCAGGTGATCTTGACGAGGAGGCGGTTCACGGCCCCAGGCTACGATTCCGGGGTGTTCGAGCTCGATGTGGACCTGCCGGAGCGGCTGCATCCCCTCGCCTGGATGATCGGGCGCTGGGAGGGTGCGGGCGTGGTCGGCTACCCCACGATCGAGTCGGTCAACTTCGGCCAGGAGGTCGAGTGCCGCCACGACGGGCGCAACTTCCTCGAGTGGCACAGCCACACCTGGCTGCTGGACCGCGAGTCCGGCGAGAAGGTGCGACCACTCGCAACCGAGCTCGGGTTCTGGCGGCCCGGTGAGGACGGCCGGGATGTCGAGCTGCTGCTCGCGCATCCGACCGGGATCATCGAGATGTACTACGGGACAATGGAACCCGCCCGCGTCACCCTCAAGACCGACAGCGTCGTACGCAGCCCGCTGGCCAAGGAGTACAACGCCGGCTCCCGTCTCTACGGGTTGGTCGAGTCGCAGCTGTTCTGGGTCATGGACATGGCGGCGGTGGGGCAGGAGCTGCAGAGCCACGTCTCCGCCCAGTTGAAGCGGGTCCACTGAGACGAAGTGGGCGGTGAGCGACCGGTGAGTGACCTCGGAGCGGCCCTGCGGGCGCGGGGCATGCGCCTGACGCCTCAGCGCCGCCGCATCGTCGACGCCCTGGCCGGGCTTGAGCACGGCACGCCGGACGCCGTGGCCGCCCGGGTCGCCGAGGACGGCGGCGCCGCGCTCCCGCTGTCGACGATCTACCGCGGCCTCGACGCGCTCGAGGAGCTCGGGATCGTCTCGCATACCCACCTCGACCACCGGGCGCCGACCTACCACCTCGCCGACCACGCCACCCACATCCACCTCGTCTGCCTCGGCTGCGGGACGGTCTCGGAGGCCCCGATCGCGACGGCCGCCGAGTTCGCGGGGAATGTCCGGGCCGCTTCGGGCTTTGACCCTGACGTGACCCACATGGCGATCCACGGCTGGTGCGCCGCATGCCGGGAGAAGAAGCAGTGACCGGTATGCCGGTCGCCGCCGTCTCGACGGCGGTCGCCTCCCCGCTGCTCTCGGCTCCCGGCGCGGTCGCGGCTGAGGGCATCGACGCCGGGGTCGCTGCTCACTACGGCGACCCGTTGCGCGAGCAGCGGCTCCTCGAGGAGGGCCTGGCCGTCGTCGACCTGTCCAACCGCGCGGTCGTCACGGTGTCCGGGGTGGACCGGCTGACGTGGCTGCACTCGATGACCACACAGTCGCTCACCGGGCTCGCACCGCGCACCTCGGTCGAGTCCCTCGTCCTCTCGCCCAAGGGACACGTCGAGCACGCGCTGCACGTCGTCGATGACGGCACGACGACGTGGATCACGACCGAGCCGGGAACCGGTCCGGCCCTGGTGGCCTGGCTGGAGTCCATGCGGTTCATGCTCCGGGTTGACGTCAAGGACGTCTCCGAGCACTACGCCGTGCTCGGCGAGCCGGTCGCGGCCGAGTCCGCACCCGGTGAGCCGCTGGCGTGGCGCGACCCGTGGCCCGACCTCGTGGGTGACACCGCGGCATACGGACCGGTTGCCGACCACCCGGGCTCCGCGCGGCAGTGGCGTGAGCTGATCGTCCCCCGCGCGGATCTCGTTGCCGCCGTTGGTGATCGGCCGCTGGCCGGGATGTGGGCCGCCGAGGCGCTCCGCGTCGCGGCGTGGCGGCCGCGGCTGGGGTTCGAGACCGACCACCGCACGATCGTCCACGAGGTCGACTGGCTGCGGACCGCCGTCCACCTGCACAAGGGCTGCTACCGCGGGCAGGAGACCGTGGCCCGCGTCCACAACCTCGGCCGCCCGCCGCGACGGCTGGTGTTCCTGCACCTCGACGGTTCCGGCCACGTGCTGCCGGACCGCGGGGCGGAGGTCGTGCTCGACGGCCGGCCGATCGGGTTCGTCACCTCGGTGGCGCGGCACCACGAGCTCGGACCCATCGCGCTCGCGCTGGTGAAGCGCAACACGCCCGTCGACGCAGCGCTGCTCGCCGGTGGCATCGCCGCAGCCCAAGAGGTCGTCGTCGCGCCATAAGCCTCGTAGGCCTCGCCATAGGCTGACCGGCCGTGAACACCCTCATCACCGTCGCGCCGACCGGCGCCGAGTCGAGCAAGGCCGACGTCCCGCAGCTCCCCACGACCCTGGAGGAGCTGGTCGAGACCGCCGTTCGCTGCGAGGCCGCGGGCGCGTCGATGATCCACCTCCACATCCGCGACGCCGAGCACGCGCCGACGCTGGACTCCGGCCGGCTGCGCGCCTCGGTGGAGGCGGTGCGCGAGGCCACGGACCTCGTCGTTCAGCTGTCGACCGGTGGCTCGGTGCACGACCCGTTGGACCAGCGGCTCACCGTGCTCGACGCCGAGCCCGACTCCTGCTCGCTCACCTGCGGCACGACGAACTTCGGCGACGACGTCTTCCTCAACCCATGGCCGTTCATGGTGTCGCTCTACCGCCAGAGCATCGAGCGCGAGGTGGTTCCCGAGTTCGAGCTGTTCGAGCTGGGCCACGTCGCGGCGCTGCGTCGGCTGCTCGACCAGGAGGGGCTGCCGTTCGGGGGCAAGGTGCACGTGGACTTCGTGACCGGCGTTCCCGGAGGTATGCCGGGTGATCCGGCGGCCCTGCTCGCCGGCGTCGCGCTGCTGCCGCCGGAGGTGACCAGCTGGTCCGCCACGGGGATCGGGCGGAGCCCACCTGCCGATCGCGGCGACGGCGCTGGCGGCGGGCGGCCACCTGCGAGTCGGGATGGAGGACAACCTCGTGTATGCGCGCGGCCGCGCCGTCGAGCACAACGACGAGCTGGTCTCCCGAGCGGCGTAGTTGGCGACCCTGATGCAGCGCCCGCCGCTGACCACCGACCGAGGCCCGTGACCGTCCTGGGCGTCAAGCGCCGCTGACCCGCCTCCGCTGTCAACGCCTGCACCGCCTTCGCCGCCCGCAACGCCTCCCGCCTTCGCCGGCCGCCAACACCTCCGCCGCCTTCGCCGCCCGCCAACGTCTCCGCACGTGGTGACCGGTTAACCGACATTTCCGACTCTGGGCCCGAACAACTCACCACGTGCGGAGTCATCGACGGCAGGGTGTGAGCGGGCTCACGCTGTCCGCAGTTTGCATTTTGCTAACTAGAGCAAGCATAATGGAGTCGTGAGCAAGCTGCCCGGTCCGGAGCTCCCGGATCTGCACGATCTGGGCTCGTTCCTGCGGGAGCAGCGACAGAACGCCAAGCTGTCGCTGCGTCAGCTCTCCGAGCTCGCCGGCGTCTCGAACCCCTACCTCAGCCAGATCGAGCGGGGCCTGAAGAAGCCGAGCGCGGAGATCCTCAAGGAGCTCGCCCGCGGGCTCGAGGTCTCCGCCGAGACCCTCTACGTGCGCGCCGGCATCCTCGACGAGAAGCCGGTCGCCGCCTACGAGGGCCCGTCGGTCCTCGAAGCCATCGCCAAGGATGCCGCCCTGACGGACCGGCAGCGCGCCGTGCTCGTCGACGTCTACACGTCGTTCACCTCGGCCACGCCGACGCCGGCAGCACGGCCACCATTCCAAACCACCATTAGCAGCAAGGAGAAGTGACATGGCCCTCATCAGCCTCAGCAACGACCTCAAGAAGACGGTCACCGACGCCACCCCGGTCTACGCCGTCGTCGGCGTGACCGACCTCGCCGCCGAGAAGCTGCGCAACGCGCGCCACCAGGCCGTCGCCGCCCGCCGGACCATCACCGTCCGTCACCCCGAAGACCGTCCAGAAGCAGGTCCAGGAGGTCCCCGCGGCCGTCCTCGAGCGCTCGCTCGAGCTCGCCGGCAAGGCCCAGAACGAGTACGACGCGCTCGCCACCCGCGGTGCGGAGCTCGTCAACCGGATCCGCACCCAGAAGTCCACCCAGGACCTCGTCGCGCAGGCCGAGCAGACCGTCGCCCTCGGCAAGGGTGCCGTGACCACCGTCCGTAACGCCGTCTCCGGGACGCAGTCCTCGGCGAAGGCCACCGTCACCACCGGCCGCCACCAGGCCGGCCGCGTCGCCGGCGTCGTCGGCGAGGTCGTCAGCCGCGAGACCAAGGACGCCGTGGCCGCCGCGGACGTCATCGCGGACGTCACCCAGGACGCCGTCGCCAAGACCGCCACCCCCGCGAAGCGGACCCGCACCACCGCCCGCAAGGGCGTCAAGGCGACCACCGCCCGCACCAAGGCCACCGCCACGTCCGCCCGCAAGGCCGCCCCGCGCGCCCGCAAGGCGACCAAGGCCGCGGCCGAGAAGGTCGGCGCCTGACCGGCCGACCGCCTCACCGCATGACCGCCTGACCTCCGAGCCGCGCTGGCTCGACTGCAACCGACCTCGGCGCGACCGGACCGCCGCTGACCAGCGGCCGGAGCGGGCCGGTCCCCAAGCCCCTGGGGACCGGCCCGTTTTCGCATACCCGCTCTGGCACACTGACCGCCGTGCCGGACCCCGCCGCAACCCCCCGGGCCACCGCCCCCACTGCGCCCACCGAGACGCCGTGTCCACCGTGTCCACCGCCCTCACCGAGGCGCCGATCCTCGCGCACGTCGTCCGCGGCGGGTTCGTCGAGAGCGTCCACCGCGGCACGGTGGTCGTCACGGCCCCCGACGGCAGCGTCGAGTGGGCGCTCGGCGATCCCAGCGGCCCGGTGCTTCGCCCGGTCGGCCAACAAACCGATCCAGGCCACCGCCATGGTCCGGGCCGGTCTCGACCTGCCGGACGCCCAGCTGGCGCTCGTGTGCGCCAGCCACTCCGGGGAGCCGTTCCACCTCGCGGCGGCCGCCGACATCCTGAGCGACGCCGGACTGACCGAGGCCGACCTCCAAAACACCCCGGACTACCCGATCGACGAGGACGAGCGTGAGGCGTGGATCCGCGCGGGCCGGGCCAAGGTGGCCATCGCGCAGAACTGCTCGGGCAAGCACGCCGGCATGCTCGCGACCTGTGTCGTGAACGGGTGGGACACCGTCGCATACCGGCACCCGGAGCACCCGCTCCAGCGCGCCATCACCGACACCATCGTCGAGCTGACCGGCGAACCGGTCGTCGCCGTCACCATCGACGGGTGCGGGGCTCCCCTGCACGCGCTACGCGCTGACCGGCCTGGCCCGCGCGTTCGGCCGGATCGCCACCGCCGCCCGCCGGCTCCGCCGAGGCCCGCATTACCAGCGCCGATCCGGGCCGAACCCGCCTACCTCGGCGGCACCCACCGCCAGGTTACCCACCTGGTCCGCGAGGCCGACGGGCTCATCGCCAAGGACGGCGCGGAGTCGGTGTATGCGGTCGGCTTGCCCGACGGCCGCGGTGTCGCCGTGAAGATCGCCGACGGCTACCCGCGAGCCAAGGCCGTCGTCCTCGCCGCGGTCCTGCGCCGTCTTGGCGTGACGCGCCCACCGCTATCGAGGACCTCGCCACCGCACCGGTGTTGGGCCACGGCGAACCGGTCGGCGCGATCGTCGCCGTCGGCATCTGAAGGACCGGCCGAGGGGTATGCGCGCAGTCCTGCAGCGGGTGACGTCCGCATCGGTCACCGTGGCCGGGCAGGTGGTCGGGGCCATCCACCGACCGGGCCTCCTGGCCCTGGTCGGCGTCACGCACGAGGACGGACCGGACCAGGTCGAGTGGCTGGCCCGCAAGATCGCCGACCTGCGGCTGCTGCGCGACGAGCAGTCGGTCCTCGACGCCGCCGCACCGGTCCTCGTGGTCAGCCAGTTCACGTTGTACGGCGACGCTCGGAAGGGCCGACGCCCCACCTGGAACGCCGCCGCGCCCGGCCCGGTGGCCGAACCGGTCGTCCACGCCGTGGTCGCCGCTCTGCGCGAGAAGGGTGTCGTTGTCGAAACGGGAACCTTTGGGGCCGACATGGCGGTTTCCTTGGTGAACGACGGGCCGGTCACACTGGTCCTCGACAGTCCGTGACCCCCACAGAGGTGACCCGCCCATGACCGCCTTCACCGGCTTCCAGAGCTCGCTCGTGCTGATCCTCGGCGTGGCTGCACTCGCGTGCGAGCTGTTCGCGCTCGTCGACGCGCTCCGCCACCGTCCTGACGCCTTCGTGGCGGCCGGCAAGCGGACCAAGAACTTCTGGTCGATCCTGCTCCTGGTCGCCGTGATCCTCGGCGTCGTGACGCTCTTCAACGTGCTGAACCTGTTCGGCCTGGTCGGGTTCGTCGCGGCGGCGGTCTACCTCACCGACGTGCGGCCGGCGCTTCGCCAGGTGAGCGGTCGGGGGCGCCGGAACGACGGTCCCTACGGCCCGTGGTGACGAGCGCGATGACCGAGCCACCTCGCTGAGTAGGGCAGACTGTCGCGCATGAGCGACCAGCTGAACGTCACGGACGAGGCCACTCACCGGCAGAGCGAGTACGACCAGGGCGACCGCAACCCGACGGTCGACATCTTCAGCGTCGAGCGGCCGTGGGGGCAGTTCCAGCAGTTCGTCTCCAACGAGACGGTGACCGTCAAGATCATCACCGTCGAGCCCGGGCACCGCCTCTCGTTGCAGCGGCACGAGCACCGCGGCGAGATGTGGCAGATCCTCGACGTGCCGATCGACATCACCGTCGGGGACCGGCAGTGGCAGGCCCAGCCCGGCGAGCTGGTCTGGGTCCCGTGCGGCGCCGTGCACCGGATGGGCAACAGCGGGGCGGCCCCGGGCCGGCTCCTGGAGGTGGCGTTCGGCCACTTCGACGAGAACGACATCGAGCGTCTCGAGGACGACTACTCCCGCTGAGGCGCCACCGCCGCCCACGCGACGCTGAGCTCGCCGAGCCGCCACCGCTGCGGCCCGTCGAGCACCGGCCAGCCCTGCTGCCGCAGGCTGGCGCAGCTCGTCACCCAGCGCTGCCGCACCCCGTAGCTCGCCTGGGCGGCGGCCCGGTCCCAGGCGGCGTCGAGCGCCGCCAGGTAGGCGTGCACACCCTCCCCGGGCACGTTGCGGTGGATGAGCACCTTGGGCAGCCGCTCCGCCACGGTCGACGGCCGGTCGAGACCACGCAGCCGGACGGACACGGTCAGGCTGGTGGGACCGCCGGCGTCGACCGCGACCCAGGCGGCGAGGCGGCCGAGCTCGTCGCAGGTCCCGTCGACGAGCAGGCCGTCCGGAGCCAGCCGGCTGCGCATCAGGTCCCAGGCCGGCCCGACCTCGCCCTCCGCATACTGGCGCAGCACGTTGAACGCGCGGACGACCACCGGCCGGCGGCCCCCGGGCAGCGGCACCTCGAAGCCGCCGAGGGCGAAGGAGAGGCCGACCCGCGCCAACGGTCGAGCGGCGCGGACCCGATCCGGGTCGATCTCGATGCCGACCACCTCGACGTCCGGCCGCACCCGCGCCAGCCGGTCGTGCAGCTCCAGCGCGGTGACCGGGGAGGCGCCGTAGCCGAGGTCGACGACCACCGGCGGGTCGGCGCCCGTGCGGAGCCGCCACCCCTGCACGTCGGCCAGCCAGCGGTCCACCCGGCGGAGGCGGTTCGGGTTCGTGGTGCCTCGGGTCACCACGCCGACGGGCCGGGTACGCGCCACCACGTGAGCGTATGCGCCTGCCACCGGCCCGCGCGGCGGTGCGGCATACGCTGCTCGGGTGAGTGCGGCTGACGAGATCCGGCGCGTCGCGATGGTGAGCGTGCACACGTCGCCGCTCGAGCAGCCCGGCACCGGCGACGCCGGCGGCATGAACGTCTACGTCGCCGAGGTCGCCACCCAGCTCGCCGCCCGTGGCGTCGAGGTCGACATCTTCACCCGGGCGACCACCGGTTCGGTCCCGCCGATCGTGGAGATGGTCCCCGGCGTCTCGGTGCGCCACATCACCGCAGGTCCCTACGAAGGGCTGGGCAAGGCCGACCTGCCGGGCCAGCTCTGCGCGTTCGCCGCAGGCGTGATGCGCGCGGCGGCGGCCCGGCCCGAGGGCTGGTACGACGTCCTGCACTCGCACTACTGGCTGTCCGGGCAGGTCGGCTGGCTCGCCGCCGACCGGTGGGGCGTGCCGCTGGTGCACACCATGCACACCATGGCCCGCGTCAAGAACCTCCATCTGCCCAGCGACGACAGCCCGGAGCCTCCCGGTCGGGAGATCGGCGAGGCCCAGGTCGTCGAAGCCGCCGACCGGCTGGTGGCCAACACCGACGGCGAGGCCGCCGAGCTGGTCGAGCTCTACGACGCCGACCCGGGGAAGATCCGGGTGGTGACGCCCGGTGTGGATCTGGCCACGTTCACCCCTGGAGACCGCGGTGCCGCGCGCAGCGCCGTCGGGCTGCCGGCACGGCGCCCGGGTGCTGCTCTTCGTCGGCCGCATCCAGCCGCTCAAGCGGCCGGACCTGCTCCTCCGTGTCGGGGCCGAGCTGCTGCGGCGTCATCCCGAGTGGCGCGACGACCTGGTGCTGGCCGTGCTCGGCGGTCCCAGCGGGTCGGGCCTGACCCGACCCGGTGAGCTGGAGGCCCTGGCCGCACACCTCGGCGTCGACGGCCAGACGCGGTTCGTGCCGCCGGTCTCGCGCCCGGTGCTCGCGCAGTGGTACCGCGCCGCCGACCTCGTCGTCATGCCGTCGCACAGCGAGTCGTTCGGGCTGGTCGCCCTGGAGGCGGAGGCGTGCGGTACGACGGTGGTCGCGGCCGACGTCGGCGGCCTGCCCATCGCCGTCGCCGACACCGGCCTGCTCGTCGACGGCCATGACGTCGGCGCGTGGACCGACGCCGTCGAGTCCCTCCTGCTCGACCCGGTGCGACGCGAGGAGCTCGGCCGTCGCGCCGCGGCGCACGCGCAGGGCTTCGGCTGGGCGGCCACCACCGACCGCCTGCTCGAGGTGTATGCGGAGGCGCGCCGGGTCCGTACCCCCACCCCGCTCGACCCCTTCGCGGCCGTGGTCCAGGCGCCGCCGGCCCTCATCCCGTGACCCGCGGGCCGGACCACCCGGCGCGGGCCGCGGAGGCCGTCGTCCGCGCATACCTCGACGACGCCGGCATCGACTGGGAGCTCGGCGGGCGTGAGGGGGAGTTCGTCGTCACGCTCCCGGGCGAGAAGAAGCTGCGCACCGTCGCGTCCCTGCTCGTCGGCGAGCGGCACACCTCCGTGTCGGCCTTCGTCGTGCGCAACCCGGACGAGAACCACGAGGAGTTCTACCGGCACCTGCTGCGCCGCAACCTGCGAATGCCCTTGCTGGCGTATGCGATCGACACCTCCGGCGACGTCTACGTGAAGGGTGAGGTGCCGACGGCCGCAGTGGACGCCGCATACCTCGACCAGCTCCTCGGCGTCGTGCTCGAGGCGGCGGACTCGCCGTTCAACGACCTGCTGGTCCTGGGCTTCCTCACCTCGATGCGCAAGGAGTGGGCGTGGCGCATCTCCCGGGGCGAGTCCACGCGCAACCTGGAGGCGTTCCGCCATCTGCTGGAGGACCAGCCCGGCCAATAGGGTGGATCGCATGACCTACACCCTCGTGCTGCTCCGTCACGGTGAGAGCGTCTGGAACGCCAAGAACCTCTTCACCGGCTGGGTGGACGTGGACCTCTCCGACAAGGGCCGCGCCGAGGCGGTCCGCGGCGGCGAGCTGCTCGTCGCCGAGGGGTTGCTGCCCGACGTCGTCCACACCTCGGTGCTGCGCCGGGCCATCACGACGGCGAACCTCGCGCTGGACGCCGCGGACCGGCACTGGATCCCGGTGCGGCGCCACTGGCGGCTCAACGAGCGCCACTACGGCGACCTCCAGGGCAAGGACAAGAAGCAGACCATGGAGCAGTTCGGCGAGGCGCAGTTCATGCTGTGGCGCCGGTCCTACGACGTGCCGCCGCCACCGATCTCGGCCGACAACCAGTACAGCCAGGCCGGCGACCCCCGCTACGCCGATCTCGGTGCGGACCTGCCTCAGACCGAGTGCCTCAAGGACGTCGTGGCACGGATGATCCCCTACTGGGACAGCGAGATTCAGACCGACCTGCGCGACGGCAACGTCGTTCTCGTTGCGGCGCATGGCAACTCGCTGCGGGCCCTGGTGAAGCACCTCGACGGGATCAGCGACGACGACATCGCGGCGCTCAACATCCCGACCGGGATGCCGCTGGTCTACGAGCTCGACGACGACTTCCGACCGGTCACGCCGGGTGGGCGCTACCTCGACCCGGAAGCGGCGGCTTCCGCCGCAGCGGCGGTGGCCAACCAGGGCCGCTGAACGCGAAAAGCACTCAGAGCGCGACCCGGGAGTCCTCCTGCTCCTCGTGGTCGAGCTCAGGCTCAGATCCGGGTCGTCCAACTCCCTGCCGTACTCGCCGGTGACGAGGTAGACGACGCGCTGCGCCACGGACACCGCGTGGTCGGCGAACCGCTCGTAGTAGCGGCCGAGGAGGGTCAGGTCGACCAGCGTCTCGCGGGGGAGCTCGGTCTTGTCGTGGAGGATCGCATCGAACAGCTGCCGGTGCAGCTCGTCCATGGCGTCGTCGTCCTGCTCGAGGCTGAGCGCGGTGCCGGTGTCCTTGGACGCGATCACCGACCCGGCCTTGGCGACGATCCGCTCGGCGACCTGGCCCATCTGGAGGATGTGCGCGGAGAGCGCCGGGGGTACGGCGCTGTCCGGGTAGCGCAGCCGTGCGACCTTCGCGATGTGCCGGGCGAGGTCGCCCATGCGCTCGAGGTCCGAGCTCATCCGCATCGAGGTGACCACGACCCGCAGGTCGGTGGCGACGGGCTGCTGGCGGGCCAGCAGATCGATCGAGAACGCGTCCAACTCGGTGCGGAGCGCGTCGAGGTCGTCGTCGGCGGCGATGACGCTCTCGGCAAGGTGGACGTCGCCGTCGAGCAGAGCGGTCGTGGCCCGGGCGACCGCCGAGCCGGCCAGCCGGGTCATCTCGACGAGCTGGTCGGTGATCTTGTCGAGGTCGTCGTGGAACGTGGCACGCATACGGTCGAAGCCCTTCGGTATTCGGGTCGGCCCCTCCCGTCCGGAGCCAGCGCGAGGTTCGCAGCCCCAGATGAACGATGGTCGCCGCTCTGGTGAACATTGCCCGCCATGAGGCTGCCAGGCGCGGTGCTCGGTCCGGAAGCCACCCCGGAGCCGCCTACTCTGGAGGCGTGGACGTGACGACCGCCGCCACCCTCGGCGCGATGGGCGGGGTCGCCCTGTCGGGGATCGCCGTGTATGCGGTGCGTCTTTCCGAGCGTCAGCAGCGTCGGGTTCCCGCGCCGAAGGCCGAGGCCGCCACGCTGCCGACGGGCACCGCCGACGTCTTGGCGGTCCTCCGGTCCAGCGGGATCGTTCTCGACGAGGCCGACGCGGTCGTGAACAACTCGCCGGCCGCCGTCGCCAACGGGCTCGTGCGCGGCCAGGATCTCACCCAGCCGGAGCTCGTCGCGCTGGCCCGGCAGGTCCGCCGCGACGGCGTCATCCGTGAGGTCGAGCTGGAGCTGCCGCGGGGCCCGGCCGGCCGACCCGGCCTCGTCGTCGGTGCCCGCGTCGCGCCCCTCGGCTCCGCGCACATCCTGCTGCTGGTCGAGGACCGCAGTGAGTCCCGCCGCCTCGAGGAGATCCGCCGCGACTTCGTCGCGAACGTCTCGCACGAGCTCAAGACCCCGGTCGGCGGACTCGCCCTGCTGGCCGAGGCGGTCCTCGACGCCCACGACGACCCGGAGGCGGTCGCCCGGTTCGCCCAGCGGATGCAGGTGGAGTCGACCCGGCTGACCCGGCTGGTGCAGGAGATCGTGGACCTGTCGCGGCTGCAGGTCGCCGCCTCGCTCAGCGAACCGCGGCCCGTGGACCTCGCTCGGGCCGCTCAAGAGGCCGTCGACCGGGCTCGGCTGGCCGCGGAGAACAAGGACATCGAGATCGCGCTCGACTCGAACGGCGACTGCTCGGTGTGGGGCGACCACGCCCTCCTCGTCACCGCGATCCGCAACCTCGTCGGCAACGCGGTGGCCTACAGCGAGCCGCAGACGCGCGTCGCGGTCTCCGTGCGACCGCAGGACGGCGACGTCGTCGAGCTGGCCGTGACCGACCAGGGTCAGGGGATCGCCGCCGCCGACCAGCAACGGATCTTCGAGCGGTTCTACCGCGTGGACGCCGCCCGCTCGCGCTCCACGGGGGGCACCGGGCTCGGCCTGGCCATCGTCAAGCACGTCGCGGCCAACCACGGTGGCGACGTCACCGTCTGGTCCGAACCTGGCCGCGGCTCCACCTTCACCCTGCGACTGCCGTCAATGCTGGTCGGCCGGCGCCGCGACGCCGACTCCCGCCAGACCGACGACGCCGTGCGCGTCCCGCGCACCAACCCCGCCGCACCGGAAGCCAGCCGGGTATGAGCCGCATACTCGTCGTGGAGGACGAGGAGTCCTACTCCGACCCACTGTCCTACCTGTTGCGGCGCGAGGGCTACGAGGTCGCCGTGGCCGAGACCGGCCCGGCCGCGCTGGCGCAGTTCGACAAGAACGGGGCCGACCTGGTCCTGCTCGATCTCATGCTCCCCGGCCTGTCCGGCGTCGACGTCTGTCGCCAGCTCCGGCAGCGCAGCTCGGTGCCGGTCATCATGCTGACCGCCAAGGACAGCGAGATCGACAAGGTCGTCGGCCTGGAGATCGGCGCCGACGACTACGTCACCAAACCGTACTCGTCCCGTGAGCTGCTGGCGCGGATCAAGGCGGTGCTGCGCCGCTTGGCCGAACCCGAGGAGCTCGTGCCACCCACTTTGGAGTCTGGGCCGGTGCGGATGGACGTCGAACGGCACACGGTGACGGTGGGCGGGGTCGCGACATCGTTGCCGCTCAAGGAGTTCGAGCTGCTGGAGATGCTGCTGCGCAACGCCGGACGGGTGCTCACCCGAATGCAGCTCATCGACCGTGTGTGGGGCAGCGACTACGTCGGGGACACCAAGACGCTCGACGTCCACGTCAAGCGGCTGCGGGCCAAGATCGAGCCGGACCCGGCCAACCCGCAGCACATCGTGACCGTGCGCGGGCTCGGCTACAAGTTCGAGGCGGCCTGAGGCGTCAGCCGATGACCGACGTGCTGCTACTCGGGGCGGGGGCAGTGGTGGCAGAGGTCGTCGCGCTCTCGGTGCTGGTGGCCGCGCTGGTGGCCGCGCTGGTGGCCGTGGTGGTCGCAGCCCCCGACGTGCCGGCGGCCGGGGTCGTCGCGGTGGCCGTCGCCGTGGTCGGCACCGCCGTCGCGGTCGCGGACGAGTAGTAGCCGTCGGGCAACAGCACCGGCACGTTGGCGAAGACCTGGCCCGCCTTGGTCTGCAGCACGATGTTGGTCAGGTCACCCGGCGCGGCCGCCACGCTGGTGAACTGGATGCCGCTGATGGGCACCTGCTGGCTGCGCCGAGACCTGCATGGAGGGGCCGTTCGAGGAGCTCGACTGGGCCTGGTCGGGGGTCAGGAAGGTGACGGTGACGGGGTCACTGCCGCTGTTGATGAGCGAGCCGACGAGGACCCCGGCCGCACCCTTGGCCGCCGCCACGAGGACGAGACCACGGGCGTCCACGGAGCCGATGTTGACGTTGATCCCGTCGGCCGGCTGGTAGGGCACGTTGGTCTGCGTCGGCGACTGGGTGGAGCAGGCGGCCAGTGACACCGAAGCCCCGACGAGGAGCGCGGCCAGGACGGCAGCCGGGCGCCGGCCGAGTCGCCGCGGGCCGGGCGTGAGGGGACGGACGCGCAGCGTGATGGTGGCGGGCCGGTGCACGGGCGTCAGCCTAGCGGCAGGGCCCGTCGCCCGCCGGTCGGCATACCGAGGTGCGCTTTTTCCGCGCGCGTTGCATGTCGCGAACCGGTTTGTCAAGAGCTCGACCACCCCGTTGCCGACCCTGCGTAGGCCTCTGACCTGCGCAAACAAGCGCGCTCGAGTCGAAGTGGTCGGCTCCCCGTGGTATTCTGGTCGTCGCGAAAGGGGAAAACAGCACATGGTTTTCAAGGTCGGCGAAATGGTCGTGTACCCCCACCACGGGGCAGCATTGATCGAAGACATTCAGACCCGCACGATCAAGGGCGAGGAAAAGATGTACCTCACCCTGAAGGTCGCCCAAGGCGACCTGACCATCCAGGTCCCCGCCGAGAACTGCGACCTCGTCGGAGTCCGCGACGTCGTCAGCCAGGACGGGCTGGACCGGGTGTTCGAGGTGCTGCGGGCCCCCCACACCGAGGAGCCGACCAACTGGTCGCGCCGCTACAAGGCCAACGTCGAGAAGCTGGCCTCGGGTGACGTCATGAAGGTGGCCGAGGTCGTCCGCGACCTGTGGCGCCGCGACAAGGACCGTGGCCTCAGCGCTGGCGAGAAGCGGATGCTGGCCAAGGCTCGGCAGATCCTCGTCTCCGAGCTGGCGCTCGCGGAGAAGACCAACGAGGACAAGGCCGAGGCCATCCTCGACGAGGTCCTCGCCTCCTGACCGCGACTGCTCCGCGCCGCCATGGCTGACCCCCGGATCGGGGTGATCGTCGTCGCGGCCGGAGCGGGTTCGCGGTTCGGCGCCGACGTACCGAAGGCGTTCGTCGCCGTCTGCGCGGCCGCACGCTCCTCGCCTGGGCGGTGAGCGCTGCGGTCGGCTGCCCCGGCGTCTGCTGTGTCGTCGTCGTGGTGCCCGCGAGTCACCTCGCACGAGGCGGCCGCGGAGACCGGCGGGTATGCGTCGGTGCCGGTTCGCGTGGTCGCCGGCGGCGCCCAGCGGCCGGACTCGGTGGCGGCCGGCCTCGCGGCCCTGCCCGCCGACGTCGAGATCGTGCTCGTCCACGACGCCGCTCGAGCGCTCACCCCGTCGGCGCTGTTCGCCGTCGGTGGCCGCCGCGGTGGCGAGCGGCGCGCCCGGCTGTCGTGCCGGGACTGCCGGTCGTCGACACCATCAAGCAGGTCGACGGCTCCGGCACCGTGGTGGCCACGCCGCCCCGCGCCGCCCTGAGAGCGATCCAGACGCCACAGGGCTTCCGTCGCGACGTCCTCGAGCGCGCCCACGCCGAGGTCGGCCCGCACGCCGTGACCGACGACGCCGGCCTGGTGGAGGCGCTCGGCCTGCCCGTCCTCGTGGTCCCCGGTGACCCGCTCGCCCACAAGATCACCACGCCCGACGACCTCGACCGGGTCGTTGCCCTACGTGACGGTGGAGGCCGCCCCGATGATCGACTCGAGCGGATCCGACTGACAGCCGGATGAGCTGACCCGATGAAGCCCGTCGCGGTCGTCACGGGCGGCGGCTCGGGCATCGGCGCCGCCACCGCGCGCCGGCTGGCCGGGGACGGGTTCGACGTCGTCGTCATCGGGCGGCGGCGCGAGCGCCTCGACGCCGTCGTCGCCGAGCTGGGCGGCGGCGCACGAGCGGTGGTTCTGGACGTCACCGACGCGGCCGCCGTCGCGGCATCGGCCGAGGAGATCGGCCGGTGCGACGTCCTGGTCAACAACGCGGGCGGAGCCCTCGGCACCGACTCGGTGGAGTCCGGCGACCCCGGTGAGTGGCGGGCGATGTTCGACGCCAACGTCGTGGGGACGCTGCAGGTCACCCAGGCTCTGCTCCCCGCACTGCGGCGGTCGGCCCGGGCCACCGTCGTCCTCGTCACCTCCCTGGCCGCCGAGGTCGTCTACCCCGGCGGCGGCGGATACACCGCCGCCAAGCACGCGCAGCGCGCCCTCGCCGAGACCCTGCGCCTGGAGCTCAACGGCGAACGGATCCGGGTCGTGGAGATCGCCCCGGGCATGGTGCATACCGAAGGGTTCTCGCTGGTGCGCTACCGCGGCGACCAGGCGCAGGCCGAGGCCGTCTACGCGGGTGTCGACCGGCCGCTCAGCGCGGACGACGTCGCGCAGTGCGTGGCCTTCTGCGTCGGGTTGCCGCAGCACGTCAACGTCGACCGGCTGGTGGTGAAGCCGGTCGCGCAGGCCGCCGCGCACCGGCTGCACCGCGGGCCGATCGACTGGGGCGACGGTGGCTGACCTGCCGCGTACCGGCATCGGGGTCGACGTCCACGCCCTCGCGGCGGAGGGCAGCGACCGTCCCCTGTGGCTCGCCGGCCTGCACTGGCCCGGCGAGCGGCGCCTCGCCGGCCACTCCGACGGCGACGTGGCGGCCCACGCGGCGTGCGACGCGCTGTTCTCCGCGGCGGGGATCGGTGACCTCGGCGTGCACTTCGGCACCAGCCGGCCCGAGTATGCGGGTGCCTCGGGAGTCACGCTCCTCGCCGAGGCGGCCCGGCTGGTTCGCGATGCGGGGTTCGAGATCGGCAACATCGCGGTGCAGGTCGTCGGCAACCGGCCCCGGCTAGGGCCACGTCGGGCGGAGGCGGAGGCTGAGCTGAGCCAGGCGGTCGGGGCGCCGGTGTCGGTGAGCGGGACGACGACCGACGGGCTCGGGTTGACCGGTCGAGGCGAGGGCGTGGCGGCGATAGCCACCGCACTCGTGGTCCGTCGCGCCTGAACCTCCGTCAGGCGGGAGCCGTGGAAGCGGCGGTGGAAGCGGCGATCTAGTCGTGATCACGACAGGAACGCCGCTACGCAGCGCGCTTCCCCGGGTCCGGCGTCAGCGCGCGACGGCGCCCGCGTGGGCCCAGACCTGCTCGGCGAACCCCGTAGCCAACGGTCGCCAGGAGCCGCTGAGCTCGTCGCGGGCGTTGGTCACCCCCGCCAGGGCCGACTCGACCTCCGCCACCTCCTCGGTGGAGGTCGCGAGCGCCCGGTCCTTGGCGGCCCACCCGGTGACGATGTCCGTGCGGGCCTCCGGGTGGCACTGCACGCCCCATACCGTCGGCGCGTACCGGGCGGCCAGCAGCTCGCCGGTCTGTGCCCGCGCCAGTACCCGGGTGCCCTCCGGGAGCCGGGTGACGACGTCGTGGTGCCAGAACACCGCCGTGTCACCGCACGACCCGAGCACCGGGTCCTCGGTCGACCCGTCGGCCCACGAGGTGTCGAGCACGCCGCGCCGCGCTCCCGAGGGGTTGACGACCACCTCGCCACCGAGCGCGACCGCGGCGAGCTGGTGACCGAGGCAGATGCCGAGCACCGGGACGCCCTGCTCGGCTCCGGCCCGGATCAGCTCCTTCGTCGGAGTCAGCCACGGGTGATCCTCGTCGTCGTTCGCGCCCATCTGGCCGCCGAGCACCACCAGACCGTCGTGTTGCTGGAGGTCCTCCGGAAGCGAGGCACCGGCATACGGATGCCGGACGTCGAGCTGGAGTCCTTCGGACTGGAGCCACTCGCCCACCCACCCGGGCGGGCACAGCTCCTGGTGCTGGACGACGAGGACGGCCGGCGTCATGGGACGACGCTACGCGAACCCGAAGCTCGGGTGGACCGCCGATCCCCGACGGCCCACCAAGGTGCCGCCCTTACCCGCCGAACCGCCCGTGCCGCCGCGGGTCGCCCGCGCGGACCGCCTGCTGCAGGTCGTTCACCGTGGCGTCCCGCGTCGCGACCGGCGTCAGGTGCCAGGCGCGCTCGATCGTGCGCATGATCGACGTCGTGTCGTACTGCGTGCTGTCGATGCCCGACTTCACGAACCCGGCGGACAGGACCAGCGCCGGAATGCGGGTCCCGGGACCCCAATTGTCGACGACCGGTGGGGCTACGTGGTCCCACTGTCCGCCGAACTCGTCGTAGGTCACGACGATCAGCGTGTCCTTGGCCTGCGGTCCGGACGTGATCTTCGTCCAGCAGTTCACGAGGTGGTCGCTGCCGTCGGGCTCGCTGGCGTAGCCGGGGTGCTCGTTCTCCGCGCCGTACGGCTTGACGAAGCGAGACCTGCGGCAGCGTGCCGTTCTTCGCGGAGGCGATGAAGTTCTTCTCGTCCTGCAGGTGCGACCGGCCTGGCGTGCCGGGCGCGTATGCGGCGAAGTAGTTGAACGGCTGGTGGTGGTACTGGAACAGCGGACCGGGATGCCCGGCCTCCGCGTCGTCCCAGCCGCCGGAGTACCAGTTCCACGTGACGCCGGCGGCGCTCATCCGGTCGCCGATGTTCGGGTACGCGGTGTCGTCGATGAGCGGGCATCGCCGCGCCGGTGCCGTGCGGGGGGCTGGCCGGCTGGATCGTGTTGACCGCGATGTTGCCGCAGGCGTTGACGTAGTCGAACGTCGCCCCGTTCGCGCACTTCTTCGTCAGCTGCCCGTCCGTCACGGTGCCGGTCGGCGTGTAGAGGGGGTAGGGCTGTTCGGCATCCCGTTGCGTCGAGGACCGAGTTCGCCGCGAGTGGCTGGCACCGGTGGTGTCCGAGCGGCGCCCGCGCGGCGATGAGGTACTGGTGGTTGAGGAACGAGCCGCCGAACGCGCCCTGGAAGAAGTTGTCGGCGACGACGTAGTTCGGCGCCCCCTTGCTGTGGAGGTACCGGTAGATCGGCAGGTCGTCGTCTCGTAGCGCCCCATCGTCAGGCCGACCGCGTCGGAACCGGTGACGTAGCGGTCCTGCTTGCCGCCGTCGATCTGGTACTGCTCCTGGTAGAACCGGTGCACGAGGTCGCGGGTGCAGCCGCCGGCAGGGCTCCCGGGCTGCCCTTGAGGACGCCGTTGGGCGCGAACACCCCCGGCGCCGGGCAGGTCTTGTCCGCCGGGCTTGATGTAGTTGTCGATCGTCCACCAGTGGTTGCGCGAAGTGGCTGGCCGGGACGCCGTGCGCGGGGTCCGTGCAGTATGTCGGCAGCGGCGGGTGACGTGAGGTTCACGTCGTCCTGCAGCAGGCACCGGTATGCGGTCCCGTCCTGGGCGACCTGCGTGGTTGTGGCCGCGGTCGCGTTCTGCAGGCCGTTGACGACCTTGCTGCCGATCCGGCCCCAGTCGCCGTAGAGGTTGTCGAACGAGTGGTTCTCCTCGTAGATGACGACGAGGTTCTTGTAGCCGCCCGGGAGGGGGCCGCTGAACGGTTTCTCGTGGGATCCGCCCGCGGCGGCAGCGGGCGCAGCGGCAGAGACCGCGAAGCCGGACACGGCGGCCACCAGCCCGGTGACGGCGACGGCGGGGAGAAGTCGGTTCATGGGCGTCCTGTTCGCATCCACCAGGGTGTGGACCGATTTCCGCACCAGTTGGTGACAGTGCCACTCAGCGGGGACAAAGGAAAGGCTCACCACGGCAAAATCTGGGCCAACTCCCAGGACCGGGTGCCACCGGACGTGTGATGGGCTGTGCCCATGCCACAGACGGTCACGGGCGTCATCGCCCGCAGCAAGGGTGCCCCGGTCGAGCTCGTCGACGTCGTCGTCCCGGATCCCGGACCGGGGGAGGCCGTGGTCGCAGTCCAGGCCTGCGGTGTCTGCCACACCGACCTGCACTACCGCGACGGCGGCATCAACGACGACTTCCCGTTCCTGCTCGGTCACGAGGCGGCCGGCGTCGTCGAGTCGGTCGGTGCGGGCGTCACCGACGTCCAGCCCGGGGACTTCGTCGTCCTCAACTGGCGGGCGGTATGCGGCCGCTGCCGGGCCTGCGCGAAGGGGCAGCCCTGGTACTGCTTCGACACCGCGAACGCCACCCAGAAGATGACGTTGACCGACGGCACCGAGCTGAGCCCGGCCCTCGGGATCGGCGCGTTCGTCGAGAAGACGCTCGTCGCCGCCGGCCAGTGCACGAAGGTCGACGCCGACGCCGACCCCGCAGCGGTCGGGCTGCTCGGCTGCGGGATCATGGCCGGCTTCGGTGCGGCGGTGAACACCGGCGGCGTCGGGCGTGGCGACAGCGTCGCGGTCATCGGCTGCGGCGGCGTCGGGTGTGCGGCGATCGCCGGGTCGGCCGTCGCCGGCGCCACGACCATCGTCGCCGTGGACGTGGACGACCGAAAGCTGGCGCGCGCCAAGCGATTTCGGCGCGACGCATACCGTCAACTCCGGCTCCGAGGATCCGGTGGCGCGCATCCGGGAGCTGACCGGTGGGTTCGGGGCCGACGTCGTCGTCGACGCGGTGGGGCGGCCGGAGACCTACGAGCAGGCGTTCTACGCGCGCGACCTGGCCGGCACCGTCGTGCTCGTCGGCGTGCCGACGCCCGACATGCGGATCACCTTGCCGTTGCTCGACGTCTTCGGCCGAGGCGGCGCGCTGAAGTCCAGCTGGTACGGCGACTGCCTGCCGTCCCGCGACTTCCCGATGCTCGTCGACCTCTACCGTCAGGGCCGCTTCGACCTCGACGCCTTCGTCACCGACACCATCGGTCTCGGCGACGTGGAGTCGGCGTTCGAGGCCATGCACGGCGGCGACGTGCTGCGTTCGGTCGTCCGGCTGTGAGCGACGACGCCGGTATGCCGGTGCTGCCCACCTCCCCGGGCGGGGTCCGGGTCGAGCACGCGGTGACGGCCGGGACGTTCAGCCTCGACGGCGGCACCTGGGACGTCGACAACAACGTCTGGGTCCTCGGCGACGACCGCGAGTGTGTCGTCATCGACGCACCGCACGAGGTCGAGCCGATCCTCAGGGTGGTCGGCGACCGGCGGGTCGTCGCGGTGCTCTGCACCCACGGGCACGACGACCACATCACCGTCGTCGGGGAGCTCACCGAGTCGAGCGGTGCGCGCGCATACCTGCACCCCGACGACCGGATGCTGTGGGACCGGGTGCAGACCCCGTCTCCGGACGGTGCTCTGGCCGACGGGCAGACCTTCGACGTCGGAGACGTCGAGGTCGAGGTGCTCCACACGCCGGGACACTCGCCCGGTTCGTGCTGCTTCTCGGTCCCGACGCTCGGGCTGGTCTTCACGGGTGACACGTTGTTCCAGGGCGGTCCTGGCGCGACCGGCCGTTCGTTCAGCGACTTCGACACCATCATCCGATCCATCCGCGACCGCCTGCTGACGTTGCCGCCCGAGACGGTCGTCCTGACCGGCCACGGCGACCCCACCACCATCGGCGACGAGGCACCGCACCTGCCGGAGTGGCTCGACCGCGGCCACTGAGCCGGAGGATCAGGTGGTCGGGCGGTCTGGGGGCGGCACCACGAACACCGGACCCTGGTAGCGAGCCAGCCGGTCGATCACCGCGTCGAGCTCCGTTTTGTCGTAGCGGTCGTGCGCGTCCTGCACCTCGGTGCGCCGGGTGAACAGGGCGTCCGCCTCGTCGAACAGCAGGATCGCGCCGGTGGCCTCGGCCTCGGCCAGCAGGCGATCCACCCGCTCCTCGGTCTCGTCCGTGCGACCGGTGAGGAGCTCCGCAAGGCCGACCCGTCGCAGGTCGGCGCCCCGCTCCGCGGCCCACTGCCGGCCCAGCTCGTCCGGAGCTGGGGTGACCCGTTCCCAGCGGTTCACCGCCAGGGTGATCGACTCGACCACGGCGCCGGAGTCGAGGTCGGGCGCGACGCTGTAGTCGCATACCCAGCACTCGTGCAGCAGGTAGGTGACGACGAGGCCGTCCGACGCGTCGGTCAGCCGCAGGGTCACGTCCTTCTTCAGCGCCGGGCCGGTGGCCCACACGTCAAGAGCGAGATCGGCGCTGAGTCCTCGGTGCAGGGTCACCGCTGCGGTGTGGATGCGCCCGGGCAGCTTGTAGACGCCACCCGAGACGTCGCGGTAGGTGATGACGTCGGTGGTGGTCCGCAGCGGTGACACCTCCGTCACGTCCGGTACGGCCCGACCGTCCCAGAGCACCTCGACCTCGTAGCTGCGCACCGCCCGATCGTCGCGGTCGGCGGCCCTCGCGGCAATAGCCCGTCGAGACGGGTCTGACCGCTAGCCGGCCGAGACGAGGAACTGGGTCGCGGCCAGCTCGCGGTAGAGCGGGTCTCCGTCGACGAGCTCGGTATGCGAGCCGACAGCCCGGACCCGGCCGGCGTCCATGACGACGATCCGGTCGGCCATCGTCACCGTGGAGAGCCGGTGGGCGACGACGAGCACGGTCGTGGTGCGGGCGACGTCGGCGATGGTCTCGCGCAGCGCGGACTCGTTGACCGCGTCCAGCTGCGACGTCGCCTCGTCGAGCAGGAGCAGGCGCGGCCGTCGGAGGAGGGCCCGGCCGATGGCGACGCGCTGGCGCTCCCCGCCGGAGAGCTTCATCCCCCGGTGACCGACGGTGGTCTGCAGCCCATCGGGTAGGCCGGCCACCATGCCGACGAGGCGCGTGGTCCGCAGCGTCTGCTCCACCTCCGCGTCGGTGGCGTCCGGCGCCCCGAAGACGAGGTTCTCCCGCAGGGTGCCGGACAGGACGGGAGCGTCCTGCTCCACGTAGCCGATAGCCGCCCGCAGCCGGGCGATCGGCCAGTCCTGCACCTCCGTCCCGTCGACCAGACACCCGGCCCTGCTCGGGTTCGTAGAACCGTTCGATGAGCGAGAGCACCGTCGTCTTCCCCGCGCCCGACGGGCCGACGAACGCCGTCATCCCGCCGGGCGGGACGGCGAAGCTGACCCCGTCGTGGACGAGGGGCAGGTCGGGCGCATACCGGAACCGGACGCCCTCGAACGTCGACGGACGCCGGCGGGCTGCCGGGTCCGGGCAACGCCACCGGAGCGCTGGCCGGCTCGATCGGCAGCGCCTCCGCCTCGAGGATGCGGGTGACCGCGGCGGCACCGACGTGGTACTCCGTGACCGCTCCAGCCAGCTGGTTCACCGGGCCGATGAGGAAGAAGACGTAGAGCAGGAACGCGACCAGCGTGCCGATGGTGATGCTGCCGGCGGCGACTCGGAACCCGCCGACGCTGAGGACGGCGATGAACGCCACCTGGATGGCGAGCCCGGCGGTGTTGCCGGCGATCGCACTCCATGTCGCGGCGTGCACGCTGGCCCGCCACGCCTCGGTGGCGGCCGCTTCCAGCCGTTCCCCCTCGCGCTCCTCGGCGCCGGACGCCTTGACGGTGCGGAACGCCCCGAACATGCGCTCCAGCGCCGCCCCCATCACGCCGACCGACTCCTGCGCCCGCTTGGACGCCCGGTTGATCCGGGGGACCACGACCCCGATGACGACGACCGCCAGCCCGAGGGCCGCGAGGGTGACGGCGAGCATGACGAGGTCGAGCAGCGCCATGAGGACGACCGTCGCGAGCATCGTGAGGAACCCGGTCACCCCGCCGACCAGGGTGCCGATGGTCACCTCGCGCAGCAGCGTCGTGTCCGCGGTGACGCGCGACATGAGGTCGCCGGGCTCGTGCCGCTCGACCGCGGACAGGCGCAGCCGCAGCAGCCGGGCGAGCAGGCCCCGACGAGCGGCGAGCACCACCGTCTCGGCAGTCCGGCGCAGGACGTAGCCGCCCAGGGCGCCGATGGCGGCGTTGGCCACCACCAGCACGGACATCAGGGCGACCAGCCCGGCGATGGGGCGGTCGGTGCCCAGCGACCCGATCAGCTCACGCACCACCAGCGGCAGCGCCAGCCCGCTCGCGGCCGTGGCCAGGCTCAGCAGGCCGCCGACCAGCAGCATTCGCCAGTGCGGCCGCGCGTAGCCGAGCAGCACCCGCCAGGTGGCCGTTCCCGGTGCGGGAGCGGCGGCGTCCGCACCCACGTCCATCCGGTCACCCTACGTTTCGGTCGTCGAGGGCTCGGCCGCAACAACTGCCAACGCCGTTAGTCGTGGTGGCCGGGACGGCTCGAGCGCCGCAACTGCCGACATCGTTGTCCGTTGTTGCGGCCGCGCAGGAACCGGACCGCTCACATGAAGGGCGGCTGCAGCTCCGGCTCCGTCGGCGGCGAGTAGACGATCGAGCGCCGAGCGGCCGACACGGTCAGCGCCCCGATGGCGGTGCCGATCGCCGCGTTGATGAGACAGGCGGCCACCTTGGCGCCGAAGTCGCTGCCCATCGTCAGCGGGATCACCGCCGCCACGGCCGTGACCAGCCCGACGATCCACCCGAAGTAGGTGACCGGCGAGGGCGTCGTCCGCAGCAGGAGGAACAGCAAGCGCGGTCGCGACCAGCCCGCAGCCGAACGCGGCGAAGGCGTAGGCGATGGTCGCGGCGCTGCCCCACACGCCGGTGTCCGGCGAGCCGAGCAACGGGATTCTGAAGACGCCACGAGCGATGATGACGCCGACGACGGCGATGAGCGCGGCGACGATGGACGTGGCCAACCCCGCGGCCCGGAACCGTCGCTCGTCGAGCTCGGGGCGGGGCGAGGGCCGTTCCCGCGGCGATCGCGGGTACGGGTTCTGTGGCATCCGTGCTCCTTCGGGCCGCGTTCCCGACCACGGTACCCGTCACCGCAGCCTCGCTCACCGTGAGCGTCGGGACCCCATCGCTGCGCCGATAAACTCTGTCGGTGCCCCTCCGCCTCTACGACACGGCCGCGCGTGCCCTGCGCGACTTCGAACCCCTCGAACCGGGACGCGTGGGCATCTACCTCTGCGGGCTGACCACCCAGGGCGCGCCGCACATCGGGCACGTCCGGTTCGCGGTGGCCTTCGACGTCCTGCGCCGCTGGCTGGAGACCGGGCACGGCTACGACGTCACCGTCGTGCGCAACGTCACCGACATCGACGACAAGATCCTGCGCAAGAGCGCCGAGGCCGGCGAGCCCTGGTATGCGTTGTCCTACCGCAACGAGCGGCTCACCACTGCGGCCCTGGACACGCTCGGCGTCCTGCCGGTCACCTACGAGCCCCGGGCCACCGGGCACATCCCCGAGATGGTCGAGCTGATGGACGAGCTCGTCGACCGCGGGCACGCATACCCCTCGCCGGACGGCTCGGGTGACGTCTACTTCGACGTGATGTCCTGGCCCGACTACGGCTCGCTGAGCCACCAGTCGCCCGACGACATGGCCGCGGCCGAGGACGCCGACCCCCGGGGCAAGAAGGACGTGCGCGACTTCGCGCTGTGGAAGGGCCACAAGGACGACGAGCCGCTCACCGCCTCGTGGGTCGACGCCCTACGGGGCCGGCCGTCCCGGGTGGCACCTCGAGTGCTCGGCCATGGCGCAGCGCTACCTCGGCGACACCTTCGACATCCACGGCGGCGGCATCGACCTGCGCTTCCCGCACCACGAGAACGAGCAGGCCCAGTCGCACGCGGCGGGTCTCGGGCTTCGCCCGCTACTGGCTGCACAACGCATGGGTGACCGTGAAGGGCCAGAAGATGGGCAAGTCGCTCGGCAACGCCTTGGAGGTCAGCCGCGTCGTCGAGGTCGCCACCCCGCTCGCCGTCCGCTACTACCTCACCGCCGCGCACTACCGCTCGACCATTGAATACCACGAGGGTTCCCTCATCGAGGCGCGTGCCACCGTCGAGCGGATCGCCGGCTTCCTCGAACGCGTGGACCGGATGCGCTCGCTGGACGGCGCCGAAGGCGCTCTGCCGCAAGCCTTTCGGGATGCCATGGACGACGACCTCAACGTCTCCGGGGCGCTCGCGGTCGTCCACGACACCGTGCGCGCCGGCAACACGGCGCTCGACGACGGCGACGATGACGCGGCCTTCGACGCGGCCACCGCGGTGGTGGCGATGACCGAGGTCCTCGGCGTGAACCCGCTCTCGCCGGTCTGGGACCGCACCGGACCCGGTGGCGCCGACGAGGCGATGGAGGCGCTCGACGCGCTGGTCGCCGACCGCCTGGCCGCGCGCCAGTCGGCCCGCGCGGCAAGGGACTTCGAGACGGCCGACGCGATTCGAGACCAGCTCGCCGAGGCGGGCATCCTCATCGACGACACGCCCTCTGGGGCGCGCTGGTCGTTGGCCCGACGGGACGGTGCATGACATGCCTGGCAACTCACAACGCCGCGGTGCGGTGCGCAAGCCGTCGAAGTCCCAGAAGGGAGCGACGGTCGGTTCCGGCGGTCAGCGCCGAAAAGCGTTGGAGGGCAAGGGCCCTACGCCCAAGGCCGCCGAGCGGGAGTACCACCCAGCCGCCAAGAAGGCGCGCACCTCTGCCGAAGCGCGGCACGACAAGCGCCAAGCCCGGGTATGCCTCGGGCCCGCGGCCGCAGGGCCGTCCCGCTCGCGGCGCCGGCCGGCCGGGGGGTGCCGGCGGTACCGGCGGCGGCAAGGCGTCGTCCGAGATCGTGGCCGGGCGCAACGCCGTCGTCGAGGCGCTCCGGGCCGACATCCCCGTGACCGACGATGTATGTCGCCGGCCGGATCGACGCCGACGACCGGGTGCGCGAGGCGCTCAAGACCGCGAGCCAGCGGGCCATCCCGGTCCTCGAGACCCCACGCGGTGAGCTCGACCGGATCACCGACGGCGCCGTCCACCAGGGCCTCGCCCTCCAGGTACCGCCCTACGCCTACGTCGATGTCGCCGACCTGGTCGACCCGCAGGCCCCGGGCATCCCGCTCGTCGTGGCGCTCGACGGGGTCACCGACCCGCGCAACCTGGGCGCGGTGGTGCGCTCGGTCGCGGCGTTCGGCGGTCACGGCGTCCTGCTGCCGGAACGCCGGTCCGCCGGGATGACCGCCAGCGCGTGGAAGACGTCTGCCGGTGCCGCCGCTCGCGTTCCTGTCGCCCGTGTCCCCAACCTCACGCGCGCGCTCGAGGCCTTCCAGAAGGCGGGCTTCTTCGTCCTCGGCCTCGACATGGACGGCGACGTGGAGCTGCCCGGGCTGGCCCTCGCCACCGAACCGGTCGTCGTGGTCGTCGGGTCCGAGGGCAAGGGCCTCTCCCGGCTGGTTCGCGAGACGTGCGACCAGGTCGTCTCGATCCCGATGTCGTCGGCCGTCGAGTCGCTCAACGCGGGCGTCGCCGCCGGGGTGACGCTCTATGAGATCGCCCGGCAGCGCGCGACGGCGCGCTGAGGCGCATACCGAACTGGTATCCATCCGAGTCGGACCCACTGACCGCTCCTAGGTCCACCGGTTACGGTGGCGCCGTGGCGAAGAGCGCGCGGACCGACAACGTCCGACTGAACCAGCTGCGGGCGCAGCAGCAGGCGGCCGAGCGCCGGCGGCGGCTGACCATCGCGATCGCGGCGACCGCGGCCGTCCTGGTCGTCGTCGCGGTGCTCGTCGGCGTCGCCCTGTTCGGCCCGAAGCAGCAGGCGGTCGCGAGCTGGCCCGCTCGACTCGGCCGTCTACACGACGCTCAGCACCGTGCCCGTTGCGACGTTCGACCAGGTCGGCGCCGGGAGTCGGGGTGTCGAACCCGCCCAAGGCGAGTCCGAAGCGCCGGCGTTGGCCATCGGCGGCAAGCCCGGAGTGCTCTACGTCGGAGCGGAGTACTGCCCGTTCTGTGCGGCGGAGCGGTGGCCGTTCGTCGTGGCGATGACCCGGTTCGGCCAGTTCGCGAACCTCCAGGCGACCGCGAGCGGCGCGGCGCCCGAGGCATACCCGAACACCGCCACCCTCAGCTTCCACGGGGCGAGCTACACCAGCCAGTACCTCGGGTTCACCGGCATCGAAACCCAGACCAACGCGACACCGCCGCAACCGCTGGACCAGCTCACCGGCGACAACAAGACGATCTTCGACACCTACAACTCGGGCGGCTCGATCCCCTTCATCGACTACGGCGGCAAGGCGACCGCGAACGGCGCGTCCGTCGACCCCTCCCTCTTCGCGGGGAAGACCCAGGCGCAGATCGCCTACGACATCGCGGACCCGTCCACGACGATCTCCAAGGCGGTTCTCGGCAGCGCCAACGTCATCTCCGCGCAGCTGTGCGCCCTGACCAACAACCAGCCGGCCGCGGTGTGCACGTCCCCGGGGGTCACGGCGGCCGCGTCATCGCTGAAGTGACCGAGCGATGACCAGCGAGACCACCGTCCGGCCGCCGCAGCGCACCGTCCCCGGCTGGCTGGCTCCGCTGTCGCTGACCTGGTGTGTCCTCGGCCTCGGCGTCTCCGCCTACCTCACCTACGAGCACTACACCGGCAGCACGACCCTCGCCTGCCCGGCGTCCGGCGCCGTCGACTGCGCGAAGGTGACGTCGTCGGCCTGGTCGACCATCCTCGGCATCCCGGTGGCGCCGCTCGGCCTGCTGTTCTTCGTCGTCATGCTGGTCCTCTGCCGGCCGAGCATGCTGCGCCGCCGGTCCGCCGCGCTCGACGCGGTGCGGCTGGGCTTCTGTGGCGTCGGGCTGCTCATGGCCCTCTACCTGCTGTGGGCCGAGCTGTTCCAGATCCACGCGATCTGCCTGTGGTGCACCGGCGTGCACATCCTGACGTTCCTGCTCTTCGTGACCCTGCTCTTCGGCCTGGTCCTCAGCGAGCCGGAGCGGGAACCGAGAGGATGACCGGATGAGCGACAAGACCCCCGGCGAAGAAGCCATCGAGAAGGAAGAGGAGCGCAGGGACGCCGAGAAGGAGCGTCTCGAGCGCGAGGAAGAGCAGCGGCAGGAGTAGCGCGAGCGGCCGTCAGTCGTCGAACATCGCCACGACGGGCATCTCGACGGTGTCGACACCGAGGACCGCCTTCTCGTCGGGCTTGGCGGGCAGCACCTGGTCGACGTAGTCGCGGACCGCGAGCCGCACGGGGACGTCCGTCCCGGCCCGCTCCGACATGTACCAGCGGTGCTCGAGCACCTCGTGGAACAGCTCCGCCGGCTCCAGCTTGCCCGCGAGCTCGCGGGGGACCGCCCGGACCGTCGGCTCGTAGACCGACATCAGCCACTCGTGGGCGACCAGCTCCTCGTCCTCGTTCTGGCGGTCCGTGGCGGCGCGGTAGGAGTCGAGGTCGTTGAGCAGCCGCCGCGCCTGGTTCTCCTCGACGTCGAGGCCGGTGAGGCGCAGCAGCCGCCGCGAGTGGTGGCCGGCGTCGACGACCTTGGGCTGGATCTGGATCGTCGTCCCGTCGAGGTCGGTCGACATGGCCAGCTCGTCGATGTCGAAGCCGAGGTCGTTGAGCCGCCGGATCCGCTCCTCCACCCGCCACCGGTCGCCGGTCTCGAACCGCTCCGACTCGGTGAGCGCCAGCCACAGGCTGCGGTAGCGCTCGACGATGCGCTCCGAGACCTCGATCGGGTCGGCGACCTCCTCGAGGTAGCCGCCGGCCTCGAGGTCCATCAGCTCGCCGGCGATGTTGACCCGGGCGATCTCGAGGTCGTGCTCGCGCTGGCCGGTGCTGAGGGTCGGCTGCAGCTCGCCGGTCTCGGCGTCGACGAGGTATGCGGCGAACGCGCCGGCGTCGCGGCGGAACAGGGTGTTGGAGAGCGACACGTCGCCCCACCAGAAGCCGGCGAGGTGCAGCCGGACCAGGAGCACGGCGAGGGCGTCGATGAGGCGCTGCGCGGTGTCCGGGCGCAGCGACTGGCTGTAGAGCGCGCGGTACGGCAGCGAGTACTGCAGGTGCCGGGTCAGCAGGCAGGCGTCGAGCGGCTGCCCGTCGACGGTCTGCCGGCCGCTCACGACCCCGAACGGCTCGACGCAGGGCAGGTCCATCCGCTCGAGGTTGCGCAGCATCGCGTACTCGCGGCGGGCGAGGTCGACCTTGATCTCCTTGATCGCCAGCACCCGGTTCGAGACGCGGACGAACCGCACGGTATGCCGCGAGATGCCTCGGGGGAGGGCGGCCAGCCGGTCGGCCGGCCAGTCCTCCAGCGGCACGCGACCAGGGCAGGTCGAGCAGGGCCGGGTCGGGCCGGGCCGCGGTCAGCTCCAGGGGCACGCGGTCATGCTCCCATCATCGGATCGGGCACCGTCCGAGTGCCCAGCGGGAGAGGCGCCGGCCGGGACGCATACCGGCGGAGAGGCATACCGGCGGAGACGCCGGAGGGGCGGCACCCTCCGGTGCCGCCCCCTGTGGTGTTGGGTGTCGTGCTCGGCCGGTCAGGCGCCGATCCGCTCGCCGGACTCCGCGTTGAACATGTGCAGGTGGCCCGGTACGCGGCTTGAGGTGGATCGTCTGGCCCTTCTCGGGGGGACGACGGCCGTCGACCCGCGCGATGAACGGCTTGGAGGTGACCTCCTCGTCGGTGGCCTCGGCGTCCACCAGGGCTGCCTTGGTCTGGCCGTAGATGTAGGCGTCGGCGCCGAGCTCCTCGACGACGTCCACCGTGACCGCGAGGCCCTGGCCGGTGTCGGTGAGGTCGAGGTCCTCGGGACGGACACCCACGGTGACGTGGCTGCCGAGCGCCTGCCCGTGCTCGCGCTCGACCGGGATGATCGCGTCGCCGAACTGGACGCCGCCGTCCTTGACCGGCAGGTCGAGGAGGTTCATCGCGGGCGAGCCGATGAAGCCGGCCACGAAGACGTTGTTCGGGTGGTCGTACATCCGGCGCGGGCTGTCGCACTGCTGCAGCAGGCCGTCCTTGAGCACCGCGACGCGGTCGCCCATCGTCATGGCCTCGACCTGGTCGTGGGTGACGTAGACCGTCGTGACGCCGAGGCGGCGCTGCAGCGAGGCGATCTGGGTGCGCGTCTGGACGCGGAGCTTGGCGTCGAGGTTCGACAGCGGCTCGTCCATGAGGAACACCTGCGGGCTGCGGACGATCGCGCGGCCCATGGCGACGCGCTGGCGCTGGCCACCGGAGAGGGCCTTGGGCTTGCGCTCGAGGTAGGGCTCGAGGTCGAGGATCTTGGCGGCCTCCTTGACCCGCTTGCCGATCTCGTCCTTGGAGACGCCGGCGATCTTGAGCGCGAAGCCCATGTTGTCGGCCACCGTCATGTGCGGGTAGAGCGCGTAGTTCTGGAACACCATCGCCACGTCGCGGTCCTTGGGCGACAGGTGGGTCACGTCGCGGTCACCGATGAGGATGCGGCCGCCGTTGACCTCCTCGAGGCCGGCGAGCATGCGCAGGGACGTGGACTTGCCACATCCGGAGGGACCGACGAGGACGAGGAACTCTCCGTCGGCGATGTCGATGTTGAGCTTGTCGACGCTGGGAATGGGGTTGCCCGGGTACTGCCGGGTGGCCTCGTCGAAGGTCACGGTTGCCATATTCAGGACTCCTTCACCGGCAGGAACGTGCCGGACGATCCGTTGTAAAGGGTGCAACGTCGCCGAGCATGTCCTCGGTGACCTTCGCATCATGGCTTACATCCGCGGCCACCGCCAGGGCCGCCACGCGTGGTGGACGGCGTGCGGATGGGAGGCTGTGCTCATGAACGAGCCGACACAGCCGGGGGCCGAGCAGCCGGCGTTGCTCCCCGAGGAGCAGTCGAAGGTCGCGGGCCTGTCCCCGTCGGCAGCGGTCCGCGTGCTGCGAGCCGTCCGCGTCCCCGGGGTCGTCCTGCTCGTCGGCATACTTTTCTGCGTCGTCGGCCCGCTGCCGGGGCTCGGTGCCTTCCTCGTCATCGGCGCGGCCCTCGTGACCTTCGTCATGGGTATGACTGCGCTCGTCGGACGTTGACGTACTCCATGTCGACATCACCAGGGGAACCCGTGGCACCTCTTACCTCCGCCGGCCGCCGGTCGGTCGCCCTCCAGGCCGCCGGCGTGATGGTGGTGCTCGACTTCCCGGACGACCTGCTGCCGGCCGTCCTGCACTGGGGTGCGCCGGTTCCCGGGCTGTCCGCGGCCGAGGCGGAGGCTCTGGCGGAGGCGGCGCTGCCGGTGACCGGCAACAACGACGTCGATATCCCGGCGCGGGTGGCGCTCCTGCCGGAGCAGGCGACGGGCTGGACCGGCCGACCGGGACTGCAGGGTTCGCGAGCCGGCGCCGCGTGGTCCACCAGGTTCCGGACGACATTCAGTGACGGTGGACGGCAGCGCGGTCGAGGGCCACGCGAGCGGTGGTCCGGGAGAGGTCGTGGTCGAGGCGGTCGACGCCGAAGCGGAGCTCGCTCTGGTGCTGCGGGTCGAGCTGCTGCCGAGCGGTCTGCTGCGGACCCGGGCGACGGTGACCAACCGGGCGGCCGATCCCTACACGGTCGATGGGCTGACGCTGGCGCTCCCGGTGCCGGCCGAGGCCGCGGAGCTGCTCGACTTCGCCGGCCGGTGGGGCCGCGAGCGGGCGCCGCAACGGCTGCCGTTCCGGGTCGGCACGCACCTGCGCGAGAACCGCAAGGGCCGCACCGGCGCCGACAGCGCCTACGTCCTCCACGCCGGCACGCCGGGGTTCGGGTTCGCCGACGGGCAGGTGTATGCGGTTCACACCGCCTTCAGCGGCAACCACGTGCACCTAGCGGAGCGCGCCTTCACCGGCGTGCGGCTGCTGGGCGGCGGTGAGCTGCTCCTGCCGGGCGAGGTCCGGCTCGGTGAGGGAGAGAGCTACACCAGCCCGTGGCTCTACGGGTCGTTCGGCACGGGGCTCGACGAGGTGGCGGCGCGCTTCCACCGGCACCTGCGCAGCCGGCCGCGGCCGGTGTCGACCGCGCGCCCGGTGACCCTCAACGTCTGGGAGGCGGTGACGTTCGACCACCGGCTGGAGCGGCTCGTCGCCCTGGCCGAGCGGGCGGCGGAGGTCGGGGTGGAGCGGTTCGTCCTCGACGACGGGTGGTTCGGTGCCCGCCGCGACGACCACGCGGGACTCGGGCGACTGGGTCGTCTCCCGTGACGTCTGGCCCGAGGGACTGCACCCGCTGGTCGACCGGGTGCACGAGCTGGGAATGGAGTTCGGGCTCTGGTTCGAGCCCGAGATGGTCAACCCCGACTCGGATGTCGCCCGCGCGCACCCAGAGTGGGTGATGGCCGCACGCAGCGAGTGGCCGGTCGAGGCGCGCTACCAGCAGGTGCTCGACCTCGCGATCCCCGAGGCGTACGACCACGTCAAGGGCCAGATGCGAGCCATCCTCGACGAGTACGACATCGGCTACGTCAAGTGGGACCACAACCGGGACCTCGTCGAGGCCGGCAACCAGCTGGACCACGGGCGCCCCGCGGTGAGCGCCCAGACGCACGCGGTCTACCGCTTGCTGGACGAGCTGCGCGCCGCATACCCGACGCTGGAGATCGAGTCCTGCTCGTCCGGGGGCGCCCGCGTCGATCTCGAGATCCTCGAGCGCACCGACCGGGTGTGGGTCTCCGACAACATCGACCCGCTCGAGCGGCAGGACATGCTCCGGTGGACGGCTCAGCTCGTGCCGCCCGAGTACCTCGGCTCGCACATCGCCTCGGGTCGCTCGCACACGACCGGCCGCGTGCACCGGCTGGCGTTCCGTGGGGCCACCGCCGTGTTCGGTCACCTGGGGATCGAGTGGGACCTGACCGAGGCGTCCGCCGACGAGCTGGCGGAGCTCCGCGCCTGGGTCTCGTTCTTCAAGGCCGAGCGGGACCTCCTGCTGGGCGGCACGCTCGTGCGGATGGACACCCACGACGAGAACCTGTTCGTCCACGGCGTGGTCGCCCCGGACCGGTCGGCGGCGATCTACGCGATGGCGGTGCTCGGCATCCTCGACGCCTCCCCCGGGCCGCGAATCCGGTTGCGAGGGCTTGATGCTCAGGCGATGTACCGGCTGCACCCGCTCCTGGTCGGCGGACCGCCCGGTGGGCTGAAGGCGCCGGCCTGGTGGGGTGCGGCCGGGCGACGGCTACCCCGGAACGGTCCTCTCCGGCGCCGCGCTGGCCGAGGTCGGCGTGGCCCCGCCGAGCATCCATCCCGAACAAGCCGTGCTCTTCCGAGCCGAGCGGGTAGGCGCGCCGACCGTGACGTAGGGCACGAGCCCGGCGGCCATCGGGGCCATGCGCTGCGCGCTACCTTGGGACGTCCCACCGACCGAGTCACCGACCCAGCTACGAGGACGGGCGAGATGCCACGCTTGGCCGACATCGCCAAGCACGCCGATGTGAGCGAGGCGACCGTGAGTCGCGTCCTCAACGGGCGTCCCGGCGTCGCCGAGGCGACGCGTCAGGCGGTGCTCACGGCCCTCGACGTGCTCGGCTACGACCGGCCCAGCCGGCTCCGGCGGGCCAGCGCCGGCCTGGTGGGGCTGATCCTGCCGGAGCTGACGAACCCGATCTTCCCCGCCTTCGCGCAGGTGATCGAGACCGCGCTGGTGCGCCACGGCTTCACGCCGGTCCTGTGCACGCATACGCCCGGCGGGGTCCACGAGGACGACTACGTGCAGATGCTCCTCGACCGCGGCGTCGCCGGCATCATCTACATCTCCGGTCAGCACGCGGACACGACCACCGACCCGAGCCGCTACGTCCGCCTGCGCGACCGGGGCCTGCCCATCGTCCTCGTCAACGGCTACATGCCGGGCGTGGACGCGCCCTTCATCTCCACCGACGAGGACGCGGCCCTGGAGCTGACCCTCAACCACCTGATCCACTTGGGACACACCACGATCGGCCTCGCCATCGGTCCCGCGCGCTACGTGCCGGCGCAGCGCAAGATCGCCGCCTACCGTCGCTACATGTCCGCGCGGCTCGGCCTCCGCGACGTCGACGAGCTCATCGAGACGGAGATGTACACCGTCGAGGGCGGTCAGGCCGCCGCCGTCCGGCTCATCGAGAAGGGCTGCACGGCGCTGGTCTGCGGCTCCGACCTGATGGCCCTCGGCGCGGTTCGCGGCGTGCGCACGATGGGTATGCGGGTGCCCGACGACATCTCCGTCATCGGCTACGACGACTCGACCCTCATCGCCTTCACGGACCCGCCGTTGACGACGGTCCGGCAGCAGGTGCTCGCCATGGGCGAGGCGGTGGTGCAGGCGCTGGTCGACGAGATCGCCGGCATCCCGGCCTCCCGGACCGAGTACGTGTTCCGTCCGGAGCTGGTCGTGCGCGGGTCGACCGGCGCCTGCCGCTCGCGCTGACCGCAGGCGGTGTCCGGCCTTCAGGACTCGCCGGTCGCCTGCTCGCGCAGCTCGCGCAGCTGTTCGAGGGTGTCGACCACGTCGGACACCGACTCGACCCGGTATGCGGCCTCCGTGGCGCCGCGGCCGACCTTCACCGACACGTCGCCCTCGTCCGAGGTCCAGGGCCCGGAAGGCGTCCTCGTCGGTGACGTCGTCGCCGCTGTAGAAGATCGCGTCGCTGCCCACCTCACGCCCGAGGGCGGCGATCGCCGTGCCCTTGTCGGCGTGCGACACCGACAGCTCCACGACCGACTTGCCGCGCAGCGTCCGCACGTCGCGCCGACCCTCGCCGAGGGCCGCCGCCTCGCGGAGCGCGGCCTCGGCGTCGGCCTCGGGCAGGCCGCGCGTGTGCACGGCGACGGCCGCCCGCTTGCGCTCCAGCCGGGCCCCGGGGTGACGGTCGATGAGCTCGGCGACCTGCGCGGTCAGCGCGTCGAGGAGGGCCCGCTGGTCGTCGTCGAGCCGGTTCTGCGCGGCGACGTTGGGGCGGGTGGCCTCGGCGCCGTGGCTGCCGATGAGGGTGATCGACTCCGCCGACCCGACGCCGGTCAGGGCGCGCAGGGTGCGCACGTCGCGGCCCGACGCCACGGCGACGTGGGTGTCGGGGAGCGCGGCCAGACCGCGCAGGGCCGCCATCGCGCCGGGCGCGGGAGCCGAGTCGTCGGGGTCGACGGTGAACTCCGAGAGGGCACCGTCGAAGTCGGACGCCACCAGCAGGGTCCGCGCCTTCGCGGCCTGCTCCAGCGCCGCGCGCAGCCGCTCGGCGTCCTCCTCGAGGTCCTCGTCCACCGCCGGGCGCGCTCTTCGGTCATGTCCCGCTCGCCACCGTGTGCCGCTGGTGGGTGCGGACCGCCATCTCGGGCCGGTGCGGGGCGGCGGCGAGCGCGTCGAGGAAGCGGGCCGCCCACCGGCCGACGTCGTGGTCGGCCACGCGGCGGCGCAGCGCCTTCATGATCCGAGCCTTGTCGTGGGCCGGGGTGTTGATCGCCTTGAGGATGGTCTGCTTCAGGCCCTCGATGTCGTGCGGGTTGCAGATGAACGCCTGGTGCAGCTCGTGGTAGGCGCCGGTGAACTCCGAGAGGACGAGCGCGCCGCCGAGGTCGTAACGGCAGGTGACGTACTCCTTGGCGACGAGGTTCATGCCGTCCCGCAGCGGGGTCACGAGCATGACGTCGGCCGCGAGGTAGAGCGCCGCCATCTCCTCCTGTGGGTAGGAGTGGTGCAGGTAGTGGACCGCGGGCGAGCCGATCGGCGCATACTCGCCGTTGATCCGCCCGACCGTGGTCTCGACCTGCTGCCGCAGCTCGCGGTAGGCGTCGACCCGCTCCCGGCTCGGGGTGGCGACCTGCACGAGCGTGACGTCGGGCGGCGCAATCGCCTTGTCCTGCAACAGTTCTTCGTAGGCCTTGAGCCGGTGCCGGATGCCCTTGGTGTAGTCGAGCCGGTCGACGCCGAGCATGAGGACCCGCGGGTCACCGAGCTGGTGACGCAGCTCGGCCGCCCGGTCGACGACCCCCGGGGTCTGCGCCAGCGCCTCGAGACCGCGGTAGTCGATGGAGATGGGGATCGCGCTCGCCCGGGTCGTATGCGAACCGTCGCGACCGAGCATGGTCACGAGGTCCTTCCGCGTCGTGACCTGGAGCAGCCGGCGGCAGGCGCGGACGAAGTTCTGGGCGTCGGCGACGCGCTGGAACCCGACGAAGTCGGCGCCGAGCAGCCCCTCGAGGATCGCCCGCCGCCACGGGATCTGCGCGAAGAGCTCGACGGCGGGGAACGGGATGTGGTTGAACCAGCCGATGCGCAGGTCGGGCCGCTGCTCGCGGACCATCTTCGGCACCAGCTGCAGCTGGTAGTCCTGCACCCACACCGTGGCGCCGTGGTCGGCGACCTCGGCCACGGCGTCGGCGAACCGCTGGTTGACGGTCACGTAGGCGCGCCACCAGTCCCGGTGGAACGAGGGCTGGACGATGACGTCGTGGTAGATGGGCCAGAGGGTGTCGTTGCTGAACCCCTCGTAGTACTGCTCGATCTCGTCGGTGGACAGCGAGACCGGGTGCAGGTACATCGACTCGTGGGTGAACGGAGCAGTGGCCCGGCCGGCCTCGCCGTCCCACCCGACCCATGCTCCGCCGCGGTCCCGCATCACGGAGTCCATGGCGGTCACCAGGCCGCCGGGCGACCGGCCCCAGCTCACCGAGCCGTCGGGGGCGGTGACCCGGTCCACCGGCAGCCGGTTCGCCGCGATGACGAGGTCGTAACGGCGAGGCGTGGCGGACATCGGGTTTCGGCTCCTGGTCATCGGATGCGTCCAGCGTACGGGCTGGCAACGTGACCGCGGGCGCGGCGGTGTGGCCGGCATACCCGCCCACAGGGGGTTCACGTCTCTGGCGCGGAGTCCGGCGGCTGCACTACCGTCTGGACATGAAGATCGCCGACGTGTTGCGCAACAAGGGCGAAGGTGTCGTCACCATCAGCCCGGACGACACGGTCGCGCACCTGCTCGAGGTCCTGAACGAGCGCGGCATCGGGGCCGTCGTCGTCAGCAAGGACGGCACCGACGTCGCCGGCATCGTCAGTGAGCGAGATGTCGTGCGCCACCTGCACCGCACCGGACCGGACATGATCTCCGGCCCGGTCAGCGCCATCATGACCAGTGACGTCACCACCGCCGGCAAGGACGACGACCTCGAGAACGTGGCCCGGACGATGACCGACCAGCGCATCCGGCACATGCCGGTCGTGGTCGACGGCGCTCTCAGCTCCATCGTCAGCATCGGCGACGTCGTCAAGCTGCGGATCGACACCCTGCAGTCCGAACGTGACCAACTCGTTGGGTACATCCAGCAGTGAGCGGTCGCTCCTGAGCCGACCCACGGCTTACCGTGGGGGGCATGGCGCTCGACCACGGGCCCGCCCGCGCTCACCCGGCGGGTGAGACGGTCACGCCCGAGCCGGACCGCCTCGGGCCGTACCGGCTGGTGTCGCGCCTCGGTGAGGGCGGCATGGGGGTCGTCCACCTCGGGCTCGACGCCCACGGCCGGGCGGTGGCCATCAAGGTGCTGCGCCCGCACGTCGCCTACGATCCGGAGGCGCGCTGGCGCCTCGAGCGCGAGGTCGACACCCTCGCCCGCATCCGCAGCAGCCGGGTCGCGGCCGTCGTCGACTCCGACATCGCAGGGGACCGGCCCTACCTCGTGACCCGCTACGTCGCCGGGCCGTCCCTGGACGACGTCGTCACCGACGAGGGACCGTTGCGCGCCGACGAGCTCGTGCGCCTCGGTCGCGGGCTGGTCGAGGCGCTGGAGGCGATCCACGCGGTGGGCGTCGTGCACCGGGACCTCAAGCCGGGCAACGTCCTGCTCGAGGACGGCGAGCCGGTCGTCATCGACTTCGGCATCGCCCACATCGCCGACGACGTGCGGCTGACCAGCAGCGGGCTGGTCATGGGGACGCCCGGCTACCTCTCGCCCGAGGTGATCGGCGGCTCGCCGGTGACCCAGGCCACCGACTGGTGGGGATGGGCCGCGACCCTCGCCTTCGCCGCCTCCGGACGTCCGCCGTTCGGTCGCGGGCCCATGGACGTCGTCCTCGGCCGGGTCAGCCGCGGCGAGACCGACCTCGCCGGCGTCGACCCCCGGCTCAGCCCGCTTCTGGCCGCCGCCCTGTCACCGGACCCCGGTCGTCGGCCGCCCACCGGCGAGGTGGTCGCCGCGCTCGAGCGGTATGCGTCGGGCGGCCCGGCCGCCCCGACGACGACGCTCGAGTCCGGCCAGCCGTGGACGCCGAGCTGGGCGACTCCCGCCAGGCCCCGGCGCATACGGGCTGGACCAACGCACCTCCCGCCCGGGGTCGACCTCGGCGCTGCCCGCGGAAGGGCCCAATGTGGTCGGCGTCAAAGGCGGTGACACTGGGGCGGACGACGACCTGGACCAGTCCGACTGGGAGGCCGCGTGGGACGCCGACCCGCAGGAGCCGGACCCGCGGATCAACCGGCCGCGGCGGACCGGCACGCTGCTCGCGCTCGCGGCCGCGTTCACCGCGACCGCCGCGACCTGGCCCGGGGTGGCGCTGCTGCTCGGAGTGCTGTGGTGCTGGCTGGCGCGGTTCAGCGACCGGTCGGTGACGGCGCTGATCCTGCGGCGCTACCGCTACGGGCGGCGTCGCGCCGACCTGCCGATGGCGGTGGCGCTCAGCCCCTGGCACCTCGTCGTGGGGGCGGCCCTGGCTGTGGCCGGGCCTCATCGTGCCGGTCCTCGTCGCCGTCTCCGCGGCGTTCTGCGCCACCCTGGGCGTCTCGGCGCTGACGTCGGCGAGCGTCGGCCCGCCGCTGGCGCCGTCCGCGGCCGCCGGGTTCGCCGCCGGCACCCTCATCGCCTGGTGGGGGCCGGGCGGGGCGTCCCTGCGCCGCGGGTCGCGGTCGCTCGTACGCGGCGTCGCACGGGGCGGGACGGTCACCGCCGTGGTGGTCGCAGCACTGCTCCTGGCGGCCGGCGTGCTCACCGCGCTGGCCGTCGTGCGGCACGGCCAGCTGACCTGGTGGCCGCTCCCGTGGTCGTCCTGATCGCGCCTCTCCTGGCTCGCTGATCACGCACAGGATACGGAAAGGTCACGAACAGATCTCGGCTCGGCTTGGAATTTACCGATTCATGACCTACCGTCATGTCGTCGTCATGTTCGCGGGCAGCTGTTCCAGCCGGTCGCACGCGTGACGACTACAGGTGAATAAAACCCAATTCGGTGCGTGCTCGCTGCGCTGAGCCTCGTCAGGCGAGCACCTCCCCGGACCGTCCGGGGGCCATGACGAGGATGGGGGACCCAACGCAAGGCCACTCTCTGATGCGGCCTCTGGGGTGAGAGCCGGCTCCGTCCGGCAGGGCACCTGACAGCCCGATCCCGACAGCTAACCCCGTATGCGCACGTCAGGAGAGGACACAACCACCCGTGCACTACTTTGCCAAGCATGCCGCCCGCAAGCGGCGCTCCATGAAGGTCCGCTTCGCCGGGATCGGCGTCGCCGGTGCGGCGACCATCGCGGCCGGTGTCGCCACCGCCAACGAGGCCAAGGCCGCCGGCGGTTCCGTCTGGGACGCGGTCGCGCAGTGCGAGACCGGCCAGAACTGGGCCACCAACAGCGTTCCCGGTTACAGCGGCGGCCTCGGTTTCGCGAACCAGTACTGGGGGGCCTTCGGTGGCACGCAGTACTCGAAGCTCCCGTTCCAGGCCACCCGCGAGCAGCAGATCGCTGTCGCCCAGCGCATCCTGGCCACGAACGGACCGACCGCGTGGCCGGTCTGTGGCCCGCGTGCCGGTCTGACCAAGGCCAACGGCGGCGCCGCAAGCGCCGCTCCCGCCGCCGCCGGCGGCGCCGTCGGTGTCCAGGTCGACCACGCGCACCGCGCCGAAGTCGCACCACGACCACCCAGGCGGCTCCGAAGGCGACCCCCAGGCCGCACCGAAGGCGGCGCCCAAGGCGGCGGCCAGCACCAACGCCGCTCCCGCCGTCTCCGGCCAGACGGTCACCGTCAAGCTGGGTGACACCCTCAGCGCGCTTGCCCTCAAGCTCGGCGTCAAGGGTGGCTGGCAGGCGCTCTACCAGGCCAACACCAACCTGGTGAAGAACCCGAACCTCATCTACGTCGGCCAGGTCCTGCGCATTCCTGCGTGACCTGACACCTGAGGTGACCCGGGCTGGCAGCCTCGCTGTCGCCCGTGGAACGGCCCCGAGGCACTCGCCTCGGGGCCGTTCCCCGTCCGGGCGGCCAGTAGGCTGACGCCCGGTTTTCCGCCGGCGTGGCGCAACTGGCAGCGCACCTGTCTTGTAAACAGGGGGTTAGGGGTTCGAGTCCCCTCGCCGGCTCTGGGTAAGGCTTTCGTCGACAGACCCCTGACCTGCCCGGATGCCCTGGTTTGGGCCGCCGGAATCCTCTTGGGCGGCGGTCTCGTCCGGCCGAGGCGCCGGCCGCGCCAGGGAAGCGTGGCTACGGCCACCAGCTCAGGCCAGCCTGACCGCCGAGGCTGCCGGTGCAGACGTCCTGGGGTGTCCGCGCCCTGAGCCACACTTGGCCGAGACCCCGACTCCTCATTGACGTCGGCGCTGGTCAACGCCGGGCTGCCTGACGGTGCGGGACGCGCCAACGTCAAGCTCATCATCTCCGGCGGTATGAACGAGCCGCAGCACATGATCACGAACACCGTCTGGGCGCTCAGCTGCCACCCCGAACAACGCGAGCGGGTGCTGGCGGAGCCTTCGCTGTGGCCCGCGGTCTTCGACGAGACAGTCCGATGGCTATCCCCGATCGGCATGTACACGCGCGAGACGACCCGCGCGACCGTCCTGAAAGGGGTGGAACTGCCAGCCGGGGCGATCCTGGGGGGTGGTGGGGGCCGCCAACCGCGACCCGGCGGCGTTCGAACGGCCGGCGGAGTTCGACATCGCCCGGCCCAAGCAGCCGCACCTCGGCTTCGGCAGCGGCGTCCACCTGTGCGCCGACCACTGGGCGGCCCGGATCTCCATCGGCGAGATCGCGGTGCCGCTGCTCTGCGGCCGCCTTCCAGAATTGCGCACCGACTCCCGGCGGGCGGAGGAGTGGTTCGCCGCAAACCTCCAACGGTATTCCGTGCTACCCGACAGCCTCCTACGCCGGTTCCGGGTGGCAACGG
>CAVVTH010000002.1:0-1062013 GCA_963751085.1 uncultured Actinomycetota bacterium | reverse complement strand
GCAGGACAAATACGCTCTGATGAGCGTGCGGGGGTAGCGTCGGTGAAGGCTACGGTCCGATGGTCGTCTCCCCGCGGCCATTCACGACCCAGCGAGATCAAGGGCCAAGCAGCATCGCTGTTCCCGGCACTCTGACTACGGCCTACCTCGCGCTACAGTCTGTTTGCGCCGGGGATTGAGACTCGAAGTGGTCCCGTTCGATCAAATCATTCCCGCAGGTGCTGGAAGGGAAGTACGAAGCAGGGCCTGATCATTCATGAAGGCCAATTGACGTATGACAAATCGGGGTTGCACCCGCATCGTGGATCTCGGCCGCTGGTGGCAGAAGGTGACTGGACTCCCCCTTGCCTCTTGGCGGAAATGCGATCCGCCGCGAGTTGGGGCCGCAACTTCTGGCTACCGTGACCGCAGCCTTGCGCGAAAGTATCCAGTACGGGCTCGAACACCGCGAGGAAGCGCTTTTCCTATGCCATGCAGTTCGCTCGCGACCTCGACACCGCCTCCGCCGACAAATTTGTGGGCATGTATGTCAACGAGCGCACCCCTGGATTATGGTCTCTGACGGCCGCGAGGCAGTAGCGCCGCCTGCTTGATTATGGGACACAAAGCAGGGCGTGATCCAGGCCAGAAGCCCAGGGTGCCATTGGGTGGGGTAGGAAGAGAAGCAATGAGCCAATGAGCTATGAGCCAATAAGCTATCTCACCTGAAATAAAGTTATTACAGATCTCTGACTCCATTGCCCTTTCGCTCGCCCGGGAACTCCACCTTGCCGCCACAGACTCTCCTCATCGACGCTGACGACACGCTCTGGCAGAACAACATCTACTTCGAGCGCGCCATCGCAGCGCTTCATTTCATTCCTGAATCATCACGAGTTCACGGCCAGGAGCAGGTGCGCGAGGTGTTTGAATGAGGTTCGAGCGTGAGTGCATCATAGAAACAACGGTTACGGTCTACAAGAGTTTTGCGCATGCTCTCGTGGGACACGTTCGAGCGGCTCAGTCCGAGTTCCTGTGACTACCCCGAAGTTAGAATGGCTCAGGTCCGCAACTATTGTCAAGCATGATTGAAGAATCATGCCATCGAATTTCTGCCTGAAGTCCCCGCAAACGCTTGAATACCTTGCCGACCGCCACCGCCTGATTCTGGTCACTAAGGGCGGCAATGCTTGAGCAGAACGGGGAAGATTGATCACTCCGGGGTCAAGAAATATTTCGCCTCAACCGAGGTCGTAGCTAAAAAAGGATGCCCATGTCTATGCTCACCTCGCAGATGGAAATACGAGTGTCCCAGCATAGATTCAACCTGGATGATCGGCAACAGTCCGGGAAGTCTGACATCAACCCGGCACTGGCGGCAGGACTGCATGCAGTGTTCATTCCTCACGGCGATGACCTGGATTTTGGAACACGAGGAAGTGAATCCGGCGCCAGTCGAGTCAGAAGCTTCTGATCGTCGGGCGCTTCGCTGAACTTCGCGAGCACTTCTAGATCTTCACTTCACCGCTGCCGTTTTGTAATCTGTCGGCGATGGGCGTCGTGGAGAATGCGAACTCATCCTTAAACCTGCTTCCAATCGAGTAATCGCGGGTTCCCCTTGGCGTAGGCTTCGCCGAGCGCGACACGAACGTTGGGATTCAACGATTCCAACTGAAGCTTCAAGTCGTTTACGACCCATGACTCGCAAGGAGCGTTATAGATGCAATGCGCCGGTCGAGGTGCCTGAACTAAAGTCATCAACGCTCCTGCGGCATCCTGCCAGGGTGAATCAGCAGAACACTCTCGGACCCAACATACGGAAGCGTGACAGTGGCAGGACCCCTGGTTCGCAAGAGCTCAAAAATCGCACTCCTCCATGCCGAGGTAGTCGAGCACGCGCCAGGACCAACGATCCGTCCAACTCGTAAACTCACAAACTGCAGCGCCCGGAGTCATCAAAAGCCTGGCCCAGTTGCTCCACATAAAGTTTTGCCGCGCCGTAGACGTCCTCCGGTGCGGCGCGATCGCTTTCTGAAACGACCATGATCGGGAGAGCAGGCTTCCGTATAATGCTTAAGAGAGGCTGCCAAAAACAAAAACGAGCGACGCCGAACTGCCGGGCCAATTCCAGCAGGTTCACACTTCCAACGACATTCACTTTTGTGGCATGCCAACCGGGTCGCGCTGAGCTGCGGTGGGCAGAATCGCCGCAAGATGAACCACACGAGCGGATCTTCGTACTCCCGGAATACCCTCTCGATCTGTATGATGATCCGTAATGTCGCAGCGAAGCTCTCGTTTGTGGTTGGATTGTCTCTTCTGAGACGAGCCGGTTCGCTCGAATCCAGGGCGATCACGCGCTGAGTCGGAGTGCTCGAAGCAGCAGGCGCACGAGCGCGTGGCCTTAGAAAGCCCTCCGCTCCGGTCACGAGCACCGAATTTTGCCCCACTGTTTTTGCACAGCGTCAAAGAGAATCAGCGAAGGTACCTTGTTTTCTATCTTCGTCACTACCGCATCAAAGTCACTAACAAGAGGAGGGGCGTGAGATAAGACCGCATGGTACGCTCAAGTTGCTCTGCGACCTGGCTCCCACTTCATTAGTGGCGATTCAGACCACCCAATTTACGTCGGCTGTTGCACACAGTCGAGGCACTTTCGGAACTCGGGTCCCGCGCTCACGGCGGAGCGCGAGTTCTTGGAAACCTCTCGGCTGATGCTTTCTGCTGTCATGGAAGCTGCAGGCGCGCGCGAAGGTGTGCTCTTTCTGTTCAGCGACAAGCCTGACATGCTGAGCTCCGCGTCAGCTTTGGGATTCGCCTTGATGCCGGATCCCGCCTTCATTCCTCTCCTTCCTAAACACGTGCATGCACTGGTCGCGGCCCGCGGACCCGTCGTGCTCAATTCGTCCACGTATTCGGTTTTCCTCAGTTCGAACGGGAACGTCGCCCCTGACTCTTTAAGTGTCTGGCACCGCTCAAGACCGGCGGACGGCTCGCCGGTGTGGTTGCTCTCGGCCGCCGTCCCGGCGACGCTCTCTACGAAGACAGCGAAATGGATGCGCTGGAATTGCTATGCTCACGTACATCGCTCTCGCCGTACAGAATCATGCGCTAACGCAAACCATCGCGCAGCGCGTTTCAGAAAATCTAAAACTGATGGCTTCGCTCCCCACGGTTTTTACGATAACGCCCTAGAAGCCTTCGCCACCGCAATCGACGTGAAACACGTCAATATTCATGGGCATTCGCTGCGGGTGGGGCGCTACGCCGCGCGTCCATCGGCGATGCCATGGGGATGGAATCCGAGCGAAGTTGCGGCCCTGCGCAGCGCGGGATATCTGCACGACATCGGCAAGGTCGCGGTGGATCGCCGGCTGTTCGGAAAGCCCGGGGCCCTCGACCCCGAAGAATTTCGCGAGATGGCCGATCACACCACCGTCGGTCACGAGATCGTGAGCACGGTCCAGTTCCCCTGGCCCAGGATTCCGGAAACTGTGCGTTGGCATCACGAGCGCGCCGATGGCTCGGGATACCCCGACAGGCTGATGCAGGATGATGTTCCCATGGCGGTTCGGATCGTGGGCGTGGCTGACTCTTTTGATGCGATGACCAGCACGCGCCCTTACCGTGCGCCCCTGTCAGTAGGAAGCGCTCTTAGCGACCTGGTAAGGCTCGCTCCGGAGAAGTTCGACCCCAATGTTGTGCAGGCTCTTCTAATCCAGGTACGGCGTGATGTCGTAGGCAGCAGTCGCTCCCCGCTGCTCGATTCGATGAGCGTGAACATCGCCGCGGCCGACATCGATCATCTTGCGGCCACCCTGCAATACAAGGTCTCTCGAGGTAAGGCGTATCTGACGCCTTAACGACGTTAGCCTTGACTGGGAGGGCTAACGCTCTTGCGCCGTCAAATATCCGCCCGCGCGTTCTGGCGCGACCTTCGAAACCCGGCCTTGATCGTAGCGCGTGTAGTCGATCCAGGCTTCCGCCGCCATGAACGTGATGGTGAACCCCAGCCAGAACGCGATTCCAAAGAATTCGTGTGGCGTGAGGCGGCGGAAGGCAAAGAACATTCCCACGATCGGGCGGGTTGTCGCCACTCCTAAACCGATCCCGAAGGTGCGGATCATCCATTCGCGGTGGCGCTCGATCTCCCGCTCTCGCGCGTAGATGTAAGCCTTCACCAGGCAGATTAGGAACGCGATCGCGAACAGGGTAGTCGCTGCCCTTTCGTTCGCTCCCCCGATGTTCATCTTGAAACTCATCACCAGGGCGGACCCGCCTATGATCAGGGCGCAGATGACGAGCAGAGTCCCCATGCGCCGATGGAATTTGAGGTTCCTCTGGCGGAATCTGGACGCAAACTGCAAAGGCGCTAGTCCGAGGAACAACGCGCCGGGCAGAATGTGAATGAAAGTCAGTGCCGCATCGCGGGCGAATCCGGCATCGAGACCAGAACCGACACCAGCCTTGCCGGCGAAATGCTGCGGCCAGAGCAGGGCGAGGCTGCGCCGGGTGACCGCGGCGATTCCGATCAGCACGAGGAACACTACTGCAGACCAGAGCAGGCGCCTGACGGACTTGGATACGGGCATGGAGGTCCCCATTTTCACCACAGGGGACACAGAGAACTACGGGGGAATTCCTCAGTGGTGCCCTGCGGGGAAGATGTCGTGTGGCACGATCTAAAGCTGTAGACGGGCGTAGCGAAGATTTATTGTGGAAATTTTCAAAACAGATTGTGTATTCCAGGATCAGATTTCGATCAGCACATCCCCATTTTCAATCTTCAGGGAATAAACCGGGATTTTTGCACTGGCACTGTGAGCGGCCTCGCCCGTCTGAGGATCCCAAGTCCAGCCGTGCCGGGGCACACGACCTTGCCATTCTCGATCGTTCCCTGGCCGAGCGGCCCGCCGCGATGCAAGCAGATGTTGTCCATCGCGCTGTAAATCCCGTTTACGTTGGCGACGCAAATCTCTTTGCCGCCGCAGAGAACTCTTTAGCCTCATTTGGCCCGGGGAGATTGGATTCCGTGGTTAGCTTGACTAAGTTCGACATCGGGTTTGTTCGTGGCCTAGGTGGGCGAGCTTCGTGTGGCCGGACGGACCAATGGGTCCGTCCCTACGTGATTCGTATGACCCATTATTTCGGTTGCAGCGTCTGCGCGATCATTACTTGGCGTTTGAAGTTCTCTACCATATTCGGATCCAGCCGGATTTCGGTGGGTTTCCTGGCGATGGTCATCGTGTCGATTTTGTCCTGCAGCTTGAGCAGCGCGTAAAACAGGTTTTCCGGGCGCGGAGGACAGCCCGTAACATACACGTCCACGGGCACGATCTTGTCCACGCCCTGCAGCACGGCGTAGGTGTTGAAAGGGCCGCCGACCGAAGAGCAGGCGCCCATGGAGATTACCCACTTCGGATCCGGCATCTGGTCGTAGATGCGCTTCACCACTGGCGCCATCTTTAGCGTAACCGTGCCGGCGACGATCATAAGATCGCTCTGGCGCGGGCTGGGACGGAAGACCTCGGATCCGAAACGCGCGATATCGAAGCGCGACGTGGAGGACGCAATCATCTCAATTGCGCAGCAGGCCAGGCCGAAGGTCATCGGCCACACCGCCGATTTCCGCGCCCAGTTGAAAACGTAGTCGACCGTGGAAATCAGGAAATTCTTTTCGAATTTGTTTTGCAGCCAACCCATCCAAAGTACCTCGGAGCTACACTGCAGTCTAGGTAAGCGTTGCGGCGGTGTCAAACTCCGAAGCAGGAGGGATGCGGGCGTAGACGCGGGAATGTCGTTCGAATTCGAGCTACTGCTCGGTTTGAAACTGCATGTTCTCGTCCACCGAGATCCGGGCTGGGCTCCCGGAATTGTCATCGCCGCTGCGGGTAGCGACGACGCGAAATCCGCCGCCGCCAATCTCGATGTCATAGCTGTAAGGCAGGCGCTGCCGCGCAACACTCAACGACCGGCTGGAGATCAGGTCATCCAGCGACGCGTATTTTCCTTCCAGCGCGAAGTATCCGCGTTCGGCCTGAGCGATGGTCATTAGGTCGGTGCGGACTCCGGTGATGTTGATGGCAGCTTTAGGATTGTTCGTTCCCGCAGCTGCAGATGTGCTCTGCACCTGGCGGGAATAGATGTAGAGACCCGCCGCCATGACAATGACTACGCTGAGAAAACCGAAAAGGCGACTCATACTGGGATTTCAGCGGGAAAAGCCGCGGCCTGCAAGTAACTGGAGGGCAACGACCAGCGCGGCTTGCGATGCGGACGCTGGCCGTCGCCTGCGACTCGAGGGGCGAGTGGACGCGGAATGTGTACTACTGGATTGCGCTGCCGACCTGCGAGAAGACGTTGTTGGCGTTCGAACCGATCAGCCGCACCGTTCCCACCACGATCACCAGAATCACCGCCAGCATTACGGAATACTCGGCGATGTCCTGACCTTCTTCATCCGACCAAAGATTGCGATATGAGTATTTCACTGGTTTCCTCCCTTAAATCGACCCCTGAGCCATCGAGAGCGAGACTTTTGCGGGCACACTCTGCTCTTGCCCCAATCCCCAACCCTCTTTGTCCTGCGACAGCGCCTGCAGTCCGATCTGAAACTCGTTTGTGCCCTGCATCTTTTTGATCCAGACCACCCGGAACTGTGTCTTGCGCTGCCGGTAAAAAACCGTAACCTCATCCTGCAGCTTCAACTCGTGACGGATGCCCCCCAAGCGGGCTCCCACTGCAGTCACGTCCAGCGTATGCGCCAGGTCCTCAAAAGCTTTGCCGGCCTTGTCCGTCCCCTTCACCCTTACGGGCAGGACGGCTTTCGTGCGGTTTCCCCGGCGCTCAATCATCTGCCTTGTGGTCACAAGCACATTCGCTTCCGGTACCTAGTCTGCCTTTCCTGATAGCAATTGGGAATGGCCCCGACGTGTAGGTATAAGGCACGTAAGTAACCAAGTCGTCCGAAATGCCGCAGGGCGCGCAAATTCAACGATTTGCGAGCACCCCGAAACTTTTAGAGCCCTCCTGTGGTCTAATAAATAGGCGCAGCGTGTTCTGATGAAACTCCCTTTCCAACTGATATTATCGATCGTTTTCGCCTGCCTCGTGGGCGTCGCTTTTGCAAATCCGCCGCAAACCCAAGCTCCTGCGCTGCTGCCGGAGGCCTTTGGCGGATGGGAGATGCAGGGCACTCCGCACACGAGCAGCGACCCCGCAGTTGCTGACGTCAGCAACGCGCGCGTCCTGCAGGAATATCGCTTCACTGACCTGGCTGCGGCCACTTATACCCGCGAGGATGGCCGCACGCTCAAGATTCGCGCCGCCCGCTTTGCCGATGCTTCCGGAGCCTTCGGCGCTTACACGTTTTATCTACGACCGGACATGAACAAGGAGCAGATCGGGGATCAGGGATCTTCCGTCGGAGATCGGGTTTTTTTTTATCGCGGACATGTGCTGGTGGATGCGCAATTCAGCAAAGAGACCCCAATGTCTGGTGCGGAGTTACGCGAACTTGCGGGCATGTTGCCCAAGCCAGGTGGCAATGCCGGGAATCTGCCCTCCTTCATTCAATTCTTCCCAATGCGTAATTACGTGAGCAACACGCAGAAGTACGTAATGGGACCGCTGGCTCTGGCGGCGATCTCTTCGCCGGTCTCCACCGATCTGGTGGACTTTGGGGCAAGCGCCGAGGCCTCATTGGCGCACTACCAGACACCTAGCGGCGAAGCAACCTTGATGTTGATTTCTTATCCAACGCCACAGCTTGCGGCGGAGCACGTGCGGCGCATTGATGCCGCCCATCAAATGACGGCCCAGAACAGCTCCGGTATTTCAGAAATAGCTGGTTCGGGAACTTTCTTCGACAAGCGCACCGGGCCAATTGTCGCAATCGCGAGCGGAGGAATTTCCGATAGCGATGCCAAAGCTTTGCTTGGGCGCGTGAACTACGAAGCCAACGTCACGTGGAACACTCCGTCAGAAAATACGGAAGTTCACCAGCTTTACTCGCTGGTTCTGAATATCGTGGTGCTGTGCGCGATTCTCGCTGCGCTCGCCATTATCGCTGGGGTCGCCTTTGGAGGCGTGCGCATTTTGGTGAAGCGATTCTTTCCCGACCGTTTTTTCGACCGTCCTGAGCAGATGGAATTCATCTCCCTGCATCTGACCGAAACCGTGGTGAAGGGGCTCGGGCGGAGTGCATCCGAGCGAGCCCAGCGGCTGCCCCAGAATCCTTCCTGACCGGGTAAGTACCTTTAGAAATATTGGCTTACCATTCCACGGGGCTCGATTTGTCTCATTTTGGTACATTCCTCGGGCGTGTTGACGGAGTTTGTAAACCGCTGAAAATAAAGGCATTTATTTCCGAAAAATCGCTTGACACCCTTGTTTTTCGGCTCATAAGATTTCCGCAGAAAGTTTTGACGGAATTTACAAGCCTCCGTTGGAACTATTCTCCCTTGAAGAAGAGGCCGCCCTGTTGCCGGGTGGCCTTTTCGTTTATGACGCAGACGCCTCAGGACTCCCGAGAAGAGAGCACGGAGGGAACTCTGGGACGAAGTCTGCGTATACTCTGGCAGCATTCTGAATGGCGTTTCTGAACACGTAGCGACAGCCTCTCAGGCTGTCTAGTCGGAGTTGCAGTGCGAAGCCCCGACGGGAGGAAGAGAAATCATGTTCTGCGATGGATGCGGCACGACAGTGCAACCCGGTCAGCGGTTTTGCAACAACTGCGGCAAGCAGATCCTGGGCCCGGTCTCGCTTGCCCAGCCCCGCCCCGGCCGAGTGCAGGGACACGTTCGCCTGCTCGCGCTGTTCTGGCTGGCATTTTCAGCTTTCAACACCGTCGGCGCGATCGTCCTTTACATCGTGGCGAATACCATCTTTGCGCACGCGCGCGAGTTTGGCGCTCCCGAAGCTGCAGGAGCGTTCTTGCGGCCCTTGCTCAGCGTGATCGCCATTCTTCTGCTGGCAAAAGCCGCGCTAGGGTTCATCGCTGGATGGGGTCTCCTGCAGCACGAGGGTTGGGCCAGGATTCTGGTGTTGGTCTTAGGATTTATCTCGCTGTTCACGAATATCCCGTTCGGAACCGCGCTGGGTATCTACACCATGTGGGTGCTTCTGTCCTCGGATTCGGAGCGAGAATATGAGGTACTTGCGGCCGCGCGAGCAGCGTGACAGCAGGTTTAAGCTTGTGAGTGCCTCGGCGCGTCGCACTGCTTCAGAGATCGCCTGCTTTACGCTTTCGCACCTGCCATTTAAAATCAAAGTCAGGCCGACGTAGCTCAGTTGGTAGAGCAGCCGATTCGTAATCGGCAGGTCAGCGGTTCAAGTCCGCTCGTCGGCTCCATCCTCTCAGTCACTTACCCCACTCCTCATTGCACTCTCAATTCACTGTGACGTGAATTGTGACGTAAATTGCGCTGGTCAATGGCCTCGCGGATCGGATCCAGTCCCGGATGCTGGTACTGCATTGCGGTCCGCGCGTCGGTATGTCCCATCACTTTCATTACCATCGCCAGGTTGCCGGTTGCTTCGTACGCTGCCGTACCGAACGTATGGCGCGCGCAGTACAAGACCAACGATTCCGGCAGGCCCGCCTTGCGACGCGCTTCCCGAAACTGCTTGGCTACGGTAGTGAGATGACCAGCCTCGGCTCTCGAGGATGGGAACAGCCAACCTTCCTTTTTTTCGCCGCAGCGAACAACCAGAAGGTCAAACATACGGTGGCTGATGGGCACGTGCCGGCGCGACGCTCTTGTCTTGCCGTGTGGGTTGAAAATCAACCGTCGGTTCCAGTCGATATTCTCCACCCGAATTCGAAAAACTTCCTCAGGACGCATCCCGGTATCTTGGATGATGATGAGTACGTCTCTCATTGGCTGACGGCCAGCCGCAAGCAGCTTCGCCTCGCCTTCTGAGTCGATCGTCTGTTCTCCGCCCATTTCCTTGACCAGTTTGAGGGGTGGGGCTGCCATGATCGTTTTCCATTCAACTGCCTTGCCCAGCAGCCTGCGCAAGGTGCGCAGAGCCTGATTGATATAGGAAGGTGACCCTGTCAGTCCCAATGCATCGACCTCTTCCGTGGTTATGCGGTCAAGCGTCATGCCCATTAACGGAGTTGAGGAGATCCGTGCCCAGCCTACCCGATAGTAGCGCCGTGTTTTGGCCGCTAGTGCCGGGCACTGATCTACCCAGTTGATGAACCGCGGAGCGAAACACGGAGAGCAAAGGTGCGCGGCGCAATACTTCAGAAGGTCCCTTCTGCTCTCAGCCTCGTGCGATCATTTTTGATTCGATCTTTCTGGCTCTTGATTCAGTCGTTTCCTCGGCGTCGTGCCGCGTTGGCGGTTCCCTGCGACCGTAAAATCATAATGCCAAAGTACTTGCCTCGCTTATCCAGCATCTTCCTCCTCCATGTATGCCCGCACGGAAGGAGTTCGGCGATTGCGTGAATGTACCTCCAGAAATCGCATCTGGATAGCGGATCGAGCCTTCCAGTTTGATGTATCGGGCCTAGCCCAACCTTTCGCCAATAGCGAGGTACCTGCGGGCACAGTGATCATTTCGGCGAGAATTTGGTCGTGCGTAGCCTCATTTATGCTTTAGTTGTTGAGATGCATCACTGACCCAGCTTCTTAGAGGTCTAGTTGTGGTGCACGCCCGCTCTTCACTGTGTGATCCCCAGAGCCTGAAAGGGACAGACTCCTGAGTATTTGCCGTCTGCGCTTCTCGAGGTCTGGCATCTGGAAAAGGCCCCCGCGGCGCCATTGCAGTTCCATGCTCGCAAGTTCTTGGAGAATAATTTGTCCCTGCCAGATCCCACGCCCGGACCAGTTCTTCGAATTCTTCTTTCGGGCGGGTGATCACGAATTCAACTCCGCCCGAATCTCAAGTAGCAACCGGAGCGCCCGTCGTTGAGTTCCTACTTTTCCGCGTGTCTGAGCCGGAGGGGTATTGGTGATGTTCCATAAGGCTGTGATGATGTCCGGCAAAATATAGTCGTGAGCGAAGTTCATTCCTGGCTCCTCGAGGCTTTCCGCAGTGCTTCTTTCGTTCTCTCCCAAAATCGTTCATCGTGCTTCCACCTTTTTCGCAGGGTTTTCTTATCGACGTGGTCTAACGGAACGGAGCCAACAGGTGGATTGGGAAGGCCACTAGGAGGTGAACCAGTCGGTCTCAATGTAAGCATCGAGTTCTTCCGGCGTCATTTTCCTCCAGCCATCTCATGAACCTCCACCAGGAATGAAATCTCATCCATTCCTCTAGACGCTGGAGCCGCGTTTCTAGATTAAGAGTTGCCATTCGGCTGCTCCAGTTCCACGAGTTGCTCAATTCTGACCAAACGCGCCTCGAACTCCGATACTCTGATCGCGTTTAGAAGGCTCGTTGCAACATAGGCCGCCGTGCTGGCGGTCCTCACATCCAGGCGTTTACCGAGCACCCAATCAGAGTTTCCGCGAGAACGTCGCGCACCTGATTTGCTGTTTTCGGGGCCTCAGTGAGTTCCGACAGAGCGTCGTTGCCGTACTGAATCAGCGTCCACGCCCTGCGTCCATGGTTTGCGCCCAGCTTCGCGGCGCGTTCAGGGTCTAGATGCAGCGCGCATTTCGACTTCCCGGTCACGGCCCATGCTCCGCACGGTTTCCCCCTTCGAATTCTTCGCAACGCATCGTTGTGCCATGTCGTTCCAGTCGTTCACTGCAACCGTTTAAACGCGCGTCATTTGCCGTTTATCACCCTTCGAACGGTAGGGTGGTGGTACCGGGTCTACAACCCACCCGAGCCAACCTCTCTTCCAAGAAATGTCAGCGTCTTTAGATCAAAAAAGACTCTTTCGTTGCTCACTGGGCCATGGCGCTGTTTTGCAATGATCAACTCGTCTTCACCCGTGGGATTCCCGAAGTCGTCGACAGGACGATAGGTCAAGACGATTACGTGCGAATCGTTTTCCATGGATCCAGACTCTTTCAAATGAAACTTGTTGGGTCGGAAGTTCTGATTGCCGTCCTTCAGACACGTAGACTGACTAGTCGCGACGACCGGAACGCCTGACTCTTTTGCAAGGCAGCGGAGTGCGTTCGATAGTCGACGGGCCAAACTTTGGCAACTTTTAACCGTGGATACTGGCATCCCCCATTTAGACCGGCAGCTTACGGCTGATCTCACACTGATGCAGATTTCAGAGACTAGCTCGTAGTTTGAGGAGCACTGGGAGAAGCTTTTTGGAAAGCAGCCCCGACTACCCTTAATGATGCCGAAGGAGCTTGGGGCGTGACGAATTGGCTTTCTTCCGAGGCCGCCACCAATCAGCAATGCACCGTTAGGACACTATCCATAAGCGGACGCTTCTCGCTTGGCTGTACGCGGGCAAGATCCGCGAACCGAAGCGGCGTTGCAGATGATCGCGCGTCTTTTCTTGCGCGAGCATGATGTACCACAGGCGGGTCAATACAAGGAAACAAACTATCGGAACGGCAGAGGGCAAAAGGAAGCTGCAAACCGAGAAGCGCGCCGCACCGGTGCTATCAACACCGACACGGCGCTAACCACAGCCGCCTAGAAGCGCGCTTCCATTTTAGAGGAATTGGACGACTTGATAGAAACATACGAGAAGAGATTGCTAGGAGACGACACCTCAAGCTCCGTCGAGACGGATCTCCGGTGGTCGCCGGAATCAAACCGCCGGAAATTCTAAATTGCCCCAGCGCTGTCTTGAAAGCGTGTTCTAAATCAGATAGCCGAGGGTTCAGGTTTCCGCGTCAGTAGATGCCTTTATCGAGGCCCTGCAGCAGACGCGCAACTGGTACCTGGAAGACTTCGCAGATCCTCAGTAGGGTGGTCACAGTGATGGGCCTTCCAGCTTCAATCTGTTGCCAGTGTCTCGCGGAGAAGCCGAACGAGATCATGTCTTCTTGGCTGAGACCTTTGGCCTTCCGCAACTTGCGGACTCTTTCCCCCAGCCGGGCAAAGAATTTCGCTTGATCTGGCACCTCCGAGTTTGTAGAGTTCCACGAGCAGAAACACCACGAGCAGATTAGCTTGATGTTTTTCCAAAAGAGGGGAGCATCTCAGCCCAAATGTCTGTCATAACGCAACCCAGGTCACCATCCGAAGTCGGTGCTGTGTCTGGGCAGCGCCAACGCCATTGGCTCAACCCTACGCCTAGCCCCAGTCCGAGTTTGCCTTTTCGGAGATGACATTGAATCGAAGTCGATGTGGAGCAACTTCCCGAGAACTACGGCCACAAGCAGCAAAAGGACTGCGTCTGAGAGCTTCACGCAGCTCTGCCGGCAGGACTTTTCAAATCAAGGTTCAGCCATACCCGAGGAAGGTCATCCAGAAGCCACATAAGCAGGAGCGCAATGGATGCAATCACATACGAGCACAAGGCCGGCAAATATTTCGTAAACCGCCGACTCCGGTGGACAAAGACGGCCAGTGCAGAAAAGCACAACGCAAGTCCCACGAAAGTAGCAACCTGCAGCCATTTGGTGGCGCTATTCAAAACGAAGAATGCAGGTTCAAAAGGACAAGCTGAACGCGAGAAACTAAGGCAAAGCGGTAAGCGCCGGGGGAAGCTGGCTTCACGATCGAGTTCTGCGGCGTTCATGTGTAGGACAGGCGTTCACTCAGGCGACCTGAGCCAAACCTGCAACCAGGGACAAATTGTCAGGAACCGCAAAGGCGCTCTGAGCCTACCCACAATTGAGCCAGATCTCTGAGGTTGTGTTTGTATGTACGCGTTACCAAGTATTCCTTCCCACCTCTTACACCCAGTTTGTACTCCCCGGTCGGTAAAGGTTGGATCTCCTCCACCGCCGAAATATTTACGACGACCGAGCGATGGATGCGAATAAAACCGTGGGGTTTGAGCTTCTCCGCTATGGACGAGAGGGACTCGTGCACCAAAGACGGATTGGGTCGGTGTTGCAATGAAACGTAATTACCTTCGGCTTGCACGGCCACGATGTCGGCTAAATCCAATAGTAGTATGCTACCCTTTGCCTTGAACGCGATTCGGGGCGCCTTTCGTTTTGCAATAACCTCCAATTGCCGCAAGACTCGCATGAGGTTTGCAGCATCAACTCGGATTACCGGAACCAAGGATGTATCCGCTGTTTCATAGAACTCGTCCGCTCTCGATTCAAGAGTTGTCTCGTCTACTCTTGCCGGAGCAAATGCTACTTCCCTTCAGTTGGCTACCCGAGACGTCCGCACTAGTGTGAGCAGCTTGATGAACAAACATCTCGCGTGCAATGGCCTTTTCATCCCGAATTTCGCGAGCGCTCATGATGCAATCCTTTGCTCTCTCGTTTCCAATTCCTGGTACCCCAAGGCGAGATTGACGAGTGCACTGCTTCTAAATCAAAGGCTCCTAAACAACCGGAGCAACGTTCTGATAACCTGCCCACGAGAACGATAAACGCCTAGACCGGCTGAGTAGGTCTGAATCGTGGGTTCAGCTTTACGGTGATTTCGACAGATCGGCACCCCACGGCTCCCAGTGGGCGCGGCACAAAAAATCAAGCCTCTCGACTGAGTAGCAGGATTAATTCTACTGTCTTGCTCGCAGTTCTCGATTTGTTCATCAAGCCAGCACCTGGATCAGGCCCACAGGTCACTTTTGCCCAGTGCTCACTGCTGACGGAAAGCTGGATTGCGCGCCGAAATAACACTCAATGGATTGCAACTTTCCGTTCTTGATTCGGAGATACTCCACGTTCCGGAACGATTTTCCGTTCTTGGTGTGGCAAAGATACTTCACAAAAGCGTCCTCCGCGCCGGTGGTGATTCGCTCCAGGTCAAAATGTTCAATGAAATTAACCTGTGTGTCCCAGCATTGCGTTTTGAAAGTGCTCTTGCTGATATGGTCGTCGCCGGCCGCGCTCGAAAAAGTGAAGTTGTCGGCGAGCAAGGCATCGAACGTGTCCAAGTCCTTATTTTCCCACGCCGCATACCACTTACGGATGATCTCCTCGTTCGTTAAGTTCTGCGCTCCCAATGCGCTGGCCCTTGCCGGCCCCGGCAGGCTCACGGCACCAACCAGCGCGCAGGCTCCCGTTGCGAGCAGATTCCTGCGCGACACTGACGATCCTTGTCATGGTTCGTTCTCCTTATTCATGATGTAGTGTGAAGCGCTTCGCCCGATTCGCGAGACTCATTCTGCCTACGAACCGGTTGGTATGTAATCGTGCCTGAAACTACTCTGAGACGCCGATGCGATCACCCTCGCTTGCGGTTGCCCGGCGGACGCAAGGATCGTAGCCAGTCCACGATGTTTCTGATCCCCGCTTTCATTACTTTCGGATCCTGAGCATTCTTTGCCAGCGAGCCATAGCCTTCGACCATCGCGATCAGTAAGCCAGCGGCGTCGGCGGGTTCCACGTCGCGGCGAACACTTCCGTGGATCTGGCCCTCTCGCAAAGTGGAGGCAACGGCCTCGCGCCAGGCATCGAAGACTGTCGCCAGCCGCTTCCGGAATCCCGCGTCAAGAGGAGACATTTCCTGCGCCAGATTGTTCAGCTGGCAGCCGCCCCGCACATCCTCGGGCCGAACGGGTATACCTTGAACAGCGCCGATCAAAGCGTCGATAGGGTCCTTGCCGCTCTGTAGAGGCCGCACCCACTTGCCGTGGACGTCGGGGGCGATGACCTCTTCGACGACGGCGTATCCCAAGGCTTCCTTGCTTTTGAAGTGGTAGTACAGTGCGCCCTTGGTGACGCCAGCTGACGGCCAGAATTGTGTCCAGGCTGGCACTCTGGAAACCCGATCTGTAGATCTCGCGGGATGCCGCCTGCAGCAAGCGCTCCCGCGTACGCTCAGAATTGCGCAGCCTAGTCGCTCCACGTTTCGGACTCTTGCGTGCCGCCAACATACCAACCAGTATGTATGCTAATTGTTCAAAAGTCAAGCACAAGTGAGCGAGCTCACTCTTGACTGCCGACATTCTTGAAGTTTGTAAATTTTTCGCTAGTGAGTATGAAATGTTGGAGAAACAGTTGTTTTACTCGTTTTCGGATCGTCCCAGAAGGTTGTTAGTCCGCCACTTGTTTTCGACCTCTGGACTGTCGGGCCTGTTGGCTCACGTAATCGTTGTGAACGTGGAACACCACCTGCTCCCTCACGTGTCGCTCAGCAAAAAGCGTGAAGTTGTGAGCCAGTTCTGCTCTCAATAGCACGCCTACCGCCAGAGCGCCGGAGTAGTACCTGGCGTAACTCGCCAGTCATCTCGACATCACGACCTTACCGGAGAAAAAGAGGAGACATGAGCAGAGTTAGACAATTGCGGAATTTCTGGATACCGTCGATTACGAGTATTGTTCTGGCTTGCTTCAGCAATGCGGTCGCTCAAGCGAGCTACAGAGTTACCGATTTGGGGGCAGAGGGAAGTGACAACCTGGGTTGTGCCATGTCCGTCAATAATGAAGGCTGGACGGTGATCCAGGAGGCGAGCATGGTACCGGGGCAGCAGGATAACGCGGGTGGCACAATTCTAAGGGCACGTGATGCGATAGCCATCAACGGATTCCAGAAAGATCTCGGCACGCTCGGAGGACCGAACAGCTGGATGAACTGGGGCGAGATCAACGATTTCGGGCAGATAGTAGGCTATTCCGAAACGGCTGTCCCAGACCCGAATGGCGAAGACGTTTGCACATTCGGCACACACCTTACTTGTCGCCCGTTTCTTTGGCAATTTTTCCACATGAGCGCTCTCCCGACACTCGGTGGAAATAACGGACAGGCCAGCGCGATCAACAATTGGGGCCAAATCGTAGGATTTGCAGAAGACGGTACCGTGGACTCCTTATGCCCTGCTGGCAAAACTAATAATCGAACTCAGTTGCCGGTGTTGTGGGAAAACGGCAAAGCCAAGGCCAAAGCTCTTCCTACAGGTAATGATCCCAGCGGGAATGCACTTTGGATCAATGATAAAAGCCAAATCGTAGGCTTCACGGGAGCCTGCGGTGCGACGGATCACGCTGTCGTGTGGGACAACGACAATGTGAGCACGCTTCCTGACTACAAAAACGGCGCTGAGGCTTTCGGCAATAACAACCTGGGCCAAATTGTTGGGTTCGTCGGCACCCCCGACGGCACAACCATCTATGGCGCGCTTTGGCAGAATGAGGCGCTCACCAGCCTCGGTATTCTGCCGGGAGATGCTGGCGGCATAGCGAGCGGCATCAACGACAAGGGCCAAATCGTGGGAAGCAACTTCGACTCGCAGGGCAACTGGTCCCATGCTTTCATCTACCAAAACGGCGTGATGTCCGACCTCAACACGCTGTTTCCTGCCAGTTCCAACCTCTTCGCAGTCATGGCTAACAAGATCAACGAGCGCGGACAAATCTCAGGCATGGCAATCGTACGCAGCGGGCCGGATGCGGGCAACATCCACGCCTTTCTGGCAACCCCTGCACACCAAAGCAAGGGCAGGTCGGTTGCAGAGGTCGCACCTACACGCCCGAAATCCAATTTGCCCGCGAACGTTAGCAACCAGCCTTTGCAGAGATTCGGACTCACCCCATAGTCGATAACAGGTATTTTCGCAGCCTACGCCATGCATCACAGCCCTATGCGGCGCGAAGGCCCAACGCCGGAGGTTGTGCGGGATAACATGGGTCACGGGAATATCACCGTGACCCGGAATGTTTACGGTAAGCGCTGGTGACCCCCCGCACTAGAGAGTCTGTTCCATGAGTCTTCTGCGGCATGAGGAGTGACGGTAGGCAACCAATTCAGGCAGCGGAAGCGGGCAGCGAATGCGGGTAAAACCGGCGAAGAATTCCATGCTCGTTCTATTTCGCATGCTATCGGTTCTCATTTAGGACGTTGACCTTTCCTACAGAGTTTTCATGCCGAGTGGCATGCCGTCATGTCCGGGAATACATCTAAAGCGACGAAGTGGAGGTTGAGAATGAAGACGATGACTTGCCGATCGCTGGGGGGAGCCTGTGAAGCGAAGCTTTCTGCCGGATCATGGGATGAAATGGTCCAAAAAATAACGAAACATGTCATGGAAAAACATCCTGACACTGCAAAGGCGATGGAAAAAATGCATAACGAAGATCCGAAGAAATGGGGCCGAGAAATGAAGCCGAAATGGGAGGCGACGCTGGACTCGTAAAACGCGCGCATTCCCCAAACAGTTGTTTACTTCGCTGTAAAATGAACTGGCGGCATTCGAAAGGGTGTTCGCGCTTTCCGACCGGCACGTTGTGTCCCGCCTCAGCTGGAAATGGAGAAAGCGTTCGTCCGTTAAGATAGCGGAGCGAACGTATGAAAAAAGAGCGCAAGCACTACACTGCTGAGGAGAAGGTGGCCATTCTACGGCGCCATCTTTTAGACAAGGTCCCGGTTTCCGATCTGTGTGAAGAACTGGGACTACAGCCGACGGTGTTCTACCGCTGGCAAAAAGAGTTCTTCGAGAACGGAGCGGCCGCCTTTCAAACGACGGAACGTCCTCGCCGCCAGGCGGAGGAGAAACAGAAACGGATTGAGTTCTTGGAGAAGAAGGTGCAGACCAAGGACGAGGTCCTGGCGGAGTTGATGGCGGAGCACATTGCGTTAAAAAAAAGCCTTGGGGAACTCTGACCGAGACCTGGGTGCCGCACGATGTGCGGGATCAGGTGGTGGATTTCGTCCGGCGCTGGTCGGAGAAGGCCGAGATCAGCGTCGGCCGATTCATTCATTGGCTGGGCGTCGCTGCAAGTAAGTTCTACGACTGGCGGCAGCGCTATGGACGAGTGAATGAGCACAACGGTTGGGTGCCCCGCGATTTCTGGTTGGAGCCGTGGGAAAAGGAAGCCATCATTGGTTTCCATCTGAAGAATCCCTTGGAAGGCTATCGGCGACTGACGTTCATGATGTTAGATCACGATGTAGTGGCAGTGAGTCCGGCGAGTGTATGGCGAGTGCTGAAACAAGCGGGACTGCTGTCGCGCTGGAAGCCGAAGCCGTCGCGCAAGGGCACCGGCTTCGAACAGCCGCTGCAGCCGCACCAGCACTGGCATGTCGATGTTTCCTATATCAACCTGTCGGGCACGTTCTATTACTTATGCAGCGTGCTGGATGGATGCAGTCGTTTTCTGGTGCATTGGGATCTGCGGGAATCGATGAAGGAAGCTGACATCGAGATGATTTTGGAACGAGCCAAAGAGAAGTACCCGGAAGCCAGGCCGCGGATCATCTCCGACAACGGACCGCAGTTCATCGCGCGCGACTTCAAGGAGTTCATTCGTATCTCGGGGATGACGCACGTGCGCATCTCGCCGTTTTACCCGCAGTCGAACGGAAAAATCGAACGCTGGCATAAGTCACTCAAACGGGAGTGCATCCGGCCCCTGACCCCGTTGACGCTGGAAGATGCGCGCCGCTTGATTCAAATCTACGTGGATCACTACAACACGGTGCGACTGCACAGCGCGATTGGTTATGTGACGCCGCAGGATCGGCTCGCCGGACGACAGGCCAAGATCCACGCGGCTCGCGATCACAAGTTAGAAGAAGCTCGTAGGCAGCGGCAACTTCGCCGGCAGCAGACAGCGTCTTTGATGTTTGCACACTCTTCTACCGCAGCTACAATGACCTCGCCGGGTGAAACGGAAGCAGGCACTGCAGGGATGCAACCATGCTGAGGGATAACTTGGCGGGGCTCATCGAGCCGATGCTCGGCAGCGCGGGAGCCAATCCTCTCGCGCTGTGCATTGCCAGGCAAGAGTCACAAAGTCATCGGACGATAGACCCCCATACCTTGAAAATCCCCGCCCCGAAGGGGCGGAATCTACACTAACGGAGAACGCCCCTTCTCCATTTCACGCTGAGCCAAAACAGGTTAAACATAGCGTGTCCTGAACAGGTTCGCTCCACAATCAGAACCGCCGTCACTATCATTTATTCAATGCGTTAGATCTCATAAGTGGAAAGCTTACGGAAATTGCAGTTGGGGATGCGTTCATCGGCTCAGTTTGCCTTGACGAATGCTTCCTCGATGACAACCTTCGACGTGATCTCTGTAAGTTCACTCCGCTGCCACGCCTCGACCTGCTTTGCACGGGTTCAAAGTTCGTTTGCATTCGATTGGCGCCAACTGAGATGGACTCGCCTTTGCTCATTGCCCGACACAATTAAGGATCCATGAGATTGTCTTCCGTCTGGCTTTGCTTATTAGTGTTTACCAACATGGGGGTAGCCAGCCCCCAAGATATAATCTCGGTAACGCTTCTCGGTACCGGCACACCATTTCCGAATGCTAGGCGATTTGGCTCGGCTATCCTTGTCCAAGCAGGCCGTGAGAAATTGCTCTTCGATTGTGGGCGCAGCGCCGTGATTCGCATGAACCAAGCTGGAACGCCCGCTAACGAAATCGACGCGCTCTTTTTCACTCATCTTCACTCCGACCACACTGTAGGTATGCCCGACCTTTGGCTTACGGGATGGTTTCTCGGGCGCGACCATCCACTCAAGGTTTGGGCACCCCAAGGAACTCGCGAAATGGCCGAGCATCTTTCTCAGGCATATAAATTCGACGTGGAGATCCGAGAACACACAGAGAAGCTGCCGGCCAAGGGAGCGGAGCTCCGACGCCAATGAAGTCAAGCAGGGCGAGGTTTACGTTCACGGTCGACTGCGAGTGTCCGCTTTTTTGGTTGACCACGGCCCCGTGAAACCAGCGTGTGGCTATCGTATCGACTATCCAGGACATGCTGTGGTTATTTCTGGTGATACGAAGTTCTCGCAAAACCTAGTTGACTTCTCGAAGGGCGCAGATTGCCTGATCCACGTTGGTTGGCTGGCCCAGGCGAAGAGCCCAGAGGCCTTACGAACTATCGCATCCGGAGAAGACGCTGGACGTGTGTTCGCGGCGGTGAAGCCTAAACTCGCCGTTGTTTATCATTATAAAGACGATGACGGACTTGTCGAGGCGGTGCGCGTGTATTACCAGGGTCAGTTGGTGATTGCGCAAGATCTCACGGCGATTGAGATAGGACAACAGACAACCTGGCACCCGGGGCACCCCTAATCCGGAGCAGCGAGTCCGTCTGAGCCCCTGACCACGCGAACGTGAAGACGTCGATGGGCTGAGTGGCTTTGAATTGTGGATTCACGCACTCTCGACGGCGCACACGAAGCCATTCTGAATCTTTCACGCCGCGTTTCGCACAGCAACCAGCACGAAAGTTCCTGCTCTAACCGTATTAAGTATCGTTCGGTTCATTGCTTTCTCACAGCCGCCTTATCTTGAGGCGAAGCGTACTTTTCTATGAACTCCTCCATGATTCCAGGTTGCTCGTCGGCGACATAATGGCTACTTCCTTCAATCACCCCGGTCATCACGTTTGTGCAACCGTGTGCTTGCAACGCTTCGGCCATGGTGGGAAGGTCCTTCAAGAAAGGAGACTCCCGGCCTACTCCTAATACCAACGGCAGCTCGAATCTGTTCTGTTGTTCCGCATTGAATTTTTCGTTTGCGGCAAATGCGCGGTAGATCTCAAAGGCCGCATGCAAGTGTTCTGGAGCCGCATAAGATGCGGCGTAGCGAGCCACGTCGGCGTCGCTAAAGTATTTAGGATCGAGGAAATAGCGGAAGTAAAACGCCTGGCGACCTGCCACCAGTTCTTCCGGGAGTTCGGGCACCTGCTGAAAATGAATATGCCAGGAGAAGGGCTTCGCGACGATTTCCTTCCACGGTGCCAAGCCGGGGAGAGGACATCGAGAATCATCGCTCCGCGTGCGGCCTCCGGGTAACGGCGGACGAATGCGTAAGCCACCATGCCGCCAATGTCGTGACCGACTACATAGGTATGCTCCAAATGGAGTTGTTCTTGAAGTTGATGAATGTCATCTGCCATCTCCGCCGCAGCATAGCCTCCTGGTTTCGCCGTTGACCCGCCAATACCCGGCAGGTCAACGGCCACGACCGTGAACTTTCTCGCCAAACGCGGCATCACCTTGTGATACTCATACCAGTCCTCGGGAAACGCATGCAGCAGAATCACAGCGGGGCCAGTTCCACCGCGAACGTAATGAAGCGTTCTTCCGCTCGCCCGGACCGTGGCCGAGATAAAACCTACGCCAAGTTCTGCGACAGCCGTATCCGCAGTCTGCTCTGACGAAGATCGCCCAAGCGCGCTGCCGCACGCGGTCAATAGAACAACGGCCAGAATCTTAAAGATTCGGAAAGTTGGGTTCGCGGAGCCTGTCGCACTGGTTTTCATTGTGACGTCCTACATTGGCGGTGCAGGTGTTCCATCCGACCACTTGCCAACTGGTACAAGAAAGATGGTCTCCGGCTCCGGAACTAAGCGGGGATCCAGCACGACCGGGGAGTCGTCAAGGTTCGCACCCCAGCTCGCACCGTCTGTTTTTGGAATATGAAACATCAAATGAGGAACCCAATGCCCGGCTGAATCGTTAAGGTACGATTCCTTTGACATCATGTAGGACATCGCCCCAGGTTCCGGCGTTGGCAGTTCCTTATTGGCAACCGCAGCCGTTGATGCGCTCGAGCATCTGGGGGTTGGACAATCCGCCCAATGCCAACTCTGTGCGCTTAAAGGTGTACGGCAGGATGGATCGCGCCGCGGCCGGGTTGTAGCAGATGGGACTGCGGTTTTTGGGATTCCAAAACTCCGGGTGGTCGAATGGCGACATCCAGGCTCGTTCCACGATGCACACGAAGCCGTTTTTGCCTTTAATGGCAGTCTCGTAGCCGTGCCGCCCCAGTACCATCACCGAGGCGTCGTCGGATATGGATTTCGGAGCAGCGGTTCGCGCCAAAGCAATCTCAGTCGTGCGATCCGTCATCAAATATTGCTCAGGCGGGGCCATCGTCGGATATGGCGCCTTGGCATTCTGTGCCTGAACCAGCCCGCGCGACCAGCACGAAACAGCGCGATTCCCGACAGGATCGTCTTGACTGTCTTTCTGTTCATGGATCTTCTCCTGAGGTTTGTGGAACGCTTACCTTCAATTGAGCTTTGCAAAAAATAATCGAATGTCCTGCACCATCAGATCCGGCTGCTCAAGTGCGGCGAAGTGGCCACCCCTCGGCATTTCAGTTCTTTGCACGACATTGTAGGTCTGGTCGATCCAGCGATCGGGCGCAGCGACGACTTCCTTCGGGAATACGGCATAGGCCACCGGAGTCTTCATTCGTGGCGGCGTTTCGTCACGGTCGTTGAGGCGGTTCTCGCGGTAGATGCGCATGGAGGACCCCACCGTCCCAGTGACCCAATAAAGTGTCACATCTGCTGAGAAACGTGTCACGATCCACCGCGTGCAGAAAATCTCCGTCATTATCGGTGAGGTCCTGGAATTTTTCCGCCAGCCAGGCCAGCCACCCCGCCGGTGAATCGGTCAGGGCATAGGCAACCGTCTGCGGCTCGCACGACTGAAGGTTAAAGAAGGTACTTCTACCCTCGTCCCACCATTGTCGTATAGCGCCGATGCTCCTCAGGAGTCAGTTCTTTCATTGCATCAGGGCCGGGAGGCGGAACGGCAATCAGGTTCAAATGGAGTCCGCTAACATCGGCTAGGAGCCTGGCGTGCCATCTCTTGCGCAATGCCGGCACCCCAATCACCGCCCTGTATCCCATATTTGGAGTAGCCCAGACGATCCATCAGCTCGATGAACGCTTTGGCCATTCGCTCTGGACCCCAGCCACGAGCTTGTAGTTGGCCCAGAAAACCCAAAGCCTGGAAGCGAAGGGACAACGACATCAAAAGCAGGCGTGCTGCTGTCCTTGGGATGGGTTAGTGGCTCAATCAGCAGCAAAGAATTCCAAGATCGAGCCCGGCCATCCGTGAATCAACATCAGGGGTATTGCATCTGCTCGCGGCGATCGTTCGTGGATGAAGTAGATCGACTGTCCATCGATCTCGGTGGTGAACTGATCGAATCGGTTGATCCGGGCCTCTTGGGCACGCCAGTCGTAACCTTTCTGCCAATACTCCGCGAGTTCGCGGACCTTGCTGACGTCGGCGCCGTATTCCCATGTCGTGCCGTGGCAGTTGGTCGGGCCACCTGGTCTCTGCCAGGCGATGCCGGAGATCGGTGAGCACGCTATCCGGAATATGAACTCTGAAGGGCGTGATCGCGGCTGACTTCGCAGCTTCCTGACCTTGAATGAGGCTCGACAGCAACCAACACCACTAATGCTCCGGCTAAGGCGATAACTGTCCGAGGTTTCAGAGTCATCGATCTCCTTTTCTGCTTTGCTACAGGGACCGCTAGCCTAGCGTCGAGGCTGCGCTTCTCTCTTTCCGTCAGTCCTTGGTTCGCCCCCGCGCCTGGAGCAAGGTCCCTGGAGGTGATCCATTATACAAACTGGTTGGTATTTAACCATTGGCAACGCTAACTGCTAATGCGGTCTGCCTCTCCTGCGGTTGCCCGGAAGGGACCGCAGCCAGCCAACTATATTTCTGTTCACTCTTTGATCACTTCGCGTCCTTAGCACTCTTTGGTAGTGAGATGTAGCCATCTAGGGTTGCGATCAGAAAGTCCACGGATGCAGGCTCCAATTCTTAGTCGGTCGTTGTGCGTTTGGAATTTGTAGCGTGCCGCTAACATACCAACCAGTATGCATGCTGAATGGACAATGAAGCAATCGAAATCGGCGTAGGCAGCCCCCGTTGGGGACGATCCCTGCTCTCGAATTCCGTAACCGCTCGCCAGTATTTGTATGAAAAGTTGGAGAAACAGTCGCTCACTCACGATCGAGGTCGTCCCTGGATATTGTTAGCTGGTCACTCGCCTATCAACTTCGAAATGTCTGGCCTGTTGTGTCGCGTAATTGTTCTGAAGGTGGAACACGACATGCTCCTCCGATTGCTGACTCCCTCGCCGCGCTAGTCCTTTGGCACTGACGTTGGCGGGAAATTTCAATTGGGAAAAAATGGCAGACGCTGCCGAAAGGTTAGGTCACAATGCCGAACTGCAATCTCGCTGATTTTCGATCTCGATTTAGTTGGCTGGCGGTTGTTCTTCGCTCGCTCTTTCGTCTTGCATAGCATTCGCGCAGACTACTGTTGGTACGGGCAGCATCGCCGGGACGATAACCGACCCCACGGGCGCGGTTGTGGGTAGCGCCAAGGTGGTCATCACGAACGCCGGAACAGGTCAGGCTCTCAATCTGACCGCAAACGCTGGGGGCGCGTATGCGTCGGGCCCTTTCAACCTGGCAGCTACAAAGTACAAGTTTCAGCCAAGGGCTTCAGCAGTGTTAACGAAACCATTGCAGTGGAAGTGGGTAACACCGCCACTGCCAATATCAAGCTGCAGGTTGGTCAGGAAAATCAGGTCATTGAAGTGCGGCCAGCACGGTCGCGGTTAACACCGAACAAGCTGAGGTGCAAGGCATTCTCAACTCGGATCAAATTGCGAATCTGCCGGTCAACGGCCGCAATTTCCTGGATCTGGCGCAGCTCGAACCCGGCGTGCAAATTCAGGATGGCCAAAACTTCGATCCGACCAAAGCCGGATATTCTTCGATCTCTTTCGGCGGCCGTTTCGGCCGTACCGCCCGCATCAACGTAGATGGTGTTGACATTAGCGACGAAACGGTCGGTACCACCACCGCCAACATTCCGGCCAGCGCCATTGAGGAATTTCAGTTAGGGCAGTCTTCGCTTGACCTTTCCCAGGATTTGACTTCATCAGGCGCAGTCAACGTGACCACCAAGTCAGGCACTAACACCCTCCACGGCGAGGCGTTCGGGTTCATTCGTGACCACAGCTTTGCAGCCAACGCACCCGGCGGCCACGACTACCCATTCAACGCGCGCAGTTCGGTGGCAGCGTGGGCGGAGCGATCATCAAGAACAAGTTGTTTTTCTTCCTGGACGGCGAACGCACCAAGCAGGACTCTTTTGCGGCGGTGATTTGTCAGGCTCTCCGTTCGCAAGTTCCACCGGCGGCTTCAGTCAGCCCTTTCGCGAAAGCGACCTCTTGGGCAAGGTTGATTACAACTTCGGCAACGGAGCCAAGGCGTTCTACCGTTACTCCTACTTCGCGAACTCGCTGTTCGCGACCTTCAATTTCGGTTTCCAGGTATATGACAACAAGGACTACACCCGGACTCACGTGGCGGGCGTGGACTTCACCACCGGCAGCTTCTCCCACAGCTTTCGCTACTCCTATCTGAAGTTCCAGAACCAGATCGTGGACGTAACTTCAGGCAACAGCGCTCTACCATTTAGTAGCACTGGGTTGGAGATTGGCGACACGAACCAGTCCCTGTTTGGACCAAACCTGTTGGCCCCGCAAAGCACTCCCCAGCAGAACAATGAACTGAAGTACGACGGCAGCAAGATGCTGCGCTCCCACACCATTCGCTATGGAGTGTCGCTATAACCACATTCAGGGCGGCGGCTTTGCCGATTTCTTCGGCACCGCGCCGCGAGTTAGCTTCGACACGACGTTGTCGAATTGCGGCCCCTCCGGAACCGAATCGTGCTTGGCTTTCGCCGCTGCCGGACCCTACCCGGGTGGCTCCGCCAATCCGTTGAACTACCCTGTCGACAGGCTCAGGTTCGGCAACGGACAGGGCTTCAGCACCGAAAATCCAGCTCTAGGCTTCCCGGCTGGCGGACTGGGCCGGATAACCGTATCGGTCTCTACGTAGGCGACAGCTGGAAAATCAAGCCCAACCTCACTCTGAGCGTCGGCGTGCGCTATGACCGCGATACCGGCCGTGTCGACAGCGATTTACCCGCCATTCCAGAAATCAATGCCGCTTTCCCCGGCTATGGAAACCCGGTGAAGCAGCCCAACCTCAATTTCGCGCCCCAGTTAGGCTTTGCCTGGGACCCGACGAAAGAACGGCAAGACCGTGATTCGCGGCGGCGCCGGGCTCTACTACGAGAACGCAATTTTCAACAACGTGCTGTTTGATCGGCCGTTGCGCTTGAGAACCGGCGCCTTCAATCAGTCGACCTACGCTTGTGTCAACGGTTCGCCGAGGCCCGTCCCGGTAGCCGGCGGAACGTTAACGCCGGGCCATCCAGGCACCACCGATTTCTGCAGCAATGACAACCGCATCGGCGACGAGATTCCGGCGATCCTCTCGTTCTTCAACCAGGTGAAGGCCGGGAATCCATTTAATCTGCAGGCTCCCAACCCCAGTTTCATCGGCAACTTCTTGAATCAGGGCATGGCTCGAACGGCGCAGCCGCTCTATTCGACCCCAATTACAAATCGCCGCGCTCATTGCAGTTGAACATCGGCGTTCAGCATGAAATCCGCCATGGCATGGTATTCAGCGCCGATTACCTGCGGAACGTGGAAACGCGCACACCAGCAGCTATTGACGTCAACCGTGTAGGGGACGCGAGTACCTTTAACCTGGCGGGTGCAAATGCTGCCGTCGCTGCTACCAACGGCCTCTCGTTCGGCTGGCAATCAGTAGCGGCACAGTGGATTGTGCAATCACCCACACGCGCAACCATGGTTGACTTCGCCGATAACGGTCTAAGCAGCTCGACCGACATCGGCGCAGGTTGCACGTCCGTCAAGGAATCGGGCATCCGTGCGCTTTTGGCGGACTGAATCCAGACCAGTCGCAAATGTACTTCCTCAAACCCATAGGACGCTCGGTTTATAACGCTTTGCAGATGTCGTTGAAGCAAAACGTGACCAACCCGATGCGCGGCATCAAAGCGGCGAACTTCCAAGTGTCTTACAGCCTGTCACGGTTCTCCAGCACCGGCGGCCAGCAGGCTAACGGAGTCGCGTCTGACAATGACCAGGACTTTGTCATAATTGCCGCGGACAACGACAACCCTGGCCGGTACTTCGGACCTACGCTGCTGGATCGTACCCACCAGTTGTCTTTTGGCGGGTATGTGGATGTGCCAGCCGGATTCCGCATTGGGCTGATCTCTCACTTCGACAGCCCATTGGCGAGCGCGCTGGTTGTTCCCAACACAGGCTTAGACGGCGATATCTTCCGGACGGACTTTACTGGGGACGGAACCGTTCAGGATCCTGCTTCCGGGGACAAAGCTCGGCGCGTTTGACCGCAGTGTCAATGCCGCCGGTCTCACCAACCTGATCAACAACTACAACGCCACCCAGGCAAATCAGGCCACACCTGCGGGTAACGTCTTGATCACCAATGGCGTCATGTCTCTTGCGCAGCTGCAAGCCTTGGGTGGCGTCTCTCCAGTTCTTAGCCCGCCGCCACCCAGCCAGGTGAATTTCGGATGGCTCCGGGCCACCGACTTGAGGCTGGCGTGGAGGCACACGTTTATGGAGCGGTTCACCGTTGAACCTAGCGTAGGCATCTATAACCTGTTCAACTTCGCCAACTTCAACCTGCTGCCGGAAGTCATGTCCGGCCTGTTGAACGGCAGTACGCAGTCACTTAACGGAACCACTGCGGCCAATCAAGGAGTCGCTCCGCGTCGGCAACGGCACGGGCGTCTACTCGCTCGGTTCGCCACGGCAACTCGAATTCGGCTTGCGCTTAACCTTCTAGGCTAAGCGGAATTCGTCAAACCCAGCCATCCGTTCTACAAACGGATGGCTTCCTTGTTTTTGCTCGCATTAAGAGTGGGACATCGCCCCTCCCTCGAACCAGTCCCGCATCTACCCAGATGAACCCAGCCCTCCGCCGCTGTGGAGGGCTGGTCGAAACCAATTCACAACCTCTGTGTCAAACCTGTGTCAGAACCGCGCGGAATGGGTGCGTTGGAGATCGGTTTTGAGCGAAGAGCAGACTCCCCAAGTTATTGTCTTTCCGGGAAATTCGTCAGAAAAAAGAGAGCGAATAGACCGGGCTTTCGTGCGCCCAAGGCAGGTGCGCTACCCGAGCTGTCTCATCGACCGGAGGCTTGTGATCCGTAGTCAGGGGCAACACAGGGTCACTCGGTGCGGCTTGCGATGCTGATGTTCTGCCGTCAAAGCAGACGGCAGTTCACCACTCATCGGCAATGGCCTCCTCCACGCGACCTGAGACAAATGGATGAGGAATGATAAAGAAAGCTGGCACCACCGCGAATAATGCCAATGGGACAGAGAGACTGACAAATGAGACTGCTATGGCTAGGCCATACACCGCGATTGGAGCCAGCGTTACGCTGAGCGCGAATTTCCTGAAGCTTGCTGACACGACGGGATGCAGCAATTGGGCACGATCCGCGTAGAACCACGTAATTCGAAAAAAGATGTTGGCGCAAATAAGCGTGCATCCATAGACAATGATGGAGGCTTGGGACTTCGGGTATTCCCCCAGCAGACTGGCGGGAAATGGTATGAACGCCACCGCCATAAGGAAAACGTTATTAAGAGGAGAGACCGATCCACTTTTATGATGAAATGGAAGTGGGTATGATGCGCTACCCAATAGACGCTGACAATCACGAAGCTCAGGATGTAATGGCATGTTCCGCCGCAAAAGCGCGAACCTCGGCTAGCATGAGTTCGACGTCATCTTTCGAGAAGTCCGACCACAAGCCGCAGCTCGCCTTATCCGATAATGTCGCTGCTGTATGCAGACGCTGTTCCATCTGATCGTCATAAAGACCTCGGCTGGCAAGTTCCGCATTCATGGTTTCCATGCTCGCCTTGGCCGGGATACTCACGCAATTGGTCGCGCACAGTCTCCGCAAAGCATCCTGGAGCGCATCGCCCGCCAGGATCGCTGCGCTCTGATGTCGTCCCGTCTCCAGGTGCTTCTCCGCTTCTGATAGAAAATCAATTGCAAAATGCTTCTGCGCTACATTCGCTCTTTCGTTCGCTTCTGCCGGCGAAACTGCGCTCCAGGCCCCGATAACTGCGGCCATCCCACAAGTAATTTCAGTCCACATCTGATTTCTCCCTGTTCTTAAGGCTGATTTCGTTGTTCTTGGGGGAATTACCTTGGAGATTGGCACGTAACGTACCATTCGTTCCAAAGGCGGGAGTACCTACCCGTTACTTCCGGATAAGTTCCGCCTTTCCTTCTCTTTACATTCGGATGATCCGCAGATCTCGAAGGCTCAGCCGCCCTTCAGACTGCGCACATTCACTGCTGGAAGCCAAATACTGTCAAAGAATGAAATCGCGTTGCTGCCATTTCTTGACCATTACGAACGGCTAGGACCTTCCAAAACGTAGGACATGGCATTGGCCCGAACTGGAATCACCGCGGAACGCGAAGCTACGCAGCCACGGGCAACCCAGGTCGATAACTCCCAGTCGCGCCACGCTCTGCTGTACCGTGAATCGATAAAATCCCGTCTGCCCTCAAGCTCAACACTTCGTCTGTCCCGACTCTCGCAAGGTGCAGTCGCAGATCAATACGTGCCCTACACAGTAATCTAACGTCCCCCCCGGCCGTCGGCGCTTTTAAAGCCATCAATGCCAATGCATTCCCGGCCAACTGACTTGGCATTCGCAAGTTCGGCAAAATTGTGACGCATTTGTGACGTGAGCTTTCAACCGCATTCACTCAAACCCAACTTTATCAACATCACCTGAACTCTCTTCCGTGCGGGCGGAAAGTGGTTAAACGTTTAGATTCAGTAGAGTTTGTGATTGACGATCCGGAACTGTTCGACGATTCGTAATCGGCAGGTCAGCGGTTCAAGTCCGCTCGTCGGCTCCATCCTCTCTTTTCAAGAGCTTAACAAATCAGTTCACCGCAACCTGCTGCACATCTGCTGCACGAGCTATTTTTGCTTCCAGTTGCTTCATGGCGTCCGTCAGAACTCTCGGCACAGTCTTGATGTAGCTCCTCTGCGTCGTCTTAACGTCTTCGTGGCGCAGAATCGCTTGGATCACCTTGTCCGGCACTCCCAGTTCATGCAGGTTCGTGGCTAGGCCTCGGCGATATGCATGCCAGCCTTTCCACTTCAGACCGTTTGCCTTGAGTACTGGTTTAATCACCCGGTCGGCGAGATTGTCGAGGTCGAGTGCCCCGCCAATCGTGTTCGGGAACATCCAGCCACTTGCAATTTCCGGCTTAATGGCATCGAGGATGCTTCGCAGAGGTTCAATGATCGGCACGACTCCGGGATCGTCTTCATCTTCGTGTGTCTTGGTCTGGTAATTGAGATGTGTCCGCCACACAGAGCGTCGGATATTGAGAACATCCCCATCGTCGTCTTCCCACCATTGTCCTCGGAGTTCGCCCTCCCGAAGACCAGCGAAGGTCGCTAGTCCAATGACAGCCCGGACAACGCCCTGACTGACTTCGGGCGTGTAGGGGCTGTCCTCGGTGCAAATCACGATGGGCGCATGCCCGGAGAAAAGCTCAAGATGCTTCTCGACCTCCTCAAGGGTGTAGGCGGGTCGTTTGCGTCCGTGCTTTTTTCCTTTCGGGATCGACACTCCGGTCATCGGGTTCACACCGTCATAGATGCCCTTCCGTTTAGCAAACGTGAACATGCCCGAAAGAGTCACCTTGATGTGCTTGTACGTGCCGTGAGCCAAGTCGTCGGTTTTCGTCTTACTCGCACGTTCGATCTCCGACATCAGGTTCTCACCGTCAACAGTCATGAAATCCCGCACTCTGCCACCAATTCGAGGTTTGATGTGGCATCGCCAAGAGTCCTTATATCCTTTGACAGTCGATGGCTTCAATCTGCCCTTGATGGCCGGGAGGTAAACCTCTTCGAAGAAGTCCAAGATCGCAATGCCCGCATCCGCCAAATGTGCTGTGCGGTTCACCCTTTCCATGAATTTCTTCTTGAGAGGAATGACCTCCGACTTCTTCGGGTACTCCTCCGTGCTGGCCAATCGGTGCGCCACTGGGTTTGTCTTGCCATGCTCACGGTACCTGACGTACCAAGCACCGTGGCTCTCATACAGATTTCCGTCCTGATTGACGAGCAAGGAAAGTCGCAATTCGAAGACCTCATGTTCCGCCGTGGCGAACCTAGGTTCTGCGCTTTCGATCTGCTCTGGCTGGAGGGCGAGGATTTGCGTCATCTGCCTCTGAGTGAGCGGAAGTTGCGGCTGCGCTCGGTGATGCCTCGCCACGGGAGCCGATTGCTCTACTGCGACCATATCGAAAACGACGGCGAGGGATTGTTCCGGCTGGCGTGCGAGAACGACCTCGAAGGAATCGTCGCCAAATACAAATACGCACCATACCTGCCGGAGCAGGAAACGACGTGGTTCAAGATCAGGAATCGGAACTACAGCCAGTGGACTGGACGAGAGGAATGGTTCGAACGAGAACGGAGCCGGAATCCTGACCTGCGTATTTGGGACGGATGCGCTTTGGCATCCGAAATGATTGCGAATAAGGAAAGCCGTTAACGCAACGTCGGGAAGCGCATCGGTCACTCTTTCATCGAAGCGCTAGCACTCCACAAAGGGTACGGCAATCCTGCGAGCCGATTGATAACCAGAGCTTGAGCCACGAGAAGAAACACGGCAACTTCGATGATAATCAGTTCACGCGGTTTCGAAATGATTCCGAGAGAAACAATCAATGTAGTGGCACCTGCTGGTGGATGGCTCACATCGAGCAGGACCATCAATGCACCTGTAGCCGAGAGTGAAAGAGCCGCCGCTAGGATTCTGGGCCAGTAAATTCCCTCATGTGCTCCAAAGGGCAAGGCTCCCGCACCTGTAACCGCGAATGCCCCGTAGCCGCAGATCAGGCCAATCGCATGGCCCAATATAGTGTTTCGCGGGCTAGAGGTCTTGCCGAGAGGGGAGAAGAACAGGAGATATGCGGTGGGGCCGAGCGATGGAAAGACAAATGGATTGCGGCTCACCAACGCTAACAACGCAAGCACTGCTATGGTGATGAAACCATTGACAAACACATAGACTGAGCGGACAAGGCGCGGTGGGAAGTGACGCAGCAGCCAGTCGAGGCGCAACCTTTGGAAAAACGAAAGAATATGGTCAGCGCCCGTATGTTGCTGGGCGAAAGAATCGACCTCCAACACGCTTTGAAGTCGGTGACCTACCACATGCAACTGCTTACGTTGAACCGACTCGTCCCCCAGCAACATTACTCCGAGCAGCAAATTTCGCCCCATTTCTGGCCGAACGGGAAGTTGCCTGTAAGAGAGGATTGGAAACGGCTAGTGGAGAGCGGGTTCAGGGATTTCAGGTTGAAGGTGGGTGGATTGGTCGAAAACCCCGTCGAGCTTGCCCTTGCAGACATTGAGAAGATGGGCGTGGTCGAGCACATTACGATGCATCATTGCATTCACGGCTGGAGCGGGATTGCGAAGTGGGGCGGCATACCGATGAAGACCCTGATCGACCTCGTCCGCCCAAAACCGGAAGCCAAGGTCGTCGCCTTCTTTTCTTTTGGTGAGGCGCTCTATGGCGGTGCTTACTACGACACCCAGAGCATCGAGAATGTTCTAAAGGCGGAATGTCTCCTCGCCTCGGAAATGAACGGACACCCGCTCCCGGAAGTTTATGGCGCTCCGTTGCGACTCCGGGTTGAGAATCAACTGGGCTACAAAATGGTGAAATGGATCGAGCGCATTGAATTCATCGAGTCAGAAAAGATGCTCGGCAAAGGGGAGGGCGGCACGAACGAGGACGATGAATACTTCGATCTGCTGCCCAACATTTGATGCGGAAGCCCACGCGGACGGTGCCATGACAAATGGTGCGCCACAATCCACGAGATCACGACGACACCTATGCCAACGAATCCCAGCCACATCCCGATAGGGTTCAAGTCATCTGTGCCCATGACAATGTGATTCATGTTGCGCTCGAATCCTGTCATGACCACCAACGTGACATGCACAACCAAGAACGCGAAGAAAGTGAGCATCGTTAGAAAGTGGATTGATCTTGCCGATTGCCGCCCGCCAAAAATACGCGGATACCACGGGAAATGGTTCACGACGGCGGGAGACATGGCGATGCCCGTCAGGATAGCCAACGGCCCGAAGACGAACACAACTGTGAAATATGCAATCTGTTGGAGTGCGTTATAGCCGTAAAAGCCGTTCGGCTCTGGAGGCAAATGGAATGTTGCGTAATGAACGAAGGTGTTCCAAGCTTGTGCTAGGACAATTGGTGAAGTCGGCACGATTCGCTTCCACTGCTCCGTGCTGAGCAGCATCACGATGAAGAGAATCCCCGTGGCGATGAACCCATGCACGTCAATGAAGTGCCAGACCCGCGCAATCCCGATGGTGTGCCTATAGCCGGGGGTGCCGACTAGGGGCGAAATGTAGCGGGCATCGTCCTTTGCCGTCCAAATACGGTCGCGCGGGACTTTGATAGGCGTCAACCTGATCCATTCGCTGCCCGGTGTGCAGTCATCATTGAAGTACAGACGAGGATGATCCATCAGGATCGACAAACCGCTGCGAATCAGCATCATCACGAACAGAAAATTGAAAAAATGACAGTAACGCACCCAGAGCGGAAATCCGTGCGGCCCTGCAAAGTTATTTGGAAAAACCTGTGGCACAGGCGGGACGTAGGGAAGTCCGACAGCAGGGAACTCAATCCACGCGGCGATAATCAGCAGTGCAGTGGTGACAGCGATGCCGATCAGAATGGAAGGGCGCACCCACAGCCGGAAGCGGCGATCTTCTGGGTAATGCACTGCCTGATGCGGAAGATCGAAGGAAATCATGAGCCTACTTAAAAAACGACCGTAATCTTCAGTTGTTCGAAGTCCCACAGTTTTTGGAACCAACTACATCAATTCAATCACAAATTCACCATCGCAAGGTCGGTGCATTTTCTGTGCGTCTGCACGGGAGACGGGTGACGCACCATAAAGGCTCCGGTGCTGATTAGGACAGACATGGTAACCAGCAACCCAAACGCGAGCCCGGCTCTGATTCCGATGGGCATTTCGGTCCGGTCGACGACGTAGCCTCGGTCGCGGTGACGATGGCGATGAATGACTACATGACCGGGCAGACGATTTCGGTCAATGGTGGGTGGTACATGAGCTAGTCCCTGATTATGGCAGATCGGATAGCGTGACGATTATGGGGGTGTGGTCAGAGGGCTTTTCCTGCCCTCGAGGTCCCTTATCGATTTCGCAGCTTTCCAGTCGATCTGCCAGCGTTGGAGATAATAAGAAGTGATCGATTCGTATACCTCGATTGTTTTGGAACGCCTGCCGAAAGTAATCCCAAAATGTGAAATGTCCTATTTCGCCCACGTGCAACGACCGGAACGCATCCGTATAGCCGATACCCAACATCGCACGATAGCGGGCTCGCGGCTCCGGCTGAAACAAAGCATCGTGCTCCCACGAAGACGGCTTGTGACAGTCGATGTCCTCAGGAATCACGTTGAAGTCGCCGCCTATTAGCGTCGGCACATCGTCCTGCTTCCATCTAATCATTTGCTGAGTCAGTCGATCCATCCAAGCTAACTTGTACGCAAACTTGTCACTCCCTACCGGATTGCCATTGGGAGCATAAATATTGACGATGCGGATGCCCCTGATGATTACCTCCAAGAACCGCGCATGGCTGTCGGAATCGTCTCCGACGAGAGCCTTAGCAATCGTCTTCATCGGATGTCGCGACAGAATCGCAACCCCGTTATAGGCTTTCTGCGTCACCGCGACACTCTCATAGCCGAGCGACTTGAAGGCTTCGGACGGGAACTCCGTCCCCTTCAATTCTTGCAGCAACAACACATCCGGTTCGCGAACTTTCAGCCATGCCGTGACATGGGTCAGCCGAGAGCGAACAGAATTCAAATTCCAGCTAGCGACCTTAAACATCAATCCACATTCTAGCGTCGGAGTGCGAAGGGCGGTCATTGGCTGGGAAGCTTTGCGGTTTATCTGGTCACAAAGCCGAGGGATTTCAGGCTAGTTGCCGCTTCAGTTTGACCGCTTCCGCGCCTTCTCTTGGATATTGTGACGCATGGACGTTGAACGCATCATTGACGACATCGAGCAGCTACAGGAAATGTTCGAAGCGCCGGATATTAGACCACTCAGCGCAAGCGACATCTCTGCTGCCAATCGAAGGCATGATGCGAAGCTCGCGCACAGCCCGTGGTTCCGGCTGTGGCACCATTTTGGCGTCTGCTGCCGACCTGAGTCTCCCGAACACGGGTAGACGGAATTGAAGACTAGGTTCTGAAAAAGTCCCGCCACAATGCAAAGGCCCGCTTCACACCCATCGGCGGACGTGCTGCTTATAGCGCAGCCATTGGTCTCCGAACCTCGCTTCCAGTTGCGTTTCCTCCCTCCTGATGAAGAGATCGACGAGCGGGAGATGGAGAGCGGTCAGAAAAAGTGCGCTGGGCGAACCCAGAAGGCAGCCTGCCCCGAAGAAAATGAACACGTTCCCGCCAAGGTATAGAGGATTCCGGCTGAATCGATAAGGGCCGGAAGTGACGAGCACGTCTTGCGGCGAGAGCGAGATCACCTTCATCCGGTGTTCATAGAAGATGTACGTTGCCCAAGTCCGCAGCAAAAAGCCAACAGCCACAAGCAGGCTACCTGCGATGATGCCGCCCAGAGAGCGGAAATTGGGGACACCAAGAATCCAGTCCAGACGCGTGCCGACGTAGGCGACGACAAGCCCAACCAGCACGACGCCGATGTTGTGGAGAAGGCTCCTAAGGAAAGTCACAGGTTTCGCGGATCGTCGCCCAGCTTTTGCTCTTTCAGAGACTAAGGGTCAGCATACCAGTCGGAGTGTGGTGACCATCGGCTGCAAGAGAGGCACTGAGTTTCGAACCATTAGTGCAGGCACGCAGGACGACAAACGCCACCTGTGTCGAGGGTGTTCCATCCATCGGGGCTTCTTAAGGAAAAGCTTGAGCTTGGCGCTAGCGTAGCTCCAAAAACCCGTGGGGGGATTTTGGAACGTGTTGTGGGTCCCTTATCTGGTCGGATGACCCTGCGGCACTCTTTCTGCAAGGACCCGAAATCTTGCCGTCGCAGACGAAAGGGTGCTTAGAATTGAAGAATGAACGAGAACGCCAATGATGCGGTATCGCTGTATGGATTCGCTGATGCTTGCTCCGACTTTGACCGCCGTCATCCGCAGTGGTCGGCGGTGTTGTCCCGGCTGTGGGGTGTCATCAACATGGCCTTCAGCCGAACGCAGATCATGGACACGAAGATCGAAAAGTTCGTGTATTTCTACGGCAACCTTGTTGCTGAGGATTTCATGGAACTCTTCCTGATGGCGGTGAATGGATACGGCTATGGAGCGATGAAGCTGAGGAGGAGCTTTACATTCGAGCGCTCTATGCAATGTTCCTTGCCGATTCCGACGAAGTTGCTCACATAATGTCAGACGCAACGCCCAACAGCTTTAGGGAGATGTACCGTAAGGTGAACACGGCAATATTCGGCGGGAAGGGATCGCTGGAGGTACAGCAGCGGGGACTTAAATCCGGCACGTTCACCGCCATGGGCACAATCAACAGCGGAGCACACGCTTCGTTCTCCACGATGCTGATGGTGATCGGACTCGGCAAGAATCCTGAATATTTCAAGGCCTACACCAACGGAGAATATTTCGACCACATCTCCATCTACTGCTCCTACCTCAACCATGTGGGAAAACAGTTCGCAGCGGGTAAAGACAAGGCCACTGTCATGGCCGAACTGAAGGAACTGCACCTGCCCCAGAATCTTGCGGCGTCGATGCGACAGGTTGCGGCTATCAGAATCAGGAAGAATAATCTGGGTGTGCAGTGCTTTGAATGATGGCGCTGCTTATGATTGGGAGTAATATTTCGACGTGGAGTAGGCCAAAAGGGGAAGACCAGCCGTCCTGAAATCGGCTGCTCAAACTTGCTGCACGAACTGCTGCACGGAAGGTGCTCAGGAACACCCCAAAACGCCCCGAAACCGAAACGCACCACCTATATCACACAACAACATACGCAGGGTTGGGTCTTTTCGTAATCGGCAGGTCAGCGGTTCAAGTCCGCTCGTCGGCTCCATTCCAGTTCATTATTCGATGGCTACTCCCGCGAATTCCTGATTTCAACTTTGGAAAGATCAGCTGATCGATTTGTTTCTGGAATTGGTGCAGGCCTGCCAGCAGCAGCAACAGATCAAACACAGTCAGGGCGATCAGCACTGCGATTGCGGATAGGTGCGGGTATTGCGGCACTAGGGCGGCTCGCAGGCCTTCGCTGGCGTAGACGAGCGGATTGATCAGAACAATCTTCTGCAGGATCGGGAAGGTGTTCAGCGCGCTCCAGGGATAGTAGGTGCAGCCGAAGAAAATCATGGGCGTGATGACCATGCTGAACATCAGTCCGATGTGCTGCTGGTTCATGCGTGCAGCCGAGTGCCAACCCTCCGGCGGCGGAAAATACCGCGACCAGCAGGATGATAACCGCAAACTCGAGCGGAGACTGTGCACTGCTGAGGCCCAGGCCGCGGACGAAGACTAGCCATCCCAACGGAAGCACGACCAGTCCGGCGACCAGCGCCTGGATCATTCCGGCGACTACCTTTTCAATCGCGATCCAGGAGATGTCGATGGGAGCGAGCAGGCGGTCTTCGATTTCGCGCGTCCATTGAAATTCGGCGATCAGCGGCATGGCGACCGCCCAGATTCCGGTGAACACCATGCTGATGGCGATGATGCCGGGCAGCAGCAGGCTCTTGTATGTCTCGGGCATGTAGCCGCTGCCCACCATCACGCGTCCGAAGATGAAGACGAAAGCAGCGGCTGCAGGAAGGTTTGGAAAAAAGCTGAACAGGGCGTTGCGCCTTGCCACGTGGGCGTCGCGCGCGAGCATGGCGCCAAAAGCTTTCCAGTTCAATCGCGCAAACTCCTTCCGGTGTGGTGCAGGAATAAATTTTCGAGGCTCGGTTCGGAGATGTGGACGTCGCGAAGTTCCGCTCCGGCGGACGATGGCGACGGCGGCGATCTCGGGAATCAGCGAGCCTCCGCGATCGGCGTAGATATCGGCGCCGGCGGTATCGAGGCTCGCACTTCGCGGACGCCGGCGAGCGATTGCAGGCGCTGCAGCAGGTCGGGCGTCTGCTTGCCGAAATGCAGGCGCAGGAGAAATCCGCCGGGAATGGAACGCTTCAGTTCGGCGGGAGTGCCGAGAGCGATCATCTTTCCGTGATCGACAATCGCGAGACGCTGGCAGAGAGCGTCGGCTTCTTCCATGTTGTGCGTGGTGAGCAGGACTGTTTTGCCGAGCTGGTTGTATTCGCGAATGATCTCCCAGAGCAGGATGCGAGTCTGGGGATCGAGTCCGGCGCTGGGCTCGTCGAGGAACAGAACTTGCGGATCGTGCATCATGGCGCGGGCGATGGAGAGGCGCTGCATCATGCCGCCGGAAAAACCGCGCACCATCTGATTGGCGCGATCGGTGAGCTTGAATTTTTCGAGCAGGGAGTCGGCCCGCTCGGTGCGCTCTTTCGAGGGATTCCGAAATAGGCGGCGTGGAAAGTGAGGATCTCGCGAGCGGTGAGGGAGAAATCCAGATTCGGGCGCTGCGGCACGACGCCGATCAGACGCTTGACCTTCGGCTTGTTCGGACCAGACTTCGTGGTCGCCGATCCAATGCTTCGCCGCTGGTGGCGCGGACGCGGGTGGTGAGCACTCCGACTGTTGTGGATTTGCCGGCGCCGTTGGGACCGAGGAGGCCGAAGATTTCTCCGGGATGGACTTCGAGAGTCAGGCCGTTGAGAGCTTTGATTTGCGCTTTGGGCTGCTTCGAGTCTTTGCCGCGTCGGCACGGGCGATGAATCCGGCCGCCGGCGCCGAGAGGCGGCGCGGAGCTGTATACCTTGTGCAGGTCTTCTGTACGGACGCCTACGGCCATTTCATTTCCCGGTCGAGACCTTCACCACAGGAGTACAGAGGATCACAGGGGATACCTCTGGTCTGTGGTTCTGTCTGGGTTTCGGAAGTATAACGCAGAGGGTTGGAGAAAGTTACGGGACGTACTCGTCGCTTCGCGACTCGCCCCGGACGAATGCGTCCGGGGCTACATAGGATTAATCCACATGCTCGCCTTCGGCCATGAAGCTTTGTTCGGACGGCGGGCAGGCGGTCGCCTGGTCTCGCCCAGAAAACGTAGAGCGTGGGCCAGAGGATTACGCTGACGATCAGTTCGACGATCAGGCCGCCGACAATCACGATGGCGAAGGGACGCTGCGAGTCGGAGCCGATGTCGTGCGACATGGCGGCGGGCAACAGGCCCAGGGTCGCGACCAGCATGGTCATCATGATGGGGCGAAGGCGAAGCGCCGCTCCTTCTTTTGCGGCTTCGCGCACCGGCATGCCGCGGGTGCGCAGCTGGTTGATGTACTCGACCATGATGACGCCGATTTCGACGGAGACTCCGATCAGCGCGAGGAAGCCGAGGCCGGAAGAAACGCTGAAGTGCGTTCCGGTGATCAGGAGGCTGAGAAATCCGCCGAGCGGAGAAAGTGCGACGACGGCGAGAATCAGGAAGACCCACTTCCACGATCCGAAGGCGGAATAAAGGATGAACGACATCAGCAGCAGCGTGACGGGAACGATGATGGCGAGGCGGCGATTGGCGCGCTGCTGGCTTTCGTATTCGCCGGTCCAGTCGAGGTGATAGCCTTCGGGCAGTTTCACCTTTTGTCCAACTTCGTCGATGGCCTGCCGCACGGTGCTGCCCAGGTCGCGTCCGCGAACGCTGTACTTGATGGCGATGTAGCGCGAGTTGCCTTCGCGGTAGATCGTGGAGGCGCCATCATCGAGCGTGATGTTGCTGAGTTGCGCCAGGGAGACGCGTTCGCCTGAAGGCGCAAGCAGCCGGATGTTGGCAATATCTTCGACGGTGTGGCGAAATTGCGGCTGATAGCGGACGGTGAGATCGAAGCGCTGTTCGCCGATCAGGATCTGGCTGACGGCTTTGCCGCCGACGGCGGTTTCGATGGCGTCCTGCACATCTCGCTGACGTTGATGCCGAAGCGATCGGCGGCGGCGCGATCGACATTGACATTGACGTTGGGCTGCCCGCGGACCTGGAAGGTGCCGAGATCGGCGACGCCGGGGATCTGGCCATCACGCCCTGGATCTCGATCGGCTTTTTCCTCCAGCGTTCTCAAGTCGCGTGCCGAAGAGCTTGACCGCCAGTTCGCCTTTCACGCCGCTGACGGCTTCTTCCACGTTGTCGGAAATGGGTTGGGAGAAGTTCCAATCGACGCCGGGGAATTGCTGCGAGCTTTTTGTCCATGGCGGCAATCAGATTCGTCTTTCTTGCCGTGGAATTCGGAGCGCCATTGCTCGCGCGGGCGCAGGTCGACGAAAAATTCCGTGTTGTAGAAGCCGCTGGCATCGCTGCCGTCATCGGGGCGGCCGACCTGGCTGACGACCTGCTTCACTTCGGGGAAATCGCGCCAGCATGAGGCGGACGCGATTCGACATATCGATGCTGGCGGAAGGCCCGGTGCTGGGAGCGAGCGTGCCGCGTACCCAGATGGCGCCTTCATCGAGATGAGGCAGAAATTCGGAGCCGATGATTCCGCTGAGCGCGAAGAAGAGCATCACGCCGAGCGCCGACCAGGCCCATGGCCGAGCGTGAACTTCATATGATCGAAGCACCAGTCAAGAGTGCGGACGTAGGTGCGATTCAGCCATTCCAGAACGGGATTGCGCCATTCCTTGATTCCGCGGCTGAAGAAGTAACTGCACAGGACGGGAGCGATGAAGAGGGCGAAGATCAGCGCGCCGAGGAGCGCGAAGGCGACGGTCCATGCCATGGGAGCTGAACAGGCGGCCTTCGACGCGCTGCAGAGTGAAGATGGGAAGATAAGAAACGATGATGATGATGCGGGCGAAGAAGACGGGCCGCTGTACTTCGTGCGCGGCGACGGCGACGATCTCGCGGAACGATTTCTTGTGGTCGCCGAATGAGGTGTGGCGCAGGATGTTCTCGACCATGACCACCGATCCGTCGACGACCATGCCGAAGTCGAGAGCGCCGAGGGAAAGCAGGTTCGCGGGAATGTGGCGCAGATCGAGCAGGATGGCGGCGAACAGAAGAGAGAAGGGAATCGTGACGGCGACGATCAGCGCGCTGCGTACGTTGCCAAGAAATAGGAACAGGATCAGGGTGACCAGCAGGACGCCATCGGTCAGGTTGCGCAGGACGGTGTGCGTGGTGTGGTGCATCAGTTCGCTGCGGTCGAGATGGGGAACCAGTTTCACGCCCGACGGGCAGCAGGCCGGTCTTGCCGTTGGCGCCATTGAGTTGATCGATCTTCTGGTGCAGAGCGTGCCAGCGTGGTTTCGGCGACCGCACCCTTGCGCAGGAGGACGATGCCTTCGACGACGTCGTCATCGTTGAGGATCGTGCCGTCTTCTTTGCGGATCGTTTTGCCGAGCTGTCCCAGACGGACTTTGGGCGCCTGCACCACGTTGCCGAGATCGCGCACGCGGACCGGCGTGCCGTTCTGAACCTTGACGACCGTGGCGCGCGATGTCGTCGGTGCTCTGCATCAGTCCGACGGCGCGGACGTTGAAGGCCTGCTGGCCGCGCTCGATGAATCCGCCGCCGGCATTGATGTTGTTGGCGATGAGCGCCTGCTCGATCTGCGGCAGCGAGAGTCCGTAGGAGACGAGTTTGTCGGGATCGAGTTGCACCTGGTATTCGCGCGTGGGCCCGCCGAAAGGATTGACGTCAACGATGTTCGGAACTGACTTCAACTGGTTGACGACGAACCAGTCGTTGAGCGCTTTCAGTTCCATCACGTCGTACTTCGGATTGGTGCTGGTCAGCGTGTAGAACATGATCTGGCCGATGGGGCTGTAGTCGGGGCCGATGCCGGAGTTCACGCCGGGAGGAAGGGTGACCGTTCTGCAGGCGATCGAGAACTTCCTGGCGGGCATTGAAGGTCGTGATCTCGTCGTCGTAGATGATCGTGATGACGGAGAGGCCCATCAGCGAAACGGAGCGCAGGTGCGTGAGATGGGCGACGCCGTTCAGTTCTACTTCGAGCGGAACGGTGATCTGCTGCTCGACTTCTTCGGCGGCGTGACCGGGCCACTGCGTGATGACCTGCGCGTAGGTGTCGGCGACGTCGGGATAGGCTTCGATGGGCAGAGCGTGGAACGAAATGATGCCCCAGACAAAGAGCACGAGCGCTCCGCCGAGGACGAGCAGGGGATTCGCGAGAGCGAAATCGATGGCCTTGCGAATCATCGTCTAGTCTCCTGACCTCTTCTCGGCCACTTCGGTGGAGAATTCGAGGGCGTTGGTGACGACTTCGTCGCCGGCTTTCACGCCCTCGCGAATTTCCTGCATGCCGTCGGGAGCCAGGCCATCGGCCTGGACTCAATCTTGCGGAAACTGCTTGTCGCCTTCTTTGCGGAAGACCCAGTCCTTATCGTGCAGCCGCATGATGGCGGTCGACGGGAACTACGACGCGATCGGTCAGTTTGCGCGAGCGGAAAGTGGCGGCGGCGAACATGCCGGAGCGGAGGGAGCCATCCGGATTGGCGAGAACGATGCGGACTTTGGCGCTGCGAGTGTTGGGATCGAGCACGCGGGAGATGTCGGCGACCCTGCCTTTGAAGACGCGATCGGGAAATGCGTTGAGGCGAATCTCGGCGGTGTCTCCGAGGTGAACTTCGCCCAGATCGTTTTCGAAGACGTCGCAGACGACCCAGACCTCGGAAAGATTCGCGATGGTGAAGAGATTGGGAGTGTTGTCGAGGCTCTTGATGCCTTCCGATCCGGCGACGTTCTGTTCGACGATCGTTCCGGAGACCGGCGCTTTCAGTTCGATCAGCGGGCTGGGATGGGCGGGATCGGCGCCCATCAGGCGAACACGGTGCTCGGCGGTTTCGACATCGACCTTGGCTTTGTCTTCGGCGTCCTGCGCGACCTCGAGATCTTTGGCCGCGATGGCGCCGTGGTCGTAGAGCATCTGGGCGCGGTCCAGAGCTTTATGCGAGAGCACTTCGTCGGCTTTGGCTTTTTCGTAATCGGAAAATGCGCCGGCCAGATCGGGGCTGGAGATGACCAGAAGGGTCTGGCCTTTCTGTACGTGTGTCGCCGAGCTTGGCCTTGAGTTCGATGACGCGGCCTGCGCCGAGCGAGGTGACGTGGATTGTGCGGTTCACGTCGGGAGTGACTGCGCCGTTCGCCGTGACGTGCGTCGGCAGCGCGCGAGTTTCGGCCTTCGCGGTCTTGAACAGTTCGGGATGATCCGCTTCAAAGACATCGGGATCGAGGGTGACTGGAGGCTTGCTGGCTGCGGCTGGAGTTTCTTTGGAGCAGCCAGCTGGCAGCGCGAGCGATGCAGATGCAGCAGGCGACAGGAAGCTGCAGCGGCAAAGCCGTCGCGCTTCGCTCGACGGACAGCCGAGCGCTGCCTGTCGTTCAGCAATGATGAAGCTGATTCTCATGGGATTACCTCGCGTCCTACTGCCAGATTCAGTTGCGCGGCGGCGGTGAGATAGGAGCCGACCAGGTTGACGTAGCTCAGTTGCACGGTGCGGTACTCGCTCTCGGCGTTGAGAAAATCGAGCAGCGAGGCGCCGCCGTGCTGATAGGAAAACTGAACGGTGTCGCGGACGCGCACCGCTTGTTCCAGGTACTGGCGCTTGTAGGGCTTTAGGAGATTGATGTCGCTGAGCAGGCGCGTAGGCGGAATCCACGTCGCTGTAGACCTGGGTCTCGACGCCTTGCGCGCAGTTTCTCGTTGCGGTTGATGTCGATTTTCGTGCGCAGTTTTTCGCCCTGGTTGTGTATCGAAGATGCGTAGCGGGATGTTGACGCTGGCGCCGATGGTGTTCAGCGCGTCGGGATTGTTGAACGATCCGTTGTGGGTGAACCAGATGCCGATGGTGGGATCGGTGGATCCGTTGGCTTCGGCGAGTTTGTAATTGGTTTCGGCCTGCTGCACCGAGAGCACCGCAGCGCGGAGGTCGGGGCGGGCGTCGAGGGCGTTCTTGCGGTATTCGTCGAGCGACAGAAGGTCCTCGCTGAAATCGAATGGTCCATCGACGTCGAAGCTGTCGACCGGCCGGCGGTCATCGAGCAGAGCCAGCAGGTTGATTTTGGTCGTGCGCAGGTTGACCGTCGCGGTCTGCAGATCGGACTCGTACTGCAGGCGCTGCAGTTCGAGGCGATCGAGATCGATGCGGGCAATGTCGCCGGCCTGGAAGCGGTCGCGGCTGACTTTCAGAATCTTGTCGTAGTAATCCAGATTGTCCTGCGCGAGTCGCAGGACGGCTTTGGCCTGCAGGACGCCGACGAAGGCGTTGCGCAGATTGAAGAGCAGAGTGCGCTCCGTAGTCGGACTGTCTGGGCAGCGCCGATCGCGGTGCCTTGCTTGGCGGCTCTCGTAACGCAGGCTGCGTTTGTTGCGGCGCTCGAAGAGGTAACTGACGCCGGGCGAGACGAACGTGCCCGGCGAAGGGCTGCCAGACGCCGTGGCTGGGGCGACCTGGGTTCCGTCGGCCGAGACGTGAAGCTCGGGATTGGGACGGAGGTGCGCCGTGATCTCCTGCGCCTTGAGTTCATCAATGTTCAGCTTGACCGGCCATGCAGTGTTGTGTTGTTGAGCTCGAATGCTCTTTGACCTGCGTCCCAGGTCCAGACTTGACCGGGCGGACTCACTGGAGCCGGAGCCTGGGCGCAGAGCGGCATGGCCGCCAGAGCGATCGCTAGACACCACAATGAAAGCATTTCAGCTGCATCGGAGGTCCAACTCCGTCCTCCGTAGCAGGAAGGGAGAGCGTTTCAACAGCTGAGCGGGGTCGCAACGCCGGAGCAATGTCTGCACAACACCGTTTGCCAATTCAAGGCTTCAAAAGAGGAGGGGACAGCCGCCGTCGTTCCTGCTGGAAAACGACTCAGCTATCCGGCGGATCAGCCGATGGAGGCAGGGAGGAGCCCGCGCCGGCTGCGTTCGCCAGCGGTGCAGCTTATGAAGCGAATCGGAAGCGGCTGGCAAAGGCCAGGCTAAATCGGTTGCAATCGAAGAATTCCGAGTTGCAGGCAGCGCCGGGTGCGTCTGCCACTTGCCCGCAGACAGCCGATCGTTGATCGCCCTGGCGGAGGCTGCGCTTGCCGGCAGGAGATTCTTCCATCTCGGCCGCATCGCGCGGAGGTCGTCCGTGGCCGAGACGACCGGGAACAAGACGACCAGCATGCATCCCAGAAGCCAGCAGGCACTGCAAAGCAGAGTGACGCTTGCGCGCGGCGGTCGCTTACGAGTCCAAGCCACAGCCAATAGGCCGGCACTGCCAAGAAGCAGCCACGCGAGATTGAGCAGCAATTCCATGACGCGAGTCTTAAGCCGCGATTGCGGACGTTTTCCGGAAGCAGCTAGTTTTTCAGAAAGGTGAAATCCAAGTCAATGTGTCTTGGAGATGTAGCGTGCCAGTTCTGAGCGGTCCCGAAACTCGCAAGATTGTGCGCCTCGAACATTCCTGACAGCAGAACATGACAGAATAGGCAGAGCTTTCTCAGCGAGAGGATCAGGTGCTGGCGGGATGAGATCAATTCACGCATGGCGGTTGCCGAGGCCGTTATTACCTCTCAGCATCGGTGTGCTGATGCTGTTCGGGGTCGGCGGGCTTGACGCGCGCCCGCGGCAAGCACAAACGCAAGAGACCACCGCGCCCGGACAGCGTGAAAACGAGCTGGTGATTGAAACGGATTCGGAGCTGCCGGACACCTATCCGCAGGCCGATTATGAGTTCCGCTTTCGGGCGCGTGGCGGTGTGCCCGCTTTGCACTGGCGTCTTGAGAAAGGCGCGCTCCCGCCGGGCATCACATTGGAAGCTGATGGCTTGCTGCATGGGAAGGCGGAACGGGTCGGGCGATTTCGAGTTCCTGGTGTCAGTGCGCGATGGGAGCCAGCCTCAACAGGCAGTGCAGAAGGGGTTCTTGCTGCGGGTGAGATCGGCCTTGAGCCTGAAGTGGAAGAATCCGGCGCATGTGACCGGGAGCCGGATCGAGGGCAGCGTGGAGGTCTCCAATACCACTCCCGACGACATTGATTTGACCTTCATCGTCATGGCGGTGCAGGGTAACGGGCGAGCCACGGCCATCGGGTATCAACGTTTCATGCTGCGACGAGGCACGGTGGAGCAGGAGTTGCCTTTTGGGGAGACTCTGCCCCATGGAGGTTACGTGGTTCACGTCGATGCTGTCGGAGAAGTCGCGGCTAAAAATCTGATCTATCGAGACCGGTTGCAGACGCCTGGGGCCCTGCAAGTGAGCGTCGGACCCTAGTGGGTTAATCACCACAGGGGGGCGCTTCCACTCAGGTAATCACGTCTGAGTAGTGATGCAGATCACACACGCCCGTGAGGGAAATAACCCAAAGCGGGGTTTCTCAATATGGGGCATTTGGCCCTGTCGGCGCTCCCGCAGCTCGTAAATACCTAGAAACAAAGGGATGTTGCATTTGTCAGCGACTCGCGAGGAATGGTGCGCCGATTGCCATAACCCGGTGTGGGTTGAGGCGCAACACGGCAGTCAACGAGCCTTGGCTCAGGGGAGGTTGTCTAATGCGAGCTCCTTATGGTCTGACCATTCTTGATAACTGCCTGACCTGCCCCGTGCGCAGCGAACATTTATTCTGCAATCTTTCTCCGCAAGCCGGACAACGACTCAACGACATTAAATCCACGGCGGTGTACCCCAAAGGGGCAATGCTATTCATTGAGGGACAGCAACCGCGGGGCGTTTTTATTCTGTGCACGGGTAAGGTGAAGCTCTCGACGTCGTCGCGAGAAGGCAAGACGATCATCACCAAGATCTCGGACTCGGGCGATGTGCTGGGCCTGAATGCGGTGGTTTCGAACCGTCCGTATGAGGTCACGGCCGAGATGATGGAGCCGGGACAGGCGAACTTTATTCCCCGCGATTCGCTGATGCACATGCTGAAGGACCATCCGGAAGTGGCGATGAGGATCGCACAGCAGTTGAGCCGGAACTACTTCACGGCGTATGAGGAGATCCGCACGCTGGGGCTGGCGGCTTCGCCTTCGGAAAAATTTGCCAAGCTGCTGCTGTCGTGGTCGACGAAGACGGCGCAGAGCGACGGTTCGGCACAAGTGAAACTCACCCTGACGCACGAGGAAGTGGCGGAGATCATCGGGACGACGCGGGAAACGGTCAGCCGGTTGTTCTCCGAGTTCAAGAAGAAGCAGTTGATGCAGTTGAAGGGCGCGACGCTGGTGATCCGCAGCCGGATGGCACTGGAAAAGATCGTGCAGTCTTAGGACCTTCCGGATGTTGTCAGTTGGTAGTTGAGTGAAGAGAATAGGCGCGTCCCAAACAAAGCGCCTGCGGAATTCGGCGGAGCCATTCTCCGGGTTCTGAGAATATGAACGAGTGGTTGTCGAGTAGAGAGTGGGCCGTCGCGGTGCTGCTTGCATTGGCGTGCAGAGCACCGGGGCGGCCTCTGTCTTTGCGGTACATTCCGCCCATCTGATCTTCACAGTCGCGCTTCCGCTTGGGCGTGGACGGCGTAAGAGGCTCTCCCTACAGGTTTACCCCCTCGGATCACGCGTGTACGGTTTGGCTTCGTGGCGGCATCTTAAGGGTGAAGCTTGAGGCTGCGGATCGCAACGGAAGAGGGAATCCGGCCATGAGGCTGCGCCTGCATGACACGAGTTCTAGCGTTCGTCGGCTGTGTGGTGTTGAGTTGTTCGGGAGCGGTGTGCTGCCTGGCACAAGAATCGACCGACATCGAAAGTCCGAAGCACAAAGCCTGGGACATGCTGCAAACCGCGGCGTTTTCGCCAAAAACAGTGGACCGAACCGAACGGCATCCGCGCGCTCGGGATTGCTGCGCGACACTACACTTGCGCGCGAACTGGCGGAGAGCGCCTTGCAGGATCAAACTCCTGAGGTTCGAGTAGCCGGGGCGACTGCCTTGGGGCAGATGCACGCAACCGAATCAATTCCGAAACTGGAGCAAGCGCTGGCGGATAAGAAAGTCGCGGTGGTGATGGCGGCCGCGCATTCGTTGCGGGAACTGAAGGATGATAAGTCCGCGTATGCGATCTACTACGACCTGCTCACCGGAGAACGGAAGTCCGGGGATGGGCTGATCGCGCAGCAAATCGACACCCTGAAGAATCCGCAGGAAATGGCGAAGATCGGTTTCTCGGAGGGAATTGGATTTATTCCGTTTGCGGGCATTCGCATGGGATGCGTATCGCACGCTGCACAAGAAGGACCCGAATCCGGTGCGGGCCGTGGCGGCGACTTTCCTGGCACATGATCCCGATCCAGCGACAGCCAAGGCGCTGGTGAATGCCACGGAGATAAAGATTGGATTGTGCGGGCGGCAGCCGTGGAAGCCATTGCACAACGCGGCGATCCGTCGTTGCTGCCGAAAGTGCAGCGCAGATTCGCGGATAAAAATCCGAAGGTGCGGTACAGCGCTGCGGCGGCGGTGATTCGACTGAGCGCGACTGAAGCAGAGCAAGACCGCCAGAAACAGTTACTGGTGCCTTGCTATACCGTCCGCGTCAGCTCACTTCGCCACCGTCGAGCACAATCGACGCGGTCGAGTGTCTCGTCCTGGTTTCCTGCTGCTGGAAGTTTGCAGGATCACTGCCGTTTGCATTTTGGGTGAATTCTGATTCGCCGCGTCGATCGAGCAGTGAATTCTACGGCTGAGTGCCACCTTGCCCGGGTTCGGGCGGAAGCGCCAGCATGGGCGCGCTCCAGTTCAGAACGTGCACGTAGATTTTGTTTTCCTTCTGCGTAGTCACTCCCCAATCGCCGGGCGCGATTGGGCCGCCGCGCGTGTTGTAGATTGAATCTCCATATTTCGACATCCATTCGCCAATTTCGTGCAATCGGCTGACGAACTGCGGATCGATCTCGCCGTTGGGATAGGGCCCGATATTCATCAGCAGGTTCGAATTGTTGCCGGCGGCGCGGACCAGGCGGCGCTCGAGTTCGGCGGCGCTCTTGTACTTGCTGTCGCCGATGTTGAATCCCCAGTTCTCGTTCAGCGTGTCGGAACTTTCAAGCGGAATCTGGTTGCTGACATAAGTTCGTGTTGAATCCGGCGGTGTTCTGGCCGGGAAGATCGCGCTCGAAGGTCTGCACGTCTTCGCCCGGGCGCGGCGTTTGATGGTGGTTCGGAATGATCAGCGCCGCCGGCTGCAGCTTGTGGATCAGCGCGTAGGTTTTGTCGAGATGCCAGTCGGCAGTCGGGCTTGTCCCACATGCCGTCGAACCAGATGCCGCCGATCGGGCCGTAGTTGGTGAGCAGTTCCGTGAGCTGGCCGTCCATGTAGTGATCGAGGTAGGCGTTCCAGTCGCCGTGGTCGGGACGGCCGTTGTCCCAATTGGTGGCGCCGCGCGGATAGTAGTCGGGATTGTGCCAGTCGAGTTGCGAGTAATAGAAGAAGAGCTTGATGCCCTGGCGGTGGCATTCGTCGGCCAGCATCTTCAGCGGATCTTTCTTGTAAGGAGTGCGCTGAACGATGTTCCAATCGGAGATCTTGGAATCGAACATGGCGAAGCCGTCGTGATGGCGCGAGGTGATGGTGATGTACTTCATCCCGGCGGCTTTGGCCAGCGAGACCCAGGCGTGCGCGTCGAATTTTTCGGGATCGAAGAACATGGGCAGGCGGTTGTATTCGTCCACCTTCAGCTTGCGATTGTGGAAGACCCATTCGCCATCGCCCAGCACGCTGTACACGCCCCAGTGGATGAACATGCCGAACTTCATGTCCTGGAATTCGCGGCGGGCCTGCAGGTTCTCGGGGGAAGGTTGATAGCTCGTTTGAGCGATGCCGATTTCGGGAATGAAGACCGCAAGGGTAAGAATGAAAGCAACTTTCGCGAACCTACATCGGTGCTCATTTGGCATTTGCATTTCCTCGCGAGTAGTCTACCCCCAACGAAAACATTTTCAGGAGCGACTCGCATGATTCCCTCCATTGGGCTCGTCGAGATTACTAGCCGCTACCCGTTCGAGGAAACAGTTGACCGCCTCACTACTGCCTTTATGGAGAGAGGGATGAAGGTGTTCGCTGTCATCGACCATAGCGGCGAGGCGGAGAAGGTTGGGCTGAGGATGAGACCGACGAAGCTACTGATCTTCGGAAGCCCGAAAGGCGGAACTCCGCTCATGTTGGCGGCGCCGAGTCTTGCCATTGACTTGCCACTCAAGGCGCTGGTCGCGGAAAACGCAGGAGGTCAAGTTTCGGTCTCCTACAACGATCCTGAATATCTTCAGAAACGGCACGCGGTGCCAGCGGAGTTGATTAAAAACCTTGCTGGCGCGGGAGCCTTGATTGCCAAGGCTGTGGAATAATGCTGAGCGGCAAGGCTAAGGGCGGCCGGAATAATTCTTGCGGAGAATCGAAAGGGAACACCGGGAAGAATGGCGAACGATCAGGAAAAAGAAGCAGCGGCCCGGGCCAGCCTGCGGTTTATTCAGGACGGGCAGGTCGTGGGGCTGGGAACGGGTTCCACGGCGGCTTTTTTCATCAAGCTGCTGGGCGAGCAAGTGAAGCAGGGCATGCGCATCCGCGGAATTCCGACTTCGGATCGTTCGCGCGAACTGGCCATGAGCCTGGGAATTCCACTTACGACTCTCGATGAGTGTCAGGAGATCGCCGTTACGGTGGATGGAGCGGATGAAGTCGATCCGCAATTGCGCTTGATCAAGGGCGGCGGGGGAGCGATGTTGCGTGAGAAGATTGTCGCTTCTGCGACGAAGCAGATGATCGTGGTGGCGGATGCTTCGAAGCGGGTGGATCGGTTGGGAAAATTCCCCTTGCCCGTGGAGGTCATAAGATTCGCGCAGGCGCTTATCGCAAAACGGATTTCCGCGTTGGGAGCGCAGGTCAACTTGCGCACGAACAGCCGATGGAAGTCCTTACATCACCGACGAAAACAATCACATTCTGGATTGCAGATTTGGCGAGATTCGGGATGCGGATCAATTGGCCCGGCAACTGAGTGAAATGCCAGGGGTCGTCGAGCACGGGTTATTTATCGGCATGGCCAGCGTAGCATTGCTGGCGCGCGGGAGTGAGATTATTGAGTTAAGGCGGTAAAGGCAAACGGGGCTTGGCGGGACAGACGTCCTTAAGAATGGCAGCGAGGACACAACCCGCAGCATGGTCGGGGCCGTCGCGCAGACGCGTGCCACGGTTCCGCATGCTCGTGCCACTGAATGTCACGGTGCTGCGTTCGGGGATTCCGGACACGTTGCCGGGGCGCGCCCTGAACGTTTGCGAACGCGGCATGGGCGCGATCGTAGCAGGCGAGTTGGTCACCGGCGAGTCAGTCGGTGTGGAGATTCGGCTGTCCGCGACAGGCGATCCGTTGCGCACGCGAGCCATGGTTCGATATCACGACAAATTGCAGTATGGACTGGAGTTCACCGCCATCTCGAACGAACAGCGGAACACCATTCGCGACTGGGCCAAAGGAATCAAGCCCATCGCCGAACGCGGGAGCAGTACGGCCGTGCTGAACGGCAAAGCGGAGCCGGCGAGTGAGGGACGCGGTCAGTATTTTCGCCATGCTGGGGGAGGCGGAGGCCGGCCAGTCGCCAAACGAAAAAGCCGCTGGAAATTACTATTGGGGCGGCTGTTCTGGCTCTGCTCGCAGCGGCGGTATTCTGGTGGCGTTGGAGCAGATCCTGGGCAGAACTGGAGCCGCGCGCCGGGACACGCAGTCAGCCTCGGTGGAAAAACCGAAGGCGCAGGTTCCGCCAGAAATCATGCAGAAGTTGCTGGTTCATCGGGTAGAGCCCGTGTATCCGGCAGAAGCGCGCAAGCAACGCTTGCAAGGCGTGATCGTTTTGAACGTTATTGTGGGCACAGATGGCGCGGTCATGCGCATGCGGCCGTTGAACGGTCCGGACATTCTGGCCCAGGCCGCGATGGATGCACTGCGCTGGTGGAAATTTGAGCCTTATCGGCTTGAATGGCGAGCCCGCCGTGGTAGAAACCACATTGGCTGTGGAGTTCCGGCGCTAGCACGCTACGTCAGCGTTACCGCTTTCGCAGTTCCCGCAGCACTACGATTCCGCTAATCGCAAAACAGATGACCGCTGCCAGCGCGGATGCGAGCATCCACGCCGGGCTAAGATGCAGAACATCGGTGAGCAGCGCAGCGGCGGCAAACAGCAGCGCGAGCAGATTCAGCCAGAGCGGGGCATGAGCCCGGGGCAGGGAATCCTTTCGCAGCCGGAGTTGCAAGAAGCAGCGCGGCAAATCCGATCGCTCCCACTACCACCAGCGCCAGCGGGCTGTAAAAGGCGGCGCGGCTGGTGTAGAGCACGACCAGCGCCAGGGCCAGCAATAGCAATCCGGCGGCAATGATGCTCCAACGGCGGTGTTTCAGGGGCGGCGCGGGAGTGGGACTCTGTTCCGACAAGGAGATCGCCCAAAGTTATACAGGGACGCGGCGGGACTTGTCATTATCGATAGCTTCCAAATTCTTAAATTTTCGTGCTGTCGCACTTTGGCGTTCGTCGGACCAGCTACAAATCTCTTAAAGTATGACAGCGATGAGCGAGCCCAATGAAGAGACCAACAACGAAAGAACGAAAGAACGAAAGAACGAAAAAACGAAAGAACGAAAGAACGAAAGAACGAAAGAACACATGCTCAGTAGCAGACGCCAAAACCAGACTGGCGTTAGCGCGAGAGATCACTCAGTTATCGACGAAGCTGCGCGCCTCCGTGGCGGAACTGCAATGCACGCTTCGTAAGGCAAGAGTGAACAACCTTGTCCCATTCCCGGTTGACTTAAAAGCCTAATCCCGGTTCTAAGAAACCGAACGCTCAAGAACGCAACGTGTGATGTTCACAACACTGCCGCACCGGACTGTGAGTAGTGCAAAGGTGCGAGTGAGTAGATAGACATTGCGCTGTTGACTTGGCTGCGCTTTCCGTCCCATCACACAGGAAATTTCGGGTCACGTTTCGGCTCGCTGCGAGCGGCCCAGCAACCGGCGGCAGCCACTCGGCGGTGCGCGGTTGCCCGTGGTGCACAGCATAAAGCACCAGTTCGACGCGGCTGGAGATGCCAAGCTTTTCGAAAACGCGGAACAAATATTTCTTGATGGTGTGCTCGCTAAGCTTGAGTTCGATGGCAATCTGGCGATTACTCAGTCCTTCGGCCACGAGTGCTACGACTTGTTCCTCGCGTGGGGTGAGAAGCGAATGACCAGCGGCGTTGAGCACTCGCAGCGAAGGCGTTTCCGAGATGAGTTCGACCAGCCAGTTCAGTTGCTCCGTGTTAAGCCAGATCTGCCCCGCCGCCACCCGAAGAATGCATTTCCAGAGCACCCGAAGATTGCAGTCAGTGACCGAAACAATCCCTCTTGCCCCCGAGCGGAAGCCCTGGATTACCAGATCACGGCTGCTGGAATCCGCCAGGATAATCTTTGCGATGGCCGGATGGCTGAGGTGAAATCGCCGCAGGGTGCCAATCTCGTCGGCAAAATTCGCCGGAGCGCTAAACGACAACAAAGCCACCTGCGGAAAACGCGCGGCCACCGATTGAAGAATCGAGGCAGGATTCATCGCGCAGGAACTGATATGCAGTTCGGGATGCCGTCGCAGAGCGGCAGCCAGCAGTTGCGCCTGCATCCGACTGGAGTCGGCGATCAAGCACATCCAACGCGATCGAAGTGGCAACAGCTGACAACGACAAATACCTTTCACCAGCAGCTTCCAGGCGCATGGAAGCTGCAATGTTGCGATTGTAGAAACCGGCGGTGCCATGCACAAGGGAAGATGTCACAAAGTGCATGCAAATCGTTCAAAATGGGAATTCGTGTTTGCCATGCGGGAATACTGCACAATCCCGATGTCCCTGTGCAAAGCTGCTTACCGTTTTGGTTCCGTGCCCGCTGTGGAGGAGGCAGGGAACGTCCCCGATAGCAGGCTTGCGTCGCTCGCGCATCAAAGTTTCTGCCTAACTCTGTGATCTCTGAAATTTACAAGTCTACTTTCGTAGGTAGTCCTGCAGACGACGTGGTGTTGCGGCCCTTCTGCTTCCCTGACTATCCACGCGAAGCACCGAAGGGATCGCTTCCTGTTGAACTTCCGGTGTTCTGCTGCCGCGATTCCCAAAGGCGGAAGGCCCCCGCTTTCGTAGACAGTACTTCGAATGTCTTGTGGCTCGTAGCCACCCCGCACTATCTTGCGCAGTGGCACAAATACAGCAGAGACGCGTGCAGTCAAGCTATGTCGCCGGCGGGACCGCACGCGGCTGTATTCGCTGCATCGCAGTGACATTGCTGTTGGTCGGATGTGGTTGGGCCGCGTTCGCGCAGAAGCAGGCAGATGCTGGCGCGGAAACAAACTCCCGTTCCGGCTTTACCGGAGCCGTAACGGAAGCCAAAGCAGTCACGGCCGCAAACCCCGGAGGAGCGGATGGCCTGGGAAACCCTTTACTCGGAGGGGTGTGTCATCCGCTCTACCGGTTACATCCCAGCGACGTGCTGGAAGTGACCTTCACCGTCGCTCCTGAATTCAATCAAACCCTCACCGTGCAGCCCGACGGCTTCGTGATGTTGAAGGATGCCGGCCTGCTCCGGGCGCAGGACTTGAACGTGCAGGAGTTCAGCGACGCCGTCCGCAAAGCCTACTCCGGATATCTCCACGATCCCCAGCCTGCCGTCGCCCTGAAAGAATTCGAGCGGCCGTACTTCATTGTCGGAGGAGAAGTCGGCAAGCCGGGAAAGTACGACTTGCGCTCTGATACCACCGTCGCCGAGGCCGTCCAGATCGCCGGCGGCTTCACCCACGAAGCCAAACATTCGCAGGTCGTCCTGTTCCGGAGAGTGAACGATGACCTGCTGGAGACCCGGCTGCTGAATTTGAAGCGGATGCTCGAAAGAGAGCGGTCTATCGGAGGATGCTCATCTTCAGTCCGGAGACATGGTCTTTGTCCCGCAAAATACGCTATCCAAAATCTCGCGGTTCCTGACCAGACCCGCCGTGGGCCTGTATATGAACGGATCGCAATTCTAATTCGCTCTCCTGACTCCATGCCGGACCGGGACCCAACGCGCAACTCCAGCCAGTCAATCCCCACCTTGCGGGATTTGTTGATGGTGCTGTTCCGAAGACGCCGCACGTTCGTCTGCGTTGCGGCCTTGGTCTTTAGCGCGTCTCTTTGGTACGCGGTTACGGGAACAAAATATCAGGCCAACATGAAAATGTTAGTACGGCGCGGGAGAGCTGAGGCTCCCGTGAGTGCGACGGTGAGTGCTCCGCTGGACTTGACCCGGGTGGGCGTAACGGAAGAGGAACTCAATTCTGAGGTGGAACTGCTGCGCGACCGCGATGTTCTGAGGAAGGTGGTCGAACAGAATGGCTCGGGAGGCCGGGACTGGTTTCCCCGGCGATTCTCCTCGTGCAAGGTCTCGGGTCCTACCTGCTGGCGTCCTACGCGAAAGATTCCGCCGCGCCCCTTCCGGTCCTGGTCCACCGCGCCAACCGCGCCGCGCTCGCCATGTCCGGAGCGATCGTCCTGGCGGGTGGTGTGGCCGCACTCCTGGTGCCCTACGTCGGCCGGTTCGTCACTGGTTCGGACTTCGCGGTCTCCGCGCTCGCGGTGTTCTGCTGGGCCCTGTACGCCGCGTCCTCGGCGACGATGCAGCCCTACGCCAGCCTCTGCGCGGCGCGCGGGCGCCCTCGCCAGGTTTTCACTGTCCGTCTCGTCGACTCGACCTTCGGACTCGGGCTGATGGCGGCCGCCGTTCTCGTCCTCCATGTCCCGGCGATGTTGACCCCCGTGCCTCTCGCCATCGGCCTCGTCTGCGGCGGCGCTCTCGTGCGAAGCCTTGTCCTCCGTCCGCTCATGCGAGAGATCGGACCTTCAACTCCTCACGCGGCTGAGCAGCTCCTCGTAGCGAGCACCGGGCGATCACAGGTGGTGACTCGTTGATTCGGCTCTCTCAACTTCGGTGGACCCGTATGCGGCGGCTGGCCGTCGCGTTCGTGGCTGTCGCCTTCGTCGCGGTGGCGGCCGGTGCGACCGGTGTTCAGGCGCAAGCCGACCCGGCGCCGCCGCCGGCGACGCCCACCGTCTCCGCCGCCATGCTTCCCACGTGGCAGATCAACGGCGTCGTCTGGAGCCAGGCCATCGTCGGCAACACGGTCTACGTCACGGGCAGCTTCACCAAGGCTCGTCCCCCGGGTGTCCCGGTCGGTGGCGCCGGTGAGGTGACCGCGAACAACCTGTTCGCCTTCGACATCACCACCGGCAACCGCGTCGCCGTCGTTCAATCACTGCCTCGAACGCGCAGGGCCTGTTCGTCACCGCCTCGCCCGGACGGCTCCCGGGTCTACGTCGGCGGCGACTTCACCACTGTCGACGGCAGCCCCGCACGGGCACGTCGCCGCCTTCTACACCGCCAACAGCTCGCTCGTCGCAACGTGGGCCCGAACGTGGGCGGCCAGGTGCGCGGCTTCGCCGCCACCTCGGACACGGTCTACGTCGGCGGCAACTTCCCGTCGGCCAACGGCGTCGCCGCAAGACCTCCTGGCCGCGTTCAGCCGCCTCCAACGGGCGCGATGTCGTCTGGTCCCCCACCGCCGAGGCGACGGGCGGCTACGTGTGGACCATGACGATGTCCCCCGACAAGTCGCGCGTGCATCGTCGGCGGGTCGTTCACCACGCTCAACGGCGCAGCCGCATACGGGATGGGCGCCCTCGACGCCGCGACCGGCGCGACGCTGCCCTGGGCGGCGCAGGAGCGCATCCGCTACGCCGGAGCTCAACGGGGCGATCACGACGCCTCAAGACCGACGGCAACCAGATCTACGGAGGCGGCTACGCCTTCGGTGCCGGTGCGGCCTTCGAGGGCACCTTCGCCGCGGACCCCAACACGGGCGCGATCAACTGGGTCAACGACTGCCTCGGCGACACCTACGACACGTTCGCCGCTCAACTCGGCCCTCTACTGCGTCGGGCCACACGCACAACTGCAGCGTCGTCGGCGGCTTCCCCGACACCAACCCGCGGTCGCGCTGGCAGAAGGCCATTGCCGCGCCGATCCACCCGACCGGCACCACCACGCAGAAGGACGCCTACGGGTGGGACTTCACCGGACCTGCCGTACGCCGGTCTCCTGCACTGGTTCCCCGATCTCGACTTCGGCAGCTACACCGGGCAGACCGCCAGGCGGCCTGGTCGTCTCCGGCTACGGCGACTACCTCGTCCTCGGCGGGCGAGTTCCCGACCGTCAACGGCGTCGCCCAGCAGGGCCTCGTCCGCTTCGCGAACCGTGGCGTCGCCGGCCCGAGCCAGAAGCCCCTCTACAGCGCCGCGATGAACCCGACGGTCACGTCCACCGAGAACGGCACGGCGCGGATCCGGTGGAACACCACCGTGGGACCGCGACGACAAGAACCTCACCTATGACGTCTACCGAGACGGCGGTGCGTCCATCGGGACGCTGACCCAGAGCAGCAACTTCTGGCAGCTCCCGGGGATGGGCTTCCTCGACACCGGGCTGGCCCCGGGTTCGACGCCACACCTACAAGATCCGGGTCAAGGACAGCGACGGCAACGTGCAGTGGAGCCTCGCTTCCGCCGCCGTCACCGTGTCCGGGACCGCACCGTCGGCCTACACGCAGGCGGTCCGCGCCGACGGCGCCAGCCACCTCTGGAAGCTGGGCGACACCGGGCCGGCGTTCGTCGACGCCGCCGGCTTCGCCGACGGCACCTCGTCGAGCACCGCCTTCGGCGCCGCGGGTGCGATGGCTGACAACGACGGCGATCTCCAGCGCCGGCGGCGCCAGCCCGAAGGCGTACACGACGTCCCCCGAGTCCCACCCCACCGCAGCCACGGTTGAGGCCTGGGTCAAGACCACCTCCACGAGCGGCGGACGGGTGCTCGGCTTCGGCGACAGCTCCTCGGGCACCAGCGCCACCGCCACCAACGACACGGTGCTCTACCTCGACAACTCGGGCAAGGTCAACTTCGCGCTCAACAACGGAGCGGTGGCGCTCGGTCACCTCGGCCAAGGCGGTCAACGACGGTCAGTGGCACCACCTGGCCGCCACGGCGGACGGCTCGGGCGTCAGCCTCTTCGTCGACGGTCGCCGCGTCGGCCGGGACCAGGCACCTGTCTCGATGAACACCTTCTCGGGCTACTGGCGGATCCTCGCCGACCAGACCAGCGGCCTGCCCAACAAGCCGACCAACGCCGCGCTGGCGGGGTCCGTGGACGAGGTGGCCGTCTACCCGTCGGCCTTGACGCAGTCGCAGGTGCAGGGTCACTACACGGCGTCCGGCCGCTCGGCCAACTGCGAGTTCCACCCCGACCGACACCTACGGAACGGCCGTGACCGCCGACAACCCGGACCTGTTCTGGCGGCTGAACGAGACGTCCGGCACCACCGCGTCGGACGCCTCTGCCAGCGGGCAGAACGGCGCCGTCGCGGGCACCGTCACCTGGGGTGCCTCAGGGGCCCTGACGGGCAACAGCGCCGCAACGTTTACCGGCGTCAACGGTGTCGTCGTCGACACGCAGACGGCCACCTCACCATCGACGTACTCGGCTGAGCTGTGGTTCAAGTCCACCTCCACCGTCGGCGGGAAGCTGATCGGCTTCGGCAACGCGGCCAGTGGCAACAGCACCAAGTACGACCGTCAGGTCGTGCTGCTGAACAACGGCCACCTCCAGTTCGGCGTGAACCCCGGGACCCGCGCACTCGCCGAGACCACCAAGGCCTACAACGACGGTCAGTGGCACCACGTCGTGGCCACCCAGGGCGCCGACGGCATGAAGCTCTACGTCGACAGCGTGCTCTCCGCCACGAACGCCGCGACCGCGGCACAGGCCAACACCGGCTACTGGCGGGTCGGCGGCGACACGACGTTCGGCGGCACGACGAGCAACTACGTGAACGCCACCATCGACGAGGTCGCCGTGTATGCGTCGGCGCTGCCGGTGGACCGGGTGGAGGCCCACTACGCCGCCTCCGGTCGCCAGCTGCCCAACAAGCCGCCCACCGCGGCCTTCTCCCACACCGAGTCCTACCTCGCGATGAAGGTCGACGCGTCCGCCTCGAGCGACAAGGACGGCACGATCACCAGCTACGCCTGGAACTTCGGTGACGGGACCACGGGTACGGGAGCCACGGCGCAGCACACGTATGCTGCAGCGGGCAACTACTCCGTGACCCTGACGGTCACCGACGACCGCGGCGGGACGGCGACCACGTCGCAGACGGTCTCGGCCGTCGCGAACCAGGCGCCCACCGCCGCCTTCACCCACGCCCAGTCGTTCCTCGACCTGAGTGTCGACGCCACCGGATCGAGCGACCCCGACGGGACCCTCACGACCTACGCCTGGAACTTCGGTGACGGCGGAACAGGGACCGGTGCGACGGCACAGCACTCCTACGCGGCAGCGGGGAGCTACACCGTCTCGTTGACCGTGACGGACAACGGCTCCGCTACGGCCACCACGTCGGCCTCGTAGTCGTGGTGGCCAACAACCCGCCTACGGCGAGCTTCAGCCACACCGAGAACCTGCGCACGACCAGCGTCGACGCCAGCGCGTCGAGCGATCCGGAGGGATCTCGCGCTCACTTACGCGTGGAACTTCGGTGACGGCGCAACGGCATCGGGGGCGACGGCGACCCACACGTATGTCTCGGACGGCACCTACGCGGTCGTGCTGACGGTCACGGACGCCAACGGCGCGAAGGGGACGGTCACCCAGCAGGTGACGGTCACGGGACCCGTGAACCTCGCCCCGACCGCCTCGTTCACCCACACCGAGACGTTCCTCAAGGTGGATGTAGACGCCAGTCCTCGAGCGACCCGGACGGGACCATCGCGGCCTACGCGTGGAGCTTCGGGACGGCGGCACGGCGACCGGTGCCTCGGCGAGCCACGCCTACACGGCTCCCGGCACCTACTCCGTGACGCTCACCGTCACCGACGACGGCGGCAAGACGGCGACGAAGACGGCGGACGTCGTGGTCGCCAAGAACCCCGCCTACGCCCAGGACGACTTCGCGCGCACCGTGGCGAACGGCTGGGAGACCGCCGACATCGGCGGTGCCTGGACGGTCAGCGGAACGGCGAGCCGTTACTCCGTCGGAGGTGGCACCGCGAAGGTCAACCTCGCCACCGGCGGTCTCCAGCACAGCGACGCTGGCCGGCGTGTCGAACGCCTCGACCGAGGTGGCCGTCGTGGCCACCACCGACAAGGCCCCGACCGGCGGTGGCCAGTACGTGTCCGTCATCGGTCGTCGGTGAACGCCACGACGGACTACCGCGCCAAGGTGCGGATGGGGGTCGGCGGCGTCGTCACGCTCTACCTCGCCCGCACCGACAACGGCACGGAGACCGTGCTGACGACCACGACCGTGGCCGGCCTGACCTACAACGCCGGCGACAGGCTGCGTGTCCGCTTCCAGGTCACCGGGGCATCGCCGACGACCCTCCAGGCCAAGGTGTGGAAGGACGGCGCGATCGAGCCGACCGCGCTGGCAGAGCAGACGACCGATGCCACGGCCGGCTTGCAGGCCGCAGGCGCCGTAGGCCTCTACGGCTACGTCAGCGCCAGCACGACCAACGGCCCCGTGGCCTTCACCTACGACGAGCTCTGGGTCGGTCCGGTGCGTCCATGAACCGGGGAAACCGCGCCTTGACGCGGCAGCACAGAAAGCAACACCGCAGCTCCACGCACGTCATTCCGAGATCGCCGCTGCAGGGCGGCCACAACACAAGGGACAGAGCATGAACGCTCGGACATCTAGGCGGTGGATCCGCAACGGCGTCACGGGAGTCGTCGTCGCGGCGCTCGCCGGAATCGGTCTGGTCGGAGTCGCCCAGGCTGCGCCGTTGGCCGCTGACGCCGCAGCCGCGGCTGCTACGCCGCCGCCGGCCACCGTGACCGCAGACGCACTGCCGACTTGGCAGATCAACGGCGTCGTGTGGAGCCAGGCCATCGTCGGCGACACCGTCTACGTCACCGGCTCCTTCACGAGGGCAAGGCCACCGGGAGTGGCCGCCGGCGGCGCGGGTGAGGTCGTCGCCAACAACATCTTCGCCTACCGACTCTCCACCGGCAACCGGGTCACGACCTTCGCGACCAACCCGGGGCTCAACGCGCAGGGCCTCGTCATCCGGCCTTCTGCCGACGGCAGCCGCCTCTGGGTCGGCGGCGACTTCACGACCGTCAACGGCACGGCCCGAGGTCACCTCGCGGCCCTCAACCCGGCCGACGGCTCGCTCGTCACCGGCGGCGGTTTCGTGCCGCCCAACGTCAGCGGGCAGGTGCGCGGGCTCGGGCTCACGCCCGCCACCGCCTACGTCGGTGGCAACTTCACCTCCGCGAACGGGATCGCCCGCACCCGCCTGGCGGCTTTCTCCACCAGCACCGGCGCCATGTCCGGGTGGGCCCCCGCGGCCGCCGGCGGCTACGTCTGGGCGATGACGATGTCCCCCGACCAGACCCGCGTCATCCCCGCGGGCTCCTTCACGACGCTGAACGGTCAGCCGGCCTACGGCATGGGCTCGCTGATGGCGTCGGACGGCTCCGTCAACCCGTGGCCGGCACAGGACAGAATCCGCGACGCGGGCGCCAACGGCGCGATCACGGCCGTCAAGGCTGACGCCACGCAGATCTACGGCACCAGCTATAGCTTTACGCAGGACGGAACGGCCGACTGGGAGGGCACGTTCGCGATCGACCCCACGTCGGGCCAGATCAACTGGGCCAACGACTGCCTGGGTGACAGCTACGACATCGCGCCGGCCGGCGACGTGCTCTACAGCGCGTCGCACGAGCACGATTGCAGCCGTCGTCGGCGGGTGGCCCGACACCAATCCGCGCGTGCGCTGGCAGAAGGCCGCGGCACAGTACTCACACACCACAGGCGACGCCACGACGAAGGACGACGTCTACGGCTGGGCCGGCCGCAATGGCCTGATCGGTGTCGCCTACGCCAAGCTGCTGCACTGGTACCCGAACTTCACGTTCGGCTCCTACACCAGCGCCGGGCAGGCTGCCTGGGCGGTCGACGCCTCCAGCGACGGCCAGTGGGTCGTCTACGGCGGCGAGTTCCCGCGGGTGAACAACGTGGCGCAGCAGGGCATCGTGCGCTTCCGCAGCGTGCCGGGGCGCCGAACAAGTCCGGCCCGACCTACTCCACCACGCCGGCGACGCCGACGCCCGACCACCAACGCCGCATCGCTCGCAGCGGGCACGGCCCGCGTGAGCTGGGGTCGGCCTGGGACATGGACGACCGGACGCTGACATACGACGTCCTGCGCGACAACAACACCTGGGTCTACTCGACCACCGGCGACTCGAACTTCTGGACGTTGCCCAAGATGGGCTTCATCGACAAGAACCTTCCGGTCGGGTCAACGCACAAGTACCAGGTGCGGATCACCGACCCGAACGGGAACACCCTTTGGAGCCCGATCTCCAACACCGTCACCATCGCCAGCGGATCGCCGAGCGCCTACGCGAACGACGGTCACCGCTGACGGCGCCATCCACTTCTGGCGGCTCGGCGAGCCGTCCGGCAGCGCTGCCCTGGACTGGGCGGGCTTCGACGACGACACGCTGCTCGGGTGGCTACACCCGCGGCCAGTCCGGCGCCATCACCGGTGACACCGACGGGGCGACCACCTTCGACGGCAACAGCCGGCTACGCGGCGAACTCAACGGCCAGTCCCGGGACCCAACGTGTTCATCGTCGAGGCGTGGTTCAAGACCACCACCACGACCGGCGGCAAGATCGTCGGCTTCGGCGACCAGCCGACCGGCAACGAGCAACAACTACGACCGCCACGTCTACATGGACCCCCAGGGCAAGGTGTGCTTCGGCGTCTACAACAACGGCAGCTACACCGTCAACACGGCCGAGCAGCCTACAACGACGGCCAGTGGCACCAGGTTGTCGGCACGCTGGACGCGACCGGCACTGACGCTGTTCGTCGACGGCAAGAAGGTCGGTCACCAACGGCGGCACCTGTCGGCCCAGCCCTACAACGGGTACTGGCGGATCGGTGGCGACAGCCGCCCTGGACCGGCACGCCTACTTCAACGGGACCATCGACGACGTCGCGATCTACCCGACCGCGCTGCCCTCTGACGAGGTGCAGACAGCACTACCTCGCCAGCGGCCGCACGCTCGACATCCCGACCGCGGCCGACCGACGCTTACGGCCAGGCGGTCTGGGACGCGACCCGGACCTGTACTGGCGCCTCGGATGACACGACCGGGCACGGCTGCAGGACTCCGGCGCCAACGAGTCCAACGGCATCTACCAGGGTGGCTACACCCAGGGCCTGCCGGGGGCGTTCGCGCGGCACACGAACAAGGCCGTGACGTTCAACGGCAGCGACGGGCTTCGTCGTGTCCAGCCACGCAGTACAGCAACCCGACGTTACTCCGAGGAGCGTGGTTCAAGACCACCAGCACCAACGGCGGCAAGCTCATCGGGTTCGGCTGCTCGCAAGACCGGCACCTCGGGCAGCTACGACCGCCACGTCTACATGCAGCAACGACGGCCAGCTGACCTTCGGCGTCTGGACCGGCTTCACCAACACCATCACCACGCCGGACGCCGTCAACGACGGCAAGTGGCACCAGGTGGTCGCCACCCAGAGCACGACCGACGGCCTGAAGCTCTACCTCGACGGGCACTGGTCGGCACCAACCCGCCAGACGCAGGCGCAGGCGTACGACCGGCTACTGGCGGGTCGGTGGCGACAACCACTGGGGTGGCTGCAGCAGCGCCTTCTTCGCCGGCACCATCGACGAGGCCGCGGTCTACAGCTCGGTGCTCACCGCCGGCGACCGTCGCCGACGCACTACACCAGCCGGTGGCGGCAACGCTGCCGAACCAGCCGCCGACCGCGGCGTTCACCCATACCGCGACGCGACCTGACGGTCGTCGTTCGACGGCTCGGCCTCGTCCGACCCGGACGGCACGATCGCCTCGTACGCGTGGGACTTCGGTGACGGCGACGGCCGGCACCGGGTGTCGGCGACGCCGAGCCACACCTACGCCGCGGCCGGCACCTACACGGTGACGCTCACCGTGACCGACGACGAGGGCGCCACCAGCACGAGTCACGCAGTCGGTCACGGTGACGGCTCCGCCGGCGAACCAGGCGCCGACTGCGGCGTTCACGCACACCGAGACGCGACCTGACGGCGTCGGTCGACGGCGTCGGCCTCGTCCGACCCGGACGGCACCGTCGCGTCCTACGCGTGGGACTTCGGTGACGGCACGGCCGGCAGCCGGGTGTCGACAGCCGAGCCACACGTACGCCGCGGCCGGCACGTACACGGTGACGCTGACGGTGACCGACAACGAGGGCGCGCACCGACAGGTCACGCACGCATCGTGACGGTGACGGCTCGCCGGCCAACCAGCCGCCGGTGGCGTCGTTCACGCGACACCGCGTCGGGTCTGACGGTGTCGTTCGACGGCTCGGCGCCTCGACCGACCCCGACGGCACGGTCGCCTCCTACGCGTGGGACTTCGGTGACGGCAGCGACGGCCACCGGTGCGACGGCGAGCCACACCTACGCGGCGGCTGGCACGTATCACGGTGAAGCTGACGGTGACCGACGACAAGGGCGCCACCGACAGCACCACGCAGTCGGTGACGGTCACGCTCCGGCGACCCCGCCTACGCGAAGGATGGCTTTGGTCGCACTACGGCCAACGGTTGGGGCAACGCCGACCTCGGTGGAGCCTGGACCGTGTCCGGCACGCTCAGCCGCTGGTCGGTGGGCAACGGCATGGGCAGCGTCAACCTCACCGCCGGTAACGGTGGCACCGCCAACCTGCCGAGTGTCTCGAAGACGGACACCGAGGTCGCGGCGACACTGTCCACCAGCAAGGTGGCTACCGGCGGTGGGCAGTATCTCAGCGTCATCGCCCGGCAGTTCAGCACCAACAACGACTACCGGAGCAAGTTGCAGGTTCGGTCCGACGGAACGGTCGCCGTGGTGCTGACGAAGATGGTCGCCGGCACCGAGACGGCGCTGTCGTCCACGGTCGTGCTGCCGGGGGTCACGGTGGCGGCGAACGACAAGCTCAGAGTGCGGACCCAGGCCGTCGGCACGTCGCCGACGACCCTCCGCGCCAAGGTCTGGAAGGACGGCACCCCAGAGCCGTCGGCCTGGACGGTGACGGCCACGGACAGCACCAGCGGATTCCAGGTCGCAGGGTCTGTGGGGTTCTACCTGTACCTGTCCTCCGGTGCCACCAATCCCCGACGCTGTTCAACGTCGACGACCTCTGGGGTGGGTCCGAACCAGCCATAGATCCGCATGGGGATCCCCCGCAACGGGGAGAGGGCCGGTGACGTCGACGACGTCACCGGCCCTCGGCCACTCCTGACAAGTCGGAAACACGGACGGCGGCAGGGTCATGAATTGGTAAGAATTTTGTGGCGTAACCGTCATCTTTCGCGGCGACACCGTCAGTATGTCCCCTTTCGGGACCGTTGACGCTGAACCAGTTCTGGCGAACACCGCAACAGAGCCGTTACGTTGGCGCGCAGTCGCACCGAACCCCCCTGTCGGCGGACATGACTGCCCCGCCTGAGATCAACCACCCGAACGACCGGCCGTGTCCGCCAGACGCGACCGGCCGTGCGCTGGTCCGGGTCGGGGCACCGACGACGAGGACCTCCGCATGCCCGCTGCCGCAAAGCTCGGACGCAAGACGATCTGGTTGTTCACCGTGATGGCGCTCGCCGCCACTGCCGGTGTCACCTCCGCAGCGGCGGCGGGTGAGCCCGTATCCGCCATGACTGCGCCGCTGTACCAGCGCGCCAACCCGACGACCAAGGCCAACCTCGTCACTCCGTGGGCCGACGAGTCGAGCACCGCCGCACAGAAGTACGGCTTCACCACCGATCTCGGGACCCCGTTCAAGGCATCGACGTCGGCCGTCACCGGGCTCACGTCGGTGCACCGGCTGTTCCGCTCGAGCAGTGCTGACTTCACGTGGGCCCTCGAGGGTTCCACCCGGCTGGCCAACGCCGTCAACGCGGGATATCAGGACGAAGGCACGAACTTCTACGCCGCGGCGACCCAGCTGGCCGGCACCGAGCCTGTGAACTCCTACGTATCGGGCACGGTGCACCGGCTGTGGCTCGGGTCGACCGCGTCCGGCCTTGCCAGCCAAGGCTGGACGGCGGAGGGCGCCGCGTTCTACGTCCCCACGGCCGCCACGAGCACCCCCCCGCCGATCGTCCCCAACCCGCCCAGCACCACGGGCTCGCCGGGCGCCGCGACGGTCGGAACGGCGGCATACCCGCTGCCCGCCGGTGCGGTGTACGTCTCGCCCACCGGAAACGACACGGCTCCCGGCTCCGCGGCCGCCCCGGTCCGGACCATCGCCCGCGCCGTTTCGGTGGCTCCGGCCGGCGGCACCGTTGTGCTGCGTGCGGGCCGCTACCACGAGACAGTGACCATCTCGGGCAAGACGCTGACCGTGCAGAACTACCCCGGCGAGGCGGCCTGGCTCGACGGGTCCGAGCCGGTGACCGGTTGGGTGCAGGACGGCTCAACCTGGCGCCACGACGGCTGGTCGACCCGGTTCGACCACAGCCCCACCTACACCCGTGGCGCGCCGGACTCCACGACGCCGCAGTGGCAGTTCGTCAACCCCTCACACCCGATGGCGGCGTACCCCGACCAGGTCTTCGTGGACGGGGTGCCACTCCAGCAGGTGGCGTCGCGCAGCCAGGTCACCAGTGGAACCTTCTACCTCGACGAGGGCACGTCCCAGCTCTTCATCGGCAGCGACCCCCGAGGCCGAACCCTCGAGGCCAGCACCCTGGTGAAGGCGATGTCGGTCCGCTCGGCGGGCACGGTCCTGCGAGGGTTCGGGATCCGGCGGTTCTCGCCGTCCGTGCCGGACATCGCGTCGGTCACGGTGGAGGCGCCCAAGGTCCGGCTCGAGAACGTCACCGTAGAGGACGCGGCGACGACCGGCCTCGGCGTCCTCACGACGGACGGGTCCTCGACCACGTCACCGTTCGCGGCGCCGGAATGCTCGGCATCCATGCGCGCTTCGCCGACCGTCTCACGATGACCGGCGTCCTCTCGACGCAGAACAACGACGAGCGCTTCAACATCGCACCGGTCGCCGGAGGAGCGAAGCTCGGCGCGACGCGCGGTGTGACGGTGACGGACAGCAGCTTCTCCGGCAACTACGGCCACGGGTTCTGGGAAGATGTCTCGGACTACGACACCGTCCTGCGCGGTTCGAGCTTCTCCGACAACTCGGGTGACGGGATCTTCCTGGAGATCTCCGCGAAGGCGGTCATCGTCAACAACCTGATCGCCCGCAACCAGATGGAGGGCGCGAAGATCAACAACACGACCGACGTGCGGATCTGGAACAACACGTTTGTCGGCAACGTCGCCCGGCCGCTCTACCTGCCTCAGGACACCCGACGCAACACCAACTCAGGGGACCAGGCGGTCGACCCGCGTCAGCCGTTCCCGGACCCGACCATGCCCTGGACCCTGGGGCCCGTCACGCTGCGCAACAATGTCGTGGCCCAGACCTCCGGGGCGGCCCAGTGCCTGCTCTGTGTGGAGGACTACGGGTACAAGCAGAGTGCCGAGTCGATGGGCGTCAGTTCCGACGGGAACATCTACCAGCGCACGAACGCCGGAACCCCTCAGTGGCTGGTGGTCTGGTCGAGCGGGTCGACGAACCCGTTCGTGTTCACCAGCCTGTCGGCCTTCAGTACTCGCACGGGCCAGGATCGGCGCAGCAGGGAGTACTCGGGAGCTACCGCGGTCGACGCCAACGGTGCCGTCGCCAGCACGGTCCTCGCGACGGAGTCGCAGGTGGCGGTTCCGCTCCCCTCCGACATCGCGTCCATCGCCGGCAAGCCCAGCGGTACGGCGCACGTCGGCCGGTGGTGACGAGCGCCGGCTGCGACTCTGAGCCAGGACCCGGGCGCTCGGCCCCGAGTCGTGGAGTCGTCCGGCATGCCTAAGTCCGTCCTCGTGGCGAACCCGTCGGCCGACGTCTACGGGTCCGATCGCATGATGGTGGAAGCGGCACGGGGACTCGTCGCGGACGGGTGGGAGGTCGTCGTCACGGCATCGGTCGACGGTCCGCTGCGGACCGTGGTGGAGGGGGCGGGTGCACGCTTCGTCGTCTGCCCCAGTCCGGTGGTCCGCAAGAGCCACCTCAGCCCGGGGGGTCTCGTCCAGCTCGCCGGCACCGTGATCCGCGGCGTGACACCGATGTCGCGCCTGATGCGCGAGCTGCGCCCCGACGTGGTCTACGTCAACACCCTGAGCATCCCGATGTGGCTGGTGCTGGCGACGGCGATGCGCGTCCCTTCGGTGAACCACGTGCATGAGGCAGAGACGTCGGTCAACGCTGTGGCCCGGTGGGGAGTGCAGCTCCCGACGAGGTTGGCGCGGCGGGTCGTCTTCAACAGCGAGACGAGCAAGGCCGCTGTGAGGTTGGGCCGAGGACGCACCGCGCGTGGCGCGCGGGTGGTCTACAACGGTGTAGCCGGACCCACCGAGGTCCCCGTGGGGAGGCCGCAGATCGACGCGCCCCGGCTCGTCTACCTCGGGCGGCTGTCACCCCGGAAAGGCGTCGACGTTGCCGTCGACGCCGTCGCGGAGCTGGCCCGGCGTGGTGTCACGGCCAGCCTGAGGGTTGTCGGCGACACGTTTCCCGGCTATGAGTGGTATGAGCGGCGGCTGCGTGAGCAGGTCGACGCGAACGGTCTGGCGTCGGCGGTCACCTTCACCGGGTTCGTGACCAACGTCTGGGGGGCACTGGCGGAGTCCGACATCCTGGTCGTGCCGTCCCGGGCTGAGGAGTCCTTCGGGAACGTCGTGATCGAGGCGGCGCTGGCGGCGCGGCCGGTTGTGGCGAGCGACCACAGCGGGCTCCGCGAGGCGATGGCCGGTGTGGCTGTCGCCCAGCCGGTGCCCCCGGATGATGCGCCCGCCATCGCGGACGCCGTACAACGACTGCAGGCGGACTGGACGGCGGCGCGCGACCGTGCGGCTGACGGGGTCGCGCGGACCGCGGCGGCGTTCGCGCCGGCGCGCTTCCAGCAGGAGCTGACCGAGGTCCTGTCCGAGCTCGTCACCCGGCGGCCGAGCCGCCGTCGGCTCCGGCGTCCGTCGGCCCCGTTCCAGACCCACCACGCCCCCCAACTGACCAACCCGAGGCCGGCGATGCCGCCGGTCGGAAGCGAGGCACCGTGACACCCTCAACCCGTATCATCCAGCGATCGGTGGTCGGCGGCCTGATGTTCGCGGCCATCGGCGCCACCACGCTGGCCACGTCGACGACGGCCCTCGCGGCCACCGACGCGTGCTCGGCGATGTCCGCGTCGGTGTCGCACGTCCAACGCCCGGCGACCGGCGGAGACCTGTTGTCGCTGTGGGCAGGCGAGACGGCGTCCGCGAAGACCTACGGCTACACGACGGCTCTCGAGCCGTTCCAGGCGGCGGCGGGAGCCGGTGAGGGCCTGGCGGAGGTCCACCGCCTCTACAGCCCGACGAAGTACGACTTCACTTGGGCCGCAACGGGATCTACGGCCTACTCGGACGCGGCCGCTCAGGGCTACAAGGACGAGGGCGTCAACTTCTTCGCGTCCCCGGATGCGATCGACGGCTGCACCCAGCCCGTGTACTCCTATACCAAGAACGGTGTGCACCGCATTGCGCTCGGCGATGAGCGTCAGGCGCTCGAATCGGCCGGATGGGGTGAGCTCGGGATCGTCTTCCACGTCGCCGGCACGGAACCGGGCACTCCAACACCGCCCCCGCCGCCCCCCACCAGCGACACCACGTTCTCCTTCGCGGTCATGCCCGACACGCAGAACGAGGTCGGTGATACCGACCAGCGGATGCCAAAGCGCGTCTCGTGGCTGCTGAAAAACCGGGGGCCTTTGGACCTTCGCTGGGTCCTTCACAGCGGCGACCTGCAGAACTGGGACACGCCCGACCACTACCAGTACCGCAACAACTCCGCTCGGTTGACTCCGTTGATCGACGCCGGCCTGCCGTTCATTGCCGCCGTGGGTAACCACGACACAGGTGCCGTCTGCCCGGGTGGCTCGGCCTGCCCCGGTGTGAGCGCCAGTGTGACCGTGCGCGACACCAGCACCTGGAACGCGTACTACCCGCCGTCCCGCTTCGGCCTCGAGGGGGTCTTCGAGCCCGGTAAGTCGGACAACGGGTTCCGAACCTTCCAGGCGGGCGGCCTGAATTGGCTCGTACTAGACCTCGAGCTGTGGCCGCGGCCCCAAGTCGTCTCGTGGGCCAAGGACGTTGTCGCCAGCCACCCGCACGACAACGTCATCCTGCTGACGCACTCCTTCCTGGAGGCGGACGGCTCGGTCTCGACCAGTAACGGCGGATACGGTGCCACGGCGCCCTCCACCCTCTGGGCGGCACTCGACGACTACCCCAACGTCGTCATGACCTTCTCGGGGCACGTTGGTGCGGCCACCGAGACGAACCTCAGCGCCGCTGACGGTCACCGCACGGCGGCCTTCCTCCAGGCGCTCCACGCTCCCGACAACCCGGTGCGCATCGTGCACGTCGACACGGCCAAGGGCACGATCACGAGTGACATCCACGTGAGCTACGACCCGACGCTGCCCGCCGGGCAGCAGGATGTCGACCGGGTGCTCACGCAGTACAACGCCGACGTCTCCGGTATGCGCTGGGTCCGGTAGCCGTCACGCTGACGCGGGGTGCTGCGACGGTCTCAACACCCCACGTCGCGGTCTACGCGCGGACCAGCCTGGAACCGGTTCGCTCGCCCGGCGGAAGGGGTGCGGCGTCCGGCTCATCCTCGGTGCGTTGTCGGCAGCCGAAGGCCACGACCATGAACAGGGCGAAGGCGGTGGTGCTGTCGAACAGGCCACTCTCGAGGAACGCGCGACCGGCGAGCAGAACGAGCAGGCCAAGCCAGAGTGCTCCGAGCTCGGCGCGCGGTGCCCGGGCCGCGCACCACAAGGTCGCGAGAACCATGGCCAGCACGAGTGCCATGCCGATAAGACCGCCCTGGACCAAAGCGGAGATCCAACTGCTGTCGAGGAGCTGGGTGTTCCACCACTGACCCGGGACGCTGATCTTCTTCTGCGACAAGCCTGCGCCGAACCACGTCTGCCATGGATCGCGGTCCGAGGTCAGCGCCGCGTCCCACGCGATGGTCCGGTTGCTGAGCGTCGTGACCCCTTGCTCGCCGCCGCGGAGAAAGACCGAGGACAACAGGTCCGTCCCCACCGCGACGTAGGCCAGTACCGGTGCGAGCAGCGCCGTCAGGGCGAAGCTGCGTGGGGTGAAGGCGGTCGCCTTCAGAGTCATGGCGACGATCGCCACACAAAGGGCCGCCAAGCTTGCGCGTGAGCCGGTCAGCAGGACCACGCCGGCGCAACCCGCCAAGCAGACGAGGTCGAAGGCGCTCTCGCGGGCTCGGACCATCTTGGCGAAGGTCCACAGCAGGCATACCGAGGCCATCAGGGCCAGCTCGTTGGGGTTCAACGGTGGTATCACGCCCTGGAGTCGCCCCGATGTCGCCGAGGGAAGACCCGACAGGGCGGCGACCGTCGTGACCACCGCCAAGATATGGACCAGTGACCCCAGAACCACCCTGCTGGAGAACCGCGCGTAGAGCAGGACGGCCACCGACGCAAGGATGGCGACCCGAATGGCAAGGACGAGGGCGGCCGACAGCTGCTCGCTGGCGTACCCGCCGATGACCGTGACGCTGAGGTAGGCAACCAGGAGGAGTATCGGGGCGACCGGCACGGCGAGACGGCGCATCCGGCCTCGAGCAAGGTAGGCGGCCAGGGCCAGGGCCAGGACGCTGAGGGCCCCCTTAGCCAGGACGACCACGTCCACGCCGCCGTCGAAGTAGACGTTCTTGCGCCACGGAATCGTCGCGGCCAGCAGCAGCACCCACACGAGGTGGACGCCAACATCAGCCCGCGATCGCTTGCGACCGGTCGGCGCCCCGGTGCGGCAACCGTTGTCAACACCTTCACACCGACTCTGCCAGCATTCAGCGGATGCTCGGGCCGACCGGCAACGCCTCGGTCCGGCTGATCTCTGCCCTCTCGTCGTCCGTGTCGGACACTTGGGCAAGGTCGGAGACCTCTGCCACCGCGTCCGGTGCGTCCGCTCGACGTCGACGACCGGACCGTCCTGTGAGCCGCGGCTGTGCCACGAGCGCGCAGCGGTCGAACCCGCCGCCGGCGGCCGCGCAGGCTGAGGCGCCGGCGAGAGTCGAGCACCAGCGCGAGGATCGACCCCAGAGCGAGGCCCAGCATCGTGCCGACCGCGAGGTTGAGGACGGGCCGAGGCGACGTAGGGCTGGTCGGAAGGGGGCCGGGCACCGCGGTCTGCACGTCAATCGGCGACTTGCCCCCCGTAGCGCCGGCCGACTCCAGCCGGATGATGAGCTTGGCCAGGTTGTCCGCCGCCGACACCGAGATCGACTGCGCCTCGGCCGCCGTGGTGCCCCGAGCGGTGACGTTGATGAGAACGGTGTCCGTAGGGTTGTCGACGGTGAGCCGGGAGTACAGCTCGGCTGGGTTCATCTTCAGCCCGAGCTGGTCGATGACCCCGCTCAGTACGTCCGGGTTGCCGATGAGGGCGCTGTAGGACTTCGCTCTCGAGGTGGCGAACTGCGCGGCCTGGTACTCGGCCGTCGCGCTCGCACCGGGCACGCCGCGGACGAACTGCGTCGTCGTCGCCGAGTAGACCTTGGGGGTGGCAGCGGTCAGGCCAAAGGCGGCCGCCGCACCGAGCAACGTCATGACGACAACGGCGACCCAGTGGCGTCGAAGGATGAGCAGGTATGCGCCGATGGTCATCGCGCTTCACCGAACTTTCGCGGAAGGTGTGCGGGGAAGGTCGACATCAGGTCGCCAACGACGGTGCGGGCGTGGGCCAGCACTCGTCGACGAGGCGACGCGTGGAGGCGATGTTGCTGCGGCTGGAGGCACCGAAGACGATGGACTGGACGTTGGGCAGCGACGTGACCCACTCGATCGCGTCCCGCGCCGGGATGGCCCCGGACGCGAAGACCGACATGGCGACGGCCCGGAACGGCGCCTTCTCGAGGGCGTCCCGGTAGGCGTCGACCCCCCCGGACATCCGGAATCCCAGCTTGTTGATGTTGGAGCACACGAGAGGGTTCTGGACGCCGACGGAGTCCAGGGCGTCCAGCAGCATCGGCAGGTTCATCGTGATGAAGCCCGCCTCGGCGCCGTAGCGGTCACGTACGTGGTCGGAGAACATCCGGAACGCATCGTAGAACCCGAGTCCGAGAAGCAGGTCGACGATAACGTTCTGCATCCAGACCACCGGCGTGGACAGGCCCTTGAACATCTTCAGTTCCGCGTCGACCAGCAGCGTGGCCAACCCCTCCACGTCGCGGCTGGCGATGGACTTGGTCCCGCGCATCGCGGCGTCGAGGTAGCCCTCGTCGGGGAGGAACTTGCGGATCGCGCCGAGGAAGCCGTCATCGGTGACGGCGTTGGCGTACTTGTGCGCGTAGGGCATGCACGGGTACCACACCATCTCCGCGTAGCGGTCCGGCTCGCGCACGAGCCACCTCGCAGATCTCCGCAACCCGCTCGTGGGTCGTGCACATGAACGTGCGCACCCCCTCGTCGTAGGCCGCGTCGAGGACCTCGAGGATGGCGTCGAGCTTCTGGAAGCGCATCTGCTGCGCCATCGCCTTGTCCTCGGACATGTGGTTGACGCCGAAGAACTGGTTGTCGCCGAACAGCAGGCGATCCATCGGGCGTGCGGCGAGGAGCGTCGCTCATCCGGACCACCTCCCTGCGGTCTGTCGTCGTGCGGATCGGGCGACGCGGCGCACCCCAGGGCAAGACGCCCGGCTGCGGCGCGTGCCGTCGAGGTTCGGGAGGTTCGGGAGGTTCGAATTGCGGCCGACGTCGCCACGCCGGTCGATGCCGGGACCGGCACGGCCCCCGGTGTCGGCACCGCGAGGGCATCCGCCGCGATCATGGCGATCACGCGGTCGGTCACCGAGGCCGAGGCGAAGGTGCTCGGTCCGTCGACCCGGCGGTCCTGGACCCTTCTCACGAACTCGTCCAGCTGGGCGCTGTACTCCTCGCCCCGCAGGTAGAACCAGGTGCTCTGCGTGAGCTCGGTCGTGTACTTGACGTTCCAGCCCTGCTCGTAGCCCTCCGGCACCGGCGCGGTGCCCCGCAGGTACACCTTGAGGCTCTGCCGGTCGGCCTCGATGTGGCCAGCGGTTCCCCAGATTGCGGACGCTGGTCGTCATCTTGCGCTTGGACTCGTCGGACCAGTTCGCGCTGAGCTGTGCCGTCATGCCGTCGGCGTAGCGCACCGTGGAGGTCACGGCGTCATCGATGTCCTTGGAGAAGATGCTGGTCATCGTGCTGCCGGCCACCGCCGACGGCTCACCGAAGTACCACGTGAGCAGGTCCAACGGGTGCGCCGCGTAGTCGTAGAGGCACCCGCCCCCGGACGAGCGCCGGCTCCGCCAGCTGCGCCCGGCCGGCTTGAGCACGACCGGACCGTAGGCCTCGGCCATGACGTTGGTGACGGTGCCGAGCGCGTGGGCGTCGAGCAGGCGCTTGACCTCCTGGAAGGTGCCGACGAACCGGTTGTGGTAGCCCACCTGGGTGACCAGGCCGCGCTCCTGCGGCCAGCGCGGTCAGCTCGTCGTTGTCGCGCGGGTCGAGGAACAGCGGCTTCTCGCAGAAGACGTGGACGCCACGCTCCAGGGCCGTGCGCACCATCGACGCGTGCAGGTGGGACGGGGTGGCGATCACGACGGCGTCCGGCTCGCACGGTCGTCGAGCATCTCGTCGAGGTCGCCGAAGGTCGACACCCCGGTGTACTTGGACAGGACGTCGAGCAGGTAGCCGGTGGAGTCGCACACGCCGACGAGGTCGACGTCGGGATGCGCCCGGACCATCGACAGATGCGAGAGCCCCATCTTGCCCAGGCCGACAACGGCCACCTTGATCATCGTGAGGTCCTTTCGTGACCCAGCGGCCGCGCAGGAGCGCCTGTTCGTAGAGGTCGCCGATGTGTTCCCAGGTGTACTGGGCCGCGTGGCGCTCGCGGCTGGACTCGCCCATGCGGCGCAGCGTTGCACCGTCGTCGACGAGGAGGTCGAGAGTCCGGCCAGGTCGCCGGCGTCCGTGAAGTAGCGGTTGCCCTCGCCCGCGACGAAGCGGTTGTAGCCGTTGTCCTGCGCGATGACGGCGTTGCCAGCGGCCATCGCCTCCACGAGGGACGGGTTGGTGCCACCGACCGTGTGGCCGTGCAGATAGACCCGTCCGTGGAACCGCAGTGCCGACACGGTCTCCGGGTCGTAGATCGCGCCCAGGAAGCGGACCTCGTCGCCCGCGGCATCGAGGACGCACGCGTGGTAAGGGTCGGCGGCGTCGAACGTGCCGAGCACCACGAGCGGGATCCCGCGGCGCCGGGTGCTCCACGCGGCGACGATCTCGAGGACCGAGTTCTCGGGGATGGGACGGCAGATCATCGTGGCGTACTCGCCGGGAGTGAGCCCGAGCCGGCGTACCGGTTCGTCGGCGCGCCCGCCATGGGGTAGGCCCCGTAGGCGATCGTGGTCACGCGTCTGCGGCCGAAGTGTCGCTGGAGATAGCGCGTGATGATCGGGTGGTCGCCGATGAGGACCGTCCCGACCGCACCGGCGAACCGCTCGTTGCCGAGCAGGATGCCCTGCTTCGCCACACCCCAGCGACGACGGGTCCACTCCATGCCGTCCATGTTGATGACGTTGGGAATGCCCAAGACGCGCTGAGCGAGGTTGAACACGCCGGTGTTGTAGCCGAAGGTGAGGCAGACGTCCCCCGGTTGGCGGTGCCGGAGCACATAGGCGATGGACCGACGGTCGAAGGAGGCCGTCCCCAGCCACCCGTCCCGCTCCTCGTGGATGAGCACCCGCTCGATGCCCTTCCACTCGTCAGTGGTGGTGCTGCCCGATCCCGGCAGCTGGCAGTAGACGACGACGCGCCAGCCCTTGGCGGCGAGGTGCAGGCCGACGTTCTCGGCGGCCGTCTCGAACCCGCCGTAGGCGGCGGGTACGCCGTGGGTGCCGAGGATGTGGACCGTTCGCTGACCGGTCATGAGGCGGCTTCGCCGGCGAGGGCCTGGACGACCACCCGCTCGGCCGCCGTCGAGCGCACCGCTGCGGCCCACTCCGGAGGCCACGTGGTCGGGTGCACCATGTCGTCGAGCGCCGATCGAAGGATCGTGCTCGACGTGTGCCGGGTGTAGGGGAAGTACACGAGCCGGGAACCGACCCCGGCGCAGGTCCGCCTCGAGCTTGCGGCCCTTCGGCGTACCGCGCCAGTCGTCACCCTTGAAGATCACGTCGTAGTGCAGCTCGTGCCACGCGTCGAACTTGTCGGCGTGCTCGTCGACGACGACCTCGTCGACGTCGCGCAGGGCGGCGACGATCTCGATGCGCTCGTCCAGCGGCACGACCGGCGCTCGGCCCTTGATGCCCTCGACGACGTCGTCCGCGACGACGCCGACGATGAGGTAGTCGCACTGCTCGCGGGCCTGGCGGACGATGTTGAGGTGTCCGACGTGGAACATGTCGAAGACGCCGGGGACATAGCCGCGGACGGGGCTGGTGGACTCCATTCGAGTCATGAGGTGTGGCTCCGATCGATCGAGCGCAGCGTCGCCGACCAGCGGAGGACCGCGGCGGCGAGCAGCAGGGCGCTGCCCAGGAACATGAGGACGTAGAGGCCCAGAAACACCGTTGGCCAGGCGAGGGTGACGAAGATCAGGCAGAGGGCGCCGTAGTCGCTCGGCAGGATGGCCAGCGAGCGCAGCACCGAGAGCGAACCGGCGCTGGTGGCCTTGCTCGCCCCCGACGCCCGACGAGCTGGTCGGTGAGGATCATGCCGAAGAACAGGACGTTGGAGGTAAGGAGGTAGAACGCCGGCACCAGCAGCCAGGCCAGGGCAGGTCGGTGGACCTGACCAGGTGGACGCCGACGGCGATGTGCAGCGCGCTGATCTTGGTGCAGTCGATCATGTGGTCGAGCCATTCCCCGAACACCGATCCCTTGCCCGTCAGCCGGGCGACCTGCCCGTCCGCGGAGTCCCACGCATACCCGAGGACGAGAAGGACGGCAACGAGAACGCCCACGAGGACACTCGAGCCGCCGACGCCAGGACGACGATGGCGAGGAGCGAACAGCCAGCGCTGACAGCGGAAACGAAGTTGGGCGACCAACCCCACGTCGCCGCCAGGGCGGCGAGCCGACGCCCCAGCGGGCGGTTGACGAAGCGCGAGTAGGCCGGTGTGCCGTGCGGCGGCTTCTGGGCGCCTTGCAACGCTTCCAGAGCAGACGGCACGGTCCAGCGCTGTTGCGCCAGGGCTGAGTGCACCATGACATGAGCCCCGGGTCGGGGCTTCCCTCCCACAATCGATCCCGCGCAGTTAACGGCCCCCCGGCCGACTGCTACTGCGGAAAACGATACGTGGCGATCGGTCCGGATGTGACGGTTTTCGTCAACTCAGCCGGAGTGATCGCACGGAGATCTTGCCGTCCGTGGCGGAGCGTCCGATGTGGAGGTAGTCGCCCCGGAACTCGCCGTTCTGCGCTGTGACCGTCGCCCCCGTGTCGGTGCGGGTCCAGGCGATGTCCTTGGTGCCGACATTGAGCCGCACACCGATCCACTTGCCGACTCCGGGTGGCGGTCCGGCGACGCTCTGCCCGAGCTCCGACCCACTCTCCGAGCCCACTCGGTGCACCCGCAGCCCGTCGTGCCGTCCATCCGCAACATCGCGTGGTAGCCGTCCGAGGTGCCCTGCCGGTGCTCGTAGTACTTGTCGTCCGCGTGGCCGAAGGCCAGCGTGAAGTTGGAGCTGTCGTCCTCGGGCATGGCGTCGACACGGATCTCCATGTCGACCTGGTACGGCCCGTTTGGTCGTTCCAGAGGCGCCAGCTGCCCGAGGGTCAGGAAGGCTTGCTTCGTTGTGCGGCTAGAGCGATCACTCCCGGCTCCGGCCAGGCCAGGCCCGAAGCGTCGGAGTCCGGGAACTGGGTCATCTCTCCCGGGGCGATGGCGCCGGAGTCCCAGTCGGTCGCCTGCACCGGCTGCACGAACTTCGATAGGTACCCGTAGCTCGACGCCAGGAGGCCCGCCACGCCGCGCTTGAAGAAGTACTCCACCTCCCAGCGGCGGTGGACTGGGAACACCCACACGGGTATTGCCGTGGCCACGGCGGCATCGATGGTGCTGTCGGCCAGAGGACCGTCGCGACCGGTCGAGGGCAGCACGAGGACATCTTGGGTCGCATCCAACCGCGACGCCAGGTCCTTGATCGTCGGCGCGGTCGCATCGTCGGCGCTTCCGATGTAGGCGAAGACCGGGTATCCGGCCTCCTTCGCCATCGCGATGCGAGGTGAGGTGTAGTTCAGCTTGAGGATGGCCGCATCGTGCAGCCCCTGCTCCTCGATCATCCGAGTCATCGCCGGGTAGGCCGAGTCGTCCTTGGGCTCGATGCACAGCACCGCCTGACGCCCGACCTTCCGGAGGACGTCGTCGAGCCGGGCGATGTGCGGCCGGCGGTCGCCCTGCCAACGGGGACCGAGGCGGTCGATGTTGACGCGGCCATTCATGAGCACGCTGGACGGTTGGCTGCTGACCTTGCCCTTGAGATTCGTCGTCCGGTCGTAGGTCAGGTCGTGTTGACACAGAAGCACGCCGTCACTGGTCATCACGACCGAGATCTCCAGCGCCTTGGCGCCCCAGTCGATGGCGGCCTGGTACCCCTCGAGGGTGTGCTCCGGGACCACGTCGCCGGAACCGCGGTGGCCGATGAGAAAGCGGTCGCCGCGCTCTTGGCGCCACTGCGCGACCGAGTAGAGCTGAGGAGCCGCGGCCCGCTGACAACCGGACAGGCTGACCGCAGCAGCAGCCCCCCCGAAGAGCGCTAACACCTGTCGCCGGGAGAGATGGGCGGGCTCCACTCCGTACTTCGAACCCTGCACGACCAAAAGATTAACCCCGGGCTCGTCGGGACATGGCGGGTTTCATCAAGTCGCAGCGCCTCGCCACCCGGCTGACGCCAGGATGAGCTGCAGCCGAGCCGGCGATCAGCGGACCAGCCGCCGTCAACCGGAGGCATGCGGTCCCCTTCGGTGAAATTCTGTATTGCCGTGATGTTCATATCACTCGGTTGCCAGGGAGCTGAACTACCGCGGTTGTTCCGTCCGCCCATCTCAGACGGCACTGCTCGCCGTAAGCGTTTATTGGCTGGCCGCACATCTGAAATGTGCCACCACGCTGATAAGAGCAACGGGAAATCCGCGCCTTGACTTAGATGCCCGCTGGTAGGCCGGCGAGTGCAGATCAAGGTTACCCCCTGACTGCGAGATTACACCGCCCGCTGGGCTGGTTACATAGGCCAACCATGGCGAGTACATGGTCATGTTGCCGCCTTGCACGTCGATGACGGAGCAGGTCGCCAAGCGGCCCTCGTCCATTCCTCGAAGGAGCCGCCCCAGATCCGTACGTGGTTTTTTGCGTTGCCCTTGACCGTCAAACCGCCCCAATCGTTGTTACAGGTCACGTACATGTATCCGACGTTCGTTTTGGAGAGGTAGTCGAAGATGATCTGCGGAGCACCATTCCCGGCAGCTGAAGGCGGCCCGATGTTGATGAATCCACCTTCCCAGAGCGAGCAGTCCGAGCCCCCGAGCGTAAACTGTGTGTCAGTGAACCCGATGACGGTCCAGTGTCCCGAGAAGATCACTTGGGTTACCAGGCCATCTTGGCGCCCGGCATGCCGAACGCGTGCTTGAACCCATAAAGGTTCAGATTGCTGAACTCGCACGCGTATAACGTGCCGCTAGGCTGGTGCAAGAACTGAGCGGAAGGGCCACCCGCTTGGAACGCTACCCCCGCCACGGTGACGTCATAGACGGATCCGGAGCCCACCAGCCACGATGAAGGGCCGTTGCCGACGTTCAGTAGTACGCGGGCGGAGACGAATTTCCCCGATGATAGTTCGAGGTTTTTGGGACCAGTAGGTTGTCCTGCGCCAACCATTTTGAGTCCCGAGAACAATGTGCGCGTCCGCGAGAACACGACATCCCGCGCCGGCAGTTGCAGCCAGGGTATTCTGGTCTGCGAACCAAGATAGGACAACGCGGCAGACAACTTGTCGTCATCGTTCACTCCCGCAAAGGAATCAAAGTCTACGGAGCCGAAACTCGCCGCCGCCATCGCAGGCGGAGCTGTGGCGATTGAGGGAATAGCCAGGGCGGCAGCTCCACCGATGGCTCCGACAACTCCCCTTCGTGTCACTGAACCCGTGCTGGACATTGAGCGACTCAACTTGCTCTCTACACTTCGGGCTCCAGCGTTCGCGAGCGAGGCACCTCCGGTGGAAGAATCGAACCTGACGACGGCGCGATGGGTCAAGGGCACGTTCCTTTGGTTTGGACCTCAAGGTTTGTATTGAGGCCGCGGTTTGTTTGATTGTTGCTTTGGGGACCATGCGTAAGAGCACCGGGCCTGCCGAGGACCTGACGGCAGAACACGACATGCGATTCGCCCTGTGGCGTCCGTGAATATGCATCCCAGTCCAGTTCGACCAGGAGTTCCAGGGGGGGACATCCGACGTTGCGTAACCCAGGAGCGTGGACGGTCCCTCCTTCGGCAGGGCCGCGCTCCGGTGAGTTGTGGGTTGCATCCTCCTCCCCACTCGCACAATCCGCCATAAATTGGACGTATTTGGACCAAACCGGTACACATCCCAGACCTAGGCTGCTCGAACCGCCGGGCTGCTGCCGGCAGGAGTTGAAGGAGCCTTCGGCATCGCCCCCGGCCGGGCGCACCATGTCGGGTTTGCGGGCGCGACGGGGCCGCCCCGGTAGGTGAGTGCTCAACCCAACGTAGAGTTGGGTACCGCCGCTTCCCCTGGGTGTGGTGCCTTTCGCGCTGACCACTGACGGCGCCCAGCCGCGATACGAGGTGTTCGGATCTTCATGGCCCCTGGTCGTTCCGTCGTTCAATCCGCACTCGACCACTGGTCAACAGGTCTCTCAGGTCCTTCCGTGCTGCAGGCCGCTGCCGGCCGCCTCCCGTTCGTCGACGTGGCGGTCAGTGGGGGAGCGCGGGCGTTCCTTGTCGCGTCGCTCGTCGACTGGAGCCCGCACCACCGGCGGTCCTCCTCGTGACGGCCACCACGCGCGAGGCCGACGACCTCGCGGAGGCTCTGTCCTGCCTGCTCCCGGCGCGACCAGGTCGCGACGTTCCCGAGCTGGGAGACACTGCCGCACGAACGGCTCAGCCCCCGCAGCGACACGGTGGGTCGCCGGCTGGCCGTGCTCCGGCGGCTCGCCCACCCCGACCCGAGCGACCCCGCATACGGGCCGCTGTCGGTCGTCGTCGCCCCGGTGCGCGCCGTGCTGCAGCCGATCGCCCGCGGGCTGGGCGAGCTGGCTCCGGTGGCCCTGAAGCCCGGCGACGAGATGCCGCTGGAGGACGTGGTCGAGGCGCTCGCGGCCGCCGCCTACACGCGTACCGACCTCGTCGAGCGCCGAGGCGAGTTCGCGGTGCGCGGCGGCATCCTCGACGTCTTCCCGCCGACCGAGGAGCACCCGGTCCGGGTCGAGTTCTGGGGCGACACCGTCGAGGAGATCCGCTGGTTCAAGGTGGCCGACCAGCGCAGCCTCGAGATCGCGGACCACGGCCTGTGGGCGCCACCGTGCCGCGAGCTGCTGCTCACCGACGCGGTGCGCGCAGCGGGCCAGGACGCTGGCTCAGGAGATGCCCGGGCCTCGCCGACATGCTGGCCAAGCTGGCCGAAGGCATCGCCGTGGAGGGCATGGAGTCGCTCATGCCGGTCCTGCTCGAGGGCTCGGGGGGCATGCAGTCGGTCCTCGAGGTGCTGCCGTCGCATCCGCTCGTGGTCGTGGTCGACCCCGAGCGGGTCCGGGCCCGTGCTCACGACCTCGTCGCGACGAGCGCCGAGTTCCTCGAGGCCAGCTGGCTGGGAGCGGCGGCCGGCAGCGCCGTCCCGGTGGACCTCCAGGGCGTGCTCGGCACGCGCGTCCTTCTGGACTCTCGCCGAGCTGCGGGAGCACGCCCGGTACGCTCGACCTGCCCTGGTGGACGTTCACCTCGTTCGCCAGCGACGCCGAGCTGGCCGAGTTCACCGCGGCGGCGGACGGTGTCGAGCTGATCGACCTCGGCACCGACCGACGTCGCAAGCCTTCCGCGGCGACACCGACGCCGCTGTCAGCCAGCTGCGCGACTGGGCCTCTGATGGCTGGCGCGTCGTCGTCGTCACCGACGGCCACGGTCTGGCCCGCCGCGTCCACGAGGTCCTCGGCGAGCACGACGTCGCCGCGACGCTCGACCCTCCGGCGGATGACATCGCCCCGGGCTCGTCTACGTCACCACCGGGTCGCTCGGGCGGGGCTTCGTCGACGCCGCGGCAGCGAGCTCGCCGTCGTCACCGAGGCCGACCTCACGGGCCAGCCCGGTACCAGCGGCACCAAGGACATGCGCCGGATGCCGTCGCGGCGCCGCAACCAGGTCGACCCGCTGCAGCTGCGGCCCGGGCGACTACGTCGTGCACGAGCAGCACGGCGTCGGCCGGTTCGTCGAGATGGTGCAGCGCACGGTCCAGAACGCCACCCGCGAGTACCTCGTCATCGAGTACGCCTCGTCCAAGCGCGGCCAGCCCGCCGACCGGCTCTACGTGCCGACCGACCAGCTGGACCAGGTCACGAAGTACGTCGGCGGCGAGGCGCCCACCCTGAACAAGCTCGGCGGCTCCGACTGGCACAAGACCAAGGCGCGGGCCCGCCGCTACGTCAAGCAGATCGCCGCGGACCTCATCCGGCTCTACAGCGCCCGGATGGCCACCAAGGGCCACGCCTTCGGGCCCGACACCCCGTGGCAGCGCGAGCTCGAGGACGCGTTCGCCTACGTCGAGACGCCCGACCAGCTGTCGTCGATCGACGAGGTCAAGGCCGACATGGAGAAGGAGGTCCCCATGGACCGCCTCATCTGCGGCGACGTCGGCTACGGCAAGACCGAGATCGCGGTGCGGGCGGCGTTCAAGGCGGTCCAGGAGGGCAAGCAGGTCGCGATCCTCGTGCCGACGACCCTGCTGGTCACCCAGCACTTCAACACCTTCTCGGAGCGGTATGCGCCGTTCCCGGTCACCGTGAAGTCGCTCAGCCGGTTCCAGACCGACAAGGAGGCCCGCGAGGTGCTCGAGGGGCTCGCCGACGGCCGGGTCGACGTCGTCATCGGCACCCACCGGCTGCTCGGCTCCGAGGTCCGGTTCAAGGACCTCGGCCTCGTCGTCGTCGACGAGGAGCAGCGGTTCGGTGTCGAGCACAAGGAGCAGCTCAAGACTCTCCGGACCGCCGTCGACGTGCTGGCCATGTCGGCGACCCCGATCCCGCGGACCCTGGAGATGGCGGTCACCGGAATCCGCGAGATGTCAACGCTGGCAACGCCTCCCGAGGAACGGCACCCGGTCCTGACCTACGTCGGTGGCTACGAGGAGAAGCAGGTCACCGCCGCCATCCGGCGCGAGCTGCTGCGCGAGGGCCAGGTCTTCTTCGTCCACAACAAGGTCAGCTCCATCGAGCGGGCGGCCTCCCGGCTGCGCGAGCTGGTGCCGGAGGCGCGGATCGCGACCGCCCACGGGCAGATGGGCGAGAACCGCCTCGAGCAGGTGGTCCTCGACTTCTGGGAGAAGCGCTTCGACGTGCTCGTCTGCACGACGATCGTCGAGACCGGACTCGACATCTCCAACGCCAACACCCTGATCGTCGATCGCGGCGACATGCTCGGCCTCAGCCAGCTGCACCAGCTGCGGGGGCGAGTCGGCCGCGGGCGCGAGCGCGCATACGCCTACTTCATGTACCCGCCGGAGAAGCCGCTGACCGAGACCGCGCACGACCGGCTGATGACCATCGCCAGCCACACCGACCTCGGCGCTGGCATGCAGGTGGCCATGAAGGACCTCGAGATCCGCGGCGCCGGCAACCTGCTCGGCGGCGAGCAGTCGGGCCACATCGAGGGCGTCGGCTTCGACCTCTACGTCCGGCTCGTGGGCGAGGCGGTCGCGGACTTCAAGGGCGAGGGCCAGACCCAGCTGGCCGAGATCAAGATCGAGCTGCCGGTCGACGCCCACCTACCTCACGACTACGTGCCCGGCGAGCGGCTGCGGCTCGAGGCCTACAAGAAGCTCGCTGCGGTCATCGACGAGAACGAGCTGACCGAGATCGAGGCGGAGCTGCGCGACCGCTACGGCGCGCCGCCGGAGCCGGTGCAGAACCTGCTCGAGGTCGCGCGGCTGCGCACGGTGGCGCGCTCGGCCGGGATTGGTGACATCGCCGTCCAAGGCCGCACCGTGCGGTTCGGACCCGTGCAGCTGCGCGAGAGCCAGCAGCTGCGGCTGCAACGGCTCTACCCCGGCACCATCGTCAAGGAGGCGCTCGGCACCATCCTGGTCCCGCAGCCGACGACGGCGCGGGTCGGCGGCACACCGCTGCGCGACCAGGCGGTGCTCCGGTGGGCCGCCGACCTGGTCCGCGCCGTGCTCCTGGACGGGATCGGGGACGCGGCGCGCGTCTCAGCGTCCGCGGTCCGGTCCGGCTAGGCGGGTGCCTAGGGCACAATGGGCGCGCTCGTGACAACTCGACCCGGCCCGCCAGGGTCCGGACTGGCGCAGGAGGATGTCGGTATGCCGGTGGGCCACTTCGTGGGGCAAGCCAGCCGCACCCGCCGGGCCGGAGCGCTCGTCGCCGCCGTCCTCGCGGTCATCCTGGCCCTCGCCGGCTGCTCGACGTTGGACAAGGCCAGCACCGCGGCCTTTGTCAACGGCACCGCCATCTCGAACGCGACGGTCAGCCAGGTGGTGGACCAGTTCAACTCCAACCTGGCGACCACCCCGGACCAGAAGATCCAGGAGTCCCAGGCGCTGGGGGTGCTGATTCTCTCGCCGTTCGTGCTGAACCAGGTCAAGGCCTCCGGCAGCTGGGCGCCGGATGCTCGCTACAACGCGGCCATCCAGAAGATCCCCAGCGCCAGCCAGGCCACCAAGGACTTCGTCGCGACGTCGATCATCCTCGCGCAGGGAGGCCCGCTGACCGAGGCCGACGTCAACGCCATCCTCGACGAGCTGAAGAAGGCCAACGTGCAGCTCGACCCGCGGTTCGGCACGTGGGACCCCAGCACGGGCGGGTTCCTCCAGGGGAACAACAACTGGATCAAGCCGACTGCCACCCCCAGCGGGGCCAGCACCTCGGCGCCCGCTCCGGAACCCACGCAGGAGCCGGCGCCCAGCCCGACGGGCGCGTCAACAGGACCGTGACCGGTCGCCTGTTCCTCCTGCTCACCAGCCCGCGGGTCGGGGCCGGCCTGCTGACCCGCGAGGCGTGGCAGGCGCTCGACGCGGCCGACGTCGTCCTCGGCTACGACGGCGAGCCGCAGGTGGAGGCCCTGCGCGACTCCGGCGTGACGGTGACGGTGTCGGCGGACGACGGGCCGGCGACGCTTGGGCGCGGCCTCGTCGGACGCGCCGCGGCGGGCGAGCAGGTCGTGTGGGTGGTCTCCTCGGACGGCGACCCCGGCCTCACCGACGTCGTCGCTGGGGAGGTCTCCCGACGGCCGGACGCCCCGGACGTGGAGGTGCTGCTCGGATCGCACGACGTGCCAGGGGCTCGGCTGCTCGACCTCGTCGCCGTCATGGACCGGCTGCGGTCACCCGGAGGCTGCCCCTGGGACCGAGCTCAGACGCATACCAGTCTGGTGCCCTATCTCATCGAGGAGGCGCACGAGGCGGCCGAGGCCCTGGAGTCCGGCGACCGCGAACACATGGTCGAGGAGCTCGGCGACGTGTTGCTCCAGGTCGTCTTTCACGCGCGGGTGGCCGAGGACGACCCGGAGGCCCCGTTCGGCATCGACGAGGTGGCGGCCGGCATCGTCGCCAAGCTCGTCCGCCGGCATCCACACGTCTTCGCCGGCGGGGCGGCCTCGACACCAGGGGAGGTCGAGGCCGGCTGGGAGGCGATCAAGGCGGCCGAACGCGCGGTCGACCCCTCCTCCGACGCTGCCACGTCGAGCGACCCCCTGCGCGGCGTGCCGGTCGGTATGCCACCGCTCGCGCGAGCGACCAAGGTCGCCTCCCGGCTGCGGAAGTCCGGGATGGGGGACCTGCTCGACGAGGCCGCAATGGGTGACGACCCGGGCGCCCGGCTGCTCGCACTCGTCGCGGAGCTCACAGCAGCCGGCGTGGACCCGGACACCGCGTTGCGCCAGTCGTTGCGGGCTCTCGTGGAGCGGGTCGGTCCGCGCTCCGAACCAGCCTGACGACTACGCTGACCGGCAAGGTCCGCCCCGGGAGCGGCCGTCGTCGCTGCCCGCATACCACCCTCAGTCAGGAGCCGTTGTGGCCAACATCGAGGCCGTCGGAGCCCGCGAGATCCTCGACTCGCGCGGCAACCCCACGGTCGAGGTGGAGGTGGCTCTCGACGACGGGACGATCGCCCGGGCGGCCGTGCCGTCCGGCGCCTCGACCGGGGCGTTCGAGGCGTCGGAGCGCCGCGACGGTGACGACGCTCGCTACCTCGGCAAGGGGGTGGCCGGACGCGGTCGACGCGGTGCTCGACGACATCCACCCGCGGCTGGTGGGCTTCGACGCCAGCGAGCAGCGGCTCGTCGACGCCGAGATGATCCGGCTGGACGCCTCCAAGAACAAGGAGAACCTGGGCGCCAACGCGATCCTCGGCGTCTCGCTGGCCGTGGCCCGGGCGGCCGCCGACTCGGCCGGCCTGCCGCTGTTCCGCTACGTCGGCGGGCCCAACGCCCACGTCCTGCCCGTGCCGATGATGAACATCATCAACGGCGGCTCGCACGCCGACTCCAACGTCGACATCCAGGAGTTCATGATCGCGCCCATCGGCGCGCCTTCGTTCAGCGAGGCGCTGCGCTGGGGTGCCGAGGTCTACCACCACCTCAAGTCGGTGCTCAAGGCCCGCGGGCTCGCGACCGGTCTGGGCGACGAGGGCGGGTTCGCGCCGAACCTCGAGTCCAACCGCGCGGCCCTCGACCTCATCCTCGAGGCGATCGACAAGGCCGGCTACACCGGCGGGCACCGACATCGCGCTGGCCCTCGACGTCGCGGCCTCGGAGTTCCACGGTGACGACGGCTACGCCTTCGAGGGCGTGACGAAGACGTCGGCGGAGATGATCGACTACTACGAGCAGCTCCTCGCCGACTACCCGCTGGTGTCCATCGAGGACCCCCTCGACGAGGAGGACTGGGACGGCTGGAAGGCCATCACCGACCGCCTCGGCACCCGCGTCCAGATCGTCGGCGACGACCTGTTCGTGACCAACCCCGAACGCCTCCAGCGCGGCATCTCCTCGGGGACCGCCAACTCGCTGCTGGTCAAGGTCAACCAGATCGGCTCCCTCACCGAGACCCTCGACGCCGTGTCGCTGGCCCAGCGCAACGGCTACACGCTGCATGATGAGCCACCGCTCCGGCGAGACCGAGGACACGACGATCGCCGACCTCGCGGTGGCGACCAACTGCGGACAGATCAAGAGCGGCGCCCCGGCCCGGTCCGAGCGGGTGGCGAAGTACAACCAGCTGCTGCGGATCGAGGAGGAGCTCGACGACGCCGGGGTGTATGCGGGTGCCAGCGCCTTCCCGAGGTTCGCGTCGTGGACCGCTGGCGGCGCGTCGACGCTGGCCGAGGCCTGACGGTCGGTCGATGACCTCGTCGTCGCCGCCGCGAGCGGGGGATCGGGAGCAGCCGCGACGCCACGGCGCCGGGCGCACTCCCAACCCGCTGGGACGCCCGCGTCCCGCCGCGTCCAAGCGACCGACGCAGGCCTCCGGGCGCCGCACCAGCCCGTCCCGTCCGGCCGCCGCGTCGCGCGGCCGGAGCGCGCTGCCCGTCGAGGAACGTGGGAGCTCCGCCTGGGTTCGTGGCGCCATCCTCGTGACGATCCTGGTGGTCCTCGCCGTGACGCTCGCACCGACCGCTCGGTCCCTGCTGCGACAGCGAGGTGAGATCGCGGCGTTGCAGGACAAGGTCGTCCAGCAGCAGCAGAGCGTCGCCGACCTACAGCGGGAGCAGGCCCGGTGGGCCGACCCCGCCTACGTGGAGCAGCAGGCCCGCGAACGGCTGAAGTTCGTCAAGGTCGGCGACCGGTCCTACAGCGTCATCGACCCGGCCACCGAGGTGCCGAAGCCGCCGACGTCCGTGACGGTCGCCGCGCCCGATGCCGATGCGAACGCCCCCTGGTACGGCCAGGTGTGGCAGTCCGTGAAGCTTGCCGACCGACCCAGTGCCGGCATGGCGCCGGTTCCCGACCGGTGAACGTCAGCGCTGCCGATCTGGCCGCGACCGCGCGGCAGCGCGGGCGGGAGATGCGCGGCGTCGTCGCCGTCGCCCACCGGTGCGCCTGCGGGGAGCCGGACGTGGTGCGCACGGAGCCGCGGCTGCCCGACGGGACACCGTTCCCGACCACCTACTACGCGACGTGTCCCCGGTTGACGGGGTTGGTCAGCACCCTGGAGTCTGCTGGGGTGATGAAGCAGATGGAAGAGCGGTTGAGTGCCGACTCCGTTCTGTCCCAACGCTATCGCGCTGCCCACGAGGACTACCTCGCACATCGCCGTGAGCTCGGCGACGTGGCGGAGATCGACGGCGTCTCGGCCGGTGGGATGCCGGACCGGGTCAAGTGCCTTCACGTGCTCGCGGCGCATACCCTGGCCCGCGGACCGGGAGTGAACCCGCTCGGCGACGAGGTCCTCGACCTGCTCGACAACTGGTGGGAGCCGACCAGCTGCGCCGCCGCCGCAGCGTCGGTCGGCGCTGTTCCGGTTGGTGAGGCGACGAGTGAGTGAGCACGACCGGCTGGTCCGCGTCGGCGCCGTCGACTGCGGCACCAACTCGATCCGGCTGCTCGTCGCCGACGTTGACCGGACGACGGGCGCGCTGACCGACGTGCTGCGCCGGATGGAGATCGTCCGGCTGGGCTCTGGCGTCGACCGGACCGGCCGGATCGCCCCGGAGGCTATGCAGCGGACGCTGGCGATGTCGCGCGAGTATGCCGGCCAGTGCGCCTCGCTCGGGGCCGAGGCGGTCCGGTTCGCCGCCACGTCGGCGTCCCGGGACGCCGCGAACGCGGCCGATTTCGTGGCGGGCGTCCGCGAGGCGTTTGCCGCGTTCGGGACGACCCCCGAGGTGATCACCGGGGACGAGGAGGCGGCGCTGTCCTTCCGCGGGGCGACCGGTGACGTGGTGGCCGCCGGCATCGACGGGCCCTACCTCGTCGTGGACCTGGGCGGCGGCTCGACAGAGTTCGTGCGGGGGACCGGTTCGGTCGAGGCGGCACGGTCGGTCGACATCGGCTGCGTCCGGATGACCGAACGCCACCTGCACTCCGACCCGCCGACCACCGACGAGATCGCGGCGGCGACGGCGGACGTCGAGGCGGCGGTTTCGGTTGCGCTGCAGGCGGTTCCGGTCGACGGCGTGCGCACCCTGGTCGGACTGGCAGGGACCGTCACCACGGTGACGGCACAGGCGTGGTCGTTGCCGACCTACGACCCGCGTCGCATCCACCTGGCGGTGACCCCCGTGGCGCAGATGCGCGCGGCGGCCCGGGAACTGCTGGTCATGACCAGGGCGCAGCGCGCGGCGCGGCCGTTCATGCACCCAGGTCGCGTCGACGTCATCGGTGCCGGCGCCCTGGTGTGGGACGTCGTGATCCGTGAGGTCGCCGAGCGGTCGGGACGCGGCGACGACCTCACCGTCGTCTCCAGCGAGCACGACATCCTCGACGGCCTGGCGCTGTCGCTGGTCTCGACTACCTGACTCCCGTCAGACTCCGCCCGCTCTCAACGAATTCGGTGGGACCGGCATGAGTTTCGTGGGAGTGCAGCAGCGGCTAGCCGAGCCCAGCCTCGATCGCCGCGATGATCTTCGGGCGCAGCTCGCTGGCCTTGATCACCTCGTCCACGGAGCCGACCTCTACCGCGCGGTGGATGCTGTGCACCGCGTCGAACTCGGCCGCCACCTGCCCGAGCTTCTCGGCGCGCACGGCCGCGCGGGTCTCGGCTGCCGCCGCGACCAGGCTCGCGCGCTCGTTCGGCGACGCCTGGTTGGCTCGCTCCTCGGCGGCGCGGACCCGCTCGTCCGCCTCGGTGCGCGCATCCACGTCACCGGCGAACACCACGGCCGCGGCCGGGGCACCGCCGATCACCGACGCATACGACCCCTCGACGGCGAGCACCGTCATTCGCGGGTTGAGCGCCTTGGAGAAGACGACGAACGCGCCGCCGTGGTAGCGGGAGATCACGGCGAAGACGATCGGCCCCTCGAAGTTGACGATGGCCCGGCCGATCTCGGCGCCGTACTCGAGCTGCAGTCCCCTCATGGAGTCCGGCGACCCGTCGAACCCGGAGAGGTTCGCCAGCACCACTAGCGGGCGGTTCCCGCTGGCCGCGTTGATCGCCCGGGCTGCCTTCTTGGACGACTTCGGGAACAGCGTGCCGGCGGTGTAGACGTCGGGACCGTCGGTGGGTGGGAACCCTCGCCGCGGCACCGACCGGCTCTCAATTCCCAGCAGCAGCACCGGAAACCCGCCGAGGTGGGCGTCCTGCACGACCGCGGTCTCCGCGTCGGCCATCCCCGCCCACCGCTCGAGGGTCGGGTGGTCCTGGTCGGCGACCGCCCGCATCATGGTGCGGATGTCGAACGCCTTCTTGCGGTCCGGGTTGGTCTTCAGCGAGAAGATGTCGCCGACGGTCGTGAAGTCGCTGCCGTCCATCTCGTGCGGGTATGCCGACACGTCCCGGTCCACGGGATCGGTGGTCTCCGCCCGTCGCGGCCCCGGCTCGCCCGGTGCGACGTAGGTGTGGTCGTAGTGGCTCAGCAGGATCTGCAGTGCCGCACCGAGGTTCGGCGCCCAGTACTGCGCCTGCCCGTTGGGACCCATGACCCGGTCGTAGCCGCCGATCCCGAAGTTGTCCTCGGCCGACACGCCGCCGGAGAAGTCGAGCGACTGCTTGCCGGTCAGCACCATGGCGCTGTCCGGGGTCATCACGAGGATGCCCTTGGTGTGCATAAGCATCGTCGCCTCGGCGTTCCAGTAGGGCTGGGCGCCGACGTTGATGCCGGCCACGACGATGTTGATCTCCTGGCCCGCCTGCGTGAACTCGATGATCCGCTTCAGCGCCCTGGCCACCCAGTCCATGTTCTCGGTGCCGGAGTCCATCGAGATGCGCGCACCGGCGGACAGCGCGTACCACTCGACCGGCACGGCGAGCTCCTCGGCCAGGTCGAGCGCCGCGATGATCCGCGCGCACTCGGCCTCCGACACGGCGCCCAGGGCTCGGGTGGGGTCGCCGCTCAGGACGACCCGGCGAACACCCTCTGGATGCAACGGCGTTCGCGTGGTGACCACGCCGACGATGATGCCGGCCTTGTTGAGCCCTGGAGGCCGGTCGACCGGCGCCAGCCGCCCGATGTCGTCGAGGTCGTACTCGACCGACGAGCCGCCCGACCCGGCCACGAGGTCCTGCATCTCGTAGGGGTAGACCGTCCCGCGCCGCCGCGCCCGCAGCACCTTCTGCTGGTAGTCGTCGACCGGCTTGAGCAGGTCGGTCTCCGGCAGGCCGACGGTCGAGGTGACACCGGACCCCGCCTGGTAGAAGAACCGCGCCGAGATGGGCGTCACCGAACCGTTCGGACCGGCCACCCGGCCGTCGGCGCGGATCTCCTCGATCCCCGCGCCGGCGGTCAGTGGCGCGATGCTGTTCTGGAGCGCGGTGAGCTGGTCGACCTCGGCCTCGATGACCGGCCACACCTGCAGCCAGACGTGGTTCATGTCCAGGCGGGCGCCCTTGGCGCCCCGTCCGGCGCGAGCCCGCCGGATCGCCTCGAGGCAGTTGGCGATCGCGCGCTCGACGTGGGGCAGCGACGTGACCCGGCCGGACTCGTCGCGGACCACGCCGAACTGCCGCACTTGTGCCAGCGCGATCAGGCGCTGGTCGGCGGGGTTCTCCGTGGCGACCGCGAAGTAGAGCAGCACGTCCTCCGGTGCGTCCAGCCGGGCCAGGGTGAACTTCCGCAGCCGCCAGAGGTTGAGCCGCCGACCGACCATGGGATGGACGCCGCGGACGAGGTCGTCTTCAACGACCCCGCCGTCCTCGGTCGGCCGGAACGTGAAGTACGCCGGCGGCCGGTCGGCTCCAGCGCCGACGGCGATCGCGATCCGCCGGACCCGGCGGATGACGTCGAGCCGCTCGACCATCCCGCGCAGGGCCGCCGACTCCTCCTCGACGTTGGTCGGCGCTTCCGGCCACGACAGGTAGAGGTCGACGACACCCTCGTGTCCCGGCTCTGCGGCGTCGACCTCACGGGTCACCGCGTCGACGAGGCCGCTGCCCGGCGTCAGCTCGCTGACCGTGCCGATGGTCGAGACCAGATGGGTGGGACGGTCGTCGAGGACGTAGTCCGCGACGGCGAACGGACGCCCGTCCACCGTCGTCGACGTGAGCTGGGTGAGCTCGTACTCCCGGTAGTGCCGGCGGATCAGCACCTCGAGCATCGGTTCCGTCGAGGGCATCCCGTTCTCGAGCCGCTCCAGGAGGAACCGGACGATCTGCTCCGGGATCGCGGCCAGGGCGTCGATCCGCTCGGCCCGGTCCTCCGCATCTGGCTGGTCGGCGAGGAGGTCCACCTGTTCACGCACCGACGCGAGCACGGCCGCTCGTTCGGCGTCGACCAGCGGCTGGTCGAACCACCGAAACCGCACGCTGCGGGCCAGGTCACCGACGATCGGGAACCGCAGCTGCGTCGCCAGCACCAGCCGGTCCAGCACCTCGCGCGCCGCCGCCGCGAGGGTGCGGTCCGCGGGGACCGCCTCGTGCATCCATCGCTGCAGCAGCGCCATGACCAGCTGGAGGTCGGGCGCGGACCGCTGCTGTGCGAGGAACACCCGGAACACGGCGTTCTCCAGCTCACGGGTGCGATCCAGGTCGTCCACGCCGTAGTGCCGCAGGACGCGCAGCAGGCGCTGACGGAAGTCCTCCGGAAGGGCGGCACGCTCGATGTCCAACGACTGGAGGTAGGTGTGGAACCGCTCGCGTTGCGAGTGCACGCGGTTCTCGACGTGCTGGTCCTCACCGGCCGGACGGTTGCGGCTCAGCTCGGCGAAGTCGGCGAACAAAGAGAGCAGCGACACCTCGCGGTCGGTCGGCACCGCACCCTCGGCGGCCAGCGACTCCCGCGCGGTGAGGTATGCGGCGAGCGTGCGGCCCTCGTTGCCCGGGTCGAGGTCGTACCCCAGCAGCATCCCGGAGAGGTCGGTGAGCTCGTGCTCGGCCTCGTCCGCGTGGTCGCGGACGGCCCGGTGGGACGGCAGCTCGAGGTCGGCGGCCGGCTCGTTCCCGCCGGACTGCTCCGCCACGGCCCCGTCGTCGTCGGCCACCGGCTCCAGCCGCACGAGCGGTGCACCGGTCTCCACCTGGCTACCGGTCGCGACGAGGAGCTCCTTGACGGTCGCGGTAAACGGGGCCGGCAGCACCGTCTCCATCTTCATGCTCTCGAGTACCAGCACCGGTGCGCCGGCGACGACCACCGTGCCGACCGCCGCCGGCGTCGCGACGACCAGCGCCGGTGCGGGGGACCGGAGGACGCCGCCCTCGTCCCGACTGACGCGGTGCGTCACGCCGTCGACCTCGACGAGGTGGACCGGTCCGTGGTTGGCGGTGACCAGCCGGTAGGTGTGGTGGTCGGAGCCCTCGACGGTGAGCCGGCTCGCATACTCGTCGATGCGTTCGAGCGAGGCGTCGAGCGGCGCGTGCTCGTCGACGGTGACCCGGAACCGGTGCGGGCCGGTGCGCATGACGAGGATCTTGTGGACGGCGCCGCGCAGCTTGAGGTCGACGGCCCGGCCGACCTTGTGCTGCACCTGCGGCCGACCGCCCCGCGCCGTCTCGAGCAGGCGCCGGACCTCGACCTGCTCCTCGTCCTCGTAGGCTTCGATTCCCGCTGCCAGCAACGCGATTCCGGAGTGGTGGCCGGCGGCGAGGCGCCCTTCGCCGCGTACCCGGTCGATCCACCCCGTGTCCGCCGTGCCGTCGACGACCTCCGGCTGGTCCAGCAGGTCGAGGATGAAGCTCTTGTTGGTGGCACCGCCCTCGATGACCACGGTGGTCTCGGCGACCGCCCGGCGGAGGCGACCGAGCGCCTCGTCGCGGGTGCGCCCGTAGGCGATGATCTTGGCGATCATCGAGTCGAAGTCCGCGGGGATCGTGTCGCCCTCACCGACGCCGGTGTCGACCCGGACGCCCGGTCCTGCGGGCAGGCTGAGCAGGGCGATGCGCCCGGGCGCGGGCGCGAAGTCGCGGTCGGGATCCTCGGCATTGAGCCGGGCCTCGATGGCGTGACCGCGCTCGACCGGCGGGTCGCCCTCGAGCCGGCCGCCGGAGGCGACGTGGATCTGCAGCCGCACCAGGTCGGTGTCGGTGGTGACCTCGGTGATCGGGTGCTCGACCTGGAGGCGGGTGTTGACCTCGAGAAACGCGAAGTACCGGCCGCCCGGGTGGTAGAGGAACTCCACCGTGCCGGCGCCGGCGTAGCCCACCGCCAGCGCGAGCCGCTCCGCGCTGGCCTTGAGCTCGCGGGTCTGCTCCTCGGACAGGACGGGAGAGGAGGACTCCTCGATGACCTTCTGGTTGCGGCGCTGCACCGAGCAGTCGCGGACGCCGAGCGCCCAGGCGGTGCCCTGACCGTCGGCGATGACCTGCACCTCGACGTGGCGCGCACCGGTGACCAGGCTCTCGAGGAAGACGACCCCACTGCCGAAGGCGCGTTCGGCCTCGTCGCGGGTCCGCTCGTAGGCGTCGGCCATCTCGGCGTCCGAGCCGATCCGGCGGATGCCACGGCCGCCGCCCCCGGCCGTGGCCTTGAGCATGACGGGGTAGCCGATCTCCGCCGCCTTGGCCATGGCCGCGTCGAGCGTGTCCAGCGAGCCGCCGCTCCACGGCGCCACCGGGACGCCGACCTCCTCCGCGAGGAGCTTGGAGCCGATCTTGTCGCCCAGCCGCCGCATCGCCTCGGCGCTCGGTCCGATGAAGGTGACCCCGATGCGCTCGCACAGCTCTGCGAAGGCCGGGTCCTCCGCGACGAACCCCCAGCCGACCCACGCGGCGTCCGAGTTGGTCTCGTGCAGGGCCTTCTCCAGCAGGACGAGGTCGAGGTAGGGCCGCGCCGACGCCGGCCCGAGGTTGTAGGCGACGTCGGCCTCGCGCACGAACATCGCCCGTCGCTCACCCTCGGTGTGGAGGGCCACGACCTGGGTGGTTCCGCCGGTCTCGGCGTTGAGGTCGCGCACCGCGTGGATGAGACGCATCGCCGCCTCGCCACGGTTGACCACGGCGATCCGCCTGAACGTCACCGATGCCTCCTTGCACCCGCGCAACCGGCCATCCCGAGAATCTTCCACACCCGCTGCCTACTATCGAGTCAACCTCGCGTCCGAGGCCGGTATGGGCGGGTATGCGCCGGCGGACGCCGCCACTGTGCCAGGGATGCCGCACCGACCCTCAGCACCGGCTGGCAGCATGCGCGCATGTCCGAAGTGCTGCTGCCGCACCCGGTGACCGGGCAGCCGTTCCCCTCGCCGGTACCGCCCGGTACCGGCTGGCCCGGGGACCCGGCGACGTCGCATACCCCCGTCGCACGTGATGCCGGCGACGTCGCCCAGCTCGCCGCCGCCGCGCCGGACATCGCCACGCTGTCCGCGGAGATCTCGGTGTGCCGGGCCTGCCCGCGGCTCGTCGCCTGGCGGGAGGCCGTGGCCACGGTCGGGAAACGCGCGTCGTTCGCCGACCAGCCGTACTGGGGCCGGCCCGCGCCGGGCTTCGGCGACCCGGACGCCGGCGTCCTCATCGTCGGGCTCGCGCCCGCGGCCAACGGCAGCAACCGGACGGGGCGCATGTTCACCGGTGACCGGAGCGGCGACTGGCTGTACGCCGCCCTCCACCGCACCGGGTATGCCAGCCAGCCCACCAGCGTGGCGAGCGGGGACGGGTTGGTCGCTGACGGGGATCCGGATCGTCGCCGCCGTTCGCTGTGCGCCGCCGGCCAACAAACCAATACCGAGCGAGCGCGACACCTGCGGCGGCTGGCTCGACCGCGATCTCGCCCTGTCCGCACCGCGGCTTCGCTCGATGCTGGCGCTGGGCAGCATCGCCTGGGACGGCCACCTTCGGCTCGGCACGACGGCTGGGCTGGACCGTGCCGCGACCGAGACCGCGGTTCGGCCACGGCGCGGAGACGCTGCTCGTCACGGACCAGGGGCGCGAGGTCCGGCTGGTCGCGAGCTACCACGTCAGCCAGCAGAACACGTTCACCGGCAAGCTCACCGAGTCGATGCTCGACGACGTCATCGGGAGGCTGTGACGATGACATACGGCGAGCATGTCGGTCACCATGTTGTGACATTTTCTCCGAGACGGCCGTTCGCCTTGCCAACTCGCTGAACGGGGGAACACAGTGACCCTCATGCGCCGAAGCATCCGCCGGAGCGGCCTCGTGACCGCCGGCCTCGCCCCCCTCGCCCTCGTCCTCGCCGCCTGCTCCGGTAACGGGCCCGCCTCGTCCGGCGGCGGTGGGGCCGCTACCGCCGGCAGCACTGGCGGTGCGTCATCCGGAGCGATCACGGTCGCCGCCAGCGACGACACCAACATCCAGGAGCTGTTCCAGCAGGTCCTCATCCCCGACTTCCAGGCGGCCAACCCCGGCGTCACGGTGAAGCTCACCTACGACCTGCACGGGACGAACGACCAGGCGAACTTCGCCAAGCTCGCCGCGGCCGCCCAGCAGAACCGCGACCCCGCCATGGACGTCACGGCCAGCTTCGTGCCCAAGGCGGCCAAGGCCGGGCTGCTGTCGACCGACACGAGCAAGGTCACCGCCCTCAGCGGGATCGACCCCAAGATCGTGGCGGCCGGCGGACCCGGCGCGGTGCCCTACCGCGCCTCCTCCGTGCTGCTGGCGTACAACCCGGACAAGGTCACCAACCCGCCGAAGACCCTCGACGAGCTGCTCGCCTGGATCAAGGCCAACCCGGGCCGGTTCACCTACAACTCGCCCAAGAGCGGCGGCTCCGGCGGGGCGTTCGTGGCGACGGTGCTCGACAAGTACGTGCCGCCGGCCGACCGCGACCAGATGACGACCGGCTACCACAAGGACCTCGAGAAGGACTGGGACCCGGGCTGGAAGGAGCTCGCCTCACTGAACCAGTCGGTCTTCCAGAAGGGCGTCTACCCCAACGGCAACAACCAGACCCTGCAGCTGCTCTCGTCCGGGCAGATCGACATGGCGCCGGTGTGGTCCGACCAGTTCATCTCGGGGCAGGCCTCCGGCTCGATCCCCAAGAACTTCAAGGCCCAGCAGATCTCGAACCCCTCGTTCACCGGCGGCGCGTCCTACCTCGGCGTGACCAAGGGGTCGAAGAACCAGGACCTCGCCTGGAAGTTCATCGACTTCATCCTCAAGCCCGACGAGCAGGCCAAGATCGCCGACAAGATCGCGGGCTACCCGGCGATCCCGCTCAGCCAGCTGCCGAGCACGGTGCAGGCGAAGTTCCAGAGCGCCGACACCCAGAACCTGCGGGCCGGCTACTTCAGCGACCACGGCACCGACATCAACAACCTGTGGGACCAGAACGTCCCCGGTAAGTGAGCAAGGGACGGCTGCACCGGCTCGGCGGGCTCGCGCTGGCGAGCCCGCCGCTGGTGCTCGTCGCCGTCTTCGTCGGCTTCCCCATCGTCGTCGCCGTGGCCTACAGCCTCGGCCACACCGGCGGCCTGAACTCGACCGTCGCGGCGATCGCCGGCGACCAGGTGACCGTCGACGCGCCGTGGAAGATGACCTTCGGCGCATACTCGCAGCTGTTCGCCGACCCGCGCTTCCAACGCGACTTCACGGTCACGGTGCTGGTGACCCTGGCCACGACGGTCATCGTCGTCGTCCTGGCCTGGGCGATCGCCCTCTACGTGCGGCTGTCCGACACGTGGATCTCCCGCGCTCTGTCGGCGCTCGCCGTGGTGCCGATGTTCATCCCGGTCGTCATCGCGTCCTGGGCGATCCTGACCTTCTACAACGCCGACGGCTTCCTGCGGTCGGTCGCGGCCCAGTTCGGCATGGAGGCCCCGGTCTGGGGGTTCTCCGTGACCGCCGTTCTCATCGGGCTGGTCTGGACCCACCTGCCGTTCGCCACGCTGATGGTGGTGTCTGGCGTCCAGGGGGTGCCGGACGCGCTCATCGAGGCCGCCCGGGACGCCGGCGCCTCCCTCTTCCGCACCGTCCTGCGGGTCATCGCCCCGCTGGCCCTGGTGCCGACGGTGATCGCCGGGACGTTCACCGCCATCGGCACCCTGGGCGCGTTCACCGTGCCCTACTTCACCGGGCCCAACGCGCCCAAGATGCTCGGCGTCGACATGGCCGACTACTTCCAGTCCTTCAACCTGCCGCAGTCGTCCGTGGTCATGGCCGTGGTCGTCTTCGTCGTGGCGAGCGGGTTCGGCGCCGTCTACGTCTGGGCCAACTACCGCGCAGCGGCGCAGACCGGACGGGTGTGACGTGACGACCCTGCCGACGCTGCCGGCCACCCAGCTGGAGCCCGACACCGTCGTCCCCGCTCGGGCGCCGGTCGTGCGGGCCGCTGGGTCGCGACGCGGTTCCAGCCGGCTGATGGGACGGCTGCTGAGCGCCCTGTTCGTGCTCGTGCTGGCCGTGTTCATCCTCGGCCCATTGCTGTGGCTGGGGATCCGCGCGTTCGCCACCACCTGGACCTACCCGTCGCTCACGCCCGACGCCTGGACGATGGAGTGGTGGGGTCAGGTGTTCAAGGACCCCAACCTGCTCAGCTCGGTACGCCTGTCGTTCCAGTTCGCGCTGACGACGATGCTCGTCTCCGCGGTGATCTGCCTGCCGGCGGCGTATGCGTTCGCCCGCTTCGACTTCCCGGGCCGGCGGATGTTCCTGGTCGGGCTCTTCGCGACGAACGCGTTCCCCAAGATGGGGCTGTTCGTGGCGCTGGCGTCGTTGTTCTACGCGTTCAACCTCATGTCCACCTTCGTCGGAGTGGTCATCGTCCACGTTCTCGGCACGGTGGTGTTCATGACGTGGATCCCGGCGGCGGCGTTCGCGGCGGTGCCGCGCAGTCCTACGAGGAGGCGGCCCGGGACGCCGGGGCTAACCGGCTCACGGTGCTGCGGAAGGTGACCTTCCCGCTGGCGCTGCCCGGCATCACGGTCGCGATGATCATGTCGTTCCTCGCGTCCTTCGACGAGGCGCAGGGCACCTATCTCGTCGGCAACCCCGACTTCATCACCATGCCGACGCAGATGTACACGCTCGTGCTGAACTACCCGCCCCAGGTCGCCGCCGTCTTCTCGATCATGCTGGCCATCCCCTCGGCCGTCCTGCTGCTGCTCGTGCGCAAGCACGTCATGGGCGGCCAGCTCGCGGAAGGGTTCCAGATCCGATGAGGCACCCGACCGAGCAAGCCGCCCCGGCCACCCGCGCGACCGAGACGACGCCCGACGCCGACCGCGGCCTGCGACTTAGCCGTCTGCACAAGGAGCTGGGCGGCCGGCCGATCGTCGACGACCTCGACCTCGACGTCGGGAAGGGCCAGATGGTCTGCCTGCTCGGGCCGTCCGGCTGCGGCAAGACGACGACCCTGCGGATGATCGCCGGCTTCCTCGAGCCGGACGGCGGTGCGGTCGTCATCGACGGTGCCGACGTCACCGGCCTGCCGCCGGAACGCCGCCCCACCGCGATGGTGTTCCAGAACTACGCGCTGTGGCCGCACATGTCGGTGTTCGACAACATCGCCTTCGGGCTGAAGCTGCGCAAGGTGCCGAAGCCGGAGATCGCCCAGCGGGTCGAGAGTGTCCTCGAGCTCGTCGGGCTGACGCACCACATCCGGTCGCGGCCGACCCGGATCTCCGGCGGCGAGCAGCAGCGGGTCGCGCTCGCCCGGGCCCTGGTCCAGGAGCCCAAGGTGCTGCTCCTCGACGAGCCGCTGTCGAACCTCGACGCCAAGCTGCGGGTGCGCGTCCGGGAGGACATCCGCGAGATCCAGCAGCGGCTGGGCATCACCACGGTGTTCGTCACCCACGACCAGGACGAGGCGCTGTCGATCTCCGACCGCGTCGCCGTGATGAACGGCGGCCGGATCGAGCAGTACGCCTCCCCGGTGGACATCTACCGGTCGCCGGCGACGACGTTCGTGGGCGGGTTCGTCGGCGCCACGAACCCGCTCGCCGGCCGCCTGGTCAACCACGGCGGCGGTGCCGACGTGGTGGTCGGCTCGGCGCACGTGCCCGTGGAGACGACCAACCTCCCGGACGGCCAGTCGTCGGCGGACGGCGACACGGTTGCGGTCCGCCCTGAGGACGTCATCGTCGGCACGGGCGGGACGCCGGCGACGGTGGTCCGGCTCATCCCGCGCGGGCACTTCACCGAGGCGGTCCTCGACCTGTCCGGGGCCGACCACGCGCCGGTCCGCGCCTACGTCGACGCGGACGCGTTGGACGCCGGCCACGAGGCCACGACCGTCCGGTTCCGCCGCGCCCTGGTCTATCGCGAGGGGTCACTGCTCTGAGCCCCATCGACGACCTGCCACGCGTCGGAGCCAACGGTCGGCCCCTCGCCATCGCCCACCGGGGCGACCCGATCCGGTTCCGCGAGAACACCGTCGACGGCGTCCGGTCCGCGCTGGACTGCGGCGCCGACATCGTCGAGATCGACGTCAAGACCACCAGCGACGCGGTGAGCGTCGTCCTTCACGACGACTCGCTGCTGCGGCTCTGGGGCGTGGACCGCGACGTGCGCACCATGACGGCCCAGGAGGTAGCCGCTGTGGGCATCCCGACGCTGCGGGAGGTGCTCGCGATCTTCGAGGACCGGGCGGCAGCGGTCCTCATCGACATGGACGCTCCGGAATGGGCCACTGCTGCCCGGCTCGACGTACGAGCTGCGGTGTCGGAGGGCCGCCTGCGGTCGGAGCAGGTGATGTGGTGCGGCGACATCGACGGGATGCGCGAGGTCCGCGCCCACGACCCGGACGCCCGGGTGTTCCTGTCCTGGGGGGCCGAGGCGCTCGACGGGCCACCCGCCGACGACCTCGTCGCCGAGCTTCGCCCGGAGGCCTTCAACCCCCACTGGCAGGTCCTGGAGTCGGGCGGCCGGGAGTGGGCGACGGCTCGACGCATACCCCTGTCCTGCTGGACCGTGGACGACCCGACGGTGCTGGCCCGGCTCCTCGACGCCGGCGTGGACGCGGTGATCAGCAACGACATCCGCGCGCTGGTGGCGGCAGTGGGGCAGCGACATGGCTGAGCCGCTGGACGTCGACGCCGCGCTGCGGGTCGCCCTGGCGGCGGCCGATCAAGCCATGACGCTCGCGCGAACCATGGACCTGGGGGAGATCCGGACGAAGCGGCACGCGGCCGACGTCGTCACCGATGTCGACGTGGCCACCGAGCGAGCCGTCCGCTCCCTGGTAGCGGAGACGTTCCCCGAGCACCAGGTGGTCGGTGAGGAGCTCGGCGGCGAGGCCGGGGACGGACCGGCCTGGTACTGCGACCCGGTCGACGGGACGACGAACCTCGCCTCGGGCCTGCCCTGGACGTCGTTCTCGCTGTCGCTGGCGGTCGGGCGGGAGCCCGTCGTCGGCGTCGTGGCCGACCCGTGGCGCGGCGAGGTCTGGTATGCGATCGCGGGCCGGGGTGCGTACCGGCGGTTCGGTGGCCGCGACGACCGGCTCGCCGTGAGGACACCGGACGGACTCGCGGGGCAGGTCGTGATGACCGAGTGGGCCGCTCACGTCCCGTGGCCCGGGATGCAGCACCTGCTCGACGGGCTCGGTGAGCGGCACTGCACGGCGCGGATCATGGGGTCCGGGACGTTGTCCGTCGCCGCCGTCGCGGCGGGTCGGGCCGCAGGCGCCGTGATCAGCACCTTCCACCCGGAGGACCACCTCGCCGCCGTCCTGCTGTGCCGGGAGGCCGGCGCGGTGGTGTGCGACCGCGACGGCACGCCGACGGCGTGGCCGGAGGACGGACCCTTCGTTGCGGCGCCCGCGGGGCTGGTCGAGGAGCTCGGGTCCCTGCTCGCCTGACGCGTTGGGACGGCCTGACTCGTTAGGGTTGGCCGGTGCCGAACCCCGCCCGCCTCGTCGCCGTGACCGTGCTCGGGGACGACCGGCCCGGCATCGTCTCCGAAGTGTCCTCGGCGCTCGCCGACCTCGGCTGCAACCTCGAGGACTCGACGATGACGCTGCTGCGCGGCCACTTCGCGATGGTCGTGCTGGTGCGCACCGACCGGCCGGTCGGCGATGTCGAGGCATCGCTCCAGCCGCTGACCGCGGGCGGTGGCCTCCTTGTCGACGTGCGCCCGCTTCCGGAACACGGCGACGCCGGGGTGCCGGGCACCGCCTACACCGTGCACGTCCACGGGGCCGACCGACCGGGGATCGTCGCCGCGATGACCAACGTCGTCGCGCGGCACGGCGGCAACATCGTCGACCTCGGCACCCGGCTTGGGCGACGGCGTCTACGTGCTGATCGCCGAGTTCCTGCTGCCGTCCGCGGTGCCGATCGACGCCGTCGAGGAGGACCTCGCGCGGGTCGCGCAGGAGATCGGCGTCGACTTCCACGTCTCCGTCGTGGACGACGACCTGTTGTGACCGATCCCCCGGGTCCGGCCTCGTGGCGCATGGCGGACCTGCCGCCGGGCCGGGTCCTCGACGTGGTCCGCGCGCCGGCTCCGGTGCTCGGTGTGCCCGGCGAGACCGTCGACCCGACGGCCGCCGAGGTGATTGCGTTGGCCGCCGACCTGCTTGCGACGCAAGCGATTTCGCCGGGATGTGTCGGTCTCGCCGCCCAGCAGGTCGGCCTTGCTCGGCGGGTGTTCAGCGTTGACGTCACCGGTCATCCCAAGACGCGGACCAGCCACGGCCGGTTCGTCCTCTGCAACGCCGAAGTGGTATCGGCGTCGCGTCGGGAGCGGGGCCGCGAGGGGTGCATGTCGGTGCCGGACTTCACCGGCGACGTCGCCCGCGCGCGACGGCTCACCGTCCGTGGACAGCTGCCGGTGACGGGGGAGTGGGTGACCGTCGAGACCGACGCCTTCGAGGCGGTCGCGGTCCAGCACGAGGTCGACCACACCATGGGGCTGCTGTTCCTCGACCGGGTGGCCGGACCGCACGCCGTGCACCCGCGGCGCACGTATCTGTGACTCGGGACAACGCGGGTTTCGGCGGTGCTCGGGGGGCGGAGCCCTCCGAGGGTCCGCCTAGAGTTGGGTCCGCCCCCGTGGCCCAACGGGCAGAGGCAGGCGACTTAAAATCGCTACAGTGCGAGTTCGAATCTCGTCGGGGGCACGAGATCAGCCACCCGCATACGCCCGGAGCCGTTCGCGCAGGCCGAGCCGCACCGACGGCCACTCCGCATCGATGATCGAGTAGACGACGACATCGCGAACTGTCCCGTCGCGCCACAGGTCCTGGTTGCGCAGGACGCCGTCCTGCTTGGCGCCGAGCGCCTCGATGGCCCGCCGGGACCGGCGGTTGTGCCAGTGGGTGCGGAACTCCACGGCGACGCAGTCGAGCTCCTCGAACGCCCGGGTGAGCAGCAACAGCTTGGCCTCGGGGTTGATCGCCGTCCGCTGCGCGGTCCGGGCCAGCCAGGTGGAGCCGATCTCCAACCGGCGGTTGTCGGCTCTCACGTTCATGTACGTCGTCATCCCGACGGCGCGGCCGGTCCGCGCGTCTCGGACCGTCCACGGCACCATCGTCCCCGCCGCGCGCTCGGCCAGCCGCCGGCGGATCTCGGCGGCCATGTCGTCCGGCGAGGGGATCCGGGTGACCCAGAGCCGCCACAGCTCACCGTCGGCGACCGCCTCGGCCAGCTCTCGCTCGTGGTCGCGGGTCAGCGGGTCGAGGACGACGTGGTCGCCACGGAACACCGGGGCCTCGAGAAAGGCGGAGGTCACGATTCGACCCTAGGGGCGGACGGGAACAAAGCGGCCCTCCCGATCGCCTTATCCTGTGTAGGCGTTCCTGAGAGGTCCTTGAGAACGCCGCACCGACTTTTCAAGGAGCAAGGATGGCGAGCAGCAACCCTGTGTTCTCGCAGGTCAACCGGGAGATCCAGCAGGGCTACGCCGGGTTCGGCCAGCAGCGCGCTGGGCAGCAGCCTTCGCAGCCCGGTCCCGGGTTCAACCCGGCCGGGGCGCAGGGCGTCCAGGACCGGATGACCAGCGACCAGCTGGAGCACCTCTACAACGCCCCGCCGGCCGGCCCGATCCAGACCGGCCGGGTGACGTTCGACGACGTCATCATGAAGACGCTGGGCCTGTTCACGCTGCTAGTCCTGGCCGGCGCCGGTTCCTGGTTCCTCACGCAGGGCAACCCCGGCCTGCTGACCCCGATCTGGGTCGGCGGCATGCTCGCCGGACTCGTCGTCGGGCTGGCGATCGCGTTCATGAAGACCGTGAGCGTCCCGCTCATCGTGCTCTACGCCGTGCTGGAGGGTGCCTTCGTCGGCGCGTTCAGCCAGGTCATGGAGCAGCGCTTCCCGGGCATCGTCATGACGGCGGTGGTCGCAACGCTCTGCACCTTCGCCGGGATGTTCGCCGGCTACCGGTTCGGGCTCATCAAGGTGACCAGCCGCAGCCGCAAGATCTTCGGGATGGCGCTCATCGGCTACCTGCTATTCAGCGTCGTCAACGTCATCGCGCTGGTGTTCGGCTGGACGAGCGGTTGGGGCTTCGGCGGCAACGGCCCGCTGGGCATCGGGATCTCGCTGCTGGGCGGTCGGCCTGGCCGCATACTCGCTGGCCATCGACTTCGACGACATCCAGAACGCAGTGCGGGCCGGGCTGCCGGAGAAGTACTCCTGGCTCCTCGCACACGGTCTCATCGTCACACTGATCTGGCTCTACCTCGAGATCCTGCGCCTGCTGGCCCGCATGCGCGGCTGACCGGTTGACGGCGGACTCGGAGCTTCGGCGCCTGGTCGAGCGGTGGCAGCAGCTGCCGCTCGACCAGGCGCTTTCCCGTATGCCCCTAATCCGGCCGGTGGTCCAGCGCCTCGCCGATGCGGTGGCTGATGCCGAGGGCCGGCCACATACGGAGGTGCCGGACCTCGGGCCGGGCACCGTCATGGACCAGCTGACGGTGATGGTCTACGACGCCGGACAGGCTGGCCTCGACCCCGAGCCGGACCTCGAGCGGCTCCGGCGCGAGCTCAGCTGAGCCGCTCGTAGATGATGGCCATGCCCTGGCCGCCGCCGACACACATGGTCTCGAGGCCGAACTGGGCGTCCCGCTCCTGCATCCCGTTGAGGAGGGTCGTCGTGATGCGCGCACCGGTGGAGCCGAACGGGTGCCCGAGCGCGATGGCGCCGCCGTTGACGTTGAGCTTGTCGAAGTCCATGCCGAGCGCGTCGGCGCTCGGCAGCACCTGGGCCGCGAACGCCTCGTTGATCTCGTAGAGGTCCATGTCGTCGATGGTCATGCCGGCCCGCGCGAGGGCCTGCTTCGACGCGTCGATCGGGCCGAGCCCCATGATCTCGGGGGAGAGCGCGGAGACGCCGGTCGCGACGACCCGGGCCAGCGGCGTCAGGCCGAGCTCGGCGGCCTTCGCGTCGCTCATGACGACCACCGCGGCGGCGCCGTCGTTGAGCGGGCAGCAGTTGCCGGCGGTGACGGTGCCGTTCGGCCGGAACACCGGGTTGAGGCCGCTGACGCCCTCGATGGTGACGCCGGGGCGCGGACCGTCGTCGGTCGTGACGACCCGGCCGTCGGGCATGGTCACGGGGGTGATCTCCCGCTCGAAGAACCCGTTGGCGATGGCCTTCTCGGCCCGGTTCTGGCTCGTGACGCCCCACTCGTCCTGGCGCTCGCGGGAGATCCCGAGCGACGTGGCGACGTTCTCCGCGGTCTGGCCCATGGCGATGTAGACGTCGGGGAGGAGGCCGTCCGCGCGCGGGTCGGTCCACGTGGTGTTGGTCGTGGCCGTCTCGACCGTGCGCGCCATCGACTCGCCGAACAGCGGGTTGCGGGCGTCGTCCTCAGCGCCACCCGCGCCGGCCCAGCTGAGGTACTGCGAGACACACTCGACCCCGCCGGAGAGGAACACGTCACCCTCGCCGGCCTTGATCGCGTGGTAGGCCATCCGGGTGGTCTGGACGCTGGAGGCGCAGAACCGGTTGATGGTGGAGCCAGGCAGCCCGTCGTAGCCGGCCAGCACGGCGATGACGCGGGCGAGGTTGGCTCCCTGCCGGCCGGACGGCTCCGCGCAGCCCCAGTAGAGGTCGTCGATCTCGGCGGGGTCGAGCCCCGGCACCTTGTCGAGGACCGCCCGGAGCATCTGGACCGAGAGGTCGTCGGGACGGATCTCCTTGAGCGACCCCTTGAACGCGCGCCCGATCGGGCTGCGCGCGGTGGCGACGATGACGGCCTCACGAGAGCTGGCCACGGTGGTCCTCCTTGAACGACAAACGACGACGACGGGCGAGCGGTGAGCGCTCGCTTACCTCGACGTCGATGGTATGCCGATCAGGCCGCCGGCGGAGCGCCGCCCGGGTGTGGCCTCCTCTCGCGACCATCGCTGTGGGGTGCTTCCTGGGTGCTGCCACACCGATTTCGCTCCCCGCTGTGGGCCTGGGGTGCTGCGGTCAGCTGCCCGCCGACTGCTCCACCTGGTCGGCGTGCGCCGGGGTCAGCGGCCGGCGGACGCGGTGCAGCACGACGGCCCAGCGGCCCAGCGGGCCGCGGGTCTGGCCGCCGATCTGCGTCGGGCTGACCTCGGTGCCCGGGTCCCGGACGGCACTGGTGGCGGCGCGGGAGACCGGGGTGACGCGCTCGCCCCGGCTGCGGTCGAGGCCGAGCACCACGTCCTCGTCGAACAGCCCCAGCGCGGAGCAGAGGGTGGGCAGCAGCACGGCGGCCGCCCGCGCATACCCGGCGGCCGACGGGTGGAACCGGTCCTGGCTGAACATCTCGTGGGGCCGCTGCTCGAACTCCGGCCCGAGCATGTCGCCCAGCGAGACCGTCCGGCCACCGGCCTGACCACCGCGACGGTCTGCGCGGCGGCGAGGTCGCGGCTCCAGCGCCGGGCCAAGGCCCGCAGCGGCTGGGCGATCGGCTGCACCGCACCCAGGTCGGGGCAGGTCCCGACGACGACCTCGGCGCCGGCCTCGTGCAGCCTCCGCACAGCGGCCTCGAGGTGTCGCACCGCGATCGACTTGTCGATGCGGTGGGTGACGTCGTTGGTGCCGATGAGGATGACCGCGGCGTCGGGTTCGGGGACGCTGTCGAGGGCGTTGGCCACCTGCACGCCGAGGTCGGCCGACACGGCACCGACGACCGCGACGTTGGTGAGGTGGACCCGGCGACCGCCGAACGCGGACAGTCCGCTCGCGAGGATCGCCCCGATGGTCTGGAGCCCGGTGTCGGCGCCGAGACCGGCGGCGCTGCTGTCGCCGAGCACGAGGAGCTCGAGCGGAACGCCCGGTGCCGAGCCGTAGATGCCGTCGTCGTCGGGCGCCGCCTCGTCGATGATGCCGACCGCCTTGCGTGCGAGCAGCGCCTCGGCCTTGACCAGGCCGTAGCCCACGGCGCCCAGCACGCCGATGCCCGCGATCCCGAAGCCGCCGCCGTAGGCAGCGGTCTGCGCGATGCGGCGCGCGCGCCGTGCCCGTCCCATCGCATCCCCCACCCGGTGTCCGACTGGCCCCGGACCTGAGGTGGCCCGCAGTTCCCGGGTGTCCAGTGTCCACCGTACGACGTCCCGCCGAGCGGGAACCGCCGGGTAGGTCGACGGTGCGGTGGTCATGCGGAAAGGAGGCAGGATGGTCTCGTGAAGTACGCCGAACACCTCTCCGACCTCGTCGGGAACACGCCCCTGGTCAAGCTCTCCGTCGTCACAGAGGGCATCGCGTGCACCGTGCTCGCCAAGATCGAGTACCTGAACCCCGGCGGGTCGGTGAAGGACCGCATCGCGCTGCGGATGGTCGAGGCCGCCGAGGAGTCCGGCGAGCTGAAGCCCGGCGGCACGATCGTCGAGCCGACGTCCGGCAACACCGGGGTCGGCCTGGCGATCGTCGCCCAGAAGCGCGGCTACCAGTGCGTCTTCGTGTGCCCGGACAAGGTGAGCCAGGACAAGCGGGACGTGCTGCGCGCATACGGCGCTCGGGTCGTCGTGTGCCCGACCGCGGTCTCGCCCGAGCACCCCGACTCCTACTACTCGGTGTCCGACCGGCTGGTGCGTGAGATCGACGGTGCCTGGAAGCCGAACCAGTATGCGAACCCGATGGGCCCGCAGAGCCACTACGAGACGACCGGCCCGGAGATCTGGTCCGACACCGACGGGCGGATCACCCACTTCGTCACCGGGATCGGCACCGGCGGCACGATCAGCGGCGTCGGGCGATACCTCAAGGAGGTCGTCGGACGGCGCCGTGCGCATTGTCGGGGCCGACCCCGAGGGCTCGGTCTACTCCGGCGGGACCGGCCGGCCCTACCTCGTCGAGGGCGTCGGCGAGGACTTCTGGCCGACGGCCTACGACCCGACCGTGGTCGACGAGGTCATCGCCGTCTCCGACGCCGACTCGTTCGCGATGACCCGGCGACTGGCGCGCGAGGAGGGGCTGCTGGTCGGCGGCTCCTGCGGGATGGCGGTCGTGGCTGCGTTGCGGGCGGCTCGGGACCTGCCGGCCGACGCGGTCGTCGTGGTGCTGCTGCCCGACTCCGGGCGCGGCTACATGTCGAAGATCTTCAACGACGACTGGATGAGCTCCTACGGGTTCCTCGGCGCCGACGGCGAGACGACGGTCGGCGACGTGCTGCAGCAGCAAGGGTGCCGGGCCTGCCGGCCCTCGTGCATACCCATCCGGGCGAGACCATCCGCACGGCGATCAGCATCCTGCGCGAGTACGGCGTCTCGCAGATGCCGGTCGTCAAGGCCGAGCCGCCCGTCACGTCAGGTGAGGTCGCCGGGTCGGTCAGCGAGCGTGCGCTGCTCGAGCTGCTGTTCACCGGCAAGGCGCACCTCGCCGACTCCGGTGGAGAAGCACATGGAGCCCGGCCTGCCGCTGGTCGGGTCCGGGGAGAAGGTCAGCGTCGCGCGCACCGAGCTCGAACGCGGCGACGCGGTCCTCGTCACGGACGAGGGCAAGCCGGTCGGCGTGCTGACCCGGGCCGACCTGCTCGGGTTCCTCAGCAGCTAGGTCACCCGGCTAACGGGTCGCGGTTGCGTCAGAACCGGCTGATCTCCGGGATGACCCGCTCGCCGAGGAGCTCCAGCCACTCGGTGCGTGACCCGTCGAGCACCCGGCTGTGGACGTGGTCGACGCCCAGGCCGGCCAGCTCCTGACAGTGCGCCAGGATCTCGTCGACGCGCTCGCCGTCGGGGCCGGGGTCCATGGGGTACATCACCGTCTTGACGATGTCGTCGTATGCGCGGCCAACGGTGGCGCAGTGCTCGCGCAGGACGTCGAGCTTGCGCTCAAGGTCGGGGGAGTCGAACAGGTTGCAGGCGTCGGCATACTGCGCCACCATCCGCAGCGTCTTCTTCTCGCCCCCTCCGCCGATGAGGATCGGCGGGTGCGGCCGCCGGACCGACTGCGGTGAGTTGAGCGTCCGGCCGAGCCGGTAGTGCTTGCCGACGTACGGCTCTTCGCTGTCGCTCCACATCTGGAGGCAGATCTGCAGCGTCTCCTCCAGCCGCTCGAACCGCTCGGCGAGGGGCGGGAACGGCAGGCCCAGACCGACGCTCTCCTCCTCGTTCCACGCGGCGCCGATGCCGAGCCAGGCTCGGCCGCGCGAGAGGACGTCGAGCGTCGTGACCTCCTTGGCCAGCAGGCCAGGCTCCCGGTAGACCGCCGCGGTCACCCAGGCGACGAGGTCCACCTTCTGGGTCACCGCGGCGAGGTAGCCGAGCGTGGTGTAGGCCTCGAGCATCTCGTGCTCCTTCGGCCCGATATGCGCGATCTGCCAGACGTGGTCCATGACCGACAGCTTCCGGACGCCGACGTCCTCGGCCAGCTTGGCCGTCCGCGCCAGGTCGCTGACGAAGGTCGCCGGTCCGCCGGACCAGGTGAAGTTGGCGAGGTGGATTCCGAGTTCCATGGCTCGCACGGTACGCACGAGCGGCTGGGCGCCGCCTGGGAGGGTCCGCCGGCGCAGCGCCGGCTCCGGTGCGGGCGCTCAGTCGCGGGGGCGATGCCGGTGCGGCGGCGCGGTCAGCGGCCTCCGTGAGGAGAGTGCGAACGATGTCCGCGGTGGCGGCACCCGGGTTGACGACGCATACCCATCCCTGCTGGCCGTACTCGGGGTGCGGGAGCAGGACGTCGAGCGCGGCGTAGTCGTGGTCGCCGCGACGGCTAGGGTGCTGGGACGGCGGATACCCGACGAGTTCCTCGAACCGGTGCTTCCCGACGTTGACGTTGACCCGGAAGACGCCCTCGCGATGCAGCTGCGACGACTCGTCGAAGCCCGCGTAGTCGTGCACGACCACCGTTGCGAACGGCCAGCGGCGGTCCGGTGGCTTGGTTTCCGCCCCGGGAGGGTCGTGGTAGACGAACGAGTCGCCCCAGGCGACCTCGGGTGCTCCGGACCCGGCGCTCGCCGTCTCCACCGTGACGCCGGGCAGGCCGGCGGCGAACGCGATGACCTCGTCCTCGGCCACGGCCGACGATCCTGCCACTTCAGGCGATGCGGCGGGCCATGTCCGGGTCAGGCGCTCCGAGGGCGTCGGGGTGGAAAATCGCGGCCAGGGCCTCGATGCCGTCGACCAGCCGGGGACCCGGCCGGGCGAACGACGCGTTGGCGTCGACGGCCCACACCGGTATGCCGGCCGGCAGCACCTCCCGAGTGACGAGGTCGGCCGCCAGCTCGGCCGCGCCGGCCAGGTGGTAGCCGCACGGTGCGACGACCACGACTTCCGGTCGGGCGGTGTGGACCGCCTCCCACGTGGTCCGGAAGGACTTCTCACCGGGCGTTCCGAGGACGCTGGTCCCGCCGGCCCGCTCGACCATCTCCGGCACCCAGTGGCCTGGGGCGAACGGCGGGTCGGTCCACTCCAGCACCAGCGCCGGTGGCCGGGAACGGCCGGCAACGACCGCGTCCACCGTTTCCAGACGCGCGCGTAGTCGGTCGACGAGCCGCTGCGCCGTCGGCTCGCGCCCGCTGGACCGGCCGAGGGTCACCACCGACTCCAGCACCTCGTCCAGGGTGTGCGGGTCGATGGTCAGCACGTCCGCGCGGCAGCCGAGGTGCGCCAGCGCGTCGTCCACCACCGAGACGTCCACCGCGCAGACTGCGCACAGGTCCTGGGTGACCACCAGGTCGGCGTCGAGGTCGGCCAGGGCGCCCTCGTCCAGGTGGTACAGGTCCTCGCCGGCCCGCATCCGCTCGCTAACGACCCGGTCGATGTCGGCGGCGCTCAGCCCCTCGGGCAGCGCCGAGGTGGAGACGATCCGCCGGCTGCGGGCCTCGGTGGGGTAGTCGCACTCGAAGGTCACGCCGACGACGTCATCGCCGGCCCCCACCGCGAACAAGATCTCGGTAGTGGAAGGCAACAGCGAGACGATTCGCATGGCGCGACCCTACGGTTCGTGCGAGTGGCGTACGCAATTCGTGACGGTTCAGAGCACGAACCGGCCTAGGCGGTCGCCGTCGCGATCGGCGTTCCGGCCCGGGTGTGGACCAGTACCTGCACGATGTCGCCGGGCTTCATCCAGCACGCCGCCGAGAGCGAGGTGCGCCCGCTCGGGGTGCCGGTCCAGCTGGCCACGTCGTACTGGTGGCCGTCCCGGTCGGTCACGGCGAGGAAGAGCACCTGGTCGGTCGGCAGGCTGGACCCCCGGACGTCGAGCTGGGTGCCCCAGGTGCGGGTCACCAGGTCGATCTCGACCTGAGCCGGGGCCGACTGCCCGGCGGTCACGGGAGCGGCCGCCGCCACGAGGCCCCGCGTCGGGGGTGCGTTGAGGCGGTTGCTGACGGGACCGATCGCCGCCCCGACCGCCCCGGCCACGAGCATCAGGGCCGCGGCGACCGCCGCCACCCGCCAGCGCCGGCGGCGACGTTCGGCGCGAACCCGGTCGAGCAGCGCGACGGGGGCCGCCGTCTCGGCGCCCGTGACGCCGTCCCCGGCCGGCTCCGCCGGGTCGCCGGCGGCTGGCCCGGCACCCGGCTCGTCGACGGGCTCGTCGACGAGGTCCAGCAGGGCGGGCAGTCCGGAGAGCTGCGCGGCCTCCCGCTGGCATACCTCGCACGTTCGTAGGTGGCGCGAGAACGCCTGGTGCTCAACGGTGTCGAGTCCACCCAACACGAAGGCGCCGAGGAGCAGCTGCAGCTCCTCGTGCTCGGGTTCGGTGCCCGGTCGGGCGGTCACTGGGTCACTCCCATCTCGTCGAGGACGGCGCGCAGCGAGCGCACCGCGTAGAAGGCGCGGGACTTGACCGTGCCGGGAGGGATGCCGAGGTGCCCCGCCGCTTCGGCCACGCTGAGGCGCTGGTAGTACAGGGCCACGACGACCCGGCGGTGGTCGGGCTGCAGCCGGGCCAGCGCCTCCTCCACCAGGATCTGGTCGAGGGCCCGGTCGATGTCCCGTTCCGGGTTGGGCGCGCGCGGGTCGAGCCGGGCGCGGGAGTCGTCGTCGCGGTCGGCGGCCACCTCGACGACGCGGCGTCCGGCCGCGCGGTGCATGTCGATGAGCATGTTGCGGGCGGTCTGGAGCAGGTAAGCCCGCATGCTCGTGACGTGCGGCGCCTGCTTCCAGACCCGCAGGATCACCTCCTGGACGACGTCCTCCGTCCGGCCGGGGTCCAGGGAGCTGCGGCCGACGAAGCGGCGTAGGACCGGTCCGTGCTCGCGGTAGATCTCGGCCACGGCGGCCTCGTCCAGCGGCATACCCGTCCCCCCTTCCGCCAGTAGCTCTGCTCAATGGTGACCCTCTCGTGGCCGGCGCCGCCCCCCTGCAGGGGCGCCGGCCACGAGCAGGGTCGGCGGACGGGAAGACGACGGCGGACCGGATCGGGTTCACCTACGCTTCCTCGGTGGTCCAGTCCGTCGAGCTGCTCCTCGAACCGGAGGCCGAGCGCGGGGTCCTCCGAGCCTGGCGGGCACTGCTCGAGGCCGGCCTGCCGTCGCAGGCGCGCCACACCGCGCCCAGCAACCGTCCGCATACGACCCTCGTCGCAGTCCCCGACCTCACGCCGGAGGCGGAGACCGCCGTGGTCGACGCCGTCCGGGGCCGGCTGCCCGTGCCGGCAACGTGGGGAGACCTGGCCCTGTTCGGGCACGGACCGTGGGTGCTCGTCCGGCTCCTCGAGCCGAGCGACGGTATGCGAGCCGTGCACGCCGCGGTCGCGGCCGCGTGTGGCGTCCCCGCGGACAGCCTGTCGGCCCCGTCGAGGTGGACGCCCCACGTCACGCTGGCCCGCCGCCTGACCGAGCCGGACCGAGACCGGGCCCTCCGCCTCGTCACGGAGGGCCTGGTTTGGGAGGCGGCGGTCGGTATGCCAGTCGTGGCGTCGGCGGTCCGCCGATGGGACGGTGCCCGAAAGGTGGAGTGGCTGGTGGCCGGGGTCGGGGGTCAGCCCTGACCGGTGCGCTTGAGCACCGTCTGGAACCAGTCGGCCGAGGTGTCGAACGCCTTGCCGCCCGCGATCCGGTCGAACTCGATCGTCCGCAGCTCGTCGCCCCGCTCCTCGTCCTGGCCGACGACCCCCGAGACTCCCTGCTGAGCCGCCTCGACGGCGACCTCGACCATCTGCCGGATCAGCGTCCGGTCGGCCTGGTTGGCGGCCGCGGAGCGGGAGAAGTAGCCGCTCTTCTGGACCATCGTCTTCTCGGCGCCGACGCGCTCGGCGAACTGCTCGGCGAACCACTGCCCGGGGTTGATCCGGTCGAGCTTGACGTGTCCGAACGGGTCCCGCGGGATCTCCTGGCCGGCGGCCTCCATCGCGGCGACGATCTCCGGCACGCCGGCGCCCTCGGACAGGAAGATGTTGACGCAGCCGATCTCGTCCATGACCCCGCGCAGCCGGTCGGCCTCGGCGTCCACGTCGATGGGCACCTCGGGGACGAAGACGGCGTGGATGTCCCAGCGCTCGGGGGTGAGCCCGATGGATGGCACCCACTGCCGACCGGCGTGCCACTCCTGGTACTGCGCGGCGGCGGCCGCGGTCAGCCAGCCGCAGCCCCGGCCCATCACCTCGTGGACGATGAGCATCCGCGGGTTCGACCCGTGCTCCGCCAGGACGTTCTGGGCGAACACCGACGCCTGCTCGGCCGCCGTCCACGCGCCCAATGACTGCTTGATGGGGATGACGTCGTTGTCGATGGTTTTCGGCAGCCCGACGACGGTGAGGTCGTAGTCGCGCTCGTGCAGGAAGGCCGCGAGATCCGCGGCCGTGGTGTTCGTGTCGTCACCCCCGATGGTGTGCAGCACGTCGACGCCGTCCTCGCGAAGCCGTTCCGCGGCCACCTCGAGCGGGTCCTGACCCTTCTCGATGAGGCCCCGCTTGACGAGGTCCTTCGCGTTGGTGAGCTTGACCCGGCTGTTGCCGATCGGGCTGCCGCCGTACTCCTGCAGCACTCGAGCGAACGCGCGCGCCGACGCGTCGACGACCACCGAGGTGCCGCTCAACACCCCGTGGTAGCCGTGCCGGTAGGCGATGATCTCGACATCCGGCAGCAGCGCCGTGTAGCGCTCGATGAGGGCGCCGACGGCCGCGGAGAGGCAGGGGGCATACCCGCCGGCGGTGAGCAGGGCGACGCGGCGCAGAGTCCTGGGAGCCATGGGTCGAAGCCTAGGCTGGCGCGTTCCGGAAGGGGAGGCGGGCTATGGTCGGTAGGTGGCGAAACGGACCGGTCACCGGCTCGAGAGGCCTGGCGAGTCCGACGAATTACGAGAGCTCGTGCGGGCGGCTATTTGACCCAGAGTTGGGAGATATCCGGGCCGTAGCCGCCGCGCTGCTGGAAATTCCCGACCCGTTGCGAGACGAGGTCGACCCGTTTGTGGTTGCCGAGCGTCAGGAAGGCAGCGGCGTCCGTGAGCCTTCGGTCAACCTGCGTCCACGTGGCGAGGGCTGCGTTGGGGTCGCTGACGCCCATGTCGTAGGCCGTCTTGGCGAGGGCGTCGATCTCGGGATCGCAGAACCGGTTGGGGTTCGGGACGCGGCACGACGCCTCCGCATCGTAGAACGTGGCGGGGCTCGGGTAATCGGGCAGCCAGCCCTGGTGGATGAAGATCTGGAACGTTGCGAAGGCCGGCGAGGTTGGGTCGCCTCCGCCTGCCTTTGGCGGGATGTCTTCGATGGTCACGGTGTATCCCAGGTCCCGCAGGACTGTGGCGAGGTACTCGGGGAAGGCCCTATACACCGCCGGCGTGTACCGGTGGATCGTGATGGGGATCTGCGTCGTGCCCGACTCTTTGACCAGCGCCCTGGCCTTGGCGACATCCGGGCCGAGGTAGGGACCGTCGGCGGGGCCGGTCTGGTAGGGGCAGTACGGGCGGTACCCGGGGAATCCGGGCGGCAAGAGCTGGCAGCTGAGCGTGGCCGCCGCGCTCCCGCCGGGGTAGAGGTTGACCAGTTCCCGCCGGTCGACGGCGTAGTTGAGGGCCTGGCGGACCTCTTTGTGGTCGAACGGAGCCACCGTGCTGTTGAGGTATGCAAACTGGGCGTTTCCGTCGAAGCTCACGTGGGCGCGAGTGGGGATGGTGGATGTCAGGTCGAAGCGAGTCGAGCTGTGGGTCAGATCCGCGGTACCCGCCAGCACGGCGTCCGCGGCGGCGCCTTCATCCTTCTCGACTTGGTAGTGGATGACATCCGGGTACCCAGGAGGCTGCGCGGCGACGGACCACGGAGCGTAGTTCGGGTTGCGTACCAACGTGAGCGAGCCGTCCGGGGCGAAGTCGCGAATCTGATAGGGGCCTGTACTGGGTAGCGGAGTCCGACCGACGTCGCCGTCGGCAGAGTTGGGAGGGCTCGGAACCACGCGGGCGGCAAGCTTGTAGATCAGCTCAGGGTCCGGCGCGGCCAGGTGCAGGGTCAACCGCCCGGTGGCGTCGTCGGCGACGACCCCTTTCGACAGGTCACAGAGGTTAGGCGACTTCGGGTTGTCGATGCAGGCCTGCGCGCCGAGGACCGACGACAGCGCTGCCGGAGTGCCGCCGAACAGGAGGCCCCGCCGGACCCCTCGGGCGAAGTCGGACGCGACCACGACCCGGCCGTCCGAATAATGGATGCCCTGCCGGATCGTGAAGACGTACGTTCGCCCCCCGTCGACCGGGTGCGGGATCTCGGTGGCCAGGTCGGGCACCAGGACCTCAGACGAGACCGTGCCTCCACCCCCGAAGGTCACCAGGCCGTCGTACACCGGAGTGAGGGCCTGGCCGATATCGATGTCGTAGGCGATGGCCGGGTCGATGGTGGTGAACGGTTCGAACATTGCCACGGTCAGGGTGCCGCCGATGTGCTCGGTGCTCGCGAAGGCGGCCGACGTCACCCATACGTCGTCGCCGACGCGGGTCACCCCCCGCGGCGAGCTGTTGACGCTGACCGTCGTCACCGAGTTCGCGGTGGGGTCGATGACCGACATCGACCCCGCGGAGCTGTCGCTGACCCACACTGCGCCGTCGGTGACGACGAGGGAGGACGGGCGGTCGCCGACCTGGATCCGCGCGATCCGACCGGACGAGCGGTCGATCCTGGAGACCGTTTGAGATAGCGCGTTGGCGACCCAGACGTCGGTCGACGTCAGGGCCAGCGCCGCCGGCCCGGCATCGACGGCCACGTCGGGGGCGGCCCGTTCTCCGGTCCGGGTGTCGAGCTGGCTGACCGTGGCGGTCCCCTGGTTCGCCACCCACAACGTGGTGCCCTCAAGAGCTAGCGCGCTAGGGCCGTCTCCGACAGGGATCGGCGGGTCGGCCTTATCCGTCTTCGGGTCGATGCGCTGAATGGTGTTGTCACCGCTGTTGGCCACCCACACCGCCCCGGCACTGGCCACCACCGCCGACGGCTGGTTGCCGACGGTGATCCGGTCGACGACCTTGTTGGCCGCGGCGCTGATCCGGGTCACCACCGGCGATCCGAGCCCGGCCACCCACAGGTCGTCTCCCGAGGCGGCGATCGCGTGCGGGTCCTGTCCGACGTCGGGGATCGTCTGCACGACGCGTCTGGTGTCGGGGTCGACCCGTGAGACCGTGGACTCGGTCTCGTTGAGCACCCACACTGATCCGGCCGCCTCGACCAGGGCGCCGGGAGACGCCCCCAGCGGCACTGCGTCACCGACCAGCCCATGCGCCCCGATGACGCCGACGCTGTTCGCCGGTAGCGGAGTGACCGTCCGGCTGCGGGCCGCCCACACAACCCCGCCCGCAACCAGCCCGCAGGCCACCATGAGCACCGCGCCCACCGCCACCCAGCGCGCTGGCAGCCACCCGTCGAGCCATCCGAACCGCCGAGGCGGCGCCGGCGATGCGGGTGCCCTAGCGTCACCTGTCACGGACACCGAGCCGTCCGGCGTTCCCGCCTCGATGTTCGCTGTGGTGCCGTCGACGACGGAGCTGGGCACGCGCAGGTATGCCGGGAGTGCGGCGGCGGTGGGGTAGTCCAGGGCGGGGTCCTGTCGCAGGATCCGCTCGTGCAAGGCTCGCAGCTCCGGCGACGGTTGCACCCCTAGCCCGTCGTCGAGCAGGTGCTGGACGTTCCGGTAGGCAGCCAGCGCATCCGTCTGCCGGCCAGAGCGGTACAGGGCCAGCATCCGCAACGCCCACAGGCGCTCCCGCAGCGGATGCGCCTGGATCAGGTCACCCAGATCGGGCAGCACGGTGCCGTGGTGGTCGAGCGCGAGCTCCGCAGCCGCCCAGTCCTCAGTAGTCGCCAGGTGGGCCTCCGCCAGACGGGCGGCAGCCGGGTCGACCATCGCCAGCTCGGACAGGTCCGACAAGACCTCGCCCCGCCACAATCCCAGCGCCGTCCTCAGATCCGTGGCCGCCTGCTGCGGGTCGCCCGCCTCCAGCGCCACCCGACCCCGACGAGCCAGTTCCTCGAACCGGTCCGCGTCCACCGCGTCCTGCGGCACGTCGAGCCGGTAGCCGCCGCCGGGCAACGACACGATGACCTCGCCAGGGGCGCCCTTGGCCCGGTTCGGTTCCAAGGCCGCTCGGAGGTGGAACACGTAGGTCTGAACGGTCGCCACGTAGCCCGGCGGAGGGCGGTCTGCCCATAGCGCATCGGCAATGCGGTCCAGAGTCACCGGCCGGCCCCGCTCCACCACGAGCAGCGCCAGGACCGCTCGCTGCTGTCGGCCTCCAAGCGCGAGCACGCATCCGCCCCGGCGAAGCTCGAGCGGGCCGAGGATGCCGATAGTCAGGTCGCCGTCGGCGCGTTGAGCCGTTGGCTGTCCGGATGTTGCTGTCGCCATGGCCACCGTCTATCGCAGTGCGTCAAACGGTACTCGTGCCCGACGTTCAGTTCGTGCCCTTTTGGCGCTTGGAGGCCTCCAAGCGCAGGGATCCAAGCGCCCACCGAGAGTCTTCCTAGCGCGAACCGCTGGTGTGGAGTCACTCGCAACAACCACCGTCCTGGCCCGCCGCCGGACCGCAGCTAGGAGTCGCTCATGTCAGTTCGCGCCACAACTCGTCCACTCGTCCTCGCCGTCCTGGTCGTCGCTGCCTGGCTGGTGGCCGCCGCCACATCCGCCACCGCGAAGGTGCCACCAGAAGGGCCGGCCTATCAGGTCCCGGCCCAGGTCATGCCTCCCGCGCCGGCGGCAGAAGGGTTGCCCGTGCTCCAGTACGTCCTCGTCGCGGCCGTCGCCTGCCTCGTCACCCTCGCCGCCACCCTCGCCGTCCAGGCCTTGCTGCGCCGCACCAGCGGTCAGCACGCCGTCGCACATTCATAACCAGCCTCGGCCCCAGCCGGCAAACGCCGCGCAACACCAACCCTCGTCTCAGCTCAACGGGACACCGTCCACGAGCTCCACCGCCTCCAGCCCGACACCTGACCGCTGCTGCGCTGGAGGAATGAACCAGCGCACTGGCCTCGGCCCGCATCGGCGGGCGACACACCCCCGGTCCACCACACCTTGAGGAAATTCGTCATGAAGAGCACCCCGTTTGGTCGTCGTCCTGTCGGCAGCCGTGATCGTCGCCGTCACACCCACCGCCAACGCCGCCCTGCAGCAGGTCGCACCCGAGCCCGCAGCCTCACCCTCACCCACGACTGGTCGGCGACAACGCGGGCCGTGATGTCGCCGTCCACAAGAGGACACCTCATCAAATCGAGACTCGCCCTCGCGGCCATCGGCGTGGCTGCCGTTGTCTGTGGCGGTAGTGGGGCAGGGGCGGTCGCGGCAACTGCGCCGCCAACCCAGTGCGCGCCCGCGGCGAACTATCCCGCCGCCGCCACCCCGGTCGCCTTCTGGAGCACCGAAGCCCGTTGTGCGGTCATCCCGGCCGGCCCCGCAGGGGTCTTCGGTTCTGAGAACTTCGGCAACAAGTTTCCCGGCGAGGCCGCCGTCTACATGGGCATCGTCCACGTCGCCATTTACGATGCGGCGATCTCTATCAACGGTGGCTACAAGCCGTACGCAGCCACGCCCGCAGCCCCGACCGGCACCTCGCCCGAGGCGGCGATCGCGGCCGCGGCATACGCCACCCTCACCGGACTGCAACCACAGCTCGGCGCCAACCAGACCATCCTCGACACCGACTACGCGACCTATCTGGCCGCCATCCCGGGCGGCGCACCGAAGGCGGACGGGATCACCGCCGGCCAGCAGGCCGCTCAAGCGGTGCTCGCCCAACGGGTGAACGACGGACGTGGGTGTAGCACCACGCTCACCGACCTCGGCCAGCCATCCCCGAGGCCCGGCATCTGGCAACCCGGGCCCGGAGCCGTCCTCGGACTCTGCCTGCCCGGAATGCGGCCATTGGCAATCCAGAGCGCCAGCCAGTTCCGACCCGACGGCCCCAGCCCACTGACCAGCAAGCGGTACACCCGCGACTTCAACCAGGTCAAGGACTTCGGCAGCGCCGACAGCACGACCAGGACGACGCAGCAGACAAACCAGGCCCTGTTCTGGACCGACAACGACATCCGACAGTGGAACGACGGCATGCTTCGCCTCGCCGCCACCCGAGGACTCAGCCTTGTCCAGACCGCCCGGATGCTGGCCATGGCGCACGTCGCCGGAGGGGACGCGATGATCGCCTGCTTCGACGCCAAATACCACTACTGGTCATGGCGTCCCTACCAGGCGATCCCAGCCGCGGACACAGACGGCAACCCGAACACCGTGGCCGATCCGAACTGGACGCCGCTGCGAACCACCCCGAACTTCCCCGAGTACCCCTCCGCGCACGCCTGCCACAGCACCGCCGTCGTCACCGCACTCGATGCCTTCTTCGGCACCGACAAGGTCCAACTCACCCTCGACAGCCGGGCACCCGGCCTCCCCGCCGGAACGCAAACCCGCACCTACAACCGCCTCTCCAACGCGGTCCAGGACGTCGACCTCGCGCGGGTCCTCGTCGGCTTCCACTTCCTCCAGTCCGACCAACAAGGCTCGAACCTCGGCCGCAAGATCGGCCGCTACGTCACCAACCACTACTTCAAGCCCCTCAACTGGCCTCGGTGACCCCGCCCGGAGGCGGTGCTCCACCGGCCGCCCCAATGAAGGCCATAGCGTGCCTCTCAGAAACACGACCTCGCCCGCGCTCGGACTCGGCTCGGGAGGCGTGTCAGCCAACGTCCGACCATGGCATGAGCGCGCGGCCCGCACCTGCGTCGCCGCCGCGGAGAGGCAGGGCGCATACCCGCCGGCGGTGAGCAGGGCGACACGGCGCAGAGTCCCGGGAGCCACGGGTCGAAGCCTAGGGTGGCGCGTCCCGGAAGGGGAGGCGGGCTACGGTCGGTCGGTGGCGAAACGGACCGGTCAGCGGCTCGAGAGGCCTGGCGAGTCCGACGAGGTACGAGAGCTCGTGCGGGCGGCCTTCGGTCCCCATGAGGGCGTCGAGCGGATCGTGGACGACCTGAGATCCTCCGATGCATGGCTCGGGCTCTCCTACGTCGCATACGACGAGGCGGGCCTGGCCGGTCACGTCGCGTTCACGCGCAGCCGGCTGGACGCCCCTAACCGGCTGGTGGACGTGCTGGTCCTGAGTCCACTCTCCGTGCGGCCCCGTCGGCAGGGGCAGGGGATCGGTTCTGCCCTGGTCCGGTATGCGTTGGGAGAGCTCGTCGAGCGGCCCGAGCCGCTCGTCTTCCTCGAGGGCTCACCGGCGTACTACGCACGATTCGGGTTCGTTCCCGGTTCGGAGCTGGGGTTCCGGCGGCCGTCGCGGCGCATCCCGCGCGCCGCGTTCCAGGCGCTGCCGCTGCCGGCCTACGAGGGGTGGATGACCGGGACATTGGTCTATCACCGCATCTGGTGGGACCACGACGCCGTCGGGCTGAGATGACCGGTCGGCGGTGATCAGCCGATTCGGGGCGAGGGATGCCCGGCGTTGTGGTGGCCGACGACCTCACGGGCGACCTCGGCGAGCTTGATGTTCATGTCCTGGGAGGCCTTGCGCAGCAGGTCGAACGCCTCGCTGTCGGAGATCTTGTGGAAGGCCATGAGCAGCCCGACGGCCTTGCCGATCTCGCGGTTGCTCTGCAGCCCCGCCGCGAGGGTTCGCGCCTCACGGCGGTCGTGGAGTGCGCCCACCGCGACCGAGGCGAAGGCGGCGATGACGATCGCCTGGTCGGCCGAGTGCTCGCTGATGCCTCCGACCCGGTCGGAGAAAAGGTTCAGGGCGCCGATCTTGTGGTCGCCGACGATGATCCGGAACCCCGCGGCCGAGCGCACCGGCGTCTGCCGGACGACCTCCTTGGCCAGGGCCGGCCACTGGCTGTCGGGATCGGCGAGGTCGTCCTCGAACTGGGGGACGTCCTCGACGATGGCGTCGAGGCAGGGCCCCTCCTGGTGCAGCTGCTCGAGCTTGTCGATGGTACGAGCGATGTCGTCCGTCGACACCGCGGTCTGGTAACGGCCGTCCTTACCGCGCTGCATGATGCTGGCGTGGTCACAGCCGTCGACGAGGTGGACGGCCATGGAGACGATGGCGCCGAACACCTCGTCGAAGTCGTCCGAGGCGTAGAGGATGCGGCTCATGGCGCCCAACGCGTCGTTCGACGCCGTCGACGGGCCGGCGAGGTCGGGAAGAGGCGTATCCATCAGGGTCACCATCGGGGGTTGTCGGTCGGGGTCCGAGCTGACCCTGATTCTGGCACCGCCCGGACACCGTTTCGACCAACCGGCAGAGGGGTACTAAAAGTGCGTCCCGTCGTGCGGGGGCGCATCGGGCGGCTGGGACCCCTCCGGTCTCGGCGGAATCCTGCGAAAACCTGGAGACATCAATGATCGTCCTGGGAATCATCCTGCTGCTCATCGGGTGGCTGGCCAACATCTCCATCTTGGTCACGATCGGCATCATCGTCCTCGTCGTGGGGCTCGTGCTGATGCTGCTCGGAGCCACCGGTCGCGCGGTCGGCGGTCGAAAGTACTGGTACTAGACACGTTTGGCGCCCGGTCCGCGAGCCGGACGCGGGCGTCGCAGGAGCTGGGCCGGCGCACCATTCGGCCCGGCTCCTGCCGCTCTCAGGGGAGCGGCCCCGCTAACCGTTTCTCGCCCCGGGGTCTCGGTTGTCGGGTGTCCTCGGTAGTCCTCGTCCGTTAGGCCGCACTGTCGAGGGACGACTCGAGCCGGGTCCGCAACCGGGTGAGCGTCGAGCGGAGGATGCGGGAGACCTGCATCTGGCTGACGCCGATCCGGGCCGCGATCTCCGACTGGGTGAGGAGCTCGGCGAAACGCAGCCGCAGCACGAGGCGTTCGCGCTCGGTGAGACTGCCCAGCGCCTCGCTGAGCCAGTCGGTGTCGTCGACCGCACCGAACGGGTCGTCGAGCTCGGCAGGAGCGACCTCGATCGGCGCCTGGTCCGGTCCTGTGGGCCCGTCCAGCGAGACGGCATGGAAGCTCGACGCCGCCTCGCGAGCCGCGCGGACCTGGGCCTCCGCCACGCCCAGCGCGGCGGCGATCTCCGGGATGGTCGGCCGGCGATGCAGGCTCTGCTCGAGTTCCTTCTCGGTCTCCCGCATCCGCACACCCAGCTCCTGCAGCCGGCGTGGTGGTCGAACCATCCAGCCGGCGTCGCGGAAGTGCCGCTTGATCTCACCAGCGATGGTCGGGGCCGCGAACCCCGCGAACGACTGGCCGAGCCCCGGCCGGAACCGTTGCACGGCCTTCACGAGCCCGAGGCGCGCCACCTGGACGAGGTCGTCACGGTCGATGCCGCGGCCGAGGTAGCGGCCGGCGATCCCGTCGGCCAGGCCGAGGTTGAGCAGGACGACCGCGTCGGCCGTGTCGGCCTCCACCGGCCGGTCGGCCTGGGTGTTGCGCAGCAGGTACTCGGTGCGGTCACGTCTGGTTCTCGTCATCGGTGGGCTCCCGGGGCAACTGCTCGACCGGTGGCACCACTTCTGGACCAGTGCTCCCCACCGAACCACCAATCCAGGCGTCGAGCAAGCCTCGTTGTCTGGGAGTGCGCTGGGAGCTGGGGCCTGCGAACGCGACGTTTGTCGGTTTCGGCAAGGGGGTATGCGACCCACCGTGACAACGGGACGTCGCCGCCTCGGCGAGTCCTTCCCGGGTCACCCGTTCACACGACGGATAGCGAAAGAGGGCACGTCATGGGACTCATGGACAAGGCCAAGAACGAAGCCGAGACCGCCAAGGGCAAGGTCAAGGAGGGCGTCGGCGACGCCACCGACAACGAGAGCATGAAGGCCGAGGGCGAGGCCGACCAGGCCTCCGGCAACGTGAAGCAGGCCGGCGAGAAGGTCAAGGACGCTTTCAAGGACTGACCTGGAGTCAGCTTCACGGAGCTGGACCGCTGAACCTGAACCGGCGTCGCCGCCGTCCACGACGACGCCGGTTCTCGGTGTCCGGGCCGCCCCTCAAGCGCGTCAGCCGAGCAGGCGGCTGCCCCCGACCCAGACGCCGGCGGTGTCGGCCACCCCGCCCAGCGCGAACACCTTGGCCAGCGCGTCGTCCGCGCCGTCCGCGTGCATCAACGCCGCGTCGAGGGTGCTCCCGACCGGCGGCCGCACCCATACCGCGTCGAACTCGCGCCCGACCGAGAGGTCTCCGGCCTCCGACAGTCCTAGCGCGTCCGCGCCGGCGCGGGTTGCGAGGTAGAGCAGATGGGCCGAGGTCATCGGCAGCCCCTCGTCCTGGAGCAGCTGCTGCATGAAGTACGCCTGCAGCCCTTCCTTGAGCAGCGACAGCCCGGTGCCGGCGCCCACGTCGGACCCGAGGGCCACGCGTACGCCCGCCTCGATGTGCCGCCGCATCGGGAAAAGGCCACTGCCCAGCGCCGAGTTGCTGCTCGGGCAGTGCGCGACCCACGCCTCCTGCGCGGCGAGGAGGCCCAGCTCCCGGTCGAGCACGTGCACGTTGTGCGCGAACACGCTCCGAGGCGTCACGAGACCGAACCGGTCGTAGGTGTCGACGTAGTCGGGCGACCCCTCGAAGAGCCGGACCACTTCGGCCACCTCGTCGCGGTTCTCGTTGACGTGCGACGTGAACCACGTCCCGTCGACGTCCTTCGCGAGGGCCGCGCACGACTCGAGCATCGGCTCGCTGGCCGACAGCGAGAACCGCGGCGTCACCGCATACCGGGTTCGTCCCTGGCCGTGCCAGCGGTCGGCCAGGGCCCGGCCCTCGTCGTACGCTCGGGCGGGGGTCGACAGCAGGTCGGGTCGCAGCACCCGGTCGCTGACGACGAGCCCGGTCGTCACGCGGAGTCCGACCCGGGTCGACTCGGCGAACAGCGAGTCCACGGCGCCCGCGAAGTGCGAACCGAAGACCAGGGCGCTCGTCGTCCCCGCCCGGACGAGCCCGCTCACGAACTCGGCCGCCACGGTATGCGCGTAGTGCGGGTTGGCGAGGGCCGCCTCCTCGGGCAGGGCGCACCGCTCGAGCCACTCGAGCAGCGGCATCCCGATGCCGCCGATGATCCGCACCTGCGGGTAGTGCACGTGGGTGTCGACGAACCCCGGCAGCAGGAGCCCGCCGCGCAGGTCGACGACCTCCTCGTGGGGGTGTTCGCGGGACACCTCGGCGATGGCCCCGCGTGCCGCGGATCACGCCGTCCTGCACCAGGATTCCGGCATCCTCCACGGATCGCAGCGTGCCGCCGGTGAACGGGCTGTCCGGTGTGTCGAGGACGGTGGCGCGGTAGATCGTCATGGTCCCACCCGCGTGGGTGCCGCCGCGCGGTCGCGCTCGAAGGTGCGGACGAGGTCGGCGGCCACGCTCACGGCGATGGTCGCGGGGTCCTTGCCGGTGACGTCGGGCAGCCCGATGGGGGTGGTGATCCGCGCGAGCGCCTCGGAGTCGTGACCCTCCTGCGCCAGCTTGACGCGGAACCGGGACCACTTGGCCGACGAGCCGATCAGCCCGACGGAGCCGAGGTGCGAGCACCGCAGCGCGACGTCGCACAGCGCGATGTCCTCGGCGTGGTCGTGCGTCATGACCAGGACGTGCGTGCCCGTCGGGACCTGGCCCAGGACCAGCTCCGGAACCGGGGCGTGGTGGACGTGGACCCGGGCGCGCGCGTCGCGCGTCACTGCGGCCAGCGCCGTCTCCGAGGCGTGCTGCGGCTCGCGAGTCGACGAGGTGCAGCTCCACATCGTGCCGCGCGAGGATCCGGGCCAGCTCCACGCCGACGTGCCCGAGGCCGAAGACCGCCACGGAGGGGACGACGGCGAGCGGTTCGAGGAGGATGGTGACCTCGCCGCCGCAGCACTGGACACCGTGGTCGACCGGCGCTCGGTCGTTGAGCGACAGCGACATCAGCTCCGGTATGCGCGTCCCGCTGTCGGCGAGCAGCTCGCGGGCTCGGGCCACAGCGGTGGCCTCGAGGTTGCCCCCGCCGATGCTGTCCCAGGTCGCGTCCGCCGCGACGACCATCTTCGCGCCGGCCTCTCGCGGGGCGTGGCCCCGGACCGTCACGAGGGTGACGAGCACCCCGGCCCGGCGCTCGCGGCGCAGTGCCTCCACGGCGGTGACCCAGCTCATGACTACCGCTTTCCGCTCAGGCCCGTGCCGGGACGGGCTTCTCGTAGTGCTCGGACGGGGATGCGCGGGATGCGCCTCGGGGCCGGGCTGCTCGGGAACGGCGCCGGGGAAGCCCTCGTCGACGTGGCCGTGCTCGGAGGCTCGACGGGCCTGCTCGACCGCCCAGTAGACGGCCTCCGGCGTCGCGGGCGAGGCGAGGTCGACGCTGGTGCCGGCGGGCCCGAACGCCGCCGCCGCCTGGCGGAGCGCCTCGCGGACCGAGAAGGCCAGCATGAGAGGCGGCTCGCCGACGGCCTTGGAGCCGTAGACGGCGCCGTCCTCGTGGGCCTGCTGCAGCAGCGCGACGTTGAACACCTCGGGCATCTCCGAGAAGCTGGGCAGCTTGTAGGTGCTGGCGGCCTGGGTGCTGAGTCGGCCCCGCGTCGGCCGGTCGCTCTCGTCCCAGCGCAGGTCCTCGAGGGTGAGCCAGCCGACGCCCTGGACGAAGCCGCCCTCGATCTGGCCGAGGTCGACGAGCGGCGACAGGCTGTCGCCCACGTCGTGGACGATGTCGACCCGACGGGTGCGGTAGGCCCCGGTGAACCCGTCCACCTCGACCTCGCTCGCCGCGACGCCGTACGCGAAGTACTTGAACGGCTCGCCCTCGAACCGCTCCGAGTCCCAGTGCAGCCCCTCGGTGCGGTAGTAGCCGGCCGCGAACAGCTGGACCCGACGGAAGTAGGCCGTCTTGACCAGCTCGTCCCAGGGGATGCGCTTGCTGGTGTAGGCGACGCCGTGCGCCTCGCCGTCGTCGATCCGGACGTCGGCGGGGGAGATGCCGAGGCTGGTGGCGGCGACCTGCAGCAGCCGCTCCTTGATCTGCTCGCAGGCGTTCTTGATCGCCCCGCCGTTGAGGTCGGCACCCGAGCTGGCCGCGGTGGCCGACGTGTTGGGCACCTTGTCGGTGCGGGTCGGGCGCCAGCCGCACCCTCGACAACGGGATGCCGAGGGTGGTGGCCGCCACCTGCAGCATCTTGGTGTGGAGGCCCTGGCCCATCTCGGTGCCACCGTGGTTGATGAGGACCGAGCCGTCCTTGTAGACGTGGACCAGCGCCCCGCCCTGGTTGAACGCGGTGAGGTTGAACGAGATCCCGAACTTCACCGGCGTGACGCCGATCGCCCGCTTGGTGTCCTCGTGGGTCTCGTTGTAGCGCGCGATCTCCGCCAGCCGCCGGTTCAGGTCGGCGGTGGCGATCGACCTGGTCCCACGCGGCGGCGGCGCGTTCCGGATGCCGGACCGGCTGGCCGTAGGGCGTGGTCTGGCCGCTGACGTAGAAGTTGCGGCGCCGCAGGGTCATCGGGTCGACGCCGAGCAGGGGCGCGCACCGGCCGAGGATGTCCTCGATGACCATCATTCCCTGCGGCCCGCCGAAGCCCGCGGAACGCCGTCTGGGACGTCTTGTTGGTTTTCGAGATCCGCCCGTTCACCCGCACGTTGGGGATCCAGTAGGCGTTGTCGATGTGGCACAGGGCCCGCGCCAGAACGGGTTCGGAGAGGTCGAGGCTCCATCCACCGTCCGACGTCAGGGTGGCGTCCAGGGCCTGGCAGCCGGCCGTCGTGGTCGAAGGCCGACCCGCCACTCGGCGTGGAAGCCGTGCCGCTTGCCCGACATGGTGATGTCCATCGTCCGGGTGAGCCGGAGCCGAACCGGGCGGCCGGTGAGCGTCGCGCCGAGCGCGGCGATCGCCGCGTACCCGTGCGGCTGCATCTCCTTGCCGCCGAAGCCGCCGCCCATGCGCAGGCACTGGACGGTCACCTCGTGGCTGTGCAGGCCGAGGACGTGGGCGACGATCTCCTGCGTCTCGGACGGGTGCTGGGTGCTGCTCTGGACGAAGACCTGCCCGTTCTCGTCGACCAGGGCGAGGGCGGCGTGGGTCTCGAGGTAGAAGTGCTCCTGGCCCGCGAACTCGAACTCGCCGGAGAAGACGTGAGCGGCCGACTCGAACCCCGCGTCGACGTCGCCCCGCTCCATGTGGGGCTGGCCGCCCTGGAAGCTCTTGGCCGCGATGGCCTCGGGCACGCTGACGAGGGCGGGCAGCAGTTCCGTCTCGACGACGACCGCCGCCGCTCCGAGCCGGGCCGCCTCCAGCGTCTCGCCGAGCACCCAGGCGACCGGGTGGCCGTAGTAGCAGACCTCGGTGGGGAACAGCGGCTCGTCGTGCTTGATGCCGGCGTCGTTGACCCCCGGCACGTCCGCCGCGGTGAGGACCCGGACGACCCCGGGCACGTCCAGGGCCGGTGCCGCGTCGAGCTCGGTCACGAACGCGTGCGCGTGGAACACCTGCACCGGGTATGCGTGCAGGCAGTCCTTGGTGCGTCCCACCAGGTCGTCGGTGTAGAGCGCCAGGCCGGTCACGTGCAGCGAGGCGCTCTCGTGCGGGATGGCTTCGCCGACAGCGGGGTTCGTCGGACGTTCGGACAGGGCGCTCATGAGGTGCTCCCGGTTTCGGTGCGGTTCTGGTGGGCGTGATTCTGGTGGCCGTGATTCTGGTGGGCGTAGAGCTTGAGGAGGGACGTGCCGAGCATGGCGGCGCGGTAGTCGGCGCTGGCTCGCATGTCGTCGATCGGCGTTCCCTCCTGCCGCAGGACGCCGGCCGCGACCCGGACGGTCTCCCGCGACCAGGGCCGGCCCTCGAGCGCGGCCTCGGTGGCCACGGCCCGGATGGGAGTGGCGGCGACGCCGCCGAGGCCGATCCGGGCCTTGGCGACCTCGCCGTCGACGACGTCCACGGCGAAGCCGACGGCGACGCTGGAGATGTCGTCGAAGCGGCGCTTGGCGATCTTGTGGAACGCGCTGATCTCGGCCAGCTGGCAGCGGGATCCGCACCGATCTGATGAGCTCACCGGGTCGCCGGACGGACTGGCGGTAGCCGGTGAAGTAGTCGGCGAGCGGCACCTCTCGCTGGCCATCGGCGGACGCGAGCACCAGCACGGCCTCCAGGGCCAGCAGCGCGGGTGGGGTGTCGCCGATCGGCGAGCCGGTGCCGAGGTTGCCGCCGAGCGTGGCGCCGTTGCGGATGAGCCGTGACGCGAACTGCGGGAACACGTGGTCCAGCAGCGGGATCCGGCCGTTCAGGCGGCGCTCGATCTCGGTGAGGGTCAGGGCGGCGCCGAGCTCGACCCAGTCCGCTCCGACCTCGAACCCGCGCAGCTCGGGAAGCCGGTCCACGGCGATCGCGTATGCGGCGCGGGCGCCCCGGATATTCACCTCGACGCCCCAGTCGGTCGAGCCCGCGACGAGGATGGCGTCCGGGTGCTCGCCGAGGAGGGCGGTGGCCTCGGCCAGGTCGGCGGGCCGGACGAACTCGCCGTCCCGTTCGGCGACACGCGTGCGGCGGGCCGGCGGTGGCGGCGCCGCAAGCCGGGCCGCGAGGGCGTCGTCCTCCGCCGGCATACCGAGGGCGTAGGCGGCGTCGCGGATCGGTCGGTAGCCGGTGCAGCGGCACAGGTTGCCGCTCATCGCGTGCAGGTCGAACCCGTTGGGCCCGTGTTCCGCTTCGGCGTGCTCGACGTAGTCCAGGGTGTCGTCGGCGTCGTAGGCCGCTTCCTGGTGAGGCGCCCGGTCGGCGCGGTAGTACTCGCCGGCCATGCTGCAGACGAAGCCCGGTGTGCAGTAGCCGCACTGGGAGCCGCCGCGGACGGCCATCTCCCGCTGCACCGGGTGCAGGGCCTGCGGCGTACCGAGGCCCTCGGCCGTCACGACCTCGCCGCCGTCGAGGGTGGCGGCCGGAACGAGGCAGGAGTTGATGGCCGTCCACTGCGTCCGGCTGCCCGAGTCGCTGTAGTCCGGCCGGGCCACGAGCACCGCGCAGGCGCCGCACTCGCCTTCCGCGCAGCCCTCCTTGGCGCCGGTGAACCCGATGTCGCGCAGCCAGTTCAGGGCGGTGGTGTTGGCCGGCACTCCCTCGAGGGAGCACGGCCGGCCGTTGACCGTGACCTGTGCGGGTTCGTCCGGGGACTCCGTGGTGCGGGAGCCGGGTGCGGTGATGGTCATGTCCACTCCTGTTGTGCCGTTGTTCTGTCGGGCGAGAGGTCAACTTGGGCCGCTTCGACGGGTGGCATACCGGCCGAAGTTGACCTCTCGACGATGGTCATCGGGAGACTCCGGCCCGCTGCAGCACCGCGGTGCTGGCCGCCGCCGATCGGGCGGCGAGGGCGCCCTCTTCGACGTTGACGAGGACGCCGCGGTCCACGACCGGCCGGCCTCCGACGAGCAGCAGCTCGAGCGGCGGGCGGTCACCGAGCACGAGGCCGGCGACCGGGTCGACGACGTCGACGTGCGGGAGGGTGTCGACGCGCCAGACGGCGATGTCGGCCTGCTTGCCCGGTTCGAGGGAGCCGATCTGGTCGTCCCACCCGAGGACCCGGGCGCCGCCGATCGTGGCCACCTCCAGCGCGTCGCGGACCGAGAGCGCCTGAGGACCGCCGCGCGCGCGGGCGAACAGGAGGGCGTGCCGCGCCTCCTCCAGCAGCGAGCTGGCCTCGTTGGACGCCGCCCCGTCGACGCCCAGCCCGACGGGGACGCCGGCGTCGCGCAGGTCGCGGAGCCGGGCGATCCCGGCTCCCAGCCGCGCGTTGGACGACGGGCAGTGGGCGACGCCGGTCCCAGTGGAGGCCATCGACGCGATCGCGGCGTCGTCGAGGTGGATCCCGTGCCCGAACCAGACGTCCGGGCCCAGCCAGCCGAGGGAGTCCATGTAGTCGACCGGTCCGCAGCCGAACCGCTCGCGGCAGAACGCGTCCTCGTCGGTCGTCTCGGCGAGGTGGGTATGCAGCCGCACGCCCTTGTCCCGGGCCAGGGCGGCGGCCTCCTTGAGCAGGGTGTCGGTGACTGAGAACGGCGAGCACGGTGCGACCCCCATCCGCAGCATGGAGTCGGGTGACGGGTCGTGGAACCGGTCGACGGCGTCCGCCGTGGCGGCGAGGATGGTGTCGAGGTCCTCCACGACGTGGTCCGGCGGCAGGCCGCCCTGCGACCGGCCGAGGTCCATCGAGCCGCGCGTGGGCATGAACCGCAGGCCCACCGTTCGGGCCGCCTCGACCTCCGCGGCGAGCAGGTCGCCGCCGCCGGCCGGGAAGACGTAGTGGTGGTCCATCGAGGTGGTGCACCCGGTCTTGGCGAGCCAGCCGAGCCCGGCCGTGGCGGCGGCCGAGACCGACTCCTCGTCGATGCCGCCCCACACGGGGTAGAGCGTCGTCAGCCACTCGAAGAGGGTCGCGTCCACGGCGAGGCCCCGGGTCACCCACTGGTACAGGTGATGGTGGGTGTTGACCAGGCCCGGGGTGACCACGCAGCCGCGGGCGTCGACCACTCGAGCGCCGTCGACCTCGGGGGCGGGGCCGGAGCCGACCGAGGACACCCGCCCGTCCTCGACGACGACGTAGCCGTCCGCATACTCGGTCCGGCCCGCGTCCATCGTCACGACGGTGCCGCCGGTGAGGACCAGGGACTCGCTCATCTCAGACCATGCTTTCCAGACGCAGCACGGCAATCTCGCCGAGCTGCCGCACCGTCTCCTCGCGCTCGGTGCGGTCGTCGTTGCCGAGCCGGCGGTCGAGCTCGGCGAGGATCTCGTCCGCCGAACGGCCCGCCGCCCGGATGAGGAAGACCCGGTCGAAGCGCTGCTCGTATGCCGCGTTGCCGGCCGCGAGCCGGCTCGCCACCTCCGCGTCGGTGGGGTCGACCGCCGCCTGTTCGCGCTCCGAGTGCTCGGCGTCGTGCTGCCCGCCGGCGCGCTCCCCGATGCGGGGATGGCGGGCCAGGGCCGCCGCCAGCTCGTCGTCGGTGAGGGCGGCCGCGGACTGCTCCGCGGCCGCTCGGAGGGCGGGCCACCCGGCATACGGGCGGCCCCCCTCCACCTCGTCGACCCAGCGGGGCACGTCGAGGGCGCTGCGCAGCAGGCCTCTCGCCTCGTCGGGCGACAGCCGGTTGAACGCCGACACGTCAGGACCGCTCACTACCGCCGCCGAGCACTGGCGATGGGGTCGGCGCCGGCCAGCAGGTCGTCGAACCGGTGGGAGGCGATCCGGGAGATCTCGACGATCGCCGTGGCCTGCTCCTGCTCGGGCGAGTTCTGGAGCCGTTCCCGGCCCTGGGCGACGACCTGGTCGAACGAGTCTCGGTCGCGCACCGACATGACCAGCGGGAAGCCGAACCGCTCGCGGTAGGCGGAGGTCAGCTCGCCGAGCTCCTCGTGCTCCTGGTCGCGCAGGATCGTCAGGCCCAACGAGGACTGGTCGCCCATCGACCGGGTGCCGGACTCGCCCGAGCTGACCGCGGCCGAGCCGAGGTCCGGGTAGGACGCGATGAGCTCGCGCTCCTCGTCGCGAGTCGAGGAGAAGAGCGCCTGCTGGAACGCGCGGCGCAGGTCCGGGGTGTCGGCGAACGGCCGGCGCTCCCAGGCGCGCTCGACGACCCAGGACGGACCCTGGTAGATCGAGGCGAACGTGCGGGCGAACTCCTCACGGCTCATCTGGTTGACCTCGGCCAGCCCGATGATGTCGCCGGGCGTGCCGGCGACGGCCGGGCCGCGGCTCTTGCCCACGTGGTGGAACACGTAGTTGAGCAGGATGGCGACGAGGCTGCCGAGGGTGATGCCGCTGCCGAGGATGATCTGCGCCCAGTCCGGCACCGCCTTGGCCACGTCGGGCTCCACGGTGACGTAGACCGCCAGGCCCAGGGCGGTGCCGACGATGACGACGTTGCGGTGGTCGTGGAAGTCGACCCGCGAGAGGGTCTGGATGCCGACGACGGCCACGGTGGCGAACATCGCGAGGGCCGCGCCACCGAGGACCGGGTGGGGGATGCTCGCGACGATCGCGCCGGCCTTCGGGATCAGGCCGATGACGATCATGATCGCGCCCGCCATCGCGACGACGTAGCGGCTGCGGACCCGGGTGAGCCGCACCAGGCCGACGTTCTCGGCGAAGCAGGTGTAGGGGAACGAGTTGAAGATGCCGCCGAGGGTGGTGGCCAGGCCGTCCGCGCGCAGGGCCCGAGCGATGTCGTCCTTGGTGATCCGCTTCTCGACGATCTCACCGGTGGCGAAGACGTCGCCCGTGGTCTCGACGGCGGTGATGAGCATGACGACGATCATCGAGATGATGGCGGCGATGCTGAACTTCGGGATGCCGAAGAAGAACGGCGTCGTCAGCCCGAAGAACGACGACTGGCTGACCGAGTCGAAGTGGGCGTCACCGAGGATCCAGGCGACCAGCGTGCCGATGACCAGGCCGGCCAGCACCGCCACGGTGGCCATGAACCCGCGGAAGACCCGCTGGATGATGACGATGAGCGCGAGGGTGCCCACTGCGTAGGCCAGGTTCTTGCCGCTGCTCGGGTCGAGGGTCGGCCCGGCGCCGCCGGCGGCGTCGGCCGCCGCGACCGGCAGCAGAGCGATGCCGATGATGGTGATGACGGTGCCCGTGACGACCGGCGGGAAGAACCGGATGAGCCGGCTGAAGTAGGGCGCGATGAAGAACGTGAAGAGGCCGGCGACGATGACCGCGCCGTAGATGACGAGCAGCCCCTGGGTGCCGCCCCCGGCGGCGAGACCGATGGCGATCATCGGCGACACGGCAGTGAACGTGACGCCCTGCAGGAGCGGCAGCTTGACGCCGATCTTCCAGAAGCCGATCGACTGGATGATCGAGGCGATGCCGCACGTGAACAGGTCCGCGTTGATGAGGTGGATCAGCTCTTGCTGGCTCAGCCCGATCGAGTTGGCCAGGAGGATCGGCACGATGACAGCGCCGGCGTAGAACGCGAGGACGTGCTGGAAGCCGTAGATGGCGAGCTTCGGGACGGGGAGGACCTCGTCGACGGGGTGTTTCGGCGGAGCCGGGCGGGGTGTGTCGAGAACCGGTGAAGCGGTCATGTCGCACCTAGATTTTCTGTGGGGGCCGGAGGTGGCGTTGATTACCGGTATGCGGAAGTATATTTACGGATGACGGAACTGTAGGGAGTGACCTGGGTCACCGTCAACGCTTTGTTGAAGTTTTTTTCGGACGAGCTGCTGGGCCGGGGGCCGCGCGAGCTCAGGCGGTGGAGCGCCGGTTGAGGTAGTTGTAGACGGTGAACCGGGTGACTCCGAGGGCCTCCGCGACGGTCTCGGCCGACCGGCGCATCTCGAAGGCACCGCGTTCCTCAAGCAGCCGGACCGCCAGCTGCTTGCCGGCGCGCGGCTGTTGGTCGAGGCGGCCGCCCAGCTCTCGCTCGACGTCGGCGATGAGCCGCGCCAAGCCGTCCGAGAGGTCGGCCGGGTCGACAGGGGAGCTGGTGCTCGTGCCGCCGGCGTCGGCGTCGGCGTCGGGCAGGCGGACGTGGACGACGGGGCCGCCGTCGAGCGCCACCTCGACGTCGCCGGGGCGGACCTGGTCCGCCGGCACGACCTGGCCACCGACGCGCTGCAGCAGCGGGGCGAGCGCTGCGGCCAACGCGGCGGCCGACGCGTCGGTGGCGAGGTGGTCCAGGTCGGGTCGCGTCACGGCGTCGCTCCGTCGGTCGCGTCGAGGCGTTCGATCTGAAGGGTGACCCGGGTCGCGCCGGAGGCCAGCGCGGCCGCCAGCACGTTGGTCAACGCCGGGACCAGGATGCGGTCGTCGCCCTCCACCGAGGTTCCGAACGGGCCCAGCTCCGCGTCCAGGCCGGCCTCGGTGAGCAGCGCGGCGGAGTGGGTCACGTGCGCGGGCACCTCACCGTGGCCACTCTCAGCGACGAAGGGCTCGGTCGTGAACTCGGCGCGCACGCGCATACCGGAACCGTAGCGCCCGCCCGGCGGTGCGACCATGACGACGTGGAGCCGCTCGCCACCGGCAACGAGGTGACCGCCGACCAGGCGGCGGACCTGCTCGGCGTGCGGCTGCAGACGATCTACGCCTACGTCAGCCGGGGGCTGCTGGCCCGGACCTACCGCGCCAACGCGGCCGGCCACCGGGTCTCGATGCTGGCCCTCGACGAGGTGCTCCGGCTGGCGGCGGAGCGGACCCGGGTGCGGACCGGGTCGCTCGAGGTGCTCGTCGAGACGGACGTCACGCTCCTCGACGCCAAGGGCGCGCTGTCGTTCCGGGGGCACGACGCCGTGGAGCTCGCGTCGCGGCCGTTCGAGGAGGCGGCGGCCCTGGTCTGGGGCGTCGCGTCGGTCGGTGACTGGGTCGTCGAGGGTCGTGTGGAGGCGCTGGTGGAGGCGGCGTCGGCGGCGTTGGGGTCGGGAGCGACGGACACCGACCGGATCCGCGCCGCCGTGCTGGCCCTGGCCACCGACGACCCCGACCGTGCCGACCTCACACCGCAGCACGTCGTCGCCGTCGGCCGTCGCGCCGTCGCGGCGGGCCTGGTCGCGCTGGGGGCCACGGGACGGGGCGGGGTGGCCGAACGGTTGTCGAGCGCGCTGGCCACCTCCGCGCATACGGAGCCGGGCGTGGCCGCGCTCAACGCCGCGCTGGTCCTGCTCATGGACCACGAGCTCGCCGCGTCGACCATGGCGGTCCGGATCGCGGCAGGAACGGGTGCCGACCCCTGGCTGGTCCTGCTGACCGGGCTGGCGGCCCTCGGCGGTCCGCGACACGGCCGCAGCAGCGTGCTCGTGGAGCGGCTGCTGGCCGCGGTTCGGCTCGAGGGGGTGGGCTGCCTCGACCGGTATGCGACGGAGCTGGCGGAGGTCGGCGACGTCGGAATTCCCGGGGTTCGGGCACAAGGTCTACGTCGACGCCGACCCGCGCGCCGAGGTGCTGCTGGACCACGTGGCCAGGCTCGACCCTGAGGGGTGGCCGGCCGTCGAGTCCCTGTTGCTCGCGGTCAGCTGCCGGTTCGGGCTGAGCCCCAACGTCGACCTGGGGCTGGCCGCCTTGGTGCAAGCATCCGGGCTGCGGCCGGGCAGCGGCGAGACGGTGTTCGCGCTGAGCCGGATGGTGGGCTGGCTGGCCCACGCCATGGAGGAGTACCCGCAGGGCCTGCGGTTCCGGCCGCGCGCCGTCTACACCGGCGACCCGACCGGCGCCGCCCCTGACGGCCTTGGGGGTAAAAGCGGGGCGGAATCTGGGCCGTTTTTACCCCCACCGGAAGCCGGGGATGGGGTCAGCGGCGGCTGAGCGGCGGCACCGGCTGCGGCGGGGGCGAACCCGCATACCGGGCACTGGGCCGGATGATCTTGCGGTCGCGGGCCTGCTCCAGGATGTGCGCCGTCCAGCCCATCGCGCGGCTGACGGCGAACGTCGGTGTGAACATCTCGCGCGGGACGCCGCACTCCTGCATGACCACGCCGGCGTAGAACTCGACGTTGGCCCGCAGCGTCCGGCCCGGACGGGCGGCGTCGAGAGCGGCGTCGATGGCGGCCTCGGCGACGACCGCCAGCTCGGCGAGCGGGCCGCCCAGCTCCTCGGCCGTCTCGCGCAGCAGCTCCGACCGGGGGTCCTTGCCGCGGTAGACCGCATGGCCGAAGCCCATGATCCGGTCGCCGGCGGCCAGCTGGGCGTCGGCCCACGGCCGGGCGTTGGCCGGCGTTCCGATGGCGTCGAGGGAGTCGAGCGCCCGGCTCGGCGCCCCGCCGTGCAGCGGGCCGGACAGGGCGCCGAGCGCCGCGACCACGCAGGCCGCGACGTCGGCGCCGGTGGAGGCGACCACCCGCGCGGTGAACGTCGACGCGTTGAAGCCGTGGTCGACCGTGAGGCACAGGTAACGCTCCAGTGCGCGGACATGATCGGGGCTCGGCTCAGTGCCGGTGACCATCCAGAGGTGGTTCGCGGTGTAGCCGAGGTCGGCGCGGGGAGCGAGCGGGGCGAGGCCCTGGCTGCGCCGGTATGCGGCCGCCGTCAGCACCGGTACCTGGGCGGCGACCCGGAGGGCGTCACGCTCGCGGTCCTCCGGGGTGAGGTCCCAGACCGGTCGGAGGTCGAGGGCCCCGCCGAGGAGCGAGAGGGCGGTCCGCAGCTGGGTCATCGGCCCGGTCCCGTCCGGCGTCGCCGCGGCGAGCCGGTCCAGGGCGCCGACCACGTCGTCCGGCAGCTGCTGCGCATCGGCGACCGTGGCGCGAAACGCGGCGAGCTCCGCCTGGTCCGGCAGGTGGCCCCGCAGCAACAGGTGCCAGACCTCCTCGATCGAGCAGCTGCGCGCCAGGTCGACGGCGTCGTACTGGCGGTAGTGGTAGAACCCCTCCTGGCCGCGCACGTCGGACAGGGCGGTGGTCGCGACGATGACGCCCGCCAGGCCGGGAGGAGCGACGAGGGCGTTGGGCGGGGTCGCGGGTGCGGTGGTGGTGCTCATGCCTCCACGCTCCGACCAGGGCTGCTGACGGGTCAACGTTGACGCCGTCAACGTGGTATCACATGTGAGACCACAGGGGATAGTATGCGGCGTATGGCGATGACCCTCAGACTCACGGACGAAGACACGGCTGCTCTGCGGCGCCAAGCCGAGCTGGAGTCGCGGTCCATGCAGGAGGTGGCCGTGGACTCCGTCCGGGAGTACGTCGAACGACACAGTCGCGCGGAGCTTCTGACCAGCGTCCTCGACGAGGAACTTCCTCGATACGCGGAGGCCCTCGAGCGTCTCGGTCAATGATCTACCTGACCGACGAAGAGATCCTGGTCATCGCTGCCCGAGTCGTGGACGAGGTGCTGGTTCGGGACCACGGCCTGATCGCCTCGGCAGTTGCGCGCCCAAGGGCCAGCGCGTTCGGCGAGGACGCTTACCCCGACCTGGAGACCAAGGCCGCCGCACTTCTCCAGTCACTGGCACGGAACCACCCCCTCATCGACGGCAACAAGCGGTTGAGCCTGGCGGCCACCATCGCCTTCCTCGGCGTCAACGGCCGGCGCCTTACCTGGACCAACGACGAGGCGTACGACATCGTCATTGCAGTGGCGACGGGCGAGCTGGCCGAGGTCGCCGACATCGCCGATGCCCTGAGGGCCGGCTCGGAGCCGCGATAGCTACTTCGGCGGGAGTGAGGACGCATACCGGACCCCGATGTCGACCCAGTCGCGAGAAGTCGTCGTCGGACTCGAGGCCGCCGCTGTCGACGCGGAGCCAGCCGTCCATCTCCTTGCCGCGCATGACCATGCGGCTCGCGTGGGGTCGCGACGCCAGCTCCTCCGTCTGGGTGCGGTCGACCCGCAGCATCAACCCGCCCTGACCGCTGGCCGCGACCGCCATGTTGCCGCCCACGAGGAACGCCAGGCCGCCGAACATCCGCATCTCGGTGACGGCGTCGACGTCCTGGAGCTGTTCGCGGATCCGGTGGGCGAGCTCCTCGTCGTAGGCCATAGTCCCAGCCTCTCGCAGCCGGCTGACAACCCGTCAGGACGTGGCAGTCATTCGCGCGATGTCAGGCGTCCTCACGGTCGGGGCTCTCCAGCCGGAAGAAGTTGCTCTGCGTGCCGTCGCTCCGGTTCTCCTGGTAGATGAAGTTGAGCCGGCGGTCGTCGAACGTCCGGAACCACTCCTCCCAGCTGACCTGCCGCAGCCGGTCGCTGTCGGCCCCGAAGTCGAAGCGCAGCACGCCCAGGTGGTCACCGTGCTCGGTGCCCTCCACCGTCGCCGGCACGCCATTTCGCGCCTCCGCCCACTCGCGGATCACCTCGTGGTGCGTCGTCACGAGGCTGCGCCCGTCTCGCTCGGGATCCTCGTCGGGCGAGCTGATCTCCTGGGAGTACTGCAGCGACTTCGAGGTTCCCTTGCCAGTTCGCACATGCCCCCCGTCAGGACCGGCATCCACGGCGCCGCCCGTCCCGGAGCCCCGCCTGAGGTCCACCACCTCGTCCACCAGCTCGTCCTTGCGCATGCCGGAGGTCCCCGAGACCCCGCCATCCTTCGCCTCCCGACGCAGCTCGTCGACGGTCGACCGGCGTACCTCGCTCTCGCTGACGGCTGGGGTGTCGGGTGTCTGGTTTTCCCGCCTGGTCCGGCATAACGGTCCTCCTCGCGTTGCGGCCTGGTGCCCTGTCCTGTACCCGCGAGAGTGGCGCCCTAACGGCTGAGGCCCGAATCGGTATGCCGCAGGACGGGCTCTCGAAAACACCGGGTTGGCGGGCCGCCCGCGCGGGTAGATGCACCGCGGGGGTGTCCGAGGGAATGGTGGTCCGTTGAAGCTGTCCGAGGGTCGTGACCCGGCTCCCTCGCGTACCCGCCTGTTGCACGACGTGTCGCAGCTCCTCGACCGCGTGGCCGGCATGGAGGTGCTCGTGCTCGGGGACGCGGTTCTCGACGTGTGGTCCTATGGGCACGCCCGACGACTCGGCCGGGAGGGAGCGGTCCCCCTCGTGGAGGTGGACGAGGAGGAGCAGTCCCCAGGTGGCGCGGCGAACCTCGCAGCCAACGCCGCGGCGCTCGGCGCGCAGGTGCGCTTCGCCGGGATCGTCGGGCGTGACCAGACCGGGGAGGCGCTCCTCGAGGGGTTGCGGTCCCGCGGCGTCGACGTCGCCCTCACCGTCCAGGACCGCACGAGGTCCACGGTGAGCAAGCACCGCGTGGTCTGCGACGGGACGGTGACCGCTCGCCTCGACCGGAACGCCCGAGGCCGGTGGTCCGAAGCCGCGCGCCTCGAGCTGGTCCGGCGCATCCGGGAGGAGATCGCCTCCATGGAGCTGGTCCTCGTTGCCGACTACGGCACGGGAACCTTGGATCGCGAGGTCCGTGACGCGATCGCGGCAGCGCGGCATCGCCTGTCGGGGCCCCTCGTCATCGACGGTCACTGCTTCGCGGAGTGGTCGGCGTGCCGCCCCACGGCGGTGACGCCTAACGCCGACGAGATGGAACAGCTCCTCGGTCGCCGCCTTCCGGCATCGGACCGGGTCCGGGCCGTAGCGAAACGCGGACCGCAGCTCCTGCAGCGCGCTGGGGCCGAGATGGTGCTGGGCACGCTGGACCGCGACGGCAGCGTCCTGGTGCGGCGCGACCACCCGCCCTACTCGACGACGGGCGCCTCGGCCCCGCCACAGCACACGTGCGGCGCCGGTGATGCCGTGACCGCGGCGTTCGCCCTGGGCCTGGCGGCCGAGCTCACGCCGCCGGGGGCCGCCGACCTCGCCGCAGCGGCAGCCGCCTCCGTCGTCGACCGGCCCGGCACCTGCTGTTGCTCCTCCGCAGGCCTGGTCCGGCAGCTCGCCGACGTGCTCAGCGCGGGCGTCCTCACGCAGTCGCAGGTGCAGCTGCTGGCCTCCGCCCACCGCGATGCCGGCGGCCGGATCGTCTTCACCAACGGATGCTTCGACGTGCTGCACCTGGGTCACGTGCGCTATCTCGAGGAGGCTCGCGCCTGCGGCGACCTTCTCGTCGTGGGAGTGAACAGCGACGCGAGCGTTGGACGGCTCAAGGGCCCCGGCCGGCCGGTCGTCACGGACACCGAGCGAGCGAGCCTGGTCGCCGCACTCTCCTGCGTTAACGCGGTGACCATCTTCACGCAGGACAGCCCCACCGCACTCATCGAGGCCCTGCGCCCCGACGTCTACGTCAAGGGTGGTGACTACACCGCGAGCATGCTGCCGGAGGCGGAGCTCGTGGAGCGGCTCGGCGGTCGCGTCTCGACGGTCGGCTACCTCGCTGACCACTCCACCACGGAGCTGCTCCACCGGATCCAGCTCGACCCGGCGAGCTCCTCGCAGGGGGTGTGATGCCCCCGGCCACCCTCGACGTGCTCATCCCCACGTTCGAGCGTCCACAGGCCCTCGCCGTGACGCTCGCGGGGTTGGCGGCGCAGACCCGCAGCGATCTGCGGGTGGTCGTCAGCGACCAGTCCGCCGAGCCGGCCGGCGCGGACCTGGTCGTCCGGGCGGTGGTCCGCATCCTCGAGCATCACGGCACCGAGGTGGAGTGGCACGAGCAGCGACCCCGTCGAGGGCTCGCCGAGCAGCGGGACCACCTGCTGAGCCGCTCCACGGCGCCGTACGCCCTGTTCCTCGACGACGACGTCTGGCTGGAGCGCTGGTCGTTGGCCACCCTGCTCGAGGCCATCGAGCGGCTCGGCTGCGGCTTCGTCGGGTACGCGGTCCAGGGCCTGTCGTATGCGGCGGACGTCCGCGAGCACGAGCAGGCGGCGTTCGAGCTGTGGGAGAACGGGGTGTCACCGGAACGCGTCCGCCGCGGGGAGCCCGGCTGGGACCGTTACCGCCTGCACAACGCCGCCAACGCCACCCACCTCGGTGACCGGCTGGGGCTCACGCCCGGACAGTGGCGGGCATACAAGGTGGCCTGGATCGGAGCCTGCGTGCTGTACCGGCGGCAGGCCCTGCTCGACGTCGGCGGGTTCTCCTTCTGGCGAGACCTTCCACCGGATCACGCCGGAGAGGACGTCGTCGCCCAGCTGCGCGTCATGGAGAAGTACGGCGGCGCAGGCCTGTTACCGAGCGGTGCCGTCCACCTGGAGCTGCCCACCACGGTCGTGAACCGCGAGGTCGAGTGCTACGACCGGGTGGGCTGGTGAGCGCCGCGCCCGCCCGCGGGGTGTTCGACGGAGTCGGCAGCATCGGGGTGCTGACGGCGTCGGGTATCGGCGACTTCCTCGTCACCGTGCCGGCCCTCGAAGCGCTCCGAACGGCATACCCCGGTGCGCACGTGACCGTCCTCGGGGACTCCTGGCACCCGGGCTTCCTCAGAGGGCGCCCGGGACCCTGGGACGATGCGGTGGCGGTACCACGGGAGGACGGCGTCTGCCGCCTGGCTGCCGCACCGGATGCACCCATCCACACCTTCGTGGCCGAGCACCGCGAACGCTATGACCTCATCGTGCAGCTGCACGGTGGTGGGGCCGACAGCAACCCGGTGGTCCGCGCACTGCGTCCTCGATGGGCCGTCGGGTCGTGCACGCCCCAATCCGCACCTCTCGACCGTTGCCTCCCTTACGCGCCCGGGCGTCCCGAGGTGATCCGATGGCTGGAAGTCGCCGAGCTGGCGGGCGCCGAACCGCTGGTTGGGTCGGGTTCGCTGGTTCCCACCATCGATGTCACCGCCGCCGACGAGGAAGCAGCCGCGGCCGCGTGGCCCGACCCAGACCCGATCGTGCTGCTCCACGTCGGCGCACGGGACGCCCGACGCTGCTGGGCGCCCGCGAAGTTCGCCTCTGTCGGACGCTCGCTGCGAGCGACGCTGGCGGCAACGGTCCTGCTCGTCGGCAGCCAGCACGACCACGGCGCCTCGGCGGAGGTGGTGCGGCTCGTCGGCGAGGGTGCCGCCGACCTGACGGGGCGCCTGTCACTCGGCGGAATGCTGGCCCTGGCGCGCCGAAGCGTGGTGTTCGTCGGCAACGACTCCGGTCCCCGACACCTGGCGGCCGCCGCCGGATGTCCGACCGTCGGCATCTTCTGGGCGGGGAACCTGATGGCGTACGGCCCCCTCGCCGGCGCCGCGAACCGCGCGGTGGTGTCCTTCACCGTGGCCTGCCCGGTGTGCGGCCGGCAACAGCTGGACGACCGCTGCGAGCACGATGTCTCGTTCGTCGACAGCGTCACCACGGACCAGGTCCTACGCGCCTGTGAGGAGGCCCTGTGGTGCCGCTCCTGAGCCGCGGGCGGGCGATCGTCGCCTCGACGACCCCGCACGGTGTCACCCGGCCGCCCGCCGTCGCGGTGCCCGCCTCGGGGACCCAAGCCGGAACTGACGAGCCGGGCCAAGAGCGGGCCGAGGTCACCATTGTGATTGCGAGCCGCAACCGGTGGCCCGACCTCGAGCAGTCGCTGCCGAGACACGAGGGACCGGTGATCCTGGTCGACAACGGCTCCACGGATGGAACCGCGGAGCTCGTGCGGACGCACTTCCCCCACGTCACGGTCGTCGAGCTCGAGAAGAACCTGGGGGCAGTCGCCCGAAACCTCGGCGTGCAGCTCGCCGCAACACCGTATGTCGCGTTCTCCGATGACGACTCCTGGTGGGCACCGGAGTCGTTGCTCCGGGCCTCGACCCTGTTTGCTGCTCACCCGAGCCTCGGCCTCATCGCAGCTCGCGTCCTGGTAGGCGGGGCGCAGCGGCTGGACCCCACCTGTTCGTTGATGATGGAGTCACCGCTCGGGCATCGCGACGACCTACCGGGTCCGTCGGTGTTGGGGTTCGTCGCCTGCGGTGCCGTGGTCCGCCGCGACGCATTTCTGGCCGCCGGTGGCTTCGACGACATCATCTTCTTCATGGGGGAGGAGGAGCGCCTGGCCTTGGACCTCGCCTCGCTCGGCTGGGATCAGGTCTACGTCGACGACGTGGTTGCCCACCACTTCCCCTCCGGCGCCCGCGACCGCAACGCCGCGGCGATCCTGCAGGCCCGCAACCAGGTGCTGACCGCGGTGCTGCGACGTCCCTGGCCGGTGGTGGCCGATCACCTGGTTCGATCCCTGCTCCGCGACAAGACCGGTCGAGCCGGGGTGATGACCGCCATACCTCGACTGCCGAGAGCCGTGGCCCACCGACGGCGACTCGCTCCGGACGTCGAGCGGGCCCGCCGCCGGCTCGAGTCCGGCCGTTAGACGCTCATCCCGGCGGCCGCGACGGGTCGCGTTGTGCGAAACTCACCAACGATGCAGACGAGCTCGGGTGACATCGAGCTGACGATGGACGAGCTGCGAGCGATTGCTGAGTATGCCGCGGCGTGCGCCGATCCTGCGCTCGTCCTCTTCGACAAGGAGCGGCCACAGGACCCTCGTCCGGCAGCGGCCCTGCACGCAGCGCGCCTCTTCGCCGAGGGCGCACCCCGTTCACGCCTGTTACGGACGACGGCGGCGGATGCGCACCGCGCCGCCCGAGACGCGACGAGCCCAGCGGCCCGGCACGCCGCGACCGCTGCCGGAGACGCGGCCGCCGCGGCATACCTGCACCCGCTGGCCACCGCGACACAGGTCCGCCACATCCTGGGGTCGGGGGCCCACGCCGCCCGGGCGGCCGAGCTCGCCCGAGGCGACGACCCGGCGGTCGCGGAGTACGTGATCACCGCTGCCGCCGAGCGGGCGACCCCCGTCGTCCGGGACGTGCTGTCCCGCTACCCGCGAGCGCCCACCGGCGGGACCCGGGTCGCGGCCCTGATGGAACGGCTCGACGGCCTGCTTCGGGACCCACCTCCGCCGCCGCGGGTGGTCGACGACCCCTGACCGTTCTTCCACGGGACGAGAGCCGAGCGACGTCCAGGTGCCGCCGTCAGGCCCTTACGCCTGAGGCGGAGCGACGTCCTGCTGAGCCGGGAGCTGGTCCTGCCGGACGACGCCGACCGGACAGGTCATGCCGTTGGGGCCGTGGTTGCAGTAGCCACCCGGGTTCTTGTGCAGGTAGCCCTGGTGGTAGTCCTCGGCGAGGTAGAAGGGACCCGCCTCGTCGGCCGACCGGATCTCCGTCGTGATCTCGCCGTAGCCGTTGTCGGTGAGCACCTTCTGGAAGGCGTCGCGCGTCGCGATCGCGGCCCGCTCCTGGTCCGGCGTGGTCCAGTAGATCGCCGACCGGTATGCCGTGCCGACGTCGTTGCCCTGCCGGTTCGCCGTCGTCGGGTTGTGGTTCTCCCAGAACTCCTTGAGCAGCAGCTCGGGGCTGGTCTGCTCCGGGTCGTAGACGACGCGTACCGTCTCGGCGTGGCCGGTGAGGCCGGTGCAGGTCTCCTCGTAGGTGGGGTTCGGGGTGTAGCCGCCCATGTAGCCCACCGCCGTCGCGACGACGCCCGGCTGGCGCCAGAAGATGCGCTCCACGCCCCAGAAGCAGCCCATGGCGACGTAGATGACCTGCGAGCCGTCCGGCCACGGGCCGTCGATCGGTGTGCCCAGGACGACGTGCGTGGGACTGACCGAGAACGGGCGCGTCGACCGCCCGGAGAGCGCGTCCTCAGGGGACACCATGGACGACTTCCTGCCGAGTCCGAAGATCACCCGTCCAGTGTCACACGCACGTCCGGGCCTCTCGGCCGGTGTCGCTCACGGGGCGCTTACGGTGCCCGCGCGGGCGTCTCGACCGCTCGCACTACTCTCGGCCGGTGACCTCTTCCCGCCGTCTCGACGGCTTCGCCACCCGGGCCATCCACGCCGGCCAGGAACCCGACGCGGCCACCGGCTCGGTCGTCACCCCGATCTACCAGACGTCGACCTACAAGCAGGACGGCATCGGCGGGCTGCGCGGCGGCTACGAGTACTCGCGCTCCGGCAACCCCACCCGCGCCGCTCTCGAGGAGTGCTTCGCGGCGCTGGAGGGCGGCGCCCGGGGGTATGCCTTCGCCAGCGGCCTCGCCGGACAGGACACCGTGGTCCGCGCCCTGCTCAAACACGGCGACCATGTCGTGGTCCCGTCGGACGCCTACGGCGGCACGTACCGCTACTTCAACCGGGTCGCGAAGCCGGCCGGCATCGATCACAGCATCGCCTCCATCCATGACGTGGACGCCGTCCGGGCGGCGATCCGCCCTGGCGTCACCAAGATGGTCTGGGTCGAGACACCGACCAACCCGCTGCTGGGCATCGCCGACATCGCCGGCATCGCCGAAGTGGCCCACGCCGAAGGCGCGCTGCTCGTCGTCGACAACACCTTTGCGACCAGCTACCTGCAGAGCCCGATCGCGCTGGGCGCCGACGTGGTCACGCACTCGACCACGAAGTATGCGGGTGGTCACAGCGACGTCGTCGGCGGTGCCGTGGTCGTCGCCAAAGACATTGCGGTGCCGGCGTTTTCCGATGCCGCCGAGCGGATCGAGTTCCACCAGAACGCGATCGGTGGGGTGGCGGCTCCGTTCGACTCGTGGCTCGTGCTGCGAGGCTTGAAGACCTTGGCGATCCGGATGGAGCAGCACTGCACCAACGCCGAGCGGGTCGTCGACTACCTCGTGTCGCACCCGGCGGTCGAGCGGGTCTACTACCCCGGCCTGCCGGACCACCCGGGACACGTGCTGGCGGCCAAGCAGATGCGCCGGTTCGGCGGCATGGTGTCGGTCACCGTCAAGGGTGGCGAGCGCGCCGCCGTAGCGGTCTGTGGTGCGACCCAGATCTGGACCCTCGGCGAGTCGCTGGGCGGCGTCGAGTCCCTCATCGAGCACCCCGCCCGGATGACGCACGCCTCGGTCTCGGGTACCCCCCTGGAGGTGGCGCGCAACCTCATCCGGCTGTCGGTCGGCATCGAGGACGCCGACGACCTCATCAACGACCTGGACGCAGCGCTCAGCGCCCACGCCTGATCCGGCCCGCGAGTGTCGGCGCCCCTCGGTTGGCGGCATGATCCGCCGCGTCTTGAAGACATCATGGGCGCCATGACGATCGTCGCCTGGGAGCGGACCGATGACCGAGGTCTGAGCATCGCCCGGCGAGAGCGGCTCGAGGACGGTTGGCTGTTCCACGGCAGCGAGGTGCTGGTCGGCGATGAGGCGTTGAGCTGCCACTTCAGCGTCGTGGTCGGGTCGGACTGGGTCACCCGGCGGGTGGCCGCGTGCACCATCTCCGCGGTGGGCGAGACGCGGTGCGTGCTGGAGGCGGTCGACGGCCGGTGGACCGTCGACGGCGCAGCACGGCCTGATCTCGACGGGTGCGTCGACGTCGACATCGCCGCCACGCCGCTGACGAACACGTTCCCGATCCGCCGGCTCGCCGCTGTGGCGGCCGACGAAGCCTTCACTTCCCCGGTGGCCTGGCTCGACGTGCCAGCGCTCCGCGTGTCTCGCGTCGACCAGACCTATCAACGGCTCGGTGGCGACCACGGGCTGGCCCGCTGGCGATATCACGACCCGCTTCACGGTGCGTTCGTCCTCACCGTCGACGACGAGGGGTTGGTCGTCGACTACGAGCGCTTCGCGCGGCGCATACCGACGACGCGCCGCCCCGGATGACCGGCGACGCCCTGCTGTGCCTGGACGTCGGCTCGACGTTCACCAAGGGCGTGCTGGTCGGACCAGCCGGGGAGGTGCAGGGCACCGCGGAGACCCCGACGACCCGGTCGAGCGACGTCCTCGACGGGTGCCGGAGTCTCGCCGAGCGCCTCGGGGCCGGAACCGGCACGACGACCCTCGCCTGCTCCAGCGCGGGCGGTGGGCTGCGGCTTGCGGTGGTGGGGTACGAGCGTCAGGTCACGGCCGAGGCGGGGTACCGCGTCGGGCTCAGCGCCGGCGCCAAGGTGGTCCACGTCGCCTCCGGCCGTCTCGACCCCACCGAGATCCGAGCCGTCGGCCGGGCGCAACCGGACCTGGTGCTGCTCGTCGGCGGCACCGATGGCGGCAACGCGGAGGTGTTGCGCCACAACGCCGTCCGGCTCGCGGAGGCCGCGCTCGGCCGCCCGGTCGTCGTCGCGGGGAACGTCGACGCCCAGGAGGAGGTCGCAGCGCTGCTTCGTGGCGCCGGTCAGCCGGTCCTCGTCGCGGACAACGTCGTCCCGGAGATCGGGGAGATCCGGCCGGCCTCCGCGCGGGCGGCGATCCGGTCGGCGTTCCTCGACCACGTCATCGGCGGCAAGGGGCTTTCCAGCAGTGCGGCGTTCCGCGAGATGGTCCGCGCCCCCACGCCGGACGCGGTGCTGCGCGGGGTCGAGGTGACCGCCGAGGTGCTCGGCACGGACCTGCTGGTCGTCGACGTCGGCGGCGCCACTACCGACGTCTACTCCGTCATCACCCCCGACGGCGAGGACGCGACGCTGCGCAAGGACGTCGTCGGCACCCTCTGGCACGCCCGCACGGTCGAGGGCGACCTTGGGATGCGCTGGAACGCCGTCGGCATTGTCGAGGCGGCCGCCCGGGAAGGCCTACCGGTCGGTGCGGCCCTGTCGCGGTATGCGGCGAGCGTCGCCGCCGACCCCCAGCACCTCCCAGTCGGCGACGACGAGATCGCGCTGGACCTCCAGCTGGCGACCATCGCCTCGCTGGTCGCGGTCCGGCGGCACGGGCGCCCGGGCGCCCCGGGAGCCGCTCCGCGCCCACTCGGCGACGTCGGGCTGGTCGTCGGCTCGGGCGGAGTCCTGCGCCACACCACGGCGCAGCAGGGGATGCGCGTCCTCGCTGCGGTGACCGGCGACCACGCCGGCGGGTGGCGGGTGCCGAGGTCGGCGCGGACAGCCGTCGACGTCGCATACCTCCTGTTCGCCGTCGGCTTGCTGGCCGAGGACCACCCGGAGACCGCTCGCGCGCTCGCGGCCAGAGTCACTGGGTAGCCTGCGAGCGTGCCGGACCCCGCATCACTTCCCGTCAGCGCCGACGACATCCGGGCCGCCGAACGGCTCCTCCAGGGCGTCGTGCGACCGACGCCGCTGGAGTACTCGCGAGCCCTCTCGGCCAAGGTCGGCGCCGAGGTGTTCCTCAAGTGCGAGAACCTCCAGCGCGCCGGGTCGTTCAAGATCCGCGGTGCCTACACCCGGATGGCCCGGCTCTCCGACGCGGAGAAGGGCCGCGGCGTGGTGGCGGCGAGCGCCGGCAACCACGCGCAGGGCGTCGCGCTCGCCGCGCAGCTGCTGGGCATCCGGTCCAAGGTCTACATGCCCCACGGGGCGCCGATGCCGAAGATCTCGGCGACCAGGGGCTATGGGGCGGAGATCGAGTTCGTCGGGACGACCGTGGACGAGTGCCTCGTGGCGGCGCACGCGTTCGCGGCGGCCACCGGCGCGGTGCTCATCCACCCGTTCGACCACCCCGACATCGTTGCCGGCCAGGGCACCTGCGGCCTGGAGATCATCGAGCAGTGCCCGGACGTGCGAACCGTCGTCGTCAGCGCCGGCGGCGGCGGCCTGCTCGCGGGCATCGCGACCGCCGTCCGAGCGCTGCGCCCTGACGTACGGGTGATCGGCGTTCAGGCCGAGGACGCGGCCGCATACCCGGTGTCGTTGCAGGCCGGGCGACCGGTGCCGCTGGAGCGGATGTCGACCATGGCCGACGGCATCGCGGTCGGCCGACCGGGTGATGTGCCGTTCGCCGTGGTCGAACGGCTCGTGGACTCGGTCGAGACCGTCAGCGAGGCCCAGCTGTCGCGGGCGCTGCTGTTCCTCCTCGAGCGGGCGAAGCTCGTCGTGGAACCCGCCGGGGCGGCCGCCGTCGCGCGGCTGATGGACCCCTCGGCGCCTCATCTGGAGGGCCCGGTCGTCGCCGTGCTGTCCGGCGGCAACATCGACCCGCTGCTGATGCTGCGGATCATCCGTCACGGCATGGCGGCGGCGGGCCGCTACCTCACGTTCGCAGTGCGGGTGCCCGATCGGCCCGGCTCGCTGGCCCGGCTGCTGGCCGACCTCGCCGGGGTCGATGCCAACGTCATTGAGGTCCGGCACAACCGCAACGAGTCGGCCCTGTCCGTCGACCAGTGCGAGATCGCCGTCGATGTCGAGACGAAGGGCCCCGAGCACCGTGAAGAGGTGCTCAGGGCCCTGCGCGCGCGACGGCTACACGCCGCTGCTGCGCTGAACGTCAGTGCTGAGGTCAGCCGGTGAAGGGCGCCGCCTTGAGGATGGTGACCTCGACGGTCTTCCCGGCCGGCGTGGTGTAGCTGGCGGTGTCGCCGACCTTCTTGCCGTTGATGGACTTGCCTAGCGGCGACTGCTCCGAGAACACCTCGAGGCCGGAGCTGTCCTTGATCTCGCGGTGCCCCAACAGGAACGTCTCCTCGTCGCCGAACATCTTCACGGTGACGAGCATCCCCGGCTCGACCACGCCGTCGTCCTTCGGGGTCTCGCCGACCTTGGCGTTCTCCAGGAGCTGGGTCAGCTGGCGGATGCGGGCCTCCATCTTGCCCTGCTCCTCCTTGGCGGCGTGGTAGCCGCCGTTCTCCTTGAGGTCACCCTCCTCGCGGGCCGCCTCGATGCGCTTGGCGATCTCGGTTCGGCCCTCGCCGGACAGGTGCGCCAGCTCCGTCGACAGGCGGTCGTACGCCTCCTGGGTGAGGAAGCTCTGGGTCGCTGTCTCGGTCACGGTGTACTCCTTGGTCGTCAGCCGCAGTGCTCGGATGCCTAACGAAAGGGCCTGGACCCGTGAGGTCCAGACCCGGTTTCCTTGCGGCGTGAAGGTCCCAGGGTAACAAAGTCGGGGTATGCGACGCACCTTCCGGTGTGTTCGAAGGCTGTGGACAACGCCGGGCTGGGGGTCGCGGAGTTCGCGATGCTGCCGGGATGGGTGATCCGGACGTCTTCGGGCCGCCGCTGGGCGGACCACCGGTGCCGCGCGACCTGGACACCTTGCGGGTGGTGATCGCTCAGCAGCGGGGGCTCGTGACCCGGCAGCAGTGTCTCAGCGCGGGGATGACGGACCGGGCGATCGACCACCGGCTGCGCGTCAAGCGGTGGATCGCCATCCGGCGTGGTGTCTACCTCACCGTGCCCGGTCGCTCGGGATGGTGGTGGGAGGCCACGTCCGCTCTGTTGAGTGTGGGCTCCGGTGCTGCGTGGGCGTTCGGGACGGCGGGGTTCGCCCAGGGCCTGGTGCGGACGGCGCCCAAGAGCGTTCATCTGCTCGTCGACGCCGCGCAGACGCCACAGGCCCCCCAGGGCGTTCACGTGCACCGCAGCCGGCACGCGGACGCACGCGTCGATGACCTGCACTGGCCCTGGCGGACCCGCCCCGAGGAGACGATCCTCGACCTGGCCGAGAACGGGACGGTGGACGAGGTAACAGCGCTGCTCGGCCGCGCGTTCCAGCGCGGCCTCACGACCGAAGCGACGCTTCGCGCGTTGCTGGAGGCCCGCGCTCGGCACTCGCGGCGCCGGCTCCTCGATGACCTGCTCGCCGACGTGGCCGGCGGGGCGGAGAGCCCGCTCGAGGTGCGGTACCTCCGGGACGTCGAGCGGGCGCACGGCCTGCCCCGCGGACGTCGCCAGGTGCCCCTGACCATCGGTGCGGTGCGGGTCCACGACATCGCCTACGAGGCGCAACGCGTGCTGGTGGAGCTGGACGGCCGGCTCGGCCACGAGGGTGAGGACCGCATCCGGGACGGCGTCCGCGACCGGCGCAGTGCCACGCAGGCGTGGTTGACCGTGCGGGCATTCTGGCGCGACGTCGACGGCTCGCCGTGCGAGCTCGCAACCGAGGTGGGTGAGGTGTTGCAGCGACGCGGGTGGCGCGACCAGCCGCATCCCTGTCGGCGCGTGGGCTGCGTAGTGCGCGGTTGATCGTGGACGATTCTGTACGTCAGGGCGTGGAGAATCGTCCACGATCATCCCGGCGGCGCCCGAGCCGACCGAGCTGCAGCCCGGGTCAGGTGCGGACGCAGTCCTGGACCACGCCGGTGACCGCCCGGCTGGTGGTGCGGACCGACTTCTCCAGGTGGACCACCTGGTCGCCCTCGGGCGGGACGACGATGTCGGCGGTCCCGACGACGGTGAAGTGGCCGTCGATCGCGCGGACCGAGCACGTCACCGCCAGGCCGGGCGGCCGGGAGACGTCGAAGCTGACCGAGACCAGGGTGTCGCTCTCCACCTTGTAGCCGATCGTCGTCGCCGTGATCCGCTGGCCCTCGTTGCGCAGCGTCCACCAGCCGATGAGCACCGCGGCCACGAGCGCCCACGATCGCGCCGGCGACCGTCCACCCGCGCCGCGGGCGAGGGGCGGCCGTGGCGGCGGTGGCGCCGGGTGGGGAGTCGGGCGGGGAGTCGGGCGGTGACATGATGGCTCACCGTAGAACGACGACGGAACGACGACGGACAGCAGTACGCGGAGGTAGGTGACGGTGGAGCCCCGAGGTCTGCGGCTGCTGTCGGTGCACGCTCACCCGGACGACGAGTCCAGCAAGGGTGCCGCGACGCTGGCCAAGTACGTCCACGAGGGCGAGGAGGTCATGGTCGTCTCCTGCACGGGCGGCGAGCGCGGCGACATCCTCAACCCCCGGCTGAAGGACGACCCGCACATCCTGCGCGACATGGCCCAGGTCCGCCGCGACGAGATGCGGGCCGCGCAGGAGATCCTCGGCATCGAGCACACCTGGCTGGGGTTCGTCGACTCCGGGCTGCCCGGAGGGCGACCCGCTGCCGCCGCTGCCCGAGGGCTGCTTCGCCGCCGAGCCGATCGACGTGACGACGGAGGCGCTGGTCCGGGTCATCCGGGAGTTCCGCCCGCACGTGCTCCTCACCTACGACGAGACCGGCGGCTACCCGCACCCGGACCACGTGAACTGCCACGTCGTCTCGATGTCGGCGTTCGCCGCGGCCGGCGACCCCGACGCATACCCCAACGCCGGCGAGCCCTGGCAGCCGCTGAAGCTCTACTACGTCCAGACCATGAGCCGGGAGCGGATCCAGCGGCTCTACGACCTCATGGTCGAACGCGGCATCGAGTCCGACTACGGCGAGTGGCTCACCAACTGGAAGCGGCCCGAGCGCGAGGTGACCACGCGGGTCGAGTGCGCCGACTACTACGACCTGCGCGACCGGGCCCTGCTGGCCCACGCGACCCAGGTCGACCCGGACGGCGGCTGGTTCCACGCGCCCGCGTGACCTGGTGCGGGAGGGGTGGCCCACCGAGGACTACGAGCTCGTGGTGTCGTATGCGCCGGTGCAGCTTCCCGAGGACGACCTGTTCGCGGGGCTGGGGTCGGTGCGCGAAGCCGACGCCCTGGCGGTCAAGGGCGGCCTGGAGCCGGTCCGTGACCTCCGTCCTGATCCTCAGGCGGCGCGGGACCTGCTCGCCGGCACCTCGGGTCCGGCGGGCTGATGGATACCCCGTCGACGGCGGTCGGCCCGGGGCTCGGCGCGTTCGTCGCGTTCTTCGCGCTGGCGGTCGTGCTGTGGCTGCTGATGCGGAACATGAACGGCCGGATGCGCCGGATGGCCTACCGCGAGCAGCAGCGGGTCGCCGAGCTGGAAGCCCGAGAGGCCGAGCAGACGGCGCAGTCAGCGCCGTCCGGTGACCCGACACGTAAGCGCAAGCCGAAGGCGCCGCCGGCGGGCGCTCAGGATCCGGACAGGGCCGACCCGGCGCCGTAGACGGCGAGCGAAGCCGCGACGTAGTGGGCCGCGAAGGCCAGCACCGTGAAGGCGTGGAAGATCTCGTGGAACCCGAACCAGCGGGGGAACGGGTTCGGTCGCTTCGTGCCGTAGACCACGGCGCCGAGCGTGTAGAGCAGGCCGCCGACGGTCATGAGGACGACCACCGCGAGGCCGCCGAAGTGCAGTAGCGGACCGAAGTAGAAGACGGCGACCCACCCCAGCGCGACGTAGATCGGCGTGTAGAGCCAGCGCGGGGCGCCCACCCAGAAGACCCGGAACAGGACCCCGCCCAGGGCGCCGCCCCAGACGATGAGCAGGAGCGTGCGAGCCTGCTCGGGTGGCAGCAGCGACAGCGCGAACGGCGTGTAGCTGCCGGCGATGATGAGGAAGATGTTGGAGTGGTCCAGGCGCTTGAGGATGCCGGCCGTCCGCGGCGACCAGCGGCCCCGGTGGTAGACCGCGGAGGTGCCGAACAGCAGGGCCGCGGTCACGGTGAAGACGACGGCGCCGACCTTGGGTGCGCCCTCGGGCGCGAGCACGCTGAGCACGATGCCGGCCGCGAGCGCCAGCGGGAAGGTTCCCGCGTGCAGCCAGCCGCGCAGCCGGGGCTTGACCACCGCCACGAGATCTCGGGCGGCGTCACCGACGGCATCGCCGACCGCCTCGGCGACGGTGTCCCCGGGCATGCGGGCTACGCCGGGCGAGGCGGGGGAGGAGCTGGGCTGACGCATACCGGCAAGTCTAACTTACGGAACCGTAAGTTACGCAGCCGTAGGTTGTGAACGCCGCCACATCGGGCGGGCCGCGAGCCGACCGTCACGAGGACCCGGGGGTACCGTGGGCTGCGTGCCGCTGACCGACGTGCTCTACGGAGCCTACGAGCGTCGGCTGGCCAAGCAGATCCGTCCGGAGGACGTGCCCCGCCACGTCGGCGTCATGCTCGACGGCAACCGGCGGTGGGCCCGGGAGAACGGGTTCGAGACCGTCGACGGGCACCAGGCCGGCGCCGACAAGATCAAGCACCTGCTCGAGTGGTGCGAGGCGGCCGGCGTCGAGGTGGTCACCCTGTGGCTGCTGTCCACCGACAACCTCGGCCGGAGCCGCCAGGAGATCGTCCCGCTGCTGCAAGATCATCGAGACCGCCGTCGCCGACCTCGCCATCGAGGGCCGGTGGCGGCTGCACCCCGATCGGCGCGCTCGACCTGCTCCCGGCGGAGACCGCCCAGTCGCTCAAGGCGTCGGCCGAGGCCACCCGCGGGATCGACGGGCTGCACGTCAACGTCGCCGTCGGCTACGGCGGCCGGCGCGAGATCGCCGACGCCGTGCGGTCGCTGATCCTCGAGCACGCCGCGCACGGGCACCCCGATCGACCAGATCGCCGACTCGATCTCGACGTCGAGCAGATCGCGCAGCACCTCTACACCAAGGGCCAGCCCGACCCGGACCTGGTCATCCGCACGTCGGGGGAGCAGCGGCTGGGCGGGTTCCTGCTCTGGCAGAGCGCGCAAGTCGGAGTTCTACTTCTGCGAGGCGTACTGGCCCGACTTCCGGCACGTCGACTTCCTCCGGGCGCTCCGCTCGTATGCCGAGCGGGAGCGCCGGTTCGGCCGCTGACGCGGAGTACCTGGCGCAGCGCATACCCGTCGGGTTGCCGGCGGGTGAGCCCGCCGGGAACGTCTGCGGAGCAGGTCGGCGACACGCCCGCAACTGTGGGTCGGACCGCAGCATCGGGACGTACCGTCAGCGGTGACGCCAGGCACCCGCCGGGCGTCCGGGAGGCCCGGTTGATGGAGTCCACGCTCCGAGCGGAGGGCCGGTCCCGGTCCCGCTCGACGGGTCCGGTCCCGGCAGGACGCGAGCAGGCCGCGCAACCCCGGCGCGCCGCTAGGAGTGGCACGTGACCTCGGACGGCATCGCAGCAAGACCTTCGTCCTCGACACCTCGGTGCTCCTCTCCGACCCCAAGGCGATGCTCCGCTTCAAGGAGCACGAGGTCGTCCTGCCGGTGGTCGTCGTCACCGAGCTGGAGGCCAAGCGCCACCATCCCGAGCTCGGCTACTTCGCCCGCCAGGCGCTGCGGCTGCTCGACGACCTGCGGATCCAGCGAGGGCCGGCTCGACGCGCCCCGTGCCGGTGGGCGACGACGGCGGCACGCTGCGGGTCGAGCTCAACCACACCGACCCGACCGCCCTGCCCGCCGGGTTCCGGCTGGGCGACAACGACACCCGGATCCTCGCCGGTCGCCAAGAACCTCGCCGCCGAGGGCTTCGACGTCACCGTCGTCAGCAAGGACCTGCCGATGCGGGTCAAGGCGTCCGCGGTCGGGCTGGACGCCGAGGAGTACCGCGCCGAGCTGGCCGTCGACTCCGGCTGGACCGGGATGGCCGAGCTCGACGTGACGGTCGAGGAGATGGACCGCGCTCTACGAGCACGGCCGGCGTCGAGCACCGCCGCCGCCGCCGAGCTGCCCTGCCACACCGGCCTGGTGCTGCTCTCGCCCGCGGGGCAGCGGGCTCGGCCGGGTCGGCGCCGACAAGCAGATCCGGCTGGTCCGCGGCGACCGCGACGCGTTCGGCCTGCACGGCCGCAGCGCCGAGCAGCGGATCGCCCTGGACCTGCTGCTCGACCCCGACATCGGCATCGTCAGCCTCGGCGGCCGGGCCGGCACCGGCAAGTCCGCGCTGCCCTCTGCGCCGGGCTCGAGGCGGTCATGGAACGCCGCCAGCACCGCAAGGTCGTCGTCTTCCGGCCGCTGTATGCCGTCGGCGGCCAGGAGCTCGGCTACCTGCCCGGCACCGAGGCCGAGAAGATGGGCCCCTGGGGCCAGGCGGTCTTCGACACCCTCGGCGCCCTCGTCTCGCAGGAGGTCGTCGAGGAGGTCCTCGACCGCGGCATGCTCGAGGTGCTGCCGCTGACCCACATCCGCGGGCGGTCCCTGCACGACGCGTTCGTCGATCGTCGACGAGGCGCAGTCGCTGGAGCGCAACGTCCTGCTCACCGTGCTGTCGCGGATCGGCCAGAACTCCAAGGTGGTCCTCACCCACGACGTCGCGCAGCGCGACAACCTGCGGGTGGGCCGGCACGACGGCGTCGCGGCGGTGATCGAGGCGATGAAGGGGCACCCGCTGTTCGCCCACGTCACGCTGACCCGCAGCGAGCGCAGCCCGATCGCCGCGCTGGTCACCGACCTGCTGGAGGGGCTGGAGCCGTAGCCCTGGGTTTCTTCATAGCTTGCGCAGCCGGACCTTCTCCACGCTGTGGTCGGGGCCCTTGACGAGGACCAGGGTGGCGCGGGAGCGGGTGGGCAGGATGTTCTCCACGAGGTTCGGACCGTTGATCTCCCGCCAGATGCGCGCCGCGGTGTCGCGGGCCTCGCTGGTCCGACAGCACCGAGTAGCGGTGGAAGTAGGAGTCCGGGTCGGCGAACGCCGTCGCGCGGAGGCTGAGGAACCGCTCGACGTACCACCGCTCGACATCTGGGGTCTCGGCGTCGACGTAGACCGTGAAGTCGAAGTAGTCGTTGACCGCGACGCCGACGCTGCCGTCGTAGCGGGCGCTGGGCGGCTGGAGCACGTTGAGACCTTCGACGATGAGCACGTCCGGGTTGCTCACCACGATGCGCTCGTCGGGCACGATGTCGTAGGTCAGGTGCGAGTAGACCGGCGCGCTGACCTCGGGCACGCCCGACTTGACGGCGGCGACGAAGCGCATGAGCGCGCGCCGGTCGTACGACTCCGGAAAACCCTTGCGGGCCATGATGTTCCGGCGTTCGAGCTCGACGTTGGGCAGGAGGAAGCCATCGGTCGTCACCAGCTGGACCCGGGGGGTGTCCGGCCAGTGTGCGAGCAGCTCCCGGAGAATGCGTGAGGTCGTCGACTTGCCCACGGCGACCGACCCGGCGACCCCGATGACGAACGGGGTACGCGGCGGCTGCTCGCCGAGGAACTCGCTGGTGACGTCGTGCAGGCTGCTGATGGCGCCGACGTAGTAGTTGAGGAGCCGCGAGATCGGCAGGTAGACGTCCTCGATCTCCTTCATGTCCAGCGGGTCGCCCAGGCCGCGCAGCCGGGTCACGTCGTCGGCGGTCAGGCTCATCGGGTGGTTCTCCCGCAACCGCGACCAGGTCTGGCGGTCCAGCTCGATGTACGGGGAGAGCACTCCGCCCCGTTCGAGCACCTGGTGGCCGACCTGCTGACTCAACCAGTCGGTGTCGGCGTGCTGCGTCACGGCGCTCATTCTGGCGTACTGCGGGCGCGGCTAGGCTGCCCGCCATGTGCGGCATCGTGGGGTACGTCGGCCCGAACGTCGACGGTCAGGCCCTCGACGTGGTCATGGAGGGCCTCGCCCGGCTCGAGTACCGCGGCTACGACTCCGCCGGCGTCGCGCTGGTCGACAGTCAGGACGGGCACGGCCACGTGGCCACCGAGAAGCGGGCCGGCAAGCTCGGGAACCTGCGCGAGGCCATCGCCACGCACCCGCTGCCGCCGTCGAGTACCGGCATCGGGCATACCCGCTGGGCCACGCACGGCGGACCGACGGACAACAACGCGCACCCGCACCGCGGCGGGGCCGACGGCAAGCTGGCGCTGATCCACAACGGGATCATCGAGAACTTCCACAGCCTCAAGGCGAAGCTCGTCGACGACGGCGTCCAGTTCACGTCGGAGACCGACACCGAGGTGGCCGCCCACCTGGTCGCGCGGGCGTTCGAGGAGACGCACGACCTCACCGAGGCGATGCGGCTGGCCGTGCAGGACCTCGACGGAGCGTTCACCCTGCTGGCGATCCACGCGGACGCCCCGGGGGTGGTGGTCGGGGCGCGGCGCAACAGCCCGCTGGTCGTCGGGCTCGGTGACGGCGAGAACTTCCTGGGCTCCGACGTGGCCGCCTTCATCGGGCATACCCGGGAGGCGCTGGAGCTCGGCCAGGACCAGATCGCGACGATCACCCCGGAGTCGGTCAGCGTGATGGGGTTCGACGGGGCGCCGGTGGACGGCACGCCGTACCACGTCGACTGGGACGCGGCCGCCGCCGAGAAGGGCGGCTACCCGAACTTCATGACCAAGGAGATCCACGAGCAGCCGCACGCCGTGGCCGACACCCTGCTCGGACGCACCGACCAGTCCGGACGGCTGGTCCTCGACGAGCTGCGGATCTCCGAGACGGCGCTGCGCAACATCGACAAGATCGTCGTCATCGCCTGTGGCACGGCGTCCTACGCGGGCATGGTCGCGAAGTATGCGATCGAGCACTGGACCCGCATACCGTGCGAGGTCGAGCTGGCCCATGAGTTCCGCTACCGCGACCCGGTCATCGACGGCCGCACCCTCGTCGTGTCGATCAGCCAGTCCGGCGAGACGATGGACACGCTGATGGCGGTCAAGCACGCCCGCGAGCTGGGTGCGCTCACGATCTCCATCTGCAACACCCACGGCGCGACGATTCCTCGCGAGTCCGACGCGGTGCTCTACACGCACGCGGGGCCGGAGATCGCCGTCGCCTCGACCAAGGCGTTCCTCGCCCAGATCACGGCGACCTACCTCCTCGGCCTCTACCTGGCCCAGCTGCGCGGCGGCGACCACGTGGACAAGGCGGCGGCGGTCATGGCCGAGCTGCAAGGGGTGCCGGACAAGATCCAGACGGTGCTCGACTCGATGGACCGGGTGCGCGAGATCGCCCGGTTCATGGCCGACACCCGGGCGGTGCTGTTCCTCGGGCCGCCACGTGGGGTACCCCGTCGCCCTGGAGGGCGCGCTCAAGCTCAAGGAGCTGGCCTACATCCACGCGGAGGGGTTCGCGGCCGGCGAGCTGAAGCACGGGCCCATCGCGCTCATCGAGCCGGGCCAGCCGGTGTTCGTTGTCGTCCCCTCGCCGTCGACCGCCAACGGGCTGCACGGCAAGGTCGTCTCCAACATCCAGGAGATCCGGGCCCGCGGCGCGCGGACCATCGTCGTCGCCGAGGAGGGGGACGAGGACGTGGTCCCGTTCGCCGACGAGGTGATCCGAGTGCCGGCCGTCTCCACCCTGCTGGCCCCGCTGCTCACCGTCGTGCCGCTCCAGGTGTTCGCCTGCGAGCTGGCCTTCGCCAAGGGCCTCGACGTCGACCAGCCGCGCAACCTCGCGAAGTCGGTCACGGTCGAGTGACGGGCGCCGCGTGATCATCGGCGTCGGCATCGACGTCGTCGACATCGAGCGGTTCGGGCAGGCGCTGGCCCGGACTCCCGCCCTGCGCGACCGGCTCTTCACCGAGACCGAGCGCGGCCTGGGGCTGGCGTCGCTGGCCGCCCGGTTCGCGGCCAAGGAGGCGCTGGCCAAGTCGCTCGGCGCCCCCGCCGGGCTGCACTGGCTCGACGCCACCGTGGTCAAGGACACCAACGGCCGGCCGTCGCTCCAGGTCTCCGGCACCGTCGAGGGCCGGGCCGACGAGCTCGGCGTCTCGTCGTTCCACCTCTCCCTCTCGCACGACGCCGGGATCGCGTCGGCGGTCGTCATGGCGTGGGGGTCCCCCCGCGAGTGGCGGAAGGATGAGGCCGTGATCGAGGCCTACGCCGTCGCCGACGTCCGTGCTGCCGAGGAGGCGGCCATGGCCGGCCTGCCCGAGGGCGAGCTGATGGCTCGCGCCGCCAGAGGGCTGGCCGCGGTCGTCGCCGCGCGGCTCGAGGAGCGGGGCGGTATGCGGGTCGTCGGGCTCGTCGGAGGCGGCAACAACGGCGGCGACGCGCTGTATGCGTTGGCGCACCTCGCGGAGCGAGGCTGTGCGGCCGCCGCGATCCACGCGGCGACGGCGCATACCGGCGGGCTGGAGGCCGCTCGCGAGGCGGGTGTGGCGCTGGTCCCGGCCGGGGCGGACGAGTGGCGGGCGGTCCTGTCCGAGGCGGACGTCGTCGTCGACGGCATCCTCGGGATCGGCGGCCGGCCCGGGCTCGAGGGTGAGGCCGCCGAGTGGGTCGACGCGATCCCGGAGGAGGCCTGGGTCGTGGCCGTCGACCTGCCGAGCGGCGCGGACCCGGCCGGCGAGGTGCCGCTGGGCGACGCGGTGTTCGCCGACGAGACGGTGACCTTCGGCGTGGCCAAGCCGGTGCACCTGCTGGGCGCGACGGAGCCGGCGGTCGGCCGGCTCACCGTCATCGACATCGGCCTCGACCTCGGCGCCGGCCGGACCGCATACCGGCCGGCCGTGGAGCGGCTGACCTTCGACGACGTCCGGCGGCTGTGGCCGGTGCCCGGCGCGAGCTCCGACAAGTACTCCCGCGGCGTGGTCGGCATCGTCGCCGGCACCCCGACCTACCCGGGCGCGGCCGTCCTCAGCGTGCTGGGTGCGCTCGGCGCGGGTCCGGGCATGGTCCGCTACGTCGGGCCGCCGGAGGTCCAGGCGCTCATCCACGCCGCGGCGCCGGAGGCGGTGACCGCCGAGGGCCGGGTGCAGGCGTGGGTATGCGGGTCGGGGTTCGACCCGAGCAGCCGGGCCAAGGGCGTCGCCGGAGCAGAAGCACCACGTGGAGGCGGCGCTCGCATCCGACCTGCCGGTCGTCGTCGACGCCGGTGCCCTGGAGCTGCTGGAGCACCGCGAGGCGCCCACGCTGCTCACCCCGCACGCCGGGGAGCTCGCCCGGCTGCTGACCCGGCTCCGCGGGGAGGAGGTCACGCGCGAGCAGGTCACCGGCGCTCGGCTGGCCCACGCCCGCGAGGCCGCCGAGCGGACCGGCGTGCACCGTGCTGCTCAAGGGGTCGCACACGCTGGTCGTCAGCCCGGACGCGTCGCGGCCCGTGCGGTGCCAGGCCGACGCCCCGGCGTGGGTGGGCACCGCGGGCGCGGGCGACGTGCTCGGCGGCCTGCTCGGCACGCTGCTCGCGGCCGGCCTCGACCCGCTGGACGCGGGTGCGCTCGGCGCCCTGGTCCACGGCGTGGCGGCGGACCGGACCAACCCCGGCGGCCCGGTGCGGATCAGCGAGGTGGCGGGGCGCATACCGGAGACCGTCGCGGCGCTGCTGCGGTACGCCTGAGCGGCGGTGGTCGGCTGGTTCGTGCGGTGGGGGTACGGAATTCGGTGCGCCTCAGAGCACGAACCGAGCGAGACAGTCCCGCCTGAGACACTGACCCCGTGACCCTGCCCGCGGGCGCGCCCGGCGCCGCCGTGGTCGACCTCGACGCCATCACCGCCAACGTGCGCGCGCTGCACGAGCGGTCCGCGACGCGCGCAGCTCATGGCGGTGGTCAAGGCCGACGGCTACGGCCACGGCCTGCTGCCCAGCGGCGAGGGCCGCGCAGGCCGGCGGCGCGACCTGGCTGGGTACCGCCCAGCAGCCGGAGGCGGTCGCCCTGCGCGACGCCGGCGTCGAGGGCCGGATCTTCACGTGGCTGCACGTGCCGGGCAACGACTTCGCCGCCGCGCTGACCCGCGACATCGACGTGGCGGCGTCGGCGACGTGGGCCCTCGACGACATCGTGACCGCCGCGCGCGCCACCGGCCGGACCGCCCGCGTCCACCTCAAGGCCGACACCGGGCTCGGCCGCAACGGCGCCTACGGGCAGGACTTCCTCGACCTCGTCGCCGCGGCCCGGCTGCACGAGGCCGAGGGCGCCGTCCGGGTGGTCGGCGTCTGGTCGCACTTCGCCTACGCCGACGAGCCCGAGCACCCGACGGTCCGCCGGCAGCGGGAGGTGTTCGAGGAGGCGGTCGCGAGCCGCCGAGGCGGCCGGCTGCGAGCTCGAGGTCCGGCACCTGGCCAACTCCGCCGCCACCCTCACGAACCCCTCCGTCGCACTACGACCTGGTCCGCCCCGGCATCGCGGTCTACGGGCTGAGCCCCGTCCCGCAGCTCGGCGGCCCCGAGGCCTACGGGCTGACCCCGGCCATGACCCTCACCGCGCGGCTGTCCCTGGTCAAGCGGGTGCCGGCCGGCCAGGGCGTCTCCTACGGCCACGCGTACATCACCCCCCGCGACACGATCCTCGGGCTGGTGCCCCTGGGGTATGCGGACGGCGTCCCCCGCAACGCCACGAACGTCGGTCCGGTGTCGGTCCACGGCGTCCCGAACGTCATCGCCGGCCGGGTCTGCATGGACCAGTTCGTCGTCGACCTCGGGCCCGGACTCGACCGCGCGCGCGGGCGACGAGGTCGTCCTGTTCGGCGCCGACCCGCGGCGGACCGACCGCGCAGGGGTGGGCCGACGCGACGGGGACGATCAGCTATGAGATCGTGACGCGGATCGGGCCGCGGGTGCCCAGGGTCTACGTCGGAGGGGACGGGTGAGCTCGAGTAGTAGTGGCCGGAACGGCCTGATCGGCCTGGGGATCGGGGTGGGCGTGGCCGGCGCGGCGACGGCTGCCGGCCTGGTCGCCGACCGGATGCACCGGCGTCGCCAGGACGCGCTCGAGACCGGCGTCAGCCTGGTGGAGACGCCCAGCCGCGAGCTGGTCGTCGAGGCGACCGACGGGGTCGCGCTGCACGTCGAGGTCGACGAGCCCAAGGGCGGCGGCGGCGAGGACCTGGGCAGCGACCGGCCCACGGTCGTGATGTCCCACGGCTACTGCCTGACCTCGGAGTGCTGGGTGTTCCAGCGGCGCTACCTGCGGTGGGCCGGCTACCGCGTCGTCGTCTGGGACCAGCGCGGTCACGGCCGGTCCGGGCGCGGGGCCACGTCCTCCTACACGATCGCCCAGCTCGGTGAGGACCTCGCCGCCGTCATCGCGGCGGTCGCGCCGGAGGGCCCGCTCGTCCTCGTCGGCCACTCCATGGGCGGCATGACGACGATGGCGCTCGGCACGACGCACCCCGACCTCGTCCGCGAGCGCGTCGTCGCGTTCGGGGCGGTCTCGACGTCGGCCGGCGGCATCCCGCTCGCGTCCGGCGGCTTCGCCGCGTCGGCCGGCCGGCTGCTGCTGGAACGGCTCGGTCCCAACGTGGCCGGCCTGTTCGAGAACCGGCCGGAGCTGCTCAGGGGCATCCTCTCAGCCAACTCCGAGCTGGCCGACTTCCTCGTGGAGCGCTACTCGTTCTCGTCGCCGGTACCCCGCAGCGTCGTCAAGCTGGCGGCGAAGATGCTGCTCAACACCAACCTCACCGTCATGTCGTCGTTCACGCCGGCGTTCGACAACTACGACCAGACCGCAGGGCTGGTGGCCTACGACGGCTGCGAGACCCTGGTGTTCAACGGCGAGCAGGACATCCTCACCCCGCCGGAACACAGCGAGGCGATCGTCCGCGCACTGCCCGGCGCACAGCACGTCATCGTCCGCGACGCCGGGCACGTCATCATGCTGGAGCACCCCGACCTGCTCAACCAGCAGCTCGACGCCATGATCGAGCGGGCCGCCCGCCGCTACGACGAGGACATCGCCGCCGAGGACGTGCCCCGGGTCACGCCGGGTCGTCACCGACGTCGACAAGAAGCGCCGCATCGACCGGGGGCTGGCCCGCATCGACCGCGGCGGGCGTCAACCGTCCAGGCCCGCGCGGGAGCGTCGCCGCGAGGCGTCGTGACCCTGCCCTCCCGCGTCACGCTGGCCTCCGCCGAGGACACCCACGACCTCGGTATGCGGCTGGGCCGGGTGCTGCGGGCCGGCGACCTCGTGGTCCTCACGGGCGGGCTCGGCGCGGGCAAGACGACCCTCACCCAGGGCATCGGTGAGGGGCTGGGCGTGCGCGGCCCGGTGACCTCGCCGACCTTCGTCATCGCGCGGGTCCACCCCTCGCTGGTGGGCGGTCCGGCGTTGGTTCACGTCGACGCATACCGGCTCGGCGGCGCGCTGGAGCTCGACGACCTCGACCTCGACACCGACGTGGCCGACAGCGTGACCGTCGTGGAGTGGGGCCACGGTGTCGCCGAGCGGCTGGCCGACGCCTACCTCGAGGTCGAGCTGACCACCGGACCGGGCGAGGTGCGGACCGCCCGGCTCGCGGGGTTCGGCGACCGCTGGGCCGGCCTCCCGCGCTTCCGAACACGCGTAGTTGTCGATTCCGGCCGGTTCTCGGGGCCGGAACCGGCAATATCCCGTGTCCGGAAGGTGGGTAGCCTGCCCGGGTGCTGCTGCTCGCCATCGACACGTCGACGACGGCGATCACCGTGGCGCTGCATGACGGGTCTCGTACCGTGGCCGAGGCCACGACGCTGGACGCCCGTGGCCACGCCGAGCACCTGGCGCCCGGGCTGACTCAGGTGCTGGGCGAGGCCGGTGCGACGCCCACGGACCTCACCGACATCGTCTGCGGACTGGGGCCGGGACCGTTCACCGGGCTCCGGGTCGGCCTGGTCACCGCGCGGACCCTCGCCTTCGTGACCGGGGCGCGGCGGCACGGCGTCTGCAGCCTCGACGCCCTCGCCTACCAGGCCGGAGTCAGCGGTGAGCTCCTCGTCGCTACCGATGCTCGGCGCAAGGAGGTCTACTGGGCCCGGTATGCGGTCGGCCGCGGCGGCATACCGGTGCGGGTCGACGGTCCGCACGTCGGGAAGGCCGCCGACCTTCCCGCCGACGTGGCCGCCCTGCCGGCGGTCGGGCGCGGTCCGGCGCTCTACCCGGACGCGTTCGCCGTCGCCGCTCGACGGGCCTCACGACGTCTCCGCGGGCGCGCTCGCGGACCTCGTGGCGCGCCGGCTGGCGGCCGGCGAGGCCCTGGACGAGCAGGAGCCCTACTACCTGCGCCGCCCGGACGCTGCCCCGTCGGTCTCGACGAAATCCGCCCTCGGATGAGCACCGTGCGCGAGCTGACCTGGCGGGACATCCCCGAGCTGACCGCCCTCGAGGTCGAGCTGTTCGCCGACGACGCGTGGTCGGCGCCGACCTGGTGGGCCGAGCTGGCGGGCCGGCCGCGACGCGCATACCTGGCGCTCGAGGGCGACGCCGGGCTCGAGGGGTATGCGGGTCTGGACCGCGGCGGCGAGGTCGCCGACGTCATGACCGTCGCCGTCGTGCCGGCGCAGCGGGGCCGGGGGCTCGGCGACCTCCTTGTCGGGGAGCTGCTACGGCTCGCCGCCGAGGGCGGGGCCGGGTCGGTGATGCTCGAGGTGCGCGCCGACAACGCGGCGGCCCGGCGGCTCTACGCGCGGCACGGGTTCGAGGAGGTGTCGGTGCGGCGGCGCTACTACCGCACGGCCGGCGCGGCCGATGTCGACGCCGTCGTCATGCGCCGGCGGCTGGCGGAGGCGTCATGACCGCCGACCAGCCCCTGGTCCTCGGGATCGAGACCTCGTGCGACGAGACCGGGGTCGGCATCGTCCGCGGGGAGACCCTGCTGGTCGACGCGGTCGCCAGCAGCGTCGACGAGCACGCGCGGTTCGGCGGGGTGGTGCCGGAGGTGGCCAGCCGGGCGCACCTCGAGGCGATGGTCCCGACCATCGAGCGGGCCTGCCGGGAGTCGGGGGTCCGGCTCGCCGACCTCGACGCGATCGCCGTCACGTCCGGTCCCGGGCTCGCCGGCGCGCTGCTCGTGGGGGTCGCGGCGGCCAAGGCGCTGGCCGTCGGCCTCGGGAAGCCGATCTACGGCGTCAACCACCTGGCGTCGCACGTCGCCGTCGACGTCGTCGAGCACGGCCCGCTGCCGGAACCCTGCCTGGCCCTGCTGGTCAGCGGCGGCCACTCGTCGCTGCTGCTGGTTCCCGACGTCACCGCCGACGTGCGGCCGCTCGGGCAGACCATCGACGACGCGGCGGGGGAGGCGTTCGACAAGGTGGCGCGGGTGCTGGGGCTGCCCTTCCCCGGGGGGCCGTACATCGACCGGGCGGCGCGCGAGGGCGACCAGGTGGCGATCGACTTCCCGCGCGGGCTGACCGGCGGGCGCGATATGGAGCGGCACCGCTTCGACTTCTCGTTCTCGGGGCTCAAGACCGCCGTGTCGCGGTGGGTGCAGCTGCGCGAGCAGTCCGGGCGAGCCGGTGCCGGTGGCCGACGTGGCGGCCAGCTTCCAGGAGGCGGTCGTCGACGTGCTGACCCGCAAGGCGGTGGCGGCGTGCCGGTCGGAAGGGCGTCGACGACCTGCTCATCGGGGGTGGGGTGGCGGCCAACTCACGGCTGCGGGCGCTGGCGCTGGAGCGCTGCGACGCGGCCGGGATCCGGCTGCGGGTTCCGCGGCCGGGGCTGTGCACCGACAACGGGGCGATGGTCGCGGCCCTCGGTGCGCAGATGGTGGCCCGCGGCGTCACGCCCGTCGGCGCTGGACCTGCCCGCCGACTCATCCATGCCGGTGACCCTGGTCCGCGCCTAGCCGACTCGCCTTCCAAACACGCGTTGTTGTCGATGTGGGGCCGCTGACGCGCTGGGAATCGACAACAACGTGTGTCTGGAAGGGCGGTAGGTACGTCCTTGCCGGCGCCGCTCGGCTAGCAGGTGGCCAGGCCGCGCCGAACCTTGAGGTCGAGGACCCGGGTGACCGCCGCGTCGATCGTGGCCGCGAACACTGGCTCCGCCCGGGCCTTGTCGCGAAGGGCACCGACCATCGCGGGCACGGTTTCCGCGAGCCCCGTCAGGACGATGTCACCGCCGGCCCCAACGAAGCGAGTCGCGCGCTCGGCCGGAGGGGTGGCTGCGACCGCGACCGCACCGCCGAGGTCGTCGGAGATCACCACGCCCGTGAAACCCAGCTCATCGCGCAGCAGGCCGGTCACGACGGCCCGGGAGAACGGGGCCCGGTTCTCCGGGTCGAGCTTCGGGTAGAGCGCCGACGACACCATGACGAGATCGGCGCCGGCCCGGATGCCGGCGCGGAACGGTTCGAGGTACGGGTCGCTCGCCGATGCCGTCGCGTCCGAGGTGCCGGTCGCCGTGAAGTCGGTGTTGCCGGTGACCCGGCCGAGGCCGGGGAAGTGCTTGAGGGTGGCGCTCACCCCGCCCTTCTGGAACGCCTCCACGGCGGCCACCACGGACCGCGTGACGGTCGCCGGGTCGTTGCCGAACTCGCGCTGGTATGCGCCGATGGGCCCGTTGCGCGGTGCGAACGACGCCTCGACGGTGTCGGCGACCGGGGCCAGGTCGACGCCGACGCCGACGCTGTTGAGCTCGCGCGCGATGGTGGCGGCGTTCGCGCCGGCGGTGTCTGCCCGTCCCTGAGAGAGCGCCGACGGCACCGGCGTGAAGCCGGCTCCCCGCAGGTGCCGGACCTGTCCACCCTCCTGGTCGGCGGCGACGAGGAGTCCCAGGCCGCCGGAGGCCGATCGGCCGACCGGCTGCCAGTGCTCGGTCGCCGCGCGCACCGCCGCCGGCGCCGTCCAGCTCCCGAGCAGCACGACTCCGCCGACGTGGTGGTCGCGCAGCACCGGGTCGAGGAGCTCGGCTGGGCTCGCGGCCTGAGCGCCGACCATGACGAGCTGACCGACCTTCTGCTCGAGGCTGAGCGTCGCGAGCAGCCGTTGTCCGCAGCCGAGGACCGGAGCGCCGCTCGCCGAGGACGGTGTCATCGAGGACGGCGTCGTGGCGGACGGTGTCGAGGGTGGTGCCGGCGCGGGCGTGGTGGCGGCCGCGGAGTCCGTGCCGGTCGAACCGGTGGCCGGCTCGGGCGTGGTGCACGCCACCGCGGTGGTCAACGTAAGCAGAGCCAGCGCGACAGCGACGGGACGGCGGGGCACGCCGCGACGCTACCGGCGCATAGGCTCCCCGCCATGGCTCGGCCGGTCGTCCTCGACGTCGACACCGGGGTCGACGACGCCTGTGCGCTCCTGCTCGCCGCGCGTCACCCGGACCTCGACCTGCGCGCCGTCAGCTGTGTGGGCGGCAACGCCGCGCTCGACCTCGTGGTGGCCAACACGCTCACCGTCCTCGACGCCGCGGGTCGCCCGGACGTCCCCGTGGCCGCGGGCAGCGCTCGACCGCTGCTCGAGGACGCCCACGACGCCCGCCACGTCCACGGCGACGACGGCCTGGGAGATCTCGACTGGCCGAAGTCCACCCGCCGTCCTGACCCGCGGCACGCCGTCGAGCTGCTCCGCGACGTGATCCGCGCGTCGACCGAACCAGTCACCCTCGTCACGCTCGCGCCGCTCGCCAACGTCGCCCTGCTGCTGCGCACCTACCCCGACGTCGCGGCCCACCTCCGGGACATCGTCATCATGGGAGGCGCTGCCAACGCCGGAAACGCCACGGCGTCAGCCGAGTTCAACGTCTTCCACGACCCGGAGGCGGCGGCGATCGTCCTCGACGCCGCGGCCGACCTGCGGCTCGCCGTCACCCTCTACGGTCTGGACGTCTTCTACCAGCCGACCGTCACCGCCGGCCAGGCGCGCCACCTCACGACGAGTGACGACCGCGCTGCCCAGCTCGGCGGCCTCCTCATGGGCTTCCAGTGCGAGCGGTTCGGCGAACCGGCCACCATCGGCGACGCCGGCGCGGTGTGCGCCGTCCTCGAACCCGACGCCCTCCGCACCGAACGACTCCCCATCCGCGTCGAGCTCGGGGGCTCCTGGTCCCGCGGCCGCACCGTGGTCGACCGGCGCAGCTGGGCGCACGACCTCAGCCACGACCCCCACGGACGCTCACCGGTCGAGGTCGACGTCGCCCTGGACGTCGACGGCCCCCGGTATGCGGCGCTCTGGCTCGACACGGTCGGGCCGCGATGAGCGGCGCAACGATCAACGGCGCGGCCGCCCCGAATGGCCGGGATGCCTCCGTCGGCCGCACAGCGGCGGTCGTAGCGGCGGTCGTAGCGGCGAAACGGTCGTCATCACGGCCGTTCGCCCGCTTCGACGGCCGCTTCGCCGGCCGCTTCGCCGGCCGCTTCCACTGCGGCGATCGCGTCAGCGCCTGTGAGCCCGAGCGCTGAAATGGGCCGCGTCATCGTCGTCGGCCTGGTTCGCCGGGTCGTCCTCGTGGACGTCGACCGGCTGCCCGGGCCGTCGGAGGTCGTGGAAGGCCACGCCGTCCGACACGGGATCGCTGGACCCGGGGTCGATCAGGCTCTTGCCGTGCGACGCGCGGGTGGCCGAGTGGTCCTGGTCGGCGCCGTCGGAGACGACGACGCCGGACGTGGTTGCGCTGCGGCGCTGGCCGACCTCGGCGTGCCGGCCCGGCTGCAGCATGGGTCCCGGCAGCTGACGTCGATGGAGGTCACGGCCCGCGATCCGGAAGGACGCACGCAAACCATGGTCGTCCCCGGTGCCCGGCTCGGCGTGCTGGGCGGGCCGGAGCTCGACGACCTCGCCGCGAACGACGTGGTCCTGGTCCCATACGGCTTGACGGGTGCGGTCGTCGGCTGGCTCGGCTCGCTCGCCCAGCGCGAGGGGGCCCGCCTTATCGTCAACGGGTCCCCCTACCGCGAGCTGCCGTCGTACGCCCTCGCCGCCGCCGACCCGTTCGTGGTCGGGGAGCGGGACGCCGCGCTGCTCGCCGACGTCGGGGTCCTGCCGCGGTCCCTGTGCGTGACGTTCGGGCGGGCCGGCGCGGTCTGGGACGGGCTACGGGTCGAGGGCGACGACGTCGGCACCCCGACCATCGCCGACGGCGGGACCGAGGCGTTCTGCGGCGCGCTCGCCGCGAGCCTGGCCGCGGGTCTCGACCGCACCGCCGCACTCCGGACCGCCGTGGCTGCCGGCGGCCACACCGAGGACGACGCCTAAGCCGGGTCCACCATCACCGCGACCGGCTCACCCGCCACCCGAGTCAGCACCAGGGTCGCCTCCTGCGAACCGGTCAACCGCAGCTGCCGCCGCACCGCCTCCGGCTCGAGAGCCACGCCCCGCTTCTTGATGGTGAGCCGCCCGACCTCCCGTGCGCGCAGCCAGCCGCGAACGGCCTTGACGTGCCACGGCATCGCCTCGACCACCACGTAGCGGTGCGCCCACGGGACGTCCAGCGGGACGTCGGCCGACACGTACCCGACCCCGTCGTCGAGCTCCGCACCACCGACCAGCCGCGCCAGCGCCCCGGTCAATCCGGCGCGGATGACGGCCCGGTCCGGCTCGTAGAGGTAACCGCCGAGCTCGCCCACCGAACCGAGCGGCGCGCGCGCCCCAGACGCGTCGGCCTCGGTCAGCGTCACCGCGTCGGACCCCGGCCGCAGCACCGTGGCCGTCCGCCCCACCGTCTCCACCAGCGGCCCCCACCACACGGCGCACTCGACCACCTCGCCGCGCCAGGACACCCACTGCGCCTCGGCGCCGTCCGGCCGGGCCGCGTGCGGGAACGCCGGCGCGAGCTTCGCCCCGGTGGCCGGCACCTGTGCCGCATACCCCTGTACCTGCGCCCACGTCGGCGACATCTGCTCCAGGGAGACGACCCGCCGCGGGCGGCCCCGGGCGTCCGCCGGCCCGCCGAGCCGCCGGGAAGGGTCGAGCCACACGCCGGTATGCCGCGTCTCCTGCCCGAAAGGCAGGCTCACCTCCTCCGCCCGGCCGTGCACCACCTGGGCCGCCGGCCAGTGCCGCAGGTTCACCCCGGCCACGGTCGCGGTGACGGCGTCCGCGTCGACGGCCCGCACCGCGAGGTCCAGCCCGGCGAACGCCATCGCATCGGCGCCGATGCCGCAGCCGAGGTCGTGGACCAGCCGCAGCTCCGCCCGCAGGTAGCGCGCGGCGTGCCGCGCGGCCACCTCGAGCCGGGTCGCCTGCTCGAGGCCGTCGACGGTGAACAGCATCCCGTCGGCGAAGAGCCCGAACTTGTCCCGCGCACGCACCCGCAGCCGGGATTGGAGCAGCGCCGCCGAGACCAGTCCGGGCGCATACCCGGCCTCCCGCAACCGGGTCTGAAGGCGCAGCTCAGAACCGGCGTCGTACTCGGGCAGCGACGCGAGCAGGTCCCATCCCTCGGTGTCGACGAGCAGGCCGAGCGCGTCGAGGTCCATAACGCCAAGGCAACCACGCGGGCGGTTCGGGGGTACTCGGGGGCGGAGTCCCCGAGGACGCTGGCACTCGACTTGACCGAGTGCTAACCAGGTACCTAGATTTGCCATTGGCACTCTCCCCTGGAGAGTGCTGACCGGCTCGGCGAGTCGACCCCCGCGACGGCGACCCCCGGGCATACCAGACATTCGTTCCGAAGGCCTGCCGAACTACTGGCAGCCTCGACAATCCCGAAGGGGAGGTCACCCATCGTGTCGGTTTCCATCAAGCCGCTCGAAGACCGCATCGTGGTCAAGTCGCTCGAGGCCGAGCAGACCACCGCGTCCGGCCTCGTCATCCCGGACACCGCGAAGGAGAAGCCCCAGGAGGGCGAAGTCCTCGCGGTCGGCCCGGGCCGCATCGACGACAAGGGCAACCGCGTTCCGCTCGACATCACCGTCGGCGACCGCGTGATCTACAGCAAGTACGGCGGCACCGAGGTCAAGCACAAGGGCGACGAGTACCTCATCCTCAGCGCCCGCGACGTCCTGGCGGTCGTTGCCTGATGCCCAAGACGCTGGAGTTCGACGACTCCGCCCGCAAGGCGCTGGAGCGCGGCGTCGACGCCCTCGCCAACGCCGTCAAGGTGACGCTCGGCCCCAAGGGCCGCAACGTCGTCATCGACAAGAAGTGGGGTGCGCCGACGATCACCAACGACGGCGTCACCATCGCCAAGGAGATCGAGCTCGAGGACTCCTACGAGAACCTCGGCGCTCAGCTCGCCAAGGAGGTCGCCACCAAGACCAACGACATCGCCGGTGACGGGACGACCACCGCCACGGTCCTCGCCCAGGCGATGGTCAAGGAAGGTCTGCGCAACGTCGCGGCGGGGGCTGCTCCGGCCGCACTCAAGCGCGGCATGGACAAGGCCGTCGAGGCGGTCAACGACCGGCTGCTCGAGAACGCCCGCGAGGTCGAGGGCAACGACGAGGTCGCCTCGGTCGCCACCCTCTCCGCGCAGGACGAGTCCGATCGGCGCCACCATCGCCGAGGCGTTCGACAAGGTCGGCAAGGACGGGGTCATCTCCGTCGAGGAGTCCTCGACCGCCGCGACCGAGCTCGAGTTCACCGAGGGTATGCAGTTCGACAAGGGCTACATCTCGGCGTACTTCGTCACCGACCCGGAGCGCATGGAGGCCGTCCTCGAGGACGCCTACGTGCTCATCAACCAGAGCAAGATCAGCTCGATCCAGGACCTGCTCCCGGTGCTGGAGAAGGTCGTCCAGACCGGCAAGCCGCTGCTGATCGTGGCCGAGGACGTCGACGGCGAGGCCCTCTCGACGCTGGTGGTCAACAAGATCCGCGGCACGTTCAACGTCGTCGCGGTCAAGGCGCCGGGCTTCGGTGACCGCCGCAAGGCGATGCTGCAGGACCTCGCCATCCTCACCGGCGGTCAGGTCGTCGCCGAGGAGGTGGGCCTCAAGCTCGACCAGGTCGGCCTCGACCTCATGGGCACCTCGCGCCGGATCGTCGTGACCAAGGACAACACCACGGTCATCGACGGCGGCGGCGCCAGCGACGAGGTCACCGGCCGCGTCGCGCAGATCAAGGCCGAGATCGAGCGGACCGACTCCGACTGGGACCGCGAGAAGCTCCAGGAGCGGCTCGCCAAGCTGGCCGGCGGCGTCTGCGTCATCAAGGTCGGTGCGCACACCGAGGTGGAGCTCAAGGAGAAGAAGCACCGCATCGAGGACGCCATCTCGGCGACCCGCGCCGCGATCGAGGAGGGCATCGTCGCCGGTGGCGGCTCGGCCCTCATCCACGCCGCGTCGGCCATCGACGACCTCGCGCTCACGGGCGACGAGGGCACCGGTGCCTCGATCGTGCGCAAGGCGCTGCACGAGCCGCTGCGCTGGATCGCCGAGAACGCCGGAGAGCAGGGCTACGTCGTCACGGCGAAGGTCACCGACCTCGACAGCGGCCACGGGTTCAACGCGGCCACCGGCGAGTACGGCGACCTGGTCAAGGCCGGCGTCATCGACCCGGTCAAGGTGACCCGGTCGGCGCTGCGCAACGCCGCGTCGATCGCGTCGATGATTCTCACGACCGACACGCTCGTCGTAGAGAAGAAGGAAGACGACGACTCGGCGGCTGGTTCGTCGGGTCACGGTCACGGGCACGGTCACTGACCTGCTGACGACAGCGGGCCGCCTCCCACGTGGGGGGCGGCCCGCTGTGTCGTATGCGGCGCTCGGCGCGACCGGTCAGGCGGCGGTTATCGGCGAGCCCGTCGCATACAGGGCCTCGCGCTCGTCCTCGGTGAGGCCGCCCCACACGCCGTAGGGCTCGCGCACCTGCAGGGCGTGGGACCGGCACTGCGCGAGGACCGGGCACGTCGCGCAGACCTGCTTCGCCGCCGAGTCGCGGTTCCGGCGCGCCGGGCCACGCTCGCCTTCGGGGTGGAAGAACACGTCGGGGTTCTCCCGACGGCACAGACCCTGGAGCTGCCAGTCCCAGAGGTCGGCCACCGGCCCCGGCAGCCTGGAGATCTCCGCCATCTCGCCTCCTGCTCGTGAACGGAGGTTCGGTCGCCCCGACTCGCCGAACCCATGGGTCTAGCCCCCGTCGGCAGGCTCCCGGCCCTTGGAGACGCCTGCACGAGGTTGCAACGGCTCTCTACCCATTGGTTCGGCGCTTCACGCGTCACGGAACGATCACATTTGCCCAGGGCGCTGGTCGGGGCGGGTATGCCATCAGCGCCCAGGACTCTGCCGGAGCCGGTATCGTTCGAGCGCTACGCGAACGGGAATCGGGACACGCTTGGGGGTGTGGTGAGCGCTGCTGCGTCGTGGGCGGGGCGAGGGACATTCTCTCGTCGGCCTTCCGCAGCCGTGCCCGATGACGACGCGCGCGCCGCGAGGCTGTCCACGGGTCGGGACGACGCCGTAACGGTGACGTCTGCGGCCGCGATGGACCCGGTGGACGCGCAACCGACACTGCGTGACCTCGCCGCCGTCGCCCGACGCGACGGTGGTGACGCGGCCGAGGCTCTCCTGGCTCGCGTGCGGCTGCTGGCCCTGCGGTACGCACGCGCGAGACTCGGGCGCTTCGGAGCCGAGGACGTCGCCCAGGACGTCGCGCAGGAGGTGTGCATGGCCGTTCACACCGGCTTGCGCACCTATGACGACCGGGGACTGCCGTTCGAGGCGTTCGTCTACGGGATCGCGGCCCACAAGGTTGCCGACGCCCAGCGCCAGCTGATCCGCGGTCCCGAGCCGGTGGCGGAGGTGCCCGACGCCGTCGACGTGACCGCCGGACCGGAGCAGCACGCCGTGATCCGCGACGAGGCGACCCGCGCCATGGCCCTGATCCGCACCCTGCCGTCCCAACAGCAGGAGATCCTCACCCTCCGGGTCGCGGTGGGGATGTCGACCGACGAGACGGCCGCCGCCCTCGGCATGACTGCCGGCGCCATCCGCGTCGCCCAACACCGGGCCCTCACCCGGCTGCGCGAGCTGCTGGCCCAGGCGGAAGAGGTGGCGTCGTGATGTCGACCCCGCTGAGCGCCGTGCTGCGTGACGACCTGCTCCTCGACGCGGTGGGTGCGCGCCAGGAGACGGACGACGAGATCGGTGCACTGCTGCTGGCCGTCGCCCGCCGCGCCGACCGGCCGATCCCGCGGCCGCACGCCTCGCGCCGGATCGGTCGGCATCGGGGGTTGACGGTGCTTGCTGCGCTGGGCGTGGCCGTCTCCGGTGCCACGGTCGCCGCGGCCGTCGAGCTGGGCCCGACCGCGCCGGACCAGGCCTACGGCCGACCGCACGTGCGCACGTTCCTGCCGCCGTCGTTGCAGGCGCTGGTCATGCCGTTCCTCAGCGGCTCGCCGTTCCAGGGTCGACTGGTGTTGCCGCTCCGTGTCGCCGGGTCCGAGGCGAGCTCGACCACCGGCTGGCCGCTGCCGCTGGTCTCGATCGGTGGTGGGCTGGGGGCCACGGCCGGTTCGGCGGCGTCCGCGGGGCAGGTCTCGGCCGCCCAGGAGGCGCAGGCCGACCGGCAGGAGCAGCAGGACCAGCAGGACCAGCCGGACGCGAGCCGGGCGACGGTGCAGGCCACCGGCGTACCGGCCGGTCCGGACGCCGGAAGCAGCGCGACCGGGCTCACCGTTGACGGCAACCAGCTCAGCGGGGACAGCCAGGGCGGCCCGGACAGCCAGCAGACCACTGCCGGAGGGCAGGGCGCCGACGGTCAGGGCGGCAGCAGCGCCGCCCCCCCGCCGTCGGTGCCGACGAAGCCGGCCAACTCCGAGGCGACGCCGGCGACCAGCCAGGCCGGCCACGGCACCGTCGCCCCGGCGAGCTCCGGCAGCCCGGGCAGCGGCGGCAGCGGTGTGAAGAACGGGCAGGCCAACGGCATCGTCAACGGCAACGGACAGGCCAAGGGGCGCGGGGCGACCGGCGCCCCCACCGGCTCCGCCACCAGCGGTGGCGGAACCAGCGGCTCCGGCAGCCCGACCGGCGGCTCCGGCTCGGGCGCTACCGCAGGCGGCGACGACCAGAACGGGTCGGGGGCCCCGGCTAAGGGGCAGGCTAAGGGGCAGGCCAAGGGCACGACCAAGGGCGCGACCCCGGCCGGCGGTGCGACCGGCGGCTCGGGCGGCGCGGGCGGCTCGGGCGGCGGTGCGGCGAAGAAGGCCGGGTCGGGGTGACCGGCATACCGCCCGCATCGGTCGATCCGACCGCGGCGCCGAGCGACGGGTCGGCTCCGGCGCCATCGGCAGGCCGGTAACCCGGTCGGCTCTCGGGTGCGCCGAGCTTTCGCGCGTCCGACCGCTGCTGCGTCCGGCCGCTTGTGTGCCCGCCCGTAGACTGTGGCGATGAGCTTGGGTTTCCCCGACCCCGCCGAGCAGGCCGCTGACCTCATCGCCCCGTTGGGCCTCACCTACGACGACGTGCTCCTGCTGCCGGGGGAGACCGACGTCATCCCGAGCGAGGTCGACACGACGACTCGGCTGACCCGCGAGATCAGCCTGCGGGTGCCGCTGGTCTCCAGCGCCATGGACACCGTCACCGAGTCCCGGATGGCTATCGCCATGGCCCGCCAGGGTGGCATCGGCGTGCTGCACCGCAACCTGTCGATCGAGGACCAGGCCTACCAGGTGGACCTCGTCAAGCGGACCCAGACGGGGATGATCTCCAACCCGGTGACCATCGGCGCGGACGCCACCCTCGAGGACCTTGACGAGAAGTGCGGCCAGTACCGCGTGTCCGGCCTTCCGGTCGTGGACAGCGACAACCGGCTTCTCGGCATCATCACCAACCGCGACCTGCGGTTCACGCCGGTCGCCGAGTGGGCCACCACCAAGGTCGACGAGGTGATGACCCCGATGCCGCTGGTCACCGCGCCGGTCGGGATCAGCCGCGACGACGCCACCGCGCTGCTGCGCCAGCACAAGCGTGAGCGGCTGCCGATCGTCGATCCCGACGGCCGGCTCGCCGGGCTCATCACGGTCAAGGACTTCGTCAAGTCCGAGCAGTTCCCGCACGCCAGCAACGACGGCCACGGTCGTCTCCTCGTCGCGGCGGCCATCGGCTACTTCGGCGACGCGTGGCAGCGGGCGACGACGCTGGTCGAGGCGGGCGTCGACGTGCTCGTCCCCGACGTCGCCAACGGCCACGCCCGGCTGATGCTCGACATGATCCGGCGGCTCAAGTCCGATCCCGCGACCCGTCACGTCCAGGTCCTGGCCGGCAACATCGCCACCCGTGAAGGAGCCCAGGCGCTCGTCGAGGCGGGGGCCGACGGCGTCAAGGTCGGGGTCGGGCCGGGATCGATCTGCACCACCCGGGTCGTCGCGGGCGTCGGCGTCCCGCAGGTGACGGCGATCCACGAGGCGGCCCAGGCGGCTCGTCCCGCTGGGGTCCCGGTGGTCGGCGACGGCGGCCTCCAGTACTCCGGTGACATCGCCAAGGCGCTCGTGGCTGGCGCTGACACCGTGATGATCGGCTCGCTGCTGGCCGGCTGCGAGGAGTCACCCGGCGAGCTGGTGCTCGTGGGCGGCAAGCAGTTCAAGGCATACCGCGGCATGGGGTCGCTCGGCGCGATGGCGTCGCGGGGCAAGAAGTCGTTCTCCCGCGACCGCTACTTCCAGGCCGACGTCGACAGCGACGACAAGATCGTGCCGGAGGGCATCGAAGGTCAGGTGCCCTACCGCGGCCCGGTCTCGGCCGTGGCCCACCAGCTGATCGGCGGCCTCCACCAGTCGATGTTCTACGTGGGTGCCCGCACGGTCCCCGAGCTGAAGTCCCGCGGCCGGTTCGTGCGCATCACCTCGGCCGGTCTCAAGGAGAGCCACCCCCACGACATCCAGTCGATCGTCGAGGCGCCGAACTACTCGACCCGGTGACCCGCCGGCCCGGCTTTCGGACCTCTCGGCGCAGGCGCTCGCCCTGTTCGCGGTGCCTGCGGAGGACCTCGACAACGTCCGGTATGCGGCTCGAGCGGTCGCGCACGACGCCTCGCTCGAGGAGTGGGTCGACCGCACCGCGGCGGACCTCCGGGCGGCCATCGGACTGCCGTCGCCGCCTCCGGCCATGACGACCCGGCCCGACGGGGAGCCGGCGGTCGTCGCATACCTGCCGGTGGTGGCATTCGCCGACGTCCTGCCGGTGACGCTGGCCTGGGCGGACCGGGTGGGCCTGGCGCCGAACCTCGTCGCCGACACGCTGCGCGACGTCGGCCGGATGCTGCGGCGCAACCGGGTGTGGTTCGGCCGGGCCGGGCTGGACGACGAGCTGGCCGGCTGGCTGACCCGGCACCTCATCGGCTCGATCCTCGAGATCGGCCGGCTGCAGCACGAACGGTCCACGCCGGGTATGCGAACCTCGGCCTGGTTCCTCGCGGACGGCGCCGACTGGTCGCCGGGGGAGCTGGGCGTCAACCTGCACATCCCGGAGTCGGGGCCGCTCGGGCCGGCGGCGGTGTTGGAGTCGCTGCGGGCGGGGCGGTCGGTGATGCGGAAGCGGTTCCCCGAGGAGCGCCTCCGGGTGCGCTACTGCATCTCGTGGTTGTTGGATCCCCAGCTGCTGGAGTACCTGCCCGCGTCGTCGAACATCGCTCAGTTCCAGGCGCAGTTCCGGATCGGCCCGGTGAAGGACGACGACGGCGACGCGTCGGTCCGCAAGTTCGTGTTCGGCAACCCGGCCGGTCCGGTGGAGTCTCTGCCGCAGCGCTCGTCGCTGGAGCGGGCGGCGGTCGCCCACTGGATGGCCGGCCGGCACTGGCGGGTCCACGTCGGCCGGGTGGCCTGACGGGCGTCGACCCCGGCAGTGGTGGGGCAGCGCTCGGAAAACCGAGCGCTGGGGCACCCTTGGCGACACTCAGGCGATCCGCCGGGCGGCCAGCGTCTGGTGGGCCGCACACACCTGGTCCATCACGGCCGCCTCGTCTAGTCGCAGAGCGAGCAGGCCATACCTCAGCACGACGTCCTCCCGGATCGAGACGGCGTTCTGGCGGAAGTTGTCGTCGAGCACGGCCAGCCCTTCCCGGTGCCCCGACCCGTCGATCTCCACGACCAGACCCAGCTGCAGCCACCGCACATCGAGGTAGACCCGTCCACTGGCCGTCCGCACCACGAACTGGCGGTCCGGCTTCGGCAACCCTCGGTGCCGACACATCCGAGCGAAGTCCAGCTCGCCGAGTGAATGCGCCCCGTCGACGATGTCCTCGACGAGAGTGACCAGCAACGGACGCCGACCTCGCACCCGCTCGACGCGAACCACCGCAGCCAGGTGGGCCGGATGCACCAGTCGCTGCTGCACCGGAAGCGTCAGCAGCAGGGCGGCCTGCCGGTCCGAGCGCGCCCACTGGGCGGCTCTGACGGCCGCCACTGCCGTCCGCACCCGAGGCGGTCCTGGTCCGACGACCTCGTCCTCCCCCCGGTGGAGCCGATGAATCCGGACCCCAGGCACGTTGCGACCGGTCACCGCCCACGGTACCGAGACGTGGACCACTGGCTCCTCGAAGCCGGTGAGCCCCGCGGCGTGCAGGGCGCTCACGCCGTCGAGCGCCGCATACCCGATCCCGACCTCCCAGACGGCGCGCCACTGTTGCGCGAGCGGGCTGAGTGGTCCGGTATGTGTGGCCACGGTCACCCGTCCGTGTAGCCGCCAGCGCGCGTCGGCCACGGTCCGGGCGATGGCATTGCGGTCGACGCTGAGGCCCTTGAGCAGTGCGCGAGAGAGAACGCCGCCGTAGGGTTCCGCAGCCGCCTGGACCACGCGATGACGGGCGGCGCTGGAGGTCATGGGCGCCATCGTCGGCGGGCTCGATGACGGCCGGAAGACGGGCACGGTCCGCTTGTGGACGGCGTGACGCCGTGGACGCGGCCTGTGGACGGCACAGTGGTGCCCCAACGCTCGGAAACCCGAGCGCCGGGCCACCACTATCTAGCTTCGGTCAAGCGAACTGGTGGGCATGCGTGCGAGTGCTACGGCACGAGGCGAGCACGACGTGGGCGTGGTCCGCCTGCGCCTCAACGACGACGTCGGCGGCGTTCGCCAACGCTGTACGGGTCGACGGTGACACGGTGCGTTGGCCACGCGATCAGCGCAACTGGGACGCCGACATCCGCCGGGACTTCCCCGCCGATCTGGTCGAGGTTGCGGAGGCCGGCAACAACCGGTTCCTGGCCGAGCTCGACGGCGCAGCAGGGTGATCGTGGACGATCGTCCCCCCTCTGGCGTGGGTGATCGTCTACGTTGTGAGCCCCGCTAGGCTCACGCGGTGACCGAGATCGAGATCGGCCGGGGCAAGCGGGGCCGCCGCGCCTACTCCTTCGACGACATCGCCGTGGTCCCGTCGCGGCGCACCCGCGACCCCGAGGAGGTCTCGGTCTCCTGGCAGATCGACGCCTACCACTTCACGATCCCGGTCATCGCGGCGCCGATGGACTCGGTGATGTCGCCGCAGTCCGCCATCGCGCTCGGCCAGCTCGGCGGCCTGCCCGTGCTCGACCTCGAGGGGCTGTGGACGCGCTACGAGGACCCTGAGCCCTACCTCGAGGAGATCGTCGGCCTCGACCCGGCCACCGCCACGGCGCGGATGCAGGAGATCTACGCCGCCGACATCCAGCCCGACCTCATCTCGGAACGGCTGCGCGAGGTCCGCCAGGCCGGCATCACGGTCGCCGGAGCGCTCAGCCCGCAACGCACGCAGCAGCACTGGAAGACCGTCGTCGACGCCGGCTGCGACCTGTTCGTCATCCGCGGCACGACGGTTTCCGCGGAGCACGTGAGCGGGCGCGCGGAGCCGCTCAACCTCAAGCGGTTCATCTACGAGCTCGACATCCCCGTCATCGTGGGCGGCGCCGGGTCCTACACCGCCGCGCTGCACCTCATGCGGACCGGAGCGGCGGGCGTGCTCGTCGGGTTCGGCGGTGGTGCCGCGCATACGACCCGGCTGACCCTCGGCATCCATGCCCCGATGGCCTCGGCCATCGCCGACGTCGCCGCCGCGCGCCGTGACTACCTCGACGAGTCTGGCGGCCGCTACGTCCACGTCATCGCCGACGGCGGCGTCGGCACGTCCGGCGACATCGTCAAGGCGATCGCCTGCGGCGCCGACGCGGTGATGCTGGGCGCGGCCCTCGCCCGCGCCAGCGACGCTCCGGGCAGCGGGTACCACTGGGGACCCGAGGCGCACCACGGCGAGCTGCCGCGGGGGGAGCGCGTCCAGGTCGGCGCGACGGCTCCGCTCCAGGAGGTCCTTTTCGGCCCGGGGCGGGTGGCCGACGGCACGACGAACCTCGTCGGGGCGCTGCGCCGCGCGATGGCGACGACCGGCTACTCCGACGTCAAGGAGTTCCAACGCGTCGAGGTCGTCGTCGCGCCGTACCTCCACGGCTGACGCCCGACCCGGCTCTTACGCGCTGAGGAAGGTCTTCCATCCGTTCGCGGGCGGCGCCCCGATCGGGAGCTTCCGCAGCTGGGCGAGGGTCGAGGGGTCCTGTGCGTCGAGGTAGTCGCACAGCTGCCGGAACGAGACGAACCGCGTGTCGGGATAGGTGGCCATCTTGCGCATCGCGGCCTCGACGGCCTTCATGTAGATGCCGCCGTTCCAGTCCTCGAAGTGGTTGCCGATGATGAGCGGCGCCCGGTTTCCGTCGTATGCGCGCTGGAACCCCGCGACGTAGGTGTCCGTGGCCTCCTGCTGCCACTGTCCGCGCTTGGCGACGTCGCCGTTCTGGGTCTTGGACTGGTTGTACATGAGGTTGTAGTCCATTGACAGGACGGAGCTCTTGTGCCCGACGAACGGGATCGACTGCAGGTCGAGGGCCCAGAGCCGGCCGTCCTTGCTCGGCCATACCTGGTTGCCGGTCGAGCTGGTGTCGTAGCGCCAGCCCAGCCGGTTGGCCGTGACCCGGAGGTTCTTCGAACCCTCGAGGCAGGGCGTGCGGCCGCCGACGAGCTCCTTGCGGTAGTCGAACGGCAGCGGCGGCAGGTCGGTGAACCCGGTCGTCGTCCGCCACGACATGACCAGCTTCACGGCCTGGTCGATCTCGTCGCTCCACTGGTCGGGCGTCCAGTCCCCGACGCCGCCGGGGCCGCAGAAGTGGCCGTTGAAGTGGGTGCCGATCTCGTGCCCCTCCGACCACGCCTTGCCGATGTTCTCGATGGTGGCGTGGACGGCGTCGGCGGCGAAGAACGGGATGGCCGAGGCGCCGGGCTCGCGGCCGGGAGGGTGGTAGAGCGTGCGCTGGTCCTTGGGCACCGTGTAGATGCCCGAGAGGAACAGCGTCATCGACGCCTTGAGCTCCTGGGCGACGCCCCGGAAGTGCGACAGCAGCGGCAGCCGCGGGCTCTCGCCGGCGCCGTCCCAGGAGATGACGACGAACTGAGGCGGCGTGTCGCCGAGCCCGAGCTTCTCGGGCGTGGGCTGGTTCGGCTGCGGACCGGTGTCCTGCCACGACCCGTCGTTCGCCGCGGTGGTGGTGCCGTTGCCGACCGGGACATCGGTCGCCGTGCCGGTCGCGGAGGGCTGGGCGGGCGCGTTCGGCGACGCGGCGCCCGGTTCCCGGAGCGCGTCGCAGCCGGCCAGCGCCGCCGCGGCGCCGAGCCCCAGGCCGCCCGCGAGCAGGCGGCGTCGACTGACCCCTGGCATGGCCCACACCCTAGGTGCTCAGCGACCGGGGCCCGACCACGCCGCTCCGCGACGAACCTGGGAGTTGCCGGCGAAGTGGCTCCCCTTGCCTTCTGGTGCGGAGATGCTATCGACCGGCCGGTGACGTCCGCGGCTCGTCCCGCCAGGACCGCCACAGCGCCGCGTAGGCACCGTCGGCCGCGATCAGCTCCTCGTGGGTGCCGATCTCGGTGACGACGCCATCCTCCACCACGGCCACCCGGTCCGCGTCGTGGGCCGTGTGCAACCGGTGCGCGATCGCGACCACCGTCCGGCCCGAGACCACGGCGGCCAGCGACCGCTCCAGGTGGCGGGCGGCCCGCGGGTCGAGCAGCGATGTCGCCTCGTCGAGCACGAGGGTATGCGGGTCGGCCAGGACCAGCCGGGCGAGCGCCAGCTGCTGAGCCTGGGCCGTGGTGAGCGCGTGGCCGCCGCTGCCGACCGGAGTCTCCAGCCCGCGCGGGAGCCCCAGCGCCCACACCCGGGCGTCGACCGCCTCGAGGGCGGCCAGCAGGGTGTCCTCCGAAGCACCGGGACGCGCGAGCAGCAGGTTGTCCTCGAGCGTTCCCACGAACACGTGGTGCTCCTGGGTGACGAGGGCGACCTCGCCGCGCAGCCGGTCCAGCTCCAGGTCGACCAGCCGGACTCCTCCGACGTCGACCCGGCCGGTCCGGGGACCGTCGATTCCGGCCATCAGCCGCCCGAGAGTCGACTTGCCGGCACCCGAGGGACCGACGATGGCCAGCCGTTCACCCGGCACGAGGTCCAGCGAGACGCCGCCCAGCACGTCGCGACCGGAGCGGTACGCATACCGGACGTCGTCGACCTCGAGGTGGCCGTTGCGCGGCGTCTCCCCGGTGGCCTCGCGGTCCGGAGGGACGTCGGCGATGCCGATGACGCGGGCCAGCGAGGTGGCACCGACCTGGATCTCGTCGAGCCAGGTCAGCAGCTCGTCCAGCGGCATGGCCATCGCCTGCACGTAGAGCGCGACGGCCGTGACCGTGCCGACCGTGGTGTGTCCGCCGGCCACGAGCCAGCCGCCCCACAGCAGGGTGACGGCAACCGGGAGCAGGTAGGCGATCTCGACCTGGGGGAACCACCACATGCGCAGCCGCAGCGTGTAGGTCTCCGCGTCGTACGCGTCGCTGAGGGCGGCGTCGATGCGCGCCTTGCGGCGCCGGCCGAGGCGCAGCGCGTCCACCGTGCGCGACCCGTCGACCGACTCGGTGACCACGCCGTTCATCACCGCGTAGGTGGCGCGCTCGCGCAGGTAGCCGTCCGGCGCGTAGCGGAGGTACCAGCGCGTGGAGAACCACAGCAGCGGGAACCCGACGACGATGGCGAGCGCGACGATCCAGCCGGTGAGGAACGCCGCCACGACGGTGATCGAGACCGTGACCACGGCCACGATGATCGAGGGGATCCCGAACCGGGCCACGCGCGAGAGCGCCTCGACGTCGTTGGTGGTGCGCGAGACGAGATCTCCGGTGCCGGCTCGCTCCACGGTGGACAGCGGCAGGGCGACGACCCGGTCCATGAACTGCTCGCGCAGCTCGGCGAAGAGGTCCTCACCGAGCCGGAACGCCGCGCGCCGGGCGAACCACGTCAGCACGGTCTGCACGACGACGGCCGCCGCGAGGCCGGCGGCCAGCCGGTCGACGGTCTCGAGCGAGCCCTGCCGGGTGACCGTGTCGACGAGCAGCCCCACGATGCGCGGAGCGGCCAGGGCGGCCACGGCGGCCAACGCGTGCAGCAGGATGATGACGGTCATCTGCGGCCGGTGGTCACCGAGCATGGCCCGGGTCTGCCGGCGCACCGAGGACATCTCGGCGACCGGCAGGGTGGCCCGGGTGGGCGGCGTCATGAGGAAGGCCATCAGTCCTCCCCTCGGGTCACGACGGCGCGGTAGGCCGCGCTGGTCCGGAGCAGCTCGTGGTGGGTGCCACGCGCGGTGACGATCCCGCCCTGCAGGAGCAGCACCCGGTCGGCCCGGTCGAGCAGGAGCGGGCTGGCGGTCATCACGACGGTGGTCAAGCCGTCCCGCGCGGCCGCGAGGCGGCCGGCGATGCGGGCCTCGGTATGCGCGTCGACGGCGCTCGTGGGCTCGACGAGGACCAGGGTCTCCGCCCCCGTCAGGAGGGCGCGGGTTAGTGCGAGCCGCTGTCGCTGGCCACCGGAGAACGAGCGGCCACGCTCCTCCACCTCGCTGTCGAGCCCGTCGGCGAGTGCCTCGAGCACGTCCTCACCGCTGGCGACGGAGAGGGTGCGCAGGATGGTGGCGTCGTCGTATCGGCCCCACGGGTCCAGCTCGTCGCGCAGGGTGCCGGTGAAGAGCCGAGGGTCGGTCTCGCTGACGACGACCCGCCGGCGGACGGTCTCGAGCGGCAGGTCGAGCAGCGACGTGGAGCCGAGCCGCACGCCGGCCGCGTCCTGGCCGAACCGGCCCAGCCGGTCGGCGAGGGCGGCCGACTCGTCCGGGTTGGCCGACACCACCGCCGTGAACTGGCCGGGTTCGGCGACGACGCCACTGCGCTCGTCGACGAGGGGCACGCCGGCACGGGGCTCCGGCGCTTGCCGTGCGGGCTCCGGGTGGTCGCGGTGGTCCGGCTGCACGGTCGAGGATGCGGATCACCTTGCCGGCGCCGATGTGGGCCCGGCTGAACCGGTCGACGAACTCCGTCGCCGTCCGCAGCGGCAGCACGAGGAAGGCGGAGTAGCCGTAGAACGCGACCAGCTCGCCCGACGCTGATGTCGCCCTGCAGCGCGTAGCGCGCGCCGAGCCACGTCACCACGAGCACGAAGACGCCGGGCAGCAGCACCTGTGCGGCGTCGAGCGCCGACTGGACGCCCGCGACGTGGTAGCCGACCTGGCGCACCTGCTGCGACTGGCGGGCATACCGGCGCAGGAAGACCTGCTCGCCGCCGATGCCGCGCAGCACGCGCAGTCCGGCGACGGTGTCGGCACCGAGCCCGATGAGCCGGCCGGACTCCTCGCGCTGGTGGGCCTGGCGTCGCTGCAGCGGCCGGACGATGAAGGTCAGGAGCGCGACGAGGACGGGGACGCCGACCAGGACGACGAGGCCGAGGGTGCGCGAGGTCGTCAGCAGGATGACCGCAACGACGCCGCAGCTGACGATCGCGCCGACCATCCGGGCGAAGACGTCGAAGAGCCCCCCGAGCCGCATCGCGTCGGAGGCCACCACCGCGACGACGTCGCCGGTCGGCGTCTGGCGAGGCAGGGCCTCCCCGACGTCCGCGCTGTGCCAGCCGACCAGCTGGATCGAGCGGAACGCCGCCCGCAGCCAGTTGTGCACCGAGAAGTAGTGCCGCCCCACGCCGGCGAGCGCGCTGACCACTCCAAGCGCGACGAGCACGCCGCACCACCACAGCAGCTGCGGGGTCGAGCCCGCGACGATGCCCTGGTCGATGGCCCGGCTCATGGCCGCCGGGAAGAGGGCCTGCGTGACCATCCACAGCACGCCGAAGACCGTCGCCACGGTGAGGGTGCGCCACTGGCCCCGGCCGACCCAGCCCAGGAAGCTCAGCGGGCTGCGCAGGTCCGGGGTGCCCGGATGCTCGTACGGAAGGCGCACAAGGACCCACCGTACGCGGGGGATCCGACGCCCTCCCACCGGTTTTCAGGCCATCCGCCATCACACCTAGGCTGGCCCGCATGTCAAGCGAGATCGCGGCGGATCGAGGCGCCCAGAGCGTACGGGGAGTCCGGGGAGTACGAGGAGTACCGACCGTGCCGCACGGCAGCCGCGGTGCCGTCGTGGCTGTGGGCGCGGTGTTTGCGATCAACGGCCTGGCCATCGGCGGCTGGGCCGGTGTGCTGCCGGCCCTGCGCAGCCGGCTCGGGATCGACGCCGGCACGTTGGCCGTGCTGCTCTTCGTGGTCGGCGTGGCCGCCGTCGGGTCGATGCAGGTCGGCGGCCGGATGGCCGACCGGGTCGGCGCCCGGCGCGTGACGCTGACCGCCCTGCCGCTGATGATGCTCGGCGCCCTCGTGCTGGCGTTCGCGACGTCGTTCCCCATGGCGGTGGTCGCCGGCGTACTCCTCGGGCTCGGCAACGGAGCCACGGACGTCGCGATGAACGCGCTCGGTGTCGCCGTGGAGAAGGCCCGGCCGATGCCGGTGATGAGCCGCTTTCACGCGTTCTGGAGCGTCGGCTCGTTCGCGGGTGCAGCGGTGGTCTTCCTCTGCGCCTTTGTGGTCGGCGACGACAACGGCTCGGTCGTGCTGCCCGCCATGCTCGCGGTCGCGGTGCTGGGCGCGGGCAGCCTGCTCGTGGCGCTGCGGTGGATCCCCGAGACGGATCCGGTGTCGCACACCGTCGACGGCAAGCGGGAGCGCATTCCACGGGTGGCGTGGCTGCTCGGCGCGATGGCCGTCTGCTTCGGGCTCATGGAGGGCACGGCATACGACTGGTCGTCGATCCACCTGGCCGACGTCACCCACGTCGACCCGGGCACCGCGTCCATCGCCGTCGTCACGGTCACCCTGTTCATGGTCGCCATGCGGCTCGCCGGCGACTGGGCGGTCGCGCGTTTCGGGCACCGGCCGGTCGTGTGGACCGGCGCGGCCGCCGCGGCGGTCGGGTATGCGATCACGGTGATCGCGACGGCGGTGCCGGTGCTGCTCGTGGGCTGGGCGTTCGTGGGGTTCGGCGTCGCGATGATCGCGCCCCAGGTGTATGCGACGTCGGGCCACCTGGGCGGGGGCCGGATGCTCGCGGTGGTCGTGACGTTCGGCTACGCCGCGTTCCTCGCCGGGCCGGCGGTCCTCGGCTGGCTGGTGCACACCTTCGGCGTCCAGAAGGCCATGCTGCTGCCCTTCGCGCTGTCGTTCGTCCTGGTCGTCATCACCCGGTGGATGCCGGCGATTCACCGCGGAACAGCAGACACCCTCGGCGAGTGACCGCGTCCGGCGCCGGAAGGCGTGGCGGCGATGGTGGTCCACGGCCGGCTGACCCCGGAGACCGTCACGACATGGCGGGACCGCAACGGATCTCCATCGCGCGACGGCGATCCGGTGGTGCGACGTGGCGGATGAGACCGGTGGGACGTCAGCGCATCACGACGAGCGGCCGGATGCCGTCGTTGCGCGCGGCCGCAGTCCAGGCGGTTGCCACGTCATCGAGCCGATGCACCTGCCGGTCGACGACGAGCGCGCCGGACGCGGCCAGCGCGAGCACTGCCCCGAGCGCCTCCGCGCGCTGGGCCGGCGTGATCGCGTTGTTCGTGTAGCCGAGAACGCTGGCCGAGCGACTCCGCAACGACGCGGACGAGATCCGCGCCTCGTCCCCGCCGAGACCGCCAAGGTTCACCAGCCGGCCGCCGGTCGCCAGCGCGAGACAGGCGGCACTCGCCACGGAACCGAACACCGGGTCGACCACGACGTCGACCGGTCCCTCCGCGGCGGCGGCGAACCGCTGAGCCAGAGCGGCTGCGTCCGCCGCCTCGTCGGCATCGACCTTCAGGACCTCGTCCGCACCGGCGCGGGCCACCCGCGCGGCCGCGGCGGCGGAGCGGCAGACGGCGACGACACGGGCGGCGCCGACGGACCGGGCGGCGGCGATGGCGGCCTGTCCCACCACGCCGCCGGCGCCGAGGACCAGCACCCGCTCACCCGGTTGCAGGGCCGCGCGCCACGTCAGCGACATCCAGGCGGCGACGCCGGACAGCCCGATCGCCGCCGCGTCCTCGTCGGCGACCGCATCGGCCAAGGGCACCAAGTCGTCTCGCGCCACGGAGCAGGTGTCGGCCAGGCTGCCGTCCCCGGGACGCATGCCGGCCGTGGTGGCGAACCAGACCCGGGTGCCGGCGGGCACCGACGACGAGCGCACCACCCGGCCGACGCCCTGGACCCCGGGCACGTAGGGCAGCGCGGGCGCCCCGAAGTACGACGTGCCGCCGGCGCAGAGCAGGTCCAGTGGCACGATGGGCGCGACGGTGACCGCGACGACCGTGTCGCCATCGGGCGCCGGATGCCTTCCGACCACCGGCGGCGACGCGTACGCCTGGAGCAGGGCCGCCCGCACGTCAGGTCGCGATGTCGGGGTAGGGGAGCGTGAGGTGTTTCATCGCGGCGCCGTAGGCCCTCTGGTACTCCAGCGGCCCGTGGTCCCGCTCGAACATTGCGATGAACAGCGTGAGGGTGAGGAACGGGTGGGCGCCCATCCCGAACAGCGTCACGTGGTCCTGCTCCACCAGCGCCCGGCGCTCGTCGTCGGTGAACGCCAGCCAGCTGCTGTCCTCGTCCGCGTGTGGCAGCCCAGCAGCCGGTTGGCCATGGTCTCCTCCCACCAGGCGACCGTCCCCGCAGGGTCGTCGCGGTAGCGCTCCACGAGGTCGGGGTCGCGGTCGACGGTGAAGAGGAACTTGTCGAGGAGGTACCTGCTCATGCCACCGCCGCCTTCGGGTACCAGGTGAAGTAGGCCTCCATGGTGTGGAACAGGTCGAGGCGAGTCCACATGGTCCGCGGCCACTCCGTCGCCGGCCGCGCCCATCATCAGCATGAAGTCCATGAACCCGTGCGTCGCGTTACCGGGCAGGTGCAGGCTGTCGAGGGTCACCTCGCCGAGGCAGCCGTCCACGTCGCCGGTCGCGATCCACTCGACCGCCCGGCGGTCGAAGTCGGGGTCCGGCCCGTGCGGCCCGAACTGGCGGGGCCCCCGAGCTCGAGCGACAGGTGACCGGTGCCGACGATGGCCACCCGCAGGTCGGACGGCCAGCTCTCGACCAGTCGCCGCGGATCGCGCGGCCCAGCTCGACGAACCGCTCCGGCCGCGGCATCGGCGGAGCGAAGATGTTGGTGTAGACCGGCACGATCGGCAGGTCCGCCTCCGGCCGCAGCGTGATGATCGGGCAGGTGATGCTGTGGTCGATCCGCAGCTCGTTGCTGAACGCCAGGTCGAAGTCCCGCGTCGAGCCCGTGGCGCAGCACGTGCGCTGACAGGTCCTCCTGGCCCGCGCAGCGTCATCCGCGGCAGCCCGAACTCCCGCTCCTCGTTGTAGAAGTTCGCGTCGTAGAACGGCGCCTTGCCGACGAGGAACTGGGGCATGTTGTCCAGCCACAGCTGGTGGAAGTGGTCGCTGCCGACCATGAGCAGCACGTCCGGCCGCGCCCGGGTCAGCGTCTCGCGGAACCGCTCGATCTTCTCGACCCACTCGTCGGCGAACGGCGGTCGGTCGGCCCCCGTCGAGGTGCTCGCGCGGTAGTAGAACGGGTGGTGCGTCGAGGCGATGACGGCGGCGACCGTGGCCATGCGGTTCTTCTCCAACGGTTTCGGGATGCGAGTCAGGCCTGGTCCGGGTGGCACGTAGTAGGCGCCGCGGTCGACCGCGAGGTAGACGTCCATGCCGACCGGGCGTCGACGCTCCTCGGCCAGCTGCCCGAGCAGTCCGGCCGCCCGGGCGAGCAGGGCGAACCCGCGCAGCAGCTCGACGGGCAGGCCGAGGTCGGCGAGTGCGGCGCCGCATACGCCCGCGCCGTTGAGCGGTAGCCGGCGGCCGAGAACCTGCTCGTGCACGCGGCCCATCGCCTCGAACAGCCGCAGATGCGGCCCGCGCAGGCCCTCCTCGTCGGCGATCCGCAGCAGCACCGGCGTCCGCGGGTCCTCGACCTTGTGGACCGGGTGGCCCAGACCGGGCACGAACCGCCCGGCCTCGCGCGTCCGCGTGACGGCCGACAGCGCCAGGGCGTCCCAGCCGGCGTCGTCGCTCGGCAGGTCGTCCTCGACGTCGACGACCACCGCGTCGAGGAACTGGCCGCAGTCCTCGGTGACCCCGAGGAACCGGGAGCCGCCGCCCAGCAGGCCCGCCGCCAGCGCGCCCTGGAGCGAGTCCGGCGCGGAGAGGTAGGTCAGCCGCGCGGCGATCGCCGTCGGGGTGAACCCGTGGTCGGCCAGCGCCACGAGCACCGCCTCGAACACGCGGACCTCCGACGGGGTCGGGCGGCGCAGCGCCACGAGCCAGAACGCCAGCTCGCCGAACCCGACCCGGCCCATGAGGTCAGCGGTGAGGTCCTCGCCGAGCAGCCGGATGTGCTCGGCGTCGGAGGTGCCGAGCGACGTCGGCAGGCGCAGCGGTTCGCTCATGCGCGGTCCTCCTGGGCCAGCCAGCGGCGGATCTCCGCGCCGTGCTCGTCCAGGGCCGGCGGCGGCAGCCGGTATGCCGGCGGGTTCTCCGACAGCGTGATCGGGTTGCGGACGCTGCGGACCGACGCGCCGGTCGGCCCGACGTCGACGACCGGGTCGAGCCCGATGTCCTCGGCGAAGGCGACGCCCTGGTCGATGGTGTTGATCGGCCCGCACGGGACGCCGGCGGCGGTGATGTCGCGGAACCACTCCATCGTGGTCCGCGTCGCCAGCCGCTCGACCAGCAGCGGCCGCAGCTCGTCGCGGTGGGCGGTGCGGTCCGGGTTGCGAGCGAACCGCGGGTCGTCGACCAGCTCCGGCACGCCGAGCACGTCGACGAGCCTGCGGAACTGCTGGTCGTTGCCCGCGGTGATGATGAGCTCGCCGTCGGAGCAGGGCAGCGGCTCGTAGGGGAACAGGCTCGGGTGGCTGTTGCCCATCCGGTAAGGGACGACGCCGGCGGCGACGTAGGCGCTGGAGTGGTTGACCATGCCGGACAGCGCCGACGACATGCAGGTTGACCTCGACGTGCTGGCCTCGACCGGTCTCCTCGCGCCGGTGCAGGGCGGCGAGCAGCCCGATGGTCGCGTGAAGCCCGGCCATGACGTCGAAGACCGAGATGCCGGCCCGGTAAGGCGCGCCGTCGGCCGGGCCCGGTGAGGCTCATCAGCCCCGAGATGGCCTGCACGATCAGGTCGTAGCCCGGGCAGGGCGCGCGCCCTGCTCGCCGCTCCCGAAGCCGCTGATCGACGCGTACAGGACGCCGGGGTTGGACTGCGGCGACGGCGTCGTAGTCGAGGCCGATACTTCACCAGCCCGCCGGGCCGGAAGTTCTCGATGACGATGTCGGCGCGCCGGGCGAGCTCGCGGGCGAGCACGGCGTCGGCCTGGTCGGCGAAGTCGAGGACGACCGACCGCTTGTTGCGGTTGATTCCGAGGAAGTAGGTGGCGACGCCGTCGTGGACCGGCGGGGCCCAGGAGCGGGTGTCGTCGCCCCGCGGCCCCTCGACCTTGACGACGTCGGCGCCGAGGTCGGCCAGCAGCATCGTCGCGTAGGGGCCGGCGAGGATGCGGGAGAAGTCCGCGACGAGGAGCCCGTCAAGGGGCCCCGCCGGCTGCTCCGTCACGGCATCCTTCCCCGTTCGCTCGGTATGCGGACGGCTGTCCGCGCTCGATGCCCACCCTGGCAAGTCAACCCACGGACGTCAAGGGAAGGCTTGACACCAGTGTCCGTTATGCGGACGATCGTCCGCAGACGTCACGCCGTGGCGTCACCGACTCGAGGAGGAGCCGTGGACCAGCCTGCCCCGTCCGCCGTCGTGTTCCGGCACGGCACCGTCCTGACCATGGACGACACCCACCGCGTGCTGACGGACGCCGACGTCCTCGTCGTAGGTGACCGGATCGCCGAGGTCGGCGCGGGTCTCACCGCTCCGGAGGGCGCGTGGAGATCGACGCCACCGGCGGCATCGTCATGCCGGGAATGATCGACACGCACCGCCACCTGTGGCAGACGGCGATGCGCGGTTACGGTGCCGACTGGACGCTCACCCAGTACTTCGTCTGGTACTACCTTGAGCACGGCCGCCGGTTCCGCCCCGAGGACATCCGCGCCGGCAACCTGCTCGGCGCGCTGGAGGCGCTCGACGCGGGCGTCACGACGACGGTCGACTGGTCGCACGGGCTGCAGAGCGTCGACCACGCCGAGGCGGCCGTCGACGGCGTTGCGCGCGGTACCGGGACGGTTCGTGCTGGCCTACGGCAACATCCAGGCCGGCCCGTGGGAGTGGACGGCCCAGCCGGAGGTCCAGCGGTTCCTCACGGGGTTGCGCGACGCGGGCGACGACCGGCTCGGCGTGCAGCTGGCCTTCGACGTCACCGGCGACCCGGCGTTCCCCGAGCGGGCGGCCTTCGAGGTGGCCCGCGAGCTCGGCCTGCCGGTGACGACGCACGCCGGCGTCTGGGGCGCGACGAACGACGACGGCATCCGGCTCATGCACGAGAACGGGTTCATGACGCCGGAGACGACCTACGTGCACGCGGCGACCCTCGACCGGGACTCCTACCTGCGGATCGCGGCGACCGGCGGCTCGGTCTCGGTGTCGACCGAGTCGGAGCAGAGCGCGGGCCAGGGCTACCCGCCCACGTGGCAGGTGCGCCGCTACGACATTCCCGTCTCGCTGTCGATGGACACCAGCGTGTGGTGGAGCGGCGACCTGTTCTCGGCGATGCGGACCACCCTCGGTGCGGACCGCTCCCGTGAGCACCTCGAGGCGCACGTCGACGGCGAGACCGTGACCCACGTCCACCTGCGGGCCGAGCACGTCGTCGACTGGGCCACCCGGGGCGGCGCCCGGGCGCTCGGCCGCGACGACCTGGGCCGCCTCACCCCGGGCGCCAAGGCCGACGTCGTCCTGCTGAAGAACGACGCGTCGCCGGTCTCCTTCCCCCTGCTCAACCCCTACGGGCACGTCGCGTTCCAGGCCCAGCGCGGCGACGTGCATACCGTCCTCGTCGACGGGGTGGTCGTGAAGCGGGACCACCAGCTCGTGGGTGCCGACCTCGCGGCGGCGCGCGCCGCCATCGAGTCGACCGTCGACTACCTGCGCGGCGACATGGGTGAGGAGACGTGGCAGCAGGGGATGAACCCCGAGCTCCCGTCCGACGACGCGGTCCTGGATAACCCCTACACCTACACGGAGTACAAGTCGTCGTCGACCCGGGAGGCCCGCCAGTCGATGTTCGGTGACGTGGCGGGCGGCTGACGGAGCGCCGACCCATGGCCGGACGGGGGAGCGGACCGGACTTCGTCGAGGCGCTCGCGCGCGGCCTCGACGTCCTCACCTGCTTCGACGCGCGCCGGCCGAGGATGACGCTCAGCGAGGTGGCGCTCGCGGCGGACCTGGCCCGGCCGACGGCGCGCCGGCTGCTGCTGACCCTCGCCGAGCTGGGCTACGTGCGCGTGGAGGGCGGCACGTATGCGTTGACGCCGCGGGTGCTCGCGCTGGGAACCGCGTACACCTCCTCGCTCGGAGTGTGGGAGATCGCGCGCCCGCACCTCGAGGCGCTGGTGCTGCGGACCGGGGAGTCGTCGTCGATGGCCCAGCTCGACGGGTCCGACATCGTCTACGTCGCCCGGGTCGCCGTGCCGAAGATCATCGCGTTGCGCGTCGACATCGGGACCCGGTTCCCCGCACACCGGACCTCACAGGGCAAGGTGCTGCTGGCCGCGCTGCCCGACGCGCAGGTCGCCGGGGTGCTCGCCGAGCCGTCGCGGTCCGGCCTGCCGGACGTCCCCGAGTGGCCGCTCGCGAACCTCCAGCGTGAGCTGACCCGCGTCCGCGCCCAGGGGTGGGCGCTCGCGGACGAGGAGCTGGCGCCGGGCGTCCGGTCGGTGGCGGCTCCGGTGCGCGACGGGTCGGGTGAGGTGCGCGCCGCGATGAACGTCACCGTGCACGCCGCGGAGACCTCGACCGAGCACCTGCTCGAGGTCCACCTGCCCCTGCTCCTGGAGACCGCTAGCCGGGTAAGCGGCGACTGGGCCGCCTGGGGAGCCCGCCCGCACGTTGAGCTGGTCCCCGGCGCCTAGTCCCGCGTCGCGGCACGGCGCAGGGCCGCGACGGTCTGCGCCACGTCCGAGTCGTCGGTCGTCCAGTTGCTCACCGAGATCCGCAGCACGCCCCGGTCACGCCACCGGGAGCCAGAAATCCACGTGCCGCCGTCGGCGATGAGCCGTTCGCCGACCGTGGCCGTGCGGGCGTCGTCCTCGAACGCGAAGCACACCTGCGTGTAGACGACGTCGTTGAGCACCTCCGCCCCTGGGACCGACCGCACGCCTTCGGCCAGTGCCGAAGCCTCGGTCGGCGAGCCGCTCGACGAGGTCCCCGACCCCGGACCGCCCGAGCGACCGCAGCGCGGCCCACACCGGCACCCCGCGGGCCCGCCTCGACATCTCGGGGACGCGCTCGTACGGGTTCCCGGGCCCGCGGGGTCGGCGGTCGCCAGGTAGTGGGCCTGCACCGCGAACGACCCTCGCACCGCGGCTCGGTCCCGGACGGCGGCGATCCCGCAGTCGTACGTCACGTTGAGCGTCTTGTGCGCGTCGGTCGCCCAGGAGTCGGCGTCCGCCATCCCGGCCACCAGCGCAGCGAGGCGGGGGCTGGCCGCCGCCCACAACCCGAACGCCCCGTCGACGTGGACCCAGGCGCCGCGCGCGTGGGCCAGAGGCACCAGCTCGGCGAACGGGTCGAAGGCGCCGGAGTGCAGGTTGCCGGCCTGGAGCAGCACGATGACCGCCTCCCCGTCGGGCACCGCGGCCAGCGCCGCCGCGAGGGCGTCGACCCGCATCCGCCCCTCGGCGTCGGCCGCGACGAGGGTCGGAGCGCCTAGCCCCAGGTAGCGCAGCGCGAGGTCGACGCTGTCGTGCCGCTCGGCGCCGGCGAGCACGTGCACGCGGCGGCGCGCCGGACAGCCCGCGGTCCTCCACGTCCCAGCCGACGGCGGCCAGCACCGCGTGCCGCGCCGACGCCAGGCCGACGAAGTTGGCCATCGTCGCGCCGGTGGTGAACGAGACCGCCGCGTCCGGCGGGAGGCCCAGCAGGTCGAGGAACCAGGTACCCGCGGTCTCCTCGAGGGCCACCACGCCGGGCGTCGGCGAACGCATACCGGCGTTCTGGTCCCACGCGCTGACCAGCCAGTCCGCCGCGAGGGCCGCCGGCAGCGTGCCGCCCATGACCCACCCGAAGAACCGGCCGGACTGGATGGCCATCAACCCGGGCTCGGCGGCGCGCGCCAGCTGATCGACGACCGCCGCCGGCGCGGTCGGACCGTCGGGCAGCGGACCGCCCACCGCAGCGAGCACCGTCTCGATCGACTCGGCCGGCGGGACCGGCCGGGTCTCCAGCGACGCGAGCCACTCCAGGGCGTGCGCGTGGGCGCTCGCCAGCGCCGCCTCGTAGTCGTCGGCCCGCGCATCCATGGGCGCACCGTAGCGGGCGGCCCGCGGCGACGTCAGAAGATCGTGTAGGCGCCCTTCGCGAGGAAGAACCCCTTCTTGGCCGCCGGGTCGACGCAGGTGATCCCGAGGGTCTCGCTGAGGCACTGGACCGGCGAGCCCTGCACCTGGGCGATCGAGCCGTACTGCAGCACCTGGGCGCCGGGCTGGTACATCGTGTCGCTGTTGCAGACCGGCTTCGGGGTGTCGTCGCTCCACTCGATCCGGCCGACGTCGGTCGCTCCGCCGCCACCGGTGTCACAGGTCCCCGGCGGCGGGCTGACCCGGCCGTCACGGACCTCGCAGCCGCGAGGCACGTCGCCCGCTGCGATGGAGCAGAAGATGTTGCCGGTCGGGCTGGTGAACTGGGCCTTGGCTCCCGCGTCGAGCCGGCCCGCGGCGAAGTGCTGCATCGCCTGGTCGAAGCTCGTGGGCGGCTTCGGAGCGGGCGTCGTGCTCGTGCTGGTGGTCGGCGCGGAGGTGCTCGAACCCGCCGACGACGGGGTCACCGTGACCGTCGTCGTGAGCGGTGACACGGGCTGGTTGCCACCGCCGCAGGCGCCCAGCGCGAGCGGGACGAGACCGCCGGCGAGGACCGCCGCCACGCTGCGCAACCGGCGCGACCGGGTCCAGGGGTGGGGCATCACGGGGGACAAGGGTGCCACACAGCCCGCCTCCGGACGGCCGCGACGACGGCGCATACGGGTTGGTCGCTTAACCTGGAACGGTGCTGAGGACGATGCTCAAGCCGCGCTGGCTGGGGCTCCTCGGCGCCCTGCTGGTGGTGCTCGTGGCCTTCACGTTTCTCGGGCTGTGGCAGCTCAGCGTCGCTCGCGACGACGCCCAGCGCGAGGCACTGGAGCAGGCCCCGCTGCAGGCCCCGGTGGTCCTCAGCACCGTCCTCACCCCGCACGCGCCGTTCCCGGGCGACGCGTCCGGCCGCCCGGTCAGGATGACCGGGTCGTACGACGCGGCCGGCCAGGTGCTCGTGACCGACCGCCGGCTCGACGGGGTCCCGGGCTACTGGGTGCTGACGCCGCTGGTCGTCGACGCCACCGGCGTGGCCGGCGCGGCCCGGATCGCCGTGCTGCGGGGGTTCGTGACCAGCGCCAGCGGGACCGGCCCGCCCCCGTCTCCGGTCGGCCGGGTCACCGTCACCGGCACGCTGGCCCCGGGTGAGTCGCCGGCCTCGTCCGCCGACTCGCTGCCGGCCGGGCAGCTCGGGTCGGTGGACCTGGCCCGGCTGGTCAACCTGTGGCCGGGCGACCTCTACAACGCGTTCGTCTTCGCCACCGCCGAGTCGCCGGACGCTAGCGCCGGGCTGCAGCGCGTCCCACCGCCGCCCATCCCCACCGGCCTGACATGGCGCAACGCGGCATACGCGCTGCAGTGGTGGGTCTTCGGTCTGTTCGCCGCATACATGTGGTGGAGGATGGTCCGGGAGGACCACCGCCGCGACCAGGCTGCGGCCACGACGACCCGACCAGACCCAAGCCCCGCGGGAGCGACCACGTGAGCACGTACCCCACGACGCTGGCCACTCCGGCGCGGATCCGCGGCGCGCTGCGCCTCTACCGGGTCATGGCGGTGATCGCCGGCATCGCGCTGTTCGTCCTCATCGCCGCGATGTTCGTCAAGTACGGCCCGCCGCAGAACCCGAGCTTCTCGGCGGTCTGGAGCCCGATCCACGGCCTGATCTACCTCGGCTACGCGGTGTCGATCGCCAACCTCGGGTTCAAGTCCGGCTGGCGCCTCACCCGGATCGTCCTCAACCTGCTCACCGGGTTCGTGCCGATCCTGCCGTTCATCGCGGAGCAGCGGGTGACCAAGTCGACCGAGGCGCTGCTGTCCCGCGCCTACGTCGCCGGGGACTGCCTCGACCGACGGATAGGCTGGGCGTCGTGGACGATGAGCTCCAGGGCCGCCCGGTTCTCGTCGTCGACTACGGCGCCCAGTACGCGCAGCTCATCGCGCGGCGCGTCCGCGAGGCGAAGGTCTACAGCGAGGTCGTCCCCCACACGCTGCCGGTCTCGGCGCTGCTCGAGCGCAACCCCGCGGCGGTGATCCTCTCGGGCGGACCCGTCCAGCGTGTATGCGCCGGGCGCGCCGGCCCTCGACGCGGCGCTGCTGTCGGCCGGCGTTCCGGTGTTCGGGATGTGCTACGGGTTCCAGGCGATGGCGCAGGCGATGGGCGGCACGGTGGCCCACACGGGGACCGGCGAGTACGGGCATACCCCTGCGTCGGTGCTCGACACCGGCTCGACGCTGTTCGACGGCCAGCCCGCGCAGCAGTCGGTGTGGATGTCGCACGGCGACTCGGTGACCGAGGCCCCGGCCGGTATGCGGGTGACCGCCTCCTCCTCGGGTGCGCCGGTCGCGGCGTTCGAGGACGACGAGCGACGGCTCTACGGCGTGCAGTGGCACCCGGAGGTCATGCACTCCGAGTTCGGGCAGCGGGTCCTGGAGAACTTCCTGTGGCGCGGCGCCGGGCTCGCGGCGGAGTGGACGCCGGCCAACGTCGTCGACTCGCTGGTCGAGCAGGTCCGGTCGCAGGTCGGTGAGGCGCGGGTGCTGTGTGCGCCTCTCCGGCGGCGTCGACTCGTCGGTGGCCGCAGCCCTGGTGCAGCGGGCGGTCGGCGACCAGCTGACCTGCGTCTTCGTCGACCACGGGCTGCTGCGCGAGGGCGAGGCCGAGCAGGTCGAGAAGGACTTCGTCGCGGCGACGGGGGTGAACCTCGTGGTCGTCGACGCCCGGAAGCAGTTCCTGTCGGCGCTGGCCGGGGTGTCGGACCCCGAGGAGAAGCGCAAGATCATCGGCGCCCAGTTCATCCGGGTGTTCGAGCAGGCGGCGCGGGACATCGTTGGCAGCGCGGGGTCGTCAGTGGATGGGCACCCGGTCGAGTTCCTCGTGCAGGGGACGCTCTACCCCGACGTGGTCGAGTCCGGCGGCGGCGAGGGCGCGGCCAACATCAAGTCGCACCACAACGTGGGCGGGTTGCCGGAGGACCTCCAGTTCACGCTGGTGGAGCCGCTGCGGTCGCTGTTCAAGGACGAGGTGCGCGCCGTCGGGCTGGAGCTCGGCGTGCCCGAGGTCATCGTGTGGCGGCAGCCGTTCCCGGGTCCCGGGCTGGGCATCCGGATCGTCGGCGAGGTCACGGCCGAGCGGCTCGACGTGCTCCGTCGCGCGGACGCCATCGCGCGTTCTGAGCTCGACGGCGGCCGGCCTCGACCGCGACATCTGGCAGTGCCCGGTGGTGCTGCTGGCCGACGTCCGGTCGGTGGGCGTCCAGGGCGACGGCCGCACCTATGGCCATCCGGTCGTGCTGCGGCCGGTGTCGTCGCAGGACGCGATGACGGCCGACTGGACGCGGGTCCCCTACGACGTGCTGGCGCGGATCTCGACGCGGATCACCAACGAGGTGCGCGAGGTCAACCGGGTCGTGCTCGACGTGACCTCCAAGCCTCCGGGCACCATCGAGTGGGAGTGACGCCCAACCGCTGAAGGCGTGAAGGGTGCGCTTCAAGTCCTACGTTTCACGTGAGCCTCCTGCGTCCCACGACGCAACTGAATCGCCCGGCGGCGAGGGACTTCCATTGCTTCAGCGCCATGTCATCGCCAACGGCGCCCGGCCGGCCGTCCACAGGTGGTGGTCACGTCGTCGCATCGTCCACAGGCGGGCCGTGGCCGGTACCTCGCAGCAGCGACCGCCGTCAGGATCGGTAGGTGAACGACTTCACTCGGCTTCGGCTCCTGGCCAACGGCGGCGTAATCAGCGCCGCCGAGCTGGCTGTGACCGGCTGTGACGGTCACGACGTGCGCGCCCTGGTCCGACTCGGCGACGTGGTCCGGGTGCGTGCCGGCGCCTTTGTCGATGGCCAGGCCTATCGGTCGGCCAGCCCTGCAGCTCGGCACGCGCTCACGGCTCGGGCCATCGTCCGCCGTCTCCCGGGGTATGCCGTTTCCCATCTGTCGGCACTCACCCTCTGGGACCTTCCCGTGGTCACGAGCCATCTCGACCGTGTCCATGTGAGCCAGATCGGTGCCGGCCGAGCCCGGTCGGCGGGCCGGCTGGTCGTCCACGAGCCGGTCGAGGCCTCCGACGTGGCCCTTCACCTCGGCGTCGAGCTGGTGATCCCGACCTTGGCGGTGCTGCAGACCGCGGGCATTTCGATGACAGCCGGCCTCATCGCCGCGGACGCCGCCGTCCGCCGCGAGCTGACGACGCCTGACCGGCTCCTCACCGAGGTCGAGAGCCGCCGGCTGGGCTATGCCGCATACCGGGTCGCCGACCTGGCGTCGGGCCTGTCGGAGTCGCCCGGAGAGTCGTGGACCCGGATGGTCCTGGCGGGCTTCGGACTGGAAGCTCAACAGCAGGTGGAGATCCGCGACGATCACGGCCGGTTCGTCGCTCGCGTCGACTTCCTGCTAGCGGAGCTCGGCGTCGTCGTCGAGTTCGACGGCGCCGTGAAGTACGAGGGCGCCAACGGTCGCGAGGCGCTGGTTCGGGAGAAGCGGCGGGAAGACGCCCTCCGGGCTCTGGGTTACCGCGTCGTGCGGCTGACCTGGGCGGACCTCCACCATCCGGAGCGCGTCGCCGCGGCGCTGGGTCTGACCAGCCGGCGCAGCGCGTGAGTTCCTAGGCCGCGGTGATGCGGATGATCCGCCGATCCGGCCCGGGCCGGGGACGGAACCGCCTGACGACGCCCTCGACGACCATGGCGGCGCGGTACCGCCAGCCGTACTTGCTGACGAAGAGGGGCTCCGCGCGGTCGTGCGCGGAGGGATCGGCGTCGATCTCGGCGCGGGCGGACACCGATGAGGCGCCCGGTTCGACGTGTCCGCGGCGAGTGCAGGGCCGCAGCTCGACGTCCGCGTTGTTGCGCAGCCGCTTCACCTTCCCGCTCCCCGACGGGGTTGTGACCAGCAACGCGTCGCAATCGCGAACCACCCACACCGGTGTCGGCACCGGGACGCCCGACCTGCGAAACGTCGTCAGCTCCACGTAGTCCTCGTCGCCGAGGTCGGCGAGAGAAGGGGTCCTCGTCACGCCCGGACCGTACCCCGGGCCACCCGACCGGACACCGTTAGGGTTTGGCACGTGCTGAGGACGACCGCCGCGATCGTCGCCGGGAAGACCGCGCGCGCGGCAGCCCGGGTGCGAGGCGGCGGGTCGGCGATGCCGGGCCTCGTGGCCGAGCGGATCGACCCGCAGTTCCTCGCGCATGCCCTGTCCGGGCTGACAGAGGGCATCGTCGTCGTCGACCGGGACGAACGGAAAGACCACGACCACGAAGATGCTCGCGGCGATCCTGCGAGCACACGGCAAGCGCGTCTTCAGCAATCCCACGGGCAGCAACTTCACCCGCGGCGTCATCTCGGCGATGCTGGGCGACCTGCCGCTCACCGGTCGCCTCGAGGCCGACGTGGCGGTGCTGGAGCTCGACGAGTGGCACGCCCTGCAGTTCGCCAAGGTCGTGACACCGACCCACGCCCTGCTGCTCAACGTCGCCCGCGACCAGCTCGACCGGTTCGCCGAGATCGACATGACCGCCAAGCTGCTCGGCACCCTGGCCTCGATGACCTCGACCGGTGTCGTCCGCAACCGGGACGACTCGTTCGTCGCCCGGCTCGACGAGGCGGACTTCCGGCCGGGGGTCGTCACCCGCTGGTTCGGCATCGATCCGGCCGTTGCGGCCGACCTGCCGCCGTTGCACGAGAAGGACGCTCGCTTCGAGGACGAGTTCCGGCCGCCGGAACCGACGCGCGACGACGGGATGCTCCACCCGAACGGCCCCACCGAGTTCCGCATCGACTTCGGCGCCGACCCGGTCGGCCCGCTGGTGCTCAAGCAGCGCGGCCTAGCGGCCATGATCAACGCCACCGCCGCGACCACCACGGCGCGGCTGGTCCTCGGTGACGCGTTCCGGCCGTCCATCGCCGAGGAGGCGCTTCGCGCGGTCACGCCGCCGTTCGGGCGCGGCGAGGTCATCGACGCCGACGGCTACCCGCTTGAGCTGGTCCTCGTGAAGAACCCGGCGGGATTCACCGTCGCCCTCGGCACCTACCACGCCGAACCGGTGACCACGATGGTCGCCATCAACGACGACTACGCCGACGGCCAGGACGTGTCGTGGCTTTACGACGTGTCGTTCGAGTCGTTGCGGGACAACGGGGTCGCCCTCACGTCCGGGGTCCGCGCATACGACATGGCCCTGCGGCTGGACTACGACGACGTGGCCGTCGCCGCGGTGGAACCGGACCTCGAGCGCGCCCTCGATCGCTTGCTCCGCGAACACCCCGCCGAGCCGAGGCGGATCTTCTGCACCTACACCGCGATGATGCGACTGCGCCGGCTGCTCGCCGCCCGCTACGGGCTGGCCGGTTTCGGAGAGGAGTCTGGATGACCGACGCGAACAGCAAGGGGACGATCGACCTCGTCCACCTCTACCCGCGCGAGATGTCGATCTACGGCGACCTCGGCAACACCCGCTGCCTTGCGCAACGCATACGGCGGCACGGCTACGACGTCCGGGTGCACAACCACGACCCCGGCGGGACGCTGCCGGAGGCCCCGCACCTGCTCATGGGCGGCGGTGGCCAGGACTCGGGGCAGAGCCGGGTCGAGGACGACCTCGCCGTCATCGCCGACCGGCTCCGCGGCCTGGCCGCCGACGGGACGCCGATGATCATGATCTGCGGGATGTACCAGCTGTTCGGCAACGCGTTCATCACCGTCGACGGGCAGGAGCTGCCCGGCCTCGGCATCCTCGACGTCACCACCCGCGGCAACGCCACCCGGATGATCGGCGGGATCGTCCTCGACACCGAGCACGGTGAGGTAGTGGGGTTCGAAAACCATTCCGGGTCAACGGTCCTCGGCCCTGGCCAGGCGGCCTTCGGTCGGGTGCGGTCGGGCCACGGCAACAACGGGACCGACGGTACGGAGGGCGCGGTGACGAACCACGTCATCGGGTCCTACCTCCACGGCCCGATCCTCCCGGCCAACCCCCGGCTCGCCGACCACCTCATCGCCCGGGCGGCCGAGCTGGCCACCGGCCGGCCGTTCGAGCCCGGTGACCTCGACGACTCGGTGGCCGAGCAGGCGCGGTCCCGGCAGGTCCGCCGGCTGCTCGCCGCCTGAGCGGATGACCGCACGCTCGTGTGCGACGCTCGTCGCGCTCCTGGACGAGGCCTACGCGCCAGTCCTGGAGGTCTTCACCGCGCTCCTCGGCGCTAATCCTCATCGTCCTCGTCGGTGGCACCGAGGGCCTCGTCCACTTCGGCAGCGCTGAGCTGTCCCTCGTGACTGCCCGCGGCCGCGATGACGTCGCCCAACAGCTCGATCTCCGCGGCCAGGCGCTCATCGGTCAGCGGAGCCTCGCCACCCCCGTGCAACATCGGCATAGACAAGCCTGACCCGAACCGCCGCCGGACGGAATGACCCGTTGGGACCCCCTCGATGACCAGTCAGGACAGCCTCGGCACGACCGCACCCCACCGGACCTGGTAGGACTCCACGGCATGGATCCCCGTGAGAGCCTGCTCGTTCGCGGCGGGCGTTGCCTCGACATCGTCGCCGGCCAGTGGCGGGATACGGACGTCCGCATCACCGCCGGCCGGATCGCCGACGTCGCGCCGGACCTCACGCCGAACCCCGGAGAACCGACCTTCGACGCGACCGGCGCCTACGTCCTGCCGGGCCTCATCGACTGCCACGTCCACGTCACCGCGGTCACCGCCGACCTCAGCCTGTTGCCCGAGCTCTCCCCGACCTACGTGGCGTTCGGGACGGCGCGGATCCTCGAGGCGATGCTCCGCCGCGGCTTCACGACGGTGCGCGACGTCGGTGGCGCGGACTACGGCATCCACGACGCCCAGCGCGAGGGCCTGGTGAGCGGCCCGAAGGTGTTCTTCGGCGGCAAGGCCCTCTCGCAGACCGGTGGTCACGGCGACCCGAGGGCGCGAGGGCGGACCGCCGACGAGAACCACCCGACCCGGCCCGGGATCAGCCAGGTGGCCGACGGGGTCACCGCCGTGCGAACCGCGGCCCGCGACGAGCTCCGCAAGGGTGCACACCACCTCAAGATGATGGCCAGCGGCGGCGTCGCCTCACCGACGGACCGGATCGACTCGACGCAGTACTCGCGTCGCCGAGATCGAGGCGGTCGTCGAGGAGGCCGAGGCGGCGAACCGCTACGTCACGGCCCATGCCTACACCGGCCGGGCCATCACCCGTGCGGTCCGGCGCCGGCGTGCGGGGGATCGAACACGCCAACCTCGTCGACGACGACGCGCTGGCCGTCGTGAAGGAGCACCGCGCGGTGCTCACCATGAACCTCGTCACCTACTGGGCGCTCCACGAGGAGGGCCGCGACTTCGGTCTCTCCCAAGCGAACTGGACCAAGGTGGCCGCCGTCCTCGGCCAGGCGCACGAGGCCCTCGGTCGTGCGCACGCCGCCGGTCTGAACCCCGCATACGGGACCGACCTGCTCGGTGGCATGCACCGGCACCAGGCGCGGGAGTTCGCGATCCGGGCCCGGACCATCCCGACCATCGACGTCATCCGCAGCGCCACCACGGTGGCCGCGCACGTTCTCCAGCGAGACGGCGAGCTGGGGGTCATCGCGGCTGGTGCGGCGGGAGATCTCGTCGTGACCGACGAGGACCCGGTGGCCGACATCGCGGTGCTGGCCGAGAGCCGGCTCGCGGCCGTCATCCAGGACGGCCGCATCGTCGCGGGTAGCCGGGCTGCGACCGGGTGACGGCGGTCGCATACTCGGGTGATGGGTTGGCGCTCCGCCGCTCCCGCTGAACCCGCCGAGCTAGACGCCGTCGCGGTCGCCATGGCTGCGACGCCACGGGCGAGCTACCTGCCGCTCGGGCAGCAGCAGTACGCCGGGCTGGACCGGGCGCTGCCCATCGGCTACGGCCAGACCAACAGCCAGCCGACGACGGTGCGGGCGATGCTGCGGGCGTTGCGGGTCCGACCCGGTATGCGGGTGCTCGACGTCGGCTCCGGCTCCGGGTGGACGACAGTCCTGCTCGCCCGCCTCGTCGGCGAGAGCGGGCAGGTCATCGGCGTCGAGCGGATCGTCGAGCTGGTCGCCGACGGTGGCCGCGCCGTCCAGGCGGCGGGCGTTCCCTGGGCATCGGTCCGCCGCGCCCGGCCGACGGTGCTGGGGGCGCCGGAGGAAGCGCCGTTCGACCGGATCCTTGTGTCCGCGCAGGGACCCGAGGTGCCCGGCCAGCTGGTCGACCAGCTGGCCGAGGACGGGTTGATGGTGGTCCCGGTCGACGGCCGGCTGCTGCGGGTGGACCCACGGGGCCGGGCGGAGGACCTCGGCAACTACGTCTTCGTGCCCTTGGTGACCGACGAGGAGTCGGACTGAGCCGCGGCCGGGTCGACCTTCGGGGTGAGCCACCACGCGAGCCAGCCCAGGGCGCCGAGCGGTACCTCGAGGAAGTGGACGTAGAGCGAGTAGAGCACCACGCCGGCCGTGGCCTGGGCCGGGTTGGCGCCCCAGCCGACGAGCAGCGCGGCGACCCCGGTCTCCGAGACGCCGACGCCGCCGGGGGTCACGGTGACGCTGGTCAGCAGCCGGCTCAGCGCGAACGCGAAGAACATGTAGGGAAAGGCGAACTGGACCCCGACGGTGTTGAGACAGAACCAGAACAGCAGGTAGTTCATCCCGAAGAACCCGACCAGGCCGAAGGTCATCGACAGCCAGCCATGCCGGACCACAGCGATGGTCTGGTGGCGCTGGTCGAGGATGTGCTGGCTCAGGCTCGGGTCGGCGTGACGCACGAACGGCAGGAACCGGAACGTCCGCTCTAGCCAGCCGCCGATCCGTCGGCAGGCCGTCTCGGACGCCAGCATGGTGATGAACAAGGTCAAAACGGCGATCCCACCCAGCGCCCCCACGGCGGCCGCCCTCATCACCGAGGGGTTGAGGTCGCCGGCGAAGAAGACCATGACCAGGATCGCGACCACCGGCAGCAGCAGCCGGGCCATGAGGTTCCAGACGCCGGTGACGATGAGCGACGTCGAGATGGCGCGGCGGCTGAACCCCCAGGACCGCAGCTGCTTGTAGGTCGCCGCCGCACCGGCGGCCCCGCCGGCCGGCAGCAGGTTGCCGACCGCGGACCCCGAGACGTTGACGATGAACGCCTTGACGTGCGGCAGCCGGGGCAGGGAGCCGGTGAACGTGAAGGTGTAGAGCCACAGGCCGAGCAGCATGAGCAGGAACAGCCCGAGGGCGGTCGTCGCCGGGATGCCGCGCAGGACGGCCCAGACGTCGCCCCACGTCGTGTGCGCGAAGTGGGGCAGCGCCCACCCGAGCAGGCCGACGGCGAGCCCGAGCCCGGCGACCACCTGGAGCAGCCGCACCCACGTGAACCTGGGCTTCGGCGGAGCGGCGGGCTCGGGACCGAGCGGCGGCTCCGCGCCGGAATCCGGCACGTCCACCTCAGTCGAAGACGTCATGCGCCACCCCCGCGCCCGCGGGCCGGACTGCGTCGACGTACCACTCGCGCCCGAAGACCAGGGCGAACAGGGGCCTCGGTATGCGGAGGAAGGCGCCCAGCGTCCGGTCGGCGCCGCCGTCGGCGGACGCCTGCGACGCGTGCGCGCGCATCGACGCCCGCTTCTGCGCGGCATACCGGCGCACGTTGATGCGGTGGGTGACCGCACCGCCGGGGCTGTAGGCGCGCTCGAACGAGGTGGGGTCGAACTCCGGCGGGAACCGGTAGATCCGAGAAGCCAACCGGATGGCCTTCACCAGCAGGTCCCGCGGCACCGTGGCCTGGAGCACGCGCGGAGTGCCGGCCAGCTCGGCGGCGCGGGCTCCGACGTGGTGCACCTTGACGTGATCGCGATGGCCGTAGCCGCCGTTGGCGTCGTAGGTCAGCAGGACGTCCGCCTGCTCCTCGCGCAGGATCGCGGCGAGCCGCTCGGCGGCCTCCTCGGCGTCCGCGCGAACGAACCGCTCTCGGCCCGGCGGGTCCGGCGACGTTTCCGGCCCCAGGCCGCTGTCGGCGTAGCCCAGCGACTCGACGCGCGCCGTCCCGAGAGCGCGCGCGCTGGCCTGCAGCTCGGCCATCCGGACGGTTCCCAGGGTGGTGTCGGACGCGCCGACGTACTCCGTGGCGGCGAGCCCCAAGCCACCGTCGGTGGCGACGACGAGGACGACGCGGTGCCCCTCGGCCGCGGCTCGCGCCATCGTGCCGGAGGTGAGCAGCGCCTCGTCGTCCGGGTGGGCGTGAAACGCCACCAGTGTCCGTCCCATGTGGTCGCCATTGTTCCCCATGACATCCTCGGAACCGTGAAGGTCGCCCTGCTGTCGGACTGCTACCTGCCCCGGCTCGGCGGCATCGAGGTGCAGGTCCACGACCTCGCGGCGCAGCTCACCGGTCGCGGCCATCACGTCGAGGTGTTCACGGCCACGCCCGGGGCGAACGGCGAGCGGCACGGCGCCACGGAGCAGGTGGACGGGATCACCGTCCACCGGATGGCGCTGCGGCTGCCGGCCGACCTGCCGGTCAACCCGCTCGCGCCGCTGGCTATGCGCGACCGGCTGGCGTCGTTCGACGTGGCCCACGTGCACATGGGCGTCGTCAGCCCGTTCGCGGTCGACGCCGCGTTCCTCACCCGCCGGATCGGCCTGCCGACCGCGATGACCTGGCACTGCATGCTCGACCGGTTCGCCGCCGTGGTGTCGCTTCTCGGCGTTGTCCGGCGATGGGCGTCCGCGGGCATGGCCATGAGCGCGGTCTCCGACGTCGCTGCGGCGCCGTTGCGTCGCGTCGTCGGCGATGCCGGCGCAGTCTCGGTGCTGCCCAACGGCATCGACGTCGCGACGTGGCGACCCCACGGTCCGCGGCCCGACGACGGCGTGGTGCGGTTCGTCACGGCCATGCGGCTCGCGAACCGAAAGCGGCCGGTTCCGTTGATGCGCGTCATGCGCGAGGTGCGCGCGCTGGTCCCGGCCGACCGCGAGATCGCGCTCGAGGTGCTGGGCGACGGGCCGGACCGCGGCGGCGTCGAGCGGTACCTCGCCGAGCACGGCATGTCGTCGTGGGTCAGCCTGCCCGGACGCGTACCGCGGTCGTCGGTGCGAGACCGGTATGCGACGGCCGACGTCTACATCTCGCCGGCGCGGCTGGAGTCGTTCGGGATCGCGGCCCTCGAGGCCCGGACGAGCGGGCTGCCGGTGGTGGCCCGATCCGGTTCGGGCGTGAGCGAGTTCGTCGACGACGGCGTCAACGGGTTCCTCGCCGATGACGACCAGGCGATGGCGGCGGCGCTGGCTCGGCTCGTCTCGGACGACGAGCTGCGGGCGCGGATGCGCGCTCACAACCTCGACCAGCCACCCGCCCAGGACTGGCCGCGGGTGGCCGAGCTGGCGGAGGCGGAGTACCAGCGTGCGGTCGGGGTGACGGTCAGCGCGTGAGTGACACGGCGCTGTGGGTGGTGGGCGTCGACGCGACCGGCGTCGAGCGCGTCCGCGCGCGACTGGCGCACGGCGACGACCCGGTCCGGCTGCTGGCTCGCGAGGGGTATGCGACGAGCGGCCCGGACGCCGTGACGGGAACGGCGGACCCGCATACCGTGACCGTCTTCTACCCCGTCGTCCCGGCGACCGTCGTCGCCGCTTCGGAGGAGGAGGTACCCCGTGACCCGGGGATCCGGCTGACCGCCGGAGAGGAGCCGGTCGTGCGGCAGCGCATCGCGGTGTATGCGGTGGTCACGCAGCTCGCGAGGCGTGCTGCTGACCGAGAACTCGGCGCTGACCAACGCGGCCGGCACCTGGGCCCTGGCCGGCGGGGGCCTCGACCACGGAGAGCTGCCCGAGGCCGCGCTCCACCGGGAGGTCTGGGAGGAGGCCGGGCAGCGGATCGAGGTCACCGACATCGCCGTGGTGACGACGCGCCACTGGGTCGGTCGGGCGCCCAGCGGGGTGGTGGAGGACTTCCACGCGGTCCGGCTGGTCTACCGCGCGACGTGTCCGGAGCCGAGCGACCCCGTGGTGCACGACGTGGACGGCACCACGGCCGCTGCGGCCTGGTTCCCGCCCGGCGACGTCCACATGCTGCCGCTGGCGGTGGGTACCCGGGAGATCCTCGCCCACCTCAGCCGCGACGACGACGGGTGACGATGCCGACCAGGCCGAGCAGCGCGCACGCCAGGCCGGCGACGACCAGGACGCTCGGACCGAGGTCGGTCAGGCTGGCGACCTCGAACCCGGCCACCTGGTTGGCCACCACACCGGCGCCCACGAGCCCGAAGAGCAGGCCGACGACGACGAGGCCCCAGTTGGCTCCGGACGGCGGCGGCAGGTAGGTGACCTGAGCCTTGGCTCTGCGCTGGTACTGCGGCGGCGGCGCCGCGGGTGGAACGGATGGACCGGCTGGAACGGGCGCGGTTGGCGTGGCCGGAGCCGGCGGCTCGGCGGCCGGCCGGTGGTCCGGCGCGGGGACCCAGGTGGTCCAGGCGGTCGAGCCGGCGGAGGTTCCCGGGTGCTGGGCCGGGTGCTGCGGCGCGGAGGTCGGCACGCTCTCGGTGGTCCCGGCGTCCTGCACCGACGCGGCGGCTGGGGACTCGGCGGGGTTCGGGTCGGACGGGTCGGACATCAGGGCTCCTCGGTGATGACGATCTCGCCGGCGATCATGGTGGCGTCGACGCGGACGGCGGTCGGGCCGCTGCCCACGGTGATGGGCTGGCCGTGCTCGACGTCGACGCCGCTCGTGGTCTCCTTGCCTCCGGAGCTGCGGTGGACGACCACCTGGCCGGCCCGCACGGTGGGCACGAGGGTGACCGTCGTCCCCTTGGGGACCGTGACGTCGAGCTGGCCGGCACCCATGGCGACGGCCACCGTGGTGTCGGCGGGCACGCCGTCGAGGTGGAGGCGGGCGTCCCCTGCGGTGAGACTGAATCCGCCGGCCGGCTGCGAGACGCCCGCCCAGTCACGCTCACCGAACCCACCGCGGGGCAGGTTGGGCACGGAGGTCGCGGCGACCGTCGCCACCGCGGCGAGGGTCACGAGGAAGGCCGTGAAACCTGCCCGGCGTCCGGTGAGGCCGATGACCAGGAGGGCGAGCCCCGCGCCGGCCACCGCGAACCCCGCGGCGAGGAGCTCCGGGGTCCCCGCGAAGCCGGTTCTCGTCGCATACCAGGTGCCGAACCCGTAACCGGCGACCGCGAGGCCGGCCGTGAGGAGCAGCCCGAGGAAGCCGCCACGGGGACGCGAGCGGCGGACGACCCGCACCGGAGCAGCGACCGCGCCGGTACGGCCGGGGCCCATGCCGTGCGGCGCGGTCGAGCCGTCCGGTTCCGTGGCGGCCGTGACATCGCTGGGGGCCGTCGCCGGCGGCCGGGAGAACGCCGCGGCGACCTTGTTGCCGAACTCGCGCGCTTCGTCGCTCATCTGGTCGGGGGTCTTGCCGTCGCGCGCGGCCCGGACCGCCCACCAGACCAGCAGGCCGACCGGCAGCAGGATGGTCCACAGCCACCAGCGGTCGGAGACGTTGCTGATCAGCGCGATCGCGATGACGACCAGCAGCACGATGCCCCAGCCGTCGCCGTGAAGGGCGGCCTCGGCGAGGATCCGGCCGTTCCGGTCGGGCAGCAGCGCCCAGGCGACGAGGTAGGCGAGCCCACCCAGGCCGCCGACGAACAGCAGCACGATCAGGGCGCCGCGCACGACGAGCGGGTCGATCCCCAGCCGGTCGGCGATGCCGGAGCAGACGCCGCCCAGCCAGCGGTCGTCGGTGTTGCGGTTGACGCCGAAGCCCCGCAGGGTCGCGAACAGCCCGTCGAGCCCCGACCGGCCGGAGCTGGGTGCGGAGCCGGATGCGGAGCTGGGTGCGGAATGCGGATCGGCCATGGCTCCCATGCTGGCCGGGACCACCGCTACCGGCCATGAGGGTCGACCCTGACCTCACCCTGACCGCACCCCGAGCGGCCTTACCGGGACCGGTTCCATGGGCGAGGATGGGTGGGTGCCCGACCCTCAGCCCGCTGCGCCGACCGTGGTGGAGCGCCCCAAGCTCTACCGGTCGACGAGCGACCGGTGGATCGCCGGGGTATGCGGCGGGATCGGCGAGCACGTCGGGGTCAGCTCGTCGCTGGTCCGGCTGGTCATGGTCCTCGCCGTCCTCGCCGGTCCGGGAGTCTTCCTCTACGGGTTCTTCTGGGTGATGACGCGTCCCGACACGTCGGCGACGGAGGGCATCCCCGTCGCCCGGGAACGCCGACCGCTCACCACGAACCAGGTCCTGCTCGTCATCGGAGCCGGCATCGTCGTCATCGGTATCGGCTGGGGCGGGCCGGCGGGACAGGTCGGCCGGCACCTGGGTTTCCTGCTGCCGATCGTCGCCGTCGCCGTCGGTGCGTTCCTGGCCTGGTCGCAGCTCGACGCCAACGAGCGGGGACGGTGGGCGGGCCGGTCCCGCCGGGCCCGCGTCCTGGCGGTGGCCCGCCCCGTCGTCGGGGTCGTCCTGGCCACCGTGGGCGTCGTGGCGCTGGCCACTCAGGGACAGGGCTTCGACGTCGTCCTCACGAGTGCGCTCGCCGCGGTCGCCGTCCTGGTCGGCGCGGCGGTCATCGCGCTGCCCTGGGTCGTGCGGATGTGGCAGGGGCTGCAGGCCGAGCAGACCGAACGCATTCGCGCGACCGAACGCGCCGACATCGCCGCCCACCTGCACGACTCCGTCCTCCAGACGCTCGCCCTCGTGCAGCGTCGCGCCGACGACCCGGCCACCGTCGTCCGGCTGGCTCGCGCGCAGGAGCGCGAGCTGCGCGAGTGGCTCTACGCCGACCAGAACCGGTCCACCGACAGCCTCGCCTCGGCGGTCACCGCCGTCACCCACGAGGTCGAGGACGAGCACGGCATCCCCATCGAGGTCGTCGTCACCGGCGACCGGCCGATGGACGACGGCGGTGAGGCGCTGGTCAAGGCGACGCGGGAGGCGCTGCTCAACGCGGTGCGACACGGTGCGGCACCGGTGTCGGTCTACGTCGAGGTCGGGCCGTCCGGGGTCGAGGCGTTCGTGCGCGACCACGGCCCCGGTTTCGAGATGGGGGAGATCGGCGACGATCGCCTCGGCGTGCGCGAGAGCATCCTCGGCCGGATGCGGCGCCACGGCGGTGCCGCCAAGATCCGCCGGCTCGAGTCCGGCACCGAGATCGAGCTGACCCTGCCGCCGCTCGAGAACGGGTCCGAGTCGCCGGTGCCACGGCCGCCGACCGAGTCAGCCCGCGAGACCCAGACCACCGGAGGCCGACCCGCATGACCACTCCCACGCATACCGCTGCGGCGAAGGCCACGCTGCCGATCCGGCTCGTCCTCGTCGACGACCACCGGATGTTCCGCTCCGGGGTCAAGGCCGAGCTCGACCCAGCCGTCACCGAGGTCGTGGGCGAGGCGCCCGACGTCGACACCGCCGTCAAGGTGATCAAGGAGGCGCGGCCGGACGTCGTGCTGCTCGACGTGCACCTGCCCGGCGGCAACGGCAACGGCGGCGTGGACGTGCTGTCGGCGACGCGAGGGGCCACGAACGCGACGGGCCAGCCGGTGCGCTTCCTCGCGCTGTCGGTGTCGGATGCCGCCGAGGACGTCATCGCGGTGATCCGAGCTGGGGCGCGGGGCTACGTGACCAAGACCATCAGCGGCAACGACCTGATGACGGCGGTCCGCCGGGTGGCGGACGGCGATGCGGTGTTCAGCCCGCGCCTTGCGGGGTTCGTGCTCGACGCGTTCGGTGCGGCGGCGGGCGAGATCGCCGAGGTCGACGAGGAGCTGGACCGGCTCTCGGCCCGGGAGCGCGAGGTCATGCGGCTCATCGCGCGCGGCTACCAGTACAAGGAGGTCGCCAAGGAGCTGTTCATCTCCGTCAAGACGGTGGAGACCCACGTGTCGTCGGTGTTGCGCAAGCTGCAGCTCTCGTCGCGGCACGAGCTCACCGCCTGGGCGATGGGACGCCGCCTCCTCTAATCCGGGGAATTGCGCCGGGTCGCCGCCTGCGCCGCGATGGCGCGGTCGACGAGCTCCCAGGGGATCGGTGCGTTCAGGGGCATCTTGACGGTGCCTCGGCCGGACAGGTAGGGCGCGAGGTCCGCCGCCAGCTGGGCGTCGCCCGCGGGGATCGGGTAGATGCTCACGTGCTGCTTCCAGCCGGCGATGTAGACGACCGGCTGGCCGTCCACCGTGAAGGTCGGGATCTGGTAGCTGATCCGTTCCTCGGCGTCCGGCATCGCGGCGAGCACCCGGCGGCGCAGCTCCGAAAGAACCTCCTGCGTGGCCGCGGGGAAGCTGCCGATGTAGTCGTCGACGGACGTCGCCGTAGGTGCCATGGGCCAGCCTGACACGGACGACCACGGCGCGACCAGCACGTCACGTCCCGTCAGGTCCCGTCGGTCACCGGGGTCGCCGTGCCTCAGGGTTCAGTGGTCCGGGAGTCGAGTGGGGTACCAGGTCGGCCCCAACACGTGCGGCCCGTCATCGGCCCACTCCATGGGGTCGACGCATAACCTCCGTGCGGTCCGCTGGGGGTCCCATGCGTGGTAGACCACGACGTCTCGCCCGGACGGCCCGGCCACGACGCAGTTGTGTCCCGGACCGAGCACGTGTTCCGGCACGGAGGCGAGCAGGCGTCCCCCGTCCGGAGGTTCGGCCCACGGACCGAGCGGCGAGTCGGCGACGGCGTAGCTGACGGCGTAGGACGACGTCTCCCACGACCCGCCGGAGTAGAGGCACCAGTAGCGTCCGGCGCGCCGGACGACGAACGGCCCCTCCAGGGTGTGCCAGTCGTACACCGCCCCGTACATCGAGCGGCCGCGCCGGAACAGCTGCCAGTCCGCGGAGGGCCGCAACACGGTGCGGGGTTGTCCGCGGAGCGCGGTCATCGACTCCAGCACGTCGACGGCCAGCATGGTGCCGACCCGGTCGCCGTCCAGGTCGTCGCGGGCGTAAAACAGGTAAACCGTGCCGTCGATGTCCCGGAACGGGCTCGGGTCAATCGCGAACCGCTCCGACGGCGTCAGGTCGACGCCCACGTCCGAGAACGGCCCCAGCGGGCTGTCGGCCACGGCCACTCGGAGGGTATGCCCGACGTCCCCGACGCCGAGCGAGTAGTACATCCACCAGCGGCCGTCGTCACCGATGACCTCCGGTGCCCAGTAGTCCGACCCAGCGGCCGCCGGCAGCGGCACCAGCGCCCCACCGGCACGCCGCCAACGCACGAGGTCGTCCGACACCAGCACCTCGAAGACCCGTCCGTCGACGACGCTTCCGGTGCCGTATGCGACATACGCCGGACCTTCCCCAGCCCCGGTCGCGAGGACGAACGGGTCCGCGAAGTAGCCCGCGTACACGGGGTTGCAGTAGCCCAGCGCCATCAGCCCATCCTGCGGGAAAGGTCATTCACCGGCGACCTCGGCGACGTCGCGCGTGCGGGCGTGGCGCGGTTTGGGAACGAAACGCTCGACGTAAAATCGGTGTTGCGGCTTGCGCCGTGGCTCGTGGACCCGCGCGGTGCCCTGCGTCCTCATCTTCGCAGCGTGTGGGTGGAGCCGAAGAGGACTGATCGACCACGAAACGACCCGATGCCGTGGCGGCAGCATCGACCGCCGGAGCACTCCATGACACCGTCTACCGGGACGGCATGGTCGGGATGGCGCACGCACTGCCGTCGGCGTGGGCGGACCGGCTTCTCGAGGACTTCACTGCGATCTTTGCGGAGGCCATGGCGTATCCAGGCGGCACGGTGGCTCGCGGACCTCACCGCTACTACCTTGCTGTTCATCCGGAACGTCTCCGCGGCTTCGTCGAGCTCGTCACCCATCCCTGGCTGTCCCAGCTGTCGGAGGCGGTTCTCGGGGCGGACTACCGCATCGTGGAGCTCGGTTTCGACGTCGCCCTGCCGGGTGCCGTCGACCAGCCCTGGCACCGGGACTTCCCCATGCCGGAGGAGACCCGACACCAGGGACGTCTCAGCTCCCTGGCCTTCAACGCCACGACCGTCGACGTCACGCCCGGACTGGCGCCGTTCGAGATCGCCCCCGGAACGCAGTGGGACACCGCGGAGGACTTCGCCCACGGCATGTTCCCTCCACGGGCAGCAGCCTCGCGTTACCTCGGACTGGCGCAGCGCCGGTATCCCCAACGCGGTGACCTCTCCGGCCGCAGCGCTCTCGCAGTCCACCGCGGAACCGCGAACCACACGACGAGTTCGCGCGCGGTCCTCGTCCTCGGCGTCACCGCCGCCGACGTCCAGGTGAGCGACATCCATCGCCTGGTGGTCACGCGTGGCTACCACCGTGCCCTGCCCGCCGCCGTGAGCCGTCGCCTCCACGCCGTGCTAGTCGACGAGCTCCAGCCGCTGGTGCAGCGACACGACATCGAGGGCCTGTTGATGGGCGGCTGACCAGCGCAGCGCATCGAAGGCGGGGCGGCGTGGGTCGGTCGTGGGTGAGCTGCTCAGCCGATCGCCACCGACGCGCACTGAGGACGGACCAGGCGGCTCCAGCGGTGCTCCTGCAGCGCCAGCGCCTCCTGCCGCGAGTGGTGGCGGCACAGCACCATGACGAGCAGGTCCCCTGGGTGAAGCCACATCTCCACGCCCCATGCGAGATGGCAGGCGTCGCAGAGCCCCAAGCTGGTGTCCGCCAACGGCCGCCCTACTCGGTCTGGGCCGCGGAGCGGCATCCCGGGCGAAGCGGCGGGTGACCACAGCGGAACCGCTGAGCAGCTCGCCGCGCGCTCTCAGGACCTCCCACCATCCTGCAATGCGGTTCTGTCTCCACGACATTCGCGACCTGCCTCTCCCAGCGCGCCCAACGGCGGGCGTACTACCCCGCGGTTCGCGAGCCAACCCTCCGGCCGTCGCCGGCGTCGGAAGGGTCAGGGGATGAGGAGCAGCTTGCCCGTCGTCCGGCGGCCAGCAAGCGCGTCGTAGGCCGCCTTCGCCTCGGCGAGCGGATAGCGGCCGCCGATGTCCACCGTGAGCGAGCCGTCCGCGACCGCGCCGAGGATCTCGGAAGTCCGCCACTCCAGCTCCTCCCGGGTGGCGATGTAGTCGACCATCGTGGGCCGGGTCAGGAACAGCGAGCCGCCGCGGTTGAGCCGCTGGATGTCGAAGGGCGGGACCTGACCGCTGGCGCCGCCGAAGAGCACCATGACGCCGCGGCGGCGCAGCGTGGCCAGCGAGGCGTCGAAGGTCGTCTTCCCGACCCCGTCGTAGACGACGTGCACGCCCTGGCCACCAGTGAGCTCCTTGACCTTGCCCGGCAGCTGGTCGAGGCCGGACAGCTGCGAGTAGTCGATGACGTGGTCGGCGCCGCGCTGCAGCCCGAGGGCCACCTTCTCGGCGGAGCCGGCCGTCCCGATCAGCGTCGCGCCCTTGGCCTTGACCAGCTGGACCAGCAGCTGGCCGACGCCACCGGCGACCGCGTGGGCGAGGACCAGGTCGCCGGGCTGCACCGCATACGTGGAGTTGACGAGGTAGTGCGCGGTGATGCCCTGGAGCATCACCGCGGCGGCCACCTCGAGGTCGACCCCGTCGGGGACGTGGACCGCCTTGGCCGCCTCCACCAGGACCGCGCCGGCCGCGCTGCCCGGCCCGTCGGCCCACGCCACCCGGTCGCCCACCTCGAAGTCCACGCCCCCACCCACCGCCTCGACGGTGCCCGCGCCCTCGCCCCCGACGACGAAGGGCGTGGTCATCGGGTAGACGCCCTCCCGCTGGTAGATGTCGATGAAGTTGATCCCGGCGGCCGCCACCGTCACCCGGACCTGGCCGGGACCCGGCGCCGCGACCTCGCGGTCCTGCACGGTGAGGACATCGGAGCCGCCGGTCCGGGGGACGACGAGAGCGGGAACGGTGACGGAAGCGGTGGTCATGACGGCCAGCCTAAGAGCGGCTTCTGTCCATAACGGTGCATAGGGAAGTCCATAACGCGAGATGATGGATGAATCGGCTTGCGATGACGTCCGCGCGCCTGTTTGGCTGGTTGCATGTTCCGAGGCAGCGCGACGCGAATGCCCGCGGGTCGGCCGGTTCCGGCGACCTCGTGGCGCGTCGTCGCGCGCTGTTGTCGCTGGTCCTGACCGCTCGACCCGCTCAGACCCTGACGACAACCGCCCGCCGGTGCCCGTCCGCATACCGCGGACCGCTGCGCCCGGCCCCGACCACTGGGACCCCACATGACCGCTTCCGCATTCCATCAGGGCGTTCGCGGCGCGACCGCCACCCTCGCCGAGCTGCGGCAGACCGCCCGCCGCTACGCCCTCAACCCGAACCTCGCCGTCCTGCTCCCGGAGAGCGGAGAGCGCACGTGGGCCCGGCTGGCCGGCGACGCCCGCCTCGACGTCTGGCTGATCTCGTGGCCGGAGGGCACCGAGACCGGCTGGCACGACCACGGTGACGCCTCGGGCGCCTTCGCCGTCGCCACGGGCGTCGTTCTCGAGCAGACCTGGGCGCTCGGCACGGTCCAGCACCGCACCCTGACGGAAGGGGACGCCCGCGCCTTCGGTCGCGACCACGTCCACAACGTCGTCGGCGCCGGACCCGGCCGTGCGCTGACCGTCCACGCGTACGCGCCGGCCCTCGTGGCGATGGGCCGGTTCGAGCTGGGCGCCGAGGGGCCGCGCCGACTGGTCCGGGCCGCAGGACGCGTCCTCATGGTGACCGTGAGCCTGGACCGGGCCGCCGCGGTGCACTGGGAGACGCGGTTGTTCTCGAGTCGAGGCGGGCCGGCCCCACCCGCCGCCGCCGGCGCCACCGTCGGCGTCGACGACCTCGTCGAGGAGGCGCGCGCGACCTACCGGCGGGTCTCGGCGCGCGCGGCATACCAGCTCGTCCTGCACGGTCGAGCGGTCCTCGTCGACATCCGCCCGGAGGCCCAGCGACGCGCCGAGGGCGAGGTCGACCGCGCCCTGCGACCCGTCGTCGTCGAGCGCAACGTGCTGGAGTGGCGGCTCGACCCGCGCAGCGCCGCCCGGCTGCCGTGGGCGTCCTACGACACCCGGGTCCTGGTGCTCTGCCAGGAGGGGTATGCGTCGTCGCTCGCCGCCGCCACGCTGGTCCGGCTGGGGCTGACCCGCGCGACCGACGTCGTCGGCGGGCTGCGCGCCTGGCGGGAGGCCGGGCTGCCGCTGGCGAGGCCGCACGCGGCCTGACCGTCCTGCCGGGCGCGAGTGGCGGGGCGGCGGTGTCGCGCCGCCGACGTAGGCTGGACGACGCGATGACATCCGAGCCGAGCACCCTCTTCGACGCCCTCGACCTGCCCCGTCCTCGCGGTGCGGGCGACGTCGACGAGCGGGGAATCCCGTTGTGGGCCACTGCCGACGGCGATCCCGACCCGGCGTCGGGCCCCGGCCGGCCGACCGACGCCGACGGGCGCCTCCACGACCCGGAGGAGCTGCTCAAGGGCCTGAACCCGCCAGCAGCGGGAGGCCGTCGTCCACGAGGGTCCGCCGCTGCTCATCGTCGCGGGGGCCGGGTCGGGCAAGACCCGGGTGCTCACCCACCGGATCGCCTACCTGCTCGCCGCCCGGCACGTGCAGCCCGGCCAGGTCCTCGCCATCACCTTCACCAACAAGGCGGCCGGCGAGATGAAGGAGCGGGTCGCCGACCTCGTCGGTCCCCGGGCCAAGGCGATGTGGGTGATGACCTTCCACTCGGCCTGCGTGCGGATCCTGCGCCGGGAGGCCGCCCGCCTGGGCCTGAAGTCGACGTTCTCGATCTACGACGCCGCCGACAGCCAGCGCCTCATGACCCTGGTGCTGCGCGACCTCGACCTCGACCCGAAGCGCTACCAGCCGCGCGCGTTCTCGCACGCCGTGAGCAACCTCAAGAACGACCTCGTCGACGAGGAGTCGTATGCGGCGCGGGTCGGCCCCGAGGACAGCGGCTCCAGCCACCACGAGCGGAAGGTCAGCGAGGCCTACACGATGTACCAGCGGCGGCTGCGCCAGGCCAACGCCATGGACTTCGACGACCTCATCATGTCGACCGTCCACCTGCTGCAGGCGTTCCCCGATGCGGCCGAGCACTACCGGCGCCGGTTCCGGCACATCCTCGTCGACGAGTACCAGGACACCAACGTCGCGCAGTACCAGCTGGTCAAGGAGCTGGTCGGGCCAGCCCTGCCCGACGACGCCCCGGCCCACGCGGTGCCCTCCGGGCGAGCTGTGCGTCGTCGGCGACGCCGACCAGTCGATCTACGCCTTCCGCGGGGCGACGATCCGCAACATCGTCGAGTTCGAGCAGGACTACCCCAGCGCGCGGACCATCCTGCTGGAGCAGAACTACCGCTCCACGCAGACCATCCTGCGGGCCGCCAACGCGGTGATCGCCCGCAACGAGAAGCGCCGGGCCAAGAACCTCTGGACCGACTCCGGCGACGGCGTGCAAGATCGTCGGCTACGTCGCCGACAGCGAGCACGACGAGGCGGCCTTCGTCGCCAAGCAGATCGACCACCTGCAGGACACCGAGGGCGTCCGGCCCAGGGACGTCGCGATCTTCTACCGCACCAACGCGCAGTCCCGCGCGTTCGAGGAGGTGCTGGTCCGGGTCGGCATGCCCTACAAGGTGGTCGGCGGCACGCGCTTCTACGAGCGCAAGGAGATCAAGGACGCCCTCGCCTACCTGCGGGTGGTCTCCAACCCGGCCGACACGGTCAACCTGCGCCGGATCCTCAACGTGCCCAAGCGCGGGATCGGCGAGCGCGCCGAGGCCTGCATCGCGCAGCTGGCCGAGCGCGAGCGGATCACCTTCGTCGCAGGCGCTGGGCCGGCCGGCCGACGCTCCCGGCATCGCCACCCGGTCGGTCGCGGCGATCGAGGCGTTCACCGGCCTGCTGGAGTCGCTGTCGAAGGTCTGGGCCGACGGCGTCCGGGGTCGCGCGGGCTGCTCGAGGCGGTCGTCGAGCAGAGCGGCTACCTGCGCGAGCTGCGGGCCAGCTCCGACCCCCAGGACGAGACCCGGATCGAGAACCTCGCCGAGCTGGTCGAGGTCGCCCGCGAGTTCGACGAGGAGCGGATCGAGACCGGTGAGGTCATCTCGCTGGAGGACTTCCTCGAGCGGGTCTCGCTCGTCGCCGACGCCGACGACATCCCCTCCGGCGCCCCGGGCGCGGACGGCGGGGTCGTCACGCTGATGACGCTGCACACCGCCAAGGGGCTGGAGTTCCCCGTGGTCTTCCTCTCCGGCATGGAGGACGGCACCTTCCCGCACATGCGCGCGCTGTCCGAGCCGCTCGAGCTCGAGGAGGAGCGGCGGCTGGCCTACGTCGGCATCACCCGGGCCCGCGAGCGGCTCTACCTCTCGCGGGCGGCGGTCCGCTCGGCGTGGGGGGCGCCGCAGTACCACCCGGCGTCTCGGTTCCTCGACGAGATCCCGCCCGAGCTGGTCCAGTGGGAGCGGCTGGAGTCGGCGGTCGACGCGGCGCGGCAGGGTCGCCGGATGGGCGGGTCGGCGATGGAGTCGCTGGCCGAACCGCCGCGAGATGACCCGGGCGTCGTCGAAGCCGGCGCTCCACCTCAACCCCGGCGACCGCGTCACCCACGACTCGTTCGGTCTCGGCACCGTGCTGCGCGTCGAGGGCGACGGCGACCGCGCCATGGCCCACGTGGACTTCGGCACCGAGGGCGTCAAGCGGCTGCTGCTCCGGTATGCGCCGGTCACCAAGCTCTGAACTCGTTACGGTAACCGCGTGACGGCTCGACCAGACCCCGTGACGGTCCAGGCGGACGTCGCGACACGCGGGGACTCCGGCACCGCCTCTCGCGTCTGGCACGCCACCTTCACGGTGGTCATGGGCGTCTGCTTCGCGATCCAGATCGTCCTGTTGTTCGCCGGCGGCCCGGACGCCAACTCGGGTGCGGTCGAGCCGGGTCTCGGGACGCGGCTCGTGCGGTTCTTCAGCTACTTCACCATCCAGAGCAACATCGTCATCCTCGTGGCCGCGGCCACGCTGATGGTCCGGCCGTTCCGGGACGGGCGGGTCTGGCGGGTGCTGCGACTCGACTCGATGATCGGCATCGTCATCACCGGCCTGGTCTTCGACCTCGTCCTCGCGCGTCAGGTCCACCTCGACGGGCTCGCGTGGTGGCTGACCGTGGCCTTCCACTACTTCTCGCCCTGGTGGGCCCTGCTGGGCTGGCTGCTGTTCGGGCCGCGGCCACGGATCTCATGCGCGACGGTCGCCCTGGCCTTCGGGTGGCCGCTGCTCTGGGTGGCCTACACCTTCGTCCACGGCGCGGTGACCGGGTGGTACCCCTACCCGTTCCTCGACGCCGGGAAGCTCGGCGTCGGGGACGCGCTGCGCAACACCAGCGTCGTGGTGCTCCTCGCCCTCGTGCTGGCCTTGGTGTTCAAGGCCCTGGACCGGCTGCCGACGGTGCGCCGCTGAACGGTGCGCCGGCTGACCCCTCGGACTACGGCATCGTGCCCATGGTCTTCAGCCACGGCAGCGGCGGGATCGGCGAACCGTTCCCCGGGTGGATCTCGACGTGGATGTGCGGGCCGGTGGAGTGGCCGGTGTTGCCGGACATCGAGACCACCTCGCCGGGCGTGACCTTCTCGCCCTGCGCGACCATGAGCTTGCTGTTGTGGCAGAACCACGAGACGGTGCCGTCCCAGTACTGGATCTCCACCTTGTTGCCGTAGCCGCCCTGCCAGCCGGCGAAGATGATCGTGCCGCTGGACATCGCCTTGACCGGCGTCCCGACCGGCACGGCGAAGTCCTGGCCGGGGTGCATCGAGCCCCACCGCATACCGAAGCCGGAGGTGAGCTGGTAGCCGCCACCGTCGATGAAGGGCACCCACGCGTGGGTTGAGGCGGCCGGGCGTCGGCCTGGGCCTGCTGCTGAGCGGCGGCGTCGGCCTGGCCTGCCTCTGGCCTGGCCGCGCTCGGCGGCCGCTGCGGCGGACGTCGGCCTGCGCCTGCGCGCGCTCGGCCGTGTCCGCGGCGTGCTGCTGGTCGGCCGGAACCGCCTCCCCGGCGGTCCCGCCATTGACCGCGTCGGTGCCGGCCGCCGGCGCCGCGGTGCGCGCGCTGTCGCGGGCGGCGCGCTCGGAGACGTCGCGCTCGATGGCGTCGTCGGCAACCCGGCCCGACGCCGTCAGCGAGGCCATGGCTGAGGTGGCCGAGGTCGTGGGCGCGACGTTTCCGCTCGGCGCGGTCGGCGGAGCCGCCGATGTGGGCGCCGGTCGCGGTGAGGACCAGGGTCGCGGCGGCAGCGGTCGGCAGGAGGTACCCGGACCCGGCGAACCGGGGAAGGAGCGCCGGTCGTCGAGGAACGCGAAGAACGGGCGGAACGGGCGGCACGGTGCCGTCCCGCGGGGGGCCGGTGGCGCCCGCGGTATGCAGCCTGAGACAAGAGGGGGGGTCCTTGGGGGGCTTCGGGGAGATCAGACTTCAGGGGCTGTGGGGATTCGCCGGAACACCCTAACGTGACCATTTCGTTATCGACAAATCGCCGTCCACCGGTTTACGCGCCGTCGTGGTCGAGGCGGTCCGCGGCGTCCGCGCCGGCGAACGGCGTCGCCCCGGTGCGACGGTGCTGCCGTCGGCGTCCAGGTGCGCGCAGGGCCGCCCCGATCCCGTGGACGACCGACTGCATGATCGGCAGGCTCATGTGGCCGACGCCGTGCATCTCGATGTTCGTGACGTTGAGGTCCGGGTGGTCGAGGGCGGCCGTGCGCTGCGGGAACATCAGCTGGTCGAGGTCCGACCAGTAGCAGAGGAACCGGGTGCGGCAGCTCGGCACCGGCTGCTCCAGCTCCTGCATGAGCGGGCTGCCCGGGCGCAGCTGCTGCATGATCCGGCTGTTCCACGCGTAGGCGAGGTAGGTCCCGTGGTGCGGGCTGCCGAGGGTCACCAGGGTGTGGACGCGCTCGTCGCCGCCGAGCCGGGTCACGTAGTAGCGGGCGATGAGGCCGCCCATGCTGTGGCCGACGACGTGGATGCGCTCGTAGCCGGTCTCGGCGACGATGGCCTCGACCTCCTCGGCCAGCTGGGCGGCGGCCACGCGGACGTCGCCGGTGAGGATCGAGTAGTTCATCGTCGTCATGTGCCCGAAGCCCGCGCCGGCGCAGCCCGCGCCGCAGCAGGGTGAAGACCGACCGGTTGTCGGCCATGCCGTGGACCAGCAGGATCGGCGTCCCGGCCGCCTCGATGTCGGAGATCACCAGGCCGCGCTGCACCGGGGCGAGGTGCTCGATCCGGTACCCCTGGGACACGTCCCGGGCCGCGCGCGCCCACCAGGCCGAGGGGGTAGATCGCCAGGTGGGTGCCCAGCCAGAGCGCCTCGACCGTGGCCCCGGCCAGCCCGGTCGGGTGACGCCAGCGCCCGCGCCGGCGTCGCCGACGATCTCGGTCGCCGTGGCCGTCGCGGCCTGGGCGCGTGGCGGTGAGCCGGGCGCGCATACCCGGTGACGCGCGTGGCCCCGGCGGCGCGGCCCGCGCGGGGCAACCGGGCGACGGTCGGCGACGAACGAGGCAGCATGGTTCCGCGACACTAACTCCGGCCAGGGCGCTTCGCTACGCTTCGCGCCATGCCCGACCGGTCCGACCCACCCGTAGCCGCCGAGACCCGGCCCGAACCCGCCGGCTCGCCAATCCGGGTGGTGGTCGCCAAGCCGGGGCTGGACGGACACGACCGTGGCGCGAAGGTCGTCGCCCGGGCGCTGCGCGACGCCGGCATGGAGGTCGTCTACACCGGCCTGCACCAGACCCCGGAGCAGATCGTCGAGGCGGCGATCCAGGAGGACGCCGACGCCGTCGGGCTCTCCGTCCTCTCCGGAGCCCACATGACCCTGTTCGCCAAGGTGGTCGACCTGCTCCGCCAGCGCGACGCCGCCGACATCGTCGTCTTCGGCGGCGGGATCATCCCCGACGACGACCTGCCCGAGCTCGAGCGGATGGGGGTGGCCAAGGTGTTCACCCCGGGAGCCGCCACCACCGAGATCGTCGACTGGGTGCGCGCGAACGTCGATCCCAACAGGTGAGACGTCCGACCGCGGATTATGTGCGGCGTTCGCCAGGCGACCTTAAAGACTTGGCAAAGTCAGTATGTCTGGAGCACCCGTGAGGTTCCACCATTGACACAGGGAGCAGTGCGACAACCCCCCATGCCGCAGTGAACCTAGTCGACAATGGACAGGGTCGGATCCCCGCTTTTCCCGCAGCGGGCGCGGTCCGGGCACCACGGGCTCTACCGAGGTGGGCTGGGAGCGAAAGCCCCGGCATCACCACGTCGTCGATGACCGAAAGGTTGTGGGGCCGCCAAGGGGCTGCGGCCCCACAACCAGGTATCCGCGCCGGGACTTTCCGCCCCGGGCCGATCGGCCACCCAACCAGATCATCGGGGCCCTCGCACCGCGACCCCGGCGATCTGTCCGTGGCGGCCGTGTCCTGAAGCGGCCATCCGCCCCACCAGCGACCCTTGGCCGCTTGGTGCCGTCGTTCCCCACGGCCGTGGTGCAGTGCGCGGGGCCGCCGGGTGACGTCGGTCGCAGGCGGGCAGGGCCGGTCGGACGGCCGGGGCCCGGCCGCTAGGCTCGGCCCGCACGAAATCGCTCATTCCAACGACGGGACGGCTGGCGTGGACCTGTTCGAGTACCAGGCGCGGGACATGTTCGAGGCGCACGGGGTGCCCGTGCTCGCCGGCATCGTCGCCGACACCCCCGAGGCGGTCCGCGCGGCGGCCGAGGAGATCGGCCCGAAGAGCGGCGGCGTCGTCGTCGTCAAGGCCCAGGTGAAGACCGGTGGCCGCGGCAAGGCCGGCGGCGTCAAGGTCGCGAAGTCGGCCGACGAGGCCGCCGCCGCCGGGCGAGCAGATCCTCGGCATGGACATCAAGGGCCACACCGTCCACCGCGTCATGGTCGCCCAGGGCGCCTCGATCGCCGAGGAGTACTACTTCTCGGTCCTGCTCGACCGCGCCAACCGCACCTACCTCGCCATGTGCTCGCAAGGAGGGCGGCATGGAGATCGAGCAGCTCGCCGTGGAGCGCCCCGACGCCCTCGCCCGCGTCCCGGTCGACCCCAACGTCGGCATCGACGAGGCCAAGGCCCGCGAGATCGTCGACGCGGCCGGTTTCGACGAGGCCGACAAGCGGGCCATCGCGCGCGGTGCTGACGAAGCTGTGGGACGTCTACCGCGAGGAGGACGCCACCCTGGTCGAGGTCAACCCGCTGGTGAAGACCTCGGACGGCGACGATCGTCGCCCTCGACGGCAAGGTCACCCTCGACGAGAACGCCGACTTCCGCCACGAGGACCACGCCGCCCTCGAGGACGCGCTCAGCGCCGACCCGCTCGAGGCGGCGGCCAAGGAGAAGAACCTCAACTACGTCAAGCTCGACGGCGACGTCGGCATCATCGGCAACGGCGCCGGGCTGGTCATGTCGACCCTCGACGTCGTCGCGTACGCCGGTGAGGAGGTCGCCGCCGCTCGCGGCCTCGCGAGCCCGCCGAAGCCCGCCAACTTCCTCGACATCGGTGGCGGCGCCTCGGCGGAGGTGATGGCCAACGGCCTGCACATCATCCTCGGCGACCCGCAGGTCAAGGCGGTCTTCGTCAACGTCTTCGGCGGCATCACCGCGTGCGACGCGGTCGCCAACGGCATCGTCGGCGCCCTCGACAAGCTCGGCGACGAGGCGACCAAGCCGCTCGTCGTCCGCCTCGACGGCAACAACGTCGACGAGGGCCGGCGCATCCTCGCCGAACGGAACCACCCGCTCGTCAGCATCGAGGGCACCATGGACGGCGCCGCCCGCAAGGCCGCCGAGCTCGCGGCAGCGGCGAAGTAGAAGGGCGCAACGCGATGTCGATCTTCCTCAACAAGGACTCCAAGGTCATCGTCCAGGGCATGACCGGCTCCGAGGGCATGAAGCACACCACCCGGATGCTCGCTTCCGGCACGGCGGTCGTCGGCGGCGTCAACCCGCGCAAGGCCGGCCAGTCGGTCGACTTCGACGGCGGCGTCACCGTGCCCGTGTTCGGCTCGGTCGCCGAGGCGATCGCGCGCGACCGGCGCCGACGTGTCGGTCGTCTTCGTGCCCGCCGGCGTTCGCCAAGGCCGCCGTCGTCGAGGCGGTCGACGCCGGCATACCTCTCGTCGTCGTCATCACCGAGGGCATCCCGGTCAAGGACACCGCGGAGTTCTTCGCCTACGCCACGAGCAAGGGCGGCACCCGCATCATCGGCCCGAACTGCCCCGGCCTGATCAGCCCCGGCCAGTCCAACGCCGGCATCATCCCCGCCGACATCGCCGGGCCCGGGCCGGGTCGGCCTGGTGAGCAAGTCCGGCACCCTGACCTACCAGATGATGTACGAGCTGCGGGACTTCGGCTTCTCCTCCGCCGTCGGCATCGGCGGCGACCCGATCATCGGCACGACCCACATCGACTGCCTCGAGGCGTTCGAGAACGACCCCGACACCGACGCCATCGTCATGATCGGCGAGATCGGCGGCGACGCCGAGGAGCGGGCGGCGGCATACGTCAAGGACCACGTCTCGAAGCCGGTCGTCGGCTACGTCGCCGGCTTCACCGCTCCCGAGGGCAAGACCATGGGCCACGCGGGCGCGATCGTCTCCGGCTCGTCCGGCACCGCCGCCGCCAAGAAGGAGGCTCTCGAGGCCGCCGGCGTCAAGGTCGGCAAGACGCCGTCCGAGACCGCCGCGCTGATGCGCGAGATCATGGTGAGCCTCGACTCGGTCGTCATCTGACCGACCCTCGGCGCGCCCTCCTCGCCCAGCGGCGAGCAGCGGCGACGATGGACCGGCCATGACCCTTCTCGACTCCCTGCGCGACCGCGTTCGCCTCGACCAGCGCCCGGACCCCCGCGAGACTGACTCCACCGAGCCCTCGACGGGACCGGCCTCCGGAGCGGACTGGTGGGCGGCACCGGCCGCCGGGGCGCTGGCCGCGGCCGGCTCCTGGCTGCTGTTGGCACTGCCGGCGCTGACCGTCTGGGTGGCCACGGCGCACACGACGGTCGGCTGGGGCGACGCCCTCGGCATCGCCAGCGCCGGCTGGTTCCTCGGTCACGGCGCGGCCGTCGCCGTCGCGGACGCCTCGCTGTCGCTCGCGCCGTTGGGCGTCTGGCTGCTGGCCCTGCTGCTCACCGCTCGGAGCGCGCGCCGCCTCCTCGACCGCACCGAGCGGTCCGCGCCGGGAACGACGTGGCGGGCGACCCTCCTGCGCCGGCTCGTCCCAGGCTTCCTCCTCGGGTATGCGGGCGGCCGCGCCTCCTCGCGTGGCTGCTGACCCTCGCCGGTCCGGCTCGCCCGGCGCTGGCGGCGGTGCTCCTCGCGCTCGGCGTCCCGGCTCTCGGCCTGGCCTGGGCGCTCCTCGACGCGCTACGTCGCGGGGGAGGAGTGCGGGGTCGTCGGCCCCTGGCTCGACCGGCTGCCGCGCTGGCTGCCCCGGGCGGTGCGGCCGGGCGTCCACGGCGCCGGCCTCCTGCTCGGGCTCGGCGCGGTCCTCGTCCTCGCATGGTCGTCGCCCGCTGGTCCACGGTGTCCGGCCTGCACGCTGCGGTCAACGCCGACCCGGTGGGCGCGGTCGTCCTCACCGCCGGGCAGCTGCTCCTCCTGCCGAACCTCGCGGTGTGGGCCCTCGCCTGGCTGGCCGGCCCGGGGTTCCAGATCGCGGACGGCTCCACCATCACGCTGGCCGGCGCCCACCCCGGCCTCATGCCGATGATCCCGGTCCTCGGTGCGCTGCCGTCGGACGGGACCTGGTCGCGGTGGCTGCTGCTGCTCCTGGGTGTGCCGGTGCTGGCCGGGGCGGCCGTAGGCTGGCTGGCGTGCCGCAGCCTGGCCCGTCTCTCGAGCTGGCGGACGAAGCTCGCCGCCGCGGGGACGGCGGCGACGGTCGCCGCCGTCAGCCTCACCGTGCTCGCCGCGTTGGGCTCGGGTGCGGCGGGGGTCGACCGCCTCAGCGCGGTGGGCACCCGGCCGCTGCTGCTCGGGGCGGCGCTGCTCGGCGAGCTCGCGGCGGGCGCGGCGGCCTCGGTGCTGGTCGCCCAGCTCGTGCTCCGGCTGCGTCCGCACCGGGGACCGGGCGACCGCTCCGCCTCGTGAGCGCCGCGTGAGCGCCGCGTGAGGGTCGTCGTCGTCGGCGGCGGCATCGTCGGTCTCGCCACGGCTCGTTCCCTCACGCGTCGCGGTGACGAGGTGACCGTCCTGGAGAAGGAGGCGGAGCTCGCGACGCACCAGACCGGACGCAACTCGGGGGTGATCCACTCCGGCCTCTACTACCTGCCAGGAAGCCTCAAGGCCCGCATGGCGGTCCGTGGCGCGGCCTCGATGACCGCCTTCGCCCGCGACCGGAGCATCCCCGTCGAGACGACCGGCAAGCTGGTCGTGGCCACCAGCCAGGAGGAGGTCGGCGGGCTCCGCCGGCTGGCGGGGCGGGCTACCGCGAATGGGGTGCCGGCCCGGCTGGTGTCGCCGGCCGAGGCTCGCGAGTACGAGCCCTACGTGTCCTGTGTCGAGGCGCTGCGGGTCGAGACCACGGGGATCGTCGACTACGGGCAGGTATGCCTCGCATACGCCGACGATGTCGTGGCCGGTGGGGGCCTGGTCCGGACGGGGACGGCGTTCGCCGGCATCGAGACCAGCGACCCGGCGGGAGTGAGAGTGCGGACGACGGCCGGGGACACCCTGACGGCCGACGCGCTGGTGGTCTGTGCGGGGCTGCATGCGGACGTCCTCGCCCGGGCCTGCGGCGTGGTGCCCGACGCCCGGATCGTGCCGTTCCGGGGCGAGTACTTCGAGCTGGCGGCCCACCGGGAGCACGTGGTGCGGGGGTTGCTCTACCCGGTTCCCGACCCGCGGTTCCCCTTCCTCGGGGTCCACCTGACCCGGACGGTCCACGGTGGCGTGCACGTCGGCCCGAACGCGGTCCTGGCCCTCCGCCGCGAGGGGTACACCTGGCGCGGACGTGGACCTCGGCGAGCTGGGCGACGCCCTGTCCTGGCCCGGACTGTGGCGCCTCGGCGCCCGGCACGCGGTACCCGGCGCTCGCGAGGTGGTGCGGTCCCTGTCGCGGACGGCGTTCGCTCGGAGCGTCGCCCGGCTGGTCCCCGGGTATCACCGCGCGGGACCTCAGGCCCGCACCGGCCGGCGTCCGGGCCCAGGCGGTCCGCCGGGACGGCTCGCTGGTGGACGACTTCCTCGTGCAGACGGCGCCGCGGCAGGTGCACGTCCTCAACGCGCCGTCGCCGGCGGCCACCGCCTCGCTGGAGATCGCCGACCACCTCGTCAGCCAGGTGGACGCCGTCACCCGCTAGAGCCTGTTTGCGAGTGTCGGGGTCCCCGCGAAGTATCGGAGCGAAGCGGAGAACTTCGTGGGGTGACTAGAACTCGGTCAGCGAGCCGAGGATCGAGCGTTGGCGCTGCTGGTTGCACACCGACTGGGCGGTGCTGGTGTTCGCTCCGGCCATGCAGTCCTCGTACTGCTTCTGCGGTGCGTAGAAGACCGCCTGGGTGATGGCGCCGAGCAGCAGCACCGACGAGAGGCCCAGGGCAACGGCCGGCCCGAACCGCGAGAACGCTCCGGCGGACGCGCGCGACAGCCGGCGTATCTCCCGGATGGACGCCACGATCGCGACGACGATCGGTACGACGACGATGGCCCGTTGCGGAAGGGCCAGGCCGGCCCCGAGCAGGATGAGGAGGAACAGGCAGGCGATGGTCATGGAGTAGCGGCCGCGGGCTCGCAGCTCCTCGCGGCTGACCTGCCGGCCGCCGACCTGACCCGCCATCGTGTCTCCGCTCACCGCCTCGGGCGACCCGCCGTCTGGCGACCGCGTCCCCATCCTCCCGGATGGCCCCTCTGGAGAAGAACGACGGGCCGCGCGTCGGGGTTTCGTCGACGTGGTGACGTAGGCGTCGCCGGCCGTCGTCGGACGTCGAGCGAGCCCGTCGCTAGGGTGGAGCACCGTGACCGCCGCCGCCTTCGACCTCCGGAGCCCTCGGCCGGCTCCGTCGGCTCGGTGGTGGTCCTCGTCTCCGGGTCCGGCACCCTGCTCCAGGCGCTCGTCGACGCCTCGGCGGACCCGGCCTACGGCGTGCGGATCGCTGCGGTCGGGGCCGACCGGCCCGGGATCGAGGGGCTGGCCCGCGCCGAACGAGCGCGGGATTCCGACCTTCGTCTGCCGGGTGTCCGACTTCCCGGACCGGGCCGCCTGGGACGCCGCGCTCGCCGACGCCGTGGCGGCATACGCGCCGGCGCTGGTCGTGTCGGCCGGCTTCCTCAAGCTGGTGGGACCAGCGTTCCTCGCCCGGTTCGGCGGGCGCTACGTCAACAGCCACAACGCCCTGCTGCCGTCGTTCCCCGGCATCCACGGACCTCGGGACGCGCTCGACTACGGCGTGAAGGTCACCGGCGCGACCCTGTTCGTCGTCGACGAGGGCGTCGACACCGGCGTCGTCGTCGGCCAGGTCGCTGTCCCCGTCGAGGACGACGACACCGTCGACACGCTGACCGAGCGCATCAAGGCCGCGGAACGGCCGCAGCTCGTCGACCTCGTTGGACGTATGGTCCGGGAGGGTTTCACCGTCACCGATCGGAAGGTCACCATCCCGTGAGCTCTACGGACACCGCCGACGGGCGGCGGCCCATCCGGCGCGCCCTGGTCTCCGTCTACGACAAGACCGGGCTCGCCGACCTCGCGTCCGCGCTGGACGCCGCCGGCGTGGCGATCGTGTCGACCGGGTCCACCGCGAAGACCATTGCCGCGCAAGGAGTTCGGGTGACCGCCGTCGAGGACCTGACCGGGTTCCCCGAGAGCCTGGACGGTCGCGTCAAGACGCTGCACCCGATGGTGCACGCGGGCATCCTCGCCGACACCCACAACCCGGACCACGTGCGCCAGCTCGTGGAGCTGGGCGTCGAGCCGTTCGACCTCGTCGTCTCCAACCTGTACCCGTTCCGCGACACCGTGGCGTCCGGCGCCTCCCCGCAGGAGTGCGTCGAGCAGATCGACATCGGCGGCCCGTCCATGGTCCGGGCCGCCGCCAAGAACCACGCCAGCGTCGCGATCGTCACCAGCCCCGACGCATACCCCCGGCTCGTCGAGGCCCTGGCCGCCGGCGGCTTCACGGTCGCCGAGCGGCAGCGGCTGGCGGCCGAGGCTTTCGCGCACACCGCGAGCTACGACAACGCCGTCGCCAACTGGATGGGCACCGTCCTCGCCGACACCACCGACGGGACCGGGTTCCCCGCCTGGACCGGCGCCACGTGGGACCGGGCCGCGGCCCTGCGCTACGGGGAGAACCCGCACCAGCCCGCGGCGCTCTACCGGCACTGGCGGCCCGGCATCGCGCAGGCCGAACAGCTGCACGGCAAGGCGATGTCCTACAACAACTACGTCGACGCCGACGCCGCGGTGCGGGCGGCCCACGACCAGGGCGACCAGCCGACGGTGGCGATCATCAAGCACGCCAACCCCTGCGGCATCGCGGTCGGGGCGACGCTGATCGAGGCGTACGACAAGGCACACGCGTGCGACCCGCAGTCGGCCTACGGCGGGATCATCGCCACGAACGGGACGGTCACGGCCGAGCTGGTCGAGCACACCAAGGGCGTCTTCACCGAGGTGATCGTGGCGCCGGGGTTCGACGACGACGCGCTGGCCTTGCTCCGGGAGCGCAAGAACGTCCGCGTGCTTCGGCTTCCCGCCGATATGGAGCGGTTTCGCGACCCGATCGAGGTCCGCCCGATCAGCGGCGGCATCCTGGTGCAGACGCAGGACCGCGTCGACGCCGTCGTCCGCGGCGATGACGGCGAGCCCACCGGCGGTGACGACCACGCATACTGGCGGCTCGTCACGGGTGACCCGGCGGACGAGGCCACCCTCGCCGACCTGGAGTTCGCGTGGCGGGCGATCCGCGCGGTGAAGTCCAACGCGATCCTGCTGGCCAAGGACGGCGCGGCCGTCGGGGTCGGCATGGGTCAGGTCAACCGCGTGGACTCCTGCCGCCTGGCCGTCTCGCGGGCCGGCGCCGACCGGGCGGCCGGCTCGGTGGCGCGTCTCCGACGCGTTCTTCCCGTTCGCCGACGGGCTCGAGATCCTGCTCGACGCCGGGGTCCGGGCCGTCGTGGCGCCGGGCGGCTCGATCCGCGACGACGTGGTCATCGACGCCGCCCGGCAGGCCGGCGTCACGATGTACTTCACCGGCACCCGGCACTTCGCCCACTGACGTGCTGTTCTGGGCTGCCGTCACGCTGCTCGCCGGGGCGGCCCTCGCGATCCAGGCGCGGATGAACGGCGAGCTGTCCGAGGTCTGGGGACGCGGGCTGGACGCGGCGCTCTGGAGCTTCGGGTCGGGTCTCGTCGTGCTCACCCTCGCCGCGGCGCTGTTCCCGCCACTGCGGGTCGGCGTCGGGCGGCTGCGAACGGCGCTGCAGCGTCGGTGAGATTCGAGGATGGCAGCTGCTCGGTGGGCTGGTCGGGGCACTCTTCGTGTTCGCACAGTCGTATGCGGTGCCGATCGTCGGAGTCGCCCTGTTCACCATCGCGACGGTCGGCGGCCAGACCGCCAGCGCGGTCGTCGTCGACCGCCTGGGGCTCGGGCCGACGGGCCGCGTCGCGGTGTCGCGGGTCCGCGTCATCGCGGCGGTGCTCGCACCGTTCGGTGTCGTCGTCGCGGTGGGCGGCCGGGTCTCGGCCACCGACGCGGCGGCGGTCCTCCCGGCGCTCCTCGCGCTCGTCGTCGCCGCCTTCGTCAGCGTCCAGCAGGCGACCAACGGCCGGGTGACGGTCGCCTCGGGTCAGCCGATGACGACGGCGTGGCTGAACTTCGCGATGGGCTCCGCCGATGCTGCTCGTGCTCACGGTGCCGGCCTGGGCGATGGGCTCGTTCGGCGTTCCTGCGCGTGGCGAGGTGCCCTGGTGGGCGTGGTTCGGCGGGGTGTTCGGCATCTTCGTGGTCAGCGCCACCGCGGTCGCGGTTCGGCACCTCGGCGTCCTGCTGGTCATCCTGCTGATGCTCGCGGGCCAGCTGGCCGCGGCCGTGGTGCTCGACGCGCTGAACCCGGAGACGCGGGGGCAGATCACGCCTGTGGTCCTTCTCGGACTTCTCGTCACCGTGGCCGCTGCGGTGTTGGCGGCGGTCGCGGCGACCCGTGCCCAGCGGCGCTCCACGGACGCCTTGGAGCCCGACGCGCCCGTGGCAGGATAGGCGGTCGTGACCGCACGGATTCTCGACGGCAAGGCCACGCTGGCGACGATCAAGGCGGAGCTGAAGGACCGGGTCTCGGTCCTCGCGTCACACGGTGTCGTGCCCGGTCTGGGGACAGTGCTCGTCGGTGACGACCCCGCCAGCACGTGGTACGTCGGCGCGAAGCACAAGGACAGCGCGGAGATCGGCATCACGAGCATCCGCCGCGACCTCCCGGCCACGGCGACCCAGGCCGAGGTCGAGGCGGTCATCGACGAGCTGAACGCCGACCCCGACTGCACGGGGTTCCTCGTGCAGCAGCCCACGGGACTGGACGAGATGGCCCTGCTGTCCCGGGTCGACCCGGAGAAGGACATCGACGGGCTGCACCCGACCAACCTCGGCTGGCTGGTCCTCGGCAAACCGGCTCCGCTGCCGTGTACGCCGATGGGCTGCATCGAGCTGCTGCGCCGGTTCGACGTGCCGATCGCGGGGGCTCACGTGGTCATCGTCGGCCGCGGGATCACCGTCGGGCGCCCGCTCGCCCTGATCCTTACCCGCAAGTCCGAGAACGCGACGGTCACCGTCTGCCACACGGGGACCAAGGACCTCGCCGCGGAGGTGCGACAGGGTGACATCGTCGTCGCGGCTGCGGGGGTCCCGGGCATGATCACGGCCGACATGGTGAAGCCCGGCGCCGCCGTGCTCGACGTCGGCGTCTCCCGTGTCGGCGGCAAGCCCGTGGGCGACGTCGCCGCTGACGTGGCGGAGGTGGCCGGCTGGATCAGCCCCAACCCGGGCGGTGTCGGCCCGCTGACCCGGGCGATGCTGCTGACCAACGTGGTCACGGCGGCCGAGCGGCACGCCGGCCTGCGATGACGCGATGAGGTTGGCGGGCTTTCGCCGCCTCGGACTGTGGTGGGTCATCGCGGTCTTCGTGGTCGCCGGCGTCGGCCTCATCGTCGCGGGCCACCTGCGGCTCGGCGGCTTCGTCATGGCGTTCGGGCTGCTGGTCGCGGCGGTCCTGCGGCTCGTCGTCCCAGAACCGCGCGGGGGCGGCATCGAGATCCGGTCGAGGGCCCGCGACGTCGTCACCCTGGTGGCCGCGGCCGCCCTGGTGTTCGGGGCGTTCTACCTGGTCCGCACGTGCGCCCCGGCCGACGCCGCGTTCGGCGGCGGTCGAGCGGCCAGCTGCCCCGGACCGTGACCCCGCACATACTCCGCTTCCAAACACACGTTGTTGTCGATTTCGGCGCAGGTGAGCGCCCGAAATCGACAACAACGTGTGTCTGGAAGGAGGCTAGGGCAGCAGGCCGAGTCCCTTGACCGCCTCGCGCTCCTCCTCGAGCTCGGCGACGCTCTTGTCGATCCGGGCCCGGGAGAACTCGTTGATCTCGAGGCCCTGGACGATCGACCACCGGCGGTCCGAGATCGTCACCGGGAACGAGCACATCAGGCCCTCCGGCACGCCGTAGGAGCCGTCGGAGCAGACCGCCATCGACACCCAGTCGCCCTCGGCGGTGCCGTCGCGCCATGTGCGGGCGCTGTCGATGGTCGCCGACGCGGCGCTCGCCGCCGACGAGGAGCCGCGCGCGTCGATGATCGCCGCGCCGCGCTTGGCCACGGTCGGGATGAAGGTGTCGGCCAGCCACTGCTCGTCGTTGACCAGCTCGGCGGCGTTCTGCCCGTTCACCTCCGCGTGGAAGATGTCGGGGTACTGCGTCGCCGAGTGGTTGCCCCAGATGGTCATCCTGCGGACCTGCGTCACCGGCACGCCGACCTTCGCGGCCAGCTGCGAGATGGCCCGGTTGTGGTCCAGCCGGGTCAGCGCCGCGAACCGCTCCTTGGGGATGTCCGGGGCGTTGGACATGGCGATGAGCGCGTTGGTGTTGGCGGGGTTGCCGGTGACGGACACCTGTACGTCGTCCGCAGCGACCTCGTTGAGGGCCTTGCCCTGGGGCGCGAAGATGCCGCCGTTGGCCTCCAGCAGGTCACCGCGCTCCATTCCCGGGCCGCGCGGGCGGGCACCGACGAGCAGGGCGTGGTTCACGCCGTCGAAGATGCCGCGGGGGTCGTCGCCGATCTCCACCTTGACGAGGTTCGGAAAGGCACAGTCGTCGAGCTCCATGACGACGCCCTCGAGGGTCTTCAGGGCCGGCGTGATCTCTAGCAGCCGCAGCTCGATCGGGGTGTCGTGGCCCAGCAGGTCACCGTTGGCGAGCCGGAACAGCAGGCTGTAGCCGATCTGGCCGGCAGCGCCGGTGACGGCGACCTTCACGGGAGTACGGGTGGCAGGGCTGGCATCGGTGCTCACGCCCGCCGACGCTACCAGCCGGTATGCCTCGCGGCTCTTCGCCTGGGGCGCCCTACGGCGCCTGCGGGCCGGCTTCTTGAGCCGTGACCGGGCCCTCGAGCGCGGGCTGCGTGGTGGGGATCGCCTCGGTCATGACCTCGCCCGGGTTGACGGCACCGCCGACGTCGAGGTTGCTGCGGTCGATGCCGGTGATCGCCTCGAACGACCAGCCGGCGATCACCGCGCCGACGATCGGCGCCACGATGAACGCCCACACCTGGCCGGGCGCTCCGTTGCCGTTGAAGAAGGCCACCCCCACGGAGCGAGCCGGGTTGACCGAGGTGTTGTCGATCGGGATCGAGATGAGGTGGATCATCGTCAGGGTCAGGCCGATCGCAAGGGGTGCGAACCCGGTCGGGGCGTGCGCGGTGGTGACCCCGAGGATCACGAACACGAAGAACGCGGTCAGCAGGACCTCGACGAGCAGCACCGCGAGGAGGGAGAACCCGCCGGGTGAGTGCTCGCCGTAGCCGTTCGCGGCGAGCGCACCCGAGACGCCGGCGGACCCCCGCACGCTCTTGGCCAGGCCCCAGAGCACGGCGCCGGCCAGCAGTCCCCCGACGACCTGGGCCGCGATGTAGGCGCCCGCATCGCGGACGTTGTCGAACCGGCGGGCGGCCCACAGGCCGATCGTCACGGCGGGGTTGAAGTGCGCCCCCGAGACGTGCCCCACCGCATACGCCATCGTCACGACGGACAGACCGAAGGCGAGCGCGACCCCAAGGTGACCGACCCCGAGCTGCGAGGAGGGGGTGGTCAGCCCGGGGCTCGAGAAGAACGACGCTCCGAAGATCGCCGTCCCGCAGCCGCCGAACACCAGCCAGAACGTGCCGAGAAGCTCCGCACCGAGACGCTTGCGGAGGGCCGGGGTCGTCATGCGGGAAGGCTAGCGGAGACCAAGTATCTTGATGTCAAGATACCGGTAGGATGGCGCCCATGAGTCGGATCATCTACACGCTCACCGACGAGGCACCGCTGCTCGCCACCTACTCGTTCCTCCCGGTGGTTCAGGCGTATGCGTCCGCCGCAGGGGTCGACGTCGAGACCCGCGACATCTCGCTGGCCGGGCGGATCGTGGCCGCGTTCGCCGACCGGCTGCCGGCGGACCAGGCGGAGAGCGACGCGCTCGCCGAGCTGGGTGAGCTGGCGACGACGCCCGAGGCCAACATCATCAAGCTGCCCAACATCTCGGCGTCGGTGCCGCAGCTCAAGGCGGCGGTGGCGGAGCTCCAGTCCCAGGGCGTCGCGGTACCGGACTACCCGGACGAGCCGTCGACGCCCGAGGAGAAGGACGCCCGCGCGCGCTACGACAAGGTGAAGGGCAGCGCGGTGAACCCCGTTCTGCGCGAAGGAAACTCGGATCGACGCGCGCCAGCCTCGGTGAAGAACTTTGCCCGCAAGCATCCCCACTCGATGGGCGCGTGGTCGGCCGACTCGAGGACCAACGTCGCGACCATGGACGCCGACGACTTCCGCCACAACGAGAAGTCCGTGGTGATCGCCCAGGACGGCACTGTCACGATCCGGCTGCAGCCGGCCGACGGCGGCGACCCTGTGGTCCTGCGCGACGACGTACCCGTCACCGAGGACGAGATCCTGGACGCCACCGTCCTGCGGGCCGCGGCGCTGGACGAGTTCCTCCGCCGAGCAGCTGGCGCGGGCGGTCGACGACGACGTGCTCTTCTCGGTGCACCTCAAGGCCACGATGATGAAGGTGTCCGACCCGGTGGTGTTCGGCCACGTCGTCCGCGCCTACTTTTCCGACGTCTTCGACACCTACGGCGACGAGCTGACTGCGGCCGGTCTCGACGGCAGCAACGGCCTCGGGGCGATCCTCTCCGGGCTCGACGCCTGTCGACCACGGGGCCGAGATCAAGGCGGCCATCGAGCAGCGCCTGGCAGCTGGCCCGAAGCTCGCGATGGTCAACTCCGACAAGGGGATCACCAACCTCCACGTCCCGAGCGACGTCATCGTGGACGCCTCGATGCCGGCGATGATCCGCACCTCCGGGCACATGTGGGGTCCGGACGGTGCCGAGGCCGACACGCTCGCGGTGATCCCGGACTCCTCGTATGCGCCGATCTACCAGGTGGTGCTCGACGACTGCCGGGCTCACGGGGCGTTCGACCCGACGACGATGGGCTCGGTGCCCAACGTCGGCCTGATGGCGCAAAAGGCGGAGGAGTACGGCAGCCACGACAAGACCTTCGTTCTCGACCAGGCGGGCACCGTCGAGGTCGTCGACGCGTCGGGCACGGTTCTGCTGGAGCACGAGGTGCAGGCCGGCGACATCTGGCGCGCGTGCCAGACCAAGGATGCCGCCATCCGCGACTGGGTGAAGCTGGCGGTGACCCGAGCGCGAGCCACCGGGGCGCCGGCGGTGTTCTGGCTCGACGAGCAACGGGCCCACGACGCCAACCTCATCGCCAAGGTCCACGCCTACCTCGCCGACCACGACACCGACGGTCTCGACATCACCGTGCAGTCGCCGGTCGAGGCCATGGCCACCTCGCTGGACCGGATCCGCAAGGGCGAGGACACCATCTCGGTCACGGGCAACGTCCTGCGCGACTACCTCACCGACCTCTTCCCCATCCTCGAGCTCGGCACGAGCGCCAAGATGCTCTCGGTCGTGCCGCTGATGAACGGCGGCGGCCTGTTCGAGACCGGCGCCGGCGGTTCCGCGCCGAAGCACGTGCAGCAGCTGGTGCAGGAGAACCACCTGCGGTGGGACAGCCTCGGCGAGTTCATGGCGCTGGCGGAGAGCTTCCGCCACCTCGCCGAGACCACCGGCAACACCGGCGCGGCAACCCTCGCCGAGACGCTGGACCGCGCGACGGAGCGACTCCTCGAGGAGAACAAGTCTCCCAGCCGCCGGGTCGGTGAGATCGACAACCGGGGCAGCCACGCCTTCCTCGCCTACGCGTGGGCGAAGGAGCTCGCGGAACAGACCGAGAACCCGGAGCTGGCGGCGGTGTTCACGCCGGTCGCGCGCGCCCTGGAGGCCGATCTCGAGGCGATTCAGCGGGAGCTCGTCGACGTCCAGGGCCGGCCCGTGGACCTCGGCGGCTACTACCGGCCCCACCCCGCCAAGTCGGCGGCGGTCATGCGGCCGTCGGCGCGCTTCGACGCCGCATTGGCGCTGGTTAGTCGGACCTGACGCGCCTGCCGGATATGCCCAGGCTTCGACCGAAGGTCCGGGTTTGTCGATGACCCCGATTGACTAGCCGACCTCGTCGCCGACTAGGCCTTCGCGGTGACCGTCAACCATTCCTCCCGCATACCAACGGAATTCCGCGAAACCCACGCCTGTCGTGACGGCGACGTGCGAGGATTCATGCGTCGACCGGCTGGGGGGCCGGGTATGCAGAAGGCGGGACCTTCTGTGTCGACGGGGGGATCCTTGGGAGGGATGTCGTTGTGCTGCATGTGCTGAGCGCCGAAGTGCTCGTCGCGTGGCTCGCCCTCGGGCTGTCTGCGTTCGTTGGTGGAGTTGCCTGGGTGCATGGGGCGCGCAAGCGTGTTAAGCAATGGGCGTCGTCTCCTGAGTCGGGCGCAGCCGTGCATGCCTTCCCGCAGCGGCCGCCATCCATTGTCGCCGCGTCCGAGGCGCCCTTGCCGCTGAAGGACCAGCTGGCGGGATGAGCCTCACCCTTACTCGCCCCGGAGCCTCCACCAGGTCCGGAGCGCGAGACCTCACGCGCCGTCTCGCAGTCACCGACGCTCTCGTCGTCCTGTGGTCGGTCGTCGGCGCCTACCTCTTCCGCTTCGGCATCGACACCGATACGACGACGAGCGGGCTGGGCTACGACTGGGGATACGTCGCCGTCTCCGTCGTCATCGCCCTGTTGTGGATGGCGTCCCTACGACTCCACAACACGTACGACGAACGGCTGTTCGGCTACGGTCCGGCGGAGTACCGCGCCGTCATCGCGGCGACCCTGCGGCTGTTCGTCACCCTCGCTGTCCTCTCCTATCTCCTCAAGCTCGAGATCGCGCGCGGCTACCTCCTGGTCGTGCTGCCGGCCGGTCTCATCGGTCTGGTCCTCGGCCGATGGACCTGGCGCCGCTGGCTCGGCGTCCAGCGGTCGGTGGGCCGGTTCAGCGAGTCGATGGTCGTCGTTGGAGATCGCAGCCATCTGACCAGCCTGGTCGCCGCCCTCAGGGAGGTCCCCTCCGCCGGCTACCGCGTCGTCGGCGCCTGCTGCTCCGACGGCGACGAGCCGATCGGCGACGTGCCGATCCTGGGGCGTGAGGAGGACGCTGTTTCGATTGCCGTGCTCGTCGGTGCGGACGTCGTGGCCTGCTCCGGCGCCTCGCGGCTCGGCGCGGACGGGCTCCGTCGCCTGGGTTGGGACCTGGAAGGCACCGGGATCGACCTGGTCCTCGCTCCGGGACTCACGCAGGTGGCCGGTCCGCGGATCCTCACTCGGCCCGTCGCGGGGCTTCCGCTCCTCCACGTGGAGGCGCCGACCTTCAGCGGCCCCAAGCGGGTGCTCAAGCGCGCCTTCGACGTCATCGGCGCACTGGGGATCGGCCTCCTCCTCAGTCCCGTGCTGCTCACGGTGGCCCTGCTGGCCCGCCGTGACGGTGGCCCCGCGCTCTACCGGCAGAGCCGCGTCGGCATCGGCGGCAAGCCCTTCGACATGGTCAAGTTCCGCAGCATGGTGGTCGACGCCGACACGATGTCGTCCAGCATGAACGACGCCGCTGGACCGCTGTTCAAGCTCCGACGCGACCCGCGGGTGACCCCGCTCGGCGCCTTCATCCGGCGTACGAGCATCGACGAGCTCCCCCAGCTCTGGAACGTCCTCAAGGGCGAGATGAGCCTGGTCGGTCCGCGACCCGCCCTCGACCGCGAGGTGGAGCGCTACGGCGACGACATGCGCCGGCGGCTGCTCGTCCCGCCGGGAATGACGGGCCTGTGGCAGGTCAGCGGGCGCAGCGACCTCGCCTGGGACGACGCCGTGCGGCTGGACCTCTACTACGTCGAGAACTGGAACCTTGTCGAGGATCTCAAGATCCTCTGGCGGACCGGCACCGCTGTGGTGCGGTCGGAGGGCGCCTACTGACCGTTCGGCGCCCGTCACCTGACAAACTGTCCCGGTGACCGAGCGCAAGCCCGTCGAGTGCTGGTTGACCGACATGGACGGGGTCCTCGTCCACGAGGAGCAGGCGATCCCCGGCGCCTCCGAGTTCATCGAGCGACTCGTGGCCCTGGAACGCCGGTTTCTTCTCCTCACCAACAACTCGATCTACACACCGCGGGACCTGCGCGCGCGGCTCGCTCGCAGCGGGATCGAGGTGCCCGAGGGGGTCATCTGGACTTCCGCTCTGGCGACGGCGGCGTTCCTGGCCGACCAGGTCCCGGGTGGGTCCGCGTATGCCCTGGGCGAGGCTGGCCTGACCACCGCCCTCTACGACATCGGCTACACCCTCACGGAGATCGATCCCGACTACGTGGTCCTCGGGGAGAACCGCACGCTCTCCCTCGAGGCGATCACCAAGGCGATTCGGTTCGTGGCGGGAGGAGCTCGCTTCATCGCGACGAACCCGGACCCCTCCGGTCCCTCCCGTGAAGGCCTGATGCTCGGCACCGGATCGGTCGCCGCGCTCATCACCAAGGCGACGGGAAGTCAGCCGTACTTCATCGGCAAGCCGAACCCGATCATGATGCGGAGCGCCCTGAACCGGATCGACGCGCACTCCGAGACGACAGTCATGGTCGGTGACCGGATGGACACCGACGTCATCAGCGGCCTCGAGGCCGGCCTGCGGACGGTACTGGTGCTGACCGGGTCCACCCGCCGAGAGATGGTGGAGACGTTCCCCTACCGGCCCACGCGGATCGTCGACTCCATCGCCGACATCGTCCCATTGATCGACGAGTTCAGCCGCGGCGCGGGGGGCTGACCACCACCGTGGCGGGACCGGCCACCGACGCGGACGTCCCCGCATACTGGCGTGCGTTGGGCCTGCCGGGCCTGGCCGACATCCACGTCCACTTCCTCCCGCCGTCCGTGCTGGCCAAGGTGTGGGCGTACTTCGACGCCGCCGAGGAGAACTACGGGCTCGCCTGGCCGGTGCACTACCGCCTCAGCGAGGAGGAGCGGCTGGACACCGTTCGCCGGTTGGGACTGCGGGCGATCCCGTCGCTCACCTACGCCCACCGGGCGGGCATGGCCCGGTGGCTCAACGACTGGTGCACGGACTTCGCGGCCCGCGTGCCGGACGCGGTGCACTCCGGCACGTTCTTCCCGGAGGCCGTCCGCCGCGACCGACGTGCGGGACGCGCTGGCGGCGGGCGCACGGTTGTTCAAGGTCCACGTCCAGGTCGGCGTGTTCAGCCCGGTCGACCCGTTGCTCGACGAGGCCTGGGGACTGCTCGAAGAGGCCAGGGTCCCCGTCGTCATCCACGCCGGGTCTGCCCCGCGGCCCGGCGAGCACACCGGACCCGAACCGGTGGCCGAGCTGCTTCGCCGCCATCCGGATCTCGTCCTGGTGGTCGCCCACCTCGGGATGAGCGAGTACCACGCGTTCGCCGACCTCGCCGAGCAGTATGCCGGCGTCCACCTCGACACGACGATGGCCGCGACCGACTTCACCGAACGCTTCGCGCCGTTCCCGGACGGGTACGTTCCGCGACTCGCGGGCCTGCGCGACAAGGTCGTTCTCGGGAGCGACTTCCCCAACATCCCGTACGCCTACGCGCACCAGATTGAGGCGCTCGACCGACTGGGTCTCGGGGACGACTGGATGCGAGCGGTGCTCTGGGAGAACGGAGCCCGACTCCTCGGGATCATCGAGGGCAGCCGCTAACGGACGGCTGACCTCTGCGCCAGCAGCACACGGACGGGCGTTGGTCACGGCGCCTTAGATTCAGCCGTCGCCGGCACCAATGCCCGTCGGTGTGCACGCCGGCCGAGCGGTTCAGCCCCTCACCGGTCCCGGGCCGCCGGCGGCCCGGCGGTGACCGCGAACGGCTGGACGGGAGTCAGCCCCGCGGCAGCGAACGCCTCGACGACGGCATGGCCGACCGCCTCGGCGTCGTCGGCCCGGACGAGCGCGATGGCTGAGCCCCCGAACCCGCCACCGGTCATCCGCGCGCCGAGCGCGCCGGCGTCGAGCGCGGTGTCGACGACGAGGTCCAGCTCCCGGCAGGACACCTCGTAGTCGTCGCGCAGCGACACGTGCGACGCGACGAACAACCGTCCGACCTCCTGGAAGTCGTTCCGCCGCAACGCTCCGACGCACTGCCGAACCCGCTCGATCTCCGTCACGACGTGGCGCACCCGGGCGCGGGAGACGTCGTCGGGCAGCCGGTCGAGTGCGGCGTCCAGGCCGCCCGGGTCCACGTCGCCGAGAGTCTCGACGCCGAGAACCGCCGCGGCCTCCTCACAGGTCGCCCGTCGCTCGGCGTACTGACCGTCGACGAGCGCGTGCTCGGCTCGGGTGTCGACCACGAGGAGCTCCAGCCCCTGTGCCGCCAGGTCGACGGGCACCTGCTCGACGGACCCGGTCCGGCTGTCCACGAGGATCGCGTGGCCGCGGGTGGCGCGCATCGACGCGGCCTGGTCCATCCCGCCGGTCGGGGCACCGGCGATCTCGTTCTCGGCGCGCTGGCACCACGCCGCGGCCTGAGCGCGGCCGGTGTCGTCGGCCAGCACGCCCAGACCCAGGAGATCGGAAAGGGCTGCCACCAGGGAGCATTCGAGGGCCGCCGAGCTCGAGAGGCCGGCGCCGACCGGGACATCGCTGGCGATCGCGACGTCCAGTCCGGGCGCCGGGTGCCCCTCCTCGGCCAGCACCCAGGCGACGCCCGCGAGGTATGCGGCCCACCCCTGCGGGTTGCCAGGCCCGACGTCAGTCGAGGGCCACCTCCACCACCCCGCCGGGAGCGGCGCTGCTGACCGCACGGAACCGCCCGTCCTCGCGCAGCCGCACCGCCGCATAGGTGCGCTGGGGCAAGGCGATCGGTAGCGCCAGGCCGCCGTTGTAGTCGGTGTGCTCGCCGATGAGGTTCACCCGCCCGGGCGCGGACCACACCCCCGTCCGGCTCGCTGCCGAAGGTGCGACCGAACAGAGCGGCGGCGTCCACGACAGCCACCCTGCCACAATGCACCCCATGTCCCTGGTGGCCCCGGCCAGCGCTCGGCGTGACTCGAGAGTGGTCGGAGTCTCGATCCCGGTCCCCGCGCCGTTCGGTCCGGAGCTGCAGTCCCGGCGCGCGTCGTACGGCGACCCGCTGGCCTCGGACACCCCGGCTCACATCACCCTGCTGGGCCCCACGCAGGTCGCCGACGAGGAGCTGGACGAGCTCACCGCCCACCTCGACGGGGCGGCCCGGTCGCGTCGACCCCTTCGTCGTCGTGCTGCGGGGCACCGGCACGTTCCGGCCGGTCTCCGACGTCGTCTTCGTCCAGGTCGCGCGGGGTATCGCCGCGTGCGAGCAGCTCGAGCACGGCATCCGCCGGGGCCGGTGGGGCACGGCCCTGTCCTTTCCTTACCACCCGCACGTCACGGTCGCGCACCACGTCGAGGAAGGCGAGCTAGACCGCGCCTTCGACGAGCTGGCGCAGTTCGTTGCCACGTTCGAGGTGCGCAGCTTCCACCTCTACGTCCAGGACGACGGCGGGACCTGGCTCCCGGTGCGCGAGTTCCCGCTCGGGAACGACGCGGAAGTGGCCGGCCGGTGAAACAGCTCTGGGAGCGGGTCCAACGCCTCAAGCCCTATCGAGCGAACCAGCGGTACAACGAGGTCCACGGCAACCTGCTGTCGTCGGGAATCGCCTACTACGCGTTCTTCTCGGTCTTCCCCGCATTCGCCATCGCCGCGGTCATCTTCGGCTTCGTCCTGCGCGGTCGACCGGACTTGCTCAACAGCGTCGGCGACGCGCTGAACCAGGCGCTGCCGGGGTTCGTCAAGACCGCATCGAACCCGACCGGGCTGATCACCCTGCAGGAACCCCAGCTCTCGCTGCTGACCATCGGTGGCCTGGTCGCGCTGGTCAGCCTGGTGCTGTCGGGGATCGGGTGGATCGGCTCGTTCCGCGACGGCATCCGGGCCAGTCTGGGGGCGCAGGGCTCTCCGGGCAACGTCCTCACGGACAAGCTCCGCGACCTCGGCGTGTTCATCGCGCTCGGCTCGGCCTTCCTGGTCTCGGCCGTCCTGACCAGCGTCGTCGGCGCGGCCGGCGACTGGGTGTCGAAGCGGATCGGCGTGGGCGACAACACGATCCTCGTCACCGTCATCGGGATCCTCGTCGGGTTCGCCGTCGACGTCGGCGTGCTGGTCCTGCTGCTGCGCGTCCTGTCGGGAGTCACCCTGCCCTGGTCGGTGGTCCGTCAGTCGGCGCTCGTCGGTGGGGCACTGCTCGGCGTCGTCAAGATCTTCGGGCTCGAGCTGATCCACAACGCGACGAAGAGCCCGCTGCTCGGCTCGGTTGCCATCGTCATCGGGTTGCTGTTCTGGTTGAACCTCATCGCCCGGATCGTCCTGCTCTCGGCGTGCTGGGCCTACCTCGACGCCGCCGCCGAGACCAGCGACGAGACGAGCGAGGCGAGAGAAGCGACCGCCGGCGCGCCGACGGTGGTCCAGCACTCGACGGTCCGGCTGATCCCGCCCTCGACGGCGGCAGCCGGTGTCGCGGACCCGACGGTCTCCCGGCAGCGCGACCGGGTGGCGCTTGGAGCCGGTGCCGTCGCCGGCGCAGTGCTCGGAGGCGCCGCGGTCGCCGGTGTCGTCGGCGTGGTTCGGCGGTGGTTCTCGCGCTGAGGGTCCGCCCTACGTGGGTGGCCCGGCCCGGCGGACCCACCGGCGCAGCGCAAGCACGACCAGCAGCGCCACCACGACGATCGCCAGCCACACCACCGGGTTTCGGGCCGCGGTCGACGCCGACGACAGCAACCACGGACCCGGGTTGCCGCCCGGACCAGCCTGCTCGGCGGCCACCACGGGCGGCAACGACGTCGTCGCGCCCGGAACCGGCTCCTTCGTCGTGGCCGACGGCACCGGCGTCCCGGCGGTGGTGGGCGCGGGCGTGCCGCCGAGCTCCGGAGGCTGGGGCGCCCCGGGGGCCACGAGGCTCCCGACCGGCCGCAGCTGCCCGGCGTTGGCGAACGCCCAGTCGAGCAGCGCAGCCTGACGCTGCCAGCTGGGCGTTGCCGTGGCCCCCATCTGGGTGATCAGCAGAGTGCGTCCGCCGCGGGTGACGGCCCCGACAAACGTGTTGCGCGCCCCCGTCGTGTAGCCGTTCTTGATGCCGATGGTCCCGGCATACTTCTCCAGCAGCTGGTTGTGGTTCTGGATCTCGAACGCGGGAGAGGCCTTCCCGCTGCGGTCGGTCCCCCCGGGGAAGGTGTAGGTCCTCGTGGTCGCCACCTCCCGGTATGCGGGCAGCTGCATCACCGCGCGGCCCAACAGCGCCAGGTCGTAGGCGCTGGAGTGCTGCCCAGGAGCGTCCAAGCCGGAGGGGTCGACCGCAACGGTGTCCCACGCGCCGAGCTGGGCGGCCTTGGCGTTCATGGCGGCGACGGTCTTGTCCCGACCCCCGTAGGCGTCGGCGAGCGCATAGGCCGTGTCGTTGCCGCTCATCAGCACGAGCCCGTGGAAGAGGTCGTCGACGGAGTAGGTCGCCCCGGAGACCATCCCGACCCGGGTGCCGTCGGCGTTGACCTCGTCGTCGGTCGCCACCAGCTGGGTGCTCGGGGGCACGGCCGGCATGACGACCAGCGAGGTGAGGGTCTTCAGGGTGCTGGCCGGCAGCAGCCACGCGTGGGGGTTCTTCGCCGCGAGCACCTGGCCCGAGTCCATGTCGGCGATGAGGTAGGACACCTCGCTGCCGTCCGGCGGCGCGGGGACGGCGTCGGGCTTGTCGACGACGACGCCGGCGGCGGCCAGCTTCGGTCCCCCCACCGTGTTGGCGGGAGCCACCTGGGGAGCCGGGAGCGGCGTCGGCGGCGCGACGACGCATACGGTCTGGGCCGTGGGGGTCGCAGGAGTGGGGGTCACGGGTGTTGCGGTCTGGCCGCTGGGACAGGTGACGGGGGTCGGCGCCACGTCCGTCGGCGCCCCAGCGGCCAGCGGGGCAACGGTCAACGTGACGAGCATCACGACCCCGCTCACCGCGGCTACCGCGCAGCCGCGGAGCCGTCTCCGGATGGGGCGCGCCGTCGACATGTCACGGGGAGGGTACGGCATCGTTCTGCTGAGACCCCAGGGTTAGACTCCCGAACGGCCACAGCGAGCAGCACTGGTGAGGAGTCACGGATGACGCAGACCCACCTCGGTGGAGACTCGTCGGGATCGGTACCGGTGGGGGTCGAGTCCCCGGGGCGGGCCAGCATCGCGGCCCGGACCCTGCGCACCGACCGGTGGTGGTTCGAGCCGGCGGTCACCTTCACCCTGCTGGTGGCGTGGCTGCTGTATGCGCTCATTCGCACTGCGTCGCAGCGCTACTACTTCGTCGAGGAGTACCACTACCTCTCGCCGTTCTCCTCACCGTGCCTCTCCGCCTCCTGCGTTCCCGCCTCGCGCGACTTCGGCACGTGGTTCGGGGAGTTCCCGCCGTTCATCCCGTTGGGCCTGCTGGTCCTGCCGTTCCTGCTGGGCTTCCGGCTGACCTGCTACTACTACCGCAAGGCCTACTACCGGGCGTTCTGGCTGTCGCCGCCGGCGTGCGCCGTCGCCGAGCCACACGCGAAGTACACCGGCGAGACGCGGTTCCCGCTGATCCTGCAGAACGCCCACCGCTACTTCTTCTACGCCGCGGTGATCGTCTCGCTGATCAACACCTACGACGTGATCCGGGCGTTCCACGGGACCGGCGGCGGCTTCGGGATCGGGCTGGGCACGCTGATCATGCTCGTCAACGTCGTCCTGCTCTGGACCTACACCGTGTCCTGCCACTCCTGCCGGCACCTCGTCGGCGGGCGGCTGCGGCACTTCTCCAAGCACCCGACCCGCTACTGGCTCTGGACCCAGGTGTCCAAGCTCAACACCCGCCACATGCAGCTCGCCTGGACGACGCTCGCGAGCCTGCTGGTCACCGACGCCTACATCGGGCTGGTCTCGGCGGGCGTCCTGTCCGACCTGAGGTTGGTGAACTGACATGGCCAGCAACGACGCCACCACGGTGAAGGACGTCGAGCGGCACGACTACGACGTCCTCGTCATCGGGGCCGGCGGGGCGGGACTGCGCGCGGCGATCGCCGCGCGAGAAGCCGGTATGCGGGTGGCGGTGATCTGCAAGTCGCTGTTCGGCAAGGCGCACACCGTGATGGCCGAGGGCGGCATCGCGGCGAGCATGGGCAACGTCAACAGCAACGACAACTGGCAGGTCCACTTCCGCGACACCATGCGCGGTGGCAAGTTCCTCAACTCCTGGCGGATGGCCGAGCTGCACGCCAAGGAGGCACCCGAACGGGTCTGGGAGCTGGAAACCTACGGGGCGCTGTTCGATCGGACCCCCGACGGCAAGATCAGCCAGCGCAACTTCGGCGGCCACGAGTACCCGCGGTTGGCGCACGTCGGCGACCGGACCGGCCTCGAGCTGATCCGGACGATGCAGCAGAAGATCGTCTCGCTGCAGCAGGACGACGCCGCCTCGACCGGCGAGTTCGACGGGCACCTGCGGGTGTTCGCCGAGTGCACGATCACCGACCTGCTGTGCACCCCCGACGGCGCGGGTCGCCGGGGCGTTCGGATACTGGCGTGAGAGCGGCGGGTTCATCCGCTTCGACGCCCCCGCGGTGGTGCTGGCCACCGGTGGCATCGGCAAGTCGTTCAAGGTCACCTCGAACTCGTGGGAGTACACCGGCGACGGGCACGCGCTGGCCATGAGAGCCGGTTCCACGCTGATCAACATGGAGTTCGTGCAGTTCCACCCGACGGGGATGGTCTGGCCGCCGTCGGTCAAGGGCATCCTCGTGACGGAGTCGGTGCGCGGCGACGGCGGCGTGCTGAAGAACTCCGAGGGCAAGCGGTTCATGTTCGACTACGTGCCGGACGTCTTCCGTGGCCAGTACGCGCAGACCGAGGAGGAGGGCGACCGGTGGTACACCGACCCCGACCACAACAAGCGTCCGCCGGAGCTGCTCCCGCGTGACGAGGTCGCCCGGGCGATCAACTCCGAGGTCAAGGCGGGCCGTTCGTCACCGCACGGCGGGGTGTTCCTCGACATCGCGTCGCGTCGCCCGGCCGCGGAGATCCTGAAGCGGCTGCCGTCGATGCACCACCAGTTCAAGGAGCTGGCCGACGTCGACATCACCGCGGAGCCGATGGAGGTCGGTCCCACCTGCCACTACGTGATGGGCGGGGTCGAGGTCGACCCCGACACCGGGGCGGCGACCCGGGTTCCTGGGCTGTTCGCCGCTGGTGAGGTGTCCGGGGGCATGCACGGGTCCAACCGGCTGGGCGGCAACTCCCTGTCCGACCTGCTGGTCTTCGGGTGCCGAGCGGGGCTCGGTGCCGCCGCATACGCCTCGGGTCTGGGCGACCAGCGACCCGCGGTGGACCAGGAGCTGGTGGACGCGTCGGTGGCGACCGCGTTGCGCCCGTTCGAGCTGGAGGGTGGCGAGAACCCCTACACGCTGCACCAGGAGCTCCAGCAGACGATGAACGACCTCGTCGGCATCATCCGCAAGGAGGCCGAGATGACGGAGGCGCTGGCGCGGATCGACGAGCTGAAGGAACGCGCGCAGCACCTCAGCGTCACCGGCGGCCGCCGGTTCAACCCCGGGCTGGCACCTGGCCCTCGACCTGCGCAACATGCTGCTGGTGAGCGAGTGCGTCGCCCGAGCGGCGTTGCTGCGGCAGGAAAGCCGCGGTGGGCACACCCGGGACGACTACCCAGCGATGGACCCGAACTGGCGACAGCGGCTGCTGGTCTGCTCGGGCACCGGCGACGGACCGGTGAAGGTCGAGGAAGAAGCCACGTCACCGATGCGCGACGACCTCATCCGGCTGTTCCCCTACGACGAGCTGAAGAAGTACCTCACCCCGCACGAGCTGGAGGGCCTCTCCGTGGACGGCAGCGAATGAGCTACGACGCCAGTTTCCGCGTCTGGCGCGGCGACGACGTCGGCGGGGAGCTGGTCGACTACACCGTCGAGGTCAACGAGGGCGAGGTGGTCCTCGACATCATCCACCGGCTGCAGGCGACTCAGGCCGGTGACCTCGCGGTGCGGTGGAACTGCAAGGCCGGCAAGTGCGGGTCGTGCAGCGCGGAGGTCAACGGCCGGCCGCGGCTGATGTGCATGACGCGGATGTCGACGTATACCGAGGACGAGACGATCACCGTGACGCCGCTGCGCGGGTTCCCGGTCACGAAGGACCTCGTCACCGACGTCTCCTACAACTACGAGAAGGCGCGCCAGATCCCGGCGTTCGCGCCACCGGTCGGCGTGGCGCCGGGCGAGTACCGCATGCAGCAGGTCGACGTGGAGCGGTCGCAGGAGTTCCGCAAGTGCATCGAGTGCTTCCTCTGCCAGAACACCTGCCACGTCTCCCGCGACCACGAGGAGAACAAGGAGGCCTTCGCCGGGCCGCGCTACTTCATCCGCGCCGCGGAGCTCGACATGCATCCGCTCGACGCGCGCGACGACCGCGCCAGCTTCGCGCGTGACAACCAGGGCCTCGGGATGTGCAACATCACCAAGTGCTGCACCGAGGTGTGCCCGGAGCACATCCACATCACCGACAACGCCATCATCCCGATGAAGGAGCGCGTGGCAGACCGCAAGTACGACCCGGTCCGCTGGCTCGGCCGGACGATCACCCGCCGCAAGGACTGACACCCTCCCCCGCTCGGGACTCGGGTTGAGGGGGGCGGGTCAGTGGTGGTGGCGCATCGCCGTGCGCAGGTCCTTGTTGAGCCAGGAGATGACGTCCATCGGGATCTCCTTGGGGCAGGCCGCCGTGCACTCGCCGATGTTGGTGCAGCCGCCGAACCCCTCGGCGTCGTGCTGGGCCACCATCGAGACCACCCGGTGGTCGCGTTCCGGCTGACCCTGCGGCAGGAGGCCGAGGTGGGTGACCTTCGCGCCCATGAACAGCATCCCCGATGCGTTGGGGCAGGCCGCGACGCAGGCGCCGCAGCCGATGCAGGTCGCCGCGCCGAACGCCCGGTCGGCGTCGTCCTTGGGCACGAGCACGGCGTGCGCGTCCGGCGCCGCACCGGTGTTGACCGAGACGAAGCCGCCGGCCTGGATGATCCGGTCGAGGGCCGACCGGTCGACGACGAGGTCCTTGAGGACGGGGAACGCCGTGGCGCGCCACGGTTCGATGGTGATGGTGTCGCCGTCCTCGAACGTGCGCATGTGCAGCTGGCACGTCGTCGTCACCTCGGGCCCGTGCGCCTGGCCGTCGATCATCAGCCCGCACTGCCCGCAGATGCCCTCGCGACAGTCGCTGTCGAAGGCGACCGGGTCCTCACCGCTGAGGATGAGCTGCTCGTTGAGCACGTCGAGCATCTCCAGGAACGACATGTCCGGCGACACGTCGTCGACGTCGTAGGTGACGAGCCGGCCGTCGGTGTCCGTGGACGCCTGTCGCCAGACCTTGAGCGTGACTCGCATTACCGGGGTCCTCGCGCGAGAGTGCCGCACACTCGCGAAGCGAGTCCCGCGCAGGCTCGGGTGGGGTGAAGGTTCACTTGTAGCTCCGTTGCTTCAGCTCGACGTACTCGTAGACCAGGTGCTCCTTGTGCAGCACCGGGGCGAGGCGGGTCTCGCCGTTGCTCTCGCCCAGGTGGTCCTGACCGAACTCCCACGCCGCCACGTACGCGTACTGGTCGTCGTGGCGCAGTGCCTCGCCGTCCTCGGTCTCGCTCTCGGTCCGGAAGTGGCCGCCGCACGACTCGCGACGGTGCAGGGCGTCGATGCACATCAGCTCGCCGAGCTCGAGGAAGTCGGCCACCCGGCCCGCCTTCTCCAGCGACTGGTTGAGCTCCTCGTTGACGCCGAGCACCCGCACGTTGCGCCAGAACTCGTCGCGCAGGCCCCGGATCAGGTCGATGCCCTTGAGCAGCCCCTCCTCGGAGCGCTCCATCCCGCAGTACTCCCACATGATGTTGCCGAGCTCGCGGTGGAACGAGTCGACGGTGCGAGAACCGTTGATGGACAACAGTTTCTCGACGCGCGACGCCACGGACCGACGGGCCTCTACGACCTCCGGCGCATCTGCCGGCACCGGCGCATACGGGCCGCTCGCGAGGTACTCACGGATCGTGTTGGGCAGCACGAAGTACCCGTCGGCGAGCCCCTGCATCAGCGCCGACGCCCCGAGCCGGTTGGCGCCGTGGTCCGAGAAGTTGGCCTCACCGGCGACGAACAGGCCGGGGATGTTGGACTGCAGGTCGTAGTCCACCCACAGGCCGCCCATCGTGTAGTGGACCGCCGGGTAGATGCGCATCGGCACCTCGTAGGGGTTCTCCCCGGTGATCCGCTGGTACATGTCGAGGAGGTTGCCGTACTTCTCGGCGACCGCCTCGGCGCTCATCCGCTTGAGGGCGTCGGTGAAGTCGAGGTAGACGCCGCGCCGGAAGTCGCCGACCAGCGGGCCGACACCGCGGCCCTCGTCGCAGACGTTCTTGGCCTGGCGCGAGGCGATGTCGCGGGGAACGAGGTTGCCGAAGGAGGGGTAGATGCGCTCGAGGTAGTAGTCGCGGTCCTCCTCGGCGATGTCCTGCGGGTTCTTGTCGCAGTCCTCGCGCCGCTTCGGCACCCAGATCCGGCCGTCGTTGCGCAGCGACTCGCTCATCAGCGTGAGCTTGGACTGGTGCTCGCCGGCGACCGGGATGCAGGTCGGGTGGATCTGCGTGAAGCACGGGTTGCCGAAGTAGGCGCCCTTGCGGTGCGCCCGCCACGTCGCCGTGACGTTGCAGCCCATCGCGTTGGTGGACAGGTAGTAGACGTTGCCGTAGCCGCCGCTTGCGAGGACCACCGCGTCGGCGAGGTGGGTCTCGATCTCGCCGGTGACCATGTCGCGGACGATGACGCCCCGCGCGCGGCCGTCGACGACGACCAGCTCGAGCATCTCGTGCCGGGTATGCATCTGCAGCCGGCCCTCGGCGATCTGTCGTTCGAGCGCCTGGTATGCGCCGATCAGCAGCTGCTGCCCGGTCTGGCCGCGCGCGTAGAAGGTCCGCGACACCTGCACGCCGCCGAACGAGCGGTTGTCGAGCAGGCCGCCGTACTCGCGGGCGAACGGCACGCCCTGGGCCACGCACTGGTCGATGATGTTGGCGCTGACCTCGGCCAGCCGGTAGACGTTGGACTCGCGGGAGCGGAAGTCGCCGCCCTTCACGGTGTCGTAGAACAGCCGGTAGACGGAGTCGCCGTCGGCCTTGTAGTTCTTCGCGGCGTTGATGCCGCCCTGCGCCGCGATCGAGTGGGCGCGACGCGGTGAGTCCTGGTAGCAGAAGGACGTCACCTGGTAGCCGGCCTCGGCGAGCGTCGCGCCCGCGGAAGCGCCCGCCAGGCCGGTGCCGACGATGATGACGCTGAGCTTGCGGCGGTTCGCCGGGTTGACCAGCCGGGCCTCGAACTTCCGCCGGTTCCAGCGGTCCCCGATCGGTCCGGGCGGTGCCTTGGTGTCGGCGATCGGCTCGCCGGTGCGGTAGAGCCCGGTCGCCCTGCCGATGTCGTAGTCATCGGAATCGGCATCGACATGGGCATCGGCATCCGTGTCCGCCGACGCGCTCGCGACCGGGGCGAGGTCCTCGACGTCGACCTCGCTGTCGGCCTGGAACTGCCGGTGCGGGTGCTCGAGCTCGTTGCCCCGCTCGCCGAGGTCCTGCGCGCGGGTCTGCGGCTCACCGGTCGCGGGGTCGATGGGAGCGAGCGGCTCGTCGGCGCGACGGTCGGTCGGTTCGGTTCGGTCGGACGGGGGAGTCATGTCTGGGCCTACTTCACAAAGCCGACGAGGATGGACAGCGGCGGTAGGAGGAACCCCACCACGACGACGACGGCGACGACGATCGCCAGCGCGTTCGCGGAATTCCGGGCGCGGGCGGACGAGGTCCAGCCGAGCGTCTGCGCGGCGCTCCAGATGCCGTGCCGTAGGTGCATCCCGAGCGCGACCATCGCCGCGACGTAGAGGAGGACGACCCACCACACCTCGAAGCCGGCAACGACCCGCTGGTAGGGGCTGGCGTAGTCGCCGTTCGCGCGGATCGTGTTGGTCGTGAACTGCAGCAGGTGGAAGACGAGGAACAGCAGCAGGGCGACACCCCCCCAACGCATGAACCGCGCGGAGAGGGTGGCGGCGGCCGCCTTCTTCACCGCATACCGGGTGTTGCGAGCACCCTGCGCTCGGCTCCAGAGGTAGAACGCGGAGTAGACGTGCGCGATGAGGGCCACGACGAGCAGGATCCGCAGCACCCAGAGGAAGCCGGAGTAGGGGAGGATCGGCTCGCCCAGGCTGCGCAGGTGCTCGGAGTAGTCGTCGAACGCGCGTTGACCACCGAAGACCTTGAGGTTGCCGTACATGTGCGCGATGACGTAGAGGACGAACAGTGCGCCGGATACGGCCATCACGAGCTTCATCGCGATCGTCGTACGCCGCGCCGTCACCGTTGGCGCCGGTGTCACGGAGGTGGCCACCGGTGAAATCTACGCCCGCCGCAGGGGCGCTCCGGCTCCGGGACGGCCCCGCCGACTGTGCCGTTTCTCTCGTTGACGTCTCATGGACGGCAGGTTTCGCGGCGCCCGGGGCGGATCCGAGGTGCTGGGCGGGTTACCCTTCCCGACCATGACCGACGGGGCACCACTGCCGGCTGACGACCCGACCATCGCCGCGATCGACGGGTTCTGGGCGGTCATCCCGGCCGGCGGCGCGGGAACTCGGCTCTGGCCGCTGTCGCGCCGGACGTCGCCGAAGTTCCTCCACGACCTGACCGGAGCGGGTCGAACCCTGCTCGAGGGCACGTGGGACCGGCTGGCGCCGCTGAGCGACGGACGGGTCGTCGTCGTCACGGGTCAGGCGCACGCGGACGCGGTGCGTGCGCAGCTGCCGGACCTGGGCCTCGACGATGTCGTGGCCGAGCCGACGCCGCGCGACTCGATGCCGGCGATCGGCCTGGCCGCCGCGATCATCGAGCGCCGCGACCCGGACGCCGTGATCGGGTCCTTCGCCGCCGACCACGTGATCCGGCACGACGCCGAGTTCCACGACGCGGTCCGGGAGGCGGTCGCCGTGGCTCGCACCGGGCGGATCGTCACCATCGGGATCACGCCGACCGAGCCGTCGACGGCGTTCGGCTACATCCGGCAGGGCGAACCTCTGGCGGTCGAGGGTGCACCGCGCGCCCGGGCGGTCGCCGAGTTCGTGGAGAAGCCTGACGTCACCACGGCGCGCGGGCTACCTCGCGGGTGGCGGGTTCTGGTGGAACGCGGGGATGTTCGTCGCCAAGGCGTCGGTCCTGCTCGACACCCTGGACCGCTACCACCACGACCTCGCCGCGGGGCTGCGGGCGATCGCGGCGGACCCGGCGCGACTGGACCAGGACTGGGCAGCGCTGGAGAAGATCGCCATCGACCACGCGATCGCCGAACCGGCAGCGGCCGACGGCCTGGTCGCCGTCGTCCCGGCGTCGTTCTCGTGGGACGACGTCGGCGACTTCGCCTCGCTCGGGACGCTGGTCGGTGCGGGCGGGACGCCGGCCGACGGGGTCACCGTCATCGGGGACCCCGCCGACGTCATCAGCATCGGTGCCTCCGGCGTGGTGGCCGCTCACGGCGGCCGCACGGTGGCCGTCGTCGGGCTCGAGGACGTCGTCGTGATCGACACCCCGGACGCCCTCCTCGTCGTCGCGCGCGACCGGGCCCAGGACGTCAAGGCCGTCGTCGACCGGCTCAAGGCCTCCGGGCGCGAACACCTGACCTGAAACACCCCACGAAGTCCTTCGCTTCGCTCCGGTACTTCGCGGGGACCCCGACGAGGCGGCCTACCCGATGTCGCGCCGGCGGAACGTCGTCTGGGCGAGGATCACCAAAGCGGCGACGATGGCCAGCAGCACGACCAGCGGCGTCGCCACCACGCTGGACCCGGGCAGCACCACCGCGTGGACGAACGGTGAGACGTCCACGACCGACTGCGGCAGGTTGAGCAGCGGCCCGAACTCGCCGAGCACGACGAACGCCGCGAGCAGGGCCCACGCGGCGTAGACCACCTTGGGCGCCGAGCCGAAGATCGCGAGCGCCAGCCCGACGCATACCCAGACTGGTGGGATCGTCGCGAAGGCGCTCGGCAGCAGGTGGCCCAGCGCCGCGCCAAAGCCGCCGTACTGCGTGCGGGTGCCGAGCGCGAGGGCGAGCGCCAGCACGAGCATGAGGAGCGCGCTGCCGAGGAGCGCGATCACCGAGTGGCTGGCGAGGACCGTGTAGCGCCGGGTGCTCGTGGCGAGGACCTGCTCGGTGTGCAGGTCGTTCTCCTCGCTGCGCAGCCGGAGGGCAGCGGAGATGCCATATGCCGCAGCGCCGATCGCGAGGAACTGCAGCTCCGTCGAGATGAAGGTGTCGGTCAGGGAGTCGGCGTTGCCACCCAGCTTGCGCAGCAGGTCCTGCATCTGTCCGCTCGACGCGATCGTCGAGACGCTGCCGGCCACGCCGCCGAGGACGCCGCCGACGAGGACGTAGGCGATGAGCCACCCGACGAGGGTGGTGCGCTGGAGCCGCCAGGCCAGCGCCCACGGGGACCGGAGCGCCGGGGCCGCGTTCGCGGGACCGGGCCGGGAGGGCAGCAGTCCGGCACCGAAGTCCCGGCGCTCCTGCACGGCGAAGGCCACCCCGACCAGCACGACGGTCACCACTAGTGGGAGGACCGCCACGATGACACGGTCGGCGCCGAAGACCTCGATCTTCTCCGCCCATCCGAGCGGCGAGAGCCAGGTCAGCCACGAGGCGGCCGCGCCGGCGGTGTCGCCGACGGCCCGAAGCAGGTAGGCGACGCCCAGGGCGCCGAAGGCCCACGCGCCGGCGCCGCGGGTGGTCGCGGTCAGCTGCGCGGCCACCGCCGTAACTCCGGTGAACGTCAGTCCCACTCCGGCCCAGGCGACGCCGAAGGCCCACGACCCGCTCGAGCCGAGGCCGGCGCCGATCAGGCTCAGCGAGGCGAGCGCGCTGGTGACGACGACCGTTCCAGCAGCGACGATGACGGCCGCCGTGAGCGGAGCGCGCCGTCCGACGGCTCCGGCGCCGACGAGCTCGGTGCGCCCCGCCTCCTCCTCGGTGCGAGTGTGTCGGCGGACGAGGACGATGGCCAGCAGGGCGATGCATACCGCTCCGAGGAGCAGGGTCTTGAAGATGGCGAACGAGTCGGGGTTGTCGGGGTTCGCGACGGGGCCGTACATGCCGATGATGGCCGGGCTGGCCAGGAGCGTGCGGGCCGCGTCGACGGCGTCCTGCCCCTGGTAAAGGTCGAGCGTGCTCTTGGCCGAGCCGCCGGCGAGCGCGACGAGGCCGATGACGCTGAGGGGGATGACCACCCGGTCGCGGCGCAGGGCCAGTCGGATCAGCGCTGGCGTACTGGCATACCCACTCATGCGCGCACCTTTTCCGGCACGGGAGCGGAGCGGTACTCCTTCATGAAGAGCTGCTCCAGGGTGGGGGGCTGGCAGGTCAGGCTCTGGATGCCGTGCCGGCCCAGTCGAGCGAGCACCTCGCCGACCCGGTCGGTGTCGACGGTGAAGGCCACCCGGGAACCGTCGGTCGTGAGGTCCTCGACACCGGGGATGCCCTCGAGCAGGGCGACCGGTGGGGCGTCGGCCAGGACGGCGTCGACGCTGGTGCGGCTGAGGTGGCGCATGTCGGAGAGCGCGCCGGACTCGACGGTGCGGCCGGCGCGGATGATGCTGACGTGGTCGGCGAGCGCCTCCACCTCGCTGAGGATGTGGCTGGACAGCAGCACGGTGCGGCCCTCGCGGCGGAGGTCCTCGACGGCGCTGCGGAACACCGCCTCCATGAGCGGGTCGAGCCCGGAGGTCGGCTCGTCGAGGAGCAGCAGCTCGACGTCCGAGGCGAGGGCCGCGACGAGGGCGACCTTCTGCCGGTTTCCCTTGGAGTAGGTCCGGCCCTTCTTGGTCGGGTCCAGCTCGAACTGTTGAATCAGTTCATCGCGTTTGCTCAGGGACAACCCGCCTCGCAAACGTCCCAACAGGTCGATGACCTCGCCGCCGGACAGGTTCGGCCAGAGCGTGACGTCGCCCGGGACGTACGCCAGGCGGCGGTGGAGGGTCTCGACGTCGTGCCACGGGTCCCCGCCCAGCAACGTGACGGAGCCCGCGTCGGCGCGGACGAGGCCCAGGAGGATGCGGATGGTGGTCGACTTTCCCGCGCCGTTCGGGCCGAGGAAGCCGTGCACCTGGCCGGTCTGCACCTCGAGGTCGAGGCCGTCCAGGGCGACGACCGAGCCGAAGGACTTGCGCAGGCCGGACACGGAGATGGCAGTGCTCATGGAGCCGACAGTACACTGTTTTCAATAAAACGTGAATGTACTAAAGTTTCCGTATGACGGCTCGTACGACGTCCCGCTCCCGTGCCCCGGCGGTCCGGACCGAGGAGGAGGTTCGCCTCTTCGTCGAGCGGCTGGGTTCGGCGCTGACCGACGCGGGCATGGCTCGGCTCCCGGCCAGGGCCTTCGCCGCCATGCTGGCCGACGAGGACGGCCGGATGACCTCGGCGGAGCTCGCCGACGTGCTCGAGGTCAGTCCGGCGTCGGTGTCCGGCGCGGTCCGCTATCTCTCCCAGGTCCTCTTCCTCCACCGCGAGCGAGAACCGGGGACGCGCCGCGACGTCTACGTCGTTCGGGAGGACGCGTGGCACGACGCGATCGTCAACATGCGGCGCACGTATGCGCCGATCCAGGCGGCCATCGCCTCCGGGATCGACGCGGTCGGGGGGCCGGGAACGCTCGCGGGGGAGCGGCTGTCGACCTCGGCGGACTTCCTCGAGTTCATCGCCGACGAGATGACGGCGATCGCCCAGCGCTGGGAGGAGCACAAGAAGACGCTTCCGTCGGCCTGACGCGGACATCTCGACTGGCTCGAGTGGACGAAACGGCCGGTTGTGACCCCTTTTCGACGTTGGTGCCCGTCGAGCTGCCCTGTGGACAACCTGGAAGGCGGTGGTGCCCGGCAGCCACGCTGAGCGGGTGGATCCGGTGCTCGCCCTCACCCGCCTCGGCGGGGCGGCGCGTTGGGGCGCTCTGCGCCGGCTGTGTTCCGGTCGGCGACTGCGTCGCGCACTGCGAGACGGCCGGATCGTCCGCAGCTACTACGGCCGGTATGCGTTGCCGCACGCCGATGCGGCGCGGGCGACAGGCTCTCGGCTCACGGGGTACGTCTCGCATACGTCCGCTGCCCTGCACTGGGGTTGGGCCGTCAAGAAGGCTCCGACCGTCCCCCACGTCACCGTGTCGCGACACCGCAAGATCGCTGCGACCCGGCGGGACGGGGTCATCGTGCATTGGCGCGACCTTGACGTCGACTCGGTCGTGGACGGCTGGGTGACCTCACCGGTGCGGACGGTGATCGACTGCTGCATCGACCTGCCGTTCGACGAGGCGCTGGCGGTGTTCGACTCGTCGTGGCGCGCCGGGCTCAAGCCCCGCGAGGTCCAGCTCGCCGCCCTCACCCTGCCCCGCCGTCAGCGCGACCGGGTGCTGGCCGTGGCCCGGGCTGCCGACCCGCGAGCGGCCAACCCGTTCGAGTCGGTGCTGCGGGCGATCGCCATGACCGTCCGGGGTCTGTCGGTCGAGCCACAGGTCGTGGTCAAGGACCCGACGTTCTGGGGAAGGGTCGACCTCGCCGACGAGAGCCTGAGGATCGTCATCGAGGCGGAGAGCTTCGAGTTCCACGGCTCGCGCAAGGCTTTCGACCGGGACTGCCGGCGTTACAACGCGCTCGTCGTCCGCGGGTGGCTGGTGCTGCGGTTCAGCTGGGAGCAGGTGATGTTCGAGCCGGACCTCGTCGCCGACACCCTGCGGGCCGCGGTTGCCCTCCGTCGTCCGCGCCGTCGTCGCTCGGCGGACAGCTCGACGGGCAGCAACTGCTCCGTCAGCGCGTGAACCGCCATTCCGGTCGCTCCTGCCCGTCGAGCGGTCCGCGAGGTGAGCCGGAACACTCGGGCGGCATGTCGCATACCGGCGTCGGTAGGGTGCGAGCCATGGTCGAGGAAGCCCGCTCCGAGTCGGACCTGCCGATCCGGCGGAGCTACGGCCCGGACGACCTGTCGGGCTTCGACCCGGCCGTCCAGCTCGGCGAGCCGGGGGAGTACCCCTACACCCGGGGCGTGTATGCGTCGATGTACACCGGCCGCCCCTGGACGATGCGGCAGTACGCCGGGTTCGGCACCGCCAAGGAGTCGAACGAGCGCTACCACCAGCTGGTCGACGCGGGCACCGGTGGGCTCAGCGTGGCCTTCGACCTGCCGACGCAGATGGGCTACGACAGCGACGAGCCCATCGCGCACGGCGAGGTGGGCAAGGTCGGCGTGGCCATCGACTCCATCGACGACATGCGCGATCCTCTTCGACGGCCTGCCGCTCGACCAGGTCTCGACGTCGATGACCATCAACGCGCCGGGTTCGGTGCTGCTGCTGCTCTACCAGCTGGTCGCCGAGGAGCACGGCATCCCGGGGGACAAGCTCACCGGGACGATCCAGAACGACGTGCTCAAGGAGTACATCGCGCGCGGCACCTACATCTACCCGCCCAAGGAGTCGCTGCGGCTGGTCTCCGATGTCTTCGCGTACTGCCACAAGGAGATCCCGCGCTGGAACACGATCTCCATCTCCGGCTACCACATGGCCGAGGCGGGGGCGACGCCCGTGCAGGAGATCGCCTTCACCCTGTCCAACGCGATCGACTACGTCCGCGCCGCGCAGGCCGCCGGGCTCGCGGTGGACGACTTCGCCCCCCGACTGTCGTTCTTCTTCGTCGCCCGCACGACGCTGCTGGAGGAGGTGGCCAAGTTCCGGGCGGCCCGCCGGATCTGGGCCCGCATCATGCGCGACGACTTCGGCGCCAAGAACCCCAAGTCCCAGATGCTCCGCTTCCACACCCAGACCGCCGGCGTCCAGCTGACCGCCCAGCAGCCCGAGGTCAACCTCGTCCGCGTCGCGCTGCAGGGTCTCGGCGCCGTGCTCGGCGGCACCCAGAGCCTCCACACGAACTCGTTCGACGAGGCCATCGCGTTGCCCACCCAGAAGGCGGCCCGGCTGGCGCTGCGAACCCAGCAGGTCATCGCCTACGAGACCGACGTGACCAAAACCGTTGACCCGTTTGCCGGTTCGTATGCCGTCGAGGCGATGACCGACGACGTCGAGGCCGCCGTCCTCGAGCTGATGCAGGCGGTCGAGGACCAGGGCGGGGCCGTCGCCGCCATCGAGGAGGGCTTCCAGAAGAGCGAGATCGAGCGCAGCGCCTACCGCATCGCCCTGGAGATCGACAGCAAGGAACGCACCATCGTCGGGCTCAACCGGTTCCGGCTCGACACCGAGGAACCCTACGAGCCGCTGCGGGTCGACCCACAGATCGAGCGCGACCAGGTCGCCCGCCTCGCCACGCTGCGGGCCGACCGCGACGGCCACGTCGGTCGAGCGAGCGCTCGAAGAACTACGAACGGCCGCGGACGGATCGGAGAATGTGCTCTACCCGATGAAGGAGGCGCTGCGGCTGCGGGCCACCGGCGGCGAGGTCGCCCACGCCCTGCGGGACGTCTGGGGCACCTACGTGCCGCGCGACGCCTTCTGACGCCGCGCTCCGTCAGGGCCGGCCGCCGGACCGCCCCGCCGCCCGGCTGCCGAGCTCGACCCCCCGGGAGAGCGCCGACTCCGGGTCGGCACCCGCCAGCCAGGCCGACAGCACACCGGCGTCGAAGGCGTCGCCGCACCCCGTCCGGTCACCGTTCACGACGGTCGGCGCGGGCACCCGCCAGGTATGCGTCGCCGTCGCCCACCGGGCTCCGCCGCCGCCCATCGACACCGCGGCGGCGGCAGCCGCCGAGAGCATCGCCTCGTCGCCGCCCAGCGCCTCCGCCTCGGAGTCGTTGGGCAGCAACAGGTCGACGCCGCTCGACCCAGCCGAGGAACGCCGCCGCGCCCACCCGGCCGACGTGGTTGGCGGCCTGGGGGTCGACCGACGTCGACCAGCCGAGCGACCGCGCCTGCGCCAGCGCCACGAGCCCCGCCGGCCGGGACCGAGGGTCCACGAGCACGAACCCGCTGAGGTGCAGGTGCGGTATGCCCGTGCCGCCCAACGCGTCGGCGGCACCGCTCAGGTCCAGGTCTTCCGGCGACAGGGCCGCGTTGGCTCCGCGGTCCGGCAGCATCGTGCGCTCGTCGTCCTCGAGCAGGACGACGACCGTGCACGTGGGCAGCGCCGCGTCGGTGGCGAACCGGCATACGACACCGTCCGCCTCCAGCCGCCGGCGCGCCGTCGCACCGGCGTCATCGGCGCCGACCCTGGAGACCAGGGCCACCGGTACTCCGGTCGACGCGAGCCACGCGGCGGTGTTGCCGCCGGCGCCGCCGGGGACGATCCGGACGTCGCTCGGCGTGTCACCGCCGGGCACGACGGCCGAGTGCGGCCGGACCAGCACGTCGAGACCCACGTCGCCGACGACGACGACGGGCCGGGTCGTCACGCCGACCGGGAGCGGTGCAGTGCCGCCAGCTCCACCGCGACCTCGGCGGCCAGCGCCGCGTTCGCGAGGACGAGGTCCACGTTGGCCCGCAGGCTCTCCCCGGCCGAGTTCTCATGGAAGTACTCGAGCAGCCGTGGCGTCACGTCCTTGCCGGTGACGCCCGCCCGGGCCAGCTCCGCGAGCCCCGACGCCACAAGGCGGTCGTGCAGGGTGGGGTCGACCTGCCGGGACTCCGGCAGCGGGTTCGCGAGCACCACTCCGGCGGAGTCGGTGGCCAGGAGGAAGCGGGCGTATGCGACCGCCGCCGCCTCCGCCGCCGACTCGACCCGCCACGGCACGGCCGATCCCGAGTCGGTGAGGTAGAAGCCGGGGAACCGGTCGGTCCGGTAGCCGAGGACGGGGACGGAGAGGGTCTCCAGCCGTTCCAGCGTGGCCGGGACGTCGAGGATCGACTTCACGCCGGCGCAGACCACGACCAGCGGCGTTGTAGCAAGGACGCCGAGGTCCGCTGAGATGTCGAAGGTCTCGGCCGCGCCGCGGTGAACCCCGCCCAGCCCGCCGGTGGCGAACACCCGGACGCCGGCGTGGTGCGCCACCGTGGCCGTCGAGGCCACCGTCGTGGCTCCGGTCCGGCGGAGGGCGACGGCGACGCCGAGGTCGCGGGCGCTGAGCTTGAGGACGTCGTCCTCCAGGCACAGCCGGTCCAGCTCGTCGGCGGTCAGCCCGACGCGGACCATCCCGTCGAGGACGGCGACCGTAGCGGGAACGGCACCCCCGGCACGGACGGCACCCTCGATGTCCTCGGCCACCCGCCGGTTGTCACCACGAGGCAGCCCGTGGGCCAGGATCGTGCTCTCCAGGGCCACGACGCCGCGCCCGTCGGCGAGGGCCGCCCGGACCTCCGCCGCCACGACGACCGGATGCTCGGGTGCCGCGGCGGACATGGCAGACATGGGCGGGAGCGTACTGACCGGCCGGGTAACGTGGCCACCGACATGGACCCTCTGCTTCCCGTCCTGCATGCCGCCGTCGACGAGCTCGATCCCGAGCTCGTCGACGTCCGTCGGGACCTCCACGCGCACCCCGAGCTCGCCCGCCTCGAGACCCGGACCAGCCACGCCGTCGCGGACCGGCTGGCAGCGGCCGGGCTCGTTCCGACGCTGCTCGACGGCAGCGGTGTCGTCGTCGACCTCGGCGCCCCAGAACCCGCATACCGGGTTGCGCTCCGCGCGGACCTCGACGCCCTTCCGGTGCCGGACCGGACCGGCCTGCCCTGGGCCTCCACGACCGAGGGCGTGGCGCACGCCTGCGGCCACGACCTGCATACGACGGTCGTCCTCGGCGCGGGACTGGCCCTCGCGACGCAGCAGGAGGCGCTCGCGTCCGCCCGCCTCGGCGTGCGGCTGATCTTCCAGCCGGCGGAGGAGGTCATCCCCGGCGGGGCCCACGAGGTCATCGACGGCGGCTGGCTGATCGGGGTCGACGAGGTGTTCGCCCTGCACAGCGACCCCAGCCGCGACGTCGGCGAGGTCGGTCTCCTCGTCGGGCCCATCACCGCCGCCTCGGACAGTGTCGAGGTCACCCTCAAGGGCCACGGCGGGCACACCTCACGTCCCCACCTCACCCAGGATCTGACGTTCGCTCTCGCCAAGGTGGTCACCGAGGTGCCGGCGGCCCTCGGCCGCCGGGTCGACCCGCGCGCCGGGGCTCGCGCTGGTCTGGGGCAGCGTCCACGCGGGCGGCGCCGCCAACGTCATCCCCTCGGTCGGCACCGCGAGCGGCACCCTGCGGATGCTCGACGCCACCTTGTGGCGGGAGATCGGGTCGCTCGTCGAGGAGCTCGTCCAGGCGGTCGTCGCCCCCTACGCGGTCATCGCGGAGCTGCGCCATACCCAGGGGGTGCCGCCGGTGGTCAACGGCGCCCCCTCCGTCGACTCCCTGCGCGACGCCGCCCAGGCGGCCGGGGTCGTCCCCGGCACGACGGTGCAGTCGCTCGGTGGCGAGGACTTCGCGTGGTACCTCACGCGAGGTGCCCGGGCGCCATGGGCCGGCTGGGCACCCGGACCCCCGGTGGCCCGACCTACGACCTGCACCAGGGTGACCTGGTGGTCGACGAGCGCGCGATCGGCTTCGGCGCCAAGGTCCTCGTCGGCGCGGTCCTCGACGCGGGACGCCGTCACGCGCAGACGCTGCTCGACGTTCCGACTCGGTAACGTTCCCCACCCGCTGAAGCCCTTCCGGCCGGGAGGGCCGTTCGGCGGCAGTATCTTTCTTCATCGAACGCGCGGACCGTATGCCCGTTCGCCCCGAAGCCCCAAAAGGAGTTCTCCTTGCGTCAGGTGATGAAGTTCGCGGCGGCCATGTCGGTCGCCGCCGTGGCCTTGGCCGCGTGTGGAAGCAGTAGCGACAGCGGCGGCGGCACGGGGGGTGGGGGCGGGGCGGCGACGTCCGGCGGCGCCGGCGGGTCCGGTGCCTCAAGGTCGGGATGGCCTACGACGTGGGTGGCCGCGGCGACCAGTCGTTCAACGACGCGGCGGCGGCCGGCCTCGACAAGGCCGTCAAGGAGCTCGGGGTCCAGTCCAAGGAGGCGGCGGCCACCAACGGTGAGGCCGAGTCGGCTCGCCAGGAGCGTCTGCAGCAGCTCATCGACGCCGGCTACACCAACGTCGTCGCCGTCGGCTTCGCCTACGCCAAGTCCGTCGGCGCGGCGGCCAAGGCCAACCCCGACGTCAAGTTCGCCATCGTCGACGACGCGTCTTCCGACTCCGCGGGCCCGAACGTCGACCAGATCACCTTCGCCGAGGAGCAGGGCTCCTACCTCGTCGGGGCGGCGGCGGCCCTGAAGTCCAAGGTCGAACCATGTCGGCTTCGTCGGCGGCGTCAACACCGACCTCATCAAGAAGTTCCAGGCGGGCTACCAGGCCGGCGCCAAGGCGGTCAACCCCAACATCGTCATCGACGTCAAGTACCTCACCGAGCCGCCGGACTTCTCCGGCTTCAGCTCGGTCGACAAGGGCAAGGCGGCCGCCGAGGGCATGTACCAGGGCGGCGCGGACATCGTCTACCAGGCGGCCGGTGGCTCGGGTGGTGGCGTGTTCACCGCGGCCAAGGCGGCCGGCAAGCTGGCCATCGGTGTCGACTCCGACCAGGCCAAGACGGCCGCCCGCGGACGTCCGCGACGTCATCATGACCTCGATGATCAAGAAGGTCGACGTCGGCGGTGTTCGACTTCATCAAGTCGGTGTCGAACAACTCCTTCAAGGCCGGCAACAAGTCTTCGACCTCAAGGTCGGGCGGCGTCGACTACTCGACCACCGGCGGAAAGATCGACGACATCAAGTCCAAGCTCGACGACTACAAGGCGCAGATCATCGCGGGAACCATCAAGGTCCCACCACGCCGTGACGCGCTGACGACCAGCCGGCCACTGAGGGGCCCGGTCGGCACCATTGCGTGCCGACCGGGCCTTCCGCTGTCATAGGTTGGCCCCCACCCAGGCGCGCCCGCCCGCGAGGCGAGCAGCCACCGAGGAGGATGTCATCACCGACTCGACTGTCACGGACCGCCCCAGCGCGCCGAGCGGCGGCACCGCCCCCGCCGTGGAGCTGCACGGCATCACCAAGCGGTTCCCCGGTGTCGTGGCCAACAAGGACATCGAGATCACGGTGCGGCGCGGCACCGTGCACGCCATCGTCGGGGAGAACGGTGCCGGCAAGTCGACCCTGATGAAGATCCTCTACGGGGTCCAGCAGCCCGACGAGGGCACCATCGCGGTCGAACGGCAGGACGCTCACCTGCGCGAGCCCGACGGACGCGATCAACGCCGGCATCGGGATGGTGTTCCAGCACTTCATGCTGGCCGACAACCTCACCGTCCTCGAGAACGTCGTGCTGGGCGCGGAGAAGCTGCACGGCATCGGCGACGACGCCCGCCGGGCGATCATCGAGATCTCCGACGCCTACGGCCTGCGCGTCGACCCGGACGACCTGGTCGCCGACCTCGGCGTCGGCAAGCGTCAGCGGGTCGAGATCCTCAAGGTGCTCTTCCGCGGCGCCAAGATCCTCATCCTCGACGAGCCGACCGCCGTCCTGGTGCCCCAGGAGGTCACCGAGCTCTTCGACAACCTGCGCGAGCTGAAGTCGGAGGGCCTCACCGTCATCTTCATCTCCCACAAGCTCGACGAGGTGCTGTCGGTCGCCGACGAGATCACCGTCATCCGCCGCGGCACGACCGTCGCGTCCGACCTCGACCCCGCCTCCGTCAACGCCCGTCAGCTGGCCGAGCTGATGGTCGGCTCGGAGCTGCCGTCGCCGAGCACCGAGGTCGACAGCGTCACCGACCGCGAGGTCCTGACCGTCGAGCACGTCAACCTCGCGGGTGCGGCCGGTGGCAGCCGGGTCCTGGACGACGTTCGCTCACCATCCACGCCGGCGAGATCGTCGGCATCGCCGGGGTCGAGGGCAACGGCCAGGCGGAGCTCGTCGAGGTGGTCATGGGTATGCGTGAACCCAGCTCCGGCGTCATCAGCCTCGAAGGCATGGACATCACGCAGTGGGGCGTCCGCGAGATCCGCGAGGCCGGGGTCGGCTTCATCCCGGAGGACCGGCACCGGCACGGGATGCTGCTCGATGCGCCGCTCTGGGAGAACGTCATCCTCGGCCACCAGACGCAGGCGCCCAACGTCGGCGCCGGCGGCCTCATCAACGCCAAGGCCGCGAAGACCGACACCGACCAGATCGTCAAGGACTACGACGTCCGCACGCCGTCGATCTTCGTCACCGGCGGGCTCCCTCTCCGGCGGCAACCAGCAGAAGCTCATCATCGGGCGCGAGATGAGCCCACCAGCCCAAGGTCCTCCTGGCCGCTCACCCGACCCGCGGCGTCGACGTCGGCGCCCAGGCCTCGATCTGGGACCACATCAAGCAGGCCCGCCGGGCCGGTCTGGCCGTCCTGCTGATCTCCGCCGACCTCGAAGAGCTCGTCGGGCTCTCCGACACGATCCGGGTGATGCTGCGCGGTTCGCTCAGTCGGCGACTTCGACCCTGACACGGTCACCGCGAGCAGCTCGGAGCCGCGATGACCGGAGCGGACTCGTCCGGCGCGGTGGAGAGCGGGCCGGGCACGGACCGCGCCCAGCCGCATACCGGTTCTGACGAAGTGGAGCCACGGGACGCGATGACCGCGCGTGACTCTCGACCTGCGCCGGGTGGCGCTGGGGCTGGCCGCCCCGCTGCTCGCGATCCTCGTCGCGTTCGTCGTGACGTCGTTGATCCTGATCATCGCCCGCGACCCGGTCGGCGCCGTCTGGGCGCAGCTGGTCAAGGCCCCGCTGCCGCGGCAGGTCGTCACGATCATCAACGCCGCGACGATCTCTACCTGTCGGCGATCGCCGTGGCCATCGGGTTCCGGATGAACCTCTTCAACATCGGCGTCGACGGCCAGTACCGCGTCGCCGCCTTCGCCGCGGCCGTCTTCGCCGGCCAGGCGCTGGCTTCCCGGACCGCCTGAACATCGTCGCTCGCCTGTTCGTGGCGATGGCCGCCGGCGGGCTGTGGGCCGGGATCGCGGGTCTGCTCAAGGTGACCGCGCGGAGTCAGCGAGGTGATCTCGACGATCATGCTCAACGCCATCGCGACGTTCCTCGTCTCGTTCCTCCTCTCGCGCGCGGCCAACAAGGTCGAGGGCAGCAACGCCGTCAACACCAGACCGATCCCCGAGTCCTCGCGAGTGCCCGGCATCTCGCTCGACGGGATCATCGCGACGCCGAACCGCGTCTACGGGCTGGTCGTCCTCGCGATCATCGTCGGCTTCCTCTACTGGTTCGTGCTGGCGAAGACCCGGTTCGGGTTCGACCTGCGGACGACCGGCCGGTCCGAGACCGCGGCGGTCGCGAGCGGGGTCAAGGTCAAGCGGATGGTGTTCACCTCGATGGTGATCTCCGGCGCCGCCGCCGGGCTCGTCGGGATGCCGCTGCTGTTCGGCCAGGACTACGCCTACGGCGACACGTTCCAGTCCGGGCTCGGCTTCGCGGGGATCGCCATCGCGCTGCTGGGCCGCAACAACGCCGTCGGCATCGTCTTCGCGGCGCTGCTGTGGGCCTACCTCGACGCCCAGGGCAACGGCTTGCAGATCAACGCGGGCGTCTCGGACCGGCTGGTCACTGGTCATCCAGGGCGTCATCGTCCTGTCCGTCGTCATCGCCTACGAGCTGGTCCGCCGCGCCGGCGTCGCGATGGAGCAACGCCGGGTGGCTGCCCAGCTCGCGGCGCGCACCGACACCGTCGCCCGAGAAGGAAGGGGCGGCGGCATGAGCGACCAGGGACTCGTCCTGTCGACCGGGATGGAGGCGCCGCCCGCGCCGCGGCTGACGAAGCGGCGCCCGCGCTACTTCTGGTATCGCCGTGATCGGCGGCGCGCTGCTCATCGTCTCCACGGTCCGCGTCGTGACCGGCGCCAACGACATCGACTCCTCCGGCGCGCTGATGGCGGCCGTCGGGCTCGCCATGCCGATCGGCCTCGCCGGCCTCGGGGGGCTCTGGAGCGAGCGCGCCGGGGTCGTCAACATCGGGCTCGAGGGCATGATGATCCTCGGGACGTGGGGCGGGGCGTTCTTCGGCTTCTACTACGGGCCCGTGGGTCGGGCATCCTCGGCGCCATCGGCCTCGGCGCGGTCGGCGGTGCCGTGCACGCCCTGGCCACGGTCATCTTCGGGGTCGACCACATCGTCTCGGGGGTGGCGATCAACCTGCTCGGCGCGGGGGCCGGCGCATACCTGGCGGTGCGGACGTTCAGCAGCATGCCGGGCGGCGGACCCACGCAGTCGCCGCCCCTGCAGCAGCTGCCGTTCCTCAGCGTCCCGGGCCTGGGGGACTGGCTCGGCGACATCGAGGAGAACCACTGGTGGCTGGTGTCCGACCTCGCCAGTGTGCGTGCGCGCGCTCACGACGAACCTCAACGTCGCTGACGATCATCGCCATCGGCCTGCTGATCCTGTCGTGGTGGGTGCTGTGGCACACCGCCTTCGGGCTGCGGCTGCGGTCCTGCGGTGAGGCGCCCCACGCGGCGGAGACGTTGGGCGTCAACGTCATTCGCTACAAGTTCACGGCGGTGCTCATCTCCGGTGGGCTCGCCGGGCTCGCGGGCGGCTTCCTCGTCCTCGTCGCGTCCAACCTCTACCGCGAGGGCCAGACCGGCGGCCGCGGCTACATCGGCCTGGCGGCCATGATCTTCGGCAACTGGCGCACGGGCGGTCTCGCCGGCGGCGCGGCGCTGTTCGGCTACACCGACGCCATCCAGCTGCGCGGCGGCGGCGACGTCGTGCGCGCCTACCTGCTGCCGATCGCGATCTTCCTCGTCGCGTGGGGCGTGTGGATGCTCGTCCGGCGCCGTCAGGGCAAGCCCGCGGTCGGCGTCGTCACGGTCGTGCTCGGCATCCTCTCGTTCGTCTGGTTCTTCGGGGTCTCGCGGGTCTCCAACGAGTTCACCGGCATGACGCCCTACGTCGCGACGCTGCTCGTGCTGGCCTTCGCGTCGCAACGGCTGCGGCCACCCGCGGCCGACGGGCAGATCTACCGCAAGGGTGAGGCGACGTGACCGACTGGCCGGCCCTCCAGGCGGCGGCGGTCGAGGCCATGCGGCACGCCTACGCGCCGTACTCGCAGTTCCCCGTGGGTGCGGCCGGGCTGGTCGACGACGGCCGGGTGGTGTCCGGCTGCAACGTCGAGAACGCCGCCTACGGCGTGGCCCTCTGCGCCGAGTGCGGCATGGTCTCCGACCTGCACCGCACCGGCGGCGGCACGCTCATGGCCGTCGTCTGCGTCGGCGGCGATGGTGAGCTGCTCATGCCGTGCGGTCGGTGCCGCCAGCTGCTCTGGGAGAACGGCGGCCCGGTATGCGTGCTGCTCACTCCCCAGGGCGAGCTCACCATGGCGGAGGTGCTGCCACAGGCGTTCGGGTCCGCGGACCTGGACGCGGCAGCGGCACGGCATCCGGCGTAGCGGGCGACCTCGTGGGAGTCCGATGACCGCGATCGCGCCCAGAGTTCCTCGGTCGCTGCTCACCGTCGTCGACCTGACCGCGACCTTCGTGTTCGCGATGGAAGGGTCCATCGCGGCGACGTACTACGACGTCGACATCTTGGGTGTGTTCGTTCTCGGTTTCAGCACCTGCCTCGTCGGGGGGATCGTTCGGGACGTCCTCATCGGGTGCACCCCGCCGGCGTCGCTGCGCTCGCCGACCTACCCGCTGGTCGCCTTTGCTGGATCCGCCCTGGTCTGGTTCCTCGACCGCGGCGTCGACGACATCCCGATCGTCCTGCTGCAGGTGACCGACGCCTTGGGGCTCTCGCTGTTCGCCGTGGCGGGAGCCATGAAGGCGCTCGAGTACAACCTGCGCAGCCTGACCGCGGTGTTGCTCGGCGCAGTGTCCGCCTGTGGCGGCGGCGTCGTGCGCGACATGATGCTCAACATCGTTCCGGTCGTGCTGAGGGGCGAGATCTACGCGCTGGCGGCCCTGGCCGGAGCCGGGACCACGGTTTTGGCGGTTCGGTACCTCCGGCCTCCCCGCGCCGTCGCGATGACAGCCGGGTTCCTCGTCTGCCTCGTGGTCCGCCTGGTCTCGGTGTGGCAAGGCTGGGCACTGCCGCACATGAGCTGACCGACTGTCCGGCGTCGGGCCCCTGGGGGAGCGTCGTCGCAGCCCCGTCCTCAGGGCGGGTTCCGCTCTCGGTGAAGTCACCGACCTCGTTGTCCGAGGGTCGACCAGAATGGCGGCCATGAGCGAACCGTTCCACGCCGTCGACGTCATCCTCACCAAGCGGGACCGGGGCGAGCTCACGAACGAGCAGATCGACTGGGTGGTCGACGCCTACACCCGGGGGGTCGTGGCCGAGGAGCAGATGTCGGCCCTCGCCATGGCCATCCTGCTCAACGGGATGAACCGTCGCGAGATCGAGCGGTGGACGGCCGCGATGATCGCCTCGGGCGAGCGGATGGACTTCTCCGGCCTGTCCCGGCCGACCGCGGACAAGCACTCCACCGGCGGGGTCGGCGACAAGATCACGTTGCCGCTCGCGCCGCTCGTCGCCGCCTGCGGCGTGGCGGTGCCGCAGCTGTCCGGCCGCGGTCTGGGACACACCGGCGGCACGCTGGACAAGCTGGAGTCCGTCCCCGGTTGGCGCGCCTCGCTCGAGAACGCCGAGATGATGAGCCAGCTCGAGGACGTCGGCGCGGTGATCTGCGCCGCCGGTCCGGGGCTCACCCCGGCCGACAAGAAGCTGTACGCCTTGCGCGACGTGACCGGAACGGTCGAGGCGATCCCCCTCATCGCCAGCTCCATCATGAGCAAGAAGATCGCCGAGGGCACCGGAGCGCTGGTCCTCGACGTCAAGGTCGGCTCCGGGGCGTTCATGAAGAACGTGGAGCGAGCCCGGGAGCTCGCCGAGACCATGGTCGCCATCGGCACGGACGCGGGCCTGACCACCGTCGCGCTGCTGACCAACATGCAGACACCGCTGGGTCTCACCGCCGGCAACGCCCTGGAGGTTCGTGAGTCGGTCGAGGTGCTGGCGGGCGGCGGCCCGGACGACGTCGTGGAGCTCACCCTGGCGCTGGCCCGGGAGATGCTGGCCGCGGCCGGGCGCCAGGACGTCGACCCGGCGGATGCACTCAAGGACGGCCGCGCGATGGACGTCTGGCGCCGGATGATCAGCGCCCAGGGCGGCGACCCGGACGCGGACCTGCCGTGGGCCAAAGAGACTCACGAGGTGCGGGTGCCGGCGGACGGTGTCCTCACGCAGCTCGACGCATACCAGGTCGGCGTGGCGGCCTGGCGCCTCGGCGCGGGCCGCGCCCGCAAGGAGGACTCCGTCCAGGAGGGCGCGGGCGTCGTGCTGCACGCCAAGCCCGGGGCATACGTGCGCGGCGGTGACCCGTTGCTGACCCTGCACACCGACGACCCGCAGCTGTTCGACCGGGCCCTGGAAGCCCTGGAGGGCGCCTACTTCATCGCGCCGGATGGGTCCCGGCCCGACCTGCTGCCGTTGGTCATCGACCGGATCGGGTGACCTATAGCCTGACCCGATGCCCCAGCTGATCACCGCCCCGACGCGCATCCCGGTCCCTGGTGGGAAGGTCATCGACGAGTACGTCGGCGCCGTGAACACCCCCTCGACGTCGCTCCCGGGCCCGTCGCTGCATCCCGTGTCGGTCGCCCACATGACCGCACCGGCCGGCTGGTCCGAGCCGTTCCAGAAGCCCGAGTTCGGCGAGGTCACGGTGGTCCTGCGCGGGCACCGTGCTGGTGGACCACGACGGCGGGCGGCTCGAGGTGGGCGAGGGCCAGGCGGTCATCACCGGGCCGGGCGAGCGGGTGCGCTACTCCACGGGTGACGACGGAGCGGACTACATCGCCGTGTGTCTGCCCGCCTTCTCCCCGGAGGCGGCTCACCGTGACGACGAGTGAGCTGACGCTCGAGACCCTGCGCGCGGTCCCCAAGGTGCTGCTGCACGACCACCTCGACGGTGGTCTGCGGCCGCAGACGATCATCGAGCTCGCCGTCGGGGACCCGCTGGTGGAGGCCGGCCTGCCGGCCACGAGCGCCGCCGGCCTCGGGGAGTGGTTCCGCGCCAACGCCGACTCGGGGTCGCTGGAGCGCTACCTCGAGACCTTCGACCAGACACTCGCCGTCATGCAGACGGAGCAGGGCCTGTTCCGGGTGGCCGCGGAGGCGGCTCAGGACCTCGCCGCCGATGGGGTGGTCTACGCGGAGGTCCGGTATGCGCCGGAGCAGCACCTGCGCCGGGGACTCACCCTCGAGCAGGTGGTCGAGGCGGTCAACGACGGTTTCCGTGAGGGCGAGCGGCTGGCTCGAGAGTCCGGCCACGGCATCCGGGTCACCGCCCTCCTGACGGCGATGCGGCACGCGGCCAACAGCCGGGAGATCGCCGAGCTGGCGGTGCGCTACCGCGACGACGGCGTGGCCGGGTTCGACATCGCGGGAGCGGAGGCCGGGTACCCGCCGACCCGCCACCTCGACGCGTTCGAGTTCCTGCGCCGGGAGAACGCGCACTTCACCATCCACGCCGGTGAGGCGTTCGGTCTGAAGAGCATCTGGGAGGCGATCCAGTGGTGCGGCGCCGAACGGCTGGGCCACGGCGTGCGAATCGTCGACGACATCACGGTCGAGGGGCTGCCGTTTCCCGAGTGGCTCGACCAGGCGGCCGCGCGCGGGCTGACGACGTTGGCGGACGTCGACCTGGACTCGGTCTACCTCGGCCTGCTGGCGGCCTACGTCCGCGACACCCGGATCCCCCTCGAGATGTGCCCGAGCAGCAACCTCCAGACGGGGGCGGCGAAATCCATTGGTCTGCACCCGATCTCGCTGCTCGCCCGGTTGCGGTTCCGGGTCACCCTCAACACCGACAACCGGCTGATGAGCGGTACCTCGATGTCCCGGGAAGCGGCCCTGCTGGCGGCGGAGGCGGACTGGACGGTCGCCGACCTGCGGTGGGTCACCATCAACGCGATGAAGTCGGCGTTCCTGCCGTTCGACCAGCGGCTCGCACTCATCGACGAGGTCATCAAGCCCGGCTACGCGGCATACGGACTGCCGGCCTGACCGGTCAGCGGCGGTCGGGGGCGGTGAGGCGCTGCCGCAGCGCGGTGTCCCGGGCCAGCCGCACCGTGTCGCGGCGCCGGCGGTCGGCGAGGATCGCCGCGAGCACGTACTCCGGGTGGTTGCCCGGTGGCGGCGGCGGGGAGACGTAGTGGGTCATCTCCGCGAGCAGCGTGCGTCCCATCTCGTCGCGGGCCTGCGGGGTCATCGTCGGTGCCGCGGGGAGAAACGTGCGGACGGCCATCGCGAGGTCGTCCGGCAGCTGCGTGATATCGGCGTTCATGGCCCAGGCGGCCAGCTGTGGCGGCATGGCGACGGGAGGCGGCAGCTGCGCCGACACGCGGTCGCGCACCACGTAGGTGCCGGCCAGCATGTCGCCGAGCCGCTTGCCCTTCGAGCTGAGGATGGACGCGATCACCGCCGGAACGCCCCAGAACAGGTAGACCTCGACGACCCCCAGCAGCCCCCGGGTGAACGCGTGCCGGAAGGTGATCGGTCCGGCGTCGTCGCGCACCGTCCGGAGGCCGGCGGCCATCTTCCCGAGGCTGCGACCGCGGGTCAGCGTCTCGATGGTGATCGGGTAGACCAGCCACGCGGTGAGGAAGCAGACCAGCACCGTCGCGGCGATGAGCGCGTCGTCCAGCTGCCGCGAGAGCGCCGCACCGGCCGAGACCAGGGTGAACGTGACCACCCAGACGATGACGTAGTCGAGGAACCCGGACAGGATCCGCGAGCCGATAGAGGCCGGCGGCAGGTCCAGCGCGACCGCCTCTCCCGTGACGAAGTCGTCGTCGCCCACGCCGACGGTCGCGCTGCTCACCGGGTCATCGTAGGTGGCCGCTTCCGGCGCCGAACCCGTCCTTCGGGAGCCGGCGTGGGGACGCAACCCGCCGCATACAGTGACCGCGTGGACCTCGACGCCTACGTGCTCGCGCACCAGCACGAGTGGGCGCGGCTGCACGAGCTGTCGGGCAAGCGGGGCAAGCTGAGCGGCGCGGAGGGCGACGAGCTGCTGGACCTCTACCAGCGCGTGGCGACGCACCTGTCGGAGATCCGGACCCGGTCCCCGGAGCCGACGCTGGTGGCGCACCTGTCGTCGATGCTCGCGGCCGCGCGGCTGCGGTCCGCCGGCACGCGCACCCTGAGCCTCGCCGATGTCACGCGCTTCTTCACCGACACCTTTCCGGCTGCGCTCTACCGGCTGCGCGCGTGGTGGCTGTGGACGATGGCGGCCAACGTCGTGCTGGCGTGGGTCATCGGGTCGTGGTTCGTCGCCAACCCCAGCGTCGAGTCCGCACTCATCTCGCCGGAGGAAGTGGACCAGCTCGTCAACAACGACTTCGCGAGCTACTACAGCGAGTATGCGGCGGGCAGCTTTGCGCTGAAGGTCTGGACCAACAACGCCTGGGTCGCCGCACTGTGTATCGCGCTGGGGGTGCTCGGGCTGCCGGTGATCGTGTTGCTGCTCAACAACATCCTCAACGTCGCGCTGATCGGCGGTCTGATGTGGGTACACGGGCGGGCTGACCTGTTCTTCGGCCTGATCCTGCCGCACGGGATGCTCGAGCTCACGGCGGTGTTCGTCGCGGCCGGGGTGGGGCTACGGATCTTCTGGTCGTGGATCGAGCCGGGCCCGCGACGCCGGCTGGACGCGGTCGCCGTCGCCGGGCGCACCGCCATGTCGGTGGCCCTCGGGCTCGTCGCCGTGCTGCTCGTGAGCGGCATCATCGAGGCCTTCGTCACGCCGTCGCCGCTGCCCACGTGGGCGCGCATCGCGATCGGGTTCCTCGCGTGGGGCGCCTTCATGACGTACGTCTTCACGGTCGGCCGGTGGGCTTCGAACCGGGGGAGTACCGGGGACGTCTCCGCGGCGGACGCCGGCGACTACGCGCCGGTGGTCGGCTGACCGGCTTTCCCGCTTCCAGACTCGCGTTGTTGTCACTTTCGCGGTCTGTCGACCGGCGAAAGTGACAACAACGCGAGTCTGGATGGCGAAGGGGTCCGGCTCAGAGCAGGCCCTGGCTCTTCAGTAGCAGGTAGTGGTCGGCCAGCCGCGGCGGCAGGTCCTCCGGGCTGGCGTCGATGACCGTCACGCCGAGGCGCCCCAGCAGTGCGGTGGTGCGCTGGCGCAACGCGATCGTCCGTTCGGCGGCGGCCGCGTCGTAGGCGTCTCGGGTGGTGATCCGTCGGGTGGCCATCGCGTCCAGTGCTGGGTCGCTGACCGACGCGAGGACGACGCGGTGGTGCGTGGTCAACGTGGCCAGCGTGGGAAGCAGCGACTCCTCGATGGCGGCCGGCTCCAGCGCCGTCAGCAGCACGACCAGCGCGCGCCGCGGTGCGGTGTCGGCGATGGCCGTCGCGAGGGTCGGCCAGGACGCCTCGAGGAGGGCCGGCTCGAGCGGCGCCATCGCGCTGACGAGGTCGCCCAGCAGCGTCGAGCGGCTGGAGCCGGTCACCCGGGCCCGCACCCACCGGTCACCCGCGATGAAGTCGACGCGGTCCCCGGCGCGTGACGCCAGGGCCGCGAGAAGCAGCGCCGCATCCATCTCGCTGTCCAGCCGGGGCATGTCCTCGACCCGCCCGGCCGACGTCCGTGACGTGTCGAGGACCATGACTACGCGGCGGTCGCGTTCCGGCTGCCAGGTGCGCACCACGACGTGCTGCCGGCGTGCGGTGGCCCGCCAGTCGATCGAGCGGACGTCGTCGCCCTCGACGTAGTCGCGCAGCGAGTCGAACTCCGTGCCCTGCCCGCGGACCCGCACCGCTGACCGCCCGTCGAGCTGGCGGAGGGTGGCCAGCCGCGACGGCAGGTGCTTGCGGCTGCCGAACGGCGGCAGGGACCGGATGGCGCCACCGACGGCTAGGGACCGCTGGCGGGCGCCGATCCCGAAAGGTCCGAAGCTTCTGATCGTGACGCGGTCGGCGAGCCGGTCGCCGCGCCGGGTCGGCCGCAGCGCGGTGGTGAACCGCCGGCGCTCGCCCGCCGGCAGGTTCAGCCGGTGGCGCTCACCGGTGGCGCCCGCCGACGGCTGCCACGCGTCGCGGAGCCAACCGCGCATCGTCCGCCCGGAGGTGTTCGTCACTAGGAGCGAGGTCGACCCATCGGCGCCCAACCGGACCTGTCCGACGGGATCGCGGTGGAGGTCCAGCCGGCGCGGGCTCGCGGCGAAGAGGAGGTCGAGCAGGGTGACGGCCACGCAGATGCCGATCCAGATCAGCACCATCTCCCGGGTCGGCTGAATCACGACGGCGACCACGCCGAGCAGCAGCAACAGCGGGAACCGCCCGCTCACCGCCACGGCCGCCCGCCTCTCAGGAGGAAGCGGCGGCCGGCCCGAGGCATACGCATCGTCAGCGCGGAACCGGCACGGAGCCGATCGCGCTGGCCAGCACCGAACCGACCGAGACGCCCTCGAGCTCGGCCTCCGGTCGCAGCGAAAGACGGTGCGAGAGGGTGGCGTGGGCGAGCGCCTTGACGTCGTCGGGCGTGACGAAGGTGCGCCCGTTCATCCAGGCCCACGCGCGCGAGGTCGCCAGCAACGCGGTCGCGCCGCGTGGGCTCACCCCCAGCGAGAGCGACGGCGCGGAACGTGTGGCTCGGGCAATGTCGACGATGTACCCCGCCACCTCCGGCGCGATGGTGACCGCACGGACCGCCGCTACACCCGCCGCGAGGTCGGCGGGGCCGGCGACCGCCTCGATGCCGGCCGCGTCGAGGTCTCGCGGGTCGAAACCGGCGGCGTGCCGGCGGATCACCTCGAGCTCGTCGCCCCGCGGCGGCAGGGGCAGCACGACCTTGAGCAGGAACCGGTCGAGCTGCGCCTCGGGCAGCGGGTAGGTGCCCTCGTACTCCACGGGGTTCTGCGTCGCAGCGACGAGGAACGGCTGCGGCAGCGGCCGCGGCAGCCCCTCCACGGACACCTGGCGCTCCTCCATGGCCTCCAGGAGCGATGCCTGGGTCTTCGGCGGCGTCCGGTTGATCTCGTCGGCGAGCAGCAGGTTGGTGAAGACCGGTCCCTCGCGGAAGGCGAACTCCGATGTGGTGTTGTCGTAGACCAGGGACCCGGTGATGTCGCCGGGCATCAGGTCCGGCGTGAACTGCACCCGCTTGGTGTCGATAGCCAGGGTCTTCGCTACGGCGCGCACGAGCAGCGTCTTGGCGACGCCGGGCACGCCCTCGAGCAGCACGTGGCCGCGGACGAGCAGGCAGATGATCACCCCGGAGACGGCCGCGTCCTGGCCGACTACGGCCTTGCCGACCTCGCGGCGTACGGCGAGGAGGGCCTCCCGGGCCCGGTCCGAGCCCCGCTGCGCCTCGGCGCTGACGCGGGATTCAGGTGTATGCGGCGGCGCTGCGGCCGGCGCGTCGGTGAGGTCGGGGGTGTCGCTCATGTTCGGCGTACTTCCTTCTCGAGGGTGGCGAGCCGGGTGGCGAGCGCAAGGAGGTGGTCGTCCTGGTTGGGTGGCGGACCGAGGAGCAGCGCTCCGACGTCGCCGACCGGCCGGCCGGTGACGGCGGACACCGCGGCGACGAGGGCTTGGTCGGCGCCCCGCGCCGAGATCGAGGGGCTGGGGCGGGGCAGACCGAGATAGTCGGCGAGGCGCGTTCGGGTGGCCAGCTGCAGCAAAGCCCCGGCCCGGGACGCATCGCGGGCGCGCCGGTAGAGCCTGCCCCGGCTCTCCGTCGTCTCCACCGCTCGGACGACGACGGGCAGCGGTTCGGGCACCAGGCGGCCGAACCGGCGGCCACGCCAGAGGACCAGCCCGAGGAAGGCGACGCCGCCCAGGGCGACAACGGGCCCGAGCCATCGGGGCAGAACCGATCCGAGACCCGAGTCGTCGTCCGCGGGGACGTCCTCGCGGGTGGGGACGTACCAGACCACGCGGTTCGAGGTGCCGAGGACGCGGAGCAGAACGGCCGCGTTGCTCCCCTGCGTGATCTGGTCGTTGGACGGAGCGGTCGTGCTGCCGAGGAGCACCATGGGCGGGACCCGCCCTCGGCGCGCCAGCGAGAGATAGACGGAGCTGCCGTCGTGGGTGAAACAGGCAGCGTCGGCGAGGGTCGAGCGGTACTCGACCTGGCTGCGGGACAGCGTCTCTCCCGGACGCACGTCCGAGGTGCCGCAGTCGGTCGCGACGAGGTCCTGGGCGGCGCGCCGCGCATCGGTGACGGCCACCTCGGGAGCGAGGTACCGGAGCACCGCGCGGTCCGGGGCGATGAGAACGAGGCGCTCTGCTCCTCCGGCGATGGCGGGGAGGCTCCGCGTCGTCGTCGCGGCCAGGGCGGCGGTCCGGGTGATGACGACGGTCGTGTCGGCGTCCGGTCGAGCCCGTTCCAGCTCGGCCTGACCGCGCGCAATGTCGACGCGGATGCCCTGCGACTGCAGGACCTCGGCCAGAGCCTGTGCCCCGTCGGCGGTGGGGTTGCGGGGGTCGAGCGGGGCGGAGCTGGCGGGCCCGGGCCCCTGCGAGACGAAGAGAACCGCGACGGCGAGGACCACGGCCGCGAGGACCACGACGTACACCCAGCGTCGCCGCCAGCGGCGTGGTGGCGTGGGGCCACCGGTCGCCGTGTCCGGGGCGCCGCGAGCGCCGGCGGCGTCAGGGGCGTCCGCGGCGTCAGGGCCGGCGGAGCGGTCACGCTGCCACAGCTCGGTGGTCACGAGTGCATTCCGGTGAGCCACACCGACTCCGGCTCGTTCTTCACGGCGCCGGCCGAAGTGGTGGCCGGTGGCGGCGGCGGGCCGTCACCGCCGCCCGACCCACGGGCGCTCCGGGTGGACAGGACCGGCTTGGCGGCGTGGAGTGCCGCGTCGGTCGAGCGGGCGTTCGTCGCGTCGTCACGGCTGGCGGGCTGGTCGCCGTAGGCCACGGCGTCGAAGCGATCCATCGTGCGACTGATGTCGGCCACCTGGTCGGGGAACGCGACGGCCAAAGCGGCGCCGACCTCGTGCGCCGTCATCGACCGGGCGTCGGGCAGCAGCGTCCGGCTCTCGGCGTCGCGGGCGATCGCGCGGGTCCACGCCATGAGAGCGTCGTCGAACCGGCCCTCGGCGAGCGCCCGTTCGGCCTCACGGCGGAGCTGCTCCGCCGTGAGCACGCTGTCACCGAGCAGCGTCGAGCGCTCGCTGACGGCGCGCCCCTCGACCCGGACGCGGGTGAGCAGCCACGCGATCCCGACGACGACCACGACGACGACGAGGGTGATGACGAGCGGCGGCAGGCTGGCTCCGCCGGTGCCCTGAGTGCTCTGCAGGTCGGCGAGCCGTTCGACCAGCCAGTCCATGAGCCGCTGGAACAGGGACCGGGTGTCGTGGTACGCGCTCTTGGCCAGCTCGTCGCTCAGCCACTGGCGGGCCTGCTCGGTCGAGGGGTCCAGGTCGCGCGACAGCGTCCCGAGCCCGCCGGCGTGGAGCCCAGTCATGACGCGTTCCCGGCGGCCCGGGCGGCCCGCTGCAGGACCAGGTCGAGACCCTCAAGCCGCATCCGCTGGTCGACGTAGAGCAGGGAGATCGCCCCGGCGGCGAACGGGACGACGACGGTCATCGACAGCAGGGTGGCGATGGCGAGGCTCAATGACGACACCACGCTGTCCACGCTCGGGGTCAGCGAGAACGCGCCGCTGACCAACGACGTCACGACGAGGAGTGGCAGCTGGACCACCCAGAAGACCACGACGCAGAGCAGCCCGACGACGACGAGCCGCACGAGGGTGCGCCAGAACACGCCGTTGGTCAGGGCCCAGCTGCGGCTCAGCGCGTCGCTGATCCCGCGGCGTTCCAGCACCACGACCGCCCCCGCCAGACTCGAGCGGGTGAGTAGGACCGCCGACCAGCCGGATACCACAAGCCCGCCGAGCACCGCGATCACCAGCGCGGCCAGGATCGAGTTCGCCTGAGTCGCAAGGGCCACGAGGAAGATGAGCAGAACAACCGGCACCGCGAGCGCAACGGTCAGCAGCGCGGCCAGAGCGAGCAGGGGCAGCAGCCGGCGTCGGGCCTGGGTCCACAGCTTCACGAGGCCGGGGCGGCGGCCGAGCGTGGCCTCACCGACGGAGTAGGACAACGCGCCAGCCAGGAGGAGCGAGGCGAAACCGATCCCGAACAGCAGCACCAGCCCGAAGAACGAGCCGTGGTCGACGACCGCGTCGGCGCCGATATCCGCATACCACGACCCCTGCGCACTCAGGGCGGCGACGAGGATCGCCGGGACCGCCGCGAGCGCCAGCACGAGCAGGGTGGCACCGAACACCGTGCCGGCGTTGCGGCGGATGTGTTTCACCGCCCCGTCCACGATGTCGCCGAGGCTCATCGGCCGCAGGGAGATGATCCCCGGTTTGTGGCTCGTGACGAGCAGGACCCGGTCCGCACCGCGGACGACGCCGCCACGGCGGTAGGAGGTCGGCGCGCTCGGGGCGGCGGCCTCCGCGGCGCCCGGCGCGGCCAGGCCCCCGGAGGCCGTCCCCTCGACGGCCGGGCTCACCGGCATACCGGTCCGGGGAGGCGCGGTAAGGCCGCCAGGCGGAAGGTATGCGGGCGGTCGGCGACGCTCGTCCTCGACCGGAGCACCGGGTGGCGGCCCAAACCCGCTCACGGCGCCCCCGCCCGCGCGTCGCTGACGAGCACTCCTGACAACCCCTGCCTCTGCCCACCGTCGCGTCGACGATGCCGGTCCGGAGAAGGTATCAAGCGGCGAGGTCGGTCAGCAGGCGATCTACCGTGGCTGCGGCCGCTGCTCATCGACGCGCTCGGACTCCACGACGTCCGGCGGAACCGTAGGGCTCGGGGCACCGGCGACGGCGTCCTGGACCGCCACCTTGACGCGTTGCATCGGCTCCCGGAACCGTGCCTCCCGTCGCTGTGCCCGGGCGAGCTTCTGCGGATGCCCCGGTCGGCCGTCGCGGGCCTGGTAGCGCGTGCGCGCCCATACCGATCGTGGGCGGGCCAGACGGATCGCGCCGATGAGGAGGAGGAGCGGGAAGAACAGCCCCGCCAGTCCCGTCACCAGCTTGCCCTTGACCAGCGTGACGGCGGCGAGCGCCAGGTCCAGGGCCAGCACCACGGCGACGGTGATGCCGACGGCCAGGTCGCTCGCGCCCTCGTACGGCGTGAGGTCGCTGATGAGCGGTACCCCGCCCAGCACCAGCAGGCCGGAGACACCCGTGGCGACCGCGACGGCGTCGACCGACAGCCGGCCCTCCTCCGCCCAGTAGACGTCGTCGAGGTGCAGGATCAGCGCGAACTCGTCGAGAACCAGCGCCGTCCCGATCCCGAACAGCGCCGCGCAGACCGCTCGCCAGACCACTGGTTCCACGGGGACCGCCAGCCCGGCCACGCCGCCCATGACCATGGCGACCGTCCCGAAGACGACGTGATGGATGTGCAGCCCGCCGGGGGTGATGTTTCCCGGCCACCAGCTCACCTCGGCGCGGATCATCCGAACGGAGAAGCGGATGAACACAAAGGTGAGCACGAAGGCGGCGAAGAAGCAGAACAGCGGCAGCCGTCCGGTGTCGAGGATGTTCTCCTGGAACCAGTCACCCATGGCTTCAGTGTCGCGCACGCGCTCAGGGGTGCGGCACTGTTCCGGCCGCCGCCCTCAACCGGTCCTCGACCTGTGACGGGGTGGCACACGTGGCGCCGAGGCGCTCCATCCGTTCCACGAGCTGGGGCTCCGCGTGGGTCAGTACCAGACCGCGCCGCAGGAGCACGAGCGGCGGCTTGCGGCGCTCGGCGAGGTCCCGCACGAGCCGGCGGGCGAAGGTGACCCAGCGCGGATGCCGCACGCACCACGCGGAATGGAGGATCCCCGCGTCGCGCAGCGCGCCGATGATCTCCGCAGCGAAGATGCCTTCGGCCACGACGAGCGTCTCGGGCGCGCCTCGATCGCAGGTCATGCCAGCAGCCGCCGAGCGGCCGATGTCGTAGATCGGGACCTCGACGGAACCGGTCGCGACGAGCTGCTCGAGCGCTCGCACCGCGGCTGCGGCGTCCCACGACCGTCGGTCGTCCCAGTCGACGATGGTCGTGCCGCCGAGGTGGCGGGTCGGCAGCTCGGGGTCGCCGCCGTCGCGGTAGAAGTCGTCGAGCCGGACCACGGGCCAGCGGTATGCGGCGTGCAGACGGGCCGACAGCCGCGACTTCCCGGCGCCGGACGGCCCGGCGAGCACGACGACCCGTTCCCGTCCGGTTCGTGCTCTGGGCATACCGTTTTTCGGGACGGTCCAGAGCACGAATCGCGGTGAGGTCACCGGCCCTTGGGGTGCCAGACGGTCTTGGTCTCGAGGAACGCGCGGACCCGCCGCAGGTCGGGCGGGACGGTCCAGTCCGGCTCCACGGCCCCGGCGCCCGCGCCGCCGGGTCGCAGGACCCGCTTGACGGTGTCCGCCGCGGCCGCCTCGAGGTCACCCCAGACGACGCCGTCGGCGCCGGCCGCGCCGGTGAGGTCGATGGCGTTGACGTCCCGGTGGGACGCCAGCCACGGAGCGATCTCGGCGGCCTGGCCGGTCAGGACGTTGACGACACCGCCCGGCACGTCGCTCGTCGCCAGCGCCTCCGAGAGGGTGACCGCCGGGAGCGGTCGGGTGGCGCTCGTCACGACGACGCAGGTGTTGCCGGAGACGACGATGGGCGCCACCACGCTGACCAGCCCGAGGAGGGACGACGCCTGCGGGGCCAGCGCCGCGACGACGCCGGTCGGCTCGGGCGCGGAGATGTCGAAGTACGGACCGGCCACCGGGTTGAGTCCCCCGAGCACTTGTGCGAGCTTGTCGGTCCAGCCCGCATACCAGACCCAGCGGTCGATAGCGGCGGCCACGATGGGCCGCGCCCGCGCGGCCGTAACGCCCTCGGCGGCCGACACCTCGGCGACGAACTGGTCGAACCGACCCTCCATCACCTCGGCCACGCGGTAGAGCACCTGACCCCGGTTGTATGCGGTCGCGCCGGACCAGCCGGGGAACGCCGTCCGGGCGGCGACGACCGCGTCGCGGGCGTCCTTGCGGGACGCCTGGGAGGCGTTGGCGAGGAACCGGCCCCGGGCGTCGGTGACGACGTAGGAGCGGCCGGACTCGCTGCGCGGAAATGCCCCGCCGATGTAGAGCTTGTAGGTCTTGCGGACGTCCAGCCGAGGCGCGGGGGTCACCGCGGCGCGCGTACCTGTGGGGCTCACTGGACGTCCCCGGTGGCGACGTAGGCCTCCAGGCCGTGCCGGCCGCCCTCGCGGCCGTAGCCCGACTCCTTGTAGCCGCCGAACGGCGACGTCGGGTCGAACTTGTTGAAGGTGTTGGCCCACACGACGCCGGCGCGCAGCTGGTCGGCCATCCAGAGGATGCGCGACCCCTTCTCGGTCCACACTCCGGCGGACAGCCCGTAGGGCGTGTTGTTAGCCTTCGCGACGGCCTCCTGGGGCGTTCGGAAGGTCAGCACCGAGAGGACCGGCCCGAAGACCTCCTCCTGCGCGATCCGGCTCGACTGGCCGACCCCGGTGAACACCGTTGGGGGGAACCAGAACCCGCGGCTGGGCAGGTCGCACGGCGGGCTCCACCGCTCGGCCCCCTCGGCTTCCGCGATGCCGGACAGCTCCCGGATGCGGTCGAGCTGAGCCGCCGAGTTGATCGCCCCGAGGTCGGTGTTCTTGTCGAGCGGGTCGCCAACGCGCAGGGTGGTCAGCCGCCGCTTGAGCTTGCGCACCACCTCGTCGTGCGCCGACTCCTGCACCAGCAGCCGGGACCCCGCACAGCACACATGGCCCTGGTTGAAGAAGATCCCGTTGACGATGCCCTCGACCGCCTGGTCGACGGGGGCGTCGTCGAAGACGATGTTGGCGGCCTTGCCGCCGAGCTCGAGCGTGGCCCGGACGCGGGTGCCGGCGATGGTTCGGGCGATCGCCTTGCCGACCTCCGTCGATCCGGTGAACGCGATCTTGTCGACGCCCGGGTGCTCGACGAGTGCGCGGCCCGTGTCGCCCGCGCCGGTGACGATGTTGACGACGCCCGGTGGGAGGTCGGCCTGCTGGCACACCTCGGCGAACAGCAGCGCGGTCAGCGGCGTGGTCTCGGCCGGCTTCAGGACGACGGTGTTGCCGCAGGACAGGGCTGGCGCGATCTTCCACGACAGCATGAGCAGGGGGAAGTTCCAGGGGATGACCTGGCCGACGACCCCGATGGACCGCGGCGGGCGGCCACCGGCCGGCGCCAGACCCGCATACTCGAGCTTGTCGGCCCAGCCCGCGTGGTAGAAGAAGTGCGCCGCCGCGAGGGGGATGTCGACGTCGCGCGACTCCTTGATCGGCTTGCCGTTGTCCAGCGTCTCGAGGACGGCGAACTCGCGGGCCCGCTCCTGCATGATCCGGGCGATGCGGAAGAGGTACTTGCCGCGGTCGGCGCCGGACATCCGACCCCAGACGCCGCGGTATGCCGCGCGCGCCGCCTTGACCGCCCGGTCGACGTCGTCGGCGTTCGCCTCGGTGACGTCGGCGAGCACCTCCTCGGTCGCGGGGCTGATGGTCTTGAAGCTCGCGTCACCGGTGGAGTCGACGAACTCGCCGCCGATGAACAGGCCATAGGAGGAGCGAAGGTCGACGACCGACCGAGACTCGGGGGCGGGGGCGTACTCGAAGCGGGGCATGTCGGCGGGGCTCCTCAGTGCCTTCTCAGTCGAGGGTGACGTAGTCGGGTCCGGAGTAGGCGCCGGTCCGCAGCTTCTGACGTTGCAGGAGCAGGTCGTTGAGCAGGCTGGACGCACCGAACCGGAACCAGTCGGGGTCCATCCAGTCGTCACCGGCGATCTCGCTGACCATGACGAGGTACTTGAGGGCGTCCTTGCTGGTGCGGATTCCACCGGCCGGCTTGACGCCGACCTGGACACCGGTCGACTCCTGCCAGTCGCGGACCGCCTCGAGCAGGATGAGCGTCACCGGCAGGGTGGCGGCGGGCTGCACCTTGCCGGTCGACGTCTTGATGAAGTCGCCGCCGGCCAGCATCGAGAGGTAGGACGCGCGGCGGACATTGTCGTAGGTCACCAGCTCGCCGGTCTCCATGATGACCTTGAGGTGGGCGTCGGAGCCGTCCGGGCGGCGGCAGGCCTCCTTGACGGCGACGATCTCGTCGAACACCGTCAGGTAGTCGCCGGCGAGGAACGCACCGCGGTCGATGACCATGTCGATCTCGTCCGCTCCGGCGGCGACGGCGTCGGCCGTGTCGGTGAGCTTGACCGGCATACTTGCGCGTCCGGACGGGAAGGCCGTCGCGACCGCGGCGATGTGAATCCCGCTGTCGCCCAGCGCCTCTCGAGCCGTGGGCACCATGTCGCCGTAGACGCAGACGGCCGCCGGCCGGGGCGTCGTCGGGTCGGCCGGGTCCGGCAGCAGCGCCTTGGAGCAGAGCGAACGGACCTTGCCGGGGGTGTCGGCACCCTCCAGCGTGGTCAGGTCGATCATCGAGATCGCCATGTCGATGCCCCACGCTTTGGCGGTGGTCTTGATCGAGCGGGTGCCGAGCCCGGCCGCGCGGGCCTCGCAGCCCACCTGGTCGACGCCGGGGAGGCCGTGCAGCCACGTCGTGAGCGCCCGGTTGGTCACCCGGCCGGCACCGAGGATGTCCCGTGCCCGCTCGGTAGTCCGCTCTCCGACACTGGCCAGGCTCGTCACCGCCCAAGTCTAGTTCCACCGGGGCACGCCCAGATGTGCGTGCGAGAATGACGCCTCCGTTGCCCTACTGCTGGAGCCGTGCATGAGCCGTTCGACCTCCGCGCCGGAGGCCCTGCGTACCCTCCGACAGCGCGGTTCAGTAGCCCTCGGCATCGTGGCGATCGCGCTGGGCGGCGTCATGGCGGTGCTGTCGGTGTTCTCCGGTGAGCCGTCGGTCGTGCTCATCGGCGCGATGCTGCTGCTGGCCGCCGTGGGCTGGGTCCTGTTCATCCGGCCGTCGGTCGTGCTCACGGTCGTGGGGGTGGAGCTCGAGAACCCGTTCCGCCGCACCACCATCCCGTGGTCCCACGTCGAGGACGTCTCGCCGCGATGGAACCTCGAGGTCTGGGCCGGCGGCAAGGCGTACTCCGCGTGGGCGGTCGCATCTCACATCGAGCGACCGAAGCGGTCCGGCGTCCCTGGCTACAGCAAGCTCGGCCTCGACCCGGTCGCGCTCAACGCGCCGAAGCCCTCCGAGGGGGCCACCGTGCGCAGCGCCAGCCAGCTGATCGAGACGGCGATGGGCGAGTATGCCGAGCTGGTGGCGGACGGCGACTCCGCCGCGGTGACAGGGCGCGAGATCACCCGGTCGTGGAACTGGCTGGACTTCGCCTGCTTCGCGGTGCCGGTGCTGGTGATCCTCACCGGCATCGTTGCCTGAGAGGGCGGCTACTCACCGACGGGCCAGTGGCTCACCGAGAGCTCAGGCATCGGAAAGTCCTTGGGGTTGCCGGTCGCGAGCGTGCCGCCCGCCAGCAGGGTCGTGGCGGCGACGAGGCAGTCCTGTTGCGAGAGGGTCCGGCCCCGCTGCGCGTGGTGACGACGCCAGTCGCCGGCATGCCATGCGGCGTCGTCCTGAATCGGCAACAGCAGGAGGCCACTGAAAAGCCGGCGAGCTGCCGGAGTCTCCGCGGCTCGCAGGCCGCGAACGATCTCCTCCACGTTGATGGCCGTCGTGGCCGGAAGGTCGCCGGTTCGTCGTAGTTCCTGAACCCGCTGAACGGCGGGCCGACCCCTGAGGTAGTCGATGAGGACGGTCGAGTCCAGGACGAGGAGCACCCTTAGCCGACTCGACGCCGGTCGGCACGACGCTGATCGCGCACCCATTCGGCAGGATCGGCGTCCCATTCGTGATCCTCGGCGATCGACCCCGCAGCAGACTCGAGAGCCGCCCAGCGGCGATCGTCACGGAGCGCGCGCTCGATCGCGGCACGGACGAAGGCGCTCCGACCGCGGTTGCCCGCGGCGCGGTCCAACTCGGCGACCAGAGCGTCGTCAAGCTCGATGTGCATACGCATGTGCTGACGTTAGCACACAGCAGAGAACGGTGAAGCGCCGTGCGATTCGTGCGATGGCGGGGCGCGTACGGTCTGGGGGCGTGATGGCGCCTGAGCCGGTGAATGCGCTCCGACCTGTATCCGACTGGCTCCAGGAGCAGCTCGACCGTCCACTCGGGGGAGCCGAGATGACGTCTGGGCGCACCCTGTCGCCGTTCAGCCAGGCACTGTGGGCCGGCGCGGACAACCTCCTCGACAAGGCCGCGATCGCGCTGCGCCAGCAGGACGGCGAACGGGCCGACCGACTGGTCAGCAGAGCCGCGTCCCTGCCGTTCGACGAGCACGAGGAGTCGTTCCCCGCCGCGTTGGCGGTGCACCTGCGCCTCTTCTCAGCGGTGGTGGAAGAGATGGAGGAGAGCGACGTCGACGACTGGGGATGGCTGGACGCGGCGGTCGAGGTTCTGAGGACCGGTGACGAGTATGCGAGAGCTGACCTCCGCGACGTCTTGGTTGCTGTCGACCACGACTACGACCTTCCCGCGGCCGAGCGTCGACGCCTACGCGCGGCCGTTGCGGGCGTCCCCGAGGTTCCTGAGCTGCGGGACCAGAACGACCTGACGACCGACGAGCTGGCGGCGCGGGTCGGTTCGATCCTGCGTGCCTGCCTCGCCTACGAGGACGCGGTGTCCTGACCGACGCGCACACCTGCACGCGCCAGCCGGTCCGCTCGGCGCCTCAGCGACCGAGCCGGTTGGACTCGTTCGCGGACCCCTTGACCGACGCGTTGGCGTAGCGGTTGCCCATGGCGACGAGCAGGTTGTCGTCGAGCCGACGGATCTGGGCGATGGGGATGAAGGACTCGCTGGCGCGTCGGCCCTTCACAATCATCCCGGTCGGTTTAAAAGTACCGACCTCGAAGTGTCGCTGCGGAGCCTCGTACGGCGAGTTGATAATCGGGTTCGCGATGGAGTCGCCATGACACCCCATGCTTTGAGGACCGTCCTGTCGGTCGGGCCCACCTATCCGGTCCTTCAGAAAGGCGCTGAAAGGCCGACTTGGCTCCGAAAACATTGCGAGTTAAGCGAATTGGCGTTGTCCGTCCCTTGTGCAGCGACGGCGTGTACGGGTATCTTGGACACATGTTCGAACAGACCGATGCGACGTCGACGCAGGCCTTGGAGGGTCTGTTGTCGGTGCTCGCGCGGGTCGACACCGACGTGACGGACGCGGAGCGGATCGACCAGCTGGCCGTGCTGGAACGGGTCAAGTCCGCGGTCGCGGCGGCGCAGGCGAGGGTCACCGTCGACTTCGTCGAGTCACAGAAGCAGGTGGCTCGAGCGTGGCGGGAGCGGGCCAAGGAGCGCGCCGACGACGATGACTTCGAGGGCTGGCGGGCGGCCCGCGAACAAGCGCGGCGAGCCAGTCTCGACGGGCTCACCAGCGGCGAACAACACCACGCTTCCACCGCGAAGGGCCGGTCGGAGCGACGCAAGGTCCGGCGTCCCGGCGCCGACTTGGGCGTGGCCGGTCAGGTGGCGCTCTCGCGTCGGGTCTCACCGTCTCGCGGGTCCCGACTGGTCGCGACCTCGCTGATCCTGGTCCGAGAGATGCCACACACGATGACTGCGCTGGCGGACGGGACGTTGAGCGAGGGCCGGGCGGAGCTGGTCACCCGAGAGGTCGCAATCCTCACGCCCGAGCAGCGGAGTCTGGTGGACGCCGAGCTCGCGGAGACGCTGGGCGAGCAGTTGGGCCTGCTCGGCGACCGGGAGCTGTCCCGTCGGGTTCGGGCCATCGCTTACCGCATCGACCCGGCGTCGGTGCTGAACCGGTGCCGGGCCGCAGAGGCCGACCGGCGCACGAGCATCCGCCCGGCTTCGGACGCGATGGCCTACCTGACCGCCTTGCTCCCCCTCGCGCAGGCGGTGGCCTGCCATGCCGCGCTGACCAAGGCGGCCGGGACCGGTCGAGCCGAGGGCGATCAGCGGACCAAGGGTCAGCTGATGGCGGACACGCTGGTGACCCGGGTAACCGGGCAGACCGAGGCATCCGTGGTGCCGGTCGAGATCCAGCTGGTCATCACCGACCGCACACTCCTCGCCGGCGATGCCACTCCGGCGCACGTCCCCGGTTACGGCCCGGTGCCGGCCGGCTGGGCCCGTGACCTGGTTGCGGGAGGACCGGACGGTGCCGACCGATCCGGTCCGGCGGCGATGTGGCTGCGGCGTCTATACACCCACCCGACGACGGGGACGCTCGTAGGGATGGACTCGACGCGACGGGTCTTCGAAGCCGGACTGCGTCGGTTCGTAGTCGCCCGGGACGGCACCTGTCGCACCCCATGGTGCGATGCGCCCATCCAGCACATCGACCACGTGATGGACCATGCCGCCGGCGGGGCCACGAGTGCGGACAACGGTCAGGGCTACTGCGTGCGCTGCAACCACACCAAACAACATCCGGGCTGGCGGACCGCCGTCATCCACCCTCAGGTCGTCGGGAGCTCTACGCATACCGTGGTCACCACGACACCCACCGGACATCGATACCGCTCCACTGCTCCGCCCGTCATCGCGGGTCAGCCCCCGCCCGGTCCTGCGGACAGTCCCCTCGAGCGCCACTACCAGCTGCTCCTCGCCGCCTGACCGCTTTGCGAGCAGCCCGCCCCGCCTGGGAAGGTGACCCACATGCAGGCCGCTGTGGTGACCGACTTCTCAAAGCCGCCCGTGTTCACCGCTTTCGCTGAGCCGGAGCCGGTGGACGGCGAGGTGGTGGCCGAAGTCCGGGCCGCCGCCGTGTCGAACCTCGTGCGTCTGGTCGCCGCTGGGAACCACTACTCGAGCGCCGCGGAACCGCCGATGGTTGCCGGCGTGGACGGGGTCGCGCAGCTACCGGACGGCGCACTCGTCTACGTGCCTGGCGTCCGGTCGCCGTGGGGCATGCTCGCCGAACGCGCCGCCGTCCCGCTCGCCGCGGCCCGACCGGTGCCGCAAGGCCTCGTCCCGGAGCAGGCGGCGGCGGTGGTCAACGCGGCGTTGGCCTCCTGGCTTCCGTTGACCCGGATCCTCCCGCCCGACGCAACGCCGACAGTGCTGGTACTCGGCGCCACCGGTGCCGCCGGGTCCGTCGCGGTCCCGATCGCGAAGCACCTCGGGGCCCGTCGCGTCATCGCGGTCGGCCGTGAGGGCGCAGCCCTGCGCCGTACGGCGGATCTGGGGGCCGACGACGTTGTGGCGATCGGCGACGACCTCGACACGGCGATCGCTCGGCTCGGCGCGGACGGGGTCGAGGTCGTCCTGGACTTCCTGTGGGGTGACGTGGCTGCGGTGACGCTGGCGGCCGTAGCCCGGTCCGCTCCGCACCCGCAACACCGGATCGACTGGGTCAACCTCGGCGCTCTTGCAGGAGCCGAGGTTCCGTTCGACTCGACGCTGCTGCGGATGAGCGACCTGCACGTGTGGGGCAGTGGCGCAGGGGCTTACCCACCGGAGCGCCGCCGCCAGGGGGTCGACGCCGCTCTCGACCTCGCCGCGCGCGGCATCATCACCGTCGACATTGCGGAACGGCGCCTCGAGGACGTCGCCACCACCTGGAACGACGAGGGCCGGCTGGTCTACGTGCCCTGAACCGCCTCTGGCAGGCTCAGACGGTGGTGAGCGTCTCCATCGCCGCTCGGAGTGCGGCGAGCCGTTTCGCCGCGGTCCGCCGGGCGGCATCCAGCCGTTCTGGACCGTCGGTTCGTTCGACCACCTCGAGGTAGACCTTGAGCTTGGGCTCGGTGCCCGACGGCCGGACGATGACCCGCGAGCCGTCGGCGAGGAACCAGCGGACGCCGTCGGTCGGCGGCAGCCCGCCGTCTCCGCGAGACAGGTCGTCGACCTGCGAGACCGGCACCGTCCCCAGCTCCTGCGGCGGCGCCGACCGCAGCCGGTCCAGCACCGGTGTGATCTGGCTGAGGTCGGCCACCCGGACCGAGAACGCGTCCGTCGCATACACCCCGACGTCGGCCGCGATGTCGTCGAGGACGTCGAGCAGGGTTCGGCCCTCATCCTTGAGCTTCGCGGTGTACCAGGCCAGCAGCAGCGCGGCGCTGACGCCGTCCTTGTCTCGGACGATGTCGGGCGCGACGCAGTAGCCGATCGCCTCCTCGTAGCCGTAGCCCAGACCCGGCACGCGGGCGATCCACTTGAACCCGGTGAGCGTCTCGACGTGGCGATGCCCGGACCGCTCGGCGAGGGCGGCCAGTAGCGCGCGAAGACACGATCGAGCAGGCCACCACCGCGTCGGGCAGCAGGCCGCGCAGCAGGGACGCCTCGAAGAGCAGCGCGCCCAGCTCGTCGCCGCGCAGCATCCGCCAGGCATCGCCGTCCAGGACCGCAGCGGCGCACCGGTCGGCGTCCGGGTCGTTGGCGATGACGATGTCGGGATGGACCTCGCGCGCCACGGCGAGGGCCGCGTCGATGGCGCCGGCCTCCTCGGGGTTGGGAAAGCTCACCGTCGGGAAGTCCGGGTCCGGAACCGCTTGTGCCGCAACGGTAATCGGTGCGGGGAACCCGGCCGCCGCGAACACCCGGCGCACGGTGTCGTCGCCCACCCCGTGTAGCGAGGTATGCACGACGCGAACGTCCGTGACTGACGCCGCCGGGATCAACGCGGCGACCCGCGCGACGTAGGCGTCCTGGATCTCGTCTCCGAGGTTCTCCCACCCGTCGTCGGCCAACGGGAGGTCCCGCACCGACGCGACGGCGGCGATGTGAGAAGCGATCTGGGCGTCGGTGGGCGGGACGATCTGGCTGCCGTCCCCGAGGTAGACCTTGTAGCCGTTGTCCTGCGGCGGGTTGTGGCTCGCCGTCACCATGACGCCCGCGTCCGCGCCGAGGTGCCGGATCGCGAAAGCCAGCAGCGGGGTCGGGAGCGGGCGGGGCAGCACCGCGGCACGGCCGCCGGCGCCCACGACGACAGCTGCCGTGTCCCGGGCGAAGACGTCGGAGTTGTGCCGGGCGTCGAACCCGATCACCACCATGGGCTCCGGGATCGCGCCGTCGGTCTGGAGGTATGCGACGAGGCCCGCCGCGGCGCGGAGGACCACAGCGCGGTTCATCCGGTTCGGTCCGCCGCCGAGAGCTCCGCGGAGCCCAGCCGTGCCGAACTCCAGCATTCCGGAGAACCGGTCCGCGAGGTCGGTGGACGCCTCCAGATCGCCTTCGTCCGCGGCGGCGAGGAGGCTGGTCAGCTCGAGCGCGGTGACCGGGTCGGGGTCGTCGTCCACCCACGCCTGAACCCGCGCACCGAGGTCGTTCGTCACGACACGACCCGCTGCACCACGGCGGCGAGCAGCCGGCCGCACCGGGCGGCCGCCGCCCGGCCGGCGTCGATGACCTCCTGGTGCGAGAGCGGCTCGTCCGAGATGCCGGCGGCGAGGTTGGTCACCAGCGAGATGCCGAGGACCTCCATGCCCACGTGCCGGGCGGCGATGGCCTCGAGGGTGGTCGACATGCCGACGAGGTCGCCGCCGATGATCCTGGCCATCCGCACCTCTGCGGGCGTCTCGTAGTGCGGTCCGCGGAACTGGACGTAGACGCCCTCGGCCAGCGACGGGTCCACCTCGCGGGCGATCGACCGCAGCCGCGTCGAGTAGAGGTCGGTGAGGTCGACGAACGTCGGGCCCTCCAGTGGCGACGCGGCCGTGAGGTTGATGTGGTCGCTGATGAGCACGGGCGTCCCGGGCGCCCACTCGGGGTTGAGGCCGCCACAGCCGTTGGTCAGGACGATGGTCGAGCAGCCGGCCGCCCGGGCGGTGCGCACCGCGTGCACGACGGCGCGGACGCCCCGGCCTTCGTAGTAGTGGGTGCGAGTTCCAAAGACCAGTGCGCGGCGGCCGGTGTCACCGATGGCGACCGACCGCATACTCCCGCTGTGGCCGGCCACCGCCGCGGGGACGAAGCCTGGTACGTCGGCGTTCTCGATGGTGGCGACGGTCGGGCCGATGAGGTCGGCGGTCTGGCCCCAGCCGGAGCCGAGGACGAGGGCCACGTCGTGGGTCGCCGCGCCGGTGCGCTCGGCGATCACCGTGGCGGCGGCCTTGGCGACGTCGAACGGGTCGGTGCCGGGATCGTTGAGGTCCACGCTCACCCAGGCACCATAGTGGCCGAGGGGCGGAGCCCCGCGATGGTTGGATGATCAGGTGACTGGGCACCCCACGTCGGTCGTCGTGCTCGGCGGCGGCCCCGGCGGCTACGAGGCGGCGCTGGTCGCCGCACGGCTCGGGGCCGCGGTCACCGTCGTGGACCGCGACGGTCTCGGGGGCGCCTGCGTCCTGACCGACTGCGTCCCCAGCAAGACCTTGGTGTCGACGGCCGGCTTCGTCACCAACCGCGCGTCGGGTGACGACCTCGGCGTCGGCCTGGCCGAGACCCGAGTGGACCTCGCCGCCGCCAACCGCCGGATCCTCGACCTCGCGGCGGCCCAGAGCAGCGACATCGCCGCACGGCTGACCGGAGACGGGGTTCGGATCGTCCGTGGCACCGGGGCCCTCGTCGGCGCCGGAGCGGTTCGCGCGGTCCGCGAGGACGGGACGGCCGAGGAGCTGGACGCGGAGGTGGTGCTTGTGGCGACGGGCTCGACGCCCCGGACGATGCCGACCGCCCGGCCCGACGGCGAGCGCATCCTCACCTGGCAGCAGATCTACTCGCTCACCGAGCTGCCCGAGCACCTCGTCGTCGTGGGCTCCGGCGTCACCGGCGCCGAGCTCGCACACGCCTACGTCGGTCTCGGCGCCCGGGTCACGCTGGTGTCGTCGCGGGAGCGGGTGCTGCCCGGGGAGGACGCCGACGCCGCGACGGTCATCGAGGACGTCTTCCGCGACGACGGGATGGAGGTGCTCGGCCGGTCGCGCATGGCGAGTGTCGAGCGGACGGCCGAGGGGGTATGCGTGACGCTCACCGACGGCCGTCGCGTCCGTGGCTCCCACGCGCTCCTCGCCGTCGGCTCCGTGCCTCAGACAGCGGGGATCGGTTTGGCGGAGAACGGGATCGGTCTGACCGAGTCCGGCCACATCGAGGTCGACGGCGTGTCCCGCACGTCGGTCCGGGGGGTGTATGCGGCGGGGGACTGCACGGGGGTCCTGCCGCTGGCCTCCGTCGCGGCGATGCAGGGACGCATCGCCATGTGGCACGCCCTGGGCGACGCGGTCGCCCCGCTGCGGCTGGACGTCGTGAGCGCCAACGTCTTCACCTCTCCCGAGATCGCCACCGTGGGGATCACCCAGAACGACGTGGACTCCTCGCGCGTGGCGGCCCGGGCGGTCATGCTGCCGCTCGCGACCAACCCGAGGGCGAAGATGGACCGGTTCACGCACGGGTTCGTCAAGGTGTTCGCGCAGCAGGGCAGCGGCACCGTGCTCGGCGGCGTGATCGTCGCGCCCCGCGCCTCCGAGCTGGTCTACCCGCTCACCGTGGCGGTGCAGAACCACCTCAGCGTCGACCAGCTCGTCGAGCACCTTCACCATCTACCCGTCGATGTCCGGGTCGCTGGCCGAGGCCGCGCGCCGCCTGCACTGAAGCAGTCGGTCCACCGTTCAGCTGCCGGGGGCGTTCCGGCGCAGGTCCGGGTCGTTCTCCTCGGTGTAGCGCACCTGCGCCTCGTCCTCCCGCGCCCACCGCTCGCGCCGGCCCTCCGAGACGCGGCGCCGGATCCAGCGCATCGCCGGCCACAGAACGGCGAGAACCGCGATGAGGATCACCAGGTTGGTGGCCGAGAACCCCTCCCACGGCATCTGGTCGGCGGAGGTGAGCGTGGGCATACGCCGATGGTAGGCGTCGGACCGCAGCGGTCGGCCGCCATCGGGCTATGGTCGAGATGGCGGCCGCGACCTCGTCCGGCTGCCGGCCGAACGAGGAGGGACACACGCGATGAGCAACGAGAGCTTCTTCGACAAGGTCAAGGACTTCGTCAAGGGTCACCCCGAGCAGGCCGATCAGGGCCTCGACAAGGCGGGCGAGCTGCTCGACGAGCGGACCGGGGGCCGGTACTCCGAGCAGATCGCCAAGGGTGACGACATGGTGCGCGAGCGGCTGGGCGTGCCCGAGGGGCAGGCGACCATACCCGCTCCCGGCACCACGCCCGAGCCCTCGCCGACCCCGGGGACGGCGCCGAAGCCGGAGCCGGAGCCGCCGACCGTCCCCACACCGGACGAACCCGGCACCGCACCGCCGGTGCCCAGCCCGGACCCGGTCCCGACCTCGCCGCCCGAGACGGTGCCCGAGGCCGCTCCCGACACGGCGCAGACCCGGACCACCCCGTCCGCCTGACCGCCTCCGGCGCCGGTAGTCGCTACCCCTCGGCGTCCTTGATCTCGGCGAGGACCGTCCCGCTGGTGACGGTGGCGCCGATCTGCGCGGTGAGGCCCGTGACGACGCCGGCCTTGTGCGCGGTGATGGGCTGCTCCATCTTCATCGCCTCGAGGACCACGACGGTCTGACCCTGCTCGACCGTGTCGCCGTCCGCGACGGCGACCTTGACGATGGTCCCCTGCATGGGGGCGGTGAGTGCGTCACCGGACGCCGCGGCCCCGCCCGAGCTGCCACCGGAGCGGCGAGGGGCCTTCTTGCGCGTCCCGCCCGCCCCGCCCGCGCCGCTCCCGGCCAGCGTTAGCTCGCCCGGGAGCACGACCTCGAGCCGCTTGCCCCCGACCTCGACGACGATCGGCCGGCGCTCCTCAGGCTCCGACCCGTCGGCCGCGGCACCGGCATACGGCTCGATGGTGTTGTCGAACTCCGTCTCGATCCACCGTGTGTGAACCGTGAACGGCGCGTCCGACGACGGTGCGAAGGCCTCGTCGCGGACGACGGCGCGGTGGAACGGCAGCACCGTCGGCATGCCGTCGACGACGAACTCGTCGAGCGCGCGGCGGGACCGCTCGAGGGCCTCCTGGCGGGTGCGGCCGGTGACGATGAGCTTGGCCAGCATCGAGTCGAACGCGCCGCCGATGACGTCGCCCTCCACGACGCCGGAGTCCACGCGAACGCCGGGACCGGATGGCGGCCGGAACCGCGTCACCGTTCCGGGCGACGGCAGGAACCCTCGGCCGGCGTCCTCGCCGTTGATCCGGAACTCGAACGAGTGCGCGTGCGGCTCGGGGTCGTCGTAGCCCAGCGGCTCGCCGTTCGCGACGCGGAACTGCTCCCGGACGAGGTCGACGCCGGTGACCTCCTCGCTGACCGGGTGCTCGACCTGCAGGCGGGTGTTGACCTCGAGGAACGAGATGTCGCCGGTCGGGCCGACGAGGAACTCGCAGGTGCCCGCGCCGACGTAGCCGGCGCCGCGGAGGATGGCCTTGGACGCCCGGAGCAGCTCGGCGTGCTGCTCCTCGGTGAGGAACGGCGCAGGCGCCTCCTCGACCAGCTTCTGGTTGCGGCGTTGTAGCGAGCAGTCGCGGGTCGACACCACGACGACGTTGCCGTGCTGGTCGGCGATGCACTGGGTCTCGACGTGGCGCGGATGGTCGAGGAACCGCTCGACGAAGCACTCGCCGCGACCGAAGGCGGCGACCGCCTCCCGGACCGCTGACTCGTAGAGGTCCGGGATCTCGTCGATGGTGCGGGCGACCTTGAGGCCGCGACCGCCGCCGCCGTAGGCCGCCTTGATGGCCACCGGTAGCCCGTGCTCCTTCGCGAAGGCCACGACCTCGTCCGGGCCCGTCGACGGGGTCGGGTGTGCCGGGGACGAGAGGCGCGCCCGCGTCGAGGGCGATGTGGCGGGCCTTGACCTTGTCGCCGAGCGCGTCGATCGCGGCCGGCCCGGGACCGATCCACGTCAGGCCGGCGTCGATGACCGCCTGCGCGAAGCCGGCGTTCTCGGCGAGGAACCCGTAGCCCGGGTGGACGGCGTCCGCTCCGGACTTCGCGGCGACGTCGAGCAGCTTGTCGACGACGAGGTAGCTGTCGCCGGGCGTCGTGCCGCCGAGGGCGTATGCCTCGTCCGCCATCGTCACGTGAAGGGCGTCGCGGTCGGGCTCGGCGTAGACCGCCACGGAGCCGATACCCGCGTCGCGGCAGGCGCGGGCGATCCGGACGGCGATCTCCCCGCGGTTGGCGATCAGCACCTTCGAGATCGGCATGGCCGGAGCCTAACGGGTGCGTCGACCCGGTCGGCGGCGTCCTGTGGGGACCACCGGAGGCGCCCACCAGGGCCGTTTCCGCCTGGCTCGGCTGAGAGTCGAGCGGCTCGGCTCGCTTCATGTCGCGAGCCGAGCCGCTTGGCTCCGAGCCGAGCCGAACGGCCAGGGCGAACGGACTCAGCCGACGGGCATGACCTTGTCGAGGGTGATCGGCAGGTCGGTGACGCGGGTCCCCGTGGCGTCGTAGACCGCGTTGGCCACGGCGGCGCCGACCCCGGTGATCCCGACCTCGCCGGCTCCGAGGACGCCCTTCGGCATGGCGGGGTCCGGGTCGTCGAGCACGTGGATCGCGATGTCGGGGACGTCGGCGTGGACCGGCACGTGGTAGTCGGCCAGCGACGCGCTCATGATCCGCCCCGTCCGCGGGTCGACGAGCGTCTCCTCGGTCAGCGCGAGCCCGAGGCCCATGACGATGCCGCCCTTCAGCTGGCTGGCCACCGTCTTGGCGTTGAGCACCCGTCCGACGTCGAACGCCCCCACCCACCGGGTGACGCGCACCTCGCCGGTGTCGCGGTCGACGTGCACCTCGCAGAAGTGCGCGCCCGACGAGGCCCGTACCCACCGCCGTTGCGACCTCAGCGTCTGGGCCAGGAACCGCACCTGTCCCGCCATCGCGCCCATACCGGTGTCCGAGCCGACCGACACCTCGACGTGGTCGTGCCCCGTCCGCGCCAGTGCGGCGGCGAGCGGCTCGCCGTCCCGGCCGCCCCAGCGCCGCAGCTGGCGCCGGATCCGCGCACCGGCGTCCCCGATGCTGCCCGCCACGCTGGCCGACTGCGCCGAACCGCCGGCTCCGGGCGCGATGGGAAGGTCGGTGTCGCCGTACTCGACGTGTACGGCGTCGTAGGGGATCCCGAGCTCGTCGGCGACCACCTGCGCCTGCGCCGTCGCGGTGCCCATGCCCATCTCGTGGAACCCGCACCGCAGCAGCGCCGTCCCGTCGGCGTCGAGTCGCAGCGTGAGGTTGGCGACGAACGTCCACGCCGGGTGGTAGGCCAGCGCCATCCCGTAGCCCGACCAACGTCGAGCTGGTATGCCTTGACTCCCTGTCGTGCCAACCGAACTCGCGGGCACCGAGGTCCATCACCTCGCGGATCCGCCGGTGCGAGAAGGCGCGCCCGTGCAGCGGTGAGACCTCGGGCTCGTTGCGCAGCCGCAGCTCGACGGGGTCGAGCCCGAGCGTCGTGCGCGAGCTGGTCCATGGCCGACTCCATGGCGAAGGAGCCGATGGACTCACCGGGCGCACGCATCGCCGTGTTGGGGACGAGGTCGAGCTGGACGACCGACGTGCTGAGCGCGATGGCGGGCGCGTCGTAGAGGTCCCCGGACGCGCCGACCACCTGCTCGGCGCTGCCGCCCATCGGTGAGTTGCGCATCACCGCCTCGTGCACCAGCGCGGTGAGGCGGCCGTCTCCGCTGGCACCGAGCGCGACGCGCTGACGCGTCGGCGTGCGCCCGCCGACGGTCCGATGAACTCCTTCCCGCGTCAACGCCATCCGGACCGGACGGCCGACGGAGCGGGCGGCCATGACGGTGAGCAGGGTGCCCGACCAGACGAAGCCCTTGCCGCCGAACCCGCCACCGACGAAGGGAGCAAGGACCCGCACCTTCTCCACTGGCACGTCGAACCGGCGCGCCAGGTGCTTGCGGAACCAGTCGACGTTCTGGGAGTTGTCCCAGACGGTGAGCCGGTCGCCGTCCCAGACCGCCGTCGTGGCGTGCGGCTCCATGGCGTTGTGGTTCTGGCTCGGCGTGGTGAACCGCAGGTCCACCCGGTGCGGTGCGGCGGCGAGGGCGGCTCGGGCGTCGCCCTTGCCGCCGGTCATCGTGGGCATGCCGAGCGACTGGCTGACCGGCTCGGCGCGGTCCTGCTCGCGGTCGAAGTCGACGTGCGCCGGCAGCTCGTCGTAGGCGATATCGACGAGCGACGCGGCGTACTGTGCCGCCTCCAGACGGTCGGCGACGACGACCGCCACCGGCTGGCCGTCGTAGAAGACCTGGTCGGTGTTGAGATAGGGAACGCGGGTCCCCGCGGCCATCGTGCTGAGGTCCATGAGGTTCGGGCGCTTCGGTGCGGGCACCAGCTTCGGAGCGTTGAGGTGGGTCAGCACCGCAACGACGCCCGGGTGCGCCTCCGCCTGCGCGGTGTCGATCGTGCGGATCCGTCCGCGGGCGATGGAGGCGTGCACGAGGACCGCGTGGGCGATGTCGGGCACCTGGTACTCCCCGGAGAACGTCGCGGCGCCGGTCGCCTTCGCGGTGCCGTCGGCGCGGTCCAGTGGACGACCGACCCACGGACCGGTGTCGGCCGGCGCGGTTGTTCGCTCCGGTATGCGGGTGGCGGCGGCGGTGGTCGGGGCCGACGTGGCTGTTGGCGCGGTCATGACGGCACCTCCCGGTCACGGAGTCGTCGCAGCTCGGCGACCACGGTCCGTCGGGTCAGGCCGACCTTGAACTCGTTGCCGCTCAATGGTTTCGCGTCGGCGAGCTCGGCGTCGATCGCCGCCCCGAACACCTCGTCGGTCGGCTCGGAACCGAACAGCATCGACTCGGCGGTAGCCGCTCGCCAGGGTCTCGGAGCCACGCCGCCCAGAGCCAGACGAACGGTCGTGATCCGGCCGTCTCCCACATCGAGGACCGCTGCCACCGAGACGAGCGCGAAGGCGTACGAAGCCCGGTCGCGCACCTTGCGGTAGTGCGAGGCGCCGGCCGGAGGCGGCGGAAGGACCACGGCGGTGACCAGCTCGCCCGGGGCGACGACGGTGTCGAGGTGCGGTGTCTCGCCGGGCAGCCGGTAGAGGTCGGTGACGGCCACCTCCCGTACGCCCGTCGCCGAGGTGAGCTCGACGCGGGCGTCGAGGGCGGCCAGGGCGACCGCCATGTCGCTGGGGTGAACCGCCACGCAGTGGTCGCTGGTGCCGAGCACCGCCGCATACCGGGTGAACCCGCCGCGCGCCGCGCAGCCGGACCCTGGCTCGCGCTTGTTGCAGGCCGTCGTGAGGTCCATGAAGTAGGGGCAGCGGGTCCGCTGGAGCAGGTTCCCGCCGACGGTCGCCATCGTCCGCAGCTGACCCGATGCCCCGGCCAGAACCGCCTCCGACAGCATGGGGTACCGAGTGCGCACCAGCGGGTGGTGGGCGAGGTCGGCGTTGGTCACGACGGCGCCGACCCGAAGGCCGCCGTCCGGGGCCTCCTCGATCTCGGCCAGCGGCAGGCCGGTGACGTCGACGAGGCTGTCCGGGGTCTCGACCCCCCGCCGGACGAGGTCCACGAGGTTGGTGCCGCCGCCGAGGAACCGGGCGCTCGGCCGGTCGGCGACCAGCGCCACCGCGTGGGCGACGTCGGTCGCCCGCTCGTAGTCGAACGGCTTCATGCCGGCACCTCCTCGTCGAGCGCTGGGCCGACCGACTCGATGGCGTCGACGATGCCGTTGTAGGCACCGCAGCGGCAGAGGTTGCCGCTCATGCGCTCACGGATCTCGCTACGGGTCAACGCAACCGGCACGGACACGTCGTCGGTCACCGCGCTCGGGGCGCCCTGCTCGTGCTCGGCCAGCATCCCGATGGCCGAGCAGATCTGGCCCGGCGTGCAGTAGCCGCACTGGAGCCCGTCGAACCGGACGAACGCCTCCTGCAACGGGTGCGGGCCGACGCCCTCGATCGTCGTCACCGCACGACCGTCGTACTGCACGGCCAGGGCCAGGCAGGAGACGATCCGGCGTCCCTCGACGAGGACGGTGCACGCCCCGCACGCGCCCTGGTTGCAGCCCTTCTTGGTGCCGGTCAGGTGCAGGTCCTCGCGCAGCGCGTCGAGCAGGCTGACGCGCGGCTCGATCTCCAGCGTCGTCGGCACGCCGTTGACCACGAGGCGGACGGGGCGGGCCGCCGGCGGGGCGGTGGTGTCGGTCATGCGGGTCTCCCGGGTTAACGCAACGACGTTCTGTTCGGATGAGCGGTACGCTAACGCAACGACGTTGCGCTAGCAAGAGGGAAGGAGCGCCGGATGGGTCACGCGTTCGTCCGGGCGCGCCGCCCGGAGCACAAGCAGCAGCGGCGGGACGCCATCCTCGACGCCGCTCGCGACCTCGCGCTGGCCCGGGGCGTCCGCGCCGTCACCCTCGGCGACCTGGCCGACGCTGTCGGGCTGGCGAAGTCCAATGTCGTGCGCTACTTCGGCACCCGGGAGGAGATCTTCGTCGAGCTGTGCAGCGAGGAGGGTGTGCGCCTGCGCGACGCCCTCCGCCCGCGCCTCGCCGACGTGACCGAGCAGAACCTGCCCGCGATCCTGGCCCGAACCCTGCTGGAGCACGGGCTGTTCTGCGAGCTGCTCAGCCAGCTCACGACCCACCTCGAGCACAACGTGTCCTACCCGGCGGCCGAGCGGCTCAAGGTCGAGATGAGCGCCGTCATCGACGACCTCGCTCGGGTCGTCGCCGGCCGTCCCGTGGGGCTCGACCTCGACCAGGCGACCCTGCTGCTGACCTCGACGTCCCAGGTCGGCGCCGGGCTGTGGGCCGCCTCGCGCCCCTCCGACGTCGTCCTCGAGGTGTATGCGGCCCACCCCGAGCTGGTGCCGACCGGTTCCGTGCACTCCAGGCTCGAGCGTCTCATCGCGGCGCTGGCCTCCGGTCTGCGGGCGGAGCCGCCGGTGCGCGCGGCGGGTGGCTCCCGGCATACGGTTGGAGCATGACGACCGTTCCCACTGTCTCGCTGACCACGCCGACCGGCTCCGTTCCCATCCCGCAGCTCGGCTTCGGCGTCTGGCAGGTGTCCGAGGACGAGGTGGTGCCGTCGGTGGCCAAGGCCCTCGAGGTCGGCTACCGGCACATCGACACGGCGGCGATGTACGGCAACGAGCGCGGCGTCGGGCAGGCGGTCAAGGACAGCGGCCTCGGCGACAACGTCTGGATCACGACCAAGCTCAACAACGACGCGCACGGCTTCGACGCGGCCATGAAGGCGTTCGACGCCTCGATGGACAAGCTGCAGCGCGAGACGCTCGACCTCTACCTCATCCACTGGCCGCTGCCGGCCAAGGACCGTTACGCCGAGGCGTGGAAGGCGATGCAGGCACTGCGGGACGACGGCCGCATCACGACGATCGGTGTCTGCAACTTCCAGATCCCGCATCTGCAGAAGCTCTACGAGCAGACCGGCGAGTACCCCGCCATCAACCAGATCGAGCTGCACCCCTACCTGGTCCAGCAGGAGCTGCGCGACTTCCACGCCGAGAACGGGATCGTCACCGAGGCGTGGAGCCCGCTGGCGTCCGGCGGCCTCGGCGTGCTCGACGACCCGGTGATCACGGCGATCGCGCAGGCCCACGACGTCACGCCGGCTCAGGCGATCCTGCGCTGGCACCTCCAGCTCGGCAACGTCGTCATCCCGAAGTCGGTGACGCCGAGCCGCATCGAGGAGAACTTCGACCTCTTCGGGTTCGAGCTGACCGCCGAGGAGGTCGACCGGATCACGGCTCTCGATCGCAGCAAGCGCACCGGCCCCGACCCGGACACCTTCAACCCCTGAGCGTCCACCGCGAGAAGGGTCTACCCTCGCCGCGTGACGGGCAGCGAGCGGGCGATCGAGGCGGAGGTCCAGCGCGACTTCAGCCGGAGCATGTCCTACGGCGACTACCTCGCGCTGGACCAGCTGCTCACCGCGCAGCACCCGCGCAGCGAGCCGCCGCAGCACGACGAGCTGCTGTTCATCATCCAGCACCAGACGTCGGAGCTGTGGCTCAAGCTGATGCTGCACGAGCTGCGGTCGGCGCGCTCGCTGCTGGCCTCCGACGAGCTGTCGCCGGCCCTCAAGCGCATGGCGCGCGTGGAGCGCATCCTCGAGGTGCTCACCGAGCAGTGGTCGGTGCTCGCCACCCTGACGCCCAGCGAGTACGCGCAGATCCGGCCGTTCCTGGCGACCAGCTCGGGGTTCCAGTCGTGGCAGTACCGGGCGGTGGAGTTCCTGCTCGGCAACAAGAACGCCGACATGGTGCGGGTGTTCGACCACGACCCCGCGGCCCACTCGGTGCTCGACGAGCTGCTGCACGAGCCGACCTTGTACGACGAGTTCCTGCGCTACCTGGGGCGGCACGGTTACCCGGTCCCGCAGCACCTCCTCGAACGGGACGTGACCCGCGGCATACGCGTCGGACGAGCGGCTGGTCCCGGTCTTCGCGGCCGTATACGCGGCGCCCGCCGAGCACTGGGGCGTCTACGAGATGTGCGAGGAGCTGGTCGATCTCGAGGACAACGTCCAGCTCTGGCGGTTCCGGCACCTCCGCGTGGTCACCCGCACCATCGGCCAGAAGCGGGGCACCGGCGGGTCGAGCGGCGTGGACTTCCTGCGGCGGGCGCTGGACCTCACGTTCTTCCCTGAGCTGTATGCGGTCCGCTCCGAGATCGGCGAATGACGAGGCTCGCGCCGCCGGTCCGTTGTCAGGCGGCGGTGCGCAGGCGGACCTGGCGCTTGATCCGGCTCAGCATCGCCACCATCCCGCGCAGCCGTAGCGGCGACACCGCCTGGCCCAGCCCGAACCGGTAGGGCGCGTCGTCGGGAACCGCCAGCACCTCGGTCGCGGGCAGGCCGTCGAGCCCCTCGTGGAGAATCCCCGCGAACCCCCGGGTCGTCGGCGACTCTGCCGGGGCGGAGAAGAACAGGTGGACCGACCGCTCCGGGTCGTCAGCCACCTCGACGACGAGAAACAACGGTGACTGGCACTCGTCGACGCGCTCCAGCAGCTCGTCGTGGCCCGCATACCGGGGCGGCAGCTCGGGCAGCTCGTCGCTGAACTCCAGCAGCAGCTGGAGCTTCTCCGGCGACGACGCCGACGAGAAGTCCTCGGCGATCTCCTCGAGCGCCGACGGCAGCGGGGTCTGGGTCTCGGTCATCGCTCGATCGGAGTCCGCACCGAGTTGCCCCACTCGGTCCAGGAGCCGTCGTAGTTGCGCACCGCGTCGAAGCCCAGCAGATGGGTCAGGACGAACCAGGTATGCGACGACCGCTCACCGATGCGGCAGTAGGCGACGACGTCGTCGTCGGCGTCGAGACCCTGCTCGCCGACGTAGATGGCCTCCAGCTCCTGACGAGACTTGAAGGTGCCGTCCTCGTTGGCCGCGCGGGCCCAGGGCACCGACTTGGCGCCGGGGATGTGGCCGCCACGGAGAGCGCCCTCCTGCGGGTAGTCGGGCATGTGCAGCAGCTCGCCGGAGAACTCGCCCGGGGACCGGACGTCGACCAGCGGCTGGCCGAGGTGGGCGAGCACGTCCTCCTTGAAGGCGCGGATCCGGTGGTCGTCGCGCTCGACGATCGGGTACTCGGTCGGCGCGGGGGAGGGCACCTCGCGGGTCAGCTCCCGCCCCTCGGCGACCCACTTCGCGCGACCGCCGTCGAGCAGCCGGATGTCCTCGTGCCGGAACAGGCTGAACACCCAGAGGGCGTAGGCCGCCCACCAGTTGCTCTTGTCGCCGTAGATGACGATTGTCGTGTCGCGGCCGATCCCGTTGCGGCTCATGACCTTTGCGAACGTCTCGCCGTCGACGTAGTCCCGGGTGACCGGGTCGTTCAGGTCGAGGTGCCAGTCGATCTTGACCGCTCCCGGGATGTGACCGGAGTCGTAGAGCAGCACGTCCTCGTCCGACTCGACCAGGACGACGCCGTCCGGCCGCCCGACACGGCCGGCCTCGATCTGCTCCGCGAGCCACTCGGTCGAGACCAGCCGTTCGGGGTGCGCATACTGCGAGAAGTCCTTGCTGTCGCTCACGTTCCCATCGTGTCACGCGCCGAACCGGCGCCCGGCGCCCGGTCCTTAAGCCGAACGGGTCGTGGGTTACCTAGCGGGACCGGCCTGTCCGACGACGTCGGCGCCCGCCGCGGCGAGCAGGTCGGCGAGCACGCTGCGATGGCACCGGGACTCGTCCTCGCAGTAGCAGCCGACCGCGAGGTTGGTGCGGTGCGAGAGCGCGGCGATGAGGTCGATGGCGTGTCGCGGCTCCGGGCGGGACATCTCATGACGGTAGGCGTGGACGAACCGGGCCCACTCGGGCTCCGTGGCAGCGTGCTGAGCCAACGCCACCAGCTCGGCGCTCGGCGCCAGCTCGGGGAACCAGACGTCGTAGAAGTCGCGGGTCGCGAACTGCTCCTTGGGTACTCCGCGGGGCGGGCGGCGGACGGTACCGATCCGCAGACCTTCGTCAGGCGCTCGTGGCGTCCCGAGGCGGACGACCCGAAGGCTCATCTCCGGCGTACCTCGTCCGCGCGGCTCGCGTCCGGACCGATCGACGGCCTCACCGCAACCGCTCGAGGTCGGCGCGGCAGGAGTCCTCGAACGCGTCGAGCTCCTTGAGGGTGTCGTCCAGGTCGCGCCGGCGCTGCTCGAGGTCGGCGCGCCGCTCGTCGACCTGGCTGAGGACGTACTCGAGCTGGCTGGCGCGTCCTCGCGGAGCGTCGTAGAGGTCGATGATGGTGCGGACCTCCTCGAGCGGGAACCCGAGCCGCTTGCCGCGCAGGATGAGGTTGAGGCGGGTGCGGTCGCGCCGGTGGTAGACGCGCTGGAGCCCCCGCCGCTCCGGCGCGATGAGGCCGAGGTCCTCGTAGTGCCGGACGGTGCGGTGGGTGACCCCGAACTCGTCGGCGATCTGGGCGATGGTCCAGCTCTCCAGCTCGCTCTCCCCGCTTGCCATGTCGCCGAGTGTGCTTTACCTTTACGTAAACGTCAAGCACACCCCGCCTGGCGCCATTCCAACGACGAGGGCCGACGATGTACGAGCTGAGCAAGGAGCACGAGGACTTCCGCGCGGTGGTGCGGGACTTCGCCGAAGCGGAGATCGCGCCGCACATCGCACAGTGGGACCGTGACAGCCACTTCCCGGCCGAGCTCGTCCCCAAGATGGGTGACCTCGGCCTGTTCGGCCTCGTCGTGCCCGAGGAGTTCGGCGGGGCGGACGCCGACTTCATGTCGCTGGTCGTCGCCATCGAGGAGCTCGGCCGCGTCGACCAGTCGGTGGGCATCACGCTGAGCGCCGGCGTCGGCCTCGGGATCAACCCGATCCTCAGCTATCGGCAGCCAGGAGCAGAAGGAGCGCTTCCTGCCCGACCTCGTGGCCGGCCGGGCGCTCGCCGCGTTCGGGCTGACCGAGCCGGGCGCCGGCTCGGACGCCGGCGCCACCCGCACCCGGGCGACCCGCGACGGCGACCAGTGGGTCGTCAACGGCGCCAAGTCGTTCATCACCAACTCCGGCACCGACCTCACCTCGGTCGTCACCGTCACCGCCCGCACCGGCACCAACGACGAACGGCTCCGCGCAGGTCAGCGCCATCCTGGTGCCGGCCGGCACGCCCGGCTTCACGGTCGACCCCAGTTATCACAAGCTCGGCTGGCACGCCTCCGACACCCACGGCCTCACCTTCGAGGACTGCCGCGTCCCGGCCGACCACCTCCTCGGCGCGGAAGGGCAGGGCTTCCGCCAGTTCCTCAAGACCCTCGACGACGGCCGGATCGCCATCAGCGCGCTCGCCGTCGGCTGCGCGCAGGCCTGCCTCGAGCTCGCCACCGACTACGCGAAGGGCCGGGAGGCGTTCGGCCGCCCCATCGGGGTCAACCAGGGCGTCTCGTTCCCCCTCGCCGACCTCGCCGTCGCGGTCGAGGCCGCCCGGACCCTCACCTACAAGGCCGCGTGGCTCAAGGACGAGCTCAACGCCGGCCGCCGCTCGGTCAAGGAGGTCAAGCAGGCCGCCGCCATGGCCAAGCTCTTTTCGACCGAGGCCGCGGTGTCGGCCACCCGGACGGCCACGCAGGTCTTCGGCGGCAACGGCTTCATGGAGGAGTACCCCGTCGCCCGGTTCTACCGCGACGCCAAGATCCTCGAGATCGGCGAGGGCACCTCCGAGGTGCAGCGGATGGTCATCGCCCGCGGGCTGGGCCTGCCCGCATGACTCCACCGCCGGTCTACGAGCCCGACCCCCGGGTCGGCGACGTCCGGGCGCGGCTGCACGAGGCGTACGAGACCTCCGGCAAGATCACCGACAAGGCGCGCGCCAAGCTCGACAGCCAGAACAAGATCTACGTCCGCGACCGCATCGGCCTGCTCTTCGACGAGGGCTCCTTCGTCGAGGACGGCCGGTATGCCAACGCGACGGCGGCGGGGCTGCCGGCGGACGGCGTGGTCACCGGTCGCGGGACCGTCGACGGCCGGCCCGCCATCGTGGTCGCCAACGACCCGACGGTGAAGGCCGGCTCGTGGGGCGCCCGCACCGTCGAGAAGATCGTCCGGGCCACCGAGTCGGCGCTGCGCGAGGAGCTGCCGGTCTTCTGGTTCGTCGACTCGGCGGGCGCCCGGATCACCGACCAGGTCGAGATGTTCCCCGGCCGGCGCGGCGCGGGGCACATCTTCCACAACCAGGTCGCCCTGTCCGGCCGGGTGCCGCAGATCTGCTGCCTGTTCGGGCCCAGCGCGGCCGGGCGGCGCCTACATCCCGGCGTTCACCGACATCGTCATCATGGTCGAGGGCAACGCCTCGATGTACCTCGGCAGCCCCCGCATGGCGGAGATGGTCGTCGGCGAGCGCGTCACGCTCGAGGAGATGGGCGGCGCGCGGATGCACTGCACCGTCTCCGGCTGTGGCGACCTGCTGGCCCAGGACGACATCGAGGCCATCGAGCTGGCCAAGCTCTACTTCTCCTACGTCCCCGGGTCCTGGCGGGAGGGCCCGCCGGCCTACACCCCTGAGGAGCCGGTCGCCGCCGCTGACCCGGGAGGTCGTCCCCGAGCGCGAGTCGGTCCCGTTCGACGTGCACGAGGTCATCGACGGGCTGGTCGACGACGGCTCGTTCTTCGAGATCAAGCCGCTGTTCGCCGCCGAGCTGGTGGTCGGGTTCGGCCGGATGGGCGGCGAGACCGTCGGGTTCGTCGCCAACAACTCCGCGGTCAAGGGCGGCGTGCTGTTCTCCGACAGCGCCGACAAGGCGTCACGGTTCATCTGGCTGTGCGACGCGTTCTCGATCCCGCTCATCTACCTCGCCGACGTCCCCGGCTTCATGATCGGCACCGAGGTCGAGCGCGGCGGCATCATCCGGCACGGCGCCAAGATGGTCTCCGCCGTGGCGTCGGCCACCGTGCCCGCAGTTCTGCGTCGTCGTGCGCAAGGCCTACGGCGCCGGCCTGTATGCGATGGGCGGCCCCGGCTTCGCGCCGGACGCCACGCTCGCGCTGCCCACCGCCCGGATCGCCGTCATGGGTCCGGAGGCCGCCGTCAACGCGGTCTACGCCAACCAGCTCGCGGAGATCGAGCGTATCCAGGGCGCCGAGGCACGCGACGCCTTCGTGGCCCAGAAGCGCCGGGAGTACGAGGAGGACGTCGACCTCGAACGGCTGGCCGCCGACCTGGTGCTCGACGGCGTGGTCGAGGCCGACGAGCTGCGCGCCGAGCTGCTGCACCGGCTGCGCTACGCCGCCCGGCGCGACCGGTCCTTCAGCGAGCGTCGACGCTCCGTCCCGCCGGTCTGACATTTCGTGACCGGACCGTCGTGAACGCCGACGGGCCCCGGTTCCGCTGCTGACCTACGCTGGGACGCGACCTTTCCGGCATACCCCTGCCGGCGGACCGACGTCCGAGCCACCCCAGCGACTCCCGAGGTGCCCCCTGACCAGTGTGCTGACGCGCGAGCGTGAGGAGACGCCGGAACCGGAGGGGGAGCCGCAGCCGCAACCGTCGACGGCGGCGGCCGGCACGCCCTGGTGGCGCCGGTTCGAGGTGTGGTTCCCGTTGGCGGTCTATGCGGCCACGCGAGTGTTCACGGTCATCGTCGTCCTGATCTGCCAGCGGGCCCAGATCGCGCTGCCGGCGCCCAACGGGATCCTCCGGATCATGTACCCGACGGACGGGGCGCCCGGCTACTGGGTCGTCATGGGCAACTGGGACGGTCAGTGGTACCAGCAGATCGCGAACGTCGGATATCCGAACCCGCTGCCGCTGGACGACCTCGGCAAGGTCGACATGAACGCCTGGGCGTTCTTCCCGCTGTACCCGATGATCGTCGGCGCGCTGATGAAGCTGACCGGCGGGGACTTCTACGTGGTCGGCGGGATCACCGCCATCGTCATCGGCGCGGTCGCGGTCTACCTGCTGTTCCGGCTCGTCGACCGGGCGGTCGGGCGCTGGGAAGCCATCGTCGCGGTCGTGGGCGTGTGCACGTTCATCAGCGCACCGATCCTCCAGGCGACCTACACCGAGTCGCTCGCCCTGCTGCTCGTCGTCGTGAACCTCATGCTGATCAGGGCGCGGAAGTACTGGTGGACCGCGGTCGCGCTGGTGTTCCTGGCCCTCACCCGCAACGTCGTGGTCGCCATGGTGCCGGTGCTCCTGGCCCATGGGTTCGTGCGCTGGCGCAAGGAGCCGGACGAGCTGGGGACGCGCGACAAGGTGATGCTCGGGGCGCTGATCGTCGAGGCCGGCGCGCTGACCTTCCTCTGGCCGGCGATCATCGCCGCGGTCACGCGGAACCCGGCTGGCTACGCCGACACGATGCAGGCGTGGAAGATCGGCACGGACATCAAGCTGTCCTCATGGTGGAACTACCTCGACTTCGCCTACGGCTGGATGGGGATCGTCGCTGGGATCACCGTCGTCATCGCCTTTGGCTGGTTCATGCTGACCAAGCGGTCCTGGCGTTGGGGTCCGGAGCTCTGGGGCTGGGCCGGCGCCTATCCCGCATACCAGCTGCTCGTGACCAACACCGGGCCGTCGCGGCTGCGTTACGCGCTCCTTGCGTTTCCGTTCACGCTGTTCATCGCGTGGTTCCTGCGGCTGCGGTGGTGGCGCCGGTGGGAGGTCTGGGGGCTCGTCGGCGTCGCTCTCCTGGGGTTGGGCCAGCAGGTGTGGTGGATCCAGAACTACCTGATCGTCAGCCACCTCGACGGGCCGATCTACTTTCCCTAGCTCACCCCACGAAGTTCTCCGCTTCGCTCCGATACTTCGCGGGGACCCCGATTAGATCAGTGGCTCAGCGTGTCGGTGGCGCCGCGAGGTAGAACCAGCCGACGCCGACCTCGGCCAGCAGCTCGCGCAGCAGCGGTAGCGACAGGCCGACGACGTTGTGGTGGTCCCCCTCGATGCCCGTGACGAACGCTCCGCCGAGCCCGTCGACCGTGAACGCGCCGGCCACGCGCAGGGGTTCACCGGTGGCGACATAGGTGTCGATCTCGGCGTCGGTCAGCGCGGCGAAGTGCACGGTGGTCGACGCGGTGGCACCGAGGGTCGCGTTGGTGCCGCCTTCGTCGCTCGGCCGTTCGTCGCGCAGCCAGTGACCGGTATGCAGGATGCCGGCGCCACCGCGCATCCGCCGCCACCGCTCGGTCGCCTCCGCGGCATCGCGGGGCTTCCCGTGGACCTCACCGTCGAGCTCGAGGACGGAGTCGCAGCCCAGGACCAGCGCGCTCGTGGTGAGGTCCGCGGCGACCGCCTCGCACTTGGCCCGGGCCAGGAGCAGCGCGACGTCGGCCGCCTCCATGGCGCCGTAGCGGGCCGAGGGCCTCGTCGACGACGGCGTCCTCGTCGACGTCGCTGACGATGACGGTCGGCTCGATGCCGGCGGCCCGCAACGTGGCCCGGCGAGCCGGCGACGCGCTGGCCAGGACGAGGTGCACCCGCGGTGTCGGCATGCTGGGGAGCCTAGGCGTTCACGGCACCGGACCGCCCCCGGCTTGGGGTCCGGTTGACGCAGCGTCGAGCGGGTTGACGCCGGCTATACCTGGCATCAACCCGCTCGACGCCGCGTCAACCGCCGAGCTGGAGGCCAGCGTCAGGCGGTGCGCATGCCGGTGCGTCGACGGGCGCGCTCGATCGCGGCGCGGATGCGGGCCGCCAGCGCTGTGGGATTCTGCAGATCGGCCCACGTCACCCGGACCACTTCATAGCCGAGTTCACGAAGATGGTCCTCTCGAGCTTTCTCCTGCCAGAGAACCTGCTCAGGAGATTGCCTCCGACCGAACGGGTCGGGGGTGTCTGCGGGCCGCCCGTACTTGACCCGGCCGTCGAACTCGATGACGACGCGCTGGTCGACGAGGAGGTCGACCACCGCTCGGAACGACCCATCGGTGATAGCGACCTGTGGCGTCGAGGCAATACCCATCACATAGAGGGCGTGACCAAGAAGGGTCTCTCCCGGTGACTCGTGTCGGCCGTCGACCCGGTCGAGCGCGCTCCGAAGCTGCGTCGTGTGCGGGTGGTAGCGCACCCAGTCGAGTGCCACACCCAAGTCCTCCACGGACCCTCCACCCCGCACGAAGGCGTCGGCCGCCACGAGCGCGGACAGCGAGCCCGACGAGATGCCATGCTGCACCACCGCCAAGGCCGGAACCACGGTGTGTTCACGCTGACCCTCGAGGGGAACCGCTCGCCCCAGTCGTTGGCCCGCCCTGGTCCGCGGGGATCCGACTTCCCGCCGGTTGAGCCGGACCGTCTCGAGGTCCGCCCCGTAGGTGGGGAGGCCGAGCAGAAGCAGGGCACTGTGATGGCCCGCGACGGCTCGACCCTCGTGCGCGCGCAACATCGCCCGGGTGGTCAGGACGTGCCGGTGCTCGGCGCTGACCGGTGCATGCAACGCATACCAGCCCCTGGCCAGACGGGTGAGCCGACCGATGCGGACCAGAGCCTCGATCTCCGCCGTCGTCAGCCCGGCGCGCCGGAGCTCGAGCATCGACACGATGCCGTACCCGTCGGCGGCGAGAACCCAGTCGTCCACCCCGGCAGCGTGCCGGATTCCGCGCCGGCGTGCAGAGCCCCTGTGGACAACGTCGAGCGCCCGATGGTTCGACGGGTGGTCGACGCAGCGTCGAGGAGCTTGACGCTTCCTATAGGCGGCGTCAACCCACTCGATGCAGCGTCAACCCGGCCAAGCCCGGGTCAAGCCGAACCGTCGCCGACGCCGGTCAGCCGAGGATCTCGTCGACGTAGCACCAGCGCCAGGCCTCGCCGGGCTCGAAGCTGCGCATCACCGGGTGCTCCTCCTTCTGGAAGTGCTTCGTCGCGTGGTTGCCGATCGAGGAGTCGCAGCAGCCGACGTTGCCGCAGTCGAGGCACATCCGCAGGTTCACCCACACCAGCCCCTCGCGCAGGCAGTCCTCGCACCCCTCCGGCGTCAGGGGCCGGGTCTTGTGCGGGGCGTCCTGCAGGTGCTCGCAGTCGCCGCGCTGCGCCTCGGGGGTGAGGATGAGCCGGTTGTCGTAGCGCTGGTTCCGGTCGTCGGCGATGGTGAGCATCGACTCCTCGAGGTCGAGGGTCTGCATGACCTCCTCGAGCACGTCGTGGTCGACCGAGCCGGTGTCGCGGATGCGCAGCACCTCCTGGCGCTCGGCCGCGAGCATCTTCCGGCGCAGGCGTCGGTATGCCTCGTTGGGGCTCGGCTGGTCGTCGCGGGTCTCGCCCAACCGCTCCCACGCGAGGTGGGTGCGGCGCTGGCCGACCGCTCGGAGCTGGTCGACGATCTGCGGCGGGGTGTGGTCGTCCGCCAGCCGCTCGAGCTCCTCGTTGCCCTTGGTGACGGCGTGCTCCAGCACCGAGGCGGACTGCAGCGCGTCCTCGCGCGGGTCGGGGCCGTGGACGTCCAGCACGCGGGCCAGCGCCGGCAGCGTCAGCCCCTGGATCAGCAGGGTGCCCACCACCACCGCTAGGGCCACGAACGTCAGCACCTCGATGTATGGCGTGTCGGCCGGCAGCAGCAGCACGGCGGCCAGGGTCACCACGCCACGCATACCGGCCCACGACAGCACCGTTCCGTTGCGCCAGAACGCATCCGGCCGGTTGAGCCCGGGCGTGAGCTGCAGGATCACCCCGAACACCAGGATCCAGATGGGGCGCAGCACGACAACGGTCGCGAAGACCGCCACCGCGACGAGGATGGCCCGCGGGAGCCCGAGCGAGGAGTTGACGACGTTCTCGACGATGGTGTGCGTCTGCAGACCGATGACGAGGAAGACGGCGTTCTCCAGCAGGTACTGGATCGTCGTCCAGTTGATCCGCTCGGCCAGCCGGGACGGCGCGGTCTGGATCAGCGGCGCCTTGTGGCCGAGTAGCACCCCGGCGATCACGACGGCGAGAACGCCGGAGGCGTGGAACAGCTCCGCGGGCAGGTAGGCCAGCCACGGCGCCATGAACGAGATCGCCGTGTCGGTGGTCGTGTCGGTGACCCGGCGCCGAACCTGCGCGAGGATCCACGCCACGGCCAGACCGACGACGATGCCGCCGACCGACTCGCGGAGGAACTCGACGCCGACGTCGAGAGCGGTCACGGAGCCGCCGATGGCGACGATGGCGGTCCGCAGGATCGTGATCGCCGTCGCGTCGTTGAAGAGCGACTCGCCCTCGAGGATGGTGACGATGCGCCGCGGCAAACCGATCCGGCGAGCCACCGCCGTCGCCGCCACCGCGTCCGGCGGCGCCACGACGGCGCCGAGCGCGATGGCCGCCGCGAACGGGATGCCCATCAGCCACCAGGTGACCAGGCCCACGCCGGCGGCGGTGAAGATCACCAACCCGACCGACAGCAGGCCGATGACGTTCTTGTTCGCCCCCAGGTCGACGAGCGACGTGCGGATCGCGGCCGCATACAGCAGGGGCGGCAGGATGCCGAGGAGGATCAGCTCCGGACCGACCTGCACGTCCGGCACCATCGGCACGAACGAGATGAGGATGCCGACGGCGGTGAGGACCAAGGGGGCGGAGACGCTGTAGCGCTTGGCGAGGGCCGACACGCCCACGACGACCGCCACGATGGCCAGGAGGGTCAGGGCGATCGGCATCGCGCCGATTCTGTCAGCCCGGCTGCGGAGCCTTCGGCGACGGGGCGGCGCGCAGCACCAGGGTGACGATCGCCGCCGCGACCATCGTGCGCCGACCACCCACAGCCCCGCCCGCTGGCTGCCGGTGAGATCGGCGAGCCAGCCGGTGATGTAGGGCGCCGCGAAGCCGGACAGGTTGCCGACCGAGTTGATGAGCGCGATCCCGCTCGCCGCCGCGACACCGGACAGGAACGTCGTCGGCAATGCCCAGAAGCACGGCAGGAACGCCATGATGCCCATCGCGCAGATGCTCACGGCGACCATGGCGGCGAGCGGGCTGCCGAGATAGAGGGTGACCGGGATGGCGACTCCACCGATGATGAGCGGGAGCGCCACGTGCCACACCCGCTCCTTGGTCCGGTCACCGTGCCGGGACCAGAGGTACATCGCGACGGCACCGAGGACGTAGGGGATGGCGTTGATGAACCCGCGCTCCACGATCCCGTAGCTGACGTGCGTACTGCGTCTCGAAGCCCTTGATGATCGTCGGCAGGAAGAAGCCGAGCGCGTACAGCCCGTAGACGCCGCCGAAGTAGACGAAGGCGAGCGCCCAGACCCGAGGACGGGTCAGCGACTCGCGCACGGACACCGGATAGCGCGACGCCTTGGCCTCCTCGTCGGTGTCCATCTCCGTGACCAGGGCCCGGCGCTCGTCCTCGGGCATCCAGTGCGCGTCCCGCGGGCGGTCGGTGAGGTAGAACCAGCAGATCACCCCGACGACCACGGCGCGGGATGCCCTCGAACAGGAACATCGTCCGCCAGCCCTCCAGGCCGAAGAGGCCGTGCCCGGTGCTGATGATCCAGCGACGAGACCGGCGCACCGATGGCCGACGACACCGGGATCGCCAGCATGAACAGCGCGACGATCCGGGTCCGGTCCTTCTGGGGGAACCAGTAGGTGAGGTAGAGGATGATCCCGGGGAAGAAGCCGGCCTCCGCGACGCCGAGCAGGAACCGCAGCGCGTAGAGCCAGCCCTCGTTCGGGACCCACGTCATCGCGGTGGCGACGATGCCCCAGGTGACCATGATCCGGGCGATCCAGCGGCGGGCGCCGAACCGGTGCAGCGCCATGTTGCTCGGCACCTCGAGCAGCAGGTAGCCGATGAAGAAGACGCCCGACGCCAGCCCGAACATCGTCTGGGAGAGCCCGAGGTCCTCGTTCATCCCGTTCGGGCCGGCGAACGAGATGTTGGTCCGGTCGAGGTAGTTGATGAAGTAGAGCAGCCCCAGGAACCAGATCAGCCGCTTCGCCGCTCGGCTGGACGCGGCCGCCAGGGTCAGCGCCCGGTCCGTGGTCCGCCGTGCTCGTTGGCCCGCTGCTCGGTCGTCATCGTCACGCCCCTTGAGTGACGATCCGGTATGCCACGCGCCTCTGCTCGGGGTACGCGGCGGTTCCGACCCTAGAGCTCCCCGAGCACCGCCGCACGCAGGGTGTCCGAGCGGGACGCCGCCGAGGTCGAGGGCCTTGCGGTGGAACGTCTTGAGGTCGAACGCGCTCGCCCTCCCGCTCGCGGACCTCCTCGCGCAGCTGCAGCCAGAGCCGCTCGCCGATCTTGTAGGACGGCGCCTGGCCCGGCCAGCCGAGGTAGCGGTTCAGCTCGAACCGCAGCCACGCCTCGCCCTGGTTGGCGTGGTTGGTGAGGAACTTCCAGGCCTTGTCGTAGGTCCACTCGCCGCCGCCGACCTCGTCGGGCGCCTCGAACCCGCAGTGCACCCCGATGTCGATGACCACGCGGGCCGCGCGCAGCGACTGGCCGTCGAGCCAGCCCATCCGGTGACCCGGGTCCTCCATGTAGCCGAGCTCGGCCATCAGCCGCTCCGCATACAGCGCCCAGCCCTCGCCGTGACCGGAGGTCCACAGGTCCAGGCGGCGCCACGTGTTGAGCAGCTCGGAGCGGTAGACCGCCTGCGCGACACTGGAGGTGATGCCCCGGCACGCCCTCGTGGTAGACGGTCGTCAGCTCCTTCCACGTGCCGAACGTCGTGACGCCCTTGGGCACCGACCACCACATCCGACCGGGCCGGCTGAAGTCGTCGCTCGGCGGGGTGTAGTAGATGCCGCCCTGCTCGGTCGGCGCGATCATGCACTCGATCGTGCGCATCGGTCCCGGGATGTCGAAGTGGTCCTCGCCCAGCGTGCGCGATCGCCTCGTCGGCCCTGCCCTGCATCCACGCCTTGAGGGCCGGCTTGCCGTCCAGCTGGTACGCCGGGTCGGCCTCGAGCGCGGCGATCGCCTCCTTGACGGTGGCACCGGGCCGGATCCGGTCGGCCACCTCGCGCATCTGCTCGTCGAGGCGGGCGCACTCCTCGATGCCCCAGCGGTAGGTCTCCTCGAGGTCGACCGTCGCGCCCGACGAAGTAGCGGGACATCAGCCGGTAGCGCTCGAGCCCGCAGGCGTCGGCCTCCGGGCGCGGCGTCGAGCAGCTCGGTGCGCAGGAACTCACCCAGGCTCCGGTATGCGTCGGCGCGCCTGCCGCGCGGCGCCGGCCAGCGCGTCCCTGGTGCGAGCCGGCCAGCGGCTCGCCGTCGACGCTTCGCGCCGGCGACCAGCGTGGCGAAGTAGCCGTCGTCGGCGGCTGAGGTCGGCGCACTGCTTGCATGCCCTCGACACCTGCCGGCGCGGCGCGACGTCGCCCCTGGTCGCGGGCGGCCAGGCAGGGACTCGCGGTACTGGTCCAGGGCCTCGGGCAGCTTGGTCATCCGCGGTGGCGAAGGTCGCCCAGTGCGTCGTCGGTGTCCTGCGGCATGAGGTCGAAGACGTCACGGAGGTCCTGCAGCGGAGAGGCGATCACGTTGAGCGACATCTCGTCGAGGCCGGCGGCGTGGATCTCCTCGGCGAGCCCGAGCCGGTCCTGGAGGGCGGAGAGGGTGACCCGGTCGATGTCGTCGACGGGCTGTACGCCGTCGAGCGCCGCGAGGGTGCGCTGACGCAGCGTGGAGAACGCCGCGCGACCCGCCGGCGAGACGTCGTCGAGATCCTCCTCGTGGCCCGGGACGCCGGCGTTGGTGGCCAGGATCGGGCTCAGCGTGACGGCCGCGGCGAAGTAGTCGTCCGCGACGCGGTCGGCGTCGGTGCGGCGGCGGGAGGCCGCGCTCGCGGCGCTGGTGGCGCTGGTGGGGCTGGCGTCGGAGGTCACGCCCGCGAAGGTATACCTCGGTCCCGACGGCGGGCATCGCGGTTCGGGCCGCCTCCCGGGGCGAACGGGCCCGGCATGGGCCACACTCGATGACATGACCTCGGTCGTCGTCGTCGGCGCGGGCATCGCCGGGCTGCTCACGGCGCGGGCGCTGTCGGAGGCGGTCGACGAGGTCGTCGTCCTGGAGCGAGAACGGCTTGCCGGCGCCGCCGTTCCGCGCGGACACGTTGCTCAGGGGCGGCACGTTCACCTGCTGCTGAGCGCTGGACTGGACCGGCTGGTCGAGTGGTTCCCCGGTATCGACGACGAGCTGCGGGCACTGGGGGCGGTTCCGACCTCGGGGACGGGAGCCTGGGTGTTCCAGGGCGGTGGCTACCGCCGGCAGGGGAGCTGGGGTCGGCCGCTGCTCAGCATGACGCGCCCGCTCCTCGAGGCCGTGGTCCGGCGGCGGGTGGCGACGCTGCCTAACGTCGCGCTCGAGGACGGGGTCACCGTCGACCGGCTGGCGGTGAGCGGCGGCCGGGTGACGGGCGTGGTCCTCGACGGCAAGGAGCGCCCGGCGGACCTGGTCGTGGACTGCTCGGGTCGCTCCTCTCGGATCGCTCTTCAGCTCGAGCGCTCGGGTGTCCTCGTGCCGCCGGTCTCGAGGGTGACCATCGACTGCGCCTACACCAGCGGCTTCCTGCCCCGTAGGTCTGGCGACCTGGACGGGTCGTTCGTCGTCACGGTGACCTCTCCGCCGCAGCCGTGGCGCGGCGGCGCCGTCGTACCCGTCGAGGGCGACCGGTGGATGGTCACGCTGTCGGGAGTGCACGGGGTGGTTCCGGGGCTCACCCCCGAGGACACCCTGGCGTTCGCCCGTTCGCTTCCCACGCCGACCGTCGCCGAGCTGATGGAACTCGCGGGACCCCTCCAGGAGGTGGCGTCCTACCGGTTTCCGTCCAGCCAGCGGCGGCACTACGAGAAGGTCGACCGGCTGCTGCCCGGTTTCGTCACGCTCGGCGACGCGGCGTGCAGCTTCAACCCGGTCTACGGGCAGGGCATGGCCTGCGCCGCCCTCCAGGCCGACGCGCTCGGCCGGACGGTCCGCCGCCTGGGAGTGCGCTCGGCGGTGCTGCCGCGACGGTTCCATCGGGCCGCGGCCAGGATCATCGACGCGCCCTGGGCCATCGCCGTCGGCGCGGACTTCCAGTACCCCGAGACGACGGGCCCACGGCCGCGGATGTCGGCGCCGAGGAACCGGTACGTCCGCCAGGTCGTGCGTGCGGCTCACACCTCCCTGCCGGTCGCCCGCTCGTTCAACGACGTGCTCAACCTCGCCGCTCCGCCCACCTCGCTGGTGCGCCCGGCGGTGGTCAGTCGCGTCCTCGCGGCCTCGGTGACCAGGAGACCGGCGGTCCCTGCCCATCCCCGAGTCGGCCCTCGGGCCTAGGCCCAGCGTCGGGGCGACGTCCGCGCTGCGGTATGCCAGTCGAGACCGATGTGCGGTCAGGTAGCGGCTCGTCGACGGGCTGGTCCCGAGGGCGGCGCGAGCGCGGCCGCTACTGGGCCGCGCTGACGCTGCTCATGTTGAAGTCCGACACCCGCACCGGCGGCATCGCCGTCCGAGTGAAGTAGTCGCCCCACTCCCGGGGATAGCAGCGCTCGGTCAGCCCTACCTCCGTGATCCGGTCCAGCACGTCCAACGGCGACTCGTTCCATCGGAAGTTGTTGACGGCGCCCACCACCTCGCCGTCCTGCACGAGGTAGACGCCGTCGCGGGTCAGCCCGGTCAGCAGGAGCGTCTGAGGGTCCACCTCGCGGATGTACCACATCGTCGACAGCAGGAGACCGTGCGACGTCTGGGCGACGAGGTCGTCCAGACGGCCCGTCGCACCCGGTGCCTCGAGGACGAGGTTGTCGGCCTCCCGCCGGACGGGCGTGGCGTGCGAGGACGCATACGCGCGGGAGCCGGTGAGCGACACGAGCGTTCCGTCGCGGAGCACGTCCTGTCGCGGCAGCGGGAGCCCGTTGTCGAAGACCGAGGTGTCGGCGGTCGACGCCGCCGCGATGACGAACGGTGCGGCCTCCAGGCCCGGCCGGTGGGGGTCGCTGAACAGGTCCAGCGGCAGCCGGGACAGCCGTTCCCCGACCTTGCCGGAGTATGCCGACCGCCCCTCGTCCGCCGCCCGCGCACCCGACTCCCAGTAGGCGTAGACGAGGAGGTCGGCCAGGGCCGTCGGCGGCAGGATCGTCTCGTAGCGGCCGGGCGGCAGGTCCAGCCGGCGCTCCGCCCACCCGAGTCGGCGGGCCAGCTCCGTGTTGGCCGCGTGGACGTCGGCTTCGGCCGGGTCGCGCAGGGAAAAGGCGAGGTAGCTGGAGGCGGACCAGTCGGCGTTCTTGGCGTTCATCTCCAACCGCCCGGTGGGCTGGACGTGCCGCAGTCGCAGGCCGGTCGACGTACCGAGGTAGACCGAGTCGACCACCTGCTCGGCGAACCCGAAGTGCTGTCGACCGGCTCCTCCCGACGCGAAGGCGTCGCCGAGGTCGGCGGCCACCTGGGCGAACGCGCCAACGCTGGTCGTCTCCGGTTCGAGCGCGAAGTCGCTGCCGGCGCCGGCTTGGTCCGGCGTGACGAGCGGGGCGGCGTCCGGAGCCGGGCCCGCCGCGCGGGCCGCAGCCTCCGCCTCGGCCACGAGCTGGCGCACCGCGGACGCCTCGGTGACCGTCCGGCCCACGACGCCGGCGCGGGCGCCGCCCCCCGAGCCGCTCGTCGCGATCACCGTGACCGACCGTGACGACATCTCGCCGTTCGTCGTCAACGAGCTGTTCGCCCAGCGCAGGTTGGCCTCGGAGCGGTCGGTGACGATGACGACCGTGCCGTCGGTGGTGGCCGCGGCCAGCGCCGCCTCGACGACGTCCTGTGGTGAGTCGAGGTGAGCCATCAGCGACCTCCCTCCTGCACGGTGTTGAGGATCCGTACGCCGCGGAACAGCGCCGCCGGGGTGCCGTGGCTCGCCGGTGAGACCTGTCCCGGCTGCGCCTTGCCGCAGTTGAGAGCGCCGCCGCGGTAGAACGTCGACGGCCCGCCGACCGCCTCCATGGACCGCCAGAAGTCGGTCGTCGTCGCCTGGTAGGCGACGTCGCGCAGCTGACCGGAGAGGCGCCCGTTCTCGATGGCGAAGAACCGCTGCCCGGTGAACTGGAAGTTGTAGCGCTGCATGTCGATCGACCACGACTTGTCGCCGACGATGTAGATGCCGTTCTCGACCTGGCCGACGAGGTCGTCCAGCGTTCCGCCGTCCGGGTCCGGCTGGAGACTCACGTTGACCATCCGCTGGAGCGGCACGTGCCTGGCGCTGTCGGCATACGCCGCGCCGTTGCTCCGGCCGAGGTCCTTGAGCGCCGCCATCGCGCGGTCGGTCTGGTAGCCGACGAGGATCCCGTCCTTGACGATGTCCCAGTGCTGTCCGGCGACGCCCTCGTCGTCCCAGCCGACGCTGGCCAGGCCCCAGTCGGTGTCGCGGTCGCCGGTGACGTTCATGACGGGGGAGCCGTACTGGAAGGTGCCGAGCTTGTCGAACGTCGCGAACGACGTTCCCGCGTAGGCCGCCTCGTAGCCGAGGACCCGGTCCAGCTCGGTCGCGTGCCCGATCGACTCGTGGATGGTGAGGAAGAGGTTGGACCCGTCGATGACGAGGTCGTAGTCGCCGGCCCGGACCGACGGTGCCTTGATCTTGGCGGCGAGCAGCTCCGGAATCTCGGTGACCTCGCGGGCTAGGTCGGCATCGGCGCTGGTGACGTACTCCCACCCGGCCGCCGCCGGCGGCGCGAGCGTCCGCATGGTCTCGAACGACCCGGTGGAGCGGTCCACGGCCGTGGCGGTGAGCTCCGGCTCGATGCGAACCCGCGTCTGGGTCGTCGAGGTGCCGGCGAGGTCGGCGTAGAACACGTTCTCCCGCACCGCCTGCAGGGTCGTTCTCGTATGCGCGATGCCGTCCCCGGCGCGCAGCCGCTCGGTGAGGTCGAGCAGGGTAGCCACCTTTTCGGCGTCGGGGACGTCGAACGGGTCGACGCGGTAGGCCGAGGACCACTGCCGGTCTCCGTATGCCGGCTCGTCGGCCAGCACGACCCGCTCGGTGGACACGGGCCGGCTGGTACGGGCCACCTCGACCGCGCGCTCGGCGAGGCGCGCCGCCTCCTCGGGCGCAAGCGCGATCCCGGCAGCGAACCCCCAGCAGCCGTCGTGCACGACGCGGACGGCCAGGCCGACGTCGTCCGAGGTGATCGACGTCTCGAGGTCGAGGTCCTGCAGCGCCAGCAGCTGGCTCCGCGTCGAGACCACGCGCAGGGCGGCATAGTCGACCCCCAGCTCCCGCGCCCGAGTCAGGGCGGCGTCGGCGAGGGTGGTGAGGGGTAGGGCGAGGAACTCGGCGTTCACTCCGGGCATGACAGCCAACCTAGCGAGACGCCCGGGTCAGGCCGGACGGGGGAACCGGCCGAACACGTCCGCCGCGGACTCACCGAACCCGCCGGGCAGACCGACCGCGCCGAAGGTCGCCGCGATCTCGCGCATCTCGGCCTCCCAGCGCCAGCCCTTGGCCGTCGCGGAGCGCCGCGCTGCAGCCAGCCGGTCCGCGAGGTCCGGCTGTGAAACGGCCCACTCGGCGCGCAGGACGTCGGCGACGTCGAGCCGCTCGGCCGCGTCGTCGACCGAAAGCAGGAGCGCGGCGCTGATCTTGGTCCAGGCCGCGTAGGTCATCTTCGTCGCCGAGGCGGCGAACCGTCCGGCGTCCACGACGACCGGCTCGATCCGGGCGTCGAGGAACAGCCGCGCGACCTCGCTCGCCCGGTCACCCGAGAGATAGAGCCGGGTCGTCCCCGGTTCGTGCGGTGGCGGCCCGATGATCCCGCCGTCGACGTACGCCGCCCCACCCGTCTCCACGGTCGCGGCGACCACTGCAGCTGTCGCTGGGCTCACGGCGTTGGCGTCGATGTAGACGCCGTCGAAGCCGGCGACCGACTGGGCCACCTCCACTGCCGCACCGGGCGGGCATACCGAGAGCACGACCTCGCAGCCGCGCAGATCGGGAACCGCGACCATCCCGGCATCGGCGGCCCGTCGTCCGGTCGGGTCGCTCCGGCCCTCGGGCAGCCACACGACCTCGTGTCCCGCCGCCACCAGCGCCGCACCAACCGCGGCCCCCATCTCGCCGGGATGGAGGACGGCGACACGGGACATGGCCGCCAACCTAGCCCTGGGCTGCAAGCCCCTTCATCGGAGGATTGCTCCCCTCATCGGGGGTGCAATCCTCCGACCAACGGTGTCACGGTATGCCGGGCGTTCACAGGGGCAGGCGGCGAAGCCACTAGCGGAAGGGGCTTATCAGGCGGAGCAGCGGTGCGCCTCGATAAATCCCATCGATAGCCGCGAGGGGAAAGTCGTATGAGATCGCCGTCGCAGCGATCCAGGCGTCGCCGACGAGCACCTTCTGGGCCAAGGCGTGGCCCTGTTGTTGACAGTCAGCGCGCAGACGCGCGTGCGCATCGACCACGTCGCCGGTCACCGGCAAGGACGGGAACTCGGCCAACCGTCGACGAAGTTGGTCAAGCCGATCAGGACCCCAATGCCTGATGAGCGCGCCGTAGAGGACCTCGGACTGCGTCTGTGCTGAGACGGTCACGATTCGGCCGCGGAGGGCCTCCCGCCAGGACATCGCTTGGGGCAGATCCGCGCCGCGTGACGACACGAAGAGGAGGCTCCAGACATCGGTGTCCAGAACCACCGCCTCACGCATCGATAGCGGCCATGAAGTCATCGAACTCTTGGTCGCTCAAGTCCAAACCGCCGAACGCAGTCGGATCCGGTGTCGCTTTCAGGAGGGCTGCGACGTCCGGCCCGGGTTGCTCCCACTCCTGCGGCAACTGGAGTGCGGCAACCTGGACGTCCACCAGATGCTTGACTTCTCCGTCGGGGGCATAGGCAGGCCGTCCGGTGACGCGCACGCGATGGTCGATGTGTCGAGCAGCCTCGTGGGGCGAGCGGACATCCCTCAGGACAATGCGGTTGCCCACGTCGTCAGCGATCCGGAACCGGCCATTCCGCAGATCGAGCATCTCCAAGATGCCGACGAAAGTTACCGGGGCCTGTCCCAGATTGAGGCTGGACTGCCACACGCCTCGGTCGACGGACTCCGGTTTGAGCTGTACTGAGGGATGACCGAGGGAAAGCAACTCCACGAGTGGGGCGGCATGCCGAAGGGCTCCGATCAACTCGTCTACTGCCGCAGCAGTCGAATCGGTAACTTCCATGGGTCGTTGGTTCTGCACCATTCCGTTCGCTATGAGCCAGAACGTGTCGTCGATCTCGCGCGAGATCGGATCGTCGATATCCAGCGCTTCCGCGTCACCGAACGAGAAGCTGATCGTCGTACTGCCCTGGGAAAGGCCGGTCACTCGGACCCTGCTCAGCTGCTCGAGCGCGGTCTCGCTGCGACCTGGGCCGCGACGATCAGCAGCTGCTCGCGCGATCCGGGTGATCAAGGTTTGGGCAGTTCCCGCGAGGTTCACCATGTCCTGAGCCAGGATCTGACCTGCCTCGCTCGGGTGACCGACAAGTCTGAGCTGGAAGTCCCGCACCGTTACCCCCCATCCTCAATCGTCGTACGGCCCGGACTCACTCTGGCATCTTGAGGTGACGCTCGCCAGCGCCGCCGACGTTCAGCGGGGCAGGGCCGAGGCGCGCCAGCCGCCGGGTCGCGTCCCGTAGGCGGGTGATCCGGAGCCGCGCGGCCGGCGACGCCCACCCGCGAGCCGGTCGTGGGCTCGTCGGCTGTCCGTCGAGCCGCCGACCGCCGACCAGGACGGCGACGAGCGCCGCGAGCTCCTCGGCGCGTGGGGTTGCCGCGCACCACCCGGATGACGGCTGGCTCCGTCTCGGAACTCATAAGGTGGAGCCGCTCTGAGGAGCGGCGAAGCCGTGCTCATAGGGTGGAGCCGGTCTGAGGACCGAGCTTGCTCGGGCGTCATAACGGAATGTTCCCGTGCTTCTTGGGCGGCAACGTCTCCCGCTTCGTCTTCAGCGCGCGCAGCGCACGGGTGACGTTCATCCGGGTGTTGGACGGCGTGATGACTGTGTCGATGTAGCCGCGCTCGGCGGCGATGTAGGGGTTGGCGAGGTGTTCCTCGTACTCCCGCACGAAGGCCGCACGCACCTCGTCCACGTCCCGACCGTCCGCTTGGGCAGCGGCGATCTCCTTGCGGTACAGGATGTTCACCGCTCCCTGAGCGCCCATGACAGCGATCTGCGCCGTGGGCCACGCGAGGTTGATGTCGGCGCCGAGGTGCTTGGACCCCATGACGTCGTACGCGCCCCCGTAGGCCTTGCGGGTGATGACGGTGACGAGCGGGACGGTGGCTTCGGCATACGCGTAGATGAGCTTGGCGCCGCGGCGGATGATGCCGTCCCACTCCTGGTCGGTGCCCGGGAGGAAGCCCGGCACGTCGACGAAGGTGAGCACCGGCAGGTTGAAGGCGTCGCAGGTGCGCACGAAGCGGGCGGCCTTCTCCGACGCGTCGATGTCGAGGCAGCCGGCGAACTGCATCGGCTGGTTGGCGACGACGCCGACCGGCATCCCGTCGACCCGCGCGAACCCGGTGACGATGTTGGGCGCGAAGATCGGCTGGACCTCGAGGAACTCCTCGTCGTCCACGACGTGCCGGATCACCTCGTGCATGTCGTAGGGCTGGTTCGGGCTGTCGGGGATGCACGTGTCGAGCCAGCGGTCCTCGTCGGTGACGTCGAGCGAACCTCCGCTAGGCGACGGCGCGTATGCGGGTGGCTCCTCGAGGTTGTTCGACGGCAGGTAGGACAGCAGCGCCTTGACGTAGTCGATGGCGTCCTGCTCGTCGGTGCCCATGTAGTGGGAGACGCCGGACTTGGTGTTGTGGGTGCGGGCGCCGCCGAGGTCCTCCATGGCCACGTCCTCGCCGGTGACGGTCTTGATGACGTCCGGCCCGGTGATGAACATGTGCGACGTCTGGTCGACCATGACCGTGAAGTCGGTGATGGCGGGGGAGTACACCGCCCCGCCCGCGCATGGCCCCATGACGAGCGAGATCTGCGGGATGACCCCGCTCGCGTGGACGTTGCGGCGGAAGATCTCGGCGTAGAGGCCCAGCGCGACGACCCCCTCCTGGATGCGGGCGCCCCCGGAGTCGTTGAGCCCGACGACCGGGCAGCCGACCTTCATGGCGAAGTCCATGACCTTGCAGATCTTCTCGCCGAAGACCTCGCCCAACGAGCCGCCGAACACCGTGAAGTCCTGGGCGAATACGGCGACCATCCGCCCGTCGACCTGCCCGTAGCCGGTCACGACCCCGTCACCGTAGGGCCGGTTCTTCTCCTGGCCGAACGCGGTGCTGCGGTGCCGCGCGTACTTGTCCATCTCGATGAACGTGTCCTTGTCGAGGAGCATCTCGAGGCGTTCGCGGGCGGTCTTCTTCCCGCGGGCGTGCTGCTTCTCGACGGCGCGCTCCGAGCCAGCGTGGGCGACCTCCGCCACGCGACGCTTGAGGTCGGCCAGCTTGCCCGCGGTCGTGGAGAGGTCGGCCTCGACGTCGCTGGGCATGCTGCGGAATATAGCGACACCGCGCATAGCCTTGCCCCTCGTGCCCGGATCACTCGACGGCCAGACCCTCCGCGCGGCCTTGGTCACCATCGGGTCCCCCTGGCGGGACGTCGAGCACCACGCGAGCATCGGCTCCACCAACGCCCGCGCGGCACTGCTCGGCACGCGCTGGCGGGTCGTCGCGGCCGACCACCAGAGCGCCGGTCGAGGCCGGCTGGCGCGCACGTGGTTGGCGCCGTCCGGGACGTCAGTCGCGGTCTCGGCGACGATGCCGATCCCGGCCGAGGGCCAGGGCTGGCTCCCGCTCGTGGCCGGGCTCGCGGTCGCCGACGCGGTGACCGCCGTCACGGGTCTGGCCGCAAACCTCAAGTGGCCCAACGACGTCCTGCTCCCGGCCGACGGCGACCGCAAGGTGTGCGGCGTGCTCTGCGAGGTGGTCACCGGTACCACCGAGCCGTTCGTGGTCGTCGGCGCCGGCATCAACGTCGACCAGACCCGCGACGAGCTGCCCGTCGCCACGGCGACCTCGCTGAGCCTCGCCGGCGCCGACGAGCCCGACCGTGACCGGCTCGTCGTCGCCTACCTCTCCGCTCTCGCCGGCGGGTATGCGGCGCTCACCGGAGGCGGGGCTGGCCGGCTCCGCGACGCATACCGAGCCCGCTGCACCACGCTCGGACGGACGGTGACCTTGACGCGGCCGGACGGCCCGGACGTGCACGGAACCGCGGTGGCCGTCGACGACGACGGCCGCCTGGTCATCGACACCGCGGACGGCCGCCACGCCTGGGCCGCCGGCGACGTCACCCACGTCCGTTCGGCGCGGTGACCGAATGCCGGCGTTGCAGAATGACCGCATGGGCGAGGCGCCGCCGGCCGACGAGGACCGGGAACCGGCCCGCGCCGAGACGCCGATCCGGCGGCTGGGCGCCCCCAGCCGCGACCGAGAGGAGAACCGGTGACTGACACGGCAAGCCCAGCCAGCCTGGTCCGCATCGAACCCGACGGTGACGGTCGCGTTCTCGAGGTCGTCCTCGACCGGCCGGACGCCCTCAACGCCGTGTCGACCACCATGGCGCGTGCCATCACCGATGCCACCGCGCGGGTCGCCGCGGACCCGGCCGTCCGGTGCGTCGTCCTCAGCTCGAGCCAGAACCGAGCGTTCTGCGTCGGGGCGGACCTCAAGGAGCGCAACGCGTTCACCGACGCCGAGCTCGTGCAGCAGCGGCCGGTCGCGCGCGCCGCATACCGGGGAGTGCTCGACCTTCCCGTCCCGGCCATCGCTGCGGTGGAGGGGTATGCGCTCGGCGGCGGCTACGAGCTGGCCCTGTCCTGCGACCTCATCGTCGCCGGCGAGACGGCGACCGTCGGCCTGCCGGAGGTGTCCGTCGGGGTGATCCCCGGCGGCGGTGGCACGCAGCTGCTGGTCCGCCGGGTGGGATCGGCGCGGGCCGCCGGGCTGATCTTCACCGCCCGTCGGGTGCCCGCCACGGAAGCCCTCGGGCTTGGCGCCGTGGACGAGGTCGTCCCCGCCGGGACCGCACGCACCCGCGCCCTGGAGCTGGCGCGGCAGATCGCGGCGAACTCTCCGGTGGGCCTGCGCCAGGCCAAGCGCGCCCTGCGCTTCGGCGCCGACGTCGACCTCGCGACCGGGCTGGAGGTGGAAGACGCCTGCTGGCGAGCCACGGCGTTCAGCGGCGACCGGGCGGAGGGCGTGGCCGCCTTCGCCGAACGCCGGTCACCGCAGTGGCCCGGCCGGTGACCCGCGGGCGCTGTCTCCGGATCCCCTAGCATCGACGCCGTGACCCGAGTGCTGTTGGCGGAGGACGACCCCGCCATCTCCGAGCCGCTCGCGCGAGCGCTGCGGCGGGAGGGCTACGACGTCGACGTGCGCGCCGACGGGCGTACGGCGCTGGAGGGCGCTCGGGACAACCCCGACCTCGTCGTGCTGGACCTGGGGCTTCCCTACATCGACGGCCTGGAGGTGTGCCGCCGCATCCGCGCCACCGGCAAGACGGTTCCGGTGCTCATCCTCACCGCCCGGGCCGACGAGGTGGACACCGTCGTCGGGCTCGACGCGGGCGCCGACGACTACGTCACCAAGCCGTTCCGCCTGGCCGAGCTGCTGGCGCGGGTGCGGGCGTTGTTGCGTCGCAACCCCACCGAGACGTCCCCCTCCACCGACCAGCTCCGGATCGACCCGGATGGGCGGCGCGCGTGGTTCAAGGACCAGGAGATGCAGCTCACCGCCAAGGAGTTCGACCTGCTTCGCGTCCTGGTGCGCGAGCAGGGCAAGGTCGTCTCCCGCGAGCAGCTGATGCGCGAGATCTGGGAGACGGCGTGGTTCGGCTCCACCAAGACCCTCGACATGCACATCAGCGTGCTGCGCCGGAAGCTGGGCGACGACGCGACGCAGCCGCGCTACATCTCGACGGTCCGCGGTGTGGGCTTCCGGTTCGAGCGCTCGGAGGACTGATCCCGGATGCGCCGGCAGCTGGTGCGCACCACGGCGTATGCGGTCATCGCCGCCATGCTCGTCGTCCTGGTGCCGCTCTCGGTCCTCGGCGTGTGGCTGGTCACCCAGCGGTCCGGCCTCATCCAGACCTGGCTCGCGGAGCCGGCCATGGATCGGAGCCTTCAGCTGCTCGGTGTGGTCCTCGTCGTCGCGCTCCTCATCGTGGTGATCGCGCTGGCCGTGGTGCAGCGGATGTCCCGGCGGCTGGCCGAGCCGATGACCCGCCTCGCGGAGGCCGCCGAGAAGCTCGGTGAGGGCACCACCCGGCTCGACCCGATCCGCTCCGACATCCCGGAGGTCGACCGGGTCTCCGTCGTGCTGACCCGCAGCGCGCAGCAGGTCACCAAGTCGCTCGCGGCCGAGCGCGAGTTCGCATCGGACGCCTCGCACCAGCTGCGGACCCCGTTGACGGCGTTGCTGATGCGGCTCGAGGAGATCTCGGTCTCCGACGACGTGCAGGTCGTCCACGAGGAGGCCGGCATCGCGATGGAGCAGGTGGAGCGCCTCACCCGCGTCGTCGACGACCTGCTGATGCGCAGCCGCCGCAGCAACGACGCCCCGCGCCCCGAGGTCAGCCTCGACTCGGTCATCGCCGCGCTGCAGCGTGAGTGGCAGCCGGCCTTCGAGCAGGCCCGCCGCAGCGTGCGGGTCCACGGCGAGCGGGGGCTCGTCGTCAAGTCGACCCCCGTGGCGCTCAGCCAGGTGCTCAGCACCCTGTTGGAGAACTCGCTGGTCCACGGTCGTGGCACGGTGGAGATGCAGGCCCGGCGCAGCGGTCCGTCGGTGGTGGTCGAGGTCAGCGACCAGGGCGACGGCGTCCCCGCGGCGATCGCCCCGCACATCTTCGAGCGCTCGGTCAGCAGCGGTCGGGGCAGAGCACCGGGCTCGGGCTGGCGCTCGCCCGTGATCTGGCGGAGTCCAACGGCGGCCGTCTGGACCTCGTCTCCGCACAGCCCGTGCGGTTCGCCCTGTTCCTGTCGGAGGCCGACGGGCGCTGAGCCGGGGCGCTGAGCGGGGCCGCCGTCGTCCCGGTCGGATCAGGAGGCCCGGGGGGTTTCCTCGTCGGGGGCCGGTACCGATGGCGTCGTGACCTCCTGGCCCTCCGGCTCCGGCTCGCCGACGTGCTCGCCCCGGAAGACGAACTGGCGGTAGGCCCAGAACCGGAAGATGGTCGCGAGGCCGATGCCGATGATGGTGTTGAGGTTGACGGCACCGCGCGACGTCATGTTGAGGTAGTCGTGGGTGAAGTTCAGCCACACGGTGGAGATGACGAGCCCGATGCCGTTCACGGCGAAGAACAGCAGCGCCTCGTGGTGCGCCGCCCGGTTCCGCCGGTGCCGGAACGTCCACATCCGGTTGCCGACCCACGTGAACGTCGTCGCGGCGACCCCCGAGATGATTTTCGACGTCGTCAGGTGGCCGGCCAGCGGACCGTAGAACAGCACGTTGAAGCCGCCGAAGTCGATGACGAAGCCGACGGCGCCGATGACACCGAACTTGGCCACCTCGCGCCAGAAGATGCCGACGACTCCGCGGATCCGGTCGAAGAGGCCGGGCCTCCGGGAGTCCACCACGCCGTGAATGGTACATAGCGAACCTTCCACCTGCCGCCCGGCGGGACCGGCGTGGCCGGCGTGGCCGGCCGACTAGGCTCGCCTGCCGTGACGACGACCGCCGTGCCCTCCGGTGCTGCGCCGCGGCGCACCCCGGGCGGGTTTCCCGTCGTCGGCGTCATCGGCGGCGGCCAGCTGGCCCGGATGATGCAGGGGCCGGCCGTGGAGCTCGGCGTCCAGCTCAGCGTGCTCGCCGAGGCCGCCGACGCGGCGGCCGCCCTCGTGGTGCCGTCCGCCCCGGTGGGCTCGCATACCGACGTGGAGGCGGTATGCGCGTTCGCCCGCGGCTGCGACGTCGTCACCTTCGACCACGAACACGTACCGGCGGACGTCCTCACCGCCCTGGAGGCGGCCGGCGTCGCGGTCCACCCGTCCCCGAGCGCGCTGCGGTTCGCCCAGGACAAGCTCGCCATGCGCTCGCGGCTGACCGCCATGGCCATGCCGGGTCCGCGGTGGACCGCCGCCCGGACCGCCGACGAGGTGGACCGGTTCGCGGCCGAGGTGGGCTGGCCGGTGGTCGCCAAGACGCCGCGCGGGGGGTACGACGGCAAGGGGGTACGGCTCGTGGACCGCGCCGCCGACCTCGACGACTGGCTGGCCGAGGCCGGGACTCCGGGGCCGCTGCAGGACGGGGTGCTCCTCGAGGAGCGGGTGCCGTTCGACCGGGAGCTGGCCGTGCTCGTCGCCCGGAGCCCGTCGGGTCAGGCCGCGGCCTGGCCGGTCGTGGAGACGGTCCAGACGGACGGCATCTGCACGGAGGTCCTGGCGCCCGGACCGCGTCTGGACCCGGGGCTGGCCGCGGAGGCGACGGCTGCAGGGTTGCGCATCGCCGGTGACCTCGGTGTGACGGGCGTGCTCGCCGTGGAGCTCTTCGAGGTCCCGGCCGCCACGGCCGGCGGGTCACCAGCCTTCCTCGTCAACGAGCTCGCGATGCGACCGCACAACAGCGGGCACTGGTCGATGGACGGTGCGATCACGGGCCAGTTCGAGCAACACCTGCGGGCCGTGCTGGACCTGCCGCTCGGCGACCCGTCGAGCCGCGCGCTGTGGACGGTCATGGCCAACGTCCTCGGGGGCGAGCACGACGAGCTCTACAGCGCCTATCGCCACGTCATGGCCCGCGACCCGGGCGTGAAGGTCCACCTCTACGGCAAGGCGGTCCGCCCGGGCCGGAAGATCGGCCACGTGAACGTGTCCGGGCGGTCCCTCGACGACGCGCGGGCCCGCGCCACCCACGCCGCGGACTACCTCGCAGGAGTGATCGATGAGTGACAGCGCGGTGGTCGGCATCGTGATGGGCAGCGACAGCGACTGGCCCGTCATGGAACAGGCCGCAATTGCGCTGCAGGAGCTGGCGATTCCCTACGAGGTGGACGTCGTCTCGGCGCACCGCATGCCCGAGGACATGGTGGAGTACGGGCGCTCGGCCGTCGACCGTGGCCTGCGGGTGATCGTCGCCGGGGCCGGCGGCGCGGCGCACCTGCCCGGCATGCTGGCCGCGGTTACCCCGCTCCCGGTGATCGGCGTTCCGGTACCGCTGGCCCACCTCGACGGCATGGACTCGCTGCTGTCGATCGTCCAGATGCCGGCCGGGGTGCCGGTCGCGACGGTGTCGATCGGTGGGGCCCGCAACGCCGGGCTGCTGGCCGCGCGGATCCTCGGTGCGGGCGACGGTGAGGAGGCGGCCCGCATCCGCGCCGCCCTGGTCGACTTCCAGGCGGAGCTGCGGGAGGCGGCGCTGGAGAAGGGCCGAGCCCTGCGCGAGCGCAGCGCGACCGGCTAGCCGGCGATCGCCCCCGCTCCGTCGCCCGGCTGCAGCCGCGGGTACTCGATCCGCGGGCAGGTGTCCATGACGACCGCCAGCCCGGCGTCGCGGGCGCGCGCCGCTGCCCCCTCGTCGACGACGCCCAGCTGCAGCCAGACGGCGGCGATGCCCAGACGGTCCTTCTCGGCGACGGCCTCGTCGACGACGGCGCCCACCCTGGCGGAGTTGACGAAGCAGTCGACCACGTGGACCTCGGTGCCGTCCGGGACGTCGGTGAGTGACGCGTAGCCCGTCGACCCGAAGACCGGCTCAGCCCGAGGGTGGATCGGCACGATGCGCATACCGAGCTCGACCTTGAGGAAGTGAGCGATGGAGTATGCGGTCCGCGACCGGTTCGTCGACAGGCCGACAACCGCCCACGTCGCGCGGGTGTGCAGCAGGTCCCGGATGACGGCGGGGTCGTTGTCGTACCTCGTCACGTCGTGAATCCAAGCACCGACACCTGAGAACCGCTCGACGAGAGGGGCCGCGGCGCCGGTGACATGATGCGAGGCATGCGATTCGGAACCTTTGTCCCGCAGGGCTGGCGGTTCGATCTCGTCGGCATCGCGCCCGAGCGGCAGTGGGAGACCATGCGGCGCCTCGCGCAACGCGCCGACGACAACCCTGACTACGAGTCGATCTGGGTCTTCGACCACTTCCACACGACGCCGGAGCCCTCCGAGGAGGCGACGCACGAGGCGTGGTCGCTGATGGCCGCGTTCGCCGCGGCGACGAGCCGGGTGCGGCTCGGCCAGATGTGTACGTGCATGTCCTACCGGAACCCGGCCTACCTGGCGAAGGTCGCGGCCACGATCGACGTCGTCTCCGGCGGCCGCGTCGAGATGGGCATCGGCGGCGGCTGGTACGAGCACGAGTGGCGCGCCTACGGCTACGGCTTCCCGCCGGTGGGCGAGCGGCTGGGCCGGCTACGCGATGGGGTCGAGATCTTTCGGCAGATGTGGACCAAGGGTGTCGCCACGTACAGCGGGAAGTACTACACCGTCGACGGCGCCATCGGCCAGCCACGGCCCCTGCAGGGCACGACGGTGCCCGGGTCCGACCAGAACGGCATCCCGATGTGGATCGCCGGTGGTGGCGAGAAGGTGACCCTGCGGATCGCCGCGGAGTACGCCGACTACACCAACTTCGACGGGTCGCCCGAGGGGTTCGCCGCGAAGAGCGCGATCCTGCAGGACCACTGCAAGGAGGTCGGCCGCGACTACGGGTCGATCGTGCGGTCCGCCAACTACAACGTCGTCATCGGTGAGACCGACAAGGAGGTCCAGGACCGGTTGGCCTGGATCGAGGACTCCTACCGCAAGGCCGGGCTGTCGGAGGCCGCGGTGCGCGCGCAGGCGCAGAACTACCGCAGCGGTCCGGCAGTGGGGACGCCCGAGCAGATCGTCGAGACCCTCAAGGGGCTGGAGCAGGCGGGGATGACCTACGCCATCACCAACTTCCGCGAGGCCGCGTACGACACCTCGGGGATGGAGCTGTTCGAGTCGGCCGTCATCCCGGAGCTGCGGGGGTCCTGATGGTCTGGCGACTCGCCGACATGCCGGACCAGACCGGGCGGGTGTTCGTTGTCACCGGCGCCAACTCGGGCATCGGTCTGGAGGCGGCTAGAGGGTTGTCTCGCAAGGGTGCTCGCGTGGTGATGGCGTGTCGCAACCGGGCGAAGGCGGAGGCGGCGCGGGCGGAGGTCGGCGGCGCCGCGGAGGTGCGCGATCTGGATCTCGGCTCGCTGGCCTCGGTGCACGCGTTCGCCGAGGCGTGGGATGGGCCGATCGACGTCCTTGTCAACAACGCCGGCGTCATGGCGGTCCCGTTCGCCCGGACGGTCGACGGGTTCGAGAGCCAGCTCGGCACGAACTTCCTGGGTCCGTTCGCCCTGACCGGGCTGCTCCTGCCGCACGTCACCGACCGCGTGGTGACCCTCTCCTCGGGCGCTCACCGGATGGGCCGCATCAACCTCGCCGACCCGAACTTCGACCACCGTCGCTACCAGCGGTGGACCGCATACGGGCAGAGCAAGCTCGCCGACCTGATGTTCGCCTACGAGCTGCAGCGACGGCTGCTGCTGGCCGGATCTCCGGTCCGGTCCATCGGCGCACACCCGGGGTATGCGGTGACCAACCTGCAGTCGCACCTCGGGACCGTGGCGCTCACCACCCAGGGGTGGATGCGCACGGCGGGGCTGGTCCAGGACGCGGCCGCCGGTGCCCAGCCCACGCTCTATGCGGCCACCGCCCCCGATGTGCCCGGCGGCAGCTACGTCGGGCCCTCCGGCTTTCTGGAGCAGACCGGGCCGCCTCGCATCGTCGGCTCGTCCGCGGCGTCGCGCGACCTCGACACGCAGCGGGAGCTTTGGGACCTCGCCGTCCGACTGACCGGCGTCGACCCGGGCCTGCCGGCGGTGGCCGCGGCCTGACCACGGCCTGACCACGGCGGAGGGCCGCCGCATACCCGGCGGTAACCTGGCTGGGTGAGCACGACGTCGTTCGACCTGTACCAGCTGTCGGAGGAGCACGACGCGGTCCGCGAGGCGGTCCGGGCCATCGCCGAGGACAAGATCGCGCCGTATGCGGCGGAGGTGGACGAGCAGTCGCGGTACCCCCAGGAGGCGCACGACGCCCTGGTGGCCAGCGACTTCTTCGCGCCGCACGTGCCCGAGGAGTTCGACGGCGTCGGTGCCGATGCGCTGGCCACGTGCATCGTCATCGAGGAGGTCGCGCGGGTATGCGCGTCGTCGTCGTTGATTCCGGCGGTCAACAAGCTGGGCTCGATGCCGGTGATCCTGGCCGGGTCGGCGGAGGTGAAGGCGCGGTACCTGCCGCCGCTGGCGCGAGGCGAGGCGGCGTTCTCCTACGGGCTGTCGGAGCGGGAGGCCGGGTCCGACACGGCGTCGATGAAGACTCGCGCGCGGGCCGACGGCGACGACTGGGTGCTCAACGGGCAGAAGTCGTGGATCACGAACGCCGGTGTCTCGCAGTTCTATACGGTCCTCGCCGTCACCGACCCCGACGGGCGGCGCGGCGCCAACATCTCGGCGTTCGTCGTGGAGAAGTCGGATCCCGGATTCACGTTCGGGGAGAAGGAGCGCAAGCTCGGCATCAAGGGCTCCCCGACGCGCGAGCTGCACTTCGAGGACTGCCGTATCCCTGGCGACCGGCTGGTCGGGGAGGTCGGCGACGGGCTCAAGATCGCGCTGCAGACCCTGGACCACACCCGCATCACCATCGGGGCGCAGGCGGTCGGGATCGCGCAGGGCGCCCTCGACGCGGCGGTCGACTACGTCAAGGAGCGTCGCCAGTTCGGCAAGGCCATCGCGGAGTTCCAGGGCATCCAGTTCATGCTCGCCGACATGGCGATGACGCTGGAGGCGGCCCGGCAGATGGTCTACGTGGCGGCGGCGAAGTCCGAGCGCGGCGACAAGGACCTGCCGTTCTTCGGGGCGGCGGCCAAGTGCTACGCCTCCGACGTGGCCATGCAGATCACCACCGACGCGGTGCAGCTGCTCGGCGGCGCCGGCTACGTCAAGGACTTCCCGCTCGAGCGCATGATGCGGGACGCCAAGATCACCCAGATCTACGAGGGCACCAACCAGATCCAGCGCATGGTCATGGCCCGCCAGCTGCTGAAGTAGGCCAGCACCGCCGGCCGACCGGTCATCTCGACGGGCACGACGACCCGAACACCGCCGTTGATGGCCATTTCCGGCGCTCGCTCCGGTCGAGATGTCCGCCGGGTCAGCCCGGGACGGTGCCGGCGGGGGGCGTGGTGAGCGGCTGGTCGTTCTGGATCGCGCTGAACAACGCCTTGGCCTGCGCGGTGTTCCACTTCACGGCGACGCCGGCGTTGGGGGTGGGCAGCGCTGCGGTCTCGATGGGGACGACCAGCGACAGGGTCTCTCCGCTGTCGACGCCCCGCAGCGCCTGGAGCATCTTCACGGCGTCGCTGAACGACGTCGTCTCGCCGACCTCGAGCCCGCTGGCGGCGGAGTCGGCGAACGCCTTGTAGCGCCAGGGGATCAACACCGTCGCCGGTGTCGCCGCCTTTTTCAACAGCGCCCCGAGGAACTGCCGTTGGCGCTCGGCCCGGCCGATGTCGCCGCGCGGGTCGGACTTGCGCGCGCGGACGTAGCCGAGGGCGGTGGGGCCGTCGAGGGTCTGGCAGCCCTTCTTCAGGTCGATGGCGGCGTCCTGGTCCTTCATGTCGAACGGCACGCAGACGTCCACTCCACCAAGGGAGTCCACGACGCCCGCGAAGCCGGCGAACCCGATCTCCAGGTAGCCGTCGACGTGGACACCGGTGACCTGCTCGACCGTCTGGGTCAGCAGCTGGGCGCCGCCGAAGGCGAAGGCGGCGTTGATCTTGTTGCTGCCGTGTCCCGGGATCGGGACGTAGGAGTCCCGGGGAATCGAGATCATCGCCGACTTGCCGCCGCTGCTCGGGACGTGGACGAGGATGATCGAGTCGGTGCGCTTGCCCTCGGCCGAGCCGCCGCCGTTGAGCGCCTGCTGCTGCTCCGGCGTCAGGCCCTCGCGGCTGTCCGACCCGACGAGGAGGTAGTTGAACCCGGCCTTGTCGACCGGGCGGTCGCCGGACGGGTTGTTGTCCACCCGAGAGACGCTGCCCCAGGCGTTCAGCGGCACCCACACGAGGAACGCCAGCCAGAGGATGACAACGACGAGCACGGCGATGAGGACGGTGCGGCCCGTCCGTCGGGGACGCGGCGGCGCCGTCGACACCGAGGCGCGCTGCGGTCCTCGTGGGGGCGGGCCTCCGGACGGCTCCCCCGCGGGCTTGAGCGGCGGTAGGGCGCTCCGGCGCGAGGAGCGGCGGCGCAACGGGCTCCGCGTGTCGACGACGTAGCCGCCGGGGCGGTCGTCGACGGCGCGGACGTCGTCTGCGTGAGGCATAGCGGCCCATGGTCTCACGCCGTGGAGAACGCGACCGAATCAGCGGCTGTGGGGTGAACTAGAGTCCGGGCCATGGACAAGGTGGTCTCCAGCCCGGCCGCCGCGATCGAGGGCATCGTCGACGGGATGACGCTCTCGGTCGGTGGGTTCGGGCTCTGCGGCATCCCGAGTGTGCTCATCCAGGCGATCCACGACGCGGGCGTCGTCGACCTCGAGGCGGTGTCTAACAACTGCGGCGTCGACGACTGGGGGCTAGGAATCCTGTTGCGTGACAAGCGGATCCGCCGCATGGTGGCGTCCTATGTCGGCGAGAACAAGGAGTTCGCCCGGCAGTACCTCTCCGGCGAGCTAGAGGTGGAGCTGACGCCGCAGGGCACGCTGGCCGAGCGGCTGCGGGCCGGGGGCTCCGGCATACCGGCGTTCTTCACCGCGACCGGAGTCGGTACCCAGATCGCCGAGGGCGGCCTGCCGTGGCGGTATGCCGCGGACGGCTCGGTCGCGCTCGCGTCGCCGCCGAAGGAGGTGCGCGAGTTCGCCACGGCGGAGGGCGTCGAAGCAGTTCGTCCTGGAGCCCGCCATCGTCGCGGACTTCGGGCTGGTGCGCGCCTGGAAGGGCGACCGGCACGGCAACCTCGTCTTCAACAAGTCGGCCCGCAACTTCAACCCGCTGGCGGCCATGGCCGGCCGGGTGACGGTGGCCGAGGTCGAGGAGCTGGTCGAGCCGGGCGAGCTGGATCCCGACCAGGTGCACCTGCCGGGGATCTACGTGCAGCGGGTCCTCCCGCTCGACGCCGACCAGGTCGCCGACAAGCGGATCGAGCGCCGGACCGTGAGGGAGGCCTGACATGCCGCTGACCCGTGAGGAGATGGCCGCTCGCGCCGCGCGCGAGCTGAGCGACGGCGCCTACGTCAACCTCGGGATCGGGCTGCCGACCATGGTGCCCAACTACGTACCCGACGACGTCGAGATCGTGCTGCAGTCGGAGAACGGCATCCTCGGCGTGGGCGCCTATCCCGTTGCGGGCAGTGAGGATCCGGACCTCATCAATGCCGGCAAGGAGACCGTGACGGTGCGGCGGGGGGCGTCCTACTTCGACTCGGCGACCTCGTTCGGCATGATCCGCGGCGGCAAGGTCGACGCCGCGATCCTCGGTGCCATGCAGGTGTCCGAGAGCGGCGACATCGCCAACTGGATGATCCCCGGGAAGATGGTCAAGGGTATGGGCGGCGCCATGGATCTGGTCCACGGCGCGAAACACGTCATCGTGCTGATGGAGCACGTGGCGAAGGACGGCTCCTACAAGATCGTCAAGCAGTGCTCGTTGCCGTTCACCGGTCGCGGCGTGGTGCAGCGGATCATCACCGACCTGGCGGTGATCGACGTGACCGAGACCGGCCTGGTGCTGCGCGAGCTGGCCCCGGGCGTCACCGAGGAGGAGGTCCGGTCCAAGACCGAGCCGGAGCTGACGGTCGACCTCAGCTGACGTCGAACGTCAGCTGACGTCGACCGTGATGTTCTCGGGCGCCAGCCGCTTTCCCTGGTCGCCGGCGGGCTGACGGACCAGCACCACCGAGCCGTCGGCGGCCCACGCCGACAGGGCCGCCCGCAGCCCCCGGCCGAGGTCGTCCGGGACGCGGACCCGTGGGCTGGTTCCCCAGTCGGGCTGCGCCACCACGACCTCGCGGTACGACTGGACGGCGTCGCCGTCGACGAGCGCGGGGTCGTCGGGGTTCGGGTCCTCGTTGGCGGCGAACGCGTCGCCGTAGTTCGCCAGCTCTCGAGCCTCGTCCACGACATCGCGGGGCGCGTCGAGGTTCGCCGCGGCCAGCATCGGCAACGTGACGAGGACCGGGAGGCCGGCGTTCTCGGCCAGCTGCGCGGCCGTGTGGCGGTCAGTGGTGATGACCACGTCGGACGTGTCGGCGCCGTTCCCGACGACGACGGTGGCGCCCACCGACCACGCGGCCAGCGCCCAGTAGAACGCCCGCCAGTGAGCCGGCAGGTCCAGGCCGACGGTCGTTGCGGGCGCACCGTCGAGGTCGTCCTGCAGCAGGTTGCCGGCCTTGGCCACCCAGTTGGCGAGCACCCGCGCCGAGAGCTCGACGCGCTCGCCGTGGGTCGGTCCCGGTGTGTCGTCGTAGCAGGTCAGCCGGGGCCGCCCGGGGTCGGCGGCCAACATCGCGGAGAGCACCTGAGCAGGGGTCGGCACGCCGCGACCCTAGCGGGCGGCGCGCCGAGGGGCGTCGCGCCGTAGCCAGGGTCCCGGGCTACGCTCCGAGGCATGCTGGGCCGGGTCGCAGGGACGTCCGAAGCGTCGGTCTCACGAGGGGCGCAGTCGGCCTTCCTCCGGGTTGCGCTGGTCGGGCCCACTCACGCGGGCGCCGGCCGGATGGCGCCGCATACCGTGGCCCTGGCGCACCAGCTCGCCCACGCCGGCCACGACGTCACCCTGGTGTCGTGGTCGCCGACCACGCAGGTCGACGCCGCCGGCGAACCCTTTCCGCGGACGGTCCGGTCGCTGGCCTGGAACCGGCCGGACACCTGGCTGCGCACGGGGCGGCGGCTGCGCGGCTACGACGCCGTCGTCATCGTCCACACCGGTGCGGCGATGATCCCGCTCCACCTCGCCCTCCTGCAGGGCGCCGGTATCCATCGTCCGGAGGTCGGCGTCGTCGACCGTGGTCCGCGCGGCGTGGTCCTGCTCGACCGGCTGTCCCCCCGCCTCGGCCCCGCGGGCCGCAACCTCCTGGCCACGCTCGTCGGCCGGGTCGACGGGGTGCTGCTGCACCACCGTGAGGAGACCCTGCTCGCCACCCGGCTCGGCGCGGCCCGGGTGTATGCGGCGGAGCAGCCGGAGACCGCCCGCCCCTCGTCTCGCGACGCCGTGTGGCCACGCAGACCGCACGACCTCTCTGCTCCGTGGGCGACTTACGTGGGGGCCATCGAGGCGCTGGCCGGCACCGATGTGGCGGCCGTCGAGGTGTCCCGACCCGACCGGAAACGTGGCCCGAGCCGGTCCGAACCGGCAAGCCTGCCGGCTCGGTTCGCCTCCCGCGCGGTTGTCGGCGCCCGACGGCTCGCGACGGCGTGGGCGCCTCGGGTGGAGCTCTCCCGCGCCGACCTGCCCGAGTGGCTGCGGCCGACCGACGTGCTCGAGGACGGCTGGCAGGCCGACGAGGCCAAGGCGGTTGCCCGGCGGCTCGGGCTGCCGCGCGCCCGCGACGGGATCGCCGCGTGGGCCGCGCTCGGCACGGTGGCGGCCATCGTCCGGGTGGCCGACTGGGCTCCGGGAGCCGGCGCGGAGGCCGGCCGCGCCGCGGTGGTCGTGGACGAGTCCGGCTCGGGTTCGCCGCTCGGCCGGTGGCTGCGCGCGGGCGGGTTCGCGCCCGTGGACCTCGGGCTGACCGTGGTCGGTGCCGGTGACGACCTGCTGGACGTCGACATGGGGTCGATCGACGTGGTCGCGCGGGTGCACCCCGGAGGGTGCGACGCGACGGACATCGACGAGGCCCTCAGCCAGGCGGCCTGGGCGCTGCGGTCCGGCGGCCTGTTCGTCGTCACCCTGCCGCTCGGGCGACCCGGCGAGGAGGACGCCCTCGGGCCGGCCGACGTCCGGGCCGTCGTCGCGCGGGCGCACGAGCAGGGCTACGTGCTCGTCGGCGACCTCGACGGCCACGTCGGCTGGCGGATGCGCGCTGCCGGCATCGCCGCGGACGCGACACCGGGGCGCATCCCGGGCGCGGCATACGGCCTGGTGCGGCTCACGCTGCGCCGCCGGTGAACCCCGTCGACCCCGGTCGGCCAGAGGATGCTCGGAGGGTGACACGAGGACGGGCGATCGCGATCGTCCGCGTCGTCGTCGCGGTGGCCGTCGTCGTCGCGCTGGTGTGGGGCGTCGCCCGCAACTGGCCGGAGATCAGCGAGGACCTCCAGCGGGTCAGCGCCGGTGCGCTGCTGCTGTCGTTCCTCCCCGCAGCACTGGGCACGTGGCTGACCATGCTGGGGTGGCGGGTGGTCCTCGCGGACCTCGGGTCCGAACTCCACGTCGCCCCAGCGGCGGGCGTCTGGTTCGTCGGCCAGCTCGGCAAGTATCTGCCCGGTTCGGTCTGGACGATCCTGGTGCAGGCCGACATGGCGGCCCGCCTGCACGTCCCCCGCCGCCGGACCGGGGTCGCGAGCCTGGTGACGCTCGGTCTGTCGGTGCTCACCGGACTCATCGTGGGGGCTGCGTCGATTCCCCTGCTGCTGCAGCGACCGGACAGCAGCGGGCTCATCTGGGTGCTGGTGGGAATCCCGCTGCTGGCCCTGCTGTGCTGGCCGCCCGTACTCAACCGGATCGTGCAACGGGGCCTGCGCGTATTGCGCCAGCAGCCGCTCGAGAGGCACTTGTCCGGGCGGGCCGTCCTCCTGGCCGTCGTGATCCTGTGCCTGGCCTGGCTGTGTTTCGGGGTGCACATCCTGGTGCTGGCCAACGCGGTCGGGGCTCAGCCGAGCGCCACGCTCACGGTGGCGGGGCTCACCGGGTTCGGGCTGTCCGGTGCGCTGTCGATGGTGACGATCATCCTGCCCGCCGGTCTGGGCGCGCGCGAAGGCCTGCTCACGCTGATCCTTGCCTCGGCGATGCCGGCCTCGGCGGGGACGGCGGTCGCGATCGTGTCCCGGTTCGTCGTCACCGTGGTCGACGTGGTGGCGGCCGCGGGCGGTTGGGCGTATGCGCGCCGTCACCACCTCGTCGCGTCGCGCGCCGAGCTCGAACGCCACGCCGCGGCACTGGTCGACGGGCAGCCGGTCGACGCGGAACTGGTCGACGAGGAGCCGGTCCCCGACGAGCCGTGAAGCGGATGAGCCGTTAGACCGGCTTACCGGCTCAGGCCCCGAGCGGCTCCGGGGCATCGGTCTTCGGGAACTGCGTCACGAAGGTCTTGACCGCCTCACCGGACAGGTCGCCGCACAGCTGGCGGTGACCGGCCTGCGCCGTCACCTTGCCGGTCGGATCCGTGGTGGCGGACCAGTGGGTGAGCGCGAACTTCTTCCCGCTCGGGAACTGGCCGTAGGCCTCGTTCCACGGCGCGACGATGAACTTGGCCTGCGAGGGGGCGAGCTTGTTGCCGAGGCTCGCGAGCTCCTGGAGCTGCGCGGTGCGGGCGGCCTCCTCGGAGGGGAGGTACCAGAGCACCGTGTAGCCGTGCTCGAGGTTGTGCACGAGAGTCTCGACGGCCGGCGTGTCGGCGCTGGAGTAGAACTGGCGACCGTCGAGGACCGGCTGCACGAAGTGCGAACCGCTGGTGGGCGGCACGGTGGCGTACTGCACCTTGGTGATGTCGGCGCGGTTGGTGCCCGGGCCGACGTGGTCGGCGTTGCCGCTCGCGGCGTCCGTCGTCACGGCGTCGCACGATGCGGACGCCGCGGGGGTGCCCAGGCCGACGATGAGGTTCTCCGGCTGGTTCCGGCGGGCGTCGAGGATGCCGTAGGAGATGACCCCGGCGAGCAGCAGGACGAGCACCCCGCACCCGGCCACGATCATCAGCACGGTGCGCCGCTCCCGGCTCCGCTGCGCCTTCTTCACCTCGGCGACGCGGGCCTTGCGGGCGTCGGGGTCGATCCGCTGGGGCCGGCCAGACACCGGGCGGCCGGAGGCGGCGGCCGGGCGGCCGGAGCCGGTCGCTGGGCGCTTCGCGGGCGGGCTGGTCGGGGGTTTCCTGGCCACGGTGTCCTTCGGGCGGTGCGCCGGCGCGCACCTGGGCGCGACAGCAGGGGTACGGATGCGGAGGGTATGCGGAGGGGATGCGGGCGGGTTCGGACGTGCCGGCGGGGCGCACGCACCCGCAACGGGCCGACAACGAGCCGGCGCAAGTCTACGTTCCGAGCACCCGGGACCCGACCGCGTCCGGGCGTCAGCGGGGTGGGCGAGACTGGCCGCGTGACCACGGAACCGGCGAGCGGCGTCATCCGGGTGCCGGCGACGGTCGACTGGCCGCAGCAGGGCCGGGTGTGGCGCTCCGCCCGCCCGGTCGCCGTGGCGGCGATCCTCGGCCCGCTGCGACACGGCGGGGGTGATCCGACCTTTCTCCGCGGTCGCGGCGGGTCGGTGGTTCGAGGGCTCCGCACCCCCGAGGGGCTCGCCACACTCGAGCTCCAGACGCGGCCCGGGGACGCCGAGGTCGTCGCCCGAGCCTGGGGGCCGGGGGCGGAGTGGGCCCTGGACGGCATACCGGACCTGCTGGGGGAGTCCGACGACGACTCCGGCTTCGTCGCCCACCACGAGCTCGTCGCGCAGGCGGCCCGCCGGTTCAGCGGGTGGCGGGTGCCGCGGTCCCGGCTGGTCCTGGAGTCGCTGGCCCCGGCGGTCATCGAGCAGAAGGTGACCGGCAAGGAGGCGTTCGCGGGGTTCCGGCAGCTCGTCCGCCGGTTCGGGGAGCCGGCGCCAGGCCCGTATGCGTCGGTCGGGCTCTTCGTGCAGCCCTCACCGGCCGACTGGGCGGCGATCCCGTCCTGGCACTGGCTCAAGGCGTCGGTCGACCCGGGCCGGTCGCGGACCGTGGTCGGTGCGGTTCGGGCGGCGGGACGACTGGAGCAGACGGTGGAGCTGGCACCGCTGGCGGCCCGCGCCCGGCTGCGCGTGCTGCCCGGGATCGGTGCCTGGACGGCCGCCGAGGTCGCGCAGCGGGCGCTCGGCGACGCCGACGCGGTGAGCTTCGGCGACTACCACGTCGCGAAGGACATCACGTGGGCGCTGCTCGGCGAGGCGCGCGATGACGACGTCCTGGCCGAGCTGCTGGAGCCCTACGCCGGCCATCGCTACCGCGTGCAGCGGCTGATGGAGCTGAGCGGTTTCCGGCGGCCCCGCCACGGGCCGCGGATGGCCCCACGAACCCATCTGCCGCGCTGACCGGGTCAGGTCGGTGGGCCGACCCGGACGGTGACGGTGTCCTGGGGGCGGCGGGAGGCCGGCTCGACCGACGAGGAAAAGCCCTCGCCCCACAACGCCACCCGGATCCGAGCGGCCAGCATTCCCCGGTCGACGGGGTCGCCTCCGGTCACGACCACCGCGTCCGGGCCTACGTCGACGGCAACACCGTCGTCGGCCACGCCGTCGTGGGTCCCACCGGCCAGATCGGTCATCGCCACGGCGACCGCGCGACCGACGCGAACGGCGGGCACCTCCGGCAGCACGCTCGCGATGCCCAGCCGCGCGGCGAGCTCCGAGCCGGGGGCCACGCCCAGTGCGGCCCGTACGGCCTCCGCCGTCCCCGTCCCGAACCAGTCGCCGGCACCGGTCCGGACCAGCGACCGGCTGCCGCCCTCCCGGACCGAACCGGTCACGAAGTCGCCCACCCCGCGCACCACCGCCACCGGCACCGACGACGCCTTTCCCTTGACGAGGTCGGCTGCGGCGGCGACCTCGTCGGCGACCGCGCGTTCGGTCACGGCGAGCTCGCGCCCGTCGGCGTCGACGTCGCCGCGCAGGTCGTCGACCACCCGCACCCCGGCCGAGCCGAGGGCGAAGTCCACCTGGCCGACCCGCCAGGGCCGGCCGCTGGTGTCGCTCAGCACCACGCCGAGCCGATCGAGACCGGACGCCGCCCGCAATGGGGTCAGGAGCGAAGCGCAGACGTCGTCGGGGTCAGCCGGCAACAGCAGGACGCCGTCGAGGTCGCCCGTGTTGGACGCGTCCACCCCCGCGGCGGCCATGACCGGACCGGCGGCGGACTCGACCACACGCGTGACTCGGCCGTCGGGAAGGGTCCGCTCGGCGACGACCCGCCGGGTGGCGTCGGCGATCGCCGCCTCACGGTCGGACGCGACGAGGCCGAGCGCCTTGGACGCGATCTTGCTGGAGACGACAAGCACGTCGCCCTCGACCAGCGCGAAGCCCAGCCGCTTGAGCGCGGCCATGACGAGCCCGGCGAGGTCGTCGCCCCGGCCGACCTCCGGCATACCGGTGACCGGGACGACCCAGAGGCCGTCAGGCACGGACCCCGGCCAGCCGCATCCCCAGGTCGACCGCGGCGCCGGCGATGTCGGCCGCAGCCTCGACGCTCGACATGAGCAGCGGGCGCGCCTCGACGGACAGCCTGCCGGTGGAGACGAACGCCGCGTCCTCCTCGGCGACCAGCCAGCCGTCGAGGAAGTCCCCGTAGAGACCCGCGACGCCCTGCGTCGTCGAGGCCACCCCGATCGCCTCGAGGCAGGCGTCGGCGTGCCCGCGCACCGGCCGCCCGGAGATCAGCGGGGACACACCGACGACCGGCGCCCGAGACCCGCGCAGGGCGTCGCGCACGCCGGGGACGCCGAGGATGATGCCGATCGAGACCACGGGGTTGCTGGGCGGCAGCACGACGAGGTCCGCGGTACGGATGGCGTCGAGGACGCCCGGCGCCGCGACGGCCGCGTCCATGCCGGCCACGACGAACCGTCGCGCGGGCACAGCCGCGCGCATCCGCACCCACCACTCCTGGAAGTGCACCGCCCGCTCTCCCCTGGCTTCGCTGGGGGACCCCCCCTCGTCCTCGTCGACGACAACGTGCGTCTCGACGGGCGTGTCGGTCATCGGTAGCAGCGTCACGCCGCGGCTCGGCAGCCCCCACCGGTCGGCGAGCCGCGCCGTCACCTGCGACAGGGTGAGCCCCTGCCCCAGCCAGAGCGACCGGGCGACGTGCGTGCCCACGTCGCGGTCACCCAGCCCGAACCACTGCGGCTGGACCCCGTATGCGGCCAGCTCGCCCTGCACGTGGTGCGTCTCCTCCGCGCGTCCCCAGCCCTGCGCCTCGTTGACCCCGCCGCCCAGGGTGTAGAGGACGGTGTCGAGGTCGGGACACACCCGCAGCCCGAAGAGGGTGATGTCGTCACCGGTGTTGCCGATGACGGTGACCTGCGAGCCCCGGAGCGCGGGGGTGCGGTCGATGTGGGCGAGCAGACCACGCAGGAACCGCGCGCCCCCGACCCCGCCGGCGAGGGCGGTGATGTGCATGCCCGAGAGTCTGTCAGGGCGGGCCGACCGCCCGTCACCGGGTCACCATGCGGGCGATCACGGCAAATTCGCGTGAATATCAGAATTCGGCTTGACTTCTGACCAATGACACGCGTGTAATTTCATCACTGTCCTTCTCGAGGTCGACCCGCACACCGCTTCCATCAGGGACTCGCGGTCAGCGGCTACGAGGTGGGGATGAGCAACATCGTGTACGGGCAAGGGTCGAGGAGGGCGCCATGCACGAGGTGCAGTTGGTCATGTTGAACACCGTCGAGACCGAGGACGAAGCTGAGCTGTCCTGGCAGGAGCGCTCGCTCTGTGCCCAGACAGACCCGGAGGCGTTCTTCCCGGAGAAGGGGGGCTCGACCCGGGAGGCCAAAAAGGTCTGCATCGGGTGCGAGGTCCGCGCTGAGTGCCTGGAGTATGCGCTCCAGCACGATGAGCGGTTCGGCATCTGGGGCGGCCTGTCGGAGCGTGAGCGCCGCAAGCTGAAGAAACGCGCTGTCTAGCGCGTGACCCCGACGTACCCTGCCTCGTGACGACGACGCTCGCGCCGCCCCACGCTGTGCATCCGGAGGCACCCGAGTCAGCCGCAGCCGCGCACCGCGCGTCGGCGGCGCCTCGGGTGACGGCGGTGCTCCTCGTCCGGGCCGACGCGCTGGGTCGGCCGGACCGCGAGGACGAGGGCGCCGAACCGGGTATGCGTGCCGGTCAGCCGCCCCCGGTCGGCCGGATCACCGAGGTCCTGGACGCCGTTGCCGCCCAGACCCGAGCGCCCGACCGGCTGGTCGTGGTCGCCGCCGAGGACGCGTCGGACACCGCGTCGGTGAGTTCGTCGATGGCCCCGTCGATATTCGCCCGGGTCTCCGAGATCGTGCGCGCGCACGACGGGCTCGCTGGGGTGGTTCCCGAGCTCGCCGTCATCGCCCTGACGGGGCCCGGACACATCGCAGCCGCGGTCGACGCGGCCCTCGCCGAGGTGGACCGCCGGCACGCTCCTGGCGAGACGGTGCCGGACGCCGTCCGGGAGACCGCCACGATCCAGCCCGCGGAGAGCGAGTCCGAGGTGAAGACGGAGCCCGAAGGGGTGGCCGTCGAGCCCGGTGAGGTCGGCGAGCCCGCCGAGCCGGCCGAGGGCGAGGCCCTGGAGCTCCGCGAGGTCGTCGAGCCCGCCGACGCCGAGCCTGGCGAGACGGTAGACCCGGACCCGCACCCGGACCAGGACCCGGCGTCGTCGCATACCGACTCTCCGGCGGCACCAGTTGCCGCCGTGGCGGCGGGCCCGGAGTGGGTGTGGATTCTCGACGACACCGTCGCCCCGCGGCCGACCGCCTTGCTGCGCCTCGTCGAGGCGGTCCGACGCTCGCGCAGCGTGGGGGTCGCCGGCCCCAAGGTGGTGCGCTGGGAGAACCCCCGGCTGCTCGTGGAGCTCGGCCGCCAGGTCACCCGGGCGGGCCGCCGCGTCGACGCTCCGGCATTCGGCGAGGCCGACCAGGGCCAGTACGACTCCCGCACGGACGTGCTCGCCGTCGGCACTGCCGGCATGCTCGTGCGCCGCGACGTCTACGGGCAGCTCGGCGGCTTCGAGCCGGCCTTCGCGGCGGCCGGCGCAGACCTCGACCTCGGCTGGCGGGCGCAGCTGACGGGGCACCGGGTGGTGGTGGTCCCCGGGGCGGTCGTCCGGAGGACCCGTTCGGCGGCGGAGCGGCAGGCCGGCCCGCTGGCGACCCGGCTGGCCGAGCGCCGCGCGGCCCGGCGCGTCGCCCTGACCCGGTGCTCGCCGCTGGCCGTGCCGTTCCTCGCCCTCTGGATCCTCGTCGGCGGCATCCTGTCGGCGCTGGGCCTGCTGCTGCTCAAGCGCCCGCAGCACGCCTGGGCCGAACTGTCGGACATCGGTGCCCTGGGCCGGCCGTTCGCCAGTGCGGGAGCGCGCTGGCGGTTCAGGCGGTCGACCACCGTGTCCCGGCGTCACCTGACCGGCCTGTTCACTGGCTCCGGGGCGGCCCTCGCCGCCACCTGGGACCGTGTCCAGGACGCGGTCACCCCCGCCCGCAGCCTCACCGAACCGGCGCCGGCCGGAGACGCGGCGTCCGCCGAGCCGGGCCCCATCGCCGAAGAGGCGGAGTCCCTGAGTGGGCTCCCTCCCTCGCTGCCGCAGCGGATCGCCACCCACCCCGGGTTCCTCGCGGTGCTGGCCTGCGCCGTCCTGTCGGCGCTCACCTTCCGCACCGCCTTGACGCAGGGCGTCCTCGACGCGCGCGGACCCGGGTTCTCCGGTGGCGAGCTCTACGGCGTCGCGACCAACGCGGACGGACTCTGGCACCTCTACCGCGACTCCTGGCACGGCGCGGGCTTCGGCAGCGCCGTGGACGTGTCCCCGTCGATGGGTGTGCTGGCGGCCGTCACCTGGCTGATGCAGTGGGTGCCCTACGTCTCGGACGGGCGCACGCCGGCCGGCGTGACCCTGTCTTGGCTGGTCCTGGCCGCGATGCCGTTGTCGGCCGTCTCCGCATACCTCGCTGCCCGGGTCGCCACTCGGGCTCGGTGGGGTCGCGGCCTCGTCGCCCTCGTCTGGGGAACGAGCGGCGTCCTCACCGCGGCCCTCACTCAAGGTCGGGTCTCCGTCGTCGTGGCGCACCTGTTGCTGCCGCTCGTCGTCGCCGGGTTCGCAGCGTCGCTGAAGCGCGACGGGTCGTGGACCGCGACGTTCGCGACGGCGCTGGCGGCCGGGCTGCTCGGTGCCTTCGTGCCGGTTCTTCTGGCGGTATGCGTGGTCGCGGCCCTCGTCGCGCTCGTGCTGGCCCCCGGCCTGGTGCGACGGCTGCGCGCCGCGGTGCTCGTGGTGGTGCCGGTCGCGCTGCTCGGTCCGTGGGTGCTGCAGTTCGTCGACCAGCCGGGCCTGCTGCTCACCGGTGCGGGTCTGCTCGACGTCGGCCCGGACTCCCCGCCGGCGTGGCAGCTGGCGCTCGGGCAGCCCGATGGCGGAGGACCGCTGGTCGGCCTGCTCTTCGTCCCGGTCCTCGTCGTGGCCGTCGTCGCCCTCGCCCGTCGCAGTGGCGGCCGCGCGCGCGGTGTGGCGCTCACGGCGCTTGCGGCGACGGCACTCGTCGGGCTCACGCTCGCTTACCTGTCCGAGCGGGTCGGGGTCGGCCAGGCGATCGGTGACGACGGCCAACCCACGCTGGCGACCCTGTGGGCCGGGATCGGTCTCGAGCTCTACGTCGTCGCGGTGCTCGCCGTCCTGCTGGTCGGCTGGCACGGGCTGGCCCACGTGCTGGGAGAGCGGCGGTTCGGCTGGCGCCGGTTCGTCGCCGGGCTCGTCGCGGCGGCCGTCGCGGGTAGCGTCGCCGTCGCGGCCGCGATGACCGCGTGGGCCGGGGCGGGGGCCCTCACCCTCGGTTCCGACACCTTGCCGGCCGTGGCGGTCGAGCAGGCGAACGGCCCGGACGCGAACCGCCTGGTGGTGCTCACGCCGGTCTCTAAGCGACTGGACTTCGCGGTGATCGGCAACGAGCCCGGCGACCTCATGCGTGACGTCACTCGGTCGGACAACGTCACCGACCCAGGCCTTGGCCCCCTGCTCGGCACAATCGCGTCCGGTGGCGTCCTGTCCGGCGGCGCTGGCGACGCCCTGGCCGACCTCGGCGTCGGCTTCGTCGCCGTTCGCGCGGCCGCCGACGACCCCCTCGTCCGGACCCTCGACGCCGCCTCGGGGCTGACCCGGCTCGGGTCGGGCGCCGACCAGACCCTGTGGCGCGTGGTCGCCCGACCGTCGGCCGTCGCGGCCGACGTGCCGGTCGCGCCCTCCCGGGTGCGCCTCGACGACGCCGAGGGCCGGCCCCTCCAGGTCGTCCCCGTCGACGGCCCGCACGGGGCGGTGTCGCAGGATCTGTCCGTCGGGAGTGCCGGCCGACAGGTGGTCTTCGCCGAGGCGCCCGAGTGGGCCTCGCACGCGGTCGTCACGTTCGACGGGCAGAGCCTCGCGCCGGTCGCGACGACGGGCACCCCGACCTACCGGTTGCCGTCGGCGGCGGGCCGGCTCGAGGCCGACCTACCGCCGTCGCACCAAGCGTGGTTCCTCGCCCAGCTGGCGCTGCTGGCCGCCGTGGTGTTCCTCGCCATCCCCTTCGGCTCGCGCCGGTCGCGGAGGCTGGTGTGAGCCCGGCTATCTGGGGGCTCGTCCGCGCCGGAGCCGCCCTGGTTGCCGGTGTGGGGCTCACGTATGCGGCGGTGCAGGTGCCCTGGACCGCCAACCTCGGTGGCGACGCCGCAGCCACGAACGCCGCCACCGCCACCGTCGCCCCCGTGAGCTCGTCCGTCCTTTCCTGCCCGGGCCCCGAGACCGAGGGACTGGCGGGCGTCCCGGCCGTGCCCGGGACGACCACCGTCATCGCCGCCAGCCCGCCGGCTCAGGTCATGCAGGGCGTCGACGTCGCCGGGACCGCCGGGAGCCTCGCGGTGACCGCCACCCCGGGCGGCACCTCGGTCGGCACCACCGACGCCCGGGGCCGGCTGGTCCAGGGTCCGCTCACCGGTGCGTCCACGGGCCAGGTGGTCGCGACCGGCGCGCTTGCCGGAGGGCTCGCCGCCCTGCAAACCACGGTGACGACCGACGGGGACGACCGGTCGGCCGTGGCAACCGCCTGCCAGGCGCCGCGGGCCGAGCTCTGGCTGGTCGCCGGTGGCGGCGGCAGCGGCCGCCGCGAGCGCGTCGTCCTCACCAACCCCGGAGCCAACACTGTCAACGCCGACGTGACGGTCCTCGGTTCCGGCGGAACTCTTCCGTCGGCCAACGGCCAGAACGTCGCCGTCCCGCCCCGCGGCCGCACCAGCCTGCTCGTCGACGCCCTCGTCGGACCCGAGGCCACCCCGGTGGTGCACGTCGTCGCCACCGGCGGCGTCCTGTCTGGGGTCGTCGAGGACAGCTGGGTCGACGCTGCCGTCGGCCGCGGCGCCGACGACGCGGCACCCGCCGCTGACCCGTCCGAGGAACAGGTCGTACCCGCCGCATACCTCGACGGACCCGCGCGTCTGCGCGTCGCCGTTCCCGGTGCGGAGGAGACCGTGGTGCAGGCCCGTGCGCTGACTAAGGACGGTCCGGTGGCGCTGCCGGACGACGGGGTGGTTCGGGTTCCCGGCGGCACGGTGCGGGAGATCGACCTTGGCACCGTGGCCCCCGGCGCCTACGCGATCCAGGTCCGCGCCGACCATCCGGTGGTCGCCGGCGTCATGGCCGAGCGTCGACCCAAGGCCACCGGCCAGTCCGACTTCGGGTGGACGACATCGACGTCGCCGGTTGACGTAGTCGCCGGTGCGCCGCTGCCGGCCGGCGCCACCGCGTCGGCGATGCTCGTGGCAACGGGAGGCCCCGCGACGGCCACGATCTACGTCGTGGCGGAGTCCGGGAGCATCGACGTGCGACCGTTCTCGCTCGCCGCCGACAGCGTCGCGACCCTCGACGTCTCCAACGCCCGGCAAGTCTGGGTCCGGACCACGGAGGGCACCGTTCGGGCCGGCCTGTCCCTCAGCCTCGCGGCCACAGACGCCGACCCGCTCTTCGCGCTGGTGCCCCTCTCGCCGGCCGCCGTGGCGGCGACCCAGGTCCCGGTCCGCCAAATCCCCGGCTGAGGATCCCGATGTGGGATTCAACTTCGTACCATGATGCGCGTGAGTACGCGCTTCGCCGTGCGCCTTCCCGATGAGATCGTCGAGTTCCTCGATCACGCGGTCGCCACAGGCCGGGCTCCAAGTCGGGCATCGGTCGTCGCATCGGCCCTCGAACGAGAGATGCGTCGCCAGCTGGCGGAACGGGATGCCGCCACACTTGAGAGGAAGGGTGCGGCCGACGACCTGGACGATGTCGTCGCGTGGACCGCGCCACACATGACCGTCGACTGAGCAAGGCGGGACATCTGTTTGGTGCTTCTCGACAAGACCCGTCCCGCGTCCATTGACAACGTCATCACGATCCCCACAGAGCTGCTCGGCCGCATTGTCGGCCTTCTCAACCAGGAGCAGGAGGCCTTGTTGGCGCGAGCTGTGGTTGTGGCATACGACCTGGACATCGACGTCATGGGCGGATGAACGTCAGTCTTCGGGGTCACCGTCGGCGTAGTCGGGGTCGAGCTGCTCGGGCGCCACACCGAGCAGCGCGGCCACCTGCTCGGTGACGACGTCGGAGATGAGGAGGGCCAGCTCGCGCTGCCCCTGCGTGCGGGTCTCCACCGGCCGCCGGTAGATGACGATCCGCGGTGGCTCCCGCCCCTCGGCGCCGAACAGCCGGCCGAGCGGCACCTCCGAGTGCTCCCACGGCGCCGGGTCGGAGGGCGGCACGTCCTCCACACCGAACTCGACCGGCGGGAACGGCTGCCCCCAGGTCTCCTCCAGCCGGGTCGCAGCCTCGATGACCAAGTCGTCGAACTGCTCAGCGCGGGTCGCCATCGCGGGGACCGCCGGCCACGCGAGCGGGCCTCGAGGGCCTCGGCCACGCCGGTCGCGGCGGCCGCTGCGGCGGGTCGCCGACCGGTTGCCTTGAAGGTCGTTCCACGCCACAACACCATGCTAGTCAGCGGCCTATCAGCTCGCCGGTGGGCGGCGCGCCGCCGACCCCCGGGCCGCTGGCCGCCGTAGGGTCCGAACGTGGGAATGTCGCGTCAGTGCTCCAAGACCGGGTGCACCGGACCCGCGGTCGCGACGCTCACCTACGTCTATCGCGAGTCCACCGCGGTCCTCGGCCCGCTCGCGACCTACGCCGAGCCGCATACCTATGACCTCTGCTCTCGCCACGCCGAGGGCCTGACCGCCCCGCGCGGCTGGGAGGTCGTCCGGCTGAGCGGCGAGTATGCGCCGCCGCCCCCCTCCACCGACGACCTGCTCGCGCTCGCGAACGCCGTCCGGGAGGCCGGTCGTCCCCGTCCCGCGGCCACCGACGGCCCGTCCGACCAGCTGCGCCGAGGGAACGAGGCCGGTACCGGTGCCGTCGAGGTGGGCCGACGCGGACACCTACGGGTGCTGCGCGACTCCTGACCACGGTGTGGCGGAACGGTCGCGCCGCTGACATCTCGCGCCTCCGATAGCCTCCTGGATCGTGACCTCGCCGACGCCCTCCGCTTCTCGCACTCGCCGTCTGGCCGACTTCATCAAGGCCTACGACGTGCGCGGCGTCGTCCCCGACCAGCTCGACGAAGCGGTGGCCCACGCCATCGGGGCGGCGTTCGCGCAGGTCGTCGTCCGACCGGAAGGCGCCTCCGGTGTCGTCGTCGGCCACGACATGCGGCCGAGCTCCCCCTCCCTGAGCCGCGCCTTCGCCGATGGCGTCGCGGCGGAAGGAGTCGACGTGACGCTGATCGGGCTCTGCTCGACCGACGGCCTCTACTACGCCAGCGGGGCTCTGGACCGGCCCGGTGCGATGTTCACGGCGAGCCACAACCCGGCGCAGTACAACGGGATCAAGCTCTGCCGGTCCGGCGCGCGCCCGGTCGGTCAGGACAGCGGCCTGGCCGAGATCCGGGACCTCGCCCAGTCGATGCTGGACGGCGCGCCGACGCCCGCTTCGGACGAGGCCGTTGGGTCGATCACCGAACGCGACACCCTCGCCGACTACGCGCGTTTCCTGCGCTCGCTGGTGGACCTGAGCCACAACCGGCCACTCAAGGTGGTGGTCGACGCGGGCAACGGTATGGCGGGCTACACCGTTCCGGCGGTGCTGGGAACCGCCGCCGGCCTCGACCCGCTGCCCCTCGATGTCGTACCGCTCTACTTCGAGCTCGACGGCACCTTCCCGAACCACGAGGCGAACCCGCTGGAGCCCGAGAACCTGCGCGACCTCCAGAAGGCCGTCGTCGAGCATGGCGCCGACATCGGCCTGGCGTTCGACGGCGACGCCGACCGCTGTTTCGTCGTGGACGAGCTGGGCGACCCCGTGAGCCCCAGCGCGGTCACGGCGCTGGTCGCGACGCGGGAGATCGCCAAGGAGGTGGCTCGCGGGACGCCGGTCGGGGACATCCGCATCGTCCACAACGTCATCACCTCGCACGTCGTGCCGGAGATGATCCGGGAAGCCGGCGCCCAGCCGGTGCGTACCCGGGTCGGCCACTCGTTCATCAAGGCCGAGATGGCCAAGGCGCACGCGGTGTTCGGCGGCGAGCACTCGGCCCACTACTACTTCCGCGACTTCTGGTACGCCGACACCGGCATGCTCGCCGCGCTGCACGTCCTCGCGGCGCTGGGGGAGGCGACCGGCCCCCTGAGCGAGCTGGCCGCCGCATACGAACGGTATGTCGCCTCCGGCGAGATCAACTCCCGGGTCACCGACGTGCCGGCCGCGACGGCCCGGGTGCGCGAGTGGGCCGAGGCCAACGGTCCCGTCGAGATCGACGAGCTCGACGGCATCACGGTGACCCACCAGGGGGAGCCGATGTGGTGGTTCAACGTGCGGGCGTCCAACACCGAGCCGCTGCTGCGGCTCAACGTCGAGGCGGCCGACCGTGACACGATGGGCCGCGTGCGCGACGAGGTGCTCGAGCGCATCCGGGCGACGACGGAGGGTACGGAGGGTCACAACCGATGACGGAGACGACGCCCAGGATCGAACCGTGGCTGCGCGAGATCCTGCGCTGCCCGGTATGCCGCGGAGAGCTCGCCGACGCGGTCGGCCCGGAGCATCCGGAGCTGCAGTGCACGAACGAGTCGTGCGGGCGCGCATACCGCATCGAGGACGGCGTGCCCGTCCTGCTCGCCGACGAGGCTCGCTCCACTCGCGACTGACGACCGACTCGGCGAGCGGCGGTCATGCCCTACATCGACGAGAGCGTCCTGGACGACCAGCAGGCGCTGGCGGCGTTGGACTCCCGGCAGACGCTGCGTGCGCTGGCGACTGCGGGGGCGCAGGTCCGGCACGCCGTCGACCTGGCTGCCGAGGCTCGCTTCGAGCGGCTGACCGGGGGAGAGCGGCCGAGGTCGGTCCTCGTGGCGGCGCTCGGCGGTTCGGCGGTCATCGCCGACGTGCTGGAGCTGCTGGCCGAGCCGCACTCACCGGTGCCGGTCCAGGTGCGGCGCAACCTGCCGCTTCCCGGCTGGGTGGGGTCCATGGATCTCGTCGTCGCGGTGTCCCAGTCCGGTCACGCCGAGGGCCCCGTGGCGCTGGCCGCCGAGGCCGCCCGAAGGGGCGCGGCCCTGTTGACGATCGGTGCCGCCGAGTCGCCGCTCGCGGACGTCGCGGCTCGGGCTCGAGGCATCCACATCTCGGTGCCGGTGGGGTCGATGTCGTCGCGGACCGCGCTCTGGGCGATGCTGACGCCGGTCCTGCTCGGGGCCAACGCGCTGGGCATGGTGGACGCTGGTCCGTCGGTGATGGCGCGGGTCGCCGACCGGCTGGACGAACAGGCGAGCGTGTTCCGGCCGAGCTCCGAGGCGTTCGTCAACCCGGCCAAGTCGCTGGCCTGCGAGCTGGCCGAGGGCGTCCCCGTCATCCTCGGCGACGGTCCCCTCACCGGGGTGGCGGCCTGCCGGGCCGCGGCCATGCTGGCGCGGACCTCCCGCATCCCGGCCACCTGGGGAGAGCTGCCGGATGCGGCGTCCCAGGTGGTGTCGTGCTTCGACGGTCCCTACACCGACGCGGGCGCTGCGGCCGGTATGCCTCGTGACGGGGACATCTTCGCCGACCCCTTCCTCGACGGCGCTCCCTCACCGAAGCTGCGCCTCCTGCTGCTGCGCGACGACGGCGCCGAGGTCGTCGACGAGTCAACCCGCGCGCTGGCGGACGCGGTGGCTCGCACGGCGCGGGACGCCGGAGTCCGGGTCAGTGAGCACTCCACGGATCCGGGCCACGCGCTCGAGCGGCTGGCCAGTCACGTCGCCCTCACCGACTTCGCCGCGGTCTACCTGGCCCTCGGGCTCGGTATGGACCCGGGCCTCTCCCCGCACGTCGCCGACCTCCGCGACTTCACGGGGGAGTGAGGGCTCAGCGAGCCAGCGAGAGCTGGCGCGCGTTGGGCAGCCTGAGCAGGTCCGCCGCCGGCAACAGGATTTTCGACCGACGTAGCCCGCTGCCGATGACGACATCGCCTGCCGCGACGACCGCGTCGTCGACGAGGATGGGCCAGTCGTCGGGCAGCCCGATGGGCGTGATCCCGCCGTACTCCATGCCAGTCAACGCAATGGCCTCGTCCATCGGCGCGAACGAGCATTTCCGAACGTCCAGCTCCTTGCGCACCACGCCGTTCACGTCGGCGCGCATCGTCGCGAGCACCATCACCGCCGCATACCGGGTGTCGCCGCCGCGTCGCCCGGCGATGACGACGCAGTTGGCGGAGTGCTCCGGAGCGACGTCGTAGGCGTCGCAGAACGCCGCGGTGTCCGCCATTGCTGGGTCGATCTCGGCGACCCGGGCGTCCGGAAAGGCCTTTGCCTTCGCTGCGGTCGTTGAGGCAACGAGCTCCAGGTGGTCGCCAAGAGGCTGCCACTGAAGGGTTCCCGCGCTGCTGGGCATTCCAGGACGCTAGCGCGTCACCGGCTAGCGACTACGCTGCCTCGCGTGTCGACAGAGGGCGGGACGCGGGCGATCGTGGCGGCGCTGTCGGCCAACCTCGGCATCGCCATCACCAAGTTCGTCGCCTTTTTGTTGACCGGATCAAGCTCGATGCTGGCGGAGTCGGTGCACTCCGTGGCGGACTCCGGCAACCAGGCGCTGCTCCTGCTGGGCGGACGTCGTGCGCGGAAGCAAGCCACGCCGTTGCACCCGTTCGGGTACGGCCGAGAACGGTACTTCTGGGCGTTCGTCGTCTCGATCGTGCTCTTCTCCGTCGGGGGGCTCTTCGCGCTCTACGAGGCGTTCCACAAGTTCCAGCACCCGGAACCGATTGAAGGGACCTGGTGGTGGGTTCCGATCGCCGTGCTGGTGGTGTCGATCGGGCTGGAGAGCTACTCCTTCCGCACCGCGATCCACGAGTCGAACCACGTCCGAGGCCGCCGGTCGTGGGGCCAGTTCATCCGCCGGGCCAAGGCACCAGAGCTGCCGGTCGTTCTCCTGGAGGACTTCGCGGCTCTCATCGGCCTGGTCTTCGCCCTCTTCGGCGTCGGCCTGACGCTGCTTACCCACAACGGCATCTGGGATGCCGTCGGCACCGGCCTCATCGGCATCCTCCTGGTCGTCGTCGCGATCACCCTCTCGGTCGAGATGAAGTCGCTGCTGCTCGGCGAGGCGGCCAGCGCCGAAATCGTCCAGTCCATCGAGGCCGCCATTACCGGGGCCGACGGCGTGGACCGCATCATCCACCTGCGCACCCTCCATGTCGGGCCTGAGGAACTGCTCGTTGCGGCCAAGGTGGCGGTGACGAACACCGACACCGGGGACCAGGTTGCCGACGCCATCAACCGCGCCGAGCTAGCCGCACGTCAGGCGGTTCCCTCGCTGACGCTGCTGATGTACCTCGAGCCGGACCTCGACCGCGGCCCGAGCGAGCGGCCGTCGTGGGATCCGGACAGCCCCGAACTCGCCGAGACGGCCGAGGCGGACGAGACCGCGAAGGGCACGACATCCGCCGACGAGGCGACGGCGTAATCTCGCGTCCATGAGCGACGGCAGCATCCGTGAGCGCATCTCAGAGCTGGTTCACGAAGAGCACACCCTGCGCGACCGGCTGTCCTCCGGTCAGATCTCGCCCGCCGAGGAGCACGCGCGGCTGCGCGACCTCGAGGTCGAGCTCGACCAGTGCTGGGATCTGCTGCGCCAGCGCCAGGCCAAGGAGGAGTTTGGGGAAGACCCCGACACCGCCCGGGTCCGCGACGCCCCGACGGTCGAGGGCTACCAGGGCTGACGCGTACGGGCTCGAGGACCGGTCCCGCGTACACTGGGGGACCGCCGGCGTGGGTGATGCCCGCATGTGATGGCGCCCAGATGGGCTACGCCGGGTCCGCAACTCCCTTCATGGATAAGGAACCGATCTGTCATGTCCTCTGACATGTCCTTTGACTACAAGGTTGCCGACCTGGGCCTCGCCGAGGCCGGCCGCCACCAGCTCCGACTCGCCGAGCACGAGATGCCCGGCCTGATGGCCCTGCGCGAGGAGTACGGCGCCGCGCAGCCGCTCAAGGGCGCCCGCATCGCCGGCTCCCTGCACATGACCGTCCAGACGGCGGTCCTCATCGAGACACTGACCGCGCTGGGTGCCCAGGTCCGCTGGGCCTCGTGCAACATCTACTCCACCCAGGACGAGGCGGCGGCGGCGGTCGTCGTCGGACCGAACGGCACGCCGGAGAGCCCGCAGGGCGTCCCGGTGTTCGCCTGGAAGGGCGAGACGCTCCCCGAGTACTGGTGGTGCACCGACCAGATCCTCACCTGGCCGGGCGGTGAGGGCCCCAACATGATCCTCGACGACGGCGGCGACGCCACGATGCTGGTCCACAAGGGCACCGAGTGGGAGGCCGCGGGCCAGGTCCCGCCCACCACCGAGGAGGACTCCGAGGAGTTCGGCGTCTTCAAGGAGCTCGTCCGCGAGACGCTGAAGACCCAGCCCCAGAAGTGGACGACCGTCGCCCAGGGCATCCGCGGCGTCACCGAGGAGACCACGACCGGCGTCCACCGGCTCTACCAGCTGGCCGAGACTGGCGACCTGCTGTTCCCGGCGATCAACGTCAACGACTCGGTCACCAAGAGCAAGTTCGACAACAAGTACGGCTGCCGGCACTCGCTCATCGACGGTCTCAACCGCGCCACTGACGTTTTGATCGGCGGCAAGGTCGCGGTCGTCATGGGCTACGGCGACGTGGGGAAGGGCTGTGCGGAGTCGCTGCGCGGCCAGGGTGCCCGCGTGATCATCACGGAGGTCGACCCGATCTGTGCACTGCAGGCCGCCATGGAAGGGTTCCAGGTCGCCCGCCTCGAGGACGTCGTCGAGACCGCCGACATCTTCATCACCTGCACCGGCTGCTTCGACGTCATCACCGCTGAGCAGATGCAGCGGATGAAGAACAAGGCGATCGTGGCCAACATCGGCCACTTCGACAACGAGATCGACATGGCCGGCCTCGCCAAGGTCCCGGGCGTCACCAAGACCGAGATCAAGCCGCAGGTCCACGAGTGGACCTTCACTGGTGACGACCACAACGGCCACTCGATCATCGTGTTGTCGGAGGGCCGGCTGATGAACCTCGGCAACGCCACCGGCCACCCGAGCTTCGTCATGAGCAACTCGTTCTCGAACCAGACGATCGCCCAGATCGAGCTGTTCACCAAGACCGGCGACTACGAGACCTGGTCTACACGCTCCCGAAGCACCTGGACGAGAAGGTTGCACGGCTTCACCTGGACGCTCTCGGGGTTCGGCTCACCGAGCTCACCAAGGACCAGGCCGAGTACCTCGGCGTGGACGTCGCGGGGCCCTACAAGCCGGAGCTCTACCGCTACTGACGCCGTCCGGCATACCCGCTGTCGGACGCCCGCAACAGCTGACCTCGCGGCCAGTTGTTGCGGGCGTCCGAGCCCCACGCCCGGGAACTTCGGCCGCTTTCCGCACGCTGAAGTGTTGCGTCTCTAGCCCGGCGGGAACCGGCGGAGCGTTCGTCGCGGGCGCCCGGTCCGGCCCGAGTACGAGGGGTTGACCGGTACGCGTGTGCGATGATCCGAAGTGACGATTCGGTCACGGAGGGGGAGGTGACAACGGGCGTGAAGGGACGCGTACTCGTCGTCGACGACGACATGGCGCTCGCCGAGATGCTGAGCATCGTCCTGCGCCAGGAGGGTCTCGACGTCTCGCACGTCGCGGACGGATCCGCCGCGGTCCAGGCGTTCCGCGACTACCGTCCCGACCTGGTCCTCCTCGACGTCATGCTCCCGGGGCTAGACGGGATGGAGGTATGCCGCCGGGTCCGCGCCGAGTCGGGCGTCCCAATCGTGATGCTGACCGCTCGGACCGACACCGTCGACGTCGTCGTGGGCCTGGAGTCTGGTGCGGACGACTACATCATGAAGCCGTTCAAGCCGCAGGAGCTCATCGCTCGGGTGCGCGCCCGGCTGCGGCGCAGCGACGAGCCCGAGCCGGAGAAGCTCGAGATCGGCGACCTGCAGATCGACGTGGCCGGGCATTCCGTGAAGCGGTCCGGCAGCTCCCTGTCCCTCACGCCGCTGGAGTTCGACCTCCTCGTCGCCCTGGCCCGCAAACCCTGGCAGGTGTTCACCCGAGAGGTTCTGCTGGAACAGGTCTGGGGATACCGCCACGCGGGCGACACCCGGCTGGTGAACGTCCATGTCCAGCGGCTGCGGAGCAAGGTCGAGAAGGACCCTGAGCACCCTGAAATCGTCGTGACGGTGCGGGGCGTCGGCTACAAGGCCGGCCCGTCCTGATCTGCGGATGAGCCCGCCATGAGCGCCAGCACACCGACGGAACGCTCGCCGGAGGCGCCGGTCGGGCCGCTCGCCAGCGCCGACGCGACCGTGCGACGCAACCTGAACAAGGCCGGACGCGGCGTCGGCCGCGGCGGCGGCTGGCTTCGCCACCGGTGGCGTCGCTCGCTCCAGTTCCGGGTCGTCGCCGTGACGATGGTGCTCGGCACCATCGTCCTCGCCGGCGTCGGTTCCTACCTCTACCAGCGCGTCGCCGCCGGCCTGGCCGAGGACCGACGCGTCACGGCATCGGCCGAGGTCGGCTTGTTGGCCAGCCGCACCCAGCAGCAGTTCGACGGCACGGACAAGGTCCTCACGGCGGACGCACTGTTGGAGTCGGCCCGCAACTTCGTGCAGGACGCCGCGGGCACCGAGCGCAGTCGCTACGTCATTCTCATCCGGGGCACCAACAACACCACGCAGGGCGATGTGCTGCCCCCCATCCGCTCCGGCGAGGTCGACGCAGATGCCGTGCCCGACGAGCTGCGTCGCAAGGTCGCCGAGAACCCCACGATCCAGCAGATGCAGATCGTGTCGGTGAAGCTCACCGGGGAGGCGGATCCGGTTCCGGCGTGGGTGATCGGCCAACAGGTCGCCGTCCCGCGGGCCGGCGCCTACGGGCTCTACTTCGTCTATCCGATGACGCGTGAACGCGACACGTTGGCGCTCGTCGGGCGATTCCTCCTCCTGGGTGGGGTCGTCCTGATGCTGTTGCTCGGCGGGATCGCCTATGTCGTCACCCGGCTCGTCGTCGCCCCGGTGCGACGCGCGGCCGACATCGCGCAGCGCTTCGCGTCTGGAGCGTTCGGCGAGCGGATGACCGCCAAGGGGGAGGACGACCTGTCGACGCTGGCAACCTCGTTCAACGAGATGGCCGCCAGCATCCAGCAGCAGATCGCCCAGATGGAGAACCTGTCGCGCTTCCAGCAGCGCTTCGTCTCCGATGTCTCCCACGAGCTGCGCACACCGCTCACGACCATCCGGATGGCCGGCGACCTCATCCACGACTCACGTTCTGACTTCGACCCCGCCGTGGCCCGCTCCGCCGAATTGCTGCACAACGAGCTGGACCGGTTCGAGTCGCTGCTCTCGGACCTGCTCGAGATCAGCCGGTTCGACGCCGGCGCCGCGGTCCTCGACGTGGAGCCCACCGACATCCGGGCCACGGTGGCTCGGGTCGTCGACTCCACCGCAGCCCTCGCCGAGCGCAAGGGAATTCGGGTCACCATCGAGGCCCCGAACGCGCCCTGCGAGGCCGAGATCGACAGCCGTCGCGTCGAGCGCATCCTGCGCAACCTCCTCGTCAACGGCGTGGAGCATGGCGAGGGCCGACCCATCGTCGTCCGCGTGGCCAAGGACGAGAACGCGGTCGCCGTCTCGGTCCGCGACCACGGGATCGGGCTGCGGCCAGGCGAGGCGGGAATGGTGTTCAACCGGTTCTGGCGCGCGGATCCCGCGCGGGCTCGGACCACCGGAGGTACCGGACTCGGCCTGGCCATCTCGCTCGAGGACGCCAGGCTGCACAACGGCTGGCTTCAGGCGTGGGGCGCACCCGGTGAGGGTTCCTGCTTCCGGCTCACCCTGCCGCGCCGGGCCGGAGAGACATTGGAGTCCTCGCCGCTGCCCCTCAACCCGATCATGGGTGACGTTCTCGCTCCCCGGTCCTCGTCCGCCGGTATGCCTGGGGGCTCGTCGAATCCGGAGGCCGAGACCGCGATCCTGCGCCGGGTTCGAGCGGGTGCCGACCCTGGGTTGAGCTCCGAGCCGCCGCCCCAGTCCGGCGAGCGGTCCACCCCGGCCGGAGCCCGGGGCACGCCGTGAACCTTACGCGAGTCGCATACCGGGTCCGCGTCGTGCTCGTCGCGCTCGTGTGCGGGGCGACACTCGCGGCCTGCGGGATCCCCCGGTCCAGCGACGTTCTCGACGGCCGACGAGTCGGTGACAACGTCGCCCCGCGGGCCCGGATCGTCGTGAACCCGCCCGCCGTGGGCTCCTCGCAGGACGTCATCGCCCGCGACTTCATCCGGTCAGGGGCCGCCTTCCAGGAGACCGGTGCCGACCAGCAGGTCGTCGGCCGGTCCTACCTTGCTCCCGGTTCCGCGGATCTCTGGCGCCCGACGGCTTTGAGCACGACGGTCTTCGACTCCCGCACCCCACTGACCATCGAGCCGCTGCCGTCCAACCAGGTGCGGCTCACGATCACCGCGGTCGCCACCATCGACGAGACGGGCCGCTACCGGGAGCTGCCACCCGCCACCACCGTGTCGACGGTGTTCGGGATGACGAAGGTCGAGGGTGAATGGCGGATCAAGCTGCCCGACGACGGCTTCGGACTGTGGCTCAACACCGACGACTTCGACCGGGTCTTCGCCCCTTACCAGGTCAACTACGTGCTTTCCGCGCGCAAGGAGCTGGTCCCGGACGTGCGCTGGTTCCCGGTCGGACCACGGCTTCCGACGGCCCTGGCTCGCGCCCAGCTGGCGGCCGTGCCCGCCTACCTCACCGGCGTCGTTGACACCGCAATCCCCCAAGGGACGCGCCTCGCTGTCGACGCCGTACAGGTCGACACCGCCGGTGTTGCGACGGTCACCCTCACCAACAGCGCGCAGACCATCGACCCGGCACGTCGTCGGCCAATGTGGGCGCAGTTCCTCGCGACCCTGACACAGGCACCCGGCGTCGTCGCGGTGTCCATCGAGGTCCAAGGCATCGGGAAGATTCCCGTGTCGTCACTGCCGCCCGCCGTATCGTCACTCTCCGACCTCGGGTTCACTGTTGCCCCAACGGATCCCGCTACGTCGGGCCTCCTGCGCTCGAAAGACACCCTGGAGCGCGTCAACCCGCAGCTGCTCGACGAGAGCAGCCCACCGCCCGCCGCCAACGGGTCTAAGGCCGTCCCCGGCCTGCCGAAGGTCCCGGAGAGCTACGTCAACCTCGCCATGTCCGGTGACGGCAACGACATCGCTGGCGTATCGGCCAGCCGCGCGGAGCTGGCCCGCTGGCGCGGCGGTAATGGGCTGACGGTCCCACCCTTCGGCACCGCCCTCACGAACCCGATGTACGCGTCGGACGGTCGCCTCTGGATCGCCGGCGAGGCTTCCGGCGCCGCCAAGATCTGGACCTTCGACGCGTCGAAGCTGGCCGGGGGGCCGGCCGAGGTCACCGCGTCCTGGCTCGACGGCCGACAGGTCGTCAACCTCTCCGTCGCGCCCGACGCCACCCGGGTGGCGGTCATCTCCAAGCTGCCCAACGACACCGACTACCGCCTCGACGTGGCGGGCATCATCCGGAACGACTCGGGGCTGGCCACCGCGCTCGCTGGCCCCTATCGCCAGGGTGAGCCCCTGACGCAGTTCATCGACGTCATGTGGCTGGACCAGATGACGATGGCGGTGCTGGCCCGCGAGAAGGACGGAGGGACCCTCCGGCCGTTCCGGGTGGACCTGGGCCAGGGCGTGGGCCTTCGCCGAGTCGGGCAGCTGGATCTCGACCAGACGCTGATCAAGGAGCTACCCGGCGCGACCAGTCTCACGTCGCGCGGTGGCGTGCGCGGACTCATCGTGATGACCCCGCAGGCCGCCTACCTGCGGGCCGGAAACGCGTGGGCGCAACAGGAGAACGTGACCGAGATCGTGGTCGGCGGCACATAACCACCGCCAAGTGGGCACATCCGGCTAGGCCGAACGGACGACCCTCGGGTGACCCGAACGTCGAACAGAGGTTGACGGCTCGGGCGATGTGCCGCGGCCGCCTGATCGGCAAAGTTCTCCTAGCAGGCGGTAGTGCCTGCCTGTTCGAAGCCCTAGGCCCGGAAAGGTACCAACATGCTCAAGGCACTCACCAAGCTCCAGGCCCGCGTCGCAACCCGCGACCGCGGAGCTACCGCCGTCGAGTACGGCCTGCTCGTCGCCCTGATCGCCGCCGTCATCGTCACCATCGTCGCGACTCTTGGCACCCAGATCCGAGCCGCCTTCACGACCGTTAGCACCCAGCTGCCGTAGCCCGCACAGTGGAGGGTGCGACCGCGTGGTCGCACCCTCCAATGGCGTGTAAAGCCGGACGGAAGAGAGTGGTGAAGGTGGCAGGACTCGGGCTCCGTGAGGACGGCGCTACGAGCGTCGAGTACGGCCTTATCCTCGCTCTGATCGTCGGCGCAGCTCTCGCGGCAATAGTCCTTTTCGGTGGGAAGGTTTTCGAACTGTTCCAGACCGCACCCGTGTTCTGATGTGATGCGACCCATGGCACGAAGAGCCGCACGTGCGGACAGGCGCGACGCCGGTGCGGCCGCGCTAGAACTGGCCATCGTGCTGCCTCTGCTCGTGGCGCTGTGCTTCGGCATCATCGACTTCGCCCGGATCCTCAACGCCGAGATCCAGCTAAGCCAGGCTGCCCGTGAAGGCGTCCGTCTTGTCGCCTTGAGCGCTGCTGGCTACACGTCCGCCCAGGTGGTCACCCGTGCCCAGACCGCTGCGCCCAATCCAGGTTTCACGGGCACGCCCGTCACTGTCTCGATCGACAGGTCGTGCAGTGCCACCTCGGCGGCCTCGGCTACCGGACAGGTGACCGTCAGGGTTGCCTTCACTGGCGTCCTCGTTCCAACTAGGACATTGAGTCAGATGGCAATCATGCGATGCGGAGGCTGACCATGCGGAGATCGCGGCGGGACCGAGGTGCGGCGGCCCTCATCGTCGTACTGTTGTTCTCGACTGGCGTATTCATGGGCTGTGCCGCTCTGACTGTCGACCTGGGGCGAGTTATGTCGGAACGACGCGAACTGCAGAACGGTGCAGACGCAGCCGCCCTGTCACTAGCCCAAACCTGCGCTTCGAACCCGTACTGTAGCTGGTCGACTGCCAATGACAGCTCTCTGGGTAACGGTCAGCTGGTTCAGCTCAACAATGAAACGCAGGACTGGATCAGACGGCGGGCTTCGACAATGTGTCTTCCTTCGGTGGTGTCACGTATCCGAACGGCATCTGTGGCAAGGGTTATCCGAACTTGCCCGCGTGCCAACCTGGTACGGCTGACCTAAAAAACTGCCCCGCTACGAGCTCGACTAAGTACGTGGAAGCGCACACCATTACACGCTTCGACGACAGCCATTGCGTCCAAGGTGGCACCAGTGTTTGGGCAAGCCCTGATTCCGGGTTATGACGGTAACACGGTGCATGCTTGCGCTCGGGCTCGAGCGGCGGGGGTAACAGGAGGGAATGTCCTCCCGATGACGTTCTCGCTCTGCGAATGGGACCGCCTGGCTTCGAGTGGGCGACCCGAGCAAAATCGTTCCACCGCCTCCTTATCCCCCATACCCCAGCAGCCCTTCGACCTTCGGGACGATCACCACATACGAGAAGACGCTGTACATGCATGACACGACGGGAGCGACTGGCTGCAAATCCGGCCCTAGTGGCGCAAACCTCCCGGGCGGTTTTGGTTGGCTGCAGCCCGATTCTGGATGCGTGGTAACCGTGATGAATGGCGTACTGGGTGAACGACAAGACCGGAAACTCCCCTCCGCGTTCGTGCAATATTAGCTCGCTTCTTGGCACAACGGTCTTCCTCCCGATCTTCGACAACACGAACGGGCTGAGTGGAACGACCGGGGAGTACCACGTTAAGTACCTCGTGGCCTTCTACCTCACCGGTTACAACGTCCCAGGCGACCAGCGAGCTAGCGTCGCTACCGCGAGGAAGTACTGCACGCCCAGCCAAACATGCGTTTATGGCTGGTTCACGTCCGGGCTCATGCCTCTCGGTAGCACGACGGGAGGCGGCACTCCGAGCCCAACGGTCACCGCGATTTCCGTTGCCGGTTGAGTTAGGGAAAACTTGTCAATAAAGGAAGATGTGCGCAATGGCTCGTCGGATCGTCGCTATCGCAGCTGCTGTACTGCTTGCGATAGTTGGAGTAGTTGCAGTGGTGCTGTACGCAAACGGCGCTGATCAGCGTGCCATTGCGGGGGCCCAGCCGCGAAAAGTTTATGTATCGCAGCAACAGGTGCCCGCCGGAACCCCCCTCAACGAGGCTATCGCACGAGGCTTAATCGTCGAAACCACCCTTCCCGCGAAGTCGGTCCCGGCAGGGGCATTGACTGAGGTGACGGACGACAACAAGGCATTACTCGCCGTATCCGACATCGCCCCTGGTGAGTACGTTCAGAGCGCTAGGTTCGCATCAACTCCTCAAGGAACTCAGGCTTTGCGCGTGCCCAGCGGTCAAATTGCAGTGACAATTCAGGTCATTGACCCGGCCAAGGTTGGGGCGTTTATAGCCCCCGGCTCACATGTCGTCCTATACAACACCAGCAGCAACGGTACCGCGACAAGCACGCAAGGCGCTGTTGGTCTCGTGAACCCGCAAACTCGCATCTTGTTGGATGACGTTCTAGTGATAGCAGTGGGAGACGCGTCTTTGGCGGCCGAAAAACCAACCGGCGAAGCTACGGCTGCCGGCTCTCAAGTATCGGAAAGCTTGTTACGTTGGCGCTAAAGCCGGACCAAGCCCCGCGACTTGTTCAAGCAATCAACACCTCGGAGGTCTTCGACCCGAGTTCAGGCAAGAACGGAATCTACATGCCGGCCTGAGTGGTTCGGATGTCAACCTTGACAGCGCCTTATTGTCACCGACGCCAACATCTACAACCGTTAGGTTTCGTATGGCCATCCTGCTGGCACAACGACCCTCGCGCCATGGAGCGGTACTCCATGGCGGTGGGCGAGTCCCTCCACCAGGTGGAAAGCGCCTCGATGGCCTCTCGCGTCCTCGCCGGCGACCACTCGGAGCGGCTCGTCCTCATCGGCCCGGATGTGGAGCTCGAGCACGCCTGCGACCTGTCCGAGATCACGCGGGTCGACCGGCCCGACGTCGGCATCATCCTGCTCCGCCGCCGGCTCGACGTCACGCTGCTGGCCCAGGCCCTGCGCGCCGGCGTCCGCGAGGTGGTCCCCGCGGACGACCTGACGGCCATCGCCGAGGCCTGCCGGCACAGCCGTGACCTGTCGCTCAAGCTGGTCGGCGGCTCCGGCCAGCCGGGCACGCGCGAGGGCCGCATCGTCACCGTCTTCTCCGCCAAGGGTGGGGTCGGCAAGACGACGTTCTCGACGAACCTCGGCGCCCACCTTGCCGCAACGGGCAGCCGAACGCTGCTCGTCGACCTCGACCTGGCCTTCGGTGACGTGGCCATCAGCCTCCAGCTGCTGCCGGAGCGCGACCATGACGGACGTCGTGGCGATGTCCGGCCACCTCGACGAGCAGGGTCTCGCCTCCGTCGTCACCAAGCACCCGGCCAGCGGCCTGGAGTCGGTATGCGCTCCCGCCGAGCCCGGTGAGGCCGACCGGATCCTGGGGCCCACGGTCGCCGAGGTGCTTCGCGTCGCCAAACGCGCATACGACTTCATCATCATCGACACGCCACCGGCGTTCACCGAGCACGTGCTGGCCGCGTTCGACATCAGCGACCAGATCATCCTGCTCGCCACCCTCGACATCCCGGCCCTGAAGAACCTGCGGCTGACCCTCGACACCCTGGACCTGTTGGGCAGCCCCAGTGAGTCGCGGGTCGTGGTGCTCAACCGCTCCGACGCCAAAGTCGGGCTGCGCCCGGACGACGTCGTCACCTCGATCAAGCAGGACATCGCCGTCATGGTGCCGAGCAGCGTCGACGTGCCCGCGTCGGTGAACCGCGGCGTCGCCATCATCCTCGACGAGCCGAAGCACCCGGTCAGCATCGCCCTGCGCCAGATCGTCGACCAGTACATCCGCCCGGCGAGCGGAGCCGGCCCGGCGCGAGACCCGCGCCGGCTTCCGCGCCCTGAGTAGAGGTAACCGTCGATGAGCCTGTCCGAACGGCTCGACAGCGTCCGTCGCGCCCAACAACCCGTGGACACCCCCGTCGCCAACGGCCAGCTCCGCGTCGTGTCGGCGATCGTGGACCCCTTCGCCGAGGTCAAGGCGCCGCGTCCACCAGGAGATGATCGACCAGCTCGGGCCCAAGCTCTACGACCCGCAACCTGCCAGCTGCCGACCTCGAGGGTCGGGTGCGTCAGACGCTGCAGTCGATCATCGACGCCGAGCAGACGCCGCTGTCGCTGGCCGACCGCACCCGGATCTCGCAGGAGGTCTCCGACGAGATCCTCGGCCACGGCCCGCTCGAGCCGCTGCTCCGCGACCCCGAGATCACCGAGATCATGGTCAACGGACCGATCGAGCATCTACGTCGAGCGCGCGGGCAAGATCTTCCCCGTCCAGGCCGCCTTCGCCTCCGACGCCCACCTGCGCCGGACCATCGACAAGATCGTCGGCCGGGTCGGGCGCCGCGTCGACGAGGCCAGCCCGCTGGTCGACGCCCGGCTGCCCGACGGTTCCCGGGTCAACGCGGTGATTCCGCCCATCGCTCTCGACGGGTCGATGCTGACGATCCGGAAGTTCTCGCCGGACCCCTTCACGGACCGCGACCTCTTCGCGTTCGGCACGTTCTCCCCGCAGGTCCGCGACTGCTCGAGGCCTGCGTCCGCGGCCGGCGCAACATCATCATCTCGGGCGGCACCGGCTCGGGGAAGACCACCACGCTCAACGTGCTGTCGAGCTACATCCCAGCGGACGAGCGGATCATCACCATCGAGGACGCCGCCGAGCTGCAGCTCCACCAGAAGCACGTCCTGCGCCTGGAGGCGCGCCCGTCCAACATCGAGGGCCGCGGCCAGGTCGCGATTCGCGACCTGGTGAAGAACGCGCTGCGTATGCGTCCGGACCGGATCATCGTCGGTGAGGTCCGCGACGGTGCGGCACTCGACATGCTGCAGGCGATGAACACCGGCCACGACGGCTCGCATCACCACGGTCCACGCCAACAGCCCCCGCGACAGCCTTTCGCGGCTCGAGACCATGGTGCTGATGGCCGGCATCGAGCTGCCGGTTCGCGCCATCCGCGACCAGGTCGTCCAGCGCGATCGACCTGGTCGTCCAACAGGCACGCATGCGGGACGGCAGCCGGCGGATCATCGCTATCAGCGAGGTCGAGGGCATGGAGGGCGACGTCATCACCCTCCAGGACCTCTTCACCTTCGACTACGCCGCCGGCCGCGACGAGACCGGCCGGTTCCGAGGCGGCCTCATCAGCACCGGGCTGCGGCCGAAGTTCACCGAGGCCCTCCACGACCAGGGCGTCGACCTGCCGTCGAGCATGTTCGTCCGAGGGCTTGGATGAACCGGCGACCGCGTACGCCTGGTCCTGGCTGGGCTGCTCGCCGTCGGGATCGGGCTGCTCGGCGCCGGCGTGGCCCACGCCGACGGCGAGGCCTCGATCAGCACCCTCAACGAACCGCCGACGGCACGGTCAACGGGGTGCTCACCGTCCAGCCGTTCGGCAACGCACCGGCGGTCGTCGACCCCAAGTCACTGGTGTTCGCGGTCAACGGGAAGGACTACCCCGTAACGGCGCAGCAGGGGTCCGACGTTCAACGCTCGACCATCCTGCTGATCGACCGCAGCGGGTCGATGCGCGACACGGGCATGGCGACGGTCCGCTCGTCCGTGGCGCCAGTTCCTCCAGAGCGTCCCCAAGGACGTCAAGGTCGGGGTCATCTCCTTCGCCGACCATCCGAACCTCGATGTTGCACCGACCACCGACCACAGCGCGATCCAGTCGGCCGTCGACGGCCTGACGTCCGACGGGGACACGGCGCTCTACGACGCCCTCAACCTCGCGATCGACACGCTGGGCACGGCCGGCGAGCGCAGCATCGTGATGCTCAGCGACGGCAAGGACACCATCAGCACGATCAAGGCTCAGCCGGCCGAGCAGAAGCTCAAGGGCGTCCGGCGTCCGCAGCGCAGGTCATCGCGTTCAACACCAGCTACACCGACAACCTGGCTCTGGAGTTTCTCGCCGCGGCCGGGCAGGGCGTCGTTCGCGAGGTGGGCAACAGTGCCGGCGTCGCTGACGCGTTCACCTCGGCCGCCAGAGCACTCAGCAGCCAGGTCTCGTGGTCCGCCGCACCCGCAGGGTGTCCACGGGCAACAGGACGTCGCCGCTGCGGGGGACCGCCAACGGCAAGCCGTTCACCGCCCTGGCCACGGTCGACTTCGGTGCGGCGCCCGTGTCGCCGATCGCCCACGTCGACCGCCACCACGCCCGCGCCCACCGGCTCCGCGGCGGGTCCCGCCGGCCGAGACGGCGCCGCACCGCGACACGTCGCTCATGGCGTCCCTCTCCGCGCGAGCGGTGCTCGGCCTGCCGGTTCCCGTCGACCGTCGCGGCCCTGCTCGCTGTTCGTCGGGCTGCTGCTGCTCGCCAGCGCCGCTGATGTCACCGGCCTTCAAGTCCAAGCGCCGCGAGCGGGTCGAGTCCATCGATCAGTACGTCGCTCAGCGCGGCCGCACGGGTCGTCGAGACCGTCCGGACCACCAATATCAGCGGCATCGCCGAGCACCTGGTCCAGCTCGGGCGACCGCGTCGTGGAGGGACGCGAGTCCACCCCCGCACGGCCCAGCTGCTGCAGCGAGCGGACCTGCCGTGGCGAGCCGGGGAGTGGGCGGTGCTGCGAGTCGTCGCCGTCGTCGTCGGCATGCTGCTCGGCATCGCTGCTCATTCACGGCGACGGGCTTCTGCCGCTCTTCGGCGCGCTGCTCGGGATCGCCGTCGGTGATCATCGCGCCTCCATTCGTCCTCCGGTTCCTCGCGAGCCGCCGCGCCCGCAAGTTCGAACGACAGCTCCCCGACGTCCTGACCCTCGTCGCCAGCAGCCTGTCGACCGGGTTCTCCCTGCCACAGGCTCTTGACGCCGTGGCGCGCGACGTCGCCCAGCCGGCCGCCAAGGAGTTCTCGCGGGCCATGGCGGAGACCCGGATTGGCTCCGAACATCGAGGACGCCCTCGAGCGGATGGCCGACCGCATGGACAGCAAGAACATGCGGTGGACCGCCATGGCCATCCAGATTCAGCGCCAGGTCGGCGGCAACCTCGCAGAAACGCTTGCGGACGACGGCGACGACCTTGCGTGAGCGCGAGTCGCTGTTTCGGCATGTCGTGCGCTGTCGGCCGAAGGCCGGCTGTCGGCGGGCATCCTCATCGCCCTGCCCGATCGTCATCTTCCTCTGGATGCTGTAGGTCAACGGTGAGTACATCTCGCTGCTCTGGACGACCTCTTGGGACTGGCCATGTCGGTCCTGGCTTGATCTTGATGGTCATCGGCGTGTTCTGGATGCGCAAAGTCGTCGAGGTGGAGGTCTGATGACCGCTCAGATGCTTGCTGATCGGCGGGGTCGGTGCTGATCTTCCTCGCGATCGTCGTCGTGGTCACCATCGCCTCGTCATCGGCGCGGCGAGCCGCAGGGCGTGGCGCGAAGCCTGGCCATTATCGAGCGCCAGATCACCCACAGCGAGGTCGGCAAGAGCGAGCTCCCGGCCCGCGACCGCCTGTGGCCGCCGGTCCTCGACCGGTCCCGCCGGACTGGGTCTGGCGCTTCTCGCCCACGAGGCACGCCGACCGGCTGGCTCGCGGATGCTCGACGTCGCCGGCAACCCGCCGGACTGGCCCGCCGAGCGGGTTCTGGGCGCCAAAGGCATTACGATGGTCCTCTTCGCCGTGATCGGTCTGCTGCCTCGGCGGCTTCTCCCTGACCGGCTTGAATCATCGCCGTCGTCGCCGGCGCGGTCGGGCTGTTCCTTCCGGACCTGCTGCGTCTACAACGCGGGCCTCAAGCGGCAGGACCAGCTGCGCACCGGCCTCGCCGACGCGCTCGACATGCTGACCGTCTGCATGGAGGCCGGACAGAGCTTCGATGGCGCGCTGCTGCAGGTCGCCCGTTCCGTCGAGGGACCGATCGCCGGCGAGTTCGCTCGCGTCCTCTCCGAGATCCAGATCGGCAACACCCGCGGACAGGCGTTCCAAGGGATGGGGAGCGCACGACGCCGCCGGAGGTGCAGGACGTTCGTCAGCGCCATCGTCCAGGCTGACCGGCTCGGGCCTCCCGGTCGCCAACGTGCTGCGCGAGCAGGCCAAGGAGATGCGGCTCGTCCGCCGTCAGCGGGCCGAGGAGAAGGCTCAGAAGGTGCCGGTCAAGATCCTCTTCCCGATGCTCTTCTGCATCTTCCCGGCCCTGATGGTCGTCGTCATCGGACCGGGCATCATCCGCATCATGGGGATTTTCGCCGGCTTCTGACCGACGGTGCTCCGACCCGCTCGGCGACAGACGAGAGGGCCGGCATGCGGGAGACCCACCGCATACCGGCCCTTCCCGGTGCGAGCCGGCGGCACCGGCCGCTCAGGGCTGGGACTTGACGAAACCCAGCTTGATCGCGGCCATCACCGCGCTGGCGCGGTTGTGGGCGCCCGAGCTTGGAGTACAGCTTGGCGATGTGGGTCTTGACCGTCGACTCGCTCATGTAGAGCCGCTTGGCCATGCCGGCCACGGAGTCGCCGACGGCCAGCCGCTCGAGCACCTCCAGCTCACGGGCGGTGAGGTTCGGCTTGACCTGGGTGGACCGCCGACGCAGGGCGTCGGCCAGGCCCACCGCCGTGAACGAGTCCGGCGCCGCGGCCGCTCGCCGCACCATGGCGAGCACCTCGTCGGAGGACGACGTCTTGAGCACCAGCGAGGAGGCGCCGGCGTCGAGCGCACCGAGAAGGGTCTCGTCGTCGTTGTGCATGGTCAGGACGACGATGCCCATGGTGGGGCGTTTGGCGCGTACTGCTGCGACGAGGTCGAGGCCGGAGCCGTCTCCGAGGGAGACGTCGACGACCATGACGTCCGCGCGGACGGCGTCGGCGAGGCGCATACCCTCGGCGAGGCTCGACCCCTGACCGACGACGTCGAGGCCGCCATCGGTGAGGAGGTGCGCGACGCCGTCGCGCACGAGGGGGTGGTCGTCGACCAGGAGCACCGTGACCGCGGACGTGCGGGGGGCGGAACCGGCAAGAGGGGGCTGGGGAGCGTCCTTAAGGCCGTTCATGAGGGTTGGGGCAGCCTTTCGTGGAGGACCGCCGATGTTTCGGGGACGGCGGTCAGGTGGACGGTGATCTCAGTGCCCGACGACGAGCCGGCGACCGATACGACTGCCCCGAGCGGCGCCGGAAGGTGTGCGGACACATCTGATTCGGTGAGCCGGGTGATCCCGGATTGCCGAAGTACCATGCGGGCATCCGGGGCCTGGGTGCGCAAGGACACCTCCACTTCGATCCCGTCTCCGGAGGCCGTCCGCCGGGCGTCGGCCAGGAAGTCGAGGAAGATCCGGTAGAGCCCGGTCTCGACGTGGGCGGGCAGCCGGAACGACGACTCCGACAGCCGCAGCGTGACCGCCGCCCCGGTGCCGGCTCCGAAGACCTGGAGCTGCGAGGTGATGGCCGCGCCGAGTCCGCCCTCCGGTCGCACGGTGAGGCGCAGGTCACCGATATGAGACCGGACGTCGGCGAGGATCCGGCTGACCTCGGCGCGAACAGGCAGGATCTCGGGTCGCAGCTGGTCGTCGGGGAGCCGTTTCAGCCGGTCGATGCGGAAGCCGAGGGCAACGAGCTCCTGCGCGATGCCGTCGTGGATCTGACGCGCGAGGCGCTCGCGCTCCTCGATCCCTGCACGCTCCCGAAGGCCGCCGAAGGCTAGGGCGACGGCGACGAGGCCCTGATGCTGGTATGCGACGGCCGACGTCGCTGCCAGCAGGTCGGCCACAGGCACTCTGGGCGCGAGACCGTCGCTGACCAGAATGCCGTACTGCCGGTCCCTGGTGTCGCGCAACGCCACAGCAAGCCGGACGCGGCCGTCGTCCAGGACCGTCGCACCGGCCCGGCCGTGATGCCAGGCGTCGCCGATGACACCCTTGTCATCGCGGGGGTCCGGCCAGGGGACTCGGAGCGACCCCCGGAGCGCCAAGGGGACGGGGCGCTCGCTCGGTGCCCCGATGAGCACCCCGGACCGCGAGATCGAGCCGACGCTCGGCAGGGCATCCAGCACGTGCTCGGCCGACGTTGCCGGGTCGAATCCGGCGCGAAGCTCGGTGGCCAGTCCCTCGAGGCGCGCCAACAACCACGCCGCCTCGGCGGCAAGGGCCTCGTCCCGGCTGGAACGCGGTGCCAGGTGGAGCGACCAGGCGACCAGCGCGCCCAAGGAGAGGGTTAAGGCGCCCCAGAGGGCGAGGGACTCCGGCACCAGGTCCATCGTCGTTGGGGCGGCCACGAACCATGCGAGGACGGCGGGTAGGAGAAAGGCGGCAATCGACGCCGCAACCGCTTTCCGTCCCCACTCCTCGCCGGCCCGGAAGATCGGGATGACGACGAGAAGGAGTCCGCCCGCGCCAGCCGTGAGGGAGAGCCCCGCGACGGCGGCGCCGGCGAGGGTCAGCGTCAGACCGAGCGCGCGACGGTCGCTCGGCCGCAAGGGGGCAACGGCGAGGGCGGCACCCGTGGTGAGGTCGGCCGCGAGCACGAGGAGCGTCCAGGGAAGCACCGCCAACGAGCTGCCGTGCACCGCGTTGACCAGGAGGGCGAAGATGGCGACCGCCACCCGCAAGCGCGTGCCTGTCGACAGCACCCGGCCAGAACCCATCGACCGTCGTCCCTTCGTCCCGGCGAAGGCCGCGTCCTGACCTTCGCGGACATGCTTGGGCATAGGTACGGAGAGGGTCCGCGGTTTGCGCGAGATCCATCCGAAAATGACCCGAACGGACCATCGTCCACATCCTCTGGTCGGGTCGTCCCGTCCTCCACAGCGCGGCCGGACGCCCGTGATGTACGGTCCGCGCTGCGTCAGGGTTGGCGGCATGACCAGTGCCAAGACCCTCACCGGCAGCATCGCTCGCTCTCTCACGGTCGGTGGTCGGGCCATGGCGGACGCCTTGCTCGACCTGGCGCTCCCCAGCACCTGTGCGGCGTGTGGCGAGCCGGCCGGCACGCTGTGCGGTGCCTGTGAACGTGACCTGCGAGCCGGCCTCTTCGAGCGCCCTCGCCGCTCGATGCCCGACCCGGTGCCGATCCACCTGCCACCGGTCACCAGCCGCGGTCCGTATGCCGGTGTCCTCCGGCAGCTGGTGTCCGCCTACAAGGACGACGAACGGCGTGACCTGCGACCGCTCCTGGCTCAGCTGCTCGCGGAGTCGCTGTCCCTGGCGATCGCCGGCCGACCCGTCGTGGTGGTGCCGATGCCGTCGTCCCGGGCGGCGGTCCGCCGCCGTGGAGACGACCCGGTCCGCGACCTCGTCGCGGCGGCGACCGCGCACGTCGACGGCTGGCCGGCCGTGCTTCCGGTCCTGCGACCACAGCGCCGGCTCGCCGACCAGTCGACGCTCGGACACCTCGAACGAGCGGCCAACCTCGCGGGCGCATATGCGGTCCGCAGCGGTGGGGCGGCCGAGCTCCAGGGCCGGATGGTCGTGCTCGTCGACGACGTCGTGACCACCGGCGCGACGCTCGCCGAGGCGGCTCGCGTCGTCCGGGCCAAGGGCGGCGTGGTCGTGGGCGCGGCGACGCTGGCGGCGACGCAACGGCGGTCGAGGGGATACCGCTCGTGACCTGGCGCGGGTGACGAGAACGACTGCCGACCGCCGCCGGAGGGCACCGGTTTCCCCCGACCACCGGAAGGGTTACCGTCGTGACAACACTCCGGCGATGAGGCGGAAGGGAGGTGGGCCGTCGGTATCGAGGGCCTGCCAGGCCGAGGCGAACCCTTCCCCGACAGCGAGGAGTACGACGTGGACAACGACGTGGACATCGTCATCACCGGCCGACACACCCAGATCACCGACCGCTTCCGGGCGCACCTCGAGGAGAAGCTCTCGAAGGTGCCGCACCTGCTTCCCCGGGTCTCCCGGATCGACGTCGTGGTGACCCATGAGAAGGCCGTTCGCAACTGCGACGCCGTGGAGATCACCTGCCACGCCAAGGGCCCGGTGATTCGCGCGGAAGCCTGCACCGACGACGTCTACTCCGCGCTCGATATCGCCCTGGACAAGCTGCTCGAGCGCCTTCGGCGCGCCTCGGACCGCCGGCGGGTGTCACGGACCGGCCGTCGGGTCCCGGAGTCGGTCGCGCAGGCGACCGGCCGGCTGGCCACCGATGCCGGTGGGGCGCGGAAGGCGACGCCACGCTCGCCGACGGCCTCGATGGCACCGATGGCACCGCGCCGGCCGACGCGGCGTTCGGCGCGCTGGGCGAGTCCCCTATCGAGGTCCGCGAGAAGGTCCACGCCAGCGCGCCGATGACGCTGGAGGACGCGCTGAACCAGATGGAGCTCGTCGGGCACGACTTCTACCTGTTCCACGACTCCGACACCGGGCAGCCCAGCGTGGTCTACCGCCGCCGCGGGTGGTCCTACGGCGTGATCCACCTCAAGGTGGATGCCGTGGACGCACCCGGCAGCTCGGGGCCCGAGGCGCCCGAACCGCTCGCGACGGACCGTCCGACGCGCGGCCCGGTGGGTTCGTAGCCGGCTGACCTCGCACGAGGCGATGGCTGGCGCCGGCAACGAATCGCTGCTCGGGAACCGGCTCGGTCGCGTGCAATGATGCCCGGCATGGGCAGTGGGGATGAAGGGGCCGGTCAGCTGGCAGTACCGAAGGTCGACGTGGGTTCGGTCGAGCCGATACGGGTCCTCGTCGCGGACGACCACGTCCTGTTCCGCAAGGGTCTCGAGATGGTCCTCCAGGCCGAGTCCGGCATCGACGTCGTGGGGGAGGCCGGTGACGGGCTGGAGGCGCTGCGCCGCGCCGAGGAGCTGCTGCCCGACGTCATCCTCATGGACGTGCGGATGCCGAAGCAGACCGGGATCGAGGCCTGTCTGGCGATCAAGGAGTCGGTCCCGTCCAGCCGCATCGTCATGCTGACGATCAGCGACGAGGAGTCGGACCTCTTCGAGGCGATCCGGGCCGGCGCCAACGGCTACCTCCTCAAGGACATTCCGGGCGAGGACATCGCGGACGGGATCCGGGCGGTCCACTCCGGGCAGTCGCTCATCTCGCCGTCCATGGCCTCGAAGCTGCTGGCCGAGTTCGCCCAGATCAGCCGCCGTGAGGAGGAGGCGCCCAACCCGCACGCGCCGAAGCTCACCGCCCGAGAGGTCGAGGTGCTGCGCCTCGTCGCCCGCGGCCTCGGCAACCGCGACATCGGTGCCGAGCTCTACATCTCCGAGAACACCGTCAAGAACCACGTCCGCAACATCCTCGAGAAGCTGCAGCTGCATACCCGCATGGAGGCCGCCATGTATGCGGTCCGCCAGAACATCATCGACCCGCGGCAGCCCTGAGGTTCGGTCCGCGCAGGGCCGCACCAGCGGCATACCCACCGTCATACCGACCTCCTAGGCTCGGCGCTATGGCCGGGCGGATGCTGACGAAGGCGCAGGCGCGCCGGATCGCCCTGGCCGCCCAGGGCTTCGCCGACCCGAAGCCCGCGCCGTGGACGGCGACGATGCGCCACGTCCAACGGGTGGTCGACCGGGTCCAGGTCGTCCAGATCGACAGCGTCAACGTCGTCTCGCGCAGCCACTACCTGCCGTTCCTCGCACGGCTGGGTCCTTATGAGCGGGACCTCGTGGACCGGGCCTGCGGTCGGGCCCCGCGCCGCCTGGTCGAGTCGTGGGCCCACATGGCCAGCCTCGTGCCGCCCACCACCTGGCCGCTGCTCGACTTCCGGATGCGCCGCGCCGAGCAGGAGGCCTGGGGCGGTGCCCAGTCGGTTCGCCGCGAGTTCCCCGGTCTCGTCGAGGCAGTCCTCGACGAGGTGGAGCGGCACGGGCCGATGACCTCGCGCGAGGCGGAGGCGGCACTCGCTCACGACGCCCCGCGCAACCGCGACCACTGGGGGTGGAACTGGTCCGCGGTCAAGACCTCCTTGGAGCTGCTCTTCCGCGCCGGCCTGGTCAGCTCGGCCGGCCGCACGAGCCAGTTCGAGCGCCGGTATGCGTCGCTGTCGACGGTGGCGCCGGCAGCCGTGCGCGACCTCTGGCTCGACCCCGGCCGCCGCCCCGCCGAGGACGACGCGATCCTTCAGCTGGTCCGGCTCGCCGCGCGCGCCCACGGGGTCGGGACCGAGCTGTGCCTGCGCGACTACTTCCGGCTCAAGTCCGTCCAGGTCCGGCCGGCGATCGCCCACCTCGTCGACACCGGAGAGCTCGAACCCGTCACCATCGCCGGCTGGGACAAGCCGGCCTGGCTGCACGCCGAGGCTCGCGTCCCCCGACGGGTGCACGCCGAGGCTCTGCTCAGCCCGTTCGACTCCCTCGTCTGGCAGCGCGAGCGCACGGAGGCCCTCTACGACCTGCGCTACCGCATCGAGATCTACACGCCGCAGGACCAGCGCGTGCACGGCTACTACGTGCTGCCGTTCCTCTTCGGTGACAACCTCGTCGGCCGGGTCGACCTCAAGGCCGACCGAGGGCTGGGGTGCTCCGCCTCAACCAGGTGACCTGGCAGCCCGACGCACCGGCCGAGGCGCGCCCCGCGTTGCTGCGCAACCTTGCCGCGATGGCCGACTGGCTGGGTCTGGACGACGGGGTCGTCGAAGCGGTCCCCGCGTGACCGAGCCGGAGCCTGCCGCCGACCACCAGCGCGGCCGGACGTCGGTCGTCGCGGTCGTCCCCGCGTACGAGCCGGGACCGAACCTGCTGACGCTGGTCGACCAGCTCGCCCGCCAGGTGAGCCGGACCATCGTCGTCGACGACGGGACCCCCGGCGGGTCGGCGGTCGTCGACGCGAGCGCTGACCGAGGGGCCGAGGTGGTTCGGCACGATGCGAACCGCGGCATTGCCGCCGCTCTCAACACCGGCGTCCGGACGGCGCTCGCGACCGGTGCCGTGACCGCGGTGCTGACGGTGGACCAGGACTCCGAAGTGCCGGACGGTTACGTCGCCGCTCTCCTCGACGCCGGCGCGCGTGCCGAGCGCACCGGCGCGCAGGTGGGTCTGGTGGCTCCCGAGCACGTCACCGGACTGCCGGACCAGAAGCGCGGGCGGCCACCGATCCAGTCCGGCGTGCTGCTTCCGGCCGCCACGGTTCGGCGGGTCGGTGAGTTCGACGAGACCGCTGTTCATCGACGGCGTGGATGCCGACTACGCGCTGCGCTGCCTCGACGCCGGCCTAGCGATCGTCATCGCGCCGGGGGTGACCCTCGGACACCGCCTCGGCGACACTCACGAGGTCCGGCTGGTGGGCCGCACGCTCACCCTCACCAGATCGGCCCCCTTCCGCTACTACTACCTCACCCGCAACCGGGTCCGCCTGGTCGCCCGACACGGACGCCGCCACCCGGGGTGGGCGGCCGGGCAGCTCGTCGGCCTGGCCGGCCATCTCACTCTGGTCGTCGCCCTCGACCCGCAGCGCGGCCCGCGCACCCGGGAGGCGTGGCGAGGCCTGCGGGACGGCGTAGCCGGCCGGAGCGGCCCGCGACCGTAGCCACATTGTCGGCGAAGGCATACCCGCACGGACCTCACCGGCCTAGGCTGGCGGTTTCCCCGGAGCGGAGGAGTCTTCATGACCGTGGTGCGCGCAGCGCTGGTCCAGACCACGTGGACCGGCGACAAGGACTCGATGATCGACAAGCACGAGGAGTACGCGCGTGACGCCGCCGCGCAGGGTGCGCAGGTCATCTGCTTCCAGGAGCTCTTCTACGGGCCGTACTTCTGCCAGGTGCAGGACGCGCAGTTCTACGAGTATGCGGAGGCCGTGCCGGGCCCGAGCACCGAGCGGTTCCAGGCGCTAGCCAAGGAGCTCAAGCTGGTCATCATCCTGCCGGTCTACGAGCGCGAGGAGCCGTTCCTCTACAACACGGCCGCCGTCATCGACGCCGACGGCAGCTACCTCGGCAAGTACCGCAAGCAGCACATCCCCCACGTCGGCGGGTTCTGGGAGAAGTTCTACTTCCGCCCCGGCAACGGCGGCTACCCGGTGTTCGACACCGCGGTCGGCAAGGTCGGCGTCTACATCTGCTACGACCGCCACTTCCCCGAAGGCTGGCGAGCCCTCGGGCTCAACGGCGCGCAGATCGTCTTCAACCCCAGCGCCACGAGCCGTGGCCTGAGCGAGTACCTCTGGTCCATCGAGCAGCCCGCGGCGGCGGTGGCCAACGAGTACTACGTCGGCGCCATCAACCGGGTCGGCATCGAGGACCTCGGCGACGACGACTTCTACGGGCAGTCCTACTTCGTCGACCCCGAGGGCAACTACGTCGGCGACAAGGGCGACGCCCACAAGCCCGAGCTGATCGTCCGCGACCTCGACCTCGACCTCATCCAGACCGTCCGCGAGCGCTGGGCCTTCTACCGCGACCGCCGCCCCGACGCCTACGACGACCTGGTCACGACCATGACGACACTGGTCCGCGGCGGCACCGTCGTCTCGCCGACGGGGCGGGTCAAGGCCGACGTCCTCGTCGACGGCGAGACCATCGCCGCCGTCATCGCTCCGGGCAGCACCGTCCTCGGTAGCGACCTCGCCGCCACGGCCGACACGGTCGTCGACGCGACGGGCAAGTACGTCATCCCCGGCGGCGTCGACTGCCACACCCACATGGAGCTGCCGTTCGGCGGCACCAACGCCTCCGACACCTTCGAGACCGGCACCACCGCCGCGGCGTGGGGCGGCACCACGACGATCATCGACTTCGCCGTCCAGCGCACCGGTGAGCGGGTCCAGGACGGCCTGGCCGCGTGGCACGAGAAGGCCGCTGGCAACTGCGCGATCGACTACGGGTTCCACCAGATCCTCGGCGGCGTCGACGACGACGCGCTCAAGGCGATGGATGAGCTGGTGGCCGACGGGATCACCAGCTTCAAGCTGTTCATGGCCTACCCCGGCGTCTTCTACTCCGACGACGGCCAGATCCTCCGGGCGATGCAGCAGGCGCGCGAGAACGGCTCGCTGATCATGATGCACGCCGAGAACGGCATGGCCATCGACGTCCTCGTCGCCCAGGCCCTCGCCCGCGGCGACACCGACCCGGTCCACCACGGGCTCACCCGGCCGTGGGAGACCGAGCAGGAGGCCACCCACCGCGCGATCATGCTGGCCCGGCTCACCGGAGCCCCGCTCTACATCGTCCACATGAGCGCCAAGCAGGCCGTGGCGACGCTCGCCGAGGCCCGCGACCAGGGCTTCAACGTCTTCGGGGAGACCTGCCCGCAGTACCTCTACCTCTCGCTCGAGGACCACCTCGGCGCGCCCGGGTTCGAGGGGGCGAAGTACGTCTGCAGCACGCCGCTGCGGTCGCGGGCCGAGGGGCACCAGGACGAGCTCTGGCGCTACCTGCGCACCGGCGACCTCAGTGTCGTCAGCACCGACCACTGCCCCTTCTGCATGAAGGAGCAGAAGGAGCTGGGGGTCGGCGACTTCTCCAAGATCCCCAACGGGATCGGCTCGGTCGAGCACCGGCTCGACCTGCTCTACCAGGGTGTCGTCACCGGCGAGATCACCCTCGAGCGGTGGGTCGAGCTCTGCTCCACCACGCCGGCGCGGATGTTCGGCCTCTACGGCCGGAAGGGGGTCATCGAGCCCGGCGCCGATGCCGACATCGTCGTCTACGACCCGCAGGGGCACACCAGCATCGGCCTGGAGAAGACGCACCACATGAACATGGACCACTCCGCCTGGGAGGGGTTCGAGATCGACGGACACGTCGACGTGGTCATCTCCCGCGGATCGATCGTGGTCAGCGACGGGGAGTACCGCGGCGCCAAGGGCCACGGGCAGTACCTCAAGCGCGGCCTCTCGCAGTACCTCCACTAGGCCGCGGCGAGAGACACGGCCATGGAGCTTGGCGTCGTCCTGCAGTGCAACCCCCCGGCCTCACGCGTCGTCGAGCTCAGCCGTCAGGCCGAGAACTACGGCTTCACCCATGCGTGGACCTTCGACTCCCACCTGCTGTGGGAGGAGCCATACGTCATCTACAGCGCGATCCTCGCCGCGACCCGCAAGATCGTCGTCGGCCCGATGGTGACCAACCCGGCCACCCGCGACTGGACCGTCACCGCGTCGACCTACGCGACGCTCAACGAGATGTACGGCAACCGCACGGTATGCGGCATCGGCCGCGGCGACTCCGCGGTGCGGGTGACCAACGGGCGACCGAGCACGGTCGCCGAGCTGCGCGACTCGATCGCCGTCATCCGCGGCCTGGCCAACGGTGAGGAGGTCGACTACAAGGGCAGCCACCTGCGCTTCCCGTGGAGCAACGGCTCCCGGCTCGACGTCTGGGTCGCGGCCTACGGCCCCCGAGTGTTGAAGCTGACCGGCGAGGTCGCCGACGGGTTCATCCTCCAGCTCGCCGACCTGTCGATCGCCGAGTGGAGCATCGCCGCGGTGCGCCGGGCGGCCGCCGACGCCGGCCGGGACCCCGACGACGTCGCCATCTGCGTGGCCGCCCCCGCCTACATCACCGACGGCAGCGAGGCCGGCCGGGCGCACGCCTACGACCAGTGCCGGTGGTTCGGTGGGATGGTCGGCAACCACGTCGCCGACATCGTCGCCCGCTACGGCGCCGACGGCGTGAACGTGCCGGCAGCGCTCACCGACTACATCACGGGCCGGGACGGTTACGACTACAACGAGCACGGCCGGGCCGGCAACACGCATACCGCGTTCGTCCCCGACGAGATCGTCGACCGCTTCTGCGTCATCGGCACCGTCGAGGAGCACCTGGCCAAGCTCGAGGCGCTGCGCGCGCTCGGGGTTCGCCAGTTCGCGGTCTACCTCCAGCACGACGCGCAGGACGAGACGCTGCGGGCCTACGGCCAGCACGTCGTGCCGGCGGTCGCCGAACGGGTCAGGGCGAAGACGTGAGGCCGTCGTCGGCCTGACCCCGGGCAGCGGGCGTCAGCGCGACATCGACGGGTCCATGTAGGCCTGGTCGAGGTCGGTGGTGCAGTGCAACCGGATGACCAGCTCGTGACTGGTGATGGGATCCCAGTTCGTCGCCGTCGAGGGACCGCCGACCGGCGTGGTGCCGCTGGCCGGGTAGTGCGCCCGGTTCCACCAGTCGGTGACGAGGCTGCTCTCCACGTGCGAGATCGTGACGCCAACGCCGCCGGGCTCGATGACCTCCACGCCGTGGGGCACGCCGCGGCCGGGCGAGAGGTCCTGGTCCACGAGATAGCCGGTGCCGCACGACAAGGCGGGAATCGTGATGGAGTCCCAGGGTTTGACCGTCTCGCGGAACGCCTCCACGGTGAACGAGGTGGGCGCCGAGCTCGCCGCGGAGGCAGCGCCGACGCCGACTCCCGCGAGGGCACCGGCGGCGGCCACGGTGGCGAGGGCGACTCGTCGAGAAAGACCGAGGGAACGGCGCGTGCTGTGCTTCATGGTGATGCTCCTTGGGGTTCGTGGGACGTGATCTGGACTGGTCCCGGTTGCGAAGGTCCGCGGATACTCGGCAATGCGAGGCGCGAAAGTGCCTGCTACCGAACGGTTTCCGTTGACCTCAAGTATTCGGGCGGGAACCACCTCGCTGCGTCCGCCGATGCGGTGAGCCGGCGGACGACGGTGTGGTCCGCTGCGGCGGACGTCGATGTGGGGCAGGCCCCACGCCGGTCAGCCGTTGAGGTAGCGCATGACGGCGAGCACCCGACGGTGCTCATCCATCGAGGGCGGCAGCTCGAGCGTCTGGAAGATGAGCCCGATGCTGCGGTCGACCGCCTTCTCGGTCACCTGGAGCTCGCGGGCAATCCGCGCGTTGCTGAAGCCCTGGGCCATCAGCTGCAGGACCTCGAGCCGACGGGGCGTCAGCAGCCCGACGCCGTGGTCCCCGTGGTCGCGAACGCCCCGCCGCACCAGGGAGGAGATCACCTCGGGGTCGATGCTCGAGCCGCCCGTCACGACGCGACGCACAGAGTCGAGAAACTCGGCGAGGTCCATGACGCGGCTCTTCAGCAGGTAGCCGATGCGGTCGGCGCCGAGCGAGATCAGCTCCAAGGCTCCAGGAGTGTCGATGTGCTGGGACAGGACGATGACGGCCACCTCTGGCAGATCCCGGCGGATCTGCAGGGCGGCGGCGATCCCGTCGCGCGTGAAGGTGGGCGGCATCCGGATGTCGGTGACGACGACGTCGGGACGGTGCCTCCGGACCTTGTCCAGGAGGTCGTCACGGTCGCCGGCCTGGGCGACCACCTGGTAGCCCTCGTCCCCGAGGATGCGGGCGATCCCCTCGCGCAGCAGGACGTCGTCCTCGGCGATGATCAACCGCATGCGAGGTCCGCCGTCAACGTGGAGCCGCCACCCGACGCCGGCCGGAGGGTGACGGTGCCGTCGAGAGCGGCCACCCGGTCCTGCAGGCCGCGGAGGCCGAACCCTGGAGCCGCGTCGCCGGCGCCGAGCCCGTCGTCCGTGACGACGATCCGGAGCCGTCCACCGGCGGCAGCCAACCGCACGGTGATCTCGTGCGCGGCGGCGTGCTTCAGCGCGTTCGTCAGGGCCTCGGCGACGACGAAGTAGGCGGTCGACTCGACGTCGGCGTCGAGCCGTCCCAACGCGCCGACCACCTGCACGTGCACCGGCAGAGGAATCTGGTCGGCCAGGCCCTGAACCGCAGCGGCGAGGCCGCGCTCCTGCAGCGTGGTCGGCATGATGCCCTGCACGAGGGAGCGCAGGTCGTCGACCAGTGATCGGATCTGCCCACTGACCTGCGTCGCCATCGACCGCACGAGGTCAGCATCCTCCGCGCGACGGCCGATCCGCTGCACCTCGAGGCCGGCCAGCATGATCCGCTGCTGGGCGCCGTCGTGCAGGTCGCGCGCGATCCGTCGACGTTCGGCGTCCGCCGCCACGACGATCCGCCGTCGTGACGTGCGGATCTCGTTCGCCGCCTCGTCGAGCCGCTGGACGGCCGAACGCAGGTCGACCACCAGTCGGTGGTTGTCGATCGCCAGCTCGAGGGGTGCGGCAACGGTCGCGACGATCCCCGTGTCGGCGATGAGCGTCCGGTCGTAGCTGAGACCACCGACCGGCGGAGCCCCGACCGGCCACCATCCGATGTGGTTCTGGAGGTCATAGGGAGACCCGTCACTGTCCACGAACGCATCACTGCCCGGGCGGTCGGCCCACAGGACGCGCGCGGTGGTGTCACCGAGCGCGCGGGCCATGAGCTCGTCGAGCAACCGAGGTTCCGTGGCGGCATCCGAGATCCCCCGAGCGACCTCCTCCACCTCGCCGGCGCGCCCGAACGCACCGACGGTCAACGCGACGACGAAGGCGACGGGCAGCCCGCAGACCACGGCGACCTGGACGACCAGCGTGGCATCGAGCACCTGGATGCTGACGTCCGAGTGCGTGATGGCGATGCACACCGCCAGCACGGCGACGGAGAAGCATCCGTACCCGACGAACGGCAGCAGCTGCCGACGCACGACCGGCGGCGTCCGCGACAGGCGCCGCGTGGCCAGGACGAAGCTGACCACCAACGTCGACAGACCGACCACGGTCTGCGTCCACCCGGTCGAGGTCTGTGCCTCGGCGGAGCGGACGAGGTCCTGCGCGACGGGTGGGAGCAGCGCGACGACGTAGGCGACCGCGACCGTGACGTGCGCCGCGCGGCCCACCAGGCGACCGGAGGGGAACGCCAGCAGCAGGTGGAGCAGCAGAGCCAAGGGAAGCGAGTCCAGCAGCGTGCCTATGTGGCGCAGGACCGCGATCTCGTCGTCCTGCATACCGGCCGCCCACAACGCCGCAGCCGTCGCCACCATCAGCCGGCCGGTGGCGTTGTGCGGCCGCCGGTGCCAGGCGGTGAGGCCGGTGACCGTGAAGGCCGCGACCGACACGGCGTCGACGACGTTCGCCACGCCGGCCCGCGACGATGACGGCACCGCCAGCTCGACGAGGACCAGCAGCGTCATCAACGCGCCGACCGCGAGCAGGGCGTCGCGAAGGCTCGCACCGGGCGACGCGATGCGGACGGGCGACTCCGCTACGGATGTCATGGGGACAGGATCGACGCCACGACGGCGGAGCGCACCGCCTTCCGCCGACACGCCCCGATCCGGCTCGCGCGGGCGCGGTTCTCAGCGGTCCGTGGCCAACCGGTCGTAGCCGACGAGGTCGTCGTAGCTGCCGTCGCCCAACCGCTCGGCCTGCCGTTCGACAGCGGTCCGCTGAAACCCGTTGGCCTCGGCCACGTGCTGAGAGGCCGCGTTGCCGGCCGCCGCCTGGAGGACCAGCCGGCGGAGGCCGAGTCCACCCTCCGCGGTGGGTCGGAAGGCGTGACCGCAGATCAGCCGCACCGCTTCGGTGGTGACGCCGTGGCCGCGGACGGCCGGATGCGCCCAGTAGCCCACCTCGCCCTCGGTCGGGTCGTCCTCCGCCAGGTCCATGACCGCGATGGACCCCACGCAGCGGTCATTGCGCACGTCGGCCATGGCGAGGTAGAGGCCCATGCCGGCGGCGATCTGTCCGCGGCACCGGCGGATGTACTCGGCGGCATGTTCGAGGGTGTAGCCCGCGGGCAGCTCCGACAGCCACTGCCTCGAGCGAGCATCCGTGCAGCCCTCCACCACTCGCTCGGCGTCGTCGTCGCGCCAGGGGCGCAGCTTGACCCCCTCGCCGACCAGGGTCACCTCGTCGACGCGCCGCGGCCGGCGGTCCACGCGTTCGTCGGTCGCCAGCAGCTCGAAGTAGGCGCCGTCGGTGATGTCGCCCGCGCCGTTGCGGAAGGCGTACCGGTCGGTACCCCACCGCCGGAAGCCCGCACGCAGGAGGACCGCCTGCGACGCCGCGTTGTCGAGGTCGGTCTCGGCGTAGAGACGGGCGAGCCCCATGCCGCCCTCCGCCACGGGAGCGAAGGCGTGCTCGACCATCGGCGGCAGCACCTCGGCCAGCACGCCCCGGCCGCGGGCGGGGGGATGGAGCCAGTAGCCGATCTCGGCCTGGAACCGGTTGGGCGGCCGGTCGAGCTTGAAGACCGTGAGGTTGCCGATCACGTGGTCGCTCTCGCGGTCGGCGATGGCCCAGTTGAGGTGCTCGTCGGCGTCCTGTGACACCTGCCGCCGACGCAGCCACGACCGGAAGGTCGAGGCGTCGGGATGGACCCCGGGCGGCATGAAGCGCAGGCTCGCCGCGTCGGGACCCTCGTCGGCAGCGGGGACGTCCTCGGCGGTCCACGGCCGAAGCCGGAACCGCGCCGTCTCGATCACCGGGAGCGACGCGGGTCGCACCCGTTGGGCTTCCCGGTCGTCCGTGGCCAGCAGGTCGAACACCAGCAGGTCGTCCGTCATGCCGTCGACCCGGATCTGCTGCCGTTCCGTCCCGGCCAGGGCGAACCCCGCTCGGCGCAGCACCCGCGCCGACGCGCGGTTGCCGACAGCGCACGCGGCCGTGAGCTGGTGGAGCCCCAGCCCGCCGTCCGGGACCGGTTGCCACGCATACGGGATGAGCAGCTCCAGCGCCGTGCTGACCGCGCCGCGGCCGCGGCCCTCGGGAAGAAGCCAGAACCCCACCACCGCGGTCCCGGCGAAGAGCGGAACGGCCAGGCGGCTGAGGTCCACGCCGCCGAGCAGCTCACCGGTCGCGGCGTCGGCGATGGCGCATACGACGGCGTAGCCCGCCGCCGCACGGCTGCGCTGGTTCAACACCCACTCGGGGAATCCGTCACGGGTGGGCAGCCCCGCCGAGTAGGTGCGAATGGCGGCATCGTGCTCGGCCGGGAGGCTCGCGGCATCCTCGTCCCGGAACGGGCGCAGCCGGATACTGTCCCCCTCGAGGACCGGGGGCGTGAGCCACCGCGTGCTCGGCTCGGCCGGCTCGCAGCGGAGGAGCCGGCCCGCCCACACCCGCTCCGGGCGGGCACCGCGGGCGACCGGACCGGCGCGCCACACCGGGTCGTCGGTGATGTGGAAGCCGGCCTTCCACGCCACCCGGCGGGAGGCGAAGTTGCCGACGAGCGCGTGCCAGACGACGGCCTCGACCCCTCGGCCGAAGGCCTCGGCGCACGCGAGCCGCACCGCGGCGGTCATCAGGCCACGGCCTCGGTATGCGGGATGGCCGGCGAACGAGATCTCCGCGACCTCGTCGCCCTCCGCCCGCAGGGCCACGAGACCGGCGAAGCCACCGTCGCTCACCACCGCCCAGGTGGTCCGGCGTCCTGCGGCGACCTCCTCGTCGACCCGTCGCAGAAAGACGGCGGCGTCCTCCCGCGTGTAGTCCGGCGGCACCGTGGTCCAGCGGAGCGTCTCCGGGTCTCGGGACTGCTCGACGAGAGCGCCCATGTCGGCCGCAGTGAGCGGGCGGAGCGTGACCGTTCCGTCGGACAGGGTCGGGACGACGGTCGGCGGGATCGTGGGCGGGGCCGGCGGCATACGCGTCAGCCAACCAACGCGCTGGACTCGGGGCAACCGAGTTGGTGGAACCGCACTTCTGGGCGACGCGTTGGGCGGGGTGCACCCGAGCGACTAGCCTGGGTCGGTGCTCCGCGTGCTCACGCGGAGGTTCCGCGTGTCCGCGAGCCAGCAGGAGAAACAGCGTGCCCAAGGTCTTCGAGAAGCTGCTGCGTGCCGGCGAGGGCCGGGTCCTCAAGCGGCTGGAGGGCATCGCCGCTCAGGTCAACGCCCTCGAGGACGACTTCGAGAAGCTCACCGACGAGGAGCTGCGCAACGAGACCGACGTCTTCAAGCAGCGGCTCGCCGACGGCGAGAGCCTCGACGACATTCTGCCGGAGGCGTTCGCCGCGGTCCGCGAGGCGTCCAAGCGGACCATCGGCAAGCGGCACTTCGACGTGCAGATCATGGGCGGGGCGGCCCTGCACCAAGGCAACGTCGCCGAGATGAAGACCGGTGAGGGCAAGACCCTGGTCGCGACGCTGCCGTCGTACCTCAACGCCCTCGCCGGCAAGGGCGTGCACGTCATCACTGTGAACGACTACCTGGCCGAGTACCAGTCGGAGCTGATGGGCCGCATCCACCGCGCTCTGGGCCTCGAGACCGGCGTGATCCTCGCGCTCGATGACGCCCGCCGCAGCGTCGCGTGGAGTACGCCAAGGACATCACCTACGGCACCAACAACGAGTTCGGGTTCGACTACCTGCGCGACAACATGGCCTGGAGCGATCGACGAGCTGGTCCAGCGCGGCCACAACTTCGCCATCGTCGACGAGGTCGACTCGATCCTCATCGACGAGGCCCGCACCCCGCTCATCATCAGCGGGCCGGCCGACCAGGCCACGAAGTGGTACGTCGAGTTCGCCAAGATCGTCCAGCGGCTGCGGGCGCGGCGAGCTGGAGTCCGGCGAGGGCGACTACGAGGTCGACGAGAAGAAGCGCACCGTCGGCGTGCTCGAGGCCGGCATCGAGAAGGTCGAGGACCTGCTCGGCATCGACAACCTCTACGAGTCGGTCAACACCCCGCTCATCGGCTACCTCAACAACGCGCTCAAGGCCAAGGAGCTGTTCAAGCGCGACAAGGACTACGTCGCCATCAACGGCGAGATCCTCATCGTCGACGAGCACACCGGACGGATGCTCCCCGGCCGCCGCTACAACGAGGGCATGCACCAGGCGATCGAGGCCAAAGAGGGCGTCGAGATCCAGAACGAGAACCAGACCCTCGCGACGATCACGCTGCAGAACTACTTCCGCATGTACGACACGCTTGTCGGGCATGACCGGCACGGCCCAGACCGAGGCCGCCGAGCTCAACGCGATCTACAAGCTGGGCGTCCACACCATCCCGACCAACATGCCGATGATCCGCGCCGACCAGGCCGACCTGGTCTACCGGACCGAGGAGGCCAAGTACAACGCGGTGGTCGCCGACATCGTCGAGCGGCACAACGCCGGCCAGCCGGTCCTCGTCGGCACCATCTCGGTCGAGAAGAGCGAGTACCTCGCCCAGCAGCTGCGCCGCAACGGGGTGAGGCACGAGGTCCTCAACGCCAAGCAGCACGCGCGGGAGGCCTCGATCGTGGCCGAGGCGGGGCGCAAGGGCGCGGTCACCGTCGCGACGAACATGGCCGGTCGCGGCACCGACATCATGCTCGGCGGCAACCCCGAGTTCCGCGCGATCGCCGCCCTCAAGGCCCGCGGGCTCGACCCCGAGGAGACACCCGAGGAGTACGAGGAGGCCTGGGACGAGGCGCTCGCCGCCGCCGAGGAGGCCGTCGCGACGGAGCACGACGAGGTCGTCGAGCTGGGCGGGCTCTACGTGCTCGGCACCGAGCGGCACGAGTCGCGGCGCATCGACAACCAGCTGCGTGGCCGGTCCGGTCGCCAGGGCGACCCGGGCGAGTCCCGGTTCTACCTCTCCCTCGCAGGACCACCTGATGCGGCTGTTCAACGCCGCCATGGTCGACCGGTTCATGACCACGGCCGGCATGGAGGACGAGGTCCCGATCGAGTCGAAGATGGTCTCCCGCTCGATCCAGAGCGCGCAGAGCCAGGTCGAGGCCCAGAACTACGAGATCCGCAAGAACGTCCTGAAGTACGACGACGTGCTCAACCGCCAGCGCCAGGTCATCTACGACGAGCGCCGGCGGGTCCTCGAGGGCGAGGACATGGAGGAGCAGGTCCGCCACTTCGTCAACGACGTCATCGAGAGCTACGTCGACTCCGCCACCTCGGACGGGTATGCCGGTGACTGGGACCTCGAGCAGCTATGGACCGCGATGCGGACCCTCTACCCCGTCTCGATCACCATCGACGAGCTGGCCGAGGAGGCCGGTGGCCGCAGCGCCATCTCCGCCGAGCAGCTCAAGGAGGCCCTCACCTCCGACGCGCACCACGCGTACGACGCCCGCGAGGAGGCCCTCGGTGCCGAGGTGATGCGCGAGATCGAGCGGCGCGTCGTCATGTCGGTGCTCGACCGGAAGTGGCGCGAGCACCTCTACGAGATGGACTACCTCCAGGAGGGCATCGGCCTGCGCGCGATGGCCCAGCGCGACCCGCTCGTCGAGTACCAGCGCGAGGGCTTCCTGCTGTTCGAGGCGATGATGGACGGGATCAAGGAGGAGTCGGTCGGCTACATCTTCAACGTCGAGGTGCAGGTCGAACCTCCGGCGGCGGACGCCGTCGGGGCGCCGGGTCTGGAGCCGATGTCGGTCAGCGACATGGTCGGGGGGCTCGCTTCGACGCCTCAGGACGCCGTGGACGGCGCCGGCTCCGCGGACGGTCCCCGGGTCGTCGACAGCGACGACGTCCAGGACGACGTGCTGGCAGCAGCGAGTAATGGGTCGAACGGCTCGAACGGTTCCAACGGCTCTCACGGGTCCGAACGGGAGCCGGTGCCGACCGGAGCCCGGGTGCCCCCCGCGTTCTCGGCCAAGGGGCTCGACGGTCCCGCGGGGGCGCGCCAGCTGCGCTACACCGCACCGAGCGACGACGGCACCGTCGAAGAGCGCAGCGTTCGCGAGGACGCCGACGGCACGGCCGCCGCGAACGGCTCCGCGCCGACCACTACCGGAAACCGGACGCCCAAGCGCTCCTCCAAGAAGGCCCGCCGCCGCGGCAAGTAGCCGCCCTCACCCCATGACGAGGTCGGTGACCACCCAACGGCGGTCGACTCCGGCCATCCGCATCGCCATGGCGCGCAGCCGGTCGGGGTGGACGACGACGACGCTGACCTCGACGACGCCGTCCGCCACGTCGCAGACGCGGGTGCGCCGAACGACCGGCCGGCGGCCGTGCTGCAGTCCTCGGCGAGCGGCGACGAGCGAGCGGCGGGCCAGCACCGCATACACCTCGGGGCTGGTCCAGCGGATGACCTGTGGCGCAGGCCGGGCACCGGCCGCGACCTCGACGATCGCCTGCGCCAGCTGCGGGGCGAACCGCTCGGGGTCGGGCAGGTCGTCCGAGCGGGTGCGCTGCCGGTCGAAGTAGCGGTCGTCGTCCGGCGTGTAGTCGATGGCGAGGGCATCCTGCACGTACGGCGACTCCGTGGTCGTCATCGCGGCGTAGACCTCGTCGTACGAGATGACGGGAGGTTCGATCCGCCGCAGGGGGATGACCCGCAAGGGCTGGGGTGCGCTCATGAGGTGGCTCCAGGACTCGGGGCGGTCAGGACCTGACCGACATGGATGAGGTTGGGATCCGAGCCGATGACGGTGCGGTTGGCGGCATACCACCTCGGCCATTCCTTGGCGATCTCCTGCGGCGTCGCGTGGGGGCCGAGGTGCCGGGCCGCGATGACCCAGAGGCTGTCGCCGCGGACGACGGTGACGGTCGGCTGACGACGGGCGGCGGCGTCGGTATGCGGTGCGGGGCCGAGCGGCCCGAGCGCGGGTGCCGTGCGGGGCCGGCTGGACGGTGCCTCCGGAACGGACGGTGCCGCAGGCGTAGCGGCTGACGGGGGGATCGCGGCCCCGAACCCGGGGTCGGGAGCCGCCGTGACGGCAGCCGCACGCGTACCCGGCGCCGGGGCCGGGTCCGTAACGGGTGGTCGGCCGGTGACCACGAAGGCCGGGTCCGGAGCCGGGGTGAGAGCGCGCGAGCTGCTCGAGTTGCTGGAGCTGCTCGACATCGTGAGGTGCGGCACGGAGGTCCAGCCGTCGGCATGGGCCGCCGGTGACACCGCCGTGACCAGCGCCGTCCCGACGACGGCCGCCGCCAGCCGCCGGACGACCGCCGGCGCGACCCGGTCTGCGGCGGCGCCGGCACACCGACCGACCACTCCTGGTACGGCCGCGAGAGCGGCGAGGACCAGGCCGATCGCCAACCAGGCCACCAGGACGATCCCGACGGCGGCGGCACCGACGACGAGCAGGTCGGCCGGGGCATCAGGTCCGCTCGCTCGAGCGGAGCTGAGGGCGTCGAGGCCGGCCAGCCAGAACAGGCGTACAACAGCGGCACCGGCGATGGTGAGCACACTGACGGCGGTCACCGAGCGCGCCGCGCGCGCTGCGCTGGTCCTGGTCATTCGATCTCCTAGAGCACGCTTACCTTCGTTTGCCTATCTTTGCTTCTCCTTGCCTAAGGAGTCAACGGGCTGTCTAGACTTGCTCGATGCGGTGGGACCGGCTGTTCGACGACCTCGAGGCGCAGCTCGGCGCGGACGACGCCCGAGAGCTCGCCGCCGAGGTGGCCGACCGCACCCGACGCGAGCGGGCGCTGGTGGGACTGCACGAGCGGTTCGCCGCCGCCACCGACCGGGCGGTTGTCGAGATCCGCGTTGCGGGAGTGGGCGTGCTGCGCGGGCTGGTGACCGGAACCGGCCCGGACTGGGTGCTGCTCGACCATCGTCCGGAGCCCGGGTTGACCGTTGCGGCGCGTAGGGACACTCCCCGGACCGACCGGCCGACGCTGGTCGCGGCATCCGCCGTCCGGGCGGTCAGCGGCCTCGGCGGCGCCGAACCCACCGGCGCTGTGGCGAAGGCCTTCGGTCTCGGCTTCGCGCTGCGAGCGGTCAGCCGGGACCGGGCGGTGGTCGAGGTGGTGGACGTGGGTGGCTTCGTCGTGACCGGCACCATCGACGGCGTCGGACAGGACTACGTGGAGGTCGCCGAGCACTCGCCCGACCTGCCGCGCCGGGCGGAGAACGTGCTGGCGGTCCGGGCCATCCCGTTCACCGCGGTGGCGGTGGTGCGGCGTCGGTGACGGGCAACGCCCGAGCCACCTGATCTGGTCGGGGTGTGGTGCGGCTCAGACGATGTCTTCGGTTCCCGTGCCGAAGGGGTGAGCGGCGACGAACTGGCGAGTCTCGGAGTACATCCGCTGGATGTAGTTCTCCAGCTCCGTCGTCTCGACCCGCCATTGGCCGCGGCCACCGACCTTGATGGCGGGAAGCTCACCGGACCGGACCAGAGCGTAGGCCTGGGCCGCCGAGATGTTGAGGACCTCGGAGACCTCGGTGAGCTGGAGGAAGCGCTGCGTGGGCATGCTGTGGTTCGTCCTCGCTTCGACGTTGCAGTAGTGGAACCGGCGGATGCCGACGTGTCATTCGGACGCAAGTCGAGGTTCTTTACCGGCTCTTTACTCTAGGCGATGAGCCTCCGGAGCGACCCACTGTTCCACATGAATGGGCCAGAACTCGTAGGTTCTCCACAGCCTGGCGGCCGAGCAGGCATCCCGGCAGCCGGTCGGCCATGATTGGACGCGGCCCGCCCGAGGTGCGGGCCGAAGGATGTCAGTCAGGGCGACAAGGAGAAGGTGTGGCTCAGCTGCCCGAACCGACCGCGAAGCGACTCCAGCGGCCGTCGTGGCGGGACGCCCGACTGCTCATCGGCGTCGTGCTCGTCCTCCTCGGGACGGTGCTCGGCGCTCGGCTGGTCGCCGGCGCGGACCACACGACGCCGATGTACGCCGCCGCGACCGCGATCCGTCCCGGGGACCATCTGACCGGGGACAACCTGCGCAGGGTCGACGTCCAGCTCGGAGACCAGTCGGGGCGCTATCTGCCGGCGGCTGCTGCCGTCGGGGAGGACGCGTATGCGCTTCGTGACGTTCCCGAGGGCGAGCTCGTACCCGCGTCGGCCGTGGGTTCGCGCTCAGCGGTGGCGGTGCAGCCGGTCACCGTCGAGGTCGACGCGAGTGCGGTTCGGGGGCTGCCCGCCAATGCCCTGGTGGACGTGTGGGTGAGCCCCCGCGACACGCAGTCGACGCAGGAGCGCTACCTGGACGCGACGCTCGCGCTGCAACGGGTGAGCGTCTCACCGGTGCTGCAGGACTCCGGCCGCTTCGGTGCGGCGTCCGCTTCCATGGCGGTCCAGCTCCGGGTTCCACGGGACAAGGTTGCGGAGGTCATCGCGGCGGTCGACAAGCAGTCTCGGTTCACGCTGGTCCCGGTTCCCGGCCAGGGCAGCTCGTGACCCACGTTCTCACCGCGCTCGGGAACCGCTGGGACAGCCGGGTCGCGACGCTGCTCGAGGCCTCGCGCTCGGTGACCATCGTTCGCCGTTGCGCGGACCTGCCCGATCTCGTCGCGACCGCTGCTGCCGGACTGGGCACGGTGGCCCTGGTCTCCGGCGACCTGCGCGGTCTCGACCTCACCGTCGTCACGCAGCTGCGGTCCTCCGGCGTCCAGGTCGTCGGCATCGCCGACGACGGTGACGAGGCGTCCGAGCGACGGCTCCGCCAGCTCGGCATCGGACGGGTCGTGCCCGGCACCGCTGCGTTGGCGGAGCTGGAGGCCGCGGTCATCGAGAGCTCGTCCGACATCGACCCGACCCTGGACGCGCTCGAACGGGACCTTGCTGGTGACGACGGCCAGCCCGTCGACGGTATGCCCGTCGCTGGAGCACTCGTCGGCGCCGGGCTGCCGCTGGGTCCCGGTCAGGAGGACGGTGTAGACCTCGGTCCGGGTCGGGTGGTGGCCGTCTGGGGCCCGACCGGTGCACCTGGTCGGACGACCATCGCGGTCACGCTCGCGACCGAGCTTGCCGGCCTCGGCATCCCGACAGTCCTGGTCGATGCGGACACCTACGGTGGTTCGGTCGCCCAGGCGCTGTCCTTCCTGGACGAGGCGCCCGGCCTGGCGGCCGCCACCCGAGCCGCCGACCACGGTGAGCTCGACCTGCCCATCCTGGCTCGGTTGGCGCCGGTGGCGACGACCGGGCTGCGGGTGCTCACCGGCATACCCAAGGCGGAACGCTGGCCGGAGATCCGGCCGGCCGCCCTGGAGCGGGTCCTCGAGGTCTGCCGCTCGCTCGTGCAGGTCGTCGTCGTCGACTGCGGCTTCAGCCTCGAGGACGACGAGGAGCTGAGCTACGACACCGCAGCGCCGCGCCGCAACGCCGCAACGCTCACCACGCTCGCCGTGGCCGATGAGGTGGTCGTCGTGGGTGGCTGCGACCCCGTCGGGCTCCAGCGGCTCGTCCGCAGCTTGCAGGAGCTGGGTACGATCCCGGCCCCGCGGCCGACGGTCGTGGTCAACCGGGTGCGTTCCGGAGCGGTCGGGCCCGACCCCGAACAGCGCGTGGCCGAAGCGCTGTCGCGCTTCGCCGGCGTGAACGAGGTGCTCTTCGTCCCGGACGATCCCGCGGCCCTCGACGCGGCGCTCCTGCAAGGGCGCTCGCTCGCCGAATGTGCGCCGCACTCGCCGGTCCGGGCGGCGGTGCGCTCCGTCGCCGAGAAGGTGGCCGGCGCACCAGCGGGCAGCGGGCGGCGCCGACGGCGGGGCCTTCGCGTCAGCCGCTGAACAACAGCGTCAGCCGCTGAACAGCAGGGACAGCCCGCCCACGGTGTAGCCCACCATGAGGACCATCAGCGGCACCTGGCCAACGACGGCCGCACGGCGCGGGAGGAGCCCGATGGCCCGCTCGTGCGCGACCACCACGCCGAGCACGTGGCCGAGGACGATGGCACCGGCCTGCACCGCCGCCACGAGGGTCGGCTGGATCGGCCATGCCCAGGCCTGCACCCCGGCGGTGCCGAGCCAGTTCCCACCGACGCCCAGCGGATCGCTCAGCAGCGCGAGGGTGTGCGGTCCCTGGAAGGCGAGCAGCGAGTAGTAGTGGGCGACCAGGTAGCCGCCCGCGATGGGCAGCAACGACGGCGCGAGATCGGCGGCGACGCCACGGACCGGCAGCCCCGACAGCCGGGCCGACACCGCCGCCGCCAGGTGCAGTGCTCCGCCGACGAGGAGGACGACCGCCACCAGCGTCGCCGTCCGGACCAGGTCCGGCGAGGCCGTCGACTGGACCCAGCCGGCATACCGGATGTCCGCCGACAGGCTGTCGAACGCCGTGCCGCCGAGCATGACCGCAGCGGTCGCGAGCAGGCCGCGCCGCGCCGGCAGCAGGCTGGGACCGTGCACCGGCGTGCGGAGCACGAGCTGGCCGTCCGGGCGGCGACCCAGCGGGGACAGCCGCCCGTAGAGCCGCGACAGGACCTCGAACGGGTCACCCTCGCGAAACCATCGCTCCCCGAAGGTCAGCGCCCCGACGATGCCCACCAGCACGAAGAGCCCGACCGCGAGGCGCAGCACGAGGAGCGTCGTCCGGTCCGGAGCGACCAGCTCGAGCCAGGTGAACGCGAGCAGGCCGACGGCGGCCGGCCAGTAGCCGAGGTCGACGTCGGTCAGTGTGAAGTCGCGTGGGATCCGGGCGAGCCCGGCGACGCCGAGGTGCAGCCACCGCATCGGGTTGAGCACCGCCCACACCGCCCCGAACACCAGCGACAGGAACGGCATCCCGACCCACAGCCAGACGTAGACCACGTAGGGCACGGGGTTGTTGGCGTCGTCCCGGCCGAACACCAGGGCCATGAGCACCCATCCGGTCAGCAGCAGTGACAGTCCCGCCAGCGCCCCGCGGAACCGTCGTGCGTCGAGCACGGACTGCACCGCCGCCGGGACCGGCCACCCGTCCGAGGCATCGAGCCGCGGCTGCCGCCAGAGGAACGCCAGACCGACGAACGAGGCGAGCAGGGCCAGCCCTGCCCCGACGACCAGTGCCGCGAACGGCAGCGGGAGATCGGCGCGGTTGCCGACGCCGTGTGCCGGCACGCCGACCCACGGGGTCGCCGGGAGGTATGCCGGGAGCCCGGCAGTGGCCGAGCCCACCGCGACGCTAACCGCGGCGCTCACGTCAGCGAACGGCGACGGTCAGCAGCGTCAGCGCCGGGTGGTGCAGCTCGACCTCGTAGACGCCGGAATCCTTGCCGGTCAGGACGATGGTCGCCGGCACGCCGGCCTTGATCTGCTGCTCGACCTCGAAACCGTGCGCGTGGAGCTCGTCGTCGTGGTCGCTGGTGACCACCACCGTCAGCGTCTGCCCGGTGGGCAGGTCGACCTGCGTGGGGGCGGGCGTGACCGTGGACCCGGCAACCGTGATGGTCAGTGTGCGCCCGGGGACCGCCGAGCTCGTGGCCGTGGTGGACGTGGCGAGCGGCCCGGCTCCTGGGGTGCTCGAGCCGCCGCCGCCGGAGCATGCGGCCAGCGACACCGCGGCGGCGGCGACGGCCGCGGCGGTGGTGAGGCGACGCATACCCCTGCCTTCCCTGGTCCGGACCGTCACTGGCGCCGCCATCGTAGGGAAGCGACGGTCTGCAACGATGTGCGGGTGTCCGACCGGCTGAGCTCCCTCGACGCCTCGCTGCTGTATCTCGAGGAGCCGACGACGGTCATGCACGTCGGCAACGTCATGGTGTTCGACGAACCAGGCGGGCGCGGAAGTTCCGACCCGCCGTTCGACTACGAGGAGCTGGTGGCGCTCATCTCGGCGCGGATCGCGCACCTGCCGCGCTACCGCCAGAAGGTCCGCGAGATTCCCGGCCGGCTCGCCAACCCGGTCTGGGTCGACGACGAGTCCTTCGACATCACCTACCACGTGCGCCAAGCCGCGCTGCCCAAGCCCGGGACCGACGAGCAGCTCGAGGAGTTCGTCGCCCGCATCCAGCAGCGGCCCCTGGACCGCAGCCACCCGCTGTGGGAGGTCTACCTCGTCGAGGGGCTGGAGCACGAGCGCTTCGCCGTCGTCACCAAGACGCACCATGCCCTGGTAGACGGCGCCGTGGCGCTCGACATCGCCCAGCTGGTGGTCCGTGACCGGCCGGGGTTCGACGAGGACGTCGTCGACACTTGGCGCCCCGGCACGAGCCCAGCGACCTGCAGCTGGTCGCCGGCGCGGTCACCGACGCGGTCTTCATGCCCGGTCAGGTCATCGACTCCGTGCGCGAGAACGTCGACGAGGTCCGCGACATCGCCGGTCGCGTCGTCCAGGGACTCGGCTCGCTCGTATCCACCGTCGTCCGCGGTGCCGCCCGGCCGGCGCCGACCTCGCCGCTCAACGTGGAGATCGGTGCCACCCGCCGGTTCGTCATGGTCGGGACCGACCTCGACGACTACCGGAAGGTCCGCTCCCGGCTGGCCCGCGGCGCCTACGCCGACGACGTCACCATCAACGACGTGGTCCTCGCCACCGTGGCCGGGGCGTTCCGGGCCTGGCTGCTCACCCGCGGCGAACCGGTGCACCCGAGCTCGGTGGTCCGCTCGATGGTGCCCGTCAGCATCGAGGGCAACGCGTCGCAGGCCACCATGTCGGCGGCGCACCGGCTCACGGCCTGCTTCGTGGACCTGCCGGTCGGGGAGCCCGGTGCGTCGATGCGGCTGCACCAGGTCGCCTTCTCGATGCGCCAGCAGATGGAGGGCGGTCAGGCGATGAGCGCGCAGCGGCTGGTGGGGCTGGCCGGGTTCGCCCCGCCGACCCTGCACTCGCTCGGCGCCCGGCTGGGCAGCGCGATGTCGCGGCGGTTGTTCAACGTCATCATCACCAACGTCCCCGGGCCGCAGACGACGCTGTATGCGGGTGACGCGCCCATGCTGTCCACCTACCCGGTGATCCCCCTGGCCAAGGGACAGGCGCTCGCGATCGGGCTGACGTCGTACGACGGCGGCGTCTACTTCGGGCTCAACGCCGACCGCAACGCGATGCCGGACCTCGAAGTGCTCGGCCAGTGCATCGTCGACGCGCTGGCCGAGCTCACCGAGGGCCGGGAGGGCGCGTGACGCGGGTATGACCCGTCGCGGGCTGGTCCTCGGCGGCGGCGGCGTCCTCGGTGCGGCGTGGATGGTCGGTGCCCTGACGGCAGTGGAGGACCACCTCGACGTGGACGTGCGCAGCTTCGAGCAGCTGGTCGGCACGTCGGCGGGCTCGGTCCTGGCGTCGCTCGTCGCGTCCGGGGTCAGCGTCGCGGAGCTGCGCACCCACCAGATGGAGGGGTCGCTCTCCTACGGCCGGCTGGCCGGCTTCGAGTGGAACTACGAGGACAGCACCGGCGGCGACCGGCCACCGACACCGCGCGCCGGATTCGGGTCGACCGTCCTGCTGCGCAAGGGAATTCGTGAGCTGCGTCAGCTGCCGCCGATGGCGGTGCTCGCCGCGTTGCTGCCCGAGGGCCGCGGCCGGCTGGACAGCGTCGGGGCACTGGTGCGCCACGTGGTGGGCGACGGCTGGGTGGAGCGCGACGGTCTGGCCGTCGTGGCGCTGGACTACGACCTCGGGGTACGGGTCCCCTTCGGACGGGCCGGGGCGCCGACGGCCGCGGCGCCGGAGGCGGTCATGGCGTCCTGCGCGATTCCCGGCTGGTACCAGCCGGTGACCATCCACGAGCGCCGCTACATCGACGGCGGCACCTGGTCCTCGACCAACATCGACCTCATGGCCGGCCTCGGTCTCGACGAGGTCTACGTCCTGGCGCCGCAGGTGTCGTTCGACCTCGATGCGCCGCGGGAGCTCGCGACCCGGCTGGAGCGACAGTGGCGCACTCGGGTCACCGCCAAGGCGCTGCGCGAGCTGGCGGTGGTCCACGCCGAGGGCACCGACGTGACGATCATCGGTCCGGGCCACGAGGACCTCGAGGCCATCGGCGGCAACCTCATGGACGTCGGCCGGCGGCCCCGAGTGATGGAGACCTCGCTGCGCACCTCGCTGCTCGCGCTGCAGGACCCGGGCCCCGCGCCGCTGCCGACCGACTTCCACCCACCGGCCGACGACGCCGAGCTGCGCGCGGCCATGGCGGCGGACGAGGCGGCGGCCGTGGCGGAGCTGGACGCCGACGCGAGGGGGGAGTGACCGTGCAGATCCGGATCTACCTCCCGCTGGACCGTTCCGGCCTGCGGGCGCTGGCCGACGGTGGCCGGCTCGGGCCGGCGCCGTTCACCGCATACGCCGCGACGACCGACCTGCGACGGAACTACCCGAACGCCGACGACGAGGAGCTGGAGTACCTCGCCTTTTCCGACGCCGCGTCGGTCGGTCCCGCCCCGGCCGCCGTGGTCGCCGCGGCCGACGTCGAGGCCGACGTCGTCACCGACCTGCTCGAACCGGGAGCTTCGGTGAGCGCCGTCCGCGTCGGTTCTGAGGTCGCTCGGCGTCAGGTCGCGTCCTTCCACGTCGCCGGGGACGGGCCGGACTACTCGTGGTACGACGCCACCGAGCTCGACGTCGTGGTCGACCTTCTCGGCTGAGGGTTCGAGACGTCACGAATCGAGAAGCCCGGCCCGCGGCGCGGCGCCTAACGTGAGGGCCATGACCACCGACCTTCGAGAAGTGCTCGTGACCCGCTCGGACCAGCACGCGGCGGACCGTCACGACGTGATCCGCGTCGTGGGGGCACGGGTCAACAACCTCAAGGACGTCACGGTTGACATCCCGAAGCGACGGCTCACCGTGTTCACCGGGGTCTCGGGGTCCGGCAAGAGCTCGCTGGTGTTCAGCACGATCGCCGCGGAGTCGCAGCGGATGATCAACGAGACCTACAGCGCCTTCGTCCAGGGCTTCATGCCGACCCTGGCCCGGCCCGACGTGGACGTCCTCGACGGGCTGACGACGGCGATCATCGTCGACCAGGAGCGGATGGGTGCGAACCCCCGGTCGACCGTCGGCACCGCCACCGATGCCAACGCCATGCTGCGCATCCTGTTCAGCCGGCTGGGGTCGCCCCACATCGGGTCACCGCAGGCGTACTCGTTCAACGTCGCGTCGATCTCAGGCGCGGGCGCGGTGACGATCGAGCGTGGCGGGACGTCGACCAAGGAGCGGCGCAGCTTCAGCGTCACCGGCGGGATGTGCCCGCGCTGCGAAGGAATGGGCTCGGTCACCGACTTCGACCTCACCGCGCTCTACGACGCCCGCTTGTCGCTCAATGAGGGCGCCCTGACGATCCCCGGCTACAGCATGGACGGCTGGTACGGGCGGATCTACCGCGGCTCAGGCTTCGTCGACCCGGACAAGCCGATCGCCAAGTACACCAAGAAGGAGCTGCACGCCCTGCTCTACCAGGAGCCGACCAAGATCAAGGTCGAGGGGATCAACCTCACCTACGAGGGCCTGATCCCGAAGATCCAGAAGTCGATGCTGGCCAAGGACGTCGACGCGATGCAGCCGCACATCCGGGCCTTTGTGGAGCGGGCGGTCACCTTCACCGTGTGCCCGGACTGCGACGGCACCCGCCTCAGCACGCTGGCCCGGTCCTCGACGGTCAAGGGCCGCAACATCGCCGACGTCTGCGCGATGCAGATCAGCGACCTGGCGGAGCTGGGTGCGCGACCTGCATGAGCCCTCGGTCGCACCGCTGCTCGCGAGCCTGCAGCACCTGCTCGACTCGTTCACGGAGATCGGTCTCGGCTACCTGTCCCTCGACCGTCCGGCCGGGACGCTGTCCGGCGGCGAGGCGCAGCGGACCAAGATGATCCGTCACCTCGGCTCGTCGCTCACCGACGTCACCTACGTCTTCGACGAGCCGACCGTCGGCCTGCACCCGCACGACATCCAGCGGATGAACGCCCTGCTGCTCCAGCTGCGCGACAAGGGCAACACGGTGCTCGTCGTCGAGCACAAGCCGGAGGCGATCGCCATCGCCGACCACGTCGTCGACCTCGGCCCGGGCGCGGGGGCCGCCGGCGGCACCGTCTGCTTCGAGGGCGACCTGGAGGGGCTCCGAGCCAGCGGCACCGTCACCGGCCGTCACCTCGACGACCGGGCCTCGCTCAAGGACACCGTGCGGACCCCCACCGGTGCCCTCGAGATCCGGGGAGCGGCGACCCACAACCTCCGGGGCGTCGACGTCGACATCCCGCTCGGCGCGCTCGTGGTGCTGACCGGCGTCGCCGGGTCGGGCAAGAGCTCTCTCGTGCAGGGGTCGGTCGCCGGCCGGGACGGTGTCGTCACCGTCGACCAGGGCGCCATCCGTGGGTCTCGGCGCAGCAACCCGGCGACCTACACCGGTCTGCTCGAACCGATCCGCAAGGCCTTCGCCAAGGCCAACGGCGTCAAGCCGGCGCTGTTCAGCGCGAACTCCGAGGGCGCCTGCCCCGCGTGCAACGGCGCGGGCGTCGTCTACACCGACCTCGGGATGATGGCCGGAGTCGCCACCACCTGCGTCGAGTGCGACGGCAAGCGGTTCGACGCGTCGGTGCTCGACTTCCACCTCGGCGGCCGCGACATCAGCGAGGTGCTGGCGATGTCGGTGACCGAAGCGGAGACGTTCTTCGGCGAGGGCGAGGCGCGGATCCCAGCCGCCCATGCCATCCTCCGGCGTCTCGCCGACGTCGGGCTCGGCTACCTCACCATCGGCCAGCCGCTGACTACCCTCTCGGGCGGCGAGCGTCAACGGCTCAAGCTGGCGACCCACCTCGGCGAGAAGGGCGGCGTCTACGTCCTCGACGAGCCGACCTCCGGGCTGCACCTCGCCGACGTCGAGCAGCTGCTGGGCCTCCTCGACCGCATCGTCGACTCCGGGAAGTCGGTCATCGTCATCGAGCACCACCAGGCGGTCATGGCGCACGCCGACTGGATCATCGACCTGGGCCCGGGCGCCGGCCACGAGGGTGGCCGGATCGTCTTCGAGGGCACGCCGGCCGAGCTCGTCCGCGGCCGGACGACCCTGACCGGAGAGCACTTGGCCGCGTACGTCGCCGACCGCTAGGACGCCGGTCCGGAGCTCCTCGCTGCACTGGACGACCGGCATACGTGAAACCATGGGGCCGCCGATCCGCCCAACCCGAGGAGGAGCAGCCCGCCATGGACGCTGTGACCCAGGTCCCCGCACCGGTCAACGAACCGGTCCTCGACTACGCGCCGGGAAGTCCCGAACGAGCCGACGTGGAGGAGGCCCTCGCGGCACTCCAGGCCGACCGCCGAGACCTCCCGCACACCATCGGCGGCCGGCGAGTGATGGGCGGTGGCGAGCCGTTCGAGGTCCGGCAACCGCATGCCCGGCGAAAGGTCCTGGGGACGCTGAGGAACGCGACGGTGGCCGACGCCCGGTCGGCGGTGGACGCGGCGAAGGCCGCCGCGCCCGGGTGGCGGGCGCTGTCGTTCGACGACCGCGCGGCGGTCCTGCTCAAGGCCGCGGAGCTGCTGTCCGGGCCATGGCGGGCCCGGCTCGTCGCCGCGACGATGCTCGGCCAGAGCAAGACCTGCTACCAGGCGGAGATCGACGCGGCGTGCGAGCTGATCGACTTCTGGCGCATCAACGTCCACTTCGCCCGAGAGATCCTCGCCGACCAGCCGCCCCTGAACGCCAAGGGCATCTGGAACCGCACCGACCACCGTCCGCTCGAGGGGTTCGTCTACGCGATCACGCCGTTCAACTTCACGGCGATCGCCGGGAACCTGCCCACCGCGCCGGCTCTCATGGGCAACACCGTCGTATGGAAGCCGTCACCGACCCAGAGCCTCGCCGCGCAGCTGACGATGGAGCTTCTCGAGGCCGCCGGTATGCCGCCAGGCGTCGTCAACCTCGTCACCGGCGACGGTCTCGACGTGTCGAAGGTCGCGCTCGCCGACCCCGACCTCGCCGGCATCCACTTCACCGGGTCGACTCCGACGTTCCAGCACCTGTGGCGGGAGGTCGGCGCCAACCTCACCTCCTACCGCAGCTACCCGCGGCTGGTCGGCGAGACCGGCGGCAAGGACTTCATCCTCGCGCACCCGTCGGCCGACCCCGACGTGCTGCGCACCGCCATGATCCGTGGCGCGTTCGAGTACCAGGGCCAGAAGTGCTCGGCGGCGTCGCGCGCATACGTCCCGGCCTCGCTCTGGAAGGTCATCCGCGACGACCTCGTCGACATCACCAACGGCTTGCCTCAGGGTGACGTGACGGACTTCTCCAACTTCATGGGCGCGGTGATCGACGAGCGCTCGTTCGCGAAGAACGCTGCGGCGATCGACCGCGTCAAGGACGCGGCCAAGGTCGAGATCATCGCGGGCGGGACCTACGACGACGAGGTCGGCTGGTTCGTACGGCCGACGGTGATCGAGTCCGGTGACGCGACCGACGAGTCGTTCCGCACCGAGTACTTCGGGCCGATTCTTTCGGTGCACGTGTTCCCGGACGCGCAGTACGACGCGGCGCTCGACCAGATGGAGTCGTTCTCGCCCTACGGGCTGACCGGGTCGATCATCGCCCAGGACCGGATGGCGATCGCGGACGCGACCGAACGACTCCGGTTCGCGGCGGGCAACTTCTACGTCAACGACAAGCCCACCGGAGCCGTCGTCGGCCAGCAGCCGTTCGGCGGCGGCCGCGCCTCCGGTACCAACGACAAGGCCGGCGCCGCCCAGAACCTGCTGCGCTGGACCAGCGCCCGCTCGATCAAGGAGACGTTCGTCCCGGCGACGTCGCACGCCTACCCGCACATGGGCTGAGGCGCAACGGGACACGGCGCCGAGAGCATCGAAAGCCCGTAGAGTTCGGTCAGCCGGCCAGCCAGGCGGTGCCGACCTCCTGCTCCTTGTCGATCGCCCCGAGGATCGGACGTTCGGCGGCCTTCTCGACCCGTCCGCCGACCAGCGGGATCTTCGCCTTGAGGTCGCCGTCGATGTCGATCCGGGTGCCGGAGCCTCCGGGCGCCATCCGGAGCGTGCCGGTCATCGCCACCGGGGCGTCCCCGATGGCGATGTGGATGGTGCCGGTCCGTGACCCGTCGGCCGACGCTCGGCTCCACATGATCGTCTCCGTCACGCGCAGCTTTGGCCCGATCATCGACTTCGCGAAGTCCGGGAACCCGTCGGTCGAGATCACCCGGCTCGTGACGATCTCGGTCTGCTCGCCCTTGGGGGTCACCGACTCGGTATGCGACAGCGGATGGGTCGCCTCGACCTTCGCTGCCTGGAAGGCCGGGTCGGCCAGCATCGTGAACACGTCCTCGGGGGTCGCGGCGTAGTCGAAGAACGTCGAGATCCTCATGAGGTCACCGTAGCGAACGGGTCCGCGCGGCTCGGGCGGCCGCCGCCAGCGCCTGCGTCCCGTCGGCCATGGCCCGGGCGGTGAGCGTCCGCGCGCGGCCGAGCTGGCTGGCCAGCCGGTCGGCCTGGCGCTGGAGGTCCGGTTGTGCGCGATGACGCTGCTGCGCCAGCTCGGTGGTGAGCACGCCCCACGGCTCGACGACGCGCAGCCCGTCCAGCTCGAGGCCCGCCGCGTGGCTCGCGGCCTCCAGACGGCGCACCGCCTCGGCGACCTCCGCCAGCTCCTGGGCGAAGCGCTGCAGCGCCGACCCGCCGACGTCGAGGCGGTCGACCACCGCGTCGAGCAGCCGCAGGTCGGCGTCGAGATCCGCGACGGTCACCGCCGCGGCCGGCTCTCGGCGCAACCGGTCAGTGCGCTCCGCCAGCTCGATCCGCAGGGTCGCCAGCCGGGCCGCGTGGGAGCGGAGGGCGCCGCCCAGCTCCGAGCAGGAGCCGGGGTCTCCGGTCACCCCGTCGATCACGGCGGGTCCACGTCGAGGTCCACGTCGAGGCGCCGCAGGGTCTCGGCCAGCGCCTCGTCGAGCGCGCGCAGAGCGTCGGCCGCCTGCTCGACGAAGTCGTCCACCGCCCGCCCGGTCGCCGTGTCGCCGGTATCGGGTACGTGGCCGAGCACGTCGTCGCCCTGCGCCCGGGCCACCTCGCGCACCGCGGTGAGGACGCGAACCAGCCCGTCGCGGCGCGGCCCCGGCGTCGTCACCGTCCCACCGTAGGCGGTGCGGCGCATACCGCTGCGACGTTCTCCACCGGCCTGCTGTCGCGGCATGGACCGTCCCCCGTCGTCCAGTATGTGAACAGTGGCGATACCCTCGAAAGCGGCACCCGAGGAAGCGTGCCGTGAGCCCAGAAAAGGAACCCGAACCAGCCATGTCGGCGACGCTCGAGCAGTCCCGGACCCAGCAGCTACGCGCCGCCGCCGAGGATGCGCCGCAGGACTCACGGGAGGACGTCGACCGGCTCCTGCACCTCTTCTACCGGCACACCGCCACCGAGGACCTGCTCGCCCGGGAGCCGCAGAACCTGCTCGGGGCGGCCCTCGCCGAGCGCAACCTCGCTCGTGAGCGGGCCGTCGGCACCTCGAACGTGGCCGTGACCAACCCCACCGTCGAGTCGCAGGGGTGGGCCAGCGGGCACACCATCGTGCAGGTCGTCACCGACGACATGCCGTTCCTGGTCGACTCCGTGACCGCGGCCCTCGGCGCGCTCGGCCACACGGTGCACCTCGTCGTCCACCCGCAGCTCGTGGTCCGGCGGGACGCGGTCGGCACCCTGCAGGAGATCTACGAGGACCAGCCGGCGGACACCGAGTTCGGTGTCGTCACCGAGTCCTGGATGCACCTGGAGATCGACCGGATCGACACCGCCGAGGACAGGGACGAGATCTCCGCGCGGCTGCGCACCGTCCTCGGAAACGTCCGCGACGCTGTCGAGGACTGGGCCAAGATGCGCGAGCGCTGCACGAGTATCGCCGAGGCGCTCCACGGCGACCCGCCCGTCGGCATACCCCGGGAGGAGGTCGGCTCCACCGCCCGGTTCCTCGAGTGGCTGGCCGGTGACCACTTCACCTTCCTCGGCTACCGCGAGTACACGCTCGAGGTTGACGAGGACGGTGAGGACCTGCTTGCCCCGGTCACCGGCACCGGCCTCGGGATCCTGCGCTACGACCGGCCGGCGTCCGAGCCGGTGGCCAGGCTGAACCCGTCCGCGCGGAAGCAGGCCCGGCAGCCGGAGCTGCTCATCATCACCAAGGCCAACTCGCGGTCGACCGTGCACCGCGCGACCTACCTCGACTACGTCGGCGTCAAGGTCTTCGACGCACAGGGACGGGTCACCGGCGAACGCCGGTTCCTCGGGATCTTCGCCTCGAGCGCGTATGCGGAGTCGATTCTCCACATCCCGATCCTCGCCGAGCGGGTCAGCCAGCTGCTCCACCGGGCGGGCTTCACACCGGACAGCCACTCCGGCAAGGACCTCGTGCAGGTCATGGAGAACTACCCGCGCGACGAGCTGCTCCAGACCGACCCGGACGACCTGGTCGACATCGCCCTCGCCGTGATGCACCTGCAGGAGCGGCGCAAGACCAAGCTGTTCCTGCGCTACGACATCTACGAACGGTTCGTGTCGGCGCTGATCTACCTGCCGCGCGACCGCTACAACACCACCGTCCGGCTGAAGATGGAGGAGATCCTCCGGCGCGCGTTCGACGCCGCGAGCATCGACTACACGACCCGGGTCTCGGAGTCGGCCCTCGCCCGGCTGCACTTCGTGGTCCGCGTGCCGAAGGGCGCCTCCATCCCGCAGGTCGACGAGGACGTCCTCGAGCGGGACATCGTCGAGGCCACCCGCACCTGGGACGAGGACCTCGTCGAGGCGTTGCGGGCCGGTGTCGGCGACGAGGCCGGCGGCCGGCTGATCGGCTTGTACGGCAAGGCGTTTCCGGAGGCCTACAAGGAAGACGTCAAGCCCCGGACGGCCGTGGTCGACATCCGCCGCATCGAGATGCTCGACTCCGACGACGCCGTCGAGGTCGGGCTCCACGAGCCGGCGGACGCGGCGCCGGACCAGCGCCGGTTCACGCTCTACCGCCGCGGACCGCTCACCTTGACCCGCGTGCTGCCGATGTTCACCCATCTCGGGGTCGAGGTGATCGACGAGCGGCCCTACGAAGTCACCCGCAGCGACGGCGTCCACTTCTACCTCTACGACTTCGGTCTGCGGGCGCCCCAGGCCGAGGAGTGGGGCGTCGGCGAGGACCGCGAGGCGCGACGGCTGCGGTTCCAGAACGCCGTCCGCGCCGTGTGGACCGGCGCCGCCGAGTCGGACGGGTTCAACGCGCTGGTCCTCGCTGCCGGACTGACGTGGCGTCAGGTGGTCATCCTGCGGATGCTCGCGAAGTACCTCCGGCAGACCCGGTCCACGTTCTCCCAGGACTACGTCGAGGCCGCCGCGGTCGCCAACCCCGCGATCTCGCGGCTGCTCGTCGAGCTGTTCGAGACCCGGTTCGACCCCGAACGGTATGCGGGAGAGGCGAACTCGGAGCGGGCTGAGGCCGAGGCAGCGATCGCGGACTCGATCGACACCGCCCTCGACGACGTCAGCAGCCTCGACCAGGACCGGATCATCCGGGCCCTCCTCGGGGTGGCGCAGGCCGGCCTGCGCACGAACTACTACCAGACCGACGCCGGCCCTGGAGGGGCCGGCGGGCCGAAGTCCTACGTGAGCCTCAAGCTCGACCCCGCCAAGGTGCCGGACTTGCCCGCTCCCCGGCCGATGTTCGAGATCTGGGTCTACGGGCCGCGGGTCGAGGGCGTGCACCTGCGGTTCGGCAAGGTCGCCCGCGGTGGACTGCGCTGGTCGGACCGTCGCGAGGACTTCCGCACCGAGGTGCTCGGGCTGGTCAAGGCCCAGATGGTCAAGAACGCCGTCATCGTCCCTACCGGGAGCAAGGGCGGCTTCTACGCGAAGCAGCTGCCCGATCCGAGTGTCGACCGGGACGCCTGGCTGGCCGAGGGCGTCGCCGCATACCAGAAGTTCATCTCCGGGCTGCTCGACCTCACCGACAACCGCGTGCAGGGTGAGGCGGTCCCGCCTCCGGACGTCGTGCGGCACGACGGCAACGACACCTATCTCGTCGTCGCCGCGGACAAGGGGACGGCGACGTTCTCCGACATCGCGAACGCCAAGGCGCAGGAGTACGGCTACTGGCTCGACGACGCGTTCGCGTCCGGCGGCTCGGCGGGCTACGACCACAAGGCCATGGGGATCACGGCGCGCGGCGCGTGGGAGTCGGTCAAGCGGCACTTCCGCGAGATGGGCGTCGACACCCAGACGCAGGACTTCACGGTCGTCGGGATCGGCGACATGTCCGGCGACGTCTTCGGCAACGGCATGCTGCTGTCCGAGCACATCCGGCTCGTGGCCGCCTTCGACCACCGGCACATCTTCGTGGACCCGACACCGGACGCGTCGGCGACCTTCGCCGAGCGGCGTCGGCTGTTCGAGCTGCCCCGGTCGTCCTGGGCCGACTACGACCGTTCGCTGATCTCCACTGGTGGCGGGGTCTTCGACCGGTCGGCGAAGGCCGTGCCGGTGTCCCCGGAGATGGCTGCGGCGCTGGGGCTTCCCAAGGAAACGGCGACCCTCACGCCGGCCGAGCTGATCCACGCGATCCTGCTGGCCCCCGTCGACCTGCTGTGGAACGGCGGCATCGGCACCTACGTCAAGGCCTCGACCGAGTCCAACGCCGAGATCGGCGACCGCGCCAACGACGCGATCCGTGTCGACGGCAAAGCGTTGCGGGTCAAGGTGATCGGCGAGGGAGGCAACCTCGGGTGCTCTCAGCTCGGTCGCATCGAGGCCGCGCTGGCGGGGGTGCGCGTCAACACCGACGCCATCGACAACTCGGCCGGTGTCGACACCTCGGATCACGAGGTGAACATCAAGATCCCGTTGACGGGACTGGTCCGGGACGGCGACCTGACGCTGGAGCAGCGCAACGTGCTGCTGCACTCGATGACCGACGAGGTCGCCGCTGAGGTGCTGCGCGACAACTACGAGCAGAACGTGCTGCTCGGCAACGCCCGGGCGCAGCAGTACTCCATGCTCCCCGTGCACCAGCGGCTCATCCACTGGCTCGAGGAGCGGGGCGAGCTCAACCGCGCGCTGGAGTACCTGCCCTCCGACGCCGAGATCGCCCGGCGGCGCTCGAACAAGCTCGGCCTGACGTCGCCGGAGTTCTCGGTCCTCGTCGCCTACGCCAAGCTGGCGCTCAAGGCCGACCTGACGCCGACCGCGCTCGCCGACGACCCGTGGTTCCAGCAGACCCTCAGCGAGTACTTCCCCGCGAGGATCCGGGACGAGTATGCGGCGCAGCTCGCCGCCCACCCGCTGCGCCAGGAGATCATCATCAACGCGGTCGTCAACTCGATGGTCAACCGGGGCGGCATCACGTTCGCGTTCCGGGCGGCCGACGAGACCGGTGCGGAGCCGGAGCAGATCGCCCGCGCCTTCGTCGTATGCCGTGAGGTGTTCGGGTTGTCGTCGTTCGTCGCAGAGGTCGAGGCGCTCGACAACGTCGTGTCCACGCAGGCCCAGACGCAGCTCTACCTCGAGTTCCGGCGGCTGCTCGACCGCGCGGCCCGGTGGTTCCTCACCACCCGGCCCTCCACGATCGACGTCGTCGCGGAGATCGAGCGGTTCCGCGGGCCGGTGACCGAGCTCGGGCCGCGCATCGGCGAGGCGCTCCAGGGCTCCGAGCGGCGGCGGCTGGAAAAGCGGACCAAGGAGCTGGAGAAGCTCGGCATCCCGGCGACGACGGCCAAGCGCGCCGCCTCCCTGCTCGACCTCTTCTCGCTGCTCGACGTGGTCGAGCTCGCCCAGGAGCTGTCGCTGCCGGTGGAGGAGGTCGCGGCGGTCTACTACTACGCGTCGGAGAGGTTCACCATCGACGAGATGCTGACCCGGGTCAGCCGGCTGCCACGAGACGACCGCTGGGACGCCTTAGCGCGTGGTGCGATGCGCGACGACCTCTACGCCGTGCTCGACTCCATCACCCGGTCGGTGCTCGTCGCCAGCGACGGCGGCGACACGCCGGCCAAGCGGTTCGAGTACTGGGCCGACGCCAACCGTGACGCGTTGAAGCGCGCCAAGACGGCGCTGCACGGTGTCGAGCGGCTGGACACCGCCGGCTTGGCCGCGCTGTCGGTCGCGCTACGGACTCTGCGGTCGGTGCTCCGGTCCGGGCAGAGTGCCTGAACGTCAGCGCGGGCGGCGCGGATAGTCTCGGTGCGTGCCGACGCTCGCCGAGCTGCTCCAGGAGCACTCCGAGCTGCACGGATCGGACTCGGAGTGGCTGCACCTGCTGGTCGGCGACTGGCAGCTGCTGTCCGACCTGTCCTTCGCGGACCTCGTCCTGTGGGTGCGACGCTCCCCGGTGCAGTGGGAGGCCGTCGCGCACGTGCGCCCGACCACGGGCCAGATGGTGTTCTTCGAGGACCAGGTCGGGATCAAGGCGACCCGGGCCCGCGCCGAGATCCTCGAGCAGGCGTTCACCGAACGCCGGATCCTGCGCGAGCGCGACACCGAGTGGCGTGACGACCTCCCGGTGCGCGAGGAGTCGATCCCCGTCGTGCGGCAGGGCCGGGCCATCGCCGTCATCACCCGGCATACGAACCTGTCGATGATGCGGACGCCGAGCCGGCTGGAGCTGACCTACCTCGCGACCGCTGACGCGCTCTCCCGGATGGTCGCCGCCGGCGAGTTCCCGAACTCCTCCGCGCCCACGGGGCTGCGACGCGGCGCGCCCCGCGCCGGGGACGGCGTGGTCCGGCTGGACTACGACGGGATCATCACGTATGCGAGCCCCAACGCGGTCTCGGCGATCCACCGGTTGGGGTGGCCGGGCGAGGTCATCGGCGGCTCGATGTCGGAGATCGTGACGTCCGTGCTGCGCGACTCGTCGCCGGTCGACGAGGGCCTGCCGCTGGTCCTGACCGGACGCCAGCCGTGGCGCACCGAGGTCGGCTCCCGCGCCGCCATCGTCACGATGCGGGCGATCCCCCTGACCGAGGCGGGTCAGCGGTTCGGGGCGCTGCTGCTGCTGCGGGACGTCAGCGAGCTACGGCGCCGGGAACAGGAGCTGCTCACCAAGGACGCGACGATCCGCGAGATCCACCACCGGGTGAAGAACAACCTGCAGTCCGTCGCCGCCCTGCTGCGGCTGCAGGCCCGGCGCACCGACGACGAGCAGGCGCGCGCGTCGCTGCAGGAGGCCGAGCGCCGGGTCGGGACGATCGCCCTGGTCCACGACACGCTGAGCAAGGGCATCGACGAGACCGTCGACTTCGACGAGGTCGCGGACCAGGGTTTCCGCGCGGTCGCCGAGGTGGCCGCCTACGACAAGCGGATCGAGCGAGAGCGGACCGGCGACTCGTTCGGGCGGCTGCGGGCCGAGGACGCCACGTCGCTCGCCATGATCCTCAGCGAGCTGGTCCAGAACGCCATCGAGCACGGCTTCCCGGACGACCACGGCGGCACCGTCTCGGTGGACGTCAAACGGGTGGCCGGGGTGCCCGGTGCGCCCGACGTGCTCACCGTGAAGATCACTGACGACGGCGTGGGGGTCGGCTCCGAGCGGCGCCCGGGATCAGGGCTCGGGACCCAGATCGTCCAGTCGCTCGTGCAGGACCTGCGCGGGACGATCCGCTGGGAGCCGGCGCAGCCGCACGGCACGCAGGTCACCTTCACCGCAGCGCTGCGCCCCTTGACGAGCTGACGGGAAAACCGACCGCCGCGGCGAGGTTCGCCGCGGCGGTCAGCGGTGGAGCAGGTGGGTGGGGCGCGTTCGGAGTCAGCCGGCGCGGCGAGCCCGGGCGTTGCGGCGCTTGAGGGCGCGACGCTCGTCCTCGGAGAGGCCGCCCCAGACCCCGGCGTCCTGGCCGGACTCGAGCGCCCACTTCAGGCAGGTCTCGATCACGTCGCAGCGACGGCACACGGCCTTCGCCTCCTCGATCTGCAGGATCGCGGGGCCGGTGTTCCCGATGGGGAAGAACAGCTCCGGGTCCTCGTCGAGGCAGGCAGCGCGGTCGCGCCAGTCCATGCTGATCGTGCTCCTTGATGAGGCGGCGGGCGCCGTGCGGACCGGGGTGGGGCCGGTCGTCGGGCGGGAGTGGCTCCGAGCCGCAGAGCCGGTGTCGGGGTTCGTGGTGGGCCGGGGTACCCGGTGGGTGGTGGTGGTACTCGTCGTCATCAGTAAGGTCTCGTTGAGTTCTCGGGAACGTGGTGGTCAGTACGTGGACGCCGCATACTTTCGCGTCGGCGCGTTCATCGGAGAGCGGGTTGCGAGGCAGCTGCGCTGCTTCCTCGTCGGTGCCGTTTCGGGTCAGGTCGCGACCACACGACTCGGCACCCCGGGCAACGCCCGTGGACGCTCCGATGTTCCAGGGCCGCCGTACAGTCTGACGGCTGCGGTCCCTCAGGGCAACCATTTCGACGTCGTTCTGATATTCGGGCCGCCGAACCGGTTCAGAGGCGTGCTCGTTACGCTCCAGGCGTGACGCAGGCCACACCGGAGCCCCTACCCCGCCCTCGTCCGCCCGGAGCGTCCCAGCGCGGCCGCTGGACCCGGGCCGCCGGCGTCGCCTGCCTGCTCCACGTCCTCGTCCTGCTGACGGCGGCCGGCTACTACGCCGTCGAGTTCTCCCGAGGGGAGGGCAGCAACACGACGACCGTGGTGATGTCCGGGGTCCTCATCCTCGTGGTCGCCGCGCTGTTGGCGGTCCTGGCCGGGGCGTGGTTCCGCGGGTCGAGCCGCGCGGCGGTCCCAACCTTCGTCTGGAACGGGTTGCTCGTCCCCGTCGTCGTCGCGCTCTACGGTGCCGAGGAGCCGGCCATCGCGACGGGGCTGCTCGCCGTCGTGGTCCTCGGAGTCGTCAGCGCGGTCGCCGCGCTGGTGACCCGCCGCCCCGAGGACTGACCAGTTTGCTGGCATACCTGACTCACGATCGACCGGGCCGGCCCGCCCGGAGGCGGACCGGCCCGGCCCGAAGGAGGCGCTCAGCGGGTGCCGACCACTGCCCGGATCCGGTTGGCCGCGTCGCTGAGGATGTCGACGACCTGGCGGGTCTGGTCGGCGGTCAGACCGCCCCGCCGCCAGGCGCGTCGCACGTCGCTGCGGAACGTGTTGACCGCGCGCTCCACGTCCGCGTATGCGGCCGCCTCACCGCGCGTCCACGGCTCGTGGCCCCCCACGGGGGTGGCCGTGGCGCGAGCCTCCCGCGCCGCGTTCTTCAGCTCCGTCCGCAGGTCCGCCGCTTGGTGCTGGACCCGTGACCGGACCCCTTCGGCGAGCTGACGCACGGACTGGTCGAGGTCGTCACGCAGGTCCTGCACGTCGGCCTGCCGCGCGCGTACCTCGGCGCGGCCGGCGTCGGTGATGGCATACATCGCCTTGCGGCCCTCGTCGGTGCGCTGCACGAGCCCCTCCTCCTCGAGCTTGGCCAGGCGCGGGTAGACCGTGCCGGCACTGGGGGAGTAGAGGCCGTTGAAGCGGTTTTCCAGCTCCTGGATGACCTCGTAGCCGTGCCGGGGCCCCTCGTCGAGCAGGACGAGCAGGTAGAGACGCAGCTGACCGTGGGCGAACACGGGGCTCATCGCTGATCCTCCTCGGCCCCGCCGGCCCCGGTCGAGGACCAGGGGTCGGCCGGGTGCTCACCCGGCGGTGCGTCCTGCGGCCCAGCGGTGGGGGCGGCGGACCGCAGCACGACGACGCTGCCGGAGACGGCGTTGGCCCTGATCTGCAGCGCGCCGTCCCCCTCGCGCAGGTGACCGAGCCGCTCGCGGCCCATGGCACCGGCGCCGAAGCCCTTGGACAGCTGCCGTCCGTCGACGACGATGGACCCGCTGGCGGTGTTGGCCTCGACGTCGAACCCGGTGAGCGGGGCCCGCACGGTGACGTCGCCGGAGACCGAGTTCGAGCGGATGCGTGACGCGCCCGTGGTGAGGTCGAGCGCGATGTCGCCGCTGACGGTGTTGATCTTGACGTCGGGCAGGCTGCTGCGTTGCAGGGTCACCGTGCCGGAGACCGAGTTGACGATGGCCGTACCGGTGAGCTCGTCACCGTCGACCGTCCCGCTGACGGTGTACATGTCGACCTCGCCCTTGACGTCGCTGACGATGAGCGCGCCGGAGACGCTGTTGACCTTGACGACGTTGCGCAGTCCGGAGACGACCGCCTCACCGCTGACGGTGGCGACCGTCGCGGCGGCGTCGGTGGGTACGGAGATGCTGATGACGACCTTGTTGCGGCCGAAGTGCTCGAAGGTTCGCTTGAGCATCTCCATGACGTTGTTGTTGTCCCACTCCTTCCCGTGCAGGATCCGGAGGGTGCTGCCGTCCCAGGTCACCTTCACCGGCAGGCCCTCGACATGGGTCACCTCGATCCGGGCCGTCGGGGAGTCGTCGTGCGTGACGACGTCGACCCGGCCACCGACGATCCCGACCTCGAGCTTGCCGACCCGTTCGTGCTCCTCGCCGATGTCGAGGACCCGTGGTCCCTCGATCAGCCACTCCTGCGTCATGTGCCTCTCCCTTCGTCGGCCCGGAGGCCGTCCGTCGCGTTATATCGCGTTCAACGTCACACGTTATATCGCGTATGCGGGCAACGCAACCGCTGTGGGGAGAACGTCGTGGAGCTAGGCCGAGATCCGCATCCAGTCGTTCCAGCCGTTGTGGAGGACCAGCCAGGCGATGAGGCCGTATCCCGCCTGGCCGGGGTGGACGCGGTCCGGCGAGGCGTTGACGTCGGAGAGCCACTGCTCGTGGCCGGCCAGCGGAGTGAAGCAGTCGACGTAGCCGACGCCCCGGCGGGCGCAGACGTCGGCCTGCGCCTCGGCCAGCGCCTGGATGCGCGAGTTGAGCTCGCTGTCGAGGCTGGGCACCAGCCCGACGCAGAACACGGCGATCCCGCTGGTCGTCGCCTCGTCGAGGATGTTGGCGAGGTTGAGCCGGGAGCGGGCCAGGCTGACGCCGGCGACGATGTCGTTGGCGCCGACCGAGATCACCAGACGGCGCTCGGCGCGGTTGGCCCACCGCGGCGCGGTCTCGCTGCGCCACCGGCTCATCACGCCGGCGGAGGTGTCGCCGCGGATCCCCAGGTTGTACGCGGTGAGGTCGAGGTCGGGGTGCTGGGTGCGGCTGACCACGCGACCGACCCAGCCCAGGCCCTTCGGGTCACCGTAGCCGGCGGTCATCGACGACCCGATGAAGCACAGGCCGACGTCACGGCGCCCCTCGGCGACGTTGAACTCAGCACTCGGGATGAACTGAGGTTCGAGGGGCGTCTCGGCCGGCGGCTCGTTCGGGTCGGAGGTCTGGTCGCTCACGGGCACATCGTGGCACGCGGAGGGGGGCCGCCTCCGCCGGGACGTGCGGCCGGGGTACGGAATTCGTGACGGTTCAGAGCACGAACCGGAGAGTCAGTCGTCGTCGTCGAGGCGGGCCAGCCAGGTGGCCAGCCGCTCGACGGGCACCTCGAACTCGGGGTTGAGGTCGACGAAGGTGCGCAGCTGCTCGGCCAGCCAGTCGAACGAGACGTCCTCCTCGCCGCGACGGGCGGCGAGCTCCTCGATCCCGCGGTCGGTGAAGTACACAGCAGGGCACGTCGTCAGAGCGCAGCGGTGATCAACGGTCGAGAGCGGCGGCGACGAGGTTCTCCTGCTCGACCTCGTGCTTCTTGTGCGAGCCGGTCGCCGGCGAGGCCGACGCCATCCGCGACACCAGCCGCAGCGGCCGGGTCTCGCCGAACTCCTCCATCGCCTCCGGCAGGTTGAGCGCCATGTAGGGCCACGCCCCCTGGTTGCGCGGCTCGTCCTGCACCCACAGCACCTCCGCGCCGGGATAGACCGCCAGCGCCTCGGCGATCTCGGCACCCGGGACCGGGGCCAGCCGTTCGACTCGCACGATGGCGGTCGTCCGGTCCTCGCGCTTCGCCCGCTCGGCCTCGAGGTCGTAGACCACCTTGCCCGAGGCGAGGACCACCCGCGTCACGCCGGCCGGGTCGAGCTGTGCCGGGTCGGGCAGCACCGGCCGGAACCCGCCCTGCGTGAACTCCTCCACGCCGCTCGCCGCCGCCTTGAGCCGCAGCATCGACTTGGGGGTGAAGACGATGAGCGGACGCCGCGGACGCGCATACGCCTGACGCCGCAGCAGGTGGAAGTAGGACGCGGGGGTCGACGGGTAGGCGACCGTCATGTTGTCCTCGGCGCACAGCTGGAGGTAGCGCTCGATGCGCGCCGACGAGTGGTCGGGACCCTGCCCCTCGTAGCCGTGCGGCAGCAGCAGGGTGACCGACGAGCGCTGCCCCCACTTCTGCTCCGAGGAGGAGATGAACTCGTCCATGATCGTCTGGGCGCCGTTGGCGAAGTCGCCGAACTGGGCCTCCCACAGCACGAGGGCGTCCGGGCGCTCGACGGAGTAGCCGTACTCGAACCCCATTGCCGCGAACTCGCTCAGCAGCGAGTCGACGACCCAGAACCGCCCCTGGTTCTCCCCGAGGTAGAGCAGCGGCGTCCACTCGGCCGCCGTCGTCTTGTCGATGAGCACCGCGTGCCGCTGGACGAACGTGCCGCGCCGGCTGTCCTGTCCCGCAAGGCGGATGGGCGTGCCCTCGATGAGCAGCGAGCCGAAGGCCAGCAGCTCGCCCATGGCCCAGTCGATGCCACCCTCGCGGGTCATGGCCGCGCGGCGCTCCAGCAGCTGGCGCAGCTTGGGGTGGACGGTGAAGCCCTCGGGGATGTTGGTGAAGGCGTCGCCGATGCGCTGCAGCGTCTCCGTGGAGACGCCGGTGTTGTTCTTCCACCGCGGCGCGGCGGCGTAGTCGGCCGCTTGCGACGCCGGCTTCTCCAGGCCGCGGCTGCGGTTGTCGGTGGACGCACTCGAGGCGGTCGGCCGGGCCTTGATGGCTTCCTTGGTCTCGAGGAAGACCCGCTCCAGCTGCTGCTGGTAGTCGCGCAGCGCCGCCTCGGCGTCCTCCTGCGAGATGTCGCCGCGACCGATGAGCGCCTCGGTGTAGAGCTTGCGCACCGACCGCTTGGCCTCGATGAGGTTGTACATCAGCGGCTGGGTCATCGACGGGTCGTCGCCCTCGTTGTGGCCGCGGCGGCGGTAGCAGACGAGGTCGATGACGACGTCCTTGTTGAACGTCTGGCGGAACTCGTAGGCCAGCTCGGCCACCCGCACGCACGCCTCGGGGTCGTCGCCGTTGACGTGGAAGATCGGCGCCTGGATCATCCGCGCCACGTCGGTCGAGTAGACCGACGACCGCGACGCCGACGGAGACGTGGTGAACCCGACCTGGTTGTTGATGACGACGTGGATCGTGCCGCCGGTGCGGTAGCCGCGCAGCTGCGACAGGTGCAGCGTCTCCGCGACGACGCCCTGGCCGGCGAACGCCGCGTCACCGTGCAGCAGCAGGGGCAGCACGGTGTAGGCCTCGCCGCCGAGGTCCAGGCGGTCCTGCTTGGCGCGCACGACGCCCTCGAGCACCGGGTCGACGGCCTCCAGGTGCGACGGGTTGGCCGCGAGGTAGACCTTGGTCGTCGAGCCGTCCTCGGAGACGAACTCGCCCTCGGTGCCGAGGTGGTACTTCACGTCGCCGGAGCCCTGGACCGACTTGGGGTCCTGCTGGCCCTCGAACTCGCGGAAGATCTGGCCGTAGGACTTGCCCGCGATGTTGGCCAGCACGTTGAGCCGGCCGCGGTGCGGCATCCCGATGCAGATCTCGTCCATCCGGTCGTCGGCGGCGCGGCACATGATCCGGTCGAGCAGCGCGATGACCGACTCGCCGCCCTCCAGGGAGAACCGCTTCTGCCCGACGAACTTGGTCTGCAGGAACGTCTCGAACGCCTCGGCGGCGTTGAGCTTGCGCAGGACCCGCATCTGCTCGTCGCGCGACGGGCGCGCATACGGCACCTCGACCTTGGACTGGATCCAGCGGCGCTGGTCGGGGTCCTGGATGTGCATGTACTCGATGCCGACGGTGCGGCAGTAGGAGTCGCGCAGGATGCCGAGGATGCGGCGCAGCTTGAGGAACGGCTCGCCGCCGAACCCGCCGGTCGCGAACGAGCGGTCGAGGTCCCAGAGGGTGAGGCCGTGGGTGGTGACGTCGAGGTCGGCGTGCTTGCGCTGCCGGTACTCGAGCGGGTCGGTGTCGGCCATGAGGTGGCCGCGGACCCGGTATGCGTGGATCAGCTCCTGGACCCGGGCGACCTTGTTGATGTCGTCGTCGTGGGTGGCCGAGATGTCCTGGACCCAGCGGATCGGCTCGTAGGGAATGCGTAGCGACTCGAAGATCTCGTCGTAGAAGCCCTGCTCGCCGAGCAGCAGCTGGTGGACGATCCGCAGGAAGTCGCCGCTCTGGGCGCCCTGGATGATCCGGTGGTCGTAGGTGCTGGTCAGCGTGATGATCTTGCTGACGGCGTTGCGGTTGAGGGTCTCGGCGCTCGCGCCCTGCCACTCCGCGGGGTACTCGAGGGCGCCGACGCCGATGATCGCGCCCTGGCCCTGCATGAGCCGGGGCACCGAATGGTTGGTGCCGATGGTGCCCGGGTTGGTCAGGCTGATCGTCGTGCCCTGGAAGTCCTCGACCGTCAGCTTGTTGCCGCGGGCCTTGCGGACGATGTCCTCGTAGGCGCTCCAGAAGTGGACGAAGTCCATCGTCTCGGCGTTCTTGATGCTCGGCACGAGCAGCTGGCGGGTCCCGTCCGGCTTGGACATGTCGATCGCGAGGCCCAGGTTGACGTGGGCCGGGGTGACGAGCACCGGCTTGCCGTCACGCTCGGCGAAGCCGTTGTTCATCTCCGGCATCGCGCGCAGCGCCTTCACGAGGGCGAACCCGATGATGTGGGTGAAGCTCGACCTTGCCGCCGCGAGAGCGGGCGAGGTTGTTGTTGACGACGACCCGGTTGTCGATGAGCAGCTTGGCCGGCACGGCGCGCACGCTCGTGGCGGTCGGCACGTTGAGCGACGACTCCATGTTGGTAACGACCCGGGCCGCCGGGCCGCGCAGCGGCGCGACCTTCTCGGTGATCTCGGCGTCGCCGTCCTTCGGAGCCACGGCCACGTCACGCGGCGTGGGTCTTGTCTCCGGCTTCTGTTCGGCGCGGGTCGTCGGCGCCGACGTGGGGGTGGCCTTGCTCGCCGGTGGGGTGGTCGCGGCGGGGACGGTCGGGGTCGCGGTGCCGCCGGCCTTGGACGAGTCGGGCGAGGCCGCGCCGTTAGCCGTCGGAGCCGCCGGGCCTGCGGCCTTGGCCGGAGCAGCGGGGGAGGGCGCGGGAGCAGCCGCCGTGACCGGAGCCGCAGGCGGAGCGGGCGTCGCCTGGGCCGTGGGGCTCGTGCCGTTGCCGGCGGCCGAACCGTTCGCCCCCGTGCTGCCGTTGCCGGCGGGCGTGCCCTCGGGGGTGTAGTCGGCGAAGAACGCCCACCAGGCCCGGTCGACCGAGTTCTTGTCCTCGAGGTACTGCTGGTAGAGCTCGTCCACCAGCCACTCGTTCGGGCCGAAGGCAGAGAGCGGGTCGTCGGGCCGGGTGGTCCGGGGGTCAGCCACGGGGGAAACGCCTCTTTCGTCCACGTCAACGATGACGGTCACGCAAGACCGGCCGGGAGGCTCAGCCGCAGCCCGTCACCGCCGCTCCCGCGTGACTCTCAAGACCTTCACTCTAGCCCCGTCACCTAGGGACCGCCGGGCGGTCGCCGGCAGTGCCGGTCAGCTGATGTCGCGGCGCACCGTCAACCACGAGCCGACGCCGGCCATCACCGCGGCGTAGGCGGCCAGCACCAGGGCACCCGCCCACCAGCTGAGCGTCTGCACCGTGTCAGCGTTGAACCCGCCACCCGACGTCCCGAGCATCGCCGTGGTCGCCTCGCTCGGCAGGTAGGGGGTGATGTCCTTGCCCCAGTCGGTGATGCCGAGGACCGCGCCGAGGATGGGCTCGACGATCCAGGCCACGCCGATGGCGATGAGCAGCCCGGCCACCTGGTTGGGGATGAGGATCCCGACGCCGAGACCGATGAGCGCCCAGAGGCCCATCACGAGCAGGGCCAGAGCCAGGGTGCGCCAGATCGCCGGGTCGGCGAACGGTGCGTGACCCTTGGCGGTGAGGAGCACCCAGCCGGTGACGACCGACCCGATGAGGGACAGCACCGCATACATGGCGCCGATGATGAGCAGGGCGACGACCTTGGCGCCCATCACCTGAACCCGCTTCGGCGTCGCGAGGAATGTCGAGGTGACCGTCTTGTGGCGGTACTCCGCGCCGATGGTCATGACGCCGATGGCCAGGGTCAGCAGGTAGCCGACGCCGATGCCACCGGTGAAGACCTGCCGCGCCAGGTCGAGGTCGTTGGTGATCTGCGGCGGCCCGCCGTTGCCGCCTCTCGCCGCGTCGCTGGTGAAGACGAACCCGAAGAGCAGGGCGAAGGCGGCGCCGGCGAGCAGGACGGCGATGGCCATCCCCCACCACAGGCGCGTGGTGAAGAACTTGAGGAGCTCGGACCGGATCGAGCGGATCATGACACTGCTCCTGAATGGACGGCGGGTTCGGCGTCCTGGACGAGCGAACCCTCGAGGTTGCGGTTGCGGTTCTCCGGCGAGCTGGTCAGCTCGAAGTACAGCGACTCGAGATCGGTCGACACCGTCCGGAGCTCGTGGACCGGGACGCCGGCCCGCAGCGCCACGTCACCGATCCGCGCCATGTCCTCGGTGCGGACCTTCAGGCCGTCCGCGCCGTCCGGCTCGCTGACCGTGCCGGAGGCCAGGAGTGCGCTGGACAGCTCGTCGCGGTCGGGCGTGCGGACGAGCACGGTCGGCTCACCCTGCAGGTCGGTGATCGGGCCCTGGGCGACGCTGCGCCCGTTGGCGATGATGACGACGTCGTCCACGGTCTGCGCGACCTCGGCGAGGAGGTGGCTGGAGATGAGGACGGTCTTGCCCTCGCCGGACAGGTACCGCAGGAACCCGCGCAGCCAGCGGATCCCCTCGGGGTCCAAGCCGTTCGACGGCTCGTCGAGGATGACCGCCTTGGGATCGCCGAGAAGCGCGGCGGCGAGGCCGAGCCGCTGCCGCATACCCATGGAGTAGCCGCCGGCGCGCTTGCGGGCCGCTGCGGGGATGCCGACGAGGTCGAGCATCTCGTCGACCCGGGCGACCGAGATGCCGGAGGTGGCCGCCAGCACCCGCAGGTGGTCGCGGCCGCTGCGGCCGGGGTGGAAGTTGGTGGACTCGAGCGCGGACCCGACCTCCAGGAGGGGGTTGGGGATGTCGTGGTAGCTGACGCCGCCGATGGTCGCGGTTCCCGCGGTCGGGCGGATGAGGCCCAGCAGCATCCGCAGCGTGGTCGTCTTGCCGGCCCCGTTGGGACCGAGGAACCCGGTGATGCGGCCGGGCTCGACGGCGAAGTCCAGGTCCTGGACCGCCGTGAGGTCGCCGAACCGCTTGGACAGGCCGCGGACCTCGATGCGCGCGCCGGACGCCGGCGCGGGGGTCATGAGTCGTCCTCAGGGAATGTCATGGGTCGATCAAACCAGCGCTGCGAGCGGTGGGGATCCCACGGGGGACGGATTGGGGGGCCGCTCAGGGTGCGGTCAGGGTCATACCCCAGTTGGAGTCGGCAGGAGGAGGTCGACGAGCAGGCCAAGGAGCCGCCGGTATGCGACGGACGAGCGAGCGAGGCGTCGCTCCTTAGGATGGGCGAACTATGACCGAGTGGCTGCTCGTGCTCGCCGCCGTCGCGCTGACGGCCGGCACGGCCCTCTTCGTCACCGCGGAGTTCTCACTGGTCGCGCTGGACCGGCCGAGCGTCCAACAGGCCATCGACCGCGGTGACGAGGGCGCGGCGACCGTGCTCCGCTCGCTGCGGCAGCTGTCCACCCAGCTCTCCGCGGCGCAGGTGGGCATCACGCTGACGACGCTCGTCGTCGGCTACCTCGCCGAACCGTCGATCGGCTCCCTGCTCTACGGGCCGCTCACCGGTCTCGGCCTCTCGGACTCCATGGCCTCCTCGCTGGCCACGGCGCTGGCGCTGGTCCTGGTGACGCTGTTCTCCATGGTGTTCGGCGAGCTGATGTCGCAGTTCCTGGGGATCAGCGCGCCGCTCGCGGCGGCCAAGGTGGTCGCCGGGCCGGTCCGGGCGTTCGCCGTCCTCGCGCGGCCGCTGGTGGCGATCCTCAACGGCTCGGCCAACGCCGCGCTTCGAGCGATCGGGGTGACCCCGCAGGAGGAGCTGTCCAACGCCCGCACCCCGCAGGAGCTGCAGAGCGTGCTCCGGCGGTCGGCGGAACAGGGGACGCTCGAGGCCGGAACCGCCCGGTTGCTCAGCCGGTCACTCGACTTCGGTGACCGCACCGCCTCCGACGTCATGACGCCCCGCGTCCGCTGCTCCGGCATCGAGCGGACGGCGCGCGCCGACGACATCGTCCGCCTAGCCCGCCAGACCGGGCACTCGCGGTTCCCCGTCATCGGGGACGACTGGGACGACATCGACGGCCTAGTCCACGTCAAGAAGGCCATCGCCGTCCCGCACGACCGGCGGGCCGACGTCCCGGTCAGCGCGCTGATGGTGCCGCCGGTGATGGTGCCGGAGACCATCCGGCTGGACCCGTTGCTGCTGCAGCTGCGGGCCGCCGGCCTGCAGATGGTCGTCGTGGTCGACGAGTACGGCGGGACCTCCGGTGTCGTCACCCTCGAGGACGTCGTCGAGGAGATCGTCGGTGAGGTCAGCGACGAGCACGACCGGTCGCAGTCGGAGTGGAACCAGATGGCCGACGGCTCGTGGTTGCTGCCGGGGTTGTGGCGCCCCGACCAGGTTCGTGACCTGCTCGGCGCGGTCGTCCCCGACGGGCCGACCTACGAGACGGTCGGCGGGTTCGCCATGGCGGCCCTCGGTCGCATCCCCGTCGTCGGCGACGAGCTGACGCTGCCGGGCTGGCTGGTCCGCGTCGCCCGGATGGACGGGCGGCGGGTCGACCGACTGCGGTTCACGCCGGTTCCCGAGCGGCCCCCCGGTGAGCACGATGAAGAAGGCTCTGCGCACGAGGCCGCGACGACCGGCGAGGACCCGCGGGCATGAGCCACGCCGTCGCCCTGTGGATCTCCGTGCTGCTGCTGCTCGGCAACGCCTTCTTCGTCGGTGCCGAGTTCGCGGCGATGGCCGCTCGCCGGTCGGCCCTCGAGCCGTTGGCGGCGGCCGGCAGCTCTCGCGCCCGGCTGGCCCTCGACGCCCTGGACCACCTCGGCTCGATGCTCGCCACGGCCCAGCTCGGGATCACCGTCTGCTCCGTCGGCCTCGGTGCGCTCGCCGAGGCGGCGCTGCACGAGATGCTCGAGAACGTCTTCCACGCGTGGCACCTCGACCAGTGGCTCAGCGACGCGTGGCTCGGGCCGATCTCGCTGCTGGTCGCCCTCATCATCGTCGTCTACTTCCATGTCGTCATCGGCGAGATGATCCCCAAGAACCTCGCCATCGCCGGCCCGGACCGCGCCGCGCTGCTGCTCGTACCGCCGCTGTTGGTGGTGTCCCGAGCGCTTCGGGCGCTCGTGCGGGTCATGGAGTGGATCGCCAAAGGACTGGTCCGCGTGCTGTTCCGCGTCGAGCCGCGGGACGAGATCACCAGCGCGTTCACCGCCGACGAGGTCGCGCACATCGTGGCCGAGAGCCACGCCGAGGGCCTGCTGGAGCAGGAGCGGGAGGGGCTCGTCCGCTCGGCGATCGACTTCAGCGACAAGGTCGCCTCGCAGGTCGCCGTCCCGGTGGACCAGCTCGTCACCGTGTCGATCGGGGCGACGCCTGCGGACATCGAGAAGCTGGTGGCCCGCTACGGGTTCTCGCGGTTTCCGGTGCGGACGGTGGACGGGGAGGTCACGGGGTACCTCCACCTCAAGGACATCCTGTATGCGGACGACGAGCGGCAGACCCAGCCGGTTCCGGTCAAGCGGGTCCGCCGGCTCGCGACGGTCAGCCCCAACGACGACGTCGACGACGTGCTCGGGACCATGCAGCGCACCGGTGCCCACCTGGCGCGGGTGGTCGAGCGCCGACGGCGCGGTCAGCGGTGTGGTCTTTCTCGAGGACGTCCTCGAGGAGCTGGTCGGCGAGGTGTCGGACGCGACGCAGCGGTGACATCCCTACCCGGGGAGCGGCCGATGGGGCCCGCTACTTCAGCTCGCCCATGTGCGTGATGACCAGCAGGACCGGCCCGGCGACGGCGATGACGCAGATGACGGCGAAGTAGATCCAGGAGAGCGGTCGAGAGAGGAAGCCGCTGCGGTGGCGGCCCATCACCGTGCGATTCTGTGAAATCTGCACGATGGGCCAGAAGGTGAGCGGCATCGCCACCGCGGAGGCGATGACGGCGTACTCGGTGAGGTTGACCGGGTCGACCCGGGTCTGCACGACCGCGTAGCCCACACCGAACGCAGCCAGCAAGGTGAACGTCCACCGTTTGGCGTTGCGGAGGCCCTTCTTCTTGCCCCACGGCCACTGCTGATGCTGAGCCAGGCTGTAGGCGCACGAGAACGCGCTGTCGATGGTGGCACCGCCGATGGCGAAGAAGGCGCCGATGACCGCCGCGTAGAAGCCGATCGGCCCCAGCTCGACCAGCCCCTGCTGCAGGACGGTGCCCAGGCTCTGCGGGGTCAGCTGCATGGGAAGCAGCTGTTGCGCTGCCACGACCGTCAGCGCCGCGGCGACCAACCCGCCCAGCGCGAATCCGATCCCGGAGTTGAGCCGGTTGACGGCATGGTCCTGCTCCGTCCACCCCTCCTCGATGCCTCCAGAGGAGTAGAAGTAGATCTCGTACGGCATCATGCCGGCGGCGATCATGCCGACCACGAAGTACCAGTACTGTGCAGGTCCCCCGCTGGGCACGAACCCCGCGCCGATCGAGGGCCAGTCCGGACCGTGGTGTACGGCGGCGACGATGTAGACCACCAGCCCGAGGCCGAGGTAGCCGAAGACGCGTTCGATCGCGCCGAACTTCAGGAGCAGACTCGCTGCCACCAGCAGGGCTAGACCGACCAGGGTGAAGAACCCCTCGTTCCACCCCAGCACGTAATGCAGCACCAGGCCGAGGCCGCCGAGCTCCGCGGACAGCGTGATGAGGCAGACCGCTAGCCCGAAGACCAGGGTGACCAAGGACAGCCACCGTGGATACAGGTCGCGGACGACGTCCATGTTGGCCTTGCCGGTGACGATCGCCACTCGACCGCTGAGCTCGGCGAAGACAATCATGCCCAGGACACCAATCGGGACAGCCCACAGTGCCTGGTAACCGAAGTTCGCGCCCGCCTGGCTGTTGAAGACCAGCTCTCCGATATCGACGAAACCGCCGAGGGCGGCGATGATGCCCAGAGCGATCGCCAGGTACTTCTTCACGACGACGACGCCTTGCTGATCTTGTCGGCCAGGTCCTTCAGCGCGGCCTCCGCCTGCTGAGCGACGGACCGATCGTCCGGTTGCACAACCATGGTGCTCAGGGTGCTGCTCAGGTCGTTCGCCAGCTGGGCCATCTGTTGGTACCCCGGCGACTTTTCGTCGGACACGTTGATCTGCACCTGGTCGACGTCGTTCTGCAGCTCCGCAGCATGCGCGCGAGCGAAGATGGCGCTGGCTCGTCCGTCGCGGATCTGCTGCGCCAATATCGACCCGTCGACAGCGTCGCTGGACAGACTCTGCCAGTTCATGTCGCTCAGCTGCGATGCCGAGCTGCACCCACCGACCCCGAGGATGGCCGTTCCCAGAAGTCCCACGAGCGCACACGACCGAAGGCGCCGATTCATGGGTCCCTTACTCCTCCGGGTTGGTTCGACGACCGTCGCTACGCCGGTGCTGTCGACACGGAGGGTGACGATCCTGGATCTGCGCGGAAAATCCTGTCCTACTTCTCTGATCGTCGGCTGAGGAGACAACCGACCGTGGTGGCAGTGCGCATACCGGCGGCACCCACCGAGGGCGCCGGTGTCATCCCGCCGCCGTCCGTCCCCGGACGTGCATCCGCTCGCCCTGGGGTCCGAACAGCCCGAGGATCTCGGCGCTGCGGCCGGCGGCCGCCTCGATGGCGTGCGGAGTGCGCGTGTCGAACTCCACTACCTCGCCCCGGGTGAGGACCAGGTCCTGGTCGCCGAGGCGGAGCCGGAGCCGGCCGGCCAGGACGTAGATCCACTCGTACCCTTCGTGGCTCTGCAGGGCCGGAAGCCGGGTCGGGGTGGGTGGCGGGATGAGGATCTTGTACGCCTGCAGACCGCCGGGCTGCTGCGACAGCGGCACGAACGTCCGCCCGTGCCGGTGCACCGGGCGGGGGTGGATCCGGGGGTCGCCGGTCGCTGGGGCGCCGACCAGCTCGTCCAGCTGCACCCGCCACGCGCCGGCGATGGGCAGCAACAGCTCGAGCGTGGGGCGGCGCTGACCGGACTCCAGCCGGGACAGGGTGCTGACCGATATCCCGGTGGCCGCCGATAGCTGCGCCAGGGTGCCGCCGCGTTGGTGCCGGACGCCGCGCAGGCGCTCGCCGACCCCGCTGAGTGTCGAGCTGAGGTCATCCATGCTGACGACTTTGCCAGAACGGCAAGGTTTCTTGCTGGGCGGTCGCCAGCACGCCCACACTGCCTCCATGAACTTGAGCTATGACGTCGTCATCGTGGGCGGAGGCCCGGCGGGCCTGAGCGCGGCCACCGCGCTCGCGAGGTCCCGGCGACAGGTGCTGGTCGTCGACAGCGGCCGTCCCCGTAACGCCCGCGCCGGCCACCTGCACAACTTCCTCAGCCGAGACGGCACGCCGCCCCTCGAGCTGGTGGCGCAGGGTCGCCGTGAGGTGGAGTCCTTCGGCGGGACCGTGCTGGGGGCCGAGGTCGTCGACATCCGGCGCGAGGACGGCGGGCTCAGCGTGGCGACCAGCGACGGCCAGACGACTCGCGCGAGGCGCGTCCTGGTCACCACGGGGCTGCACGACCGGCTGCCCGACATCCCGGGCGTTGCGGAACGGTGGGGCCGTGACGTGCTGCACTGCCCGTACTGTCACGGGTTCGAGGTGGCCGACCGGCCCGTCGGCCTCCTGGCGGTCGGCCCCCTCGTCGGCCACGTCGCCGGGCTCTGGCGGCAGCTGACCGACCGAGTGACCGTCTTCCGGCACGACGACGAGGAGCTGGACCCCGAAACCCGGGAACGGTTGTCAGCGCTGGATGTTCGGGTCGTCGACGGTCGGGTCGCCGAGCTGGTGGTCGACGAGGACCGGCTCACCGGCGTTCGGCTGGCGTCCGGGGACGTGGTGCCCGTGGACGCGGTCGTCGTCGCTCCCCGCGCCGGTGCCCGCGCCGGCTTCCTCGCGGGGCTGGGCCTGGAGACGGTGGACGTCGAGATGATGGGGCGCGTCGTCGCGACCCGGCTCGAGACCGATCCCATGGGGCGTACCTCCGTACCCGGCGTCTGGGCCGCCGGCTCCATGGTGGAGCCGATGGCGCAGCTGATGGCGTCGGCGGCGTCCGGGCTCATGGCCGGCGCCGCAATCAACGGCGACCTCATTGAGACCGACGTCCAGGCGGTTCTCGCCGCCCGGCGGAGCCAGGACGAGCAGCAGGCGTCCTGACCGCTAGCGAGCGACCAGCGCGACCGCCGCGTCGAACGCGTCGGGGACCTCGAGGTTGGGGTAGTGGGCGGTCCCCGCGACGTCCACGACACGGCCGTCGAGACACAGCTCGGCGAGCCGGCGGCTCATCGCCACGTGGTCCGGCGAGTCAAAGGTCCCGCTGACCGCGACGACCGGCACGTCGATGCTCGGCACCCGCTCCCACGTGCGGGTGACCGGGGTCGGCGGGACGAAGGCGTGGACCGCGTGCTGCTCGAGGGTGTCCCAGGCCATTCGCCGCACCTCTGCGACGAGGGCCGGCTCGATCTCCGAGAGCCTGCGCTGCGGTCCGGGCAGGAAGCGGAGGAAGGCGTCGACCCAGCGCCCGGGGTCTCGGGCCGCCTCGGCCGCCCGCCACTCGGCAAAGATCTCGAGCACCCACGGGTCCGCGAACGTCGGCTCGCTGGTGCCCGTCCCGGCCACCACGAGCCCGCTCACGAGGTGGGGGTACTCCAGAGCGAGGTCGACCGCGGTGCCTCCCCCCAAGGACAGGCCGACCACAACGGCGGGTTCCAGACCGAGGACCTCGAACACCGTCGCCACGTCGTCGCAGTGCCGGTATGCGGTGTCGGCCGTCGACGAGTCTCCGTGGCCCCTGGCGTCGACCAGGACGACCCGGTTCGTCGCGGTGAACGACGACGCCTGCCTCAGCCACATCCGATGGTCGAGGCCGCCGCCGTGGAGGAAGACCTACGGGCGCCCGGTCGCACCGCTGGAAAGGACGCGGAGGTGGCCGTGGGGGACGGGGACGTCGGTCCGGGAGAGGTTCAGCATCATGACACCCAAGGTGTCATTTGGGCCGTCAGAATGTCAACCGAGGTGTCAGAATGGGCCCCGTGCCGCACGCTACGACCGACGACCTCGCGCGGGTCTTCGACCTGTTGGGTCCGCTCTACCGACAGACGGTCCGCACCCTCGAGCAGACCGCGGGCCTCCCGGTCGGCGTGCGAGCCGTGTTGGACCTGCTGCGGGTCCAGGACTCCTCGACGGTCCCTCGCATCGCGGCGACTCTGGGCCTGAGCCGGCAGTTCGTGCAGCGGTGCGTCAACGACGCCGAGGACGGCGGTTGGGTGACGCTGCAGCCCAACCCGGCCCACCAGCGCTCGTCGCTCGTCGTGATCACCGAGCGCGGACGCGAGGTCGTGGCGACCATCCGGGCCGGCGAGGCCGAGTCGCTTGCGCCCGCGGCTGCGACGCTGTCCCCGGAGGACGTCGCCAGCTGCCTTCGCGTCCTGAGCCGGCTGCTGGAGCTCGTCCGCGCCGACCGCGACACGGTCGCTGCCGAGTCGTGACGCCGCCGCATACGGGGTACGCAACGGGGTAGCTCGCAGCCGTGCCCGACCGCCCCGAGACAACGCCGGACATCACGCACGCGGCCGCGACGCTGTTCGGTCACCGTCGGCTGCGTGCTGGTCAGCTCGAGGCGGTCACCGCACTGCTGTCCGGACACGACGTGCTGCTCGTCGCACCGACCGGTGCGGGCAAGTCGCTGACCTACCAGCTCGCCGGCCTGCTCCTCGACGGCCCAACGGTGGTCGTCTCGCCGCTGTTGGCCCTTCAGCAGGACCAGGAGCAGTCGCTGCCGGACCGCCGAGGTGACGACGGCCGTCCCATCCGGACCGCCCGGATCAGCTCGGCGCGCAGCTCCGCGCAGCGGCGAGAGGCGGTCGAGGCGCTCTCCCGCGGCGAGCTCGACTTCGCGTTCCTTGCCCCGGAGCAGCTGGTCGCCGACGACGTGGCGGACGCGCTGCGACGCTGCCGACCGGCGCTGGTGGCCGTCGACGAGGCGCACTGCGTCTCAACCTGGGGACACGACTTCCGACCCGACTACCTGCGAGTGGGCGAGCTCGTCCGCCGCGCGGACGACGGTGCCACTCCCCGGATCATCGCCATGACCGCCACGGCCGCGCGACCGGTGCGAGACGACATCGTGTCGCGGCTCTGCGACGGCACCGCCCGCGTCATCGTCACGCGCGCCTCCCGGGACAACATCCACCTGGCCGTCCGCCGGTGCATCGACGCCGGCGAGCAGGAGGAGGCGGTGGTGGCGGCCGCTCTGGGGCAGCCGGTGCCGCGGCTGGTCTACGTCCGGACCCGGTCCGCGGCCGAGCAGTATGCCCAGCGGTGTGCGGCCGGTGGGCGTCCCGCCCGGCTGTACCACGGCGGGCTGGCCAAGCGGCGACGCGAGGAGTCCTTCGAGGCGTTCATGTCCGGTGGTGCGGAGCTGATGGTCGCCACCAACGCCTTCGGGATGGGCGTCGACAAGCCGGACATCCGCGCGGTCCTCCACGCCCAGGTGCCCGGCTCGCTGGACGACTACTACCAGGAGGTGGGCCGGGGCGGCCGAGACGGCCACCCGGCGGAGGCGACCCTGTTCTACCGGCCGGAGGACCTCGGCCTGGCCCGGTACTTCCTGCCCGCACGGCCCAGCGCCGACAAGGTCGCCGCCGTCCTCGGGGCGGCCGCTCGCCTCGGGGACGCCGCCGACCGGGCCGCCATCGCGGCGGAGTCGGGCGTCGGCGCCAGGTCGGTGGGGCGCATCCTCAACCTGCTGGCCGACACTGCGGGGGATCCGCAACCCGAGGACTCGACCGACGACTCGACCGACGAGGACCCGGTGCAGCGGGTCCTTGGGCGCGCGGAGGCCCACCGCACCTTGCAGCAGACGCGGATCGAGATGATGCGGGCATACGCGGAGACGACGCAGTGCCGTCGCGTCCACCTCATGACCTACTTCGGCGCCGGTGAGGACGACCTGGCCCGTGAGCTGCCGAACGGGGTATGCGGTGCCTGCGACACCTGCGACGCCGGCACCGCACAGCAGGCGGCCGAGGAGCGAGCGATCGATGGTTCCGCCGACTTCGACGTGGAGCAGCCGGTCGTCCACGACTCCTTCGGCCGGGGCGTCGTCATGGCCGTCGACGCCGACCGCGTCACCGTGCTCTTCGACGACGCCGGCTACCGAGAGCTCGCCGCCGACCTCGTCCGCACCGCGAACCTCCTCCGGCCCGCCTGACGCCGAGCCCGACCGCCGGCGAGCGGGCGCCTCCCGGTTTCCGGACCCCTTCCGCGGGTAGGGCTAGCAACGCTGCCCACCGGCGGCGTCCGACCACCACGAAGGACACGCCATGACCGACTCCGAGCAGTCCACCTGACTCGTCTCCACTCGTCCTCCGACTCGACGTCCGAGTCGTCCGCGGAGGCGCCCGTGACGTCCGGCACCGACCCGACGCAGACGCAGCACCCGGCCGGAGAGGCGCAGGCGGCGGAGAACCAGGAGACGGAGTCTCCGGCGTGACCGCTCGTTGGGGCGAACGACGGTCGCGGTCCTTCCCGGTGTGAGGGTCCCCCGCTAGCTGACGACGCGCTCGAACAGGTGCAGGTAGTCGTCGACCATCCGCCACCGGTCGAAGCGCTCGACGGCGTCCCGGCGGCACTCGGCGCGGTCCAGGCCCCCGACCGCTCCCACGGCCGCCACCGCCGCGGCCGCGTCGTCGACGAGGAACCCGGTTCGCCCGTCGCGGATGATCTCCGGCATCGACCCCCGAGGCCGGGCGATGACGGGGGTGCCGGCCGCAAGCGCCTCCACCACGGACAGACCGAACGGCTCGGCGAACTCGACGAGGTGCAGCAGCGCGAGCGCGGAGCCCAGCAGCTGGTCGCGCTCGGCCGGCCCCACCGAGCCGACGTAGCTCACCAGGCGGTCGTCCAGGTGGGGCCGGACGGCGGTGTCGAAGTAGGCCTGGTCGTGGACGATGCCGGCGATCGTCAGCGGTATCCCGGTCGCCTGCGCGACCTCGATCGCGAGGTGCGTGCCCTTGTCCGGGTGGATGCGGCCGAGGCTGACCAGCCGCTCGCGGGGGTCGGGACTGAACGGGACGGCGTCGGTGTCGATCCCGTGGTGGATGGTCGCCGCGTAGGTGAGGTCGGGGTGCCGGTCGGCGGCGCTGATGGCGACGTAGTGAGCGATGTCGTCGTAGGCCCGGAACACCGGGACGATGCGCTGTGACGAGAAGCCGTGGATCGTCGTGACGACCGGGGTCCGCACCAGCCGGCTGTAGGTCAACGGCAGGAAGTCGAAGTGGTTCGCGAGGACGTCGAGCTCGTCCGCGTGCTCGAAGGCCGTCGCGACGTGCAGCGGCCCCCAGACCCCGGCGTCGACGTCGTCGTCCTCCTCGTAACCGTGCGGCGCGGTCCCACACAGCGTGCCGCGCGTGGTCGAGTCGGCGGTGGCGAAGAGGGTCACGTCGTGCCCTCGGGCCACGAAGCCCTCGGACAGAATCGACGCGACGAGCTCCCATGGTCCATAGTCGAGGGGAGGTGTGCGGTGCGCGACCGAGGCGATGACGCCGATGCGCATACGAGGGTCGCTCACTTCCGTCGGACACCGGACACCCGTCCGGCCGTCCGTCGGCGGGCCGCCGCCCGCTGCAGCCAGCATAGAACCGGAGCCTTCGGGGTATGCGAACCCGACTCCGTTGGCGTTCGACCCGCGCCGGCTACCCGAGGAGACAGGGCCAGAAAGAAGCATGACGAACTACGGATTTCTCAGCACCTACCCGCCCACCCAGTGCGGGCTCGCGACGTTCAGCGCCGCGCTCGCCGCCCACCTGCGGCTGCCGCAGGACCAGGTCGGCGTCGTGAGCGCCGTCGACGCATACACGCCCTCGGCTCCGGCGGAGGTGCGCTACCAGTGGGTGCGCGACCGGCTCGACCAGGTCGCGCCCGTCGCCGACGTGCTGAACTCGATGGACGTGGCCGTCCTCCAGCACGAGTACGGCATCTTCGGCGGGGCCGACGGTGACCATGTGCTCGACGTGCTGCACCGGCTGCGGGTCCCCCTCATCGCGACGCTGCACACGGTGCTGACCGAACCCAGCGCTCACCAGCGGGAGGTCCTCGAGGAGATCGCCGCGCAGGCGAGCACGGTCGTGACGATGACTCGGGCGGCCCGGGACCGGCTGGTCCGGGGCTACCGGATCGACCCGTCGGTGGTGAAGGTCGTGCCGCACGGAGCTCCGGACCGGTGGCCGACCTTCGACCGGCCGCAGCCGCAGCCCTGGCGGCTGCTGACCTGGGGTCTCATCGGTCCCGGCAAGGGCATCGAGTGGGGCATCGAGGCGATGGCCCACCTGCGGGACCTCGACGTCGTCTACGAGATCGTCGGGGAGACCCACCCGAAGGTTGCCGCGGCCAGCGGTGAGTCCTACCGGGAGAGCCTCGTCGGTCGCGCCCGGGAGCTCGGTGTGGCGGACCGGGTGATCTTCCGGGGTGAGTACGTCAACGCCACCCAGCTGCGCCAGGTGGTCGGGTCGGCGGACCTCGTCCTGCTGCCCTACGAGTCCCGCGACCAGGTGACCTCCGGGGTGCTCGTCGAGGCGGTGGCGGCCGGCCGCGCCGTCATCTCGACGGACTTCCCGCACGCCCGGGAGCTGCTCGGTGCCGGCAACGGCCTGCTGGTGCCGCCTCGCGACCCCGAGGCGATCGCCGCGGCCGTGCGCCGGGCGATCACGGAGCCGGGGCTCGCCGCCGCCCTGCAACGGCGCTCTCGCCGCCTCGCTCCCTCGCTGTCCTGGTCTGCCGTCGGCGACTCCTACCGCCGCTTGGCCGCCGACGCGGTCAGCGGTCGCGCGCTCGCCTCCTGACGGTCGTCGTGGAAACGATGCTCGGCACGGCGCTGTCCTATGCCCACCTGCCCTATGCCCACCTGCTGCGACTGAGCGACGACATCGGCGTCGTCGAGCACGCGCGCGGCCTGGACGCCCTCACCAGCACGGGCTACTGCGTCGACGACGTGGCCCGCGCCCTGGTGGTGGTCGCGCGGGACGAAGCACTGCCGGAGTCGATGCGGTCGTACGAACAGCAGCTGCAGGACTTCGTGGTCTCCGCGGTCACCCCTGACGGCCGAACGCACAACCGGCGGCCGTACGCCAGCCTCGCCTGGTCCGACCAGCCGTCCTGCGGCGACTGGTGGGGCCGGGCCCTCTGGGCCCTAGGGACGGTCGTCGCCTGCGGCCGCGACGCCGATGGCCGCGTGCTCCAGGCCGTCGACCGGGCCCTGGCGCGGCGGTCACCGCACCTGCGGGCGATGGCGTATGCCGGTCTTGGCGCCGGGGAGGTGCTCCGGCGTCACCCGGACCACCCGGCCGCTCGCGCGCTGCTGGAGGACGCGGTTCGCGAGGTCGACGCGGCCAGCGACCTGGGCCGGCCGTGGCCCTGGCCCGAACCGCGACTGCGGTATGCCAACGCGGTCCTCCCCGAGGTGCTCGTCGTCGGCGGCGCGCGGCTGGGAGACGAGCGGCTGCTCGGGCGGGGCGTCGCCCTGCTGGAGTGGCTGCTCCAGGTCGAGACGGCGCCGGCCGGCCACCTCTCCGTCACCCCCGTGGCCGGCTGGGCGATCGGCGAGCCGCGGCCCGGGTTCGACCAGCAGCCGATCGAGGTCGCGGCGCTCGCGGAGGCCTGCTTCCAGGCGTTCGCTGCGACCGGCGACGAGCGGTGGCGCGACGCCGTGACGCTGGCGCAGGAGTGGTTCGACGGCCGGAACGACGTCGGGGTGGTGGTCGCGGCGGACGACGGCGGCGGGTACGACGGCCTCACGCCGACCGGCGTGAACGTCAACCAAGGCGCCGAGTCGACCCTCGCGCTGCTCGAGGTCCGCCAGCTGGCCCGACGGGCCACGCCGACGGAGCGGTCGGTCGAGGATGAGGAGTCCCGCTCGGCTTAGGGTCGTCAGCGATGACCGACGACTCGGCCTGCGCCCTGGTGCGGCGGGTCGGCCCCACCTTGAGGGCCGACCCCGGCCGCACGATCCTGCGGCCGTTCCTGCCCGGCGCGGAGCTGGTCAGCGTCGGCCTGTCCCGGGCGGACGCGGTCGCGGCCCGGGTCTTCGACCTGTCGGAGGACGAGGTCGCGGAGGCGCTGCCGCGGCTGGTTCGCGTCCTCTCGGCCCGGCACACCGCCGTGCGCTCGGTGTTCCGTGACCACGCGGACCAGGGTTTCGGCGACGGCCTGGCGAACCGGACGGTCACCGACCAGCGGCGGGAGCTGCTCGGCGCATACCTGACGCAGGAGTATGCGGTCGAGGCGGCCGCGATCCTCAACCCCTCGATCGTCCCGCACCCCGACCAGACCGGACTGGCGGCGGACGAGCTGCGGATCGTCCTCAGCGTCCGGGCGATCGGCGAGGGCCACATCTCGAGCCTGGAGTTCCGAACCGGAATCGTCGGCGCCTCGTGGCGACGTCCGGCTCGACCACCCGGGCCGCCGGTTGGTGCGGCCCACGGTCACACCGGTGCCGTTGCCGGCGGGCTACGTCGCGCGAGCCCTCGAGGCCGCCGGTCTGGACGCGCAGGCGCTCAGCGACTCCGTCGTGGTCCACCGCGACGTCCAGGGAGTGGTGTCAGCGCTCCAGCAGCAGGGCACCAGCTCCGAGGCGGTGGCCCGGGTGCGCGTCGCCCTGGAGAGCCGCTACGCCGCGACGTTCACCCCGGACAGCACCATCGCCGAGCGGGTGCTGTTCCCGGCGAGCGGTGCGGAGCGCAGCGGCATCGAGGACGTCCGGTTCCTGCCGTTCGAGGACGGCGAGCGCCGCGAGTACCGCGGCACCTACACCGCATACGACGGCCGGGCGGTGGCCTCCCACGTGATCACGACACCGGACTTCCGGACCTTCACCATGTCGCGGATGTTCGGCCCGGCCGCGCGAGACAAGGGGATGGCGCTGTTCCCCCGTCCCGTCGGCGGAACGCTGCTGAGCGTCGCGCGTCGCGACCGGGAGACGCTGGTCGTCGCGGCCTCGCCGGACGGGCTCTGGTGGGACGACGTCGAGGTCCTCCAGCGACCACGGCGACCCTGGGAGCTCATCCAGCTCGGCACCTGTGCCCCACCGCTGGCCACGCCGGAGGGCTGGTTGGTGATCACGCACGGGGTGGGTCCCGTCCGCCACTACGCGATCGGCGCCATGCTGCTCGACCTCGACGACCCGTTGCGGGTCAGAGGTGTCCTCCGGGAGCCGTTGCTGACGCCGACGGACGAGGAGCGGGTCGGCTACGTGCCCAACGTGGTCTACACCTGCGGCGCGGTGCTCCATGCCGGCCTGGTGGTCATGCCCTACGGCTGCAGTGACTCGAGCATCCGCTTCGCCACCGTCCCGCTGGAGCCGCTGCTGGACCGGCTGATCGCCTCACCGCCGGCGTAGGGGAGCCGGTGCGTGCATGCGCAGCCGTCCTCGGGGTACTCCAGGTCGAGCCGCGGCCGGCGTCGCGTCACTGCCAGGGCTCGCCGGTCGCGGAGCCCGTCACGCTGCCGCGTGGTCAGCTGGCCGCCGCCTGCGGCTGGGTGTTGTCGATCCCGCCCAGCTCGGCGAGGAACTGGTGGCACTGCTTGGCCCGGTCCGAGTCCTCGGCCATCACCCGCTCGAAGAACTGAGCGATCTCGTCCTTGCCGGCGTTCTGGGCGTCCCGGACGTACTGCCCGTAGTCGTGGCCGGCCTTGAGCGAGTGGTACTGCAGCGAGATGAGGTCGAAGGTGACGTCGTCGAATCCGGTTTCACCAGTGGCCATGTCGAAGTCCTTTCTCTGGGTGCTCTGCGGTTTTACCCCGCGGGGCCCGGTGTGGTTCCACGGGTCCCGTCCAGGTACCCACGCGTCGCCGGGTCATGCCCGGAATAAGGGCGACCGGCCCGGGCGACATGGTCCGGGCCGGTCGGCTGCTGCGCTCAGGAGGCCTGCAGCATGAGGCTCTCGCGCAACCGCCCGTGGATCCGGGCCAGCAGGCGCGAGACGTGCATCTGGCTCACGCCCAGGCGTCCGCCGATGTCGCTCTGTGTCAGTCCCTGGTTGTAGCGCAGCCGCAGCAGCTGCCGGTCGCGGTCGGGAAGCTGGTCGATCGCCCAGCGCAGCGTATGCGTGGTGTCGATGAGGTCGTAGATGTCCTCGGTGTCGGGCAGGGTCTCGGCCAGCGTGTGCGTCGTCCCGTGCTGCGGCGTGTCGAGGGACAGGCCGTGGTAGCCGCGCTGGGCCTGCCGGGCTCGTTGGAGATCGTCGCCGGTGATGCCGAGGTAGTCGATGAGGTCGTGGTCCTCGGGTTCGTGTCCGAGCCGGTGCCGCAGCGTGCTGGTGGCCTGCGCCAACGCCAGCGTGTGCTCCTGCACGCTTCGGGTCGGCCGGACCAGCCAGCCCCGGTCACGGAAGTGGCGTTTGATCTCCCCCTTGATCGTAGGGATGGCGTACGCGGCGAAGGTGGCGGTATGGGTCGGGGTATAGCCGAGGACCGCCTTCCACAGCCCGAGGAGGGCGACCTGGTCGATGTCGTCGTCCTCGATACCCCGCCCGTGGTAGGGACGGGCGACGCCGAGCGCCATCGGCCGGTTGAGCGCGACGGCCTCCTCGCGCAGCTGGCGCTGACGATGAGGGCAGGGACTTCCGGCAGCCTCGACGAGGAGCTCTCGCGTCTGCTCCTCGCGATCCGCGTAGCTGTCGTACAGGGGATCGGTCTGATGGGCCATGGCGGCCACCTCACGGACGGCCAGCCACGCGCTTCGAGCTGGTTGTGCTGAAGTCGAGACAAACACACTGGTCCAGAACCGTCAACTCGAACCGCTGTCCCGCGCCGGCGCGAGCCGTGGTGCGAGCCGTGGTGCGGGTCGTGGTGCGGGTCACCGACACGGCCGTGAACATTGCGCCTGCCGGCCACGAATGGACCATCCCCGGCCGGGTAGCCCGTGTCCGGCGCGACGTCGGTCGCCCGGTCACTTCGCCTACTCGGAGGATGTCCATGTCACGTATTGCCGTTCCCATCCGTGCCGTTGCGGTCGCCGCACTCGGTGTCGTGCTCCTGGTTGTCGCCGGTGGTGCCGCTTCGGCCGCGCCGAGCAGCCAGGACACCACCTGGATGGTCGCCGCCCACCAGAGCAACCTCACGGAGATCGCCGCGGGCAAGGCGGCGCAGCAGAAGGCCACCAGCCAGCAGGTCAAGGACCTCGGTGCGATGTTCATCCAGATGCACACCGCCCTCGACGCCGACCTGACCGCTGGCGCCAAGACGCTGGGGGTATCCCTGCCCAGCGCTCCAACCGCGTCGCAGCAGGCGACGCTGAACAGTGTCGCCGCCAAGTCCGGTGCCGCTTTCGACTCCGCCTGGGTGACCTCCCAGATCGCCGGCCACCGCACGACGCTGGCGGCAACCCAGAAGGAGATCAGCACGGGGTCCGACCCGACGGTCATCAAGCTGGCGACCGCGTCGGCCCCGGTGGTGCAGCAGCACCTGACAGCCCTCCTTGCGCTGCCCCAGGCCGCCCCGTCCTCGGTGCCGGCCGGCACCGGTGGCCAGGCGGCGTCGGACCGGACGCCGTGGGTCGTCGCCCTCGCCCTGGTCGGACTCGCGCTCCTAGCCGGCGCGGGCGTCGGCTCGGTGAGGCGGCGCCAGCACGGATGAGCACGCAATGGCGTTTCCGGGGCGGTCGCGGCAGTGGGGTCGCGGCCGCCGTCGGGAGCGCCTGTCTTATGGCGGCGGCCGCCCTCTGGCTGACCGGCGCTGGACTGAACGCCGATGCTGCTCCGATGTCAGCCGCGGTCTCACCCGTCACGTCGGCGGCCGTGGAGGCGGCACGGCCGCTGGTCGCTCCGGCTGCTAAGGCCGCTCCGGACTCGCCGGGCACGCCGGCCTTCTCGGTACCGGCGCCGGCGGTGGCCGGTGCGCCGCCCGTGGAACTGCGCCTGCCCGGTCGGACCGTGCGGGTCGACCCGGTCGGCGTCGCCGCCGACGGCAGCATCGACGTGCCGGACGATCCGAGCCGGGCCGGCTGGCTGGTCACGGGGTCAGCGCCCGCCGACCCGGCCGGCTCGACCGTCCTGGTCGGTCACCTCGACTCGGCGACGAAGGGGATCGGTGCCTTCGCCGCCCTGCTGGACCTGCCGGCGAACACGTCGCTGAGCGTGGTCGACAGCCAAGGAGACGTGCACCGGTACCGGGTCACGTCGCGGCAGCAGCTGGTCAAGGCCGGCCTGCCCGCCACCCTGTTCGCTCGGGAGGGCAGTCCCCGGCTGGTCCTCATCACCTGCGGCGGCGCCTTCGACCGGACGACCCACCACTACGACGACAACGTCGTGGTCACCGCCGTACCCGACGACCGCTGACCGGCCTGGCACGAGCCCCCCTTACCGGCGCATGACCGGAGTTGCGCTGGGGTAGGGCTCTTCTCGTGGCCGCTCCCGCTTCCCCGCCGTCACGTCCCCGACGGACGCTCGTGGCCGGGGGCGCCGGGTTCGTCGGCTCGTGGCTGTGCGAGGCGCTTCTCGACCGGGGCGACGACGTGCTGTGCGTCGACAACCTGCTGACCGGCTCGCTGGACAACATCGCGCACCTCGTCGCGTCGCCCGAGTTCCGCTTCCTGCAGGGCGACGTGTCCGAACCCCTCGATCCAGGCGACCTCCTGCACCTTGACGGTTCTGTCGACCTGGTCCTGCACCTGGCCTCGCCGGCCTCACCGCGCCACTACCTGGAGCACCCGGTCGAGACGCTTCGGGTCGGCAGCGCCGGCACCCTGGCGTTGCTCGACCTGGCGCACCGCCATGGGGCGCGGTTCGTCCTTGCGTCCACCTCCGAGGTCTACGGCGACCCCGACGAGCACCCGCAGCGCGAGGAGTACTGGGGACACGTCAACCCCCTCGGACCGCGCAGCGTCTACGACGAGTCCAAGCGGTTCGCGGAGGCGGCCACCGCGGCCTACCGCCGGACGCACGGCGTCGACACGGGGATCGTGCGAATCTTCAACACCTACGGCCCGCGGATGAGCCTCGACGACGGTCGGGCGATCCCGCAGTTCGCCGGCCAGGCGCTGCGCGGCGAGCCGCTCACGGTGGCCGGCGACGGCAGCCAGACCCGGTCGCTGTGCTTCGTCACCGACACCGTGGCCGGCCTGGTGGCCATGGCCGCGAGCCACCACGCGGGGCCGGTCAACATCGGCAACCCCGACGAGATCACGATGCTCGAGCTGGCCCGGCGGGTGGCCGCGGCCTGCGGGTCGGCGTCGCCGCTGCGCCATATCGGCCTGCCCGAGGACGACCCGCGCCGGCGCTGTCCGGACGTGACGCGGGCTCGCGACCTGCTCGGGTGGGAACCGGTGGTCCAGCAGGCCGAGGGGCTGGCCCGGACGGTGGCCTGGTTCGCGGAGCAGGTCGGCCAGCCGCTGCCCGAGCGAGCCGAGGCGGTCATCGGCTCAGGCGCCGGTCTACGGCCCTGACCACCTCCTCGACGCTGATCCGCAGGAGGTCGGGATCGGCCTCTGAGCCGAACGGGTCGCCGGGCCGATCGCCGTGCCACAGGACGGTATGCGGACCCTCGGCGGGCGGTCCCCAGCGCGCCGGAGGGGTGGGCCCGAACAGCAGCACCGAGGGCCGGCCGAACGCCGTCGCGAGGTGCGCGACACCCGTGTCCCCGCAGACGACGAGCCGCGCGGCCGCCACCACCGACGCCAGCTGCAGCAGGTCGGTACGCCCGGCGAGGACGCATACCCTTGGCCGGCCCGTCAGCCCCCGCACCCGCTCGGTGAGCGACCGCTCGTCGGCGGAGCCCGTGAGCACGACCTCGGCTCCGCCGTCGACCAGGTGCCGGACCACGGCGGCGAACCGTTCGGGCGGCCACCGACGGGCCGGGTATGCCGCGCCGACGTGGACGACGACCGCCTCCGGCACGGGGGAGGGCCGGGAGGGTGGGTCCAGCCGGAGGTCGGCGGGATCGGCCGTCCAGCCGGCCTGCGCGACGAGGCGGCACCACCGGTGGACCTCGTGCTCGCCCGGGTCCCAGACCGGACCCTCGACCGCGACGCCGTCGACCGCGTAGGCCACCAACCGCCCGGGCCGCAGCGCCTGCAGCACCCGGTGGCTCTGCGGCCCCTGGCCATGCAGGTTGACGGCGACCGCAGGGGGCGGCTCGCTCCACGACAGCGGCTGGAGCCCCGTCGTCGGAAGGAGCCGGTCCGCGACCCTGGCGAGGCGCACGAGATCCTCGAGCGCCGCCGGCGCGGCGAGGACTACCTGATGCTCCAGAAGAGCCCGGCGCACCGCGCGCAGCGCCGGGACCGCCGTGAGGAAGTCGCCGAGGCCGAGGGCCCGCAGGACGACGGCCTGGCGCGGACGGGTCAGGGCCAGGACCCCTCGACCGACGGCGTGATGACCATCTCGCGGACCTCGCACCCGGGCGGCTGGCCGAGCGCGAAGACCACGGCGGCGGCGACGTCGGCCGGCTGGTTCAGGCGGAGGTCCGGCGGGGGCTTGTACTGCTCGTCGCGGCCGTCGAAGAACCCGGTCTGCATGCCGCCGGGCACGAGCATGGTCACCCCGACCTGCCCCTGCAGCTCGGCGGCGAGGGCCCGGGTGAAGCCCACCACCCCGAACTTGGAGGCGCAGTAGGCGGTGGCGTCGCTGAGGGCCCGCAGGCCGAGCGTGGAGGCGACCGTCACGACGCGGCCGTGCCGATGCAACAGATCCGGCATCGCGGCCCGCACGACGGCGGCCGTGCCGAGCAGGTTCACCAAAAGCACGCGGTCCCAGTCGTCGCCGGGAATGTCGACGAGCCGGCCGCAGGCGTCGATGCCCGCGCACGTGACGACCGCATCGAGGCCGCCCACCTTTTCGGACACGGAACGGACCGCCTCCTCCGCCGCCCGGCTGTCCGCCAGGTCGACGCAGACCTCGTCGGCCTTGCCGGTGGAGACGCGGTCGAGCACGACCGGTCGTCCGCCCTTCGCCGCAACGGCCTCCACCACCGCGGCACCGAGCCCCTGGGCGCCTCCCGTCACGAGCACCGTGCCGAGCGTCATCGCATACCTCCGTGGGTTGGGTTCTGCTCCGGGCCGCGGGCGGCCAGGACCAGGTGGCTGGTGGAGCGGCCCGGCAGGTAAGGCAGGGCGACTGCCTGCCCACCCCACTCTTCGAGGACCGCGGCTTCGGGAAGGTCGGCGCCGGCGTAGTCGCCGCCCTTGGCCCAGACGTCCGGCCGCAGCCGGCGCAGCACCGCCTCGGGGGTGTCCTCGTCGAAGACGACGACGGCGTCGACGCCCTCGACGGCCTGCAGGACCTCGCACCGGTCGGCGGCGGGGACCAGGGGCCGGTCCGGCCCCTTGAGGCGGCGGACCGACGCGTCGGAGTTGACGCACACGACGAGGGCGTCGCCGAGCCGCCGGGCGGCGCGCAGGGTGGCGACGTGGCCGGCGTGCAGCAGGTCGAAGCACCCGCCGGTGGCGACGAGCACACCCCCCGCGGCACGAACTCGCCGGACCACCTGCTCGACCTGCTCCAGCGGCTCCAGCTGCTCGCTCGCGGCCCGCTCTCCGGGCGGCACGGGCTCTCGGGCCAATGTGGACGGGCCGCCGGCGGCGACGTAGTCCGAGGCGGCGAGGACGCCGGCTTGGACCGCCTCGGTCGTGACCGCACCACCCATCAGCGCGAGGGCAGCCGCAACCGCGAACCGGTCACCGGCGCCACACGTGTCCAGGGCCTCGACGGCCGGAGCCGGAACCGCCACGGGGGTGCCGTCACCGTAGGAGAGCAAGGCTCCATCCGGACCCATCGTCACCACGACGGCGGCGGCTCGCCAGCTGCGCACCAGGAGGTCGGCGTTCCGACGGGCAGCGGCCAGGCCGGCGCGGGTGTCGGCGCCGCTCTCGCTCTCACGGGCGGCGAACACGGCCGCCTCGGCGGCGTTGGGCGTGACCAGGCGGGCGCCGGCGACGGGATGGGCGCCGCGCGGATGCGGGTCCCAGACCAGCGGCGCGGTCCGGGCCTTCGACTCGAGCGCGGCCCGGACACCGGCGCCTGCGGTGACGCCCCGCCCGTAGTCGGAGACGAGCACGGCCGCCGCCTCGGCGAGTGCGAGCTGGACGGTGTCGTCGACCTCGTCCACGACCGCTGCGTCGTCGCCGCTGTCGAGGCGCACGACCGGCCGGTCGCCGGCCCGGATCCGGTGCTTGACGACGGTCCGGCCCTGGTGAGCAAGCGGCAGTACGGTCAGCCCGGGGACGGCCGCCAGCAGGGCGCTCAGCCGCCGGCCGGGTTCGTCGTCCGCAAGCGCGGTGACGAGGACGACCTCCTGGCCGTCCCGGGCGGCCATCACCGCCGCGAGGCCGGCCCCGCCGGGCCGGGCCACCTCCACCGGGTTCTCGAGGACCGGCACCGGGGCGTCCGGGGCCAGCCGCGTCGCCGCTCCCGTGGTGTCGATGTCGAGGAGGGTGTCGCCGACGACCACGAGCCGGGCGCTCACGCGGACCGCTCCGCGGGGAGCAGGGAACCGACGGGTATGCGGTGCCGTGCCGTCCCGTCGGCCGTGGCCTCGACGCCGTCCACGTGCGCTGCGTCCACCCCGAGTGCCCGGTCGAACGCCCCGCACACGACGTGCAGCGCGACGAGGTGCAGCTCCTGGACCGTCGCCGTCTCCGGCGCCTCGACCGCGAGGGTCTCGTCGGCCTGTCGGGAGAGCGGGTTGGGGCACGGACCGGTCATCGCCCAGACGGTCAACCCGCCCGCGCGGCCGCGGCGCGCGGCCTCGACGACGTTGCGGCTGCTGCCGCTCGTCGAGAGCAGGACGAGGACGTCGCCCGGCCGGCCGTGCGCCTGCACCTGCCGGGCGAACAGCTCCTCGGCGGGGTAGTCGTTGCCGATCGCCGTCAGGCTGGACGTCTCGGCGCTGAGGCAGATGCCCGAGAACGGCGGCCGGTCGTGGTGGTATCGGCCGACCAGCTCGGCCGTGAGGTGCTGGGCCTGCGCGGCGCTGCCGCCATTCCCGGCGGCGAGCAGCCGGCCGCCCCCGCCGAGCACCGACGCCAACCGGGCCCCCCAGGAGTCCGCCACCCGCAGGGCCGGTTCCAGCTCGGCCACGGCGCTGCTCAGCCGGCGCAGGTGCTCGTCCCACACGGGGCGCCGGGCGGTCATCGGGCCGCCTCCTGGGTCAGCCGCGTCCCCAGCACGGCGGCATACACCCGGGCGGTCGCCGCGGCGACGCGCGACCACTGGTACTCGCGGACCGCTCGCGCGCGACCGGCTCGTCCGTAGGCCGTGCGCAGCGCCGGGTCCACGAGCAGCCGGTCGAGGGCCGGAGCCAGGAGGTCCGGTCGTCGGGGCGGCACCAGCTCGCCGGTCACGCCGGGCAGGACGGTGTCCAGCAGCCCGCCCACCGCCGATCCCACCACCGGCCGGCCGCACGCCATCGCCTCGACCGGCACGATGCCGAACGGCTCGTACCAGGGCACGTCGACGACGATGTCGGCGGAGCGCATCAGGGCGGGCACCGCCGCACGCTCCACGGCGCCGAGGAACCGCACCCGGTTCGCGACGCCGAACCGCTCAGCGACGTGTCGTAGCCGCCGCACGTCCTCGTCGTCGTCGAGCCGCTCCGGCGGCGGTCCGCCGGCGATGTCGAGGGTCGCTCCGGGCAGGGCCCCGAGCGCCTCGATGACGTTACCGATGCCCTTGCGCTCCACCAGCCGCCCGACGAACAGCAGCCGGTCCCGGCCGGGTTCGCCGGCCCCGGTCGCCGGCCTCGGCCGGAACCGCGACGTGTCGACGCCGCACGGGATCACCGTGGCGTGGGAGGCCGGGAGGCCCAGCGCGACCAGCTCGCTGAGCTCGTCGGAGCAGGTGGCGATGACGTGGTCGACCTGCCTGCACAACCGCCGCTCGAACCCGATCCGGTCGTCCGGGCTGGTGTCGGCGGTTCCCTGGTGTCGGCGTTTGACCGTCCCCAGGGCGTGGAACGTCTGGAGAACCGGTACGTCGACCCGCCGGCCCGCCCGCACGCTGGCGATGCCGCTCATCCAGAAGTGCGCGTGGACGACGTCCACCGGTTCGGCGGTCCACCGTTGCTCCAGATAGCGGGCGAACGCCGGCATGTGCTGGAGCAGCTCGTCCTTGGGGATCGGCGCGGGCGGACCGGCGGGCACGTGCTCGACGTCGTACCCGCCCGGCGCCGTGACCCGGTCGGGAAGGGTCTCGCCGTCGCGTCGGGTGAAGACCGTGACGGCGTGCCCGGCCGCAGCGAACTCGCCGGCCAGGGCGTCCACGTGGACGTTCTGCCCGCCGGCGTCGACGCCGCCGACGGCGCTGAGCGGGTTGGCGTGTTCGGAGACGAGGGCGATCCTCATCGGGCACCTCCTGTGACGGCCGGTCGGTCCGGCACTGGGTCGGGGGTGGTCGCTCGCAGCCGGTGGACGGCCGCGGCGACATCGTCGGGGAGGACGGACGTGAGGCACGGGTGGCCGGGCACCGGACACCGGGTAGCCCGGGACGCGCGGCACGCCGCCTGCTGGTCGCCGAGGAGGACGGTGGGGGTCCGGTAGGGCGCCCACCGGACGGCCGGCACGGTGGGCGCGAAGAGCGAGACCACGGGGGTATGCGTGGCCGCGGCGAGGTGTGCCGTGCCCGTGTTCGCGGCGACGGCGACGTCCGCCCGCGCCAGCACGGCGGCCAGGGTCGGCAGCGAGGTGCGTCCGGCGAGGTTCTCCGCGCCGCTCGCGCCGCATACCGACCGCACGAGCTCGCGCTCCGCCGCACCACCGCTGACCGCGACGCTCAGGCCGGCCCGGACCAGCAGGCGGCAGAGCTCGGCCCAGTGCTCGGTCGGCCACGCCCGCGCGGGGGCGGACGTGCCCGGATGCAGCACCACGTCGAACCGTGGCACGCCGCCCGCGTCGGCCCGCAGGTCCGCGGGCAGGGACACGGCGAGGCGGCCGTCGTCCGCCTCGGGTAGGGCGTACCCGGCCGCGACGGCCAGCCCGAGCGCGCGCTCGGCCTCGTGGACATCGCCCGGGTCGGCGTGCCGGAGGTCGAGCAGCGACCCGGGGTAGTCCTCGCTGACCGCGCCGACCCAGCGGACGCCGGCCAGCCGCAGCAGCAGCGCCGTGGGCAGGGCGGACTGGTGGAAGGACGTGAAGACGAGCGCCCGGTCGATGTGCCGGCTCCTGAGCTCGGCCACGAGGTTCGCGACGTCGCCGCTGCGCACCTCCGGTGCCGGGAACTCGATCCACGGGCAGCGCCACTCGAGCGTGTCGTCGACACCGGGCAGCATGGCGGCCGCAGCCCGCCCGTGCGGGCCGGCCAGGAAGGTCACCGTCCGGCTCCCGGCCGCCACGGCCCGGACGGCGGGTCCGGTGAGGATGACGTCGCCCATCCGGTCCAGCCGGACGACGAGGGTATGCGGGCGCCGGGTCACCAGCGGCCCCCCAGGATGGCGCTCACGGCGGAACCGAGATCGGCATGGACTATCGAGGCGCGGGCGACGTCCTCGGGGCTGGTCTCCGGAGCCGGGACCAGCATGCCGACGCACCCGGCGGCCTCGGCCGCCCGGACGTCGGTGCCGATGTCGCCCACGAGCACGCAGCGGTCCGGTTGGGCCCCGATCTCCTCGAGGGCCTGCAGCACCATGCCGGGCGCCGGCTTCCGGCAGGAGCAGCCCTCGTCGGCTCCGTGCGGGCACCACTGGACGGTGTCGAACGGTCCCAGCGCCGCCTCCACGCGACGGTTGACCGCCTCGACCTGCTCGCCGGTGATCCGCCCGCTGGCGACACCGGACTGGTTCGTCACCAGGCCGATCCGGATCCCCGCACCGCGGAGCCGGTCCAGCGCCTCCGCCGCTCCCGGGACCGGGGCGACGAGCTCCGGGCGGCCGTTGTAGGGGACGTCGTGGACCAGCGTGCCGTCCCGGTCGAAGAGCACCGCCTCGGGGGCGCCTCGCCACGCGGTGGCGTTCCGGTGTCTCCACGCGCCCCGAGCGGTGTGCCACGTGGCGGCGACCGGGATGACGGCGCTGGTCAGCAGCATCCGGCGCATCTCGTCGCGGTCGCGGGGTCCCGGAGCGATCCGGGCCCAGGCCAGCTCGGCGGTCCCGGCGGTCCACCCGGCCGCTGCGACGCCGGCCAGGAGCCAGTGCCGCCGTGCCGCCAGCCCGAGCGCCAGCACGGCGGCTGCGGTCACGGCCACGTGGCGGGGCCGGCGGCCGCGAGGCGTGCCGGCGCGCTGCCGCCAGGTGGGTCCGTGGAGCTTCGCCATGAGCAGGTCGTCGCCGTTGCCGGCCTGCTGGCGCACGCTCGCCCAGTCGTCCGCCGGCCGCACGGGGTGGACGACCGTCCGTGTCCCGTCGCTGATGCGGTGGCCGGCCGTGGTGACCCGCAGGCCGAGGTCCGCGTCCTCGCGGAACGCCCGGGGAAACCGTTCGTCGAAGCCGCCCACCTCGACCAGCACCCCACGCCGGTAGCTCATGTCCGCCGTGATCCACCGAGCACCCTCGAGGCCCTTGGTCGAGCGCTCCCAGTCGGTGGGCCGGCGCCTTTGTGGCAACGGCACGCGAAGTCGGCCTTGTGAGCCCGCCACGTCCGGACCCGCGGCTTCCAGGTCGGTGAGCAGCGTTGCATACCAGTCGGGGTCCGGTTCGACGTCGTCGTCGAGGAAGCTGACCCACTCCGTGCGGGCGGTGCGCCAGCCGAGGTTGCGCGCGGCGGCCGGCCCCCGGCCCCCGGACCGCAGCACGACGACCGGTAGGCCGGCGTCCACGTTGAGCGGCGCCACGTCGGTGGCGGGCCGGTCGTCGACGAGGACCACCGGATCGTCGGGCTTACGCGTCCCGTCCCGCAGCGCGTCGAGTAGCACCGCCAGGCTCGGACGACCCAGTGTCGGCACCACGATCGTGGTGCCGGTCACGAGGCGACCGTTGGTCGGCGTAGGACGTAGGGTCCGATCGCGAGCAGGTCGACCGGCGACGACCCGAAACACTCCAGGGCGTCGCGCGGGGCTGTCGACCATGGGTCGCCCGGCGGTGTTGAGGCTGGTGTTGACGACGACCGGAAGGCCGGTGCGCTGCTCGAAGTGGCGCAGCATCCGGGCCACCAGCGGTTCGGACGTCTCGTCGACGGTCTGCACGCGCGCCGTCCCGTCGACGTGGACGACAGCCGGAATCCGTTGCCGCCACTCGGAACTCACGTCGTGCACGAAGAGCATGTAGGGCGATGGAAGCGGACCGCGGCTGAAGATGTCCGACGCCCGGTCGAGCAGCACCATCGGCGCCACCGGACGGAACTGCTCGCGGCCCTTCACGTCGTTGAGCCGCTCGAGGTTCTCCGCCCGGCCCGGGTGGGCGAGCAGGGAACGGTGGCCGAGCGCCCGCGGCCCGAACTCGCTGCGACCCTGAAACCACGCGACGATGCCGTCCTGCGCCAGGCACTCGGCGACGGCCTCGGCGACGTCGTCGGGCCGTTCGACGGGCAGGTGGGCGCGTCGCAGCATCGCCTCGATGGCGGCGTCGTCCCAGCCGCGGCCGAGATCGGCGCCGACCATGGGCACGATGCGGTCGCCGGCCTCCGCGGCGAGATGCAGGGCCGCGCCGAGCGCGGTGCCTGCATCCCCGGCGGCGGGCTGCACCCATACCGTGTCGTAGGGGGTCTCGGCCAGGATCCGAGTGTTGGCAACGCAGTTCAGCGCAACACCGCCGGCCAGGGCCAGTCGGCGGCCCGACGTCTCGCCGTGGAGCCAGCGCGCCAACGACAGGAGCACCTCCTCCAGCCGGTGCTGCAGGCTGGCGGCCAGGTCGGCATGGTCCTGGGTCCACTCCTCGTCGGGCCGTCGCGGCTTGACGAGCGTCGACCAGTCGACGGGTTCGGTGCGAAAGCCTCCGTCGTCGGTGGCGTAGACGAGCCCCCGCAGCTCGTCGGCAAACCGCGGTGTGCCGTAGGACGCCAGCGCCATGACCTTGTACTCGTCGCTGCTGCGCAGGAAACCGAGATGCGCGGTGGCCTCCTCGTAGAGCAGCCCGAGGGAGTCCGGGAGCGTCTGGCCGGCCAGCTGCTGCAGCCGGCCACCCTCGTAGCGGCCGGCGAGGTGGCTCGCCCGCTCACCACGGCCGTCGAGCACGAGCACGTCGATGTCGCCTCCGGCGGCGAGGGCCGCCGAGCCGGCGTGCGCGACGTGATGCGGGACGAACCGCACCACGGCCGGGTCCAGGCCCGGGAGCGCCGTCCCGAGAAAACCCGGTGCCGACCGGGCGTAGCGCTGGCGCAGCCAGTCCCACGGGTCGTCGAGGCCGAGCTCGTCCGCCGGACGGGCCAGCTCGGGATCGTATGCGTAGGCCACCGCGTCGAGGTCGGCCGGTTCGAGACCGGCTTCGCGAAGGCACCAGGCCGCCGCGAGCTCGGGCAGCTCCCAGGCGGCGAAGGGGACCGGACGGTGTCCGTGCTTGCGCCGGGAGAACCGTTCCTCCTCGGCGGCGGCGACGGTCACACCGTCGACGACCAGTGCGGCCGAGGGGTCGTGGAAGAGCGCGTTGATACCGAGCACCTTCATGCTCAGGACCTCCGTTCCCGCGTAGGTGTACCCCTGTTATGGAGAAGCGCTTCCCCCTTCCCTCTGCGGGTAAACCGTTTCTCGAGGAGAACCGCTTCTCCGGGAGAAACAGTTCTCGGGGGTTCTCGACGGTTCTCGACGGTTCTCGACGGTTCTCGACGTTTCCCCGGCGAGCGGGTGGGGCAACGTCTCGACATGCGGGTCTCCGTCGTCGGTACCGGGTACCTCGGAGCGACGCACGCCGTATGCCTCGCGTCCTGGGGCCACAGCGTGGTCGGCGTCGACGTCGACCCCGGGCGCGTCGCGACCCTGAGCCGCGGCGAGCCGCCCTTCCACGAGCCGGGGTTCGCCGACCTGCTGCGCAGCGGGCTGGCCACCGGACGGCTGTCGTTCACCACGGATCTCGCCGCTGCCGTCGACTCGGCCGACGTGCACTTCGTCTGCGTCGGGACGCCGCAGGCCGCCGACACCAACGCGGCCGACCTCTCGGCTCTGCACGACGTCATGGCGCACATCGGTCCGCGGCTTCGGGACCCGAGCGTCGTGGTCGGGAGGTCCACCGTCCCCGTCGGTACCGCCGCCGGCCTGCTGGCCGAACTTCGCCGCGCCGCGCCGGGGGACGACGGCGTCCACATGGCGTGGAACCCGGAGTTCCTGCGCGAGGGCCGGGCCGTCGAGGACTCGCTGCATCCCGACCGGCTGGTGATCGGCGTCGAGGCGGACGACGCATACGAGACCCTCATGGAGGTCTACGCCCCGCTGGTCCGCGCGGGCACGACGGTGGTGCGCACGGACCTGGCCACGGCCGAGCTGGCGAAGGTGTCGGCCAACGTGATGCTCGCCGCACGCGTGTCGCTGGTGAACCTGCTCGCCGAGGTGTGCGAGCACGCCGGCGCTGACATCGGCGACCTCATCGCGGTCCTGCGCTCCGACCCCCGGATCGGCGAACGCTTCCTCGAGCCCGGGGTCGGCTACGGCGGCGGTTGCCTCCCCAAAGATCTGCGCGCGTTCGTCGCCCGCGCCGACGAGCTGGGCCTTGGTGCCGCCACCCGGTTGCTCACCGAGGTCGACGCCATCAACCTCCGGCAGCGGGCGCGAGTGGTCGACCTGGCGCAGGATCTGGCCGACGGCGTGGGCGACCGCCGAATCGCGGTGCTGGGGGCCGCGTTCAAGGCTGGGTCGGACGACATCCGGGACTCCCCGGCGCTCGACGTGGCCCTGAGACTGCACCGACTCGGCGCTCGGGTCCACGTCCACGACCCGTGGGCGGGCGCCAACGTGCGCCGCGTCCACCCCGAGCTGACGGTCGAGGACGATGTCGAGGCCGCGTGTGCCGGCGCCGACCTCGTGCTGGTGCTCACCGACTGGGACGACTACCGCGGGCTCGACCCGGTGTCGCTCGCGAGCGTGGTCGCCCAGCCTCGGATCATCGACGGCCGGCTGGTCCTGGACCCCGACAAGTGGCGGGCGGCCGGCTGGCGGCTGCACGCCCTGGGCCGGGCCGCGGCCTGACCGTGCGGATCCTCCTCTGGCACGTGCACGGATCGTGGACGACGGCGTTCGTCCAGGGCCACCATGACTACCTCCTGCCGGTGCTGCCGGACCGTGGACCGGACGGTCGCGGGCGCGCACATACCTGGGACTGGCCGGCTTCGGTTCGCGAGATGTCGCCGGCGGACCTGCGGGACCTAGACCTGGATTGCGTTGTGCTGCAACGTCCCCAGGAGCTCGAACTGTTGCAGGAGTGGACCGGCCGGCGAGCCGGGCGCGACATCCCGGCGGTCTACCTCGAGCACAACACCCCCGGCGGCGACGTGCCGTTCACGCGGCACCCCATGGCCGACCAGCGCGACATCCCGGTCGTTCACGTCACGCATTTCAACCGGCTGTTCTGGGACTGCGGAACGGCTCGCACCATGGTTGTCGAGCACGGCATCGTCGACCCCGGATACCGCTACACCGGGGACGTCGCCCGCGCCGCCGTCGTCGTCAACGACCCGGTGCGGCGTGGACGAGCGGTGGGAACCGACCTGGTGGCGCGCCCTCACCGAGGCGGTGCCGGTCGACGTCTTCGGCATGGGGGCCGCCGCCCTCGTCGAGCATCTCGCCTTGCCGGCGCAGCGAATCCGCGCGTACGACGACCTGCCGCAGGAGCGGATGCACGAGGAGCTGGCGCGACGAAGCGTCTACGTCCACACCGCTCGGTGGACCTCGCTCGGTCTGTCGCTCATCGAAGCCATGCACCTCGGTATGCCGGTGGTCGCGCTGGCCGCCACCGAAGCCGTGCGCGCCGTGCCGGCGGACGCCGGGATCCTGACCACGAGTGCGGACGAGCTGGTGTCCGCCACTGTCGAGCTGCTGCACGACTCCGACCGCGCTCGCGACTTCGGCCGCCGGGCGCGGGCCGAGGCCGTCGTCCGCTACGGGCTCGGCCGGTTCCTGGCCGACTGGGACAGCGTCCTGGCAGCGGTCGTCCCCGCGCGGGCTTGACCAGGCCGGCGCCGCCGGACCGGCGTGCCGCCGACACGGACGCGCGCGCTGGCCCGCGGAGGTGAGAACCTGAGCAGGTGACGGTGCCCGAGGCCAGCCCGGTGGGCGAGGAGAGTCCTCCCGAGGCACCGACCGGCCACACCCGGCGCGTGACGCAGGCGGGCTGGGTCCTGGTGCTGGGCGCTCTGGGCGTCGTCTTCGGAGACATCGGCACCAGCCCGCTGTATGCGTTGCAGACCGCCTTCTCGGTCGACCAGGGCGAGGTCAAGCCGACGCCGGAGGACGTCTACGGCGTCATCTCGCTGGTGTTCTGGTCGATCACCCTCATCGTGTCGGTCAAGTACGTCCTCGTCGTCATGCGGGCCGACAACAACGGCGAGGGCGGCGTCATGGCCCTGTCGGCGCTCGCCCGTCGGACGATGCACAGCGTTCGCGGCCGGCGCCTGGCGGTCGTGGCGGCGCTCGGCGTGCTCGGCGCGGCCCTGTTCTACGGGGACTCGGTGATCACGCCGGCGATCTCGGTGCTCTCGGCCGTCGAGGGGCTCAGCGTGACCGGGCTGGGGGTCGGCCACCTGGTGCTGCCCATCGCCGCGACCATCCTGACCCTGCTGTTCCTGGCCCAGCGCTGGGGAACGGCCCGGGTCGGCTCGTTCTTCGGGCCGGTCATGCTGCTGTGGTTCCTGGTGCTGGCGGTGGCCGGTCTGGCCGAGGTGCTGCGGGAGCCCGGCATCATCCGGGCGCTGCTGCCGACCTACGCCGTGACTTTTGTGGTCGGCCACCCGGTGGTCGCCTTCATCGCTCTCGGAGCGATCGTGCTGTCCATCACCGGCGCGGAGGCGCTCTACGCCGACATGGGGCACTTCGGCCGCCCGGCGATCAGCCGCGCCTGGTTCGCCATCGCGTTTCCCGCGCTGACGCTGAACTACCTCGGCCAGGGCGGCCTGATCCTGGCCGACCCGACGGCGATCAGCAACCCGTTCTTCCTGCTGGTCCCCGACTGGGCCCGGCTGCCGCTGGTCATCCTCGCCACCGCCGCGACGGTCATCGCCTCGCAGGCCGTCATCTCCGGCGCGTTCTCGATGTCACGGCAGGCGATGCAGCTGGGGTTCCTGCCACCGCTGGTCGTCCGCCAGACGTCGGAACGGGAGTCCGGGCAGATCTACCTCCCGCTGGTCAACGCGGCGATGTTCGTCGCGGTCCTGGTGCTGATGTTGACCTTCCAGTCCTCGGCGCGGCTGGCGACCGCATACGGCGTGTCCGTGACGGGGGCCCTGCTCATCGACACGCTCCTCCTCCTCGTCGTGGCCAACACGTTGTTCCACTGGCCCACCTGGCAGCTGGTCCTCGCGGCCGTGGCGTTCGGCGGCACCGAGGCGACGTTCCTCGCGGCCAACTTGACCAAGGTGTTCCACGGCGGTTGGCTCCCCTTGCTCATCGCCGCGGTGATGTTCACCCTGATGACCACGTGGCAGAAGGGCCGCACCATCATCACGGAGCGGCGCAACCACGACGAGGGCCCGCTGGAGGAGTTCGTCGAGAACCTCCACGACAACCCCGTGCCCCGTGTCCCCGGGACCGCCATCTTCCCGCACCCGACGAAGGAGACGACGCCGCTGGCGCTGCGGGCCAACGTCGAGCACAACCACATCCTGCACGAGCACGTCGTCATCGTCTCCGCCGTCACGCAGAACGTGCCGCACGTGGACCCCGCCGACCAGCTGAGCATCGACGACCTCGGCTACGCGGACGACGGGATCGTCCACCTCATGGTCAACTACGGCTTCGCCGACAGCCTCAACCTCCCTGACGGCCTCCGGGGCGCCGCCGGGCACGAGGGCTGGGAGCTGGACATCGACCCGGACACCGCCTCCTACTTCGTGTCGCGGGCGTCGCTGACGTACGTGCGAGGCGGTGGCATGTCCAAGTGGCGCACCTTGCTGTTCATCACCTTGGCGCGCAACGCCGCTGACCCGTCCGTCCGGTTCGGGCTGCCTGCTCAGCGGACCGTCGTCATGGGGACGCGGCTCGACCTCTGAAAGCCACGATCCGCGTCGCCGGAGCGCTGCACCATTGTCGACCAGTACCGGCCGGTCGACCGGTACCCCGTGGAGCCGCTCGGGAAGGAGGGGTAGGTCCCGTATGCGGAGTCGGGCAACAGGTGTGGGAACCAGTCGACCGCGCCCGGCGGGTGGCCGGCTTCCAGGATGGCGAGACGTGTGGGGTGCGTCGAGGGAAAGTCAGTCAATCGACCCAAGCCGGGAGCGGCAGCCCTCCGTAGCGTCGAACTCCATGAGGCCCCACCGGGGCCCGAACCCGAGGAGACGGCGATGACAACAGCAGTGAGCGCGGACGAGACCACGGGGAGCGTCCAGGTCTTCGACCGCGTCATCGACAACCTCGACGCGAACTTCGGCGTGGCCCCGCACCGGCGAGCCGCGCACGCCAAGGGGGTGGTCCTCACCGGGCACTTCACCGGCTCACCGGAGGCGCGCGACATCAGTCGGGCGGGGCACCTCTCCGGTGAGCGGGTCGACGTCGTGGCGAGGTTCTCGAGCTTCCCCGGCGGCGCCCCTCATCCCGACGCCGCACCGGAGGGCAACCCCCGCGGCCTCGCGGTCCAGTTCCGCCTGCCCGACGGTGCCACGACGGACCTGCTCGCGCACTCCATCGACGGCTTCCCGGGCCGGACCGTCGACGACTTCGCCGACTTCCTCGCGGCGATCGCCCCCGACGGTCCCGGGCCCCAGGGCTACCTCGCCGAGCACGCGGCCGCCGCCGCGTTCGTCGGGTCCATCCAGTCGCACGGCGTCCCCGCGAGCTTCGCCACCCTGCCCTACTTCCCGGTCAACGCGTTTCTCTTCCACACCGCGGACGGGCGGACCAGCGCGGGTCGCTACCGATGGACGCCCGTGGCCGGCCACCATTTCCTGACCGCCACCGAGGCGGCCACAGCGTCCGCCGACTACCTCACCGAGGAGGTAGCGGCGCGAGTTGCCAACGGCCCCATCGATTTCGCCCTCTCGCTCCAGATCGCCGACGACGGCGACGTCACGGACGACGCGAACGCGCACTGGCCTGACGACCGGCGCCGGGTGGATCTTGGCATGCTCACCCTGACCGCGGTGAGCCCGGACAGCGAGCGGGCGGAGCAAGGCCTGTTCTTCGACCCGGTACGCCTCGTCGACGGCATCTCCCTGTCGGACGACCCGTTGCTCGTCGGTCGCACCCGGACGTACCCGATCTCGTTGGCGCGCAGGCACACCGGCGGGTGAGCTCGTCCGGCGTACCCGATCGTGAACGGGCAGTCACGTGACCGAAGCGCCGATCCGCCAGCAGGAGGATCGTCGGAATTCCGCACCGTCCTAGGAGGACACCAATGCTCGACACTGCGACTCCCGTCGTCTTCATCCACGGCCTCTGGCTCCACGCCAGCTCGTGGCAACCCTGGGTCGACCACTTCGAACGAGCTGGATATACGGCGATGGCGCCGTCCTGGCCCGGCATCGCCGCCACCGTGAAGGAGGCTCGCGTCGACCCGTCCGCCGTCGCCGGTGTCGGCATCGACGAGGTGACCGACCATTACGCCGGCCTCATCGCCGAGCTCGATCGGCCGCCCGTCCTCGTCGGTCACTCCTTCGGCGGGATGATCAGCGAGAAGCTGCTCGGCATGGGGGTGGCCTCCGGGGCGGTCGCCATCGACGCCGCACAGATCAAGGGCGTCCTACCGCTGCCCCTGTCCTCGCTGCGCTCGACGCTTCCGGTGTTCAAGAGTCCCGCCAACAGGGACAAGGCGGTCTCCCTCACCGCCGAACAGTTCCGCTACAGCTTCGGCAACGCCCTGTCCGAGGCGGAGTCCGATGCGCTCTACGAGCGCTGGACGATCCCGGCCCCCGGGAGGCCGCTCTTCGAGGCCGCGGCCGCCAACTTCTCCCACCACTCGCCGGCGAAGGTGGCGACCGACAACGAGAGCCGCGGGCCACTGCTGCTGGTCATGGGCGGCCAGGACCACACGGTGCCGGAGGCCATCACCAAGTCGACCCTCAAGCAGTACCGGCACTCCTCCGCCGTCACCGACCTCGTCGAGTTCCCGGACCGGGGCCACTCGCTGACCATCGACGGGGGCTGGCTGGAGGTGGCCGACGCGTGCCTGGGCTGGCTCGGCAAGCAGGGGTTGGGCCCCCACGCCGCACCGGCGACCGCCAGTGCCCGGTAGCCCGATGTGCAGCATTGACAGTCAAATCCCGCGGCCGCCGCGACGCATACCAGCGTCGCGGCGGTCGCTCGTCCGCCTCGCGCAGGGGGCACCGCGCTCTTGAGTCGTTCGACCGAAGCGCCACGCCCACCGGTGAGCCCACGCTGGCGGCGCCACCGCGGCCCAGGACAGCGCCGTACCGAGGTCGCTGCCCGCACGGTCCGCCAGCCACTCACGAAAGGCGACATGAGAATGATCCGAACCCGACTCCTTTGGGGCCGCAGAGCACTCCTGGGCACGGCCCTCGCGGCTCTCGTCCTGGCCCTGTCCGTCCTTCCCGGGCTGCGCACACCGGTCAACGCCGAGCCGGCCGCCTCGACACAGCGCCCCGTCCGTCCGACGATCGTGCTCGTCCACGGTGCCTTCGCCGACGCCACCGGCTGGGCGCCGGAAGTGTCGCTCCTGCAGCGAGCCGGCTACCCCGTCCTGGCGCCTGCCGACCCGCTGCGCGGGCTCACCGCGGACGCCGACTACATCCGGTCCTTCGTGGCCACGATCGAGGGCCCGGTGATCCTCGTGGGTCACTCGTACGGCGGAGCCGTCATCACCAACGCGGCTCGCGGGGCCGGCAACGTCGTAGCCCTCGTCTACGTCGCCGCCTTCGTCCCCGACGTGGGCACGAGCGTGGCAACGTCCTACGACCCTCAGCAGTACCCGGGGTCGCTGCTGAGCGGTGCGACCCTCGTCGTCCGACCGGCCCCGAACCCGGCGGCGCCCGGGGGCCAGGACGCGGACCTCTACATCCGCCCGGACCAGTTCCAGAAGGTGTTCGCCGGTGACCAGAGCGCTGCGACCGCGGCGGTCATGGCGGCGACGCAGCGACCGCTGTCGTCGTTCGCGTTCACCGAACCGTCCGGCGACCCGGCGTGGAAGACGATCCCCAGCTGGGATCTCGTCACCATGGACGACCACGCGATCTCGGCCGGTGGCCAGCGCTTCATGGCCCAGCGCGCCGGCGCCACCATCCGCACGGTCGCCTCGGCGCACGACGTGATGGTCTCCCATCCCGCATCGGTCGTCGCCGTGATCCTGGAGGCGGCGGCCCGGACGCGATGACGCTGCCGTCATCCGGACGGCGACGACGTGCACCGGAGCGGGCTGCGCTCCCGACCCTTTGAGGTCCGGGAACGCAGCCCGCTCGGTCGTGCTCCGCCGGGAGGATGGCCGCGCCGCCGGCGCGGACGCCCCCCAGGGCCCTGGCCTCCACCGCGAACGGAAACCTAGGATGACGGAGATCTCGCCGGTCGGTCCCCGTCGACGGTGGCCAGAGCGCACGACCGGCGAAGGGCAGGCAACGGATGGTGAAGTCCCGCAGCGCCGGCCGCTCGATGGTCGTGCGCGGCGGGGAGCTGGACGATCTGTGCACCGCGCTGGAGCCGGAGGGCCAGACCCGCCTGGTGCTCGGTGATGCAGGAATGGGAAAGACCACTCTGCTGGCCGCACTCGCGGCGCACGCCATGGCCGATGCGTGGGTGGTGCTGCGAGCGACGGGCAGCGAATCGGAATCGGCCCTCGACTACGCGACCCTGCACCAGCTGCTCCGGCCACTGATGGGCGGTGTCGACGCACTGGCCGTGCGCCAACGAGCAGCGTTGCTCGACGCCTTGGGTATGTCGGACGAGCTGACCGCCCCCAATGAGCTCCTGGTGCGCATCGCCGCGCTGACGCTGTTCTCCAACGCCGCCGCCGCCCAGCCGCTGCTCCTCGTCGTCGACGACGTCCACTGGGCCGACCAGGCGTCGCTCGACGTGCTGGAGTTCGTCGGCCGGCGACTGGAGGGCGAGCGCATCAGCATCGTCCTTGCCGCTCGACCGGACCTCGGGCGGACCCGGCTCGAGTCGGTGTTCCGACCAGTCGTCCTGCGCAGCCTCTCGCCGCACGAGGCCGACCGGCTGCTCGACGCGCAGCCGCACCCGCCGGCGGGTCCTGCGCGGATGATGGTCCTCGAGCAGTCGTCCGGCCTTCCGCTGGCCCTCGTCGAGCTGGCCCGCGTTGCCGCCGAGAACCCGGACCTCGCCGTGAGCTGGACCGAGACACCGCTGCCCCTGAACCAACGGCTGGAGCAGCTCTACGCCGACCAGCTGCGTCGCCTGCCCGACGACGTCCGTTCGGCGCTCTTGCTGACGTCCCTGGCCACCGACACGGACGTGGACAGCGCGGGCAGTGCCGGCTCCTTCGAGCCAGCTCCGGGGGCTATGGCGGCCGCCGAGGACGCGGGGCTCATCACCCGTCGCGACGGCCGCATCGCCTTCACGCATCCCCTGGTGCGCTCCGCGGTCTATCACGAGGCCACGCCGGCACAGCGGATCCGGGCCCATGAGGTGCTGGCGGCGGCAGTCGCCTCTCACCCTGATCGGCAGGCATGGCACCTCGCCGCCGCGACCGAGCACCCCGACGAGGCCATCGCCGCCCGGCTCGAGCAGATCGGACGCGCGGCGAAGCGACGCGGCAGCATGGCCGTCGCCGCGGCGGCCCTCGAACGCGCGGCCGAGCTCAGCTCCGACTCGTCGTCCGCCGCGGCCCGGATCACCGAGGCGGCCCGGGCGGCGGGCGCGGCCGGGTTCGTGTCCTGGACGCAACGGCTGTCGGCGGGCGCCGTGGCCCTCTCGGACGACCCGGCGACGGCCGTCGAGATGCGCCGGATGGCGGGCTGGGTGCTGAGCACCACCGACCAGCACGCGGCCTGCGTCACGCTGTTACTCGAGCTGGCGACCGAGCAGGCGTCGCTGTCGCCGGCCGTCGCCTGGGGCTGCCTCCCCATGGCGGCGACCGCCGCGTACTACTCCGGCGACCCGGCCCTGCGGGAGCGGGTCCTGTCGGTGTATGCGTCGATCCCGCCACCCGCCCAGGTCCCCGCCGACCCCAGCGCGGTGGGCGACCCCGTGGTCACGGCGATCGACGTGTGGACGCACGCGATGCTCGAGCCCTTCCGGCGGGACGAGACGACCGTCGAGCGGTTGCGCACGCTCAGCCGGTTGGACCTCGGGCTCGACCTGCGCCCGGTGGTCGCCTCGGCGAACCGGCAGCTCGACGAGACCCACCTCGCCATCGAGGTGATCCAGGGGGTCGCGAGGCAGGTGGACGAGAACGTGCGAGGGCCGGCCATCGCCCACGGCACGATGATGACGGTGCTGTCGTGGGCATACGGCGACGCCGGGCGCTGGGACGAGGCGCTGGACGTCGTCAGCGCTGCCCGGCACATCGCCGCGACCTACGACCAGCCCGTCGTCCTCGCGTCCGGGCACGCCCTCGAGGCCAGGATCGCGGCCTGCCGCAACGACCCGGAGGGCGCCCGGCGGCACGCTGCCGAGGTGACCGCCGCCGTCGATCCAGTTGTCAGCCGGATCTTCGCGGTGCTCGCGCACCACGCCGCGGGGCTTGCCGCATCCGGCCAGGGCGACCATCGGACGGCCTTCGCCGAGCTCCGTCGGCTCGTCGCACCCGACGGGTCCGCGACCCACTATCGGGACTCCTACTACGCGCTGGCTGACCTCGCCGAGGCCGCCGTGCGCTCAGGGCAGCCCGAGGAGGGCCGGTTCCTCGTCGACGGCCTTCTCGAGCGGTTCACGGGTACGGCCTCGCAGCGCCTGAAGAACATCGTCGACCACGCCCGCGCCCTGCTTGACACGGACGGTTCCGCCGAAGACCACTACCGGGCGGCGGTGGGCAACCCGGAGGGCGATGCCTGGCCCTACGAGCGGGCCCGAGCCCAGCTGAGCTACGGCCGGTGGCTCCGCCGGGAGCGTCGGTCGGTCGAGGCGCGGCCGGTGCTGGAGCTGGCCGCACAGACCTTCGCGCGGCTGGCCGCTACCACCTGGCTCGAGCTCACCCGCAACGAGCTGCGAGCGGCGGGGGTGGAGCAAGCGCCCTTCTCCGCCGAGCATCTCGCCAGCCTCACGCCGTCCGAGCGTCAGGTCGTGCTCTTGGCCGGTCGCGGTTTCAGCAACCGGACGATCGCCGACCGCTTGTTCCTCTCGCCCCGGACGGTGGAGTCGCACCTCTACAAGGCGTTCCCGAAGCTGGGCATCTCCACCCGGGCTCAGCTGCACGCGCTCCTCAGCCGGCTGGACTGAGACCTCGCCGCCGAACCGCGGCACCGGCTCGGTAGATTGCAGTAGATCCACTGATGAGCCGATCCCCGTGACGAACCTACGGTCGCGACATGGAACGCCGCCAACGCCTGCACGGTCGCTCGGACGAGCTGACGGAGATGCACGAGCTGGTCCGCCGGGTCGACCAGGACAGTCGCGGCGCCGCGCTGCTCCTCGCCGGCGAGGCGGGGATCGGGAAGTCGGCGCTGCTCGATGAGGTGAGCGCCGACGCCTACGCGCGCGGGTTCGAGGTCGTCCGTCTCGCGGGCGCCGCCACGGAGCGGGACCTGGCGCACGCCGGGTTGCAGCGGCTGTTGATCCACCTGGGCGCGCCGACGTCCGCGGGCACAGGCCTCGCCTCCGGCACCCTAGCGAAGATCGTCCAGGGTCAGGACCTCGCCGCCCTGGACCCGTTGGCGGTGGCGTCCGCCACCGTGTGGCTGCTCACCGCGACCGCGGCAAGGCGACCCCTCGCGCTCCTGGTCGACGACATCCAGTGGTTGGACGGTGCCACGCGCCGAGTCGTGAGTCTCGTCGCGCGTCGCCTGTCGCACCAACGGGTCCTCCTGGTGGGTGCCCTGCGTACGCCCGACGGCGCCCCCGGGGGCGAGCTCGCCGTGCGGTGGCTCGCCGGGCTGACGAAGGAGGCGAGCCTCGAGGTGGTGGCTGAGCGGCACCCTCAGCTGACCGCTGCGCAGATCGGCCTGGTGTTGACCCGGGCCCGAGGCAACCCGCTCGCCCTGGTCGAGCTGCCGCGGGCGGCCCGGGCCGCGGAGGAGCCGTCGGCCGGCGCATACCCCGCCCTGACCCCACGGCTCGTCGAGGCGTTCGGCGGCCTCCTCGACGGCCTTTCCCTGCCGACCCGCCTGGTCCTGGCCGCCGTGGCCGTCGATCCCTCGGCACCTCTGCAGGGATGCCTGGACGCGGCGTCCATCGTCGCCGGTGAGCCCGTCCCCGTCGACGCCTTGCAGCCGGCGATCGTGTCGTCGCTCGTCACGGTTGCGATGGGCATGGTCCGGTTCCATCACCCGCTGGTGGGCCCCGCCCTGCTGGGTTCGCTGGCCGTCTCACGCCGACGCCGGCTCCATGCGGCGTTCGCGAGCCTTTGCACGGACGGCTCTGCACGGCAGGTGTGGCACCGCTCCAGGAGCAGCGACGATCCCCACGAGGCGCTGGCGGCGGCCCTCGAGGAAACGGCGCGGCATTCGCCGCTCCACGAGGATGCGCTCGACCGGGTGTGGACGCTTCACCGCTCCGCACAGCTCAGCGAGGATCCGTCCGAGCGCGTCCGACGGCTGCTGCTGGCCGCGGGCACGGCGTCGAGTGCCGGCGCACCGGATGCCGTCCGCGACCTCCTTCGGGAGGTCACGCAGGGCTCGGCAACCCCCGGCCACCTCGACCACGCGGCCTTGCTGCGGTCCTGGGCCGACGGCAGCATCGCGCCGGAACCCGGGGCGGTGTCGCGGCTCTGCCGGTTGGCCGGGCAGGTCGGCGCGGCCGGCGACGACGAGCTCGCGCTCGACGTCCTCCTGGCCGCCGCCGTATGCGCCCGCCAGGGCACGGCGACCCCTGGCGAGCACAGCGACCTCGTGCATCTCGCACACCGGTTGGTGCGCGACCAGACGAGCCCCGTGCTGATCGGGCTGCTGGCCGTCTGCGCGCCGATGACCTACGCCCGGCGGCTGCACGCCGAGCTGGCCGAGCGAGACGGCCACCTCCGGTTCTCACCGGCCGAGGCAAGCGTGCTCGGCGTCGGGGCTCATGTCCTCGGCGACCCGGTCTCCTCCATCGCGCTGCTCACCACAGCCGTGTCGCAGCTGACGCAGCATGGTCAGGCGGGCCGCCTCCGGGTCCCGCTGTCGGTGCTGCTGACCGACGCGGTCGTCCTCGGCGACTGGCGGGCCGCCGACTCGGCCGCCGAAGCCCTGGGCCGGATCGACGACGCCGACATGGGTCGATGGGAGAGCGTCCAGGCGCTCGGGTCCCAGACCGTGCTGGCGATGCTGCGAAAGGACGTCCGCCGAGCGCACGATCTGCTCGTCCAGCTCCGACGGTCACCGGTCCGGGGCCTGCCGAACTCCTCGGTCGCGCTCGTCCACGGCATGGCGCTCCTGGTCGGTGGCCAGGCGAGCGACGCCTTCGTCGCGCTGCGGTCGGCCTTCCTCGCGAGTGACCTGACCGGGGACGCGGGCGAGCTCTACGATGCCGTGCCCTACCTCGCCGACGCCGGGCGGGGGAGCGGCCAGGCGGCCGACGCCGTCCGGGTTCTGCAGCCCCTCGAGGAGCTGGCCGAGCTCACTCCTGCGCCGGCCCTCCATGCCGGGCTCCGGTATGCGCGGGCCCGGCTGGCCGATGACGCCCACGCCGAGCAGCGTTTCCACGAGGCTCTCGTCCCGGACCTCGACCGGTGGCCGCTCATGAGAGCGCGGACCCAGCTGGCCTACGGTGCGTGGCTGCGACGTCAGCGCCGGCTCAGCGAGTCACGGCACCCGCTGCTGTCGGCTCACGCAACCCTCGAGGGGATCGGTGCGACGCTGTGGAGCGACGCCGCCCGCCGAGAGCTGAGAGCCTCGGGGTTGAAGGATGCGCAGGACTCGGCCGTGCTCGACGCCCACCTCTCGGCCCAGGAGACGCAGATCGCCCGCCTGGCGGCGGACGGCCTTTCCAACCGGGAGATCGGTGAGCGCCTGTACCTCTCCCCCCGGACGGTCGGCTCCCACCTCTACCGCATCTTCCCCAAGCTGGACATCACCTCGCGTGCGCAGCTCGCCGCTCATCTGTCGGTTTTGTGATCTTCCGTATCCGGAACGACGACCAGCACCGTCTTACCCGGCGCCCGCGGCGAGGTGGCGCCGCTGCGGTAGGCCGCGGGGCCCTCCGTCAGCGGGAACGTCGCTGCGATCTCGATGTGGAGCTGACCGCTGTTGACCATGCCCGACACGGCCTCGAGCGTCCTGCGGTCGGGCTCGACGACGAAGAACACCGCCTCCACGCCGTGCGCCGCGGCCACCTCCCGGTCGGGCGGAGCCTGGAGCGTCACGAGGCGGCCGCCGCGACGGGTCTGCGCGAAGGAGTGGCGCAGGGTCTCGCCGCCCACGGTGTCGATGAGCACATCGAAGCCCTGCTCGCCCAGCTCCGCGCCGGGGCCGTCGATGTCGACCACCCGAGGTACGCCGAGACCGCGTACGAACGCGACGTGCCGGCCCTTGACCGTCGTGGTCACGTCCGCGCCGAGCGCCACGGCGATCTGCACGGCGAAGCTCCCCACGCCACCCGCGCCGCCCTGCACCAGCACTCGGTCGCCAGGCTGGGTATGCGCATGGGTCACGAGCGCCTGCCACGCGGTGGCCGCCGCGAGCGGCAGGGCCGACGCCTCGACGTGGGTGCACCCGTCCGGCGTGGCGGCGACGTCGACGCTCGGCACCACCGCATACTCCGCCGCCGCGCCGTCGCGGTCGAACGGGATCATCCCGAAGACCGCCGACCCGATGTCCGGCGCGTCGCCGGGCTGGTCGGGCCCACGGCCCACGACCACGCCGGACAGCTCGTGCGAGGGGATCACCGGCGTACGGTCCCGGCCGTCGCGGGTCCAGCTGAGGTCCCACGTGAGCTCGTCGAAAGTGATCGCGGCGGCATGGACCTCCACCAGCAGCTCACCCGGCCCGGCGACGGGGCGTGGGGCCCGCTCAACCACCAGCTGTTCCGGACCGCCGCGATGGTGGGCTCGCAAGGCAGTCATGGTTGCCGGAGGGCGTGGTGTCGTGTGGCTCATCCAGGGACCGTACGGCCGCCTGGACGAGACGGCTTCAGTCACCCGACTGGATCGGTGTCCCGGCTGGGCTCGGAACGTGTTGCGTCAGCACGGCTTCTGAAATGGGCGGGGAGCGCCACGGTGACCACGGCGCCGCCCGTAACGACGAGCGCCAGTTCCACCGGCGGGAGTACGACGGTGACGAGCGCGACGACGCGCCCCGCTCCGTAGCTCGGGCGCCACGTCTGCCCGCGGGAATCTCGTCAAGGCGTCGGGACTCGAACGACGCACCGTGCAACGCCTTGGAGAGCGCGGCGGCCGGCGCCACCTCGACCTCATCTACGAATGTCGGCGACTCGGCTCGCCCGACCGGCGGCGCGTCGTGGCTGATGCGAGGTCACGCAGGTGAAGCACGCCGACGATGTCGCCGTGGTCGACCACGGCGACGACAGGAGTGGCCTCGAGGTGGGTTCGCGCCACGACGGAGCTGATCGTCTCGTCGGGGGCGGCCGTTGGCATACCGTCGATGCACAGGCATGAGATGTCCACGTCTGCGGTAGCGGTTTGCTTGGTGGACACGGTGACCTCATGGGCGGTGAGGATGCCGAGCACGGCTCGGCCGTCGGAAACGACCAGCTCGTTAGTGGCGTCCCGTCGCATGCGTTCGAGCGCGCTGGCGGTCGACGTACCAGGGCCGACAATGGTGGGCCCGTACCTCATGGCTTCTCGGACGAACTCAAACACGGGACTCGTCCTTGAGCGCGGACTCGTCGAGGGCCGCCTGCACCTGTGCCTCGGCGACATGCCTCGGCGTCGGTGGGTGAACCTCATCGAAGTAGAAGCGGGCTAGCATCCGGCGGAGCTTGTGACCGTGCTGACCCTTGGCCTCCGCTCCTTCGGCCTCAGCCGCGGTGGTCGAGTTCGAGTCGACCTCCGGAGCCACCAAGGGCCAGCGGGACGCCGGCGAGAGCTGTTGGTGTCCTTCGATGTAGCCGCCGTTGACCGTGCGGACCAGCCGGCCAGATTCCCTGCCGTACAACACCCGGTCCCGGTCATGTCGTTGCAGGCCCAGGCAGATTCGCCTGGTCAACCACGCGGCGGTCAGCGGGGCGACGACAATGAGGATCCGCATCGTCATGGTGATCGACTCGATCGACAGGTGCAGCTTCAAGGCGATGATGTCGTTGGCGCCGGCGAGGAACAGGATGCCGTAGAAGGTGAGCGCGAGCACGCCGATTCCGGTTCTGCCTGGCCGCTGCCGCGGCCGGTCGAGCAGATGACGCTCCTGTGGTCCAGCGCGGGTCACCCATCGTTCGAGGAACGGGTAGACGGCGGCCAGGAGATACATCGTGGGGATGAGCAGCACCCCGGGGATGAACACGTTGAGGCTGAGGGGATGCCCGAACACCTGCACCTCCCAGGGGAGCATGAGTCTCAGCGCACCCTCGGCAAATCCCATGTACCAGTCCGGCTGGGAGCCGGCCGAGATGGCTGAGGGGTTGTACGGCCCGAACAGCCAGATGGGGTTGATGGTGACCAGCGCTGCGATGGCGGCGACGACGCCGAAGACGAGGAAGAAGAACCCGCCGGCCTTGGCGAGGTAGACCGGCATGAGCGGGTATCCGACGACGTTGCTGTTGGTTCGTCCAGGCCCGGGGTACTGGGTGTGCTTCTGCACGAAGACCACCAACACGTGCACCAGCGCCAGACTCACGATGATTGCCGGCAGCAGCAGAATGTGAACGGAGTAGAGGCGCGGGATGATCTCCTTGCCGGGGAAGGGTCCACCGAAGACGAGGTATGCGACCTTCGCTCCGATGAGCGGGATGGACTGCATCAGCCCCTCGGCGATCCGCAGGCCGGTCCCGGACAGCAGGTCGTCGGGAAGCGAATATCCGGTGAACCCTTCGACGATGGCCAGCAGTGAGAGGGCGGTCCCGATCAGCCAGTTGATCTCTCGGGGTTTGCGGAAGGCGCCGGTGAAAAAGACGCGCATCATGTGGACGGTGATCGCGACGGTGAACATCAGCGCGGCCCAGTGGTGAATCTGCCGGATGAGCAGACCGCCGCGAACCTCGAAGGAGATGTCAACGGTGGACCGGTAGGCCTCACTCATGGAGATTCCCTGAAGCGGCAGGTACGACCCGTCGTAGATGACCCGGCCGGCGCTGGGCACGAACCAGAACGTCAGGAAGGTGCCGGTGACCACCAGGACGACCAATGAGTACAGGGCCAGCTCTCCGAGCATGAACGACCAGTGGTCAGGGAAGACCTTCTTCATCAGGGGCCCGGCCGGCGTTGCGATGCCGGTGCGGTCGTCAAGCCACCCAGCGACCCGGCCGGCTGCTCTGGTTGCTCCCATCACGACACCCCGGGCCAGGGCGCGGCTCCGGCCGAACGCCGCAGGCAGGCTCTCGACGTCGCGGACGCCCGCGCTACCCCCGCTGAACCCGCACTCCGGGCCGCGGTGTTCATCGGTGACTTCTTGGAAGCGACCTGCACTGCCCGGGTGCAGCGATCGCGGTGTGGTGAGCCAGGTTCGTGGAGCGTGACCGCCAGGCTTCGCCGCGGTGGTCTCATGGGCTCACGTTGTCAGTCGTCCGTACCCAGGCCATCTGGGTTGAGCCGCCTTCGTCCGAGGGATCGCCGCGGTCAGGTTGCGGGCTGACCGCACGTCGCGGCCGCTTGCCGCTCAGCCGTGCTCGGCGTCGCCCTCTCGCGGCAGCTCACCGCCGGTGTCGTTCATCGCCTGCTCTGAGACCACGTAGATGCGGCCCAGGGCGGCGTCGGAGGCGACCGCCTCGATCCACCCGTCGGGCTGCGGAGCTGCTCCCCGCGCGGTCAGGGCCGCCTGGAGGTCAGCCCGTACTCGAGCGACGGGTTGGCCCTCGGCGCCGAGGAGGACCTCGCGGATCGCCTGCTGACGCAGGGCTGCTCGTTCGCGGCGCCACCGCGGCCCCTTGTCATGCGTCGGCGACGCCGACGACCTCGCATCGGAACTCGAGGGGGAATCTGGGCCACCGTCGGCGACAGCCGTCGTGGGCGGTGGCTCCGCGAGGTCCGACCGGGATCTTGGCACGGTGACCAGGAAGAAGGTCGCTGCGGCGCAGCTGGCTATGGCCAGCCGGCGACGTCGGGGGTTGGCGATGGCCAACCCGGCCATGCTCAGCGCGTGCAGTGCATCCACCGCCTGTCCTACCCGCGGCGGGAGTGGTCGCTCCGCGCGGCCGGTCAGCAGCGCTTGGCTGATCTGCCGCACGGCGAGGATCCGCGCAACGGCTCGCGCCCGGCCATCCAACGTCACACCGGTAGCGGCGTGAGCCAACCGGTCTGGGGCAAGAAGCAGGACTAACCCGTACACCAGCCGGATGCGGTCGGGTCGCTGGGTCGGTGCCAGTAGTCCACGGATTCGCATCAACGAGTCCACGGTGAAAGTCGGTGTCGTGGGGGTCAGCACGGGTGTGCTCCTCGCCTTGAGAAAGCTGGCATTGGGAGGGACTCTTCCGCGGGCAACCGGTGCCGCTGCACGGCCGCTTCGCGGAGCGGTCGGCGGACCGGTCCTCGGGGTGGTGCCCAACCCCTAGGGCGGCCGGCAAGGTGTCTACGGCGAGGAGCCACACAGAAGCTACTTTCCGTGGGCGTCGGTCGCGTCGGCGGTGTTGGAGGCGCCGGAGAGTCGCCGCGCGGTCCGGCAGAGGAACACGTGGCTGTACGCCTGGGGGAGGTTACCGACTAACCGCTGCGCTGTGGTGTCGTACTCCTCGGACAGGAGGCCGACATCGTTGCGCAGGTCCAGGAGTCGCTCGAAGGTCTCTTCAGCGGCATCGCGCTGACCGGTCATGGCGAGCGCGTCCGCATACCAGAAGGTGCAGGCGAGGAACGCCCCTTCGCCGCCGGACAGCCCATCGCCCCCGCCGTCATCGGCTTCTGGGTCGTAGCGCAGGAGAAACCCGTCTCGCATCAGCGCGCGGCCGACCGCTTCGACGGTGCCCTGGATCCGCGGGTCCGACGCGGGCAGGAATCCGATTTGCGGCAGCAACAGCAGCGCGGCGTCCAAGCCTTTGGAGCCGTAGAACTGCGTGAAGGTGTTTCGTTCCGCGTCGAATCCCTGCGCGCAGACCTCGTCGTGGACCTGCGCGCGCAACGCTCGCCACCGGTCGGTCGGGCCGTTCAAACCACTGCCCTCTACTGCGGCGATCGCCCGGTCGAACCCCGCCCACGCCATGGCCTTGGAGTGCACGAACTGCCGAGCCGGACCCCGCATTTCCCACACCCCGTTGTCCGCGTCGCTCCAGTGGCCCTCCAGGAAGTCAAGGAGCGCCTTCTGTAGGTCCCAGGAGTCGGCTTCCGCGGGCAGTCCCGCCTGCCGAGCCCGCGAGAAGGTGTCGATCACCTCCCCGTAGACGTCGAGCTGGAACTGCTCGGCCGCGGCGTTGCCGACCCGGACGGGTGTTGCTCCCTCGTAGCCGCCGAGCCAGGGGACTTCCCATTCCGGTAGCCGCCGGGTGCCGGTGATGCCGTAGAGGATCTGCAGGTCAGCGGGGTCCCCGGCGACTGCCCGCAGCAGCCATTCACGCCACGCCACAGCCTCGTCGAAGTACCCCGCGTCCAGGAGGGTTTGCAGGGTGTAGCCGGCGTCGCGCAGCCAGCAGTAGCGGTAGTCCCAGTTGCGGTTGCCGCCAAGCTGTTCGGGCAGGCTGGTGGTTGCGGCCGCTACCACGCCTCCCGTCGGGGAGTAGGTCAGTGCCTTCAGCGTGACCAGGCTGCGTTGGACGGCATCCGGGCAGCGGCTCGGTAGCTGTGCCTGGCTGCTCCACCGGGTCCAGAACTCATCGGTGTCGGCGAGGGCGCGCTCCGCGTCGACCGGCTGCGGTGCCGGTAGGTGGGAGGCCTGCCAGGTCAACACGAAGGGGATGCGCTGGCCGGCGCTGACCCGGAACCGGGACACGCTGGCGTCGTTCTCACCGTGAAGTGGCACCGGAGTGCGCAGCCACAGCGCGTCCGGTCCGGCCATCGCGGAGAGCTGACCGTCCCCGTGCCGGACCCAGGGGATCACGTGCCCGTAGTCGAGGCGCAGCACCAGCTCGCTACAGAACTCCATGGTCCCCGATCGGCCCTCGACGATGCGCACCACGTCCGGCGCTTCCCCGCGCACGGGCATGAAGTCGGTCACCAACATGCTGCCGTCGGCGCTGTCCCACAGCGTCTGCAGGATCAAGGTCCCCGGCCGGTAGGTGCGCTTGGACGAGAACGTCGCCCCGGTCGGTGCCAGCCGCCAACGTCCGTTCTTCTCGCTGCCGACCAGCGCCGCGAAACAGGCCGCCGAGTCGAACCGTGGCAGGCACAGCCAGTCGATCGAGCCGTCGTTGCCCACCAGCGCTGCGGTCTGCAGGTCGCCGATCATGGCGTAGCCCTCGAGGCGGGTCACCGCCCGCACCCCTCCGAAGACTGTCGATCGCCGCTGTTCACCGGCCCAGGGTCCCATCCGGGAGCCCAGGCTTGAAGCCGGTGCTGCCGCCACCTGCGCGAGGTCATACCGCATTCCCTTGCGGGCCCACCGCATTCCGACTTCGTCAGGGTTGGTTTCCGGCTCGTACGCGAGATGCTGCCCGTGGGGGCGTCAACGTCGACGCCCCCACCAACCGAACTGCCGTCTCGGCCGGAGCCCAGCAGTGGTATGCCGAGATCGGACTTGCCCGTGTCGGAGTCGACTCAGATGCCTCGTCCCGAAGCATCGCCGGTGACGCTGTCGACCAGACGAGCCGCGACGTCTCGCACCTTTTCGTCGGAGCGTTGAGACACCGACACCAAGAGGTCGAACGCACGATCCGATGAGCACTGTTCTCGAGCCATCACGATGCCCTTGGCTTGCTCGATCACTGCACGGGTGGCGAGAGCCTCGTGCAAGTTGTGGACCAGCTGTTGGCTGGCGAAGTACAGGCCGGAGTTGCTGAGTGCCAGACCGCTGCGGAACGCGAAGACGGCAGCAAGGTCATGGCTGACCCCATCGAAGGCGTGCGGTGTCTGGGCGTACCAGGTAAGCGCCCCGCTAGCGGGCCCGGCCATCCGCAGCGGTATGGCGAGGGTACTGCGCAGCCCCTGGGCCGACGCCGCTGTCGTGAACAGCGGCCAGCGATCCTCCACTGCCATGTCGTCGATACGGCGTGGTTCGCCGTATCGGATCGCTTCGACACCCGGTCCCTGGTTTTCGGTGTACTGGTACGTGGCGATGGCCCAGATGCGGTCGTCGGTGGCGGCCAGCGTCCGAGCACCGGTCGGGTCCGCCGTCACGACGCCGGCACCGTGACACCTCGGCACGACCTGCACCGCTAGGTCGACGACCCGGCGCAGGCAGCCCTCCAGGTCACTGTTCTCCGCCAGGAGGTTCGTCAGCTCAGCGAGTTCCCCGGAGTACCCGGAGTCCGAGGCGGTCACCCGGCGCAGCGTACGGCAGGGGGTACCTTGACCCAATTGCCAGCTTCGCGGCGTTGACGGGCTCACGCGGCTAGCGATGTAATCGAGGCGGCTCAACAGTGAGCCGTAGGGGTCGGTGTCCCTGCGGCTCAGCTCCGCTGGCCGGCGACCCCATGAGCAACATGCAGAAGCTGTCGGGGCCAACTCGGAGGATTGCAGATGGGGCGGGACCTACCTGGGCGACAGTGGGCCCTCAACATCAGGGGCGCCCACGATGCCATCGCCTACGCCGGCGGCAGTGCGTTGAAGGCGGCTGGAGTCGTGGTAGCGGTCACTCGCTCCTGCGAACCGCGCGAAGTGCGCACACGGCGGGAGGCAGGGTCGCAGGTCACCGCGGTCATCAAGGGTTCGTACAGTGCGACTGGAGCAAGCTTGAACGGTCGGCTCCTGCTCGTGCCCTCGGACATCCCAGAGGGCACGGTGACCGCCGTCGACCAATATGACGTCGGCGACGGATCGGTCGGAGTCGCCTCGGCGGTCCACCGCCGACCAGTTGGAAGCGGCCCCGTGGTCGGTCCGGCTCAGCTGCTGCGCGGCGCCAAAGGCGCGCAGGAAGGCATTGTCGTGCTGGCGGAGGCGCCCCGTTGCAGTAGCTCAGCCCGACTCACCGGATCCCTGGAAGCCCTGGTCAACGCCGCCGCCGAGGTGCAGGCCAGCGAACAGCGCATCTTCGCCGAGCGCCTGCGGGGCGGCCTTCAGGAACGCGAGGAGGAGCGGCGGCGGTGGGCGCGCGAGTTGCACGATGAGACGTTGCAGCAGATGGGAGCCTTACAGGTGCTGCTGACGTCGACGCTGCGGACCGCTGCCGCACCGGGGAAGCCCGACGACGTGCTCCCCGCGTTGCAGACGGCCACCGACATGCTGAACGCCCAGATCATTGGTCTGCGTCACCTCATCACCGAGCTGCGTCCGGCGACGTTGGACGAGCTGGGGTTGTCGTCCCCACTGCACGAGCTGGCGCGGCGGACCGAGGAGCTCACGGGGATCGCGGTCGAGGTTCACGTGTCGCTGCGATACGCCGACGGGCAACTGTCCACCCGACTGCTACCCGACGTCGAGGTGGCGGTGTACCGAGTGGTGCAGGAAGCACTCACCAACGCTGCCCGGCACTCCGGCGCGACGCGGGTCTGGATCTCGGTGGTCGAGAACGACGACGACGTCCGAGTCGAGGTGGCGGACAACGGCAGAGGGATCCGTCGCCCCTCCACCGCGCCCGGGTTCGGCATCACGGGCATGCAGGAGCGAGCCTTGCTGGCGGGCGGGCGGCTACAGGTGCTGCAGGGCCAAGGCACGGCCGGAGCCGGCAGCTCGTATGGCACGGTGATCCGTCTGGTCGTGCCGGCAGCCCACCGGGTTGAGGAGGACCCTCCCGTTTCGTAGGACGTGGTCCTCGAACGCGGTCGGGGACGCCAATGCTCGCCATGGCCACCCTGCCAGTCGGTGCGGGCGACCGCCGACCGCGAGGCCGTTCCGACCCCTACGGACCCGCCGCAGAGCTGGCTGCGGCTGCGCCGCAGGGTCGTTCCACCGGCGGTGGCGGCGGCTACCGTCGGGATCATGAACGGTCCACCACCGTCCGACACTCCGCGGACACTGGTGCTCGCGGACGATCATCAGGTGGTCCGGGCGGGGCTGCGAGCCCTACTTCTGGATGAGCCGTCATGGCTGGTCATCGGCGAGTTCGCCGACCTTCCGCAGCACCGTGCTCGGTGTGCCGCCACTACGCCCCGATGTTCTGGTGCTGGATCTGGCGATGGGCGGCTCGTCGACCTTGACCGCGATCCCGCAGCTGCTGACGTCCTGCCCGGGAGTTCGGCTCATCGTGGTGACCATGCACGACGAGCCGGGCTTCGCCCGGGAGGCGCTGCGCCTGGGGGCCCGGGGGTACGTCCTGAAGGAGGCCGCAGCCGACGAGCTGCTGCCGGCCGTGCGCAGCGTCTTGCGGGGCACGACCTACCTGCAGCCGTCGCTGGGGGCGCGGATGGCCACACCCACCACGGCCGGCTTCGTGCGAAGCTGAAGGGAGAACGTCGGGTCGAGCTCAACGCCTTCGCGCACGAGCACGGTGTCGACCGCTGCCGTGCGGCGTCCGCACAGGACCGATGCGGCCCATGCACCCCAGCGAACCGGCGTATCCAGGACGACACGGCCCCTCCAGGGCCGAGAGGCCGGCGAGGCAATGCGGGCCGCCATCATTGCCCCGGTCCGGGGACCCCTCAGTGCGGGCCGCGAGCTGCAGCCCAACGAACCGCGGGCCTGCCCCCACCTAGCCGCGCGGCGATCAGTGCCGCCGCCACGAGCGCCGTCCCGGCCGATGCGATGAGGCCATGGTGCTGTGACGCCCACAACTGTGCGCTGCGTTGATGGGACCGCTCGTCGAACTCACCGTGCGCACCGAAGTCGTGCCCATCCGCGCCGTCGGCTGGATCCCACAAGTTCACCGGTGCCTCCGGGGAAGCCGGAGTCGCTGTCTGCTGCGACGAGAAGCCAGTGCGGGCCAGGTAACGGTCCAGCAACCCGGGTGCGACCGCGTTCGCGGCCAAGGTGCCAGCCGTGCTGCCTCCTACCCAGTACTCGCGTCGTGACGGGTGGTCGGCGGCGTAGACGACCGCGCGGGCGGCGACCTCAGGTTGGTAGATCGGTGGCACCGGCTGCGCCTGCCGTGGCAGCCGGCTGAGGACCCATTGGAACTGCGGGGTGTTCACCGCCGGCATCTGCACCATCGTCACGTGAACATTGCTCTTGTCGTGGAGCAGCTCGCAGCGCAACGCCTCGTTGAACCCCTGGATCGCATGCTTGGCGCCGCAGTAGGCGGTCTGGAGCGGAATGCCGCGGTAGGCCAGCGCCGAACCCACCTGAACGATGGTTCCGTGGTTCCTCGGCAGCATCCGATCCAGAGCCGCCCTCGTCCCGTAGACGAAACCCAGGTAGCTCACCTGGGTGACCCGCGTGTACTCGTCCGGATGGATCTGCATGAACGGTGCGAAGACCGAGGTGAAGGCATCGTTGATCCAGACGTCGATGGGGCCCAAGACCTGCTCGACCTGCTCGGCGGCATGCTCGACCTGCCCGTAGTCCGCCATATCAGTCGGGATCGCCAGCGCCACCCCGCCGGCAGCCTCGACATCGTGGGCAGCGGCTTCCAAGCCGGAGCTGCCACGGGCCAGCAGAGCCACCTTCGCACCACGTTCGGCGAACCGCCGAGCCGTGGCGCGACCGATGCCGCCGGTCGCACCGGTGATCACGACAACGCACGAGTTCATACCTTCGATGATCCGATCGGCCCGGGCGCCCCAACAGGGCAGATCCCGGCGCCATGCCGACGGGTTCACCGCAGCGACGGGCAGGGCTTGCCGCACGTTCCGACGCGGATCCCTGCGAGCGGTGAGCTGCCGTTGTAGCGGCCGCCGAGCCGCTGCACATCGTGGTTGCGCGCTGGTCGCACGCGTTCTGACCGCCGAGACGTTTACGCAGGTCAGCGGCCTGTGGCGTGGTGCCCCCGGCAGGATTCGAACCTGCGCTCCCGCCTCCGGAGGGCGGTGCTCTATCCCCTGAGCTACGGGGGCCGGAGGTCCTACGGCACAGGGCGAACCTGTGCCGTGCCGGCCTTTTGGTGCCCGGCGAGGGTAGCAGCCTAGGGTGCCCTTCATGGAACCGGGAGGCCGTCCGCCGCCGGTCCAGGCGGCGTCGGGAACCGGCTGGATCCTGGTCTGCGACGACACCCCGTCCATCCGGCTGCTGCTGCGGATCAACTTCGAGCTGGCCGGGTTCGAGGTGCTCGAGGCGGCCGACGGGCAGGCCGCACTCGACCTGTTGGACCGCAACCTGGACCGGTTGCCCGCCGTCGTGCTCCTCGACGCGCAGATGGCGCCGCTCGACGGCTGGGGAGCCGTGGCCGTGATCCGCGGCAACCCGGCCCTCGCCCACCTGCCGGTCGTGATGGTCACTGCCAGCCTGCAGCAGCAGGAGCGGCAGCGGGCGGTGGCCGCGGGCGTCGACGCGTTCGTCGCCAAGCCTTTCGAGCCGCAGGAGCTCGTCGACCTCGTCGCTCACCTGGCGGCGTCCGGGCGGCCGCCGGCCCAGCCCTAGGCTGGACGTATGCGTGCACACGAGGCCGGGGCGCTGCACGCCGACGGCTACGGCAGCCCCGCCTGGCTCGACGTCCCCCGCGACGTCAACGCGCTGGTGCCGACCCTGTGGGCCGCGTCGGTGGGCCGGGGCACCGACGGGGCGTTGACGGTCGGCGGCGTCTCCGTCCACGACCTCGCGCGCGAGTTCGGCACTCCCGCATACGTTCTCGACGAGGCGGACTTCCGGTCCCGGGCCCGCGACTTCCGCGACACCTACGCCGAGATCTTCGCCGGCCTCGGCGGCGGCGCCGACGTCTACTACGCAGGCAAGGCGTTCCTCTGCACCGAGGTGGCCCGCTGGATCCGCGACGACGGGCTGCGGCTGGACGTCTGCACGGGCGGTGAGCTGGCGGTCGCCGAGCGCGCCGGTATGCCGGGGGAGCGGCTGGGTCTGCACGGCAACAACAAGTCGGTCGCCGAGCTGGAACAGGCGCTGCGCTACGGCGTGGGCCGGATCATCGTCGACTCCTACGACGAGATCGAGCGGCTCACCGCTGTCGCCCGCCGCCTCGGCACGACCGCTCGGGTACTGGTGCGGGTGACCGTCGGGGTCGAGGCGCATACACACGAGTTCATCGCGACGGCGCACGAGGACCAGAAGTTCGGCTTCTCGCTGAGCGGCGGGGACGCGGCGGAGGCGGTCCGGCGAATCCTGGCCGCCGCCCCTCATCTCGAGCTGATCGGGCTGCACAGCCACATCGGCTCGCAGATCTTCGACACCTCCGGGTTCGAGGTGTCCGCCCGTCGCGTCCTCGCTCTGCACGCCGACGTCGCCAAGGAGCACGACGTCGAGCTGCCCGAGCTGGACCTCGGCGGCGGCTTCGGGATCGCCTACACGACGGAGCACGACCCGCTCGCGCCGAAGCACCTCGCGGCCGGGATGGCCGAGATCGTCGACCGTGAGTGCCGGGCCAGCGGCGTCGCCGTCCCGCACATCTCGGTCGAACCCGGCCGCGCGATCGCCGGGCCGAGCACCTTCACCCTCTACGAGGTGGGCACGGTCAAGTCGGTGGACCTGGACGGCGGGGCCTCCCGGGCATACCTCTCCGTGGACGGCGGCATGAGCGACAACATCCGGACCGCCCTCTACGAGGCGAACTTCTCCTGCACGCTCGCCGGCCGGGCCAGCGACGCCCCGCCGCGGCTGTCGCGCGTGGTCGGGAAGCACTGCGAGAGCGGCGACATCGTCGTCATGCACGAGTTCCTTCCCGCGGACGTCGTCCCCGGCGACCTGCTCGCCGTCCCCGGCACCGGCGCCTACTGCCGGTCGCTGTCCAGCCAGTACAACCACACCCCACGACCGCCGGTTGTCGCCGTGCGAGACGGTTCCGCCCGTGTGATCGTCCGGCGCGAGACCGTCGACGACCTGCTGGCCCTGGACGTCGGGTGACCAGATCCCGAAACATGGCCGTCCCGATCCGTGGACGAACGGCAGGATCGACGCCGTGACCGACTCCCCGCCGGACGAACCACTGCGCGTGGCGCTGCTCGGCTGCGGCGTCGTGGGCTCCGCCGTCGCCCGGCTGCTGTCCCAGCACGGCGACGACCTCGCCGCCCGCGTGGGCCGACCCGCTCGTCATCGTCGGCATCGCGGTCCGCCGGGCCGGCCGCGACCGCAGCGACCTCGGCCTCGACGCAGGCCTGTTCACGATCGACGCCGAGGACCTCGTCACCCGCGCCGACGTGGTCGTGGAGGTGATCGGCGGCATCGAGCCCGCCCGTGCCCTCATCCTGCGAGCCATGAAGCACGGCGCCTCCGTCGTCACCGCCAACAAGGCGCTCCTCGCCCAGGACGGCCCGACGCTGTATGCGGCGGCGCAACACGCGGGGGTCGACCTCTACTACGAGGCTGCGGTGGCGGGGGCGATCCCCCTGCTCCGCCCGCTCCGGGAGTCCCTGGCCGGTGACGACGTCCGGCGGGTGCTCGGCATCGTCAACGGCACCACCAACTACGTCCTCGACAAGATGGACACGACCGGCGCGAGCTTCCACGACGCGGTCGAGCAGGCGCAGTCCCTCGGATATGCGGAGGCGGATCCGACCGCCGACGTCGAGGGCTTCGACGCGGCCGCCAAGGCGGCGATCCTCGCGTCGCTCGCCTTCCACACCCGGGTCTCCGGCGCGGACGTCCACCGCGAGGGCATCGCCGACGTCACCGCAGCGGACGTGGCGGCGGCCAAGCAGATGGACTCCGTCGTCAAGCTGCTCGCGATCTGCGAGAGGACCGCGGACGGCGTCTCGGTGCGGGTGCATCCGGCGATGATCCCGAGAGCGCATCCCCTGGCGGGGGTCCGGGAGGCGTTCAACGCGGTGTTCGTCGAGGCCGACGCCGCCGGCCAGCTGATGTTCTACGGCCGCGGCGCGGGCGGCGACCCGACCGCGTCCGCCGTCCTCGGGGACGTCGTCGCCGTGGCCCGGCACCGCGTCGGTGGCGGTCGCGGTCCCGGCGAGAGCTCCTACGCCGACCTGCCGATCCTGCCGATGGGCAAGGCGCAGACGAGGTACCACATCAGCCTCGACGTCGCCGACCGGCCGGGCGTCCTCGCCTCCGTGGCGTCGGCGTTCGCCGACCACGAGGTCTCGATCGAGACGGTCCGCCAGCAGATCGTCCCGCCGTCCGGCGTGGACGCGACCGACGGCCGAGCGAGCCTCGTCGTCGTCACGCATACCGCCCCCGACGCAGCGCTCTCGGCGACCGTCGAGGCCCTGGCCGCCATGCCGATGGTGCGCGCGGTCGACTCGGTGATGCGGGTCGAGGGGTTCTGACGTGGCCCACCAGTGGCGCGGGGTGATCCGCGAGTACGCCGACCGGCTCCCGTCCCTCGACGGGATGCCGGTGGTCACCCTGCTCGAGGGCGGAACGCCGTTGATCCCGGCCGAGCACCTCTCGTCGCTCGTCGGCGCGGACGTGTGGCTCAAGTTCGAGGGGCTGAACCCCACCGGCTCGTTCAAGGACCGAGGGATGACGACGGCCATCTCCGTCGCGGCCGGGCACGGGGCCAAGGCGGTGATCTGCGCCTCGACCGGCAACACCAGCGCGTCGGCGGCGGCGTACGCGACCAAGGCCGGCATGACGTGTGGCGTCCTGGTGCCCGACGGGAAGATCGCGATGGGCAAGCTGAGCCAGGCGATCGCGCACGGGGCGACCCTGCTCCAGGTCGAGGGCAACTTCGACGACTGCCTGACGTTGGCGCGGAAGGTCGCCGAGGCCTACCCGATCGAGCTGGTCAACTCCGTCAACCCGGCCCGGATCGAGGGGCAGAAGACCGCGGCGTTCGAGGTGGTCGACGCGCTGGGTGACGCCCCCGACATCCACTGCCTGCCGGTGGGCAACGCCGGCAACATCACGGCATACTGGCTGGGTTACCAACAGTACCAACGGAATTCCGCGCAGCCTGGACCGGCGACGCACAGACCACGCATGTGGGGTTTCCAGGCCGCCGGTGCCGCGCCCATCGTCCTCGGCCACCCGGTCGACCAGCCCGAGACCGTCGCGACGGCGATCCGGATCGGCAACCCCGCGTCGTGGCGGCAGGCGGAGGCGGCCCGCGACGAGTCCGGCGGCCTCATCCACGCGGTGACCGACGAGCAGATCCTCGCCGCCCACCGGCTGGTCTCGTCCAGGGAGGGTGTCTTCGTCGAGCCCGGGTCGGCCGCATCCGTGGCCGGGCTCCTGGCGTCGCACGAGGCCGGGCTGGTGCCTGCCGGAGCGCGGGTCGTCTGCACCGTCACGGGACACGGGCTGAAGGACCCGCAATGGGCGCTGCGGCAGGCCGACGGTTCGGAGGTGCTGCCGGTACGCGTGTCGGTGGACGCGGTGTCGGCGGCCGTGGCCCTCGGCCTCGACGGGTGAGCCTCGGTATGCCGGACCGGCCGCTCGCGGTCCGCATCCGGGTCCCCGCGAGCACCGCCAACCTGGGGCCCGGGTTCGACTCGGTCGGCTTGGCGCTCGGGCTGTGGGACGAGTACGACGTGAGCCTCGGCGGAGGCGGCGGCCTGCGGGTGTCGGTCTCCGGCGAGGGCGCCGAGGAGGTGCCGCGTGACGCCACCCACCTGGTGGTCCGGGCCATGGCGCACGGGTTCGCCCGGCTCGAGGCGCACCTGCCCGCCGATCTCTGTCTCGTCGCCCGCAACGGGATCCCGCACAGCCGCGGTCTGGGGTCGTCGGCCTCGGCGATCGTTGCGGGAGTCGTTGCGGCGCAAGTGTTCTCGGACGTCGAGCGGTGGGCCACCCTCGAACCCGGGACGGACATCGAGGTCGACCCCGACGTGGCGACCGACCTCGCCACCGAGCTGGAGGGGCATCCCGACAATGCCTCGGCCAGTGTCCGGGGCGGCCTGACCGTGTCGTGGCGACGTGATCCCGGCGACCCGTCGCCGTCCGCGACGGGTACCGCCTCGGTCGCCACCCATCCGGACATCACCGCGGTCGTCCTCGTCCCTCGTGAGCAGCTGGCGACGCATACCGCGCGGGCCGTCCTGCCACCACACGTCGACCACGTGGACGCGGCCCTCAACTCGGGCCGTGCCGCCCTGCTCGTCGAGGCGATGAGCCGGCGGCCCGACCTGTTGCTGCCGGCGACGCGGGACTGGCTGCACCAGGGGTTCCGGAGGGCGGCGTTCGCGCCGTCCATGGATGTGGTGGACGCGTTGCGCGGAGAGGGGTATGCGGCGGTGATATCGGGGGCGGGACCCAGCGTCGTCGTCCTCACCACGCGCGAGCGCGCCGGCGGGGTGATCCTTCCGGTACAGCGCGCCGGCTGGGTTCGGCTCGAGCCCGGCATCCCGGCGACGGGCGTGTCGGTGGCTCGCGCCTGACCACGCCGTGCCGGGCGATCCGGAAGACCTGGTGTGGCCCGCGGTGTTACTGTGATGCCGCGACGCACGGCAGGCCGCCCCTGTCACCCCACGAAGCTCTCGGGTTCGCTCCGATACTTGGCGGGGACCACGACTGGCGGCCCGGCAGCGGCGACATCTCCACGCAGCGGCGTTCGGCGCCGAGAGGCCTTGGGCCCCGGCAGCGCCGGCGCACTAAGCCGCGTGATCCTCAATCACTCCAGACGGCCGGGATCTCCGGCCGACACCGGTGCCGCCCGACACGGGCGCACCGACGACGAGGGGAAGGACCTTCGTGACTGACACCACCGAACGGGTGGCCACCACCGGCCGCTCCGGCTTGGCGACTATGAACGTCGTCGAGCTCAAGCGTCTGGCGTCCGGCCTGGGCATCACCGGGGCGGCGAAGATGCGCAAGGACGACCTCGTCGCCGCGATCGCCGCGCGGCAGGTCGGCAGCACCCCGCGCTCGGAGCCCGCAGCGGCGCCGCAGCGTCAGACCGCACCTGAGCGCCGGACTCCGCCCACCGAGACGCCGGCCGAGACGCGTACCGAGGGGCGTACGGAGACGCGAGGCGAGACGCGAACCGAGACGCGAACCGAGACGCCCGGTCCCGACCACGCCAGCACGCCAGACTCCTCGAGCGCCCCTCGCGAGGACCGCGCGGGGCGCCGATCCGCCGAGGACGGCGCTCGGGACACCGCCACGACGGCCACGACGACGGAGCGGGGTACCCAGCAGCGGCCGGCGGACCGCCAGAGCGAGCGCCCGCACGAGCGGCCGGAGCGCCAGCAGGGCCGGCAGCAGGACCGCCAGCAGGACCGGCAGGGCAACCGACCGGGCGGCGGGACCAGCCAGCCGACGAGCCAGCCGACGAGCCCGCCCACCGGCCAGGGCGCGCAGACGACTGCCGCGCAAGCCGCTCAGGCCGCCGATGACGACGAGGCCCGCGGGGGGCGCCGTCGCAGCCGACAGCGCAGCCGCGACCGGAAGCGCACCCGCGGCACGACCGGGACGACGCAGGAGTACGAGCCCGAGCTGCAGATCACCGACGACGACATTCTCGTCCCGGTGGCCGGCATCCTCGACGTGCTCGACAACTACGCCTTCGTGCGTACCTCCGGCTACCTGCCAGGGCCGAACGACGTCTACGTCCCGCTCGGCCTCGTGAAGCGCTACTCGCTGCGCAAGGGCGACGCGGTGACCGGCTCGATCAAGGCGCCGCGCGAGGGCGAGCAGCCGCAGAGCGGTACCAACGGTCGCCAGAAGTTCAACGCGCTCGTTCGCCTGGACACCATCAACGGCCTGCAGCCGGACCAGACCAAGACGCGCGTCGACTTCGGCAAGCTCACGCCGCTCTACCCGCAGGAGCGGTTGCGGCTCGAGACCGAGACCAGCAACCTCACGACGCGGGTCATCGACCTGGTGGCACCCATCGGCAAGGGCCAGCGCGGCCTCATCGTCGCGCCCGGCCAAGGCCGGCAAGACGATGGTGCTCCAGTCGATCGCCAACGCGATCACGCAGAACAACCCGGAGTGCCACCTCATGGTCGTCCTCGTGGACGAGCGTCCGGAGGAGGTCACCGAGATGCAGCGCGCGGTGAAGGGCGAGGTCATCGCCTCGACCTTCGACCGTCCCGCCGACGACCACACCGGGGTGGCCGAGCTGTCCATCGAGCGCGCGAAGCGGCTGGTCGAGCTCGGCCACGACGTCGTCGTGCTGCTGGACTCGATCACCAAGCTAGGCCGCGCCTACAACCTCGCCGCTCCGGCCTCCGGGCGGATCCTGTCCGGTGGCGTCGACTCGGCGGCGCTCTACCCGCCGAAGAAGTTCTTCGGGGCCGCGCGCAACATCGAGAACGGCGGCTCGCTCACGATCATCGCGACGGCGCTGGTGGAGACCGGCTCGAAGATGGACGAGGTGATCTTCGAGGAGTTCAAGGGCACCGGCAACATGGAGCTGAAGCTCGACCGGGACCTCGCGAACCGGCGGATCTTCCCCGCCGTCGACGTCAACACCTCCGGCACCCGGCGCGAGGAGCTGCTGCTCGGGCCGGAGGAGCTGAAGATCATGCACAAGCTCCGCCGCGTCCTCGGCGCGCTGGAGCCGCAGCAGGCCGTCGAGCTGCTCCTCGACCGGATCCGCCGGACCCGGACCAACATCGAGTTCCTCCGGCAGGTCCAGATGAGCACCTCGAGCAAGCTCGACGACGACTGATCCCCGGCCGCGCCCGTTACCGCGGTGCGTCGTACCCCTCCTGGGGGGTATAACCCACCGCGGTCCCGTATGCGGGTCGGCTGCCGCGCAGCGGTCGAGCCTCGCGTCTGGAATGCCGTCACGGTGCTCGGCGTTTAGCGGATGTGTGCTCTCCTCTGGCACACTTTCCCGTTGGACCGGTTCACGGCAGCAGGGCACCAGAGCCCGCCGACCCGGCCCACTTGATATCGAGGAGCCGTTTGTGAAGAAGGACCTGCACCCCACCTACGTGGAGACCACGGTCACCTGTACCTGTGGCAACACGTTCACGACCCGCAGCACGTCCGCGTCCGGCCAGATCCACGCCGACGTCTGCTCCCAGTGCCACCCGTTCTACACGGGCAAGCAGAAGATCCTCGACACCGGTGGCCGCGTGGCCCGGTTCAACCAGCGCTACGGCAAGAAGGCCGACGCCACCAAGTAGCTCTCCCGAATCGCCGGTCCCGGCCTGGTTCTTCCAGGTCCGGGACCGGCGATCTCGTTGTGTGGGCCGGAAGTTCCGCGAGGAGGGAGAGCCATGAGCGAGACGTCTCACGGGTCGGTCGTCGACAGCGGCCGCGCGGTGCTCGACGAGTACACCGACCTCGAGCAGCGCCTCGCCGATCCGGAGGTCTTCGGCGACCAGGCCCTGGTCCGGACCCTCAACAAGCGCTACGCCGCGCTGGCGCCGACCGTCGCCGCATACCGGGCCGTGGAGACCGCCGAGGGCGACCTCGCGGCCGCCCGCGAGCTGGCCACCGAGGACGAGTCGTTCGCGGCCGAGGTGCCCACCCTCGAGGAGACCGCCGGCGCCGCGCGCGAGCACCTGCGCCACCTGCTCGTCCCGCGCGACCCCGACGACGACCGCGACGTCATCCTCGAGGTCAAGGCGGGGGAGGGCGGCGAGGAGTCGGCCCTCTTCGCCGGCGACCTGCTGCGGATGTACCTGCGCTACGCCGAGAAGCGCGGCTGGCGGGCCGAGGTCACGGACGCCACCGAGTCGGACCTCGGCGGCTACAAGGAGGCCCGGCTGACGGTCAAGGCCAAGGGCACGCCGCAGCCGGGCGAGGCGCCGTGGGCGCTGCTGAAGTTCGAGGGCGGCGTGCACCGCGTCCAGCGCGTGCCGGTGACCGAGAGCCAGGGCCGGATCCACACCAGTGCGGCTGGCGTGCTCGTCATGCCGGAGGTCGAGGAGACCGACGAGGTCGAGATCCAGCCCAACGACATCCGGGTCGACGTCTACCGGTCATCCGGCCCAGGAGGCCAGAGCGTCAACACCACCGACTCCGCCGTCCGCATCACCCACCTGCCGACCGGCATTGTCGTGTCCTGCCAGAACGAGAAGTCGCAGCTCCAGAACAAGGAGGCGGCGATGCGCGTCCTGCGGGCGCGCCTGCACCAGGCGGCCAAGGAGCAGGCCGACGCGGAGGCGTCCGCCGCCCGCCGCAGCCAGGTGCGCACCGTCGACCGCAGCGAGCGCATCCGCACGTACAACTACGCCGAGAACCGGCTGAGCGACCACCGCACCGGGTTCAAGGCCTACAACCTCGACGCGGTCCTCGACGGGGAGCTGGACCCGGTGATCGGCTCCTGCGTCGAGGCCGACGAGCAGGCCCGCCTGGCCGCGGTGGCCGGCGAGTGAGCGAGCTGCGGGACGCCGTGCGCCGCGCGACGATGACCCTGGCCGAGGCCGGCGTGGCCTCCGCACCCGTCGACGCCCTGCACCTCGCCGCGCACCTGCGCGGCGAGGACGTCGCCGAGACCCGACGCGCTCATGGTCCTCGGCGGCGTCGAGGCGCCGGAGGGGTATGCCGACCTCGTCGCCGAGCGCGCCGGCCGGGTGCCGCTGCAGCACCTCACCGGCCGCGCCTACTTCCGCGGGCTGGAGCTCGAGGTCGGTCCGGGCGTGTTCGTGCCGCGCCCCGAGACCGAGCTCCTCGTCGACCTCGCGCTCCGTGGCCTGGCCGGCCGCGACGCGCCGGTGGTCGTCGACCTCGCCACCGGCTCCGGCGCCATCGCCCTCGCCGTCAAGCAGGAGTGCCCCGCCGCCACGGTGTATGCCGTCGAGCTCACCGACCTCGCCCACGCGTGGGCGGTCCGGAACCGCGACCGGCTCGGGCTGGACGTGACCGTCGACCGCGGCGACGCGCGGGAGGCATACCCGGAGCTGGACGAAGCCGTGGACGTCGTCACCTGCAACCCGCCCTACATCCCCGACGACCAGGTCCCGGTCGACCCCGAGGTCCGCGACCACGACCCGCGCGAGGCGCTCTACGGCGGCAGCGCCGACGGCCTCGCCCTGCCGCTGGCCATGGCCGCCCGTGCCGCCGAGCTGCTCCGCGATGGCGGCACGCTGGTCATGGAGCACGCCGAGACCCAGGGTGACTCGCTGCCGCGGGCGCTCGCCGGCACCGGCGCCTGGGGCCAGGTCGTGGACCACGCCGACCTGCTGGGCCGGCCGCGCTGTGTCGTCGCCCACCGGAATAGGCTCGCCGGTCGTGACGCGCGTGGGTGACCGGCATGAGTGAGGTCTTCGACTGCACCACTCCCGACGGCCTGGCCGCGGGGATCGAGGCCGCCGCACGCGCGGTCCAGGCGGGGCAGGTGGTCGTCCTGCCGACCGACACGGTCTACGGCATCGGCTGCGACGCCTTCGACGGGGCCGCCGTGTCGGCGGTGCTCGCCGCCAAGGGACGCGGCCGCGACATGCCGCCCCCGGTGCTCGTGCCCAACGCCCGCACGGTGGACGGGCTGGCGCGATCCGTCCCCGACTACGTCCGCCACCTCATCGACCGGTTCTGGCCCGGTGCGCTGACCCTGGTCCTGGAGTCACAGCCCTCGCTGACCTGGGACCTGGGCGACACCAACGGGACCGTCGCGCTGCGGATGCCGGACCACGAGATCGCACTCGCCCTGCTCGGCCAGGCCGGACCGATGGCCGTCACCAGCGCCAACCTGACCGGCCACCCGCCCGCCCAGACCGCCGCCGAGGCGCAGGAGCAGCTCGGCGCCTCGGTCGCCGTCTACCTCGACGGCGGGCCGGCCTCCGGCGGCCCCGCCTCCACGATCCTCGACTGCACGGGACCGACCGCCGTCACCCTCCGGGAGGGCGCCCTGACGCGCGCCGAGGTCGACGTCGCCCTCGCCGACGCGCAGAAGCGCGAGGCCGCGGAGGCCGTCCGCCGCGCGGCCATCGCGGCGGCCGCAGCGGCGCCACCGCCCACCCATGGCCGTAGCGGTCCCCGCATCGCCGGCTCCCGCCGGAGGCGGCAGTAGCCGCCAGGTGCGTTCCGCAACGAGTGACGCTGTCGTCAGGTGTTGCGGCTGAGCCGCTGTTCCGAGCGCAACACGTGACGGTGTTGTCATTTGTTGCGGCGGTCGCCTCCTTGGCTTCAGGGGGTCAACGCAAACCCTGTCGTGATGAAGGGGTGTGGTGGCCATGGCGTGGAGTCGGCGGCTTGGCGGGTCTCGCCGGGCCTAGAGTTGTGGTCGTCCTTCCCGACCTCACCCGGAGACCGCCTTGACGCACCACGACTCCGCCCCGCAGGACGACACCTTCTACGGCTCCGACTTCGGCGCCCTCCAGGCCTTCGACCCCGACATCGCCGGGGTGCTGCTGTCCGAGCTGGACCGGATTCGCGGCGGACTGCAGCTCATCGCCAGCGAGAACATGTCCTCACCGGAGGTCCTGACGGCACTCGGCTCCACGCTGTCCAACAAGTACGCCGAGGGCTATCCGGGCCGGCGCTACTACGGCGGCTGCGCCGAGGTCGACAAGGCGGAGAACATCGCCATCGAGCGGTGCAAGGAGCTCTTCGGCGCCGAGCACGCCAACGTCCAGCCGCACAGCGGCGCGAGCGCCAACCAGGCGGTCTATGGCGCCTTCATGCAGCCGGGCGACACCTTCCTCGGGATGGCCCTGCCGATGGGCGGGCACCTCACCCACGGAGCCAAGGTCTCCTTCTCGGGCAAGTGGTTCAACGCCGTCCACTACGGCGTCGACCGCACCACCGAGGACATCGACTACGACCAGGTCGCCGAGCTGGCCCGCGAGCACCGGCCGAAGATGATCCTCGCCGGCGGCAGCGCGATCCCGCGCCTCATCGACTTCGAGTTCTTCCGCAACCTCGCCGACGAGGTCGGCGCGATCTTCTGGGTCGACGCCGCTCACTTCATCGGGCTCGTGGCCGGCAAGGCGATCCCCAGTCCGGTGCCGTATGCGGACGTCGTCACCTTCACGACGCACAAGGTGCTGCGCGGCCCCCGCTCCGGCGCGCTGGTCTGCAAGGCCGAGCACAAAGCCGCGCTCGACCGCGCCGTCTTCCCGATGATGCAGGGCGGCCCGCAGATGCACACGATCGCCGCCAAGGCCGTCAACTTCAAGGAGTGCGCGACGCCGGAGTACGCGGACTACGCCCGCCGCGTCATCGAGAACGCGCGGCAGCTGGCCACGTCGCTGGGGGACTACGGCATCCGGCCGACGACCGGCGGCACCGACACCCACCTGTCGCTGCACGACCTTCAGGGTGTCGGCGTCACCGGTACGGACGCGGAGGCCCGCGCCGACGCGGCCGGGATCGTCCTGAACAAGAACGCCATCCCGTTCGACCCGCAGAAACCGAACATCGCGTCGGGCATCCGCGTGGGCACCCCGTGCACCACGACGCAGGGGATGGGCACGGAGGAGATGAAGACCATCGCCGAGCTCATCGCCACCGCGGTCACCAAGGGCGACGCGGACCCCGACCACCCGGTCTCCCAGCAGGTGCGCGCCGAGGTGACCGACCTGGTGACCCGCTTCCCCGCATACCCGCGTCCCTGACGTCCGGTCGCGAGGCCGACCTAGGACTTCTGAGCAGAGCCCGTGCGCGAGTACTTCGTCATCTTCGTCGTCGCCGGGGCGATCACGTACTTCTCCACCCCGTTCGTGCGGGCCATGGCCGTTGCGACCAACGCCTTCACGCCGGTGCGGGAGCGGGACGTCCATTCGACCCCGACGCCGCGGCTCGGTGGTGTGGCGATCTTCCTCGGCTTCGCCGCGGCCGGCCTCGTGGCCCGGGAGCTGCCCTACCTCAAGGGCGTCTACAGCAGCGGCCAGATCTCCGGCGTCATCATGGGCGCCGCCATCGTCTGCCTCGTCGGGGCCATCGACGACATCCGCGAGCTGGACTGGCTGACCAAGCTCGCCGGCCAGATCCTCGCCGCCGGGGTGATGGCCTACAAGGGAGTCCAGCTGCTGTCGGTGCCGTTCTTCGGCACGAACACCGTGCTGCCGACCCCGGTGCTGGTCGCCGTGACCGTGGTCGTCGTCCTGGCCACCGTCAACGCCGTCAACTTCATCGACGGTCTGGACGGCCTGGCCGTCGGGTGTCGTCGCCATCGCCGCCTTCTCCTTCTTCATCTACTCCTACTACATCTCCAACAGCTACAACCCGCCGAACGTCTTCTCCAACGCGACCTTCATCAGCGCGGCGGTCCTCGGCTGCTGCCTGGGGTTCCTGCCGCACAACTTCCACCCGGCGCGGCTTGTTCATGGGGGACTCCGGTGCCCTGCTGCTGGGCCTGCTGCTCGCGGCCGCGACGGTCTCCCTGAGCGGCAACGTCGATCCCGGCTCGGCGAACGGGGGCAGCCTCACCACCGCCCTGCTGCCGATCGCGGTGCCGCTCGCCGTGCTGAGCCTGCCGTTCCTCGATATGGTCCTCGCGGTCGTCCGGCGCACCCTGGCCGGCAAGAACCCCTGGGACCCCGACCGCAAGCATCTCCACCACCGGATGCTCGAGCTCGGCCACGGCCACCGCAATGCCGTTCTCATCCTCTACATGTGGGCCGCCCTGCTGGCGCTGGGCACGGTGTCCCTCGCCTTCGTCGAGAGCTGGCGAGCGGCGATCGTCATCGGGTTCTGTCTGGCGGTCGTGGTCACGCTGACCGTCTACCTCCCCAGGTGGACGGGGCCGAAGCGCTTGTGATAACTTTCACAAGCACCTGAGAACACCCTGAGCCGCTTCCCACGACCGTCCGACGACCGCGCCGGGGAAGCCCTCGACACGGTTCTGCCACCACGACAGAGCAGGTTCGACATGAGCACCGATGCCCGCACCGCCAGCCCGAGCGACGCGTTCGCCGAGCTGCTTCGGGGCTCGCTGTGGCCGACGCTCGTCGCGACGGCCGCCTGCGTGGCGGTCGGCCTCGTGTCCAGCCCGATGGCGGCCTGGTCGGCCGCGCTCGGCGCCGCACTCGTCGTCGGCTTCTTCAGCCTGACGCTGCTCGTCATGCGGCGCACCGCCGAACTGCCGCCGACCACCGTGATGCTCGTGGTCATGGTGACCTACACGGTCAAGGTCGTCGTCCTCGGTGTCGTGATGTTCGCGGTACGCGACGTGCCGTGGCTCTCGGGGTATGCGGTGGGGGTCACCATCACCGTCTGCGCGCTCGTCTGGCTGTTCTTCGAGCTGCGCGCTTACAAGCGGCTGCGGATCTTCGCCTACGACCCGCAGGGCACCGCCGCGCTGCCCGCCGCGCTGCCCGCCACGGAGGACCGGCCGTGAGCGAGAATCGAGACCGTCATGAGCCCGACACCACCCGCCGACTCGTCCGGATCGTCCGACCCGTCGGACGCATCGGACGCGTCGGACCCAGACGAGGCGGAGCGCGACCAGCTACGCCGCGACACGGAGATGTGGACCAAGGTGGGCGGCTACCTGCTCGCGGGACCCCTTCTCTACGGCGGCATCGGCTGGGGGCTGGACCACTGGCTGGGCACCGCGTTCCTGTTGCCGGTGGGCATCATCGGCGGAATGGCCCTGTCGCTCTACCTGATCTGGTTCCGGTACGGTTCGCAGTGAACTCGGCGGTACCTACAAGGGACGGCGTGCGGGCCATCAGGTCGGTCCGTCGTGCTGACGGGGTCCGGCGCCCGACTCACCAGCACTGCTGCGTCCCGCGCATCACAAGGAGTCTCCCGTGAGCATCGTTGCCGCACTTCCCACGGACTACGAGGCGCCCGGCGTCGGGGACTTCTGGGCAGCCCCTCATCGGCAGCGGGGCGTTCGCTGTCACCCGCCCGGCCCTGCTCATGGTCGTCGCCGCCGGCCTGATCCTCTGGTTCCTCCTCGCCACGACGCGCAAGAAGGCGCTCGTCCCCGGCAAGGGACAGATGGCCACCGAGGCGGTCTACGGGCTGGTCCGCAACGGCATCGCCCGCGACCTCATCGGCAGCAAGGAGTTCCTGCGGTTCGTCCCGCTGCTCTTCTCGCTGTTCATGGTCATCCTGGTCAACAACATCTTCGGGGTCCTGCCGCCGTTCTCCTTCCCGACCATGAGCCGGATCGGCCTGCCGATCGCCCTGACGCTCATCGTGTGGGTGACCTTCCACGTCGTCGGTATGCGCAAGCACGGCTTCGTGGGCTACTGGAAGTCGCTGGTCCCGTCCGGCCTGCCGGCCTGGATCGTCCCGGTGATCTTCTTCCTCGAGCTGCATCACCGACCTCTTCACCCGTCCGGTAACCCTGGCGCTGCGGCTGTTCGGCAACATGTTCGCCGGACACCTCCTGCTCGTCCTGTTCATCACCGGCGGCTTCTACCTGCTCACCTCGGGGGGCCTGCTCAGCGTCGCCGGCGGGGTCACCTGGATCTTCGCCTTCGTCATGTTCCTCTTCGAGCTGCTGGTCGAGTTCCTGCAGGCCTACGTCTTCACCCTCCTGGCGGCGCTCTACATCGCCGGCGCCGTCGCCGAGTCCCACTGAAATGTCGCAGTTACGAAAGGCCCCGGCGGTAACCCGCCGCCGGGACACCACACCAGAACGGAAAACGTCATGACCGGCAACATCGCCATCCTCGGTTACGGCCTGTCCGCCATCGGCCCCGGTATCGGTGTCGGCCTCATCTTCGCCGCCTACATCAACGGGGTCGCCCGCCAGCCGGAGGCCCGCGGCATGCTCCAGCCCATCGCGTTCCTCGGCATGGCCATCACCGAGGCGCTCGCGATCTTCGGCATCGCGCTCGCCTTCGTGTTCAAGGCCTGACGACCACCCGTCGCGCCACCGTTGCTGCTGAGTCCCGGTTCGTAAGGAGAGGCTGATGTCCGCACTGCTGAGCCCGCAGGCCCTGCCGTTCGCCGAGGGTGACGGTGACACCGGCTTCTGGGCGACCGCTGCGCCGATCATCCCGCACCCGATGGAGTTCTTCTTCGGGCTCGTAGTGTTCGCGATCCTCTACGTCATCGTCGCGAGGCGCGTCGTGCCGCGGCTCGAGGAGATCTACGCCAACCGGACGGCGGCGATCGAGGGCGGCATCTCCATGGCCGAAGCGGCGCAGAAGGAGGCGCAGGAGGCGCTGGAGCAGTACAACGCGCAGCTGCGGGAGGCGCGCGAGGAGGCCACCCGCATCCGTGAGGACGCGAAGGCCCAAGGCGCGCAGATCATCGCCGAGCTGCGCGAGAAGGCGAACCAGGAGGCGGGCCGGATCACCGACAGCGCCAGCAAGCAGATCGAGGCGGAGCGCCAGCAGGCCATCGTCCAGCTCCGCGGTGAGGTGGGCCGGCTCTCCACTGAGCTGGCCAGCCGGATCGTCGGTGAGTCGCTCGAGGACGAGACGCGGCAGCGCGGCATCGTCGAGCGGTTCCTCGCCGAGCTCGAGGCCGGCAACATCCAGCCCGAGAAGGTCGGTCAGGCCGCGCGCGCCGAGTCGGTGGGCGACGCGGCCAGCACCGGACCGTCCGGTTCGCAGGACGCCTGATGCAAGGCTCGTCGCGGGCCTCGGTGGGGGTGGTCGAGGAGGCCTTCGCCGCCAAGCTGGACGCCGGCGCGCACGCGGACTCCGGCGTCACCGGGGTGCTCGGCCGGGCCGTCGACCGCGTCCTCGGGCGGACCGTCGACCGGCAGCAGCTGGGTGAGGACCTGTTCGCGGCCACGTCGGCCATCGACGGCGCCATCGCGCTGCGCCGCGCCGTCGCCGACCCGTCCCGACCGGGTGACGCCAAGGCCCAGCTGGTGGAGCGCCTCTTCGGAGGGAAGGTCGGCGACGACGCCCTCGACCTGCTGAAGACCGCCGTCTCCCAACGCTGGTCGGAGGAGCGCGACCTCACCGACACGCTGGAGTCCCTCGCGGTGGCGTCGGTGGTGGCCGCTGCGGAGGCCGACGGCCGCGCCGACCAGATGGAGGACGACCTCTTCCGCTTCGAGCGGATCGTCGCCGGCAACCCGGGGCTGCGCGACGCCCTCACCGACCGTCGAGCCGACGCCGGCAGCAAGGAGCGTCTCGTCGAGTCGCTGCTCGAGGGCAAGGCCAACCCGGAGGCGCTGCGCCTCGTGCGTCAGGCGGTCCTCGCCCCGCGCGGGCGGCGGTTCGACCGGGTGCTCGACCGCTACCTCGCCATCGCGGCCACGCGCCGCGACCAGCTCGCGGCGACGGTCACGACCGCCGTCGCACTCGACGAGGGGCAGCGCGAGCGGCTCGCGTCGGCCCTGTCGTCGTACTACAACGGCAAGCCCGTGCACCTCAGCATCGTCGTCGACCCCGCCGTCATCGGCGGCATCCGGGTGCAGATCGGCGACGACGTCGTCGACGGCACCATCCTGCGGCGCCTCGAGGCGGCGCGGCGCCACCTCGGCGGCTGACGCCGCTCCGACGCATACTCGATCGCAGCACCACCCGACGTGAACCCGAACGCAGAGCTCGGCAGCAGCCGACGACAGGAGAAGACACCATGACGGAGCTTTCGATCCGTCCGGAGGAGATCCGGGACGCGCTGGACACCTTCGTCCAGTCCTACGAGCCGGACGCGGCCTCCCGCGAAGAGGTCGGCCGGGTCATCGACGCCGGTGACGGCATCGCCCACGTCGAGGGCCTGCCCTCCGCGATGACCAACGAGCTGCTCCAGTTCTCGGACGGGACGCTCGGCATCGCCCTCAACCTCGACGTCGCACGACATCGGCGTCGTCGTCCTCGGCGACTTCAGCGGCATCGACGAGGGCCAGGAGGTCAAGCGGACCGGCGAGGTGCTCTCGGTCCCCGTCGGCGACAACTTCCTCGGCCGGGTCATCGACCCGCTCGGCGAGCCGATCGACGGCCTGGGCCCGATCGAGGCCGAGACCCGCCGCGCGCTCGAGCTGCAGGCCCCCACCGTCGTCCAGCGCCAGTCGGTGCACGAGCCGCTGCAGACCGGCCTCAAGGCCGTCGACGCCATGACCCCGATCGGCCGCGGCCAGCGCCAGCTGATCATCGGCGACCGCCAGACCGGCAAGTCCCAGATCGCCGTCGACACGATCATCAACCAGAAGCGCAACTGGGAGTCCGGCGACCCCAAGCAGCAGGTGCGCTGCATCTACGTCGCGATCGGCCAGAAGGGCTCGACCATCGCGGGCATCAAGGGCACGCTCGAAGAGGCCGGCGCGATGGAGTACACGACCATCGTCGCGGCGCCCGCGTCCGATGCGGCCGGGTTCAAGTACCTCGCGCCCTACACCGGCTCGGCCATCGGCCAGCACTGGATGTACCAGGGCATGCACGTGCTCATCGTCTTCGACGACCTGCAGCAAGCAGGCCGAGGCCTACCGCGCCGTGTCGCTGCTGCTGCGCCGCCCGCCGGGCCGCGAGGCCTACCCCGGCGACGTGTTCTACCTGCACAGCCGGCTGCTCGAGCGCTGCGCGAAGCTGTCCGACGAGCTCGGCGCCGGCTCGATGACCGGCCTGCCGATCATCGAGACCAAGGCCGGTGACGTCTCGGCCTACATCCCGACCAACGTCATCTCGATCACCGACGGCCAGATCTACCTGCAGTCGGACCTGTTCAACGCCAACGTCCGCCCCGCCATCGACGTGGGTGTGTCGGTCTCCCGGGTCGGCGGCAACGCGCAGATCAAGGCGATGAAGGACGTCGCCGGCCGGCTCAAGCTGGACCTCGCGCAGTTCCGCGCCATGGAGGCGTTCGCGATGTTCGCCTCCGACCTCGACCCGGCGTCCCGCGCCCAGCTGGCCCGTGGCGCGCGCCTGGTCGAGCTGCTCAAGCAGAAGCAGAGCAGCCCGTTCCCCGTCGAGGAGCAGGTCGTCAGCGTCTGGGCCGGCACCACCGGCAAGCTCGACAAGATCAAGGTCGAGGACGTCCGCACCTTCGAGTCGGACTTCCTCGGCTTCCTCCACCACAAGTACCAGGGCGTGCTCGACGGGATCCGGGAGACCAGCAAGCTCGACGACGACGCGCGCGACACCCTGGACAAGGCGATCACCGAGTTCGGCAAGGAGTTCGCCTCCGAGGAGCCGACCGACGACCGCCGCACCGACGTCGGCACCGAGGCGCGAGCCGGAGGACCTCGACGCCGACTCGGTCGACCAGGAGCAGATCAAGCGGCAGCGGCGCTGACCGCCGCGCTCCCGGCATACCCCACGGTTCTGAACTAACGACGGAGAGAGGCGGCGACATGGGAGCGCAGATGCGGGTCTACCGCCAGCGCGTCCGGTCCGTCCAGGCGACCAAGAAGATCACCCGCGCGATGGAGCTCATCGCCGCGTCGCGGGTGGTCAAGGCCCGCCAGCGGGTGCTGGCGTCGGCGCCCTACACGCACGCGCTGACCCGGGCGTTGTCGGCGCTGGCGACCTACTCCAACGAGGACCACCCGCTCACGACCGAGCGCGAGAAGGTGCGCCGCGCGGGCATCGTCATCATCGCCGGCGACCGTGGCCTCTCCGGCGCCTACAACGCGTCGGTGCTCAAGGAGAGCGAGCAGCTCATCCGCAAGCTCCGCGAGGACGACAAGGAGACCGTCGTCTACCTCGTGGGCAACCGCGCCATGAACTTCTACAAGTTCCGGCGACGCGAGTACGCCCAGGCGTGGGGCGGCTTCTCCGACCAGCCGACGCACGACGCGGCCAAGGAGATCGGCGAGCGGATCGTCGCCGACTTCCTCAAGGACTACGACGAGGGCGGCACCGAGGAGGTGCACGTCGTCTACACGCGGTTCAGCTCGATGGTGGTCCAGGAGCCGCGCGCGCTGCGGCTGCTGCCGCTGGAGATCGTCGACGACGACGAGGCCGAGACGCCCGGCGACAACGAGGTGCTGCCGCTCTACGAGTTCGAGCCGAGCATCGCGCAGGTCCTCGACGCGGTGCTGCCGAAGTACGTCACCGCGCGGATCTGGACCTGTCTGCTCGGCGCGGCCGCGTCGCAGCTGGCGGCCCAGCAGCGGGCCATGAAGTCGGCCACCGACAACGCGGACGCCCTCATCAAGACCTACACCCGGCTGGCGAACCAGGCCCGCCAGGCCGAGATCACCCAGGAGATCAGCGAGATCGTCGGCGGCGCCGACGCGCTCGCGGTCAAGAAGTAGCGGTTCCGCTTTTTCAGGACTTTCAGCACCCCGCCGTTGGAGAGAAGGAACGACACATGACCGCCACCGTCATCGAAGAGCGCCAGGAGACCCGTCCGGGCGCCACCGGCCGGGTCGCCCGGATCACCGGCCCCGTCGTCGACATCGAGTTCCCGGCCGACGGGATCCCCGAGCAGTACAACCTGCTCACCACCCAGGTCGAGCTCGGCGGCGAGACGACGAACGTCAACCTCGAGGTCGCCCAGCACATCGGCGACAACATGGTCCGGGCCATCTCGCTGCAGCCGACCGACGGCCTGGTCCGCGGCGCCGCAGTGCAGGACACCGGCGGCCCGATCACCGTGCCCGTCGGCGACGTCACCCTCGGCCGGGTGTTCAACACCACCGGTGTATGCCTCAACCTCGAGGAGGGCGAGACGCTCGACGTCAAGGAGCGGTGGGGCATCCACCGCACCGCGCCGGCGTTCGACCAGCTCGAGTCCAAGACGCAGATGTTCGAGACCGGCATCAAGGTCATCGACCTGCTGACGCCCTACGTGCAGGGCGGGAAGATCGGCCTGTTCGGCGGCGCCGGCGTGGGCAAGACGGTGCTCATCCAGGAGATGATCGCCCGCGTCGCCCGCGACCACGGTGGTGTGTCGGTGTTCGCCGGGGTCGGCGAGCGCACCCGTGAGGGCAACGACCTCATCGCCGAGATGGAGGAGGCCGGCGTCCTCGGGCAGACGGCGCTCGTCTTCGGCCAGATGGACGAGCCGCCGGGCACCCGCCTGCGGGTGGCCCTCTCGGCGCTGACGATGGCGGAGTACTTCCGCGACGTGCAGGGCCAGGACGTGCTGCTGTTCATCGACAACATCTTCCGGTTCACCCAGGCCGGTTCGGAGGTGTCGACGCTGCTCGGCCGGATGCCGTCGGCGGTGGGCTACCAGCCGACGCTCGCCGACGAGATGGGCGTCCTCCAGGAGCGGATCACCTCGACGCGTGGTCACTCGATCACCTCGATGCAGGCGATCTACGTGCCGGCCGACGACTACACCGACCCGGCGCCGGCGACGACGTTCGCCCACCTCGACGCGACGACCGAGCTGTCCCGCGAGATCGCGTCCCTCGGCATCTACCCCGCGGTGGACCCGCTCGCGTCGACCTCCCGGATCCTCGACCCGCGCTACATCTCGCAGGCGCACTACGACACGGCGGTCCGGATCAAGCAGATCCTCCAGCGCAACAAGGAGCTGCAGGACATCATCGCGATCCTCGGCATCGACGAGCTGTCCGAGGAGGACAAGATCCTCGTCAACCGCGCTCGCCGCATCCAGCGGTTCCTCTCGCAGAACACCTACGTCGCCAAGCAGTTCACCGGCCTCGAGGGGTCGACGGTGCCGATGGACGAGTCGATCGAGGCGTTCACCAAGATTGCCGACGGTGACTACGACCACGTGGCGGAGCAGGCGTTCTTCATGTGCGGTGGTCTCGACGACGTCGAACGCCAGTGGGCGGAGATCCAGAAGAACCTCTGACCGTGCCGGGATCTCGGCGTCTCGTCAACGCGGTGCGTTGTGCCCGCACTGGGGGGTTTGATCCACCGCGTTGACGGTGCCGAGTGACGGCTCGGACAGTGGGACGAGGCGCTGACCCGCCACGGCTAGACTGCGATGAGACGCCGGAACCCCGCCCCCCGTCAGGCCGCCCGAACCGGAGGACATCGTGAGCTCACTGCAGGTCGAACTCGTGGCGGCCGACCGCCGAGTCTGGTCCGGAGAGGCGCGGATGGTCCGGGCGCGCTCGGTCGACGGTGAGCTCGGCATCATGCCCGGTCACACGCCCCTGCTCGGTGTGCTGGTCTCCGGTGACGTGGTCATCCACGGTGACGGCGGCGACCAGACCACGAGCATCGACAGTGGGTTCATCTCGGTCGAGCATGACCGGGTCACCATCATCGCCGAGTCGGTAGGCGCCGACGGTCAGAGCTGACCGGCTTCCGCCAGCTGCACCTCGTCCATGCCGACCGCCCTTCTCTCCGCCGAGATCGTGGTCGCCGGGGTGCTCGTGCTCCTCACCGTCTTCCTCGCTGCGACGTATGCGCGTCGCCGGGTCATCTCCCGGGGCGCCATCCTCTTCGTCCCGTGCGGCTGGCGCCCCAACCGCCGGAACCGTTGGCGCCTGGGACATCTGCGCCTCGGCAACACACGGTTGGAGTGGTTCAGCCTGCTCGGCGTCACGTCGCGTCCGCAGCGCGGCTGGGACCGCGTCACCGTCGACCTGCAGTCGCCGCGCGAAGCCCTGCGTGCCGACCTCATCGACTTCATGCCCGACGCCCTTCCGGTGGCGTGCGTCGACAACGGCGTGCCCTTCGAGCTGGCGCTGAGCCCCGACGCATACACCGCCCTGCGGTCGTGGTCGGAAGCCTCGCCCCCCGGCTCCGCCGCCAACGTCGCCTGAGCCACCCCACGAAGTTCTACGCTTCGCTCCGATACTTCGCGGGGACCCCGACTGAGTCACCCACGATTGAGCCGCCCCCTTACGACGACTCCGGCTCCGACCCGGCGGCGCCCCGCGACGAGGTCCGCCGCTTGCGCTCCGGCTTCTCGACGCGCCCACCTCCGGGCTGCCACAGCACGTCGCCGCCGCGCTCGACGTTGGCCACGCGCGCGAGGATGAACAGCAGGTCGGAGAGCCGGTTGAGGTAGGTGGCGGTCAGCCGGTTGACGCCGCCGACGCCTCTTCCGGAACCCGGCTGGTCACCGTGGGTCGCGATGGCCGCCCACGCGCTGCGCTCGGCCCGGCGAACCATGGTCGTGGCGAGGTGCAGGTATGCGGCGCCGGGGCTCCCGCCCGGAAGGATGAACGATCGGAGCGGCTCGACCCGCTCGAGATAGCGGTCGCAGTCCGCTTCGAGGTCGTCGACCCACGGTTCGGCCACCCGAAGCGGCGGGTAGTCATACACGGCCTGGAGCGGGTTGCACAGGTCGGCCCCGACGTCGAACAGCTCGTTCTGGACCCGGGTCAAGGTCGCGGTCACCTCCTCGCCGAGGTCGCCCGCCGCGATGGCCACCCCGATCTGCGCGTTCGCCTCGTTGGTGTCCGCGTAGCCGGCCAGCCGAGGGTCGTTCTTCGAGGTCCGGCTGAAGTCGCCGAGTGACGTGGTGCCGTCGTCGCCGGTGCGCGTGTAGATCCGCGTGAGGTTGACCATGGCGCAAGGGTGCCACCCGAGCCGCTCACGGCCGGCGAGGGGTCACCCGGCGTGCCCGGCCGGCCGTGGTCGCTACGGTTGGCGCGTGCGGGAACGGTTCCGGGTGTCCGGCGGCGCCAGCCTGCGGGGCCGGGTCTCCGTCGTGGGTGCGAAGAACAGCGCGCTCAAGCTCATGGCCGGCGCGCTGTTGGCCGTCGGTCGCAGCCGGCTGACCAACGTGCCGAACATCGTCGACGTCACGATCATGGCCGAGCTCCTGCGCCGGCTCGGCTGCGCCGTGGACTGGCGACCGGACGACGGCATCGTGGAGATCGACGTGCCCGAACGGATCGGGCACCGCGCCGACTACGAGCTGGTCCGGGCGCTGCGCGCCTCGATCTGCGTGCTGGGCCCGCTCATCGCCCGGGTCGGAGAGGCCGATGTCGCGGTCCCGGGCGGCGACGCGATCGGATCCCGAGGTCTCGACCTGCACGCCGAGGGTCTGGAGGCGCTCGGGGCCAAGGTGCACGTCGCCCACGGCTATCTCATCGCCGCCGCCCCGCAGGGCCTGCAGGGGGCCAGCGTGCGCCTCGAGTTCCCGAGCGTCGGCGCCACCGAGAACGTCCTGATGGCCTCGGTCCTTGCCACCGGGCATACCCGGATCGACAACGCCGCCCGCGAGCCCGAGATCGCCGACATCGCCGACTTCCTCGTCTCGATGGGCGCGCAGGTCACTGGCGCCGGCACCGCGACGATCGAGGTCGACGGCGTCGACGCCCTGCGCCCGACCGAGCACCACGTCGTCCCCGACCGCATCGCCGCCGGCAGCTGGGCGTTCGCCGCGGCGACCACCCGCGGTGACATCGAGGTGGTCGGCGGCCGTGCGGAGCACCTGGAGATCTCCCTCGACCTGCTCGCAGGTGCCGGCGCGACGGTAACGGTGACGCCCGACGGGTTCCGGGTGGTCGGTCTCGCGGACCGGCCGCGCTCGGTCGACGTGGCGACGCTGCCCTACCCCGGGTTTCCGACCGACCTGCAGCCCTTCGCCCTCACCTACAACGCGGTAGCCGACGGCAGCGCCATGGTGACCGAGAACCTCTTCGAGGCCCGGTTCCGCACTGTTCAGGAGCTGGCCCGGCTCGGCGCCGACGCGCGCATCGACGGCCACCACGTGATGGTCCACGGCGTCCCCCTGCTGTCGGGCGCGCCCGTCGAGGCGAGCGACATCCGGGCTGGGGCCGCCCTGGTGGTGGCCGGGCTCGTCGCCGACGGCGTTACCACCGTCAGCGGCGCACACCACGTGGACCGCGGGTACGACCGGTTCGAGCGGCAGCTCCAGCGTCTCGGAGCCGACGTCGTCCGCGAGCCCGACGAGCCGCTCTTCGGCTGACCGGGACCCGGCCGCGCGGTTGCCGTTTCGGCGCGGAACCGGCGCGTGTCGTTGCGTTTGCCGGCACGAGCAACCGTTAGCGTCGGCGGTACGTCACCGCCCAACCTTCCCGTCCGCCCCCGAGGTATCAGCCGTCGACGCCGGTCCTCTTAGAAAAATGTCCGGATTGTTACCGCCGACACCGCATCTGCGCGTCGGGGACATGAGTCAATGAGCCAAAGGGCCGGGGGGCCCGCAAGGGGGACACATGGCACTGCAGCCGACAACGACGGCACCGGTCGTGGTCATCGACTCCACCCGCGGCCAGGAGCTCGTCATCGAGGGCCGCATCGACGTCCGCTCGGCCGCGGACCTGCGGCTCGCCCTGCACGCGGCCATCGCGGACGGCGTGGGTGACCTGTTCCTCCACCTCGGCGATGTGGAGATCGGTGACGCCACCGGCCTCGGTGTCCTTCTCGAGTCCCACCGGCGGGCTCGCCGGGAAGGTCGCCGGCTCGTGCTCGCTAGCATCACGCCGCGTACCGCTCGGTTGCTGCGCGCCGCTCGCCTGGACCGGGTCTTCCACCTCGCCGTCGCGGCCGACCTGTCGGAGCGGCTGTCGACGGGCCTGTCCAGCGGACTGTCGACCGGTGGCGCGGCCGACGGGTCGACTCTCACCGCCTGAGACGGGCCGTCAGCCGACGCCGGTTGCCGACTCGCGCCGCTGGTCGGCAGCGGCCCCCAGCGTCCCGTCGTCGCGCCGGTAGGCGGCCGCGACCCCGCCGAAGAACATCGACCGGCGTGGGTGGACCACCGCCTCCAGGCCCGCCTCCTGGACCGCCGTGACGAGGCCCTCGTCGTCCTCCACCTGCACGACGGCAACGGGTTCGTCGACCGGCAGGGCGGTGAGGTCGGCGGCATCCGCCGCAGCGGCGCTCGGGTCGGCGAACTCGCCGCGGAAGGTCACGTGGACCCGCGGACGGTCGATGGCCTCCGCAAGGTCGAGGTCCTCGAGGCAGAACCGGCCGAGCACCTGCAGGAGAGCGGTGGTGATCCGGTCGGCGCCGGGCGACCCGATGGCCAGGACCGGGCCCGCACCCGAGGGCTTCCCCACGGCGCGGCCGACGGTCGGCGACATGTTGGACGCCAGCCTCGTCCCGGGTTCCAGCGCGTGGAGGCCGAGCCGGTTGAGCTCCGGCTCGCCCAGGCAGTTGTTGAGCATCAGGCCGGTCCCCGGCACGGTCGCGCCGGAACCGTACCCGGCCGACGCGGTGATCGCGCACGCCGTCCCAGCGGCGTCGACCACCGAGACGTGCGCCGTCGAGCCTGACGTGGGGAGGCCGACCAGACCGTGACGCTCCACGAGCGCGAGCAGGTCGTAGCCGTCCTTCTCGAGGTCGCGCGAGAAGTCGTGGACGCTCAGCCGGTGACCGAGCACCCGCTGCTGGATCTCGAGGAGGTCACCCACCTCGACACGACCGCGGCGGATGAGCTCGCGGAGCATCACGGTGAGAACGGGGCCGCCGATGGACGGCGGCGGGTTGGTGGCGAGGTCCCAGTCGCCGGCTCGCAGCCGCAGCGGCTCGCGGACGACTGGCCGGTATGCGGCGAGGTCGGCCTGCGTGACGAGGCCCCCGCGGTCTTCCTGGTCGGCAGCGATGACGCGGGCCAGGTCTCCGGTGTAGAGGTCGGCGGCCCCCGCCTCGGCGATGCGGTCCAGCGCGGCCGCGAGGTGCGGGTCGACGATCTTCTCGCCCGCCATCAGCGGCTCGCCACCCGGGTGGAGCAACAGGGCGGCCGTCTCGGGGTCCCAGGCGAAGAGCGAGTCGCCGGTGATGGCGAGGTAGCTGGCCGCCGCCGCGCCGAGAGGGAACCCGTCGCGGGCGGCGGTGGCGGCCGGAGCGACGACCTCGCGCCAGGGCGCGCGGCCGTGCCGTTCGTGGGCGAGCCCCAGTCCGCTGAGGGCCCCGGGGGTCGCCACGCTGCCCGGGCCCGCATACACCGTGATGCCGCCGCCGTAGGACATCGAGAACTCGACGAGCCCCTCGCCGAACCGTTCTCGCGGCAGCCCGCGGCCCGGCATCTCGACGTTGGCGTCGATGACCTCCGGCTGGCCGTCGTGCGGCCAGATCGCGACGAAACCGCCCCCCAGCGGGGAGACGACACCCGGCTCCGTGCACATCGCGACGAGCATCGCGGCGATCGCCGCGTCGACGGCGGTCCCACCGGCCCCGACGGCATCCAGGCCGGCTCGGACGGCGATGGCGTTCGGTGCGGCGACGGCAGCGGTCACAGAGCCGATTGTGCCGCGTGTCGGTGCCCCGCGGTTGACTGGACCGATGAAGGAGACGCAGGAGGAGCTGGCGGCGATGCAGTCCCTGCTCGACCGCTCGCACGCCGGCGCGAGCGACCACCTGAAGAGCATCATCGACGACGGCCGGACGCTGTCGGCGCGCGAGATCGTCGGCCTGATGTCGGGGATGCGCGTGCTGAGCTTCGCGACGGTCACCGCCCGGGGGGAGCCGCGAGTCAGCGCCCTGGACGGCCACCTCCTGCACGGCCGCTGGACGGTAGGCACGTCGCGCGGTTCGCCGAAGGGCCGGCAGCTGCTGGCTCGGCCGGCCGTCAGTGCCGCCTGCATCGAGGGGGAGGAGGTGTCGGTCTTCACCCACGGTCACGCCGTGGAGCTCGCCGGCGACGAGCTCGCCGAAGTGGACGCCCACTGGACGGCCCACTACGGTTCGTCGCCGCTGTCCTGGGGCGACGTCGTGATGGCCCGGATCGAGCCGACCTGGATGGTCGGGTTCGCGTCCGACCGCACGAAGGTCCTCGCCGAGCGGGGGGTGCCCCAGGAGGTGCGGCCGTTGGTCCTACGGTGAGCAGGTGAGCGACCTGCAGTGTCCGGCGCGGATCCTCGTCGCCCGGCACGGCCAGGCGATGTACGCGGACCCGGAGCTGCTCAGTGACGAGGGAGGCTGGCTGACCGACCTCGGCAAGCGGCAGGCGGAGGACCTCGGCGAGCGGCTGGGAGCCGAGCGGGTGGCGGCGATCTACACGAGCCGTCTCGCGCGGGCCCAGGAGACGGGTGCGCTGGTCGGCCGACGGCTCGGCCTCACGCCGACGACCATCGAGGGGGTCCAGGAGTTCGCCGTGGGTTCCCTGGCAGGGACCCCGGCCATGGGCCGCGCGGCTCGCGAGGTGTTCCTCGCGTGGGTCGCCGGTGACCTGGACCGGCGCTGGCCCGGTGCCGAGACCGGGTCCGAGGTCGTGGCTCGCTTCGTCGAAGCGGTCGCGGAGCTCGCCGACCGGCACCGCGGCGAGTCGGTACTGGTGGTGAGCCACGGTGGGGTGATGACGCTGGGCATCGTCAACACGGCGACGAACGCCCGTCAGGAGCTGGCGCGCGCCGCGGACGTCCCCAACTGTGCCGTGGCGCAGGTCGAGGTGGACGCGGACGGGTGGCGGCTGGTCGGCCCCTGGCCCGGCCGCGCGTTCCGGCTGCCCGACCCCGACGTCGGTAGTCCGGGCGCCGGAGGCTAGCCCCACGACGACGAGCCCCAATGGGATCGCCGGTCAGAACAGCCGGGCGCCGACGTCGTCGATCCCGCGCAGCGCGTCGTAGTCGAGGACCACACACCGGATCCCGCGGTCCTCCGCCAGCACCCGGGCCTGCGGCCGGATCTCCTGGGCGGCGAAGATGCCGCCGACCGGCGCCAGGTGCGGGTCCCGGTTCATCAGCTCGAGATAGCGGGTCAGCTGCTCGACGCCGTCGATCTCACCGCGCCGCTTGATCTCGATGGCCACGTGCCGGCGCGCCTGGTCGCGCGCGAGGATGTCGACCGGCCCAATGGCGGTCATGTGCTCCCGCCGGACCAGGCTCCACCCGTCGCCGAGGGTGTGGATGTGCTCGGCCAGCAGCCGTTGCAGGTGGGCCTCGACCCCGTCCTTGACCAGCCCGGGGTCGACCCCGAGCTCGTGGCGGGAGTCGTGGAGCACCTCGTGCAGGCATACCCGGAGCCGGTCCTCCGACTTGGCGTGCTGCACGACCCAGACTCCGGTGACGCCGTCCGCGGCCTCCTCGGGTGTAGGGCCGGTCTCGGCCATGGCGCACGGCGGCGACATCCAGTTGAGCGGCTTGTAGGACCCGCCGTCGCTGTGCACGAGGACCGAGCCGTCCGCCTTGACCACGAGTAGGCGGGTGGCCAAGGGCAGGTGCGCGGTCAGCCGGCCGTCGTAGTCGACGCTGCACCGAGCGATGACGAGACGCACCGGGGCAGCCTAGCGACGGAGTTCACGGCGCCGTCGACCGTGTCCGGGAGGGGTGCCGAGACGCGTCCGCGCGGTGGCCGGGTCCTTCAATACGATCGCCGGGTGACGGAACGGACCGGCCACGGCGTACCCCGCTGGCTCCGCCGGACGCTGACCGTCCTGGTCGCGGTCGTCGCTGTCCTCGCCGCGGTCGCCGTCGGGCTGACCGTGCTGCCCGACAACCCGCCGGTCGCGACGAGCCCCGGGGCCCTCACCGGCGAGCAGGCCGAGGCGGGGTATGCGGACATCGTCGCCAAGGACGCCGCCGACCCGGCCGTCCTGCCCGAGTGCAGGTCCCTCGACGTCAGGCCGGCGGTGCCGCAGCTCGGCGTCGTCCTGTTGTTCCATGCCGACATCGGGTGCCCCAACCAGTTCGCCGCTCTGGCCACCCGGCTCGCCGCGGCCGGGTACCGCGTGCTCGTCCCGCGGTGGCCGGAACACGGCATCGCGGGCCTCACCGCGCAGCCGAACCCGGTGGACGGCCAGGAGATGGCCAACTTTGCGATGCGCACGACCGCCATCGCCCTGGGGCTCGATGCGCGCACCACCCTAGGCGGGCTCTCGGGAGGCGCCACGCTCGCGCTCTGGGCGGCAGAGCACAACGCCGGCGTCCAGCGCGTCGTGGCGCTGGCTCCGTTCCTCGGCCCGGCGGCCCTCCCGTCACTGCTGACCCACGCCGCCGGCAACCTCATGCGCCTCGGCCCGAACCTCGACCTCTGGTCCGACTTCTCACGGCGGGACGCCGAGCAGGTCCCTCGCTACGACTACGCGAGGTACTCCACGCGCAGCCTCGCCGGCCTGATGAGCCTGGCCGCGACCCTTGGGGTCAACCGGACGAACGCCTTCGTGATCCACGTCCTCAACGCCGGTGACCCGTCGGTCGACCCGACCGCGGTCCGCACGCTGGTGGGCCGGCAGCGTGACGCGGGAGACCTCGTGACCGTGTACGAGCTCCCGGCCGCGCTGCATGCCCCTGCGCGGTACGTCGATCCCGGGGAGCCGGACAACCGGATCGAGCAGACGTTCCCGGCCCTCGTCGACCTGTTCGTCAGCGGAACGACCGGCCGGCTGACGCCCGAGTGACCGACCGGGGAGAATGCCGGTATGCCGCGTCCCAACCGCCGCCGGGAGGAGCACCGCCCGCTGGCCGCCGGTGGGCTGGGTGAGACGACGACTCAGCACTATGCGGGGTTGCTCTGGACCGTCCGCCAGGTCAGCGGAGTCCGGGCGACTCGCGCATACCGGTGCCCCGGCTGTCAGCAGGAGGTCCTCATCGGGACTCCGCACGTCGTCGCGTGGCCGGCGGAGGGCGTGGGGGGATTGGAAGACCGGCGGCACTGGCATACCGGCTGCTGGCAGCGCCGGGACGCGCGTCCGGCCGGCAACGCCTACCGCTGACGGCGGCTCGATAGCCTGCGCACCATGAGCCGCGACCCCGACGAGATCCGGGCCAGCTCGATCCTGCCGGCCCGTCGCAGCGACGTCGTGCTGCACACCGCGGACGACCTGCGCCTGGTGGGCGAGCTCGCGCTGCCCCCCGACCGGGACCCCGTTGCGACGCTGGTCACGCTGCACCCGCTGCCCACGCACGGCGGGTTCATGGACAGCCACGTCTACAAGAAGGGGGCCTACCGGCTCCCGGCGCTCGCCGGACTGGCGGTGCTCCGCTTCAACCTGCGCGGGGTCACGTCGCCGCGCGGCACCTCGGAAGGGACGTTCGACAACGCGGCCGGCGAGCGGTTCGACGTCGCGGCCGCCATCGAGTACGCCGAGTTCCACGAGGATCCGGAGCTGCCCGAGCGCTGGCTGGTCGGCTGGTCGTTCGGCACGGACCTCGCCCTGATGTACGGGAACGACCCCTCCGTCGTCGGCGCGATCCTGCTCAGCCCGCCGCTGCGCTACTCGCGACCGGAACACCTTGCCGCGTGGGCGGATTCCGGCAAACCGCTGCTCGCGCTGGTGCCCGAGCTCGACGACTACCTGAGGCCGGCCGAGGCCCGCGAGCGCTTCGCGGTGGTGCCGCAGGCGGAGGTCGTCGGCGTCGCCGGCGCCAAGCACCTCTGGGTGGGAGAGCCCTATGTCCGCCGCGTCCACGAGGAGATCGTGCGTCGGGTCAACCCCGCCGCCCTGCCGCTGCCCACGACGTGGCCGGCCGAGCAGCAGCGCCACGAGCCGTCACCAGCCGCGCCGGTCGACTGAGCTCACCAGGACGTATGCAGCGGGGCGCCTTCTGCGAACCCCGCGGTGCTCTGCAGCCCCACCACCGCCCGGTCGTGGAACTCCTCGATGGTGCGCGCCCCCGCGTAGGTGAAGGCCGAGCGCACCCCGGCGGTGATGGCGTCGAGCAGGTCCTCGACACTGGGCCGGGCGGGGTCGACGAACATCCGGGCGCTCGAGATCCCCTCCTCGAACAGGCCCTTGCGGGCGCGGTCGTAGGCCGACTCCGTGGCGGTGCGGGTGCGGACCGCCCGGGACGAGGCCATGCCGAACGACTCCTTGTAGGCGCGCCCGTCGGCCGTGGCCTGCAGGTCGCCGGGGGACTCCAGCGTCCCGGCGAACCAGGACCCGATCATGACGTTCGACGCGCCCGCCGCCAGGGCCAGCGCCACGTCGCGCGGGTGGCGCACGCCGCCGTCGGCCCAGACGTGGGCACCCACCTCGCGGGCCGCGGTCGCGCACTCGAGGACCGCCGAGAACTGCGGGCGGCCGACGCCGGTCATCATCCGCGTCGTGCACATGGCTCCAGGACCGACACCGACCTTGACGATGTCGGCGCCAGCGGCGACGAGGTCCCGAACCCCTTCGGCGGCAACGACATTGCCCGCACAGAGCGGGATCTCGAGTCCGAGCTCCCGCACGGCGCCGAGCGTCTCGAGCATCTTGTCCTGGTGCCCGTGCGCGGTGTCGACCACGAGCAGGTCGATGCCGGCGGCGGCCAGCTCCTTGGCCCGGCCGACGACGTCGCCGTTGATCCCGACGGCCGCGGCGACGCGCAGATGGTCGTGGGCGTCGACGTTGGGCCGGTAGACGGTGGCCCGGAGCGCGCCCTGACGGGTGAGGATTCCCACGAGCCGGCCGTCGGCGTCGACCGCGGGAGCCAGCCGGTGCCGGGCGGTGCTGAGCCGAGCGAAGGCGTCCTCGGCGGACTGGTCGGCGCCGATGGTCACGACGTCGCGGCTCATGACGTCGCGCACCTGGGTGAACCGGTCCACGCCGGTGAGGTCGGCTTCGGTGACCAGCCCGATCGGATGGTGACGCTCGTCGACGACCACCGCCGCGCCGTGAGCACGTTTCTGCAGCAGCGTCAGCGTGGCGCCGACCGTCTCGACGGGGTCGACGGTGATGGCGGTGTCGTGGATCAGGTCCCGGGACTTGACGAAGGCGACGACGTCGGCGACGACGTCGGTCGGGATGTCCTGGGGGATCACCGTGATGCCGCCGCGTCGCGCCACCGTCTCGGCCATCCGCCGGCCGGAGACGGCCGTCATGTTGGCCACGACGATCGGGATGGTGTTGCCCGACCCGTCGGCGCACGAGAGGTCGACATCCATCCGGGAGGTGACCGACGACCGGGCCGGCACCATGAACACGTCGTCGTAGGTCAGGTCGAACGCCGGCTCGAGGCCGTTGAGGAACCGCACCGCACGAGGTTACCGGCGCGGGGTCACACCCGGCGTTGTCGCGGAACCAGCACCTCGTCGTAGAGCAGCAGTAGCCCGGCCGCCGCCGGGATGGCCAGCAGGGCGCCGAGCATCCCGAGCAGCGTGCCGCCGATGAGGGCCGCGACGATGGTGACGGCACCGGGCACCGCCACGGTGCGCTGCATGATCCGCGGTGCGACGAGGTAGTTCTCGGTCTGCTGGTAGACGATGAAGTAGACGAGGGCGATGACCGCGTTCTTGGGGTCGTCGAACAGCGCGACCACCGCGACGAGCACCGCTCCGAGCGTCGCGCCGACCATCGGCACGAGGCCGAGGAACCCCACCGCGACGGCGAGCACCGCCGCATACGGAATCCCGACGATCGACATCATGATCCAGGCGCAGAACGCGTTGACCGCCGCCACGACGACCTGGCCGATGGCGTAGGAGCCGACCCGTCGCATGATCTCCTCGGACAGCGAGATGACCCGCGGGCGGCGGCTGGCCGGCACCACCGCGTAGGCGGCCTGCTTGAGCGTCGGCAGTGAGGACAGGAAGTAGAGGGTCAGCACCATCACCGTGAGGGTCGAGAAGATCCCCTCGGCGACGATCCGGCCGGCACCCAGCACGCCGCCCGCGACCTGCGACATGAAGTCGCTGTCGGTGAGGCGCTTGTTGAGCTCCTCCTGGATCTTCTCGACCACGTGGTAGTGCTGGTCGATGTCCTGAACTCGAGGGTTGCTGAGCACGCCGTTGACGTAGATCGGGGCGCTCTGCGCGAGCTCGCCGGCCTGCTGCGTCACCGGTGGCACCACGACGAACCCCAGCAGGACGAAGGCGCCCACCGCCAGGGCGAACACCACCGCTACCGCACCACCCCGCCGCAGTCCCCGGCGGACGAGGAGCTCGACGACCGGGTTGAGCGACAGCGTGAGGAAGCCCGCGACGGTGAGCAGCGTGAGCACGGTGCCGAGCGAGGACACCGCCTGCCAGAGCGCGTATGCGGCGAGCACCCCGACCGCGCCGACGAACCCGACGTAGAACGGCGACTGCCGGTTCAGCGGACGCCCGGCCTGGCCGAAGGGTCGCCGACCGCCCCGGTCGTCCGGCTCACCGGCCGCCCGCTCGCGGTCCGAGGCGCGGCAAGGTGTCGTGCAGCAGCGAGTGGGTCAGCTGCTCGTCGTCACCCGCCGGGTCGGTGCCGAGGTCGGCGCCCAGGTCGGCCAACGGGCGACGTCGGGTCTCCTCGATCCGCTCCCGCTGTCGGGCCCGGAACGCCCGCTCGCGGTCCCGGAGGCCGCGAAACCGACTAGGCAGCGAACGCACCGCGAGCATGCTTCGACGCTAACGGCGCCCGTCACCGGGCCGGCGGAGGCAGGGCCGTCACCGGCTGCCCGGCTTGGGAGCATGGTTCGGCTCGCCGCCGACTCAGTCCTGGAGCACACCCTGACGGCGTGCGATCGCGGCCGCCTCGGTGCGCCCCGCGGCGCCCAGCTTGGCCAGGATGTTGGAGACGTGGACGCTGACCGTCTTGGTGCTGATGAACAGCTGCCGTCCGATCTCGCCGTTGCTGCGGCCCTGCGCCACCAGACCGAGGATCTCCTGCTCCCGGGCGGTCAGTGCGACCGAGGCGGGCGTGTGATCCTCGCCCCTGCGCCGGTCGTTGGTGCCGGACACGGTGCGCAGCTCGGCCAGCAGCGGCTCCGGCCTTGAGCCGGCGTGCCGCCTCGCGAGCCGTCGTCACCAGGCGCCGTGCCGCAACCGGGTCTCCAGCCGCGTGGAGCGCCGCCGCCAGCCGGGCCTGTGACCGGGCGGTCTCGAAGACGTGGCCCATCTCCTCGAAGGCCGCGACGCTCTGCCGCCAGGCGTCGACGAGCTCGCGTGGCCGGGGGCGGGTCGACGTCGGCCAGCCAGCGCAGCCGAAGGATCTCGGCCTCGCCGCGCCGGTACCAGGCCCGGGCCTCCACCCGGGATGCGCCGTCCGGGGGATGCCCGGACACGAACGTCCTGGTGTCCTCGGTGTGGCGCTCACCGAGGGCAGCCCAACCGGCTCGCTCGGCCCGGCTGAGCGTTGCGACGTTCGAGGCGATCTGGCCGACGAGCAGGGCGCTCAGCCGCAGCCGCAGCCACATGATGCTGCCCGGCCACAGCCGGTGCAGTATGGCGATCGCCTCGTCGTGGACGTCGCGGACCGCCGCCAGCTCGCCCCGGTCGCCGTAGAGGTCCATGGCCGCCGTCGTGCAGTAGAGCACCATGGCCCCGTCCCGCTCCCAGAACGGGCGGATGGCGGCGATGTGGTCGAGCACCACGGCCATCCCGCGGCCCGCCTCGACGTCCAGCGAGACCGAGCGGAGGTAGGCCTCGGCCAGCGGCGGCGGCGCCTCTCCTGACGGTGTCGGTGATCGACAGCACGTCGTCCCAGTCGCCGAGGATGTAGGCGCTGAGCCCGGCGGCGGCCCGGGCGTCGAGCCCCCACGGCGACCACGGGCGCCCGCTCGCGGTGGACCGGGCCAGAGCCTCGAGGTAGAGCCGCCGCGCGTCGGCGAACCGTCCGACACCGAAGTGCACGGTGGCCAGCTGGTGCAGGGCACGGATCTCCACGTCGACGTCGACGTTCTCGCCGGCCTCGCCCAACACCCGCTGGAGCCGGGCGATCGCGTCGTCGGGCTGGCCGGCCGAGTCGGCGACGCGGGCCAGCACGAGCGACGCCGCTCGGGCGAGCCCGGGGTGGCCCAGCTCGGTGGCCATGCGGACCGCTTCGGTGGCCGCCGCCGCCGCCCCTTCGGTGTCGTGGTGCCAGCGCAGGGCCTGGGCGTGGATCATCAGGGCGCGGGCCCGAATCTTCGACGGCGGCTCCTCGGGGATGAGCGCCAACGCGTCGGTCGTCAGCTCGCGCGGGTCGAAGTCGACCTCGGTGGTGTAGGCGGACTCGGCCTTGGCCAGCATGAGCCGCGCGCGTGCTTCCACCGGCGCGGTCGCGGGCAGCATCGCCAGGTGTGCAGTGACCAGCTTGACCGCCCGGTGGGCGTCGCCGGCGTCGACCAGCGCGTCGGCCGCACTGACCACCAAGCGCACCTCGTCGGCGGCCCGCGGGCCGAGCATCTCCAGTGCCGACTGGTAGTGCTGCGCCGCCTCCTCCGGAGCACCGACCTCCATCGCCTCGTCGCCCGCCTCGGTGCTCGCGGCGATGGCGGTCTCGGTGTCGTTGGCCGCTCTCGCGTGCAGGGCCAGCTCGGCGGAGGTGCCCGGGACGCTGCCGTCCCGCAGGGCGGTGACGTATGCGGTGTGCAGCCGCGACCGCTCCCCGGGCAGGAGGTCGTCGTAGACCGCCTCGGAGAGCAGCGCGTGGCGGAACGCATACACCGCCTGCCCGCCGGTCTGGCGGGGTTCGAGGATGAGCGCGTCCACGGCTTGCCGCAGGGCTTGGTCGAGGTGGGCGGCGTCCGCACCGGACGCCCCGAGGACGCGGGTCAGCAGCTCGTGGGACACCCGCCGACCGGCGACCGATGCGGCCCCGACCACGCGGCGCGCGGGCTCGTCGAGCCGGTCGAGGCGGACCAGGAGCAGGTCGGCGAGGTCGACGGGCAGGGTGGCGGCGCTGCCGGCCAGACCGTTCAGAGCGGCCAGACCGTCCAGGCCGATGAGCTCCTCGACGAAGAAGGCGTTGCCATCGGCCCGCGAGATGATCGCGCGGACCTGCTCGTCGGTGAGCGGCTCGGGGTGGAGTACGTGCAGCAGGGCGCGCACGGCGGCCTCGGAGAGCGGACCGACCTGGAGCCGGTGCAGGGTCGGCAGCCGGGACCACTCGGCCAGGGTCGGTCGCAGCGGGTGCCGTCGGTGGACGTCGTCGCTGCGGTAGGACACGACGAGGGAGACGGGCGCGTCGAGCTGCCGGGCGAAGAGGTAGCTCAGCAGCTCGCGGGACGACTGGTCGGCCCAGTGGACGTCCTCGACGACGACGAGCAGGGGCTGCACGCGGGCGGCCTCCTCGAGCAGGGCGTGGATCCCCGCGAAGAGGTCGGAGCGGCTGGAGCGGTCGTCGGAGCCCGGCGCCCGGTCGCCCGGGTCGGCGGGGTCGCCGGCGTCGGCGGCGTGGGCGCGGTCGGTGGCCTGGGCGACGCGGACCCGCTGGCGGGGCAGCAGCCGGGTGATCGCGGGGTAGGTCTGGGCAACGGTGTCCACGACCGCCGGCAGCTCGTCCTGGAGCCGGCCGAGGATCTCGGAGAACGGCAGGTAGGGCAGCGCGCTGTCACCGAAGTCGAGGCTGTGCCCGACGACGACCAGCCGGCCGGCTGCTACGGCACGGTCGCGCAGGGCTAGCAGCAGCCGGGTCTTGCCCACCCCGGCGTCACCGCCGACGAGGACGGAGCCGCTGCCGTCGGGGTCGTCGACGGCGGCGAACGACGCGAGGTCGGCGAGGAGCTCGTCGCGACCCACCAGCGGCGCCCGTCGGTCCACCGTCGTCATGGGGACCATCATCGCGGCTGGCGGCGACATCCCCGACAGAGACGAACCCCGCGAGATCTCCGGGTGGGAGCTCGCGGGGTTCGGGTCCGGCTCGGCGTCGCCCGCTACCGCGGTGGTAGGTGGCGAGCCGCCCGTGGCGGCCACCGGGCGTCAGCGCCCGAAGACCGGACGCAGCACCGGGCGGTGGCCCTCCACGGGACGGGCCGAGTCGTCGACGTCCGGGCCGGCGGCCTGGTGACGCCGCCGCGACCAGCCGCGGTAGCCCTCGAGGCGACGGCTACGGTCGGTGGAGACGGTGTCGATGGTGGTGATCGGGAACATCGCGGCACTCCTTGCTTCGGTTCGCCGGACCTGGTTGGCCCGACGCCATTGAGAGTGCGCGACTGAGGTACCCCGGGACATGGGGAGGACGCCCTATCTTCCGCGGCCCGGCCTACCTCAGAGAACCGCCGTTCCGGGCTACCTCAGATGACCGGTGAGGCCCCGTCTCAGTGGTGCGCGGCCGGCTCCACGAGCTCGACGAGGATCCCGCCGGCGTCCTTCGGGTGCACGAAGTTGACCCGGCTGCCGGCCGTGCCCCGCCGGGGTGCGTCGTAGAGCAGCCGCAGCCCGCGCTCGCGCAGCATGGTGCTCGCCTCGTCGACGTTCTCGACGCGGTAGGCGACTTGCTGCACGCCAGGGCCGCTGCGGTTCAGAAACGTGGCGATCGTGGAGTCAGGGCCCAGCGGAGCCAGCAGCTGGACGCACGAGCCGGAGTCACCGACCGCCATCATCGCCTCCCGGACCCCCTGCTCCTCGTTGACCTCCTCGTGGACGAGGCGCATACCGAACGTCTTCTCGTAGAAGGCCTTGGCCTCGTCCAGGTCCGCGACAGCGACGCCGACGTGGTCGATCGCCGTGAACAGGTGCGGGAACTCGCTCATGACCGGAGCGTATGCCAGCGGCCGCCGGTGGTCAGCGGACGACTGCGGGGGTGGTGACCGTCACCTGGACCGGCTCGGACGGCTGGCCGAACCAGTGCACCGACTCGCGCAGCAGCTGCAGCTGCAGGGTCGGCGAGCCGGTGAGCGGCGCCCTCAGCGACACCGTCTGCGTCGAGACCCGTCCCGGGTCGACGCTCTCCGTCAGCTCGAACCGGGGCGTTCCCCACGCCGTGTTGTCCGGCGGCGACTGGGTGCCGAGCCGGTACCCGTCCCCCGACTCGAAGGTCGTCGACCCGGTGTTCTCGATGGTCACCGCCAGGTTGAGGGTCTCCCCGGGCGCGACCGACGTGGGCACCCGGTCGGCGACCGTGACCTGCCCGTCGTCGAGGTAGGCGGGGCCGGGGTCCTTGTGCTGGTAGGGCAGCACGAAGAACCCGCGGACGTGACCCGGCTGGCCGGCCGCCGACGTCCCGTTGGTGAGGATCGGCCGCGCCGGCGCCGGCGAACCGATGTCCAGCGAGATGGTCACGTTGTCGCTGCCCTCGACGTTGCAGTCGTAGACGTGCAGGGTCAGCACGGATCCCACCAGGTCGTAGCCGTAGACCAGCTCGACGTGGTTCTGGAAGACGTCCCAGGGCCACGCGCTCTGGGCGAGGACGACGCCGATGGGCACCAGCCCGCCCGCGTCGACGTAGCGCATGACCTGCCGCGCAGCGTCGACCGTCTCCGCGTAGAGGCCCTTGCCCCAGAACCACGTGCCGTGGTCCAGCTCCTGGGTCGCGTGAATCCAGTAGGGGATGACGCCCGGTCCAAGGAAGCTGTCGAGCAGCCGGGAGAGGATGTGCCGGCCCAACGGCACGGGGATGCCCTGGGAGCTGGTGGAGCGCAGCTGCGGGGTGCCGCTCTCGTGGATGTCGCGGGCCAGGAACGACATCCCGCCGCAGAGCCCCATCTTCGTGACGTCGATCGAGACGGCCGGAAGCCCCGCCAGGGAGATCCGCAGGTCCAGCCCGGTGGGCCACGGGCCGTTGTGGAACAAGGGTGCGGAACGGCTCGGCAGGAACCCGCTGACGTACGGCATGACGACCTCCGAGGTCGGATCGCCGCCGAGGAGGCGACGACCCTGGAGAGGAGTCCAGCGTGCCCCCTGATACCGCCCGCTGAACAGTGGGTCTGGGGTCGATGCACCAGTATGCGTGTGGGCAGCGCCACCGTCGGCCCGGGGCGGTGGGCATGCGTCGCGCGGCTAGAATTGAGGCCGACTACCGACGTCGTCGACTGACGTCGTCCACCGCAGCAGGAGGCCTCCGGATGACCAGCACGAACTCAGATCCGACCGTCATCGTCGCGGGGGCCCGCACCGGGATGGGCCGGCTGCTCGGCTCCCTCAAGGACTTCTCGGCGACCGACCTCGGCGGGTTCGCCATCGCGGGGGCCTTGGAGAAGTCCGGGGTCCGGCCCGAGCAGGTGGACTACGTGATCATGGGCCAGGTGCTCCAGGCGGGCGCGGGCCAGATGCCGGCCCGCCAGGCGGCGGTCAACGCCGGGATCCCGATGGACGTGCCCTCCCTCACGATCAACAAGGTCTGCCTCTCGGGGCTCGACGCGATCGCGCTCGCCGACCAGCTGGTCCGCGCCGGTGAGGTCGAGATCGTCGTGGCCGGTGGCCAGGAGTCGATGACCAACGCGCCACACCTGCTGCTGAAGTCCCGCGAGGGCTACAAGTACGGCGACGTCACGATGCGCGACCACATGGCCTACGACGGCCTCTGGGACGTTTTCACCGAGCAGCCCATGGGCGCGCTCACCGAGCAGGCCAACACCGGCGAGTATGCGTTCAGCCGGCAAGAGCAGGACACCTTCGCCGCCCGCTCGCACGAGCTTGCCGCCAAGGCGTGGAAGGACGGCGTCTTCGACGACGAGGTCGTCGCGGTGTCGGTGCCGCAGCGCCGCGGTGAGCCGCTGGAGTACAAGGCCGACGAGGGGGTCCGCGCCGACACCTCGGTCGAGGTGCTCTCCCGGCTGAAGCCGGCCTTCGGCAAGGACGGCACCATCACCGCCGGCTCTGCGTCGCCGATCTCCGACGGTGCGGCCGCCGTGGTCGTGATGCGGCGGTCCAAGGCCGAGGAGCTGGGCCTGACGTGGCTCGCCGAGATCGGCGCGCACGGCATGGTCGCCGGCCCCGACTCGACGCTGCAGGCGCAACCGGCCAACGCGATCCGCACGGCCTGCGCCAAGGAAGGCGTCGACCCGGCGGACCTCGACCTCGTCGAGATCAACGAGGCGTTCGCCGCCGTCGCGCTGGCGTCGGTCAAGGACCTCGGCATCGACGCCGACAAGGTCAACGTCAACGGCGGCGCCATCGCCACCGGGCACCCGATCGGGATGTCCGGTGCCCGGCTGGTGCTGCACCTCGCGCTGGAGCTCAAGCGTCGTGGTGGTGGCGTGGGCGCCGCCGCGCTCTGTGGTGGCGGCGGACAGGGCGACGCTCTGGTCCTCCGGGTGCCGGCCACCTCGTAGCCCGCTGATGCGGGGGTTTCCGCGGATCGCGTTACCTGACCGGGCACGTCATGCCCGGACCGTGCGCGTTTGTTCGCTAGCCTCCCTCCGGTGGCGTCGCGACCGGTCGATGTCCCGGCGCTGGTGGAGTCCGCCCGGGGCGGATCGCCGCGTGCCGTCGCACGGCTGATCTCCCTCGTCGAGGACGAGCACCCCGCTCTGCGCGAGGTTATGGCCGCCCTGGCGCCACACGCCGGCAACGCCCACGTCATCGGAATCACCGGCAGCCCGGGCGTCGGGAAGTCGACGTCGACCAACGCTCTCGTCGCCGCATACCGCAAGCGCGGCAAGCGGATCGGGATCCTCGCGGTCGACCCGTCGTCGCCGTTCTCCGGCGGTGCCCTGCTCGGCGACCGGGTCCGCATGCAGGACCATGCGCTCGACCCGGAGGTCTACATCCGGTCGATGGCGTCGCGGGGCCATCTCGGCGGGCTGTCCTGGTCGACCCCGCAGGCGCTGCGGGTACTCGACGCGGCCGGGTGCGACGTCGTGCTCGTCGAGACGGTGGGCGTGGGCCAGTCGGAGGTCGAGGTGGCCGGGCTCGCCGACACGACGGTCGTGCTCCTCGCGCCGGGGATGGGCGACGGCATCCAGGCGGCCAAGGCGGGGATCCTCGAGATCGGCGACGTGTTCGTCGTCAACAAGGCCGACCGCGAGGGCGCCGACGCGACGGTCCGCGACCTGCGGCACATGATCTCGCTCGGCGACCGCACCGAACCCGGGCTGTGGCGACCGCCGGTGGTCAAGACCGTCGCGGCGAGGGACGAGGGAGTCGAGGAGGTGCTCGAGGCCATCGACAAGCACACCGACTGGCTGGCCCGCACCGGCCAGCTTCGCGCCCGACGGGTGGCGCGCGCCGGCGACGAGATCGAGGCGATCGTCCTCGCCGCCCTCCGCCTCCGGATGGGCAACCTGCGCCACCACGACAGCGTCGACCGGCTCGCCGCCGAGGTCGTCGACGGCACGAGCGACCCGTACGCCGCGGCCGACCAGGTCCTCGACGCGCTGACCTGAGGAGGACCGTCCTCCGATCGGCGGACCACCCGTCACCCGGCCGGTCCGACCGTCGGTGGATGCCGCCCGAGGCGGCCTTCCCGGATGCTGGAAACAGCACCGAGGGAGACCTCGGGCCGTGCCGGAGACACCGGCCGGCTGCACGAAGGGACGTTTTCATCATGCGCAAGGCCATCGTCATCTCCACCCTCGCCGTCCTCGCCGTGGCCGCTCCGGTCGCCGCGCTCACCGCCGTGGTCGCCGCCACGCCGGCCAACGCGAGCAGCGCTCCCGAGCACATCGGCTACATCAAGACGCCGGCCACGTCCTACGTCAGCCCGTCCAACCAGACGTCGCCCGTCCACTTCGGGCTCCAGCCCGGGCAGAAGGTCAACATCATCTGCTTCACCGAGGGCCAGACCCTGAACGGGAACTCGTACTGGTTCCGGATCGGCCAGGCCGGCAACCTCGGGTTCGTCCACCGCGACGTGATCGCGCCGGGCGTCGGTATGCCGCACTGCTGAGCAGCAATGCCGATCCGGTGACGCGCCGGGGTCCTGAAGGGACCCCGGCGCTGCTGCGTCCCCGCGACGGCTTCGAACCTCGGCCGGCGCGGAGGTTTCGCCGGCTGGGCCCCGGGCATCACCTCATCCCGGCGGGCCGACGTCGATCCCGTACCGAAGCGTGGACGCCCGGTCATCTGTGAGTTGCCTAGGATGGGTGCGGCTCGCCACCGACGTCGGCCTGATCTGCGGCGCACCTGGCGCAGAACGACCGAAAGGCAATTCATGGACATCTGGCCCGGCAGGCCCTACCCGCTCGGCGCGACCTACGACGGGACGGGCGTCAACTTCGCGATCTTCTCCGAGGTGGCCGAGCGCGTCGAGCTGTGCCTCATCGGCGAGCGCGGTAAGGAGACCCGGGTCGACCTGCCCGAGGTCGACGGGTTCGTCTGGCATGGGTTCCTCCCCGGTGTGCAGCCGGGACAGCGCTACGGCTACCGCGTCCACGGCCCCTACGAGCCGTCGGAGGGTGCCCGCTGCAACCCGGCCAAGCTGCTCCTCGACCCCTACGCCAAGGCGGTCGACGGTGAGATGCGGGGCGACCCCTCGCTGTTCGGCTACAACATGGACGACCCCGACGGCGGCTTGGACGACATCCCCAACACCGAGGACAGCCTGGGCAAGACGCTGACCTCCGTGGTGATCAACCCGTTCTTCGACTGGGGTCAGGACCGCTCACCACAGCACGAGTACCACGACACGATCATCTACGAGGCGCACGTCAAGGGCCTCACCGAACTGCTCGAGGACGTGCCCGAGGACATCCGGGGCACGTATGCGGGTATCGGTCACCCCGCGACGATCGAGCACCTCACCAAGCTCGGGATCACGGCCATCGAGCTGATGCCCGTCCACCAGTTCGTCCAGGACTTCCAGCTCCTCGACGAAGGGCGGCGCAACTACTGGGGCTACAACACCATCGGGTTCTTCGCGCCCCACAACGAGTACGCCGCCTACGGCACCCGGGGCGAGCAGGTGCCCGAGTTCAAGGGCATGGTCAAGGCGCTTCATGAGGCGGGCATCGAGGTCATCCTCGACGTGGTCTACAACCACACCGCCGAGGGCAACCACAAGGGCCCGACGCTGGCCTTCCGCGGCATCGACAACGGGTCCTACTACCGGCTGGTCGACGACGACCCGGCCCACTACTACGACACCACCGGCACCGGCAACTCGCTGCTGATGCGCCACCCGCACGTGCTGCAGCTGATCATGGACTCGCTGCGCTACTGGGTGCTGGAGATGCACGTCGACGGGTTCCGGTTCGACCTGGCCGCAACGCTTGCCCGCCAGTTCCACGACGTGTCAAGGCTTTCCGCGTTCTTCGACATCATCCAGCAGGACCCGGTGGTCAGCCAGGTCAAGCTCATCGCCGAGCCCTGGGACCTCGGCGACGGCGGCTACCAGGTCGGCAACTTCCCGCCGCTGTGGACCGAGTGGAACGGCAAGTACCGCGACACCGTGCGTGACTTCTGGCGCGGCGAGCCGGCCACGCTCGGCGAGTTCGCGTCCCGGTTCACCGGGTCGTCCGACCTCTACGAGCACTCCGGCCGGAAGCCGATCGCGTCGGTCAACTTCGTGGTCGCCCACGATGGCTTCACCCTGCGCGACCTGGTCAGCTACAACGAGAAGCACAACGAGGCCAACGGCGAGAACAACCAGGACGGCGAGAGCCACAACCGCTCGTGGAACTGCGGGGTCGAGGGGCCGACCGACGACCCCGAGATCGACAGGTTGCGGCTGCGTCAGCAGCGCAACTTCCTTACCACCTTGTTGCTGTCACAAGGCGTTCCGATGATCTCGCACGGTGACGAGATGGGGCGCACGCAGCTGGGGAACAACAACGGCTACTGCCAGGACAACGACCTGACGTGGGTGGACTGGGACCTCGACGACGACAACGCGGAGCTGCTGCGCTTCACCCGGCGGCTGGTCCAGCTGCGCAAGGACCACCCGGTGTTCCGGCGCCGCCGGTTCTTCGCCGGCAACGCCAACCACGGCGGCGAGAGCGACCTCGGCGACATCGCCTGGTTCATGCCCAACGGCAAGCACATGGACGAGGCCGCCTGGAGCGACGGGATGGCTCGCTCGCTCATGGTCTTCCTCAACGGCCGAGCCATTCCGGCGCCCGACCGCCGGGGCAACATCGTGCTCGACGACTCCTTCCTCGTCGTCTTCAACGCTCATGACGATGCCATCTCCTTCACGCTGCCCGAGGTGGAGTACGGCGCGGAGTGGTACATCGAGGTCGACACGGCGCTGAGCGCCTCGGCGGCCACCCACGCCAGCGCCGTCGCCGGCGATCCGGTCACCGCGGCAACCTCCTCGGCGGCCGCGTCCACCGTCCTCGAACCGGAGACCGAGTTCTCCGTGGCGGGGCGCAGCATCGTCGTGCTGCGCAGCCCGCTCGGGCCGGAGGAGTGACCGACCGTACCCCGACGCGCGAGCGGGCCGACCGGCGGGTTCCCAGGGCGACCTACCGGCTGCAGGTGCAGTCCGCGTTCGGGTTCGCCGACGTCAGCGCGACCGCGGACTACCTCGCCGACCTGGGCGTCAGCCACGCATACCTCTCGCCGGTGCTGCAGGCGGCGCCCGGCTCGACCCACGGCTACGACGTCCTCGATCACGCCCGGATCAGCGACGAGGCCGGTGGCCGCCCGGCGTTCGACGCGATGGTGGCGGCGTTGCACGACCGCGGCCTGGGCGTCGTCGTCGACATCGTCCCCAACCACATGACGGTCCCGGAGCCGGAGTACCTCAACGCGCCGCTGTGGTCGGTGCTGCGCGACGGGCGCGACTCGGCGTATGCGGCGTGGTTCGACGTGGACTGGGACGCCGCCGACGATCGCATCGTCATCCCGGTGCTCGGCAGCACGGTCGCCGAGGCGCTGGGGGCGGGGCACGTCACCCTCGCCACCGACGGCGGCCCCGGGCGGGACGAGACCGTCGTGCGCTACTACGAGCACGAGCTGCCGGTGCGAGCGGGCACCGAGGACCTCCCGCTCGCCGAGCTGCTCGACCGGCAGTGGTGGCGGCTGGAGTTCTGGCGGACGGGCGCGAGCACCCTGAACTACCGCCGGTTCTTCGACGTCGGCACGCTCGCTGCGGTCCGGGTCGAAGAGCCCGAGGTGTTCGACGCCACCCACCGCCTGGTCGTCGACCTCGTGCGTGACGGGTCCGTCGACGGGCTGCGCATCGACCACCCCGACGGCCTGGCCGACCCGCGCGGCTACCTGCGCCGGTTGGCCGAGGCGACCGACGACGCCTGGGTCGTCGTCGAGAAGATTCTCGAGGGCGACGAACGGCTGCCCAGCGACTGGCCTTGTGCCGGGTCGACCGGCTACGACCTGTTGTGGCGCATTGGTGCGCTGTTCGTCGACCCCGCGGGTCAGGAGCCGTTGACCGACCAGCTGGCCCTGGTCTCGGGTGCCCGGCTCACCCTCGACGAGGTCGTCACCGCGTCGAAGCAGCTGGTCGTGGCCACCGCCCTGGTGCCGGAGGTGCTCCGCCTGGCGCGCCGCGCCGAGGACATCGTGGCGGCGCCGTCGTCGCCGGCGCGCCCCTCACGCGACGCGGTGGAGCGAGCCCTCGTGGCCCTGCTCGTCGCGATGGACCGCTACCGGGCCTACGTCGTCCCCGGTGAGGGCGTCTCCCCGGAAGCGCAGCGGGTCATCACCGCAGCGACCGAACGCGCGCGCGACTACCTGCCGGTCGAGGACCACGCGACGCTCGACCTGGTCGGCAACCTCGTGCTGGGACGGGTCGGCGACGCGGTGCGCGCCGAGGTGGGCCCGGCCGTCGACGACCTCGTGGTGCGGTTCCAGCAGACGTGTGGACCGGTGATGGCCAAGGGGATCGAGGACACGGCGTTCTACCGGTGGCACCGGCTCATCGGCCTCAACGAGGTGGGTGCCGACCCCGACCACTTCGCCGTGTCGCCGGTCGAGCTCACCGAGGTCGTCGAACGGCTGGCGCAGGACTGGCCGCTGACGATGACCACGCTGTCGACCCACGACACCAAACGGTCGGAGGACGTCCGCGCTCGGCTGGCCGTGCTGTCCGAACGGGCCGGGGAGTGGCACCAGTGGCTGCGGGAGGCGCAGGAAGCCGCCCGGCCGTTCCGGTCCGAGCGGGTCGACGGGGCGACCGAGTACCTCCTCTGGCAGACCATGGTCGGCGCGTGGCCGATCGAGGAGGACCGGCTGCAGGCATACGCCCTCAAGGCGGTTCGCGAGGCGAAGCTGCATACCGGGTGGTCCGACCCGGACGAGGACTACGAGGCCGCGGTGGCGGCCTTCGTGACCGGAGTCCTGGGCGACGACGGCCTCCGGGCCCACATCGGGTCGTGGGTCACCGAGACCGCCGCTGCGGCGCGGGCCGTGACGCTGGGCCAGAAGCTGCTGCAGCTCACGCTGCCCGGCGTCCCGGACGTCTACCAGGGCGCCGAGCTGGTCGACCTCTCGCTGGTCGACCCCGACAACCGGCGCCCGGTCGACTTCGCCGCCCGCACCGAGCGCCTGGCGCGTCTCGACGGTGGTGCCGCGCCTCGCGACCTCGACGACGAGAAGCTGCTCGTCACCAGCCGGGCGTTGCGGGTCCGCCGCGACCACCCGGAGTGGTTCATCGGGCCGGAGGCGACGGTGCGGGCGCTGCGGTCCGACAGCGCGCACGCCTACGCGGTGGCCCGCGGCGACTCCTCCGGCGACCACGTCGTCGCGGTCGTCACCCGGCTCGCGGCGAGCCTCGACGGTTGGGGCGACGACACCGTCAGCGTCCCGGCCGGTACCTGGACCGACCGGCTGACCGGTCGTGACCTCACGAGCGACGGTGAGCTCTTACTGGACCGCATCCTCGACCGCCTGCCCGTCGCCTTGCTGACGAGGAGCTGACGAGAAATCAATGACTGACAACGATATTCGCGTGTGGGCCCCCGATGCCCAGCGCGTCGACGTGGACATCGAGCCGCTGGGCGGCGTGGTCACCACCACGCCGATGAGCCGACAGCCGGGCGGCTGGTGGGTGGCCACGACCGACCGTTCGGTGCCGTTCGACTACGCGTTCCGGGTCGACGGCGGCCAGCCGCTGCCCGACCCGCGCAGCGCGTGGCAGCCGCGGGGCGTCCACGGGCCGAGCCGCACCTTCGAGGCAGCGGCCTACCGCTGGAGCGACGCGGGCTGGCCCGGCCCCCGCGGGGGAGCGGGGACGGTCGGCGGCGTCCTCTACGAGCTCCACGTCGGGACGTTCACCTCGGGCGGCACCTTCGACGCGGCGACCAGCCGGCTCGACCACCTCGTCGCGCTGGGGGTCGACGTCGTCGAGCTGATGCCGGTCGCCGCGTTCCCCGGCCGGTGGGGCTGGGGGTACGACGGCGTCGCCCTGTATGCGGTCCACGACCCCTACGGCGGTCCGGCCGCCCTGCAGCGGTTCGTCGACGCGTGCCACCAGCGCGGGATCGGCGTCGGGCTCGACGTCGTCTACAACCACCTCGGACCGAGCGGCAACTACCTGTCGCAGTTCGGGCCCTACTTCACCGACCGGCACGTCACCCCGTGGGGACCCGCCGTCAACCTTGACGGGCCGGGCTCCGCCGAGGTCCGCCGCTTCGTGGTGGACAACGCGCTCCGCTGGCTGCGGGACTTCCACCTCGATGCTCTCCGGCTGGACGCGGTGCACGAGCTGCGGGACGACTCGGCGCGCCACCTGCTCGCCGAGCTGTCCGACGAGGTCGCCGCGCTGGCCGACGAGCTCGGCCGGCCGCTCGACCTCATCGCCGAGAGCGACCTCAACGACCCGGTGGTCGTCACCGCCACGAGCCGCGGCGGCTGGGGAATGAGCGCCCAGTGGGACGACGACGTCCACCACGCGCTGCACGCGTCGCTGACGGGGGAGGCGCAGGGCTACTACGCCGACTTCAACACCCCGGGCGCCCTCGCCCAGACGCTGCGCGACGTGTTCTTCCACGCCGGCCGGTGGTCCTCCTTCCGCGGCTGCGTGTGGGGGGCTCCGGTGGACCCGTCGGTCCATCGAGTGTCACAGTTCCTCGGCTACCTCCAGACCCACGACCAGGTGGGCAACCGCGCCCAGGGCGACCGGGTCAGCGCGAGCATCACCGCGGGCCAGCAGGCCATCGCGGCGGCGATCTACCTCACGGCCGGGTTCACCCCCATGATCTTCATGGGCGAGGAGTGGGCCGCCGACACGCCGTGGCAGTTCTTCACCTCGTTCGAGGACGCGGAGCTGGCCGAGGCGGTGCGCAGCGGCCGGCGCGCCGAGTTCGCGGCCCACGGCTGGGCGGAGCACGACGTCCCCGACCCGCAGGACCCCGCCACCCGAGACCGGAGCGTCCTCGACTGGTCCGAGCTCAGCCGGCCCGAGCACGAGCGGATGTTCCGCTGGTATGCGTCGCTCATCGCTGAGCGGCGACGAAACCCGGAGCTCACGGACGACCGGCTCGACGCTCGCGTCGTCGAGTGCGGCGACGACGACGGCTGGCTGGTCCTGTCCCGGGGCTCGATGCGGGTGGTGGCCAACCTCGCTGCGGAGCCGGCGGAGATCCCGGTACCCGATCTGGGCCGCAGCCCCGACCTCGTCCTGGCGTGGGACCCGGCGGATACCTCGCATACCGATGGGGCGGTCCGGCTCGGTGGCCACTGCGTCGCGCTGTTTCGCGTGCACTGACCCCACGACGGGGCGCGGTTGTAGGGTCGAGCGGCCCGGCGGCGGGGGCCGTCGAAGCGCGGGAGCTCGGGAGGTGCGCGGTGTGGGCGGCGATCCGGTACCGGCGCGCCCAGGCCCTGGCGCTTCTGCTGCTCTCCGCGCTGATCACCGCCTGCGCGGTGTTCGCGCCCCTCTACGAGCGGCTCCTCGAGCAGTCCCTGGTCCGGGACGGGCTGACCCGGCAGAGCGTCCTGACGACCGCCGTGACCGGGCAGTCCGTGACCAACGGGGTGGTCCCCGCCCAACCGGACAGGGTCCACTCCACCTTCCCCGCGTCGCTCGTTCCCTACTACGACGGCGGGAGCGACCTCTGGACCGGCGGGGTCTCCTTGACCGGGGTCGTCGGGAGGCCTTCAGACATCACCGTGGTCGGCCCGCAGGACACCTGTCGCGGGCTGCAGATCGTCGAGGGCAGCTGCCCGACTAAGCCCTACGACGTCGCGATATCGGCGGCCGAGGCCGCAGTCCAGGGGTGGCGGATCGGCACCGCAGCTGCAGCCGACGGAGCAGATCCCCGTCAGCCTCAACCCGTCCGTCCCCTTCCCGGGTCCGTTCGTCGTCACGGGGTTCTTCCGTCAGCTCGACGACCCCGGGCACTGGTTCGGCATCAGCCTCGAGGGCCGCGCCGGCCAGGTCGGACCGTCCCCCGCCGACACACCGCTGATGGACGGCTGGGTCACCCCGAGCTCGACGTTCGCCAAAGGCTGGCGCGCCAGCCGGGTCACCGTCCTCTGGCTCCTCCAACCGGACCAGGTCAGCCTGGACAGCCTGGACGTCATCACGTCGGGCGTCGCCCAGATGCAGCAGGCGGCCGTCGCGACGAACGGCACCGTCACCGTCCGCAGCGGTGTGTCCGAGCTCGTCGACAGCGTGGTGGAGGGGCAGCGCCAGGCGCGGACCATCGTCCCGCTGCTCATCGGCCAGCTCGCGGTCCTCGCCGTAGTCGTCCTCGGGCTGGTTGCGGCGGCCGCCGTCGAGCAGCGGCGGCCGGAGCTGGCCCTCGGTCGGCTGCGGGGGCGTGGGCCGTCCGGCGCGGCAGCGATGGTGCTGCGCGAGCTCGGGACGGTCGTCGCCGCGGGCGTCCCGCTGGGATACCTGCTGGCGTTGGGCCTCGGCGAGGTGGCCCGTCGCTTATGGCTCGCCCCGGGCGTACCCCTCGAGGTGCCGGGCACCACCGTGGTCGCGGCGCTCATCGCGCTCCTCGTCGCCGTCCTCGCCGTCGTCCTCGTGGCTCGCCCCACCCTGCGCGAGCCGATCTCGACCCTGCTGCGACGGGTACCGCCGCGTCGCCGGGGCTGGGCCGTCGGGGTCGTCGACGCCGTCGTCATCGCCGTGGCGCTGGCCGGCCTCGTGACGCTGGTCAGCGGCAACCTGTCCGGACCGCTCGCGCTGGCCACGCCGACCCTGCTGGCGCTGGCCCTCGGGCTGGTCCTCGCACACGTCCTCGTCCCGCTGGCCGACCTGGTCGCCCGAGCGCTGACCAGGCGGGGACGCCTCGTCGGCGCCCTCACGGCGGTCCAGGTGGCTCGCCGGCCCGCCGTACGACGGATCATGGCCATCATCACCGTCGCCACGGCCCTCACCGTCTTCGCCACGGACGCCCTCGTGGTCGGCGCCCGGAACCGCGACGAACGAGCCCGGGTGGAGACCGGAGCGGAGGCCGTCCTCACCACGAACGCGTCGGACGCCAATGCGCTGGTCGCCGCGGTGAAGACCGCCGACCCGAGCGGCACCGTCGCGACCCCGGTGATCCGGGTGCGCCAGGGCAGCGCGACGGCGCTGCGCACGCTCGCCGTCATCCCCGACCAGTTCGGTCGCATCGCCGAGCTCCCGCGCGACCCGGGCGCCTTTCCCTGGGCCCGGCTCGACAGCCGTCCGCCCGAGGGGATCATCCTCACCGGCCGGCACTTCACGGTCACCCTCGACGGCGCGAGCGCCGTCGCGACGAGTCCCGATGCTCAGGCTCGGGGCGGCACCGGCGCCCTGCCGCCGCCGACCCTCGTCGTCTATCTCGCTCCGGCCGGCTCCCAGGCCCTCGCCGTCAACGTGGGCGAGCTTCCGAGCGGGGCGACCACCTCGGTCACGCTCGCCCGGGACGTCGCCTGCGCCGGGGGCTGCCAGCTGGCCGGGTTCGCGATCGCCACGCCCACCGGTTCCAGTGAGCCGCTGCGGGGGACGGTGACGATCTCGAACGTCTCCATGGACGGTTCCCCACCGGCCGCGATCGGGGACGCGGCGGAGTGGCTGCCGTCCGGGCACCCCGAGGCGCCCCCGGAGCAGCTCCAGGCCTACGCCAAGCCGGTCGACGCCGGTAGCCCGGCCCGGCTCGGCCTCACCTTCCAGGCGACCCTCGACGACGTTCGGATCACGGCGCGGAGCTCCATCGCCGCGCTACCGGCCCTGGTCGCTGGTTCGCTGCCCAACGGAGCGCCCGGCCCGGCGTTCCAGGCAGCCGGCCTCGACGGGATCACCCTGGACTTCCAGCGGATCGCGCCGGTGCCGTATGCGCCCGGTGGCGGCACCGACGAGGCGATCGTGAGCCTGCCCTCGCTACTCGACCGGTCCGCGTCCATCGCCCCGCTCGCGCAGGCGCAGGTCTGGGTCGCCGACGCGACCGCGGTGGCCCGCATCCGTGCCGCCCTCACGCGGTCCGGTGTCACCGTCACCTCGGTGGAGACGCGGGCGGACCTCCAGGAGCTCTACGACAGCTCCGCATCGGCATGGGGTCTGCGGCTCGCCCTGGTCGTCGGCCTCCTCGCGCTCCTCATCGCGGGCATCGTCCTGGTCCTCGTCGCCGTCACCACGTGGCGCGGGCGCTCGCGCGACTATGCGGCGCTGCGGATGGCCGGCGTCGGGGCCTCCGCCCTACGCCGAGTCGCCCTCGGCGAGCAGTGGACGGTGGTCGCCGTCAGCGTCGTGGTCGGGGCGGCGGCCGGCGTGCTGGGTGCCCAGCTCGCGATGCCGATCATCCCGTTCTTCACCGTTGCGTCGACCGCCCTGTCGGTCGACACCGCGCCCGCCGTCCCGCAGACGGTCGCCGCCGCGGCGGCCGCGCTCGCGGCGCTGCTGCTGGTCGGCTGGGTCGTCGGCGTGCGTCTCGTCGCGCGAGCATCGTTGTCGCGGGTCCGGGAGCCGTTGTGACGGCCGCCCTCGGACTCGAACGGCGGGGGCTCGCCGTCTCCACCCACGGGCTGGTGCACATCTACCGGTCCGAGGGTCACGACGTCGCCGCCCTCGCCGGCGTCGACCTCGACGTCCCGGCCGGCGACATGGTCGGCCTGCTCGGACCGTCCGGGGCCGGCAAGTCGACGCTGCTCACCCTGTTCGGAGGTCTGATGCGGCCCAGCGCGGGGCGGATCCGGATCGGCGGCCACGACCTGGGCCGGATGGACGAGCCGGCGCTCGACGAGTACCGCGCCGCCGACGTCGGGATGGTCCTGCAGGGCGCGGGTCGAAACCTGCTGCCCTACCTCAACGCCCGCGAGAACGTCGCGTTCGCCCAGGCGCCGGCGCGAGCCGCTGGCCGGCCGGTACCGGCGCCCGGAGAGGTCCTCGGCCTGGTCGGCCTCGGTGACGTCGGTCGGACCTCGCTCGAGCACCTCACCCCCGGCCGGCTCCAGCTGACCGCCCTCGCCGTGGCCATCTCGACCCTGCCCGGTCTGCTGCTCGCCGACGAGCCGACCAGCCAGCTCGACCACGAGGCACGCGACCTCGTCCTCGACCGGCTCCACGAGGTCAACCGCCAGGTCGGGCACCACCATCGTCCTCGTCACCCACGACGCCGACGTCGCCGCTCGGCTGCCCCGCACGGTCACCATCCGCGACGGCCGCGTCGGTGGCGAGGGCCGGCGCGGGGAGGACTACGCCGTCGTGTCCGCCGACGGGTCGCTGCCGTTGCCGGACGAGGTGCTCGCCGACTTCCCGCCCGGCGCACTGGTGCGCGTCCACCGCGACGGCGACCGCTGGACGCTGCTGGCCGAGGGAGGTGCCGACGATGAGTGACGCCGACCCGGCTCCCGCCCAGAGCAACCCGTATGCGCGTCCCGCAGCCGCCGCGGCTGCCGCTTCCCCCTCGGCGCCCGCCACGGCATCCATGCCCCCCGCGGGTCCGGTCGTGCCGGAGCCGGCGGTCGCTCCAGGCTGCGTCGTGGTCCGGGGCGTGACGGTGAGGTACGGGTCGGTGGTCGCCGTCGACGAGGCCGACCTCGTCGTCCCGCCCGGTACGTTTCTGGCCCTGACCGGTCCGTCCGGCGCCGGCAAGTCGTCCCTGCTGTGGGCGATGGCGGGAGCCGTGCGACCCGCCGCCGGAACGGTGACGGCGTCGGACGCCCCGGTTGTCGACCGGCGCGCCGGCGTCGCAGCCGGGATCGCGCTCATCCCCCAGGGCAACGGGTTGGCGGGGGTCCTCACCGCCCGCGAGAACATCGCGTTCCCCTTGCTGGCCATCGGAACTCGGTCGGCCGACGTGGCCGAACGCGTCGACGCCGCCTTGGGCGACGTGGGGCTCGCGGAGTCGGGGGATCACCTCGTCGAGGAGCTGTCCGGTGGCCAGCAGCAACGGGTCGCGGTGGCCCGCGGTCTCGCCGTCCGGGCACCGGTACTGCTGGCCGACGAGCCGACGTCGGAGCTGGACCACGCCAACCGCGGACGCGTCCTCGAGCTCCTGCGCGCCGAGGCCGACCGCGGTGCCGTGGTCGTCATGGCGACCCACGACCCGGAAGCCGCTGCCGTGTGCGACGGCGAGGTCCGGCTCGACGAGGGGCGGCTCACCCGCCGACGGTGAGGGTGCCGACCAGGCCGAGCGCAACCGGCATACCGAAAACCGTTGGCCGCACGGGCCAGCCACCTTCTACCGTCGACGCATGGCCCCGATCACCGCCCCACCGTCCCTGGTCCGGACGCAGGCCTTCGCCGTCGACGTGCACGACGACGCCCAGAGCGCCGCCGTCTACGACGTCGTCCTGGCGAGCCGGTCCTACCGGCGTCCGTGGGATGACACCGACGGGTGTGCGCAGACGGTCGCCCGGTGGCGCTACGACGACCCGTCGGAGGACATGGAGATGTGGGCTGTGGCGGACGACGGACAGGTCGTCGGCGTCACGACGCTGTACCAGAGCCTGGACGACAACACCGACAAGATCTGGGCCGAGCTCGACGTGCATCCGGACCACCGCCGGCGCGGTGTCGGAGCGACCCTGGCCGGGGTGCTCGAGCGCCGCGCCCGCGAGCTCGGTCGCCCGCAGATCATCGGCGAGGTCTACCTGCCGCCGGGCGACGACGGCGAGCACCCCTACGAGCGGTTCGCGACCGCGCACGGCTACACCGCGGAGAGCACCGACAACGTCCGCATCCTCGACCTGCCGGTGCCCGCCGACGTGCTCCACCGGCTGGAGGCGAGCGCCCGCGAGCGGTGGGCCGGCGCCTACCGGCTCGAGACGCATACCGACGGCCTGCCGGACGAGCTGGTCGAGGGGTACTGCCGGGTCTCGAACCTCCTCAACGTCGACGCTCCGACCGGCGACGTCGACTTCGAGCCGGAGACGCTGACGCCGGAGCGGTACCGCGGGCTACCTCGACCTCGAGCGTCGGCAGGGCCGGGTACGGCTCACCACGGTGGCCATCGCGAGCGCGACCGGTGCGGTGGTCGCCTACACCGACCTCGTCCTGCCGTCCGGCGCGCCGACCAAGACGTGGCAGTGGGGGACGCTCGTCGACCGGGAGCACCGGGGGCACCGCCTCGGCATGGCCGTCAAGGTCGCCAACCTGCGCGAGCTGCAGCGCGCTCACCCGGAGCGCGAGACGGTCGGTACCGGCAACGACGCCACGAACTCCTACATGGTCGGCATCAACGAGGAGCTGGGCTTCCGCGTCGTGGAGGCCGCGCGGATGTGCCGCAAGGTGCTCACCGACCTCTGACGGCGTCCCGGACGGCCGCCGTTACGGTGGAGACATGCTCGTCGCCTTCTCCGTCGCCCCCTCCGCCGCCGCCGACGACACCGGTTCGGTGAGCGAGGCGGTGGCCGCCGCCATCCGGGTGGTCCGCGACAGCGGGCTGCCGAACCACACCGACTCGATGTTCACGACTATCGAGGGCGAGTGGGACGAGATCATGGCGGTCGTCAAGGAGGCGGTGGACGCCGTGGCCGTAGCCAGCCCGCGCGTGAGCCTCGTCCTCAAGGCGGACATCCGTCCCGGGTTCACCGGCGAGCTCGACGGCAAGGTCGCCCGCATCGAGGGCCTGCTCGCCGACGGCTGAGCCCGTCGTCCCACTCCTCGACGGACTCGGCCGCCGGGCCGGGCAGCCACTAGCCTGACCGGTCGTGGCGGACGTCCTGCGACTGCGCTTCGACCCCATCCGCCGCGCCGCGGAGCTGTGGCGGCGCCGGTGGGGAGCGCGGTCCCAGCCGCAGGCGATGGCCTCGGCGACGTCGATCATGCGGGTCCAGCAGCTGCTCCTCGCCGACTTCGACGCGGTCGTCGGGCGGCACGGGCTGACCTTCGCCCGCTACGAGGCGCTGGTGCTGTTGGCCTTCTCGTCGGCGGGCGAGCTGCCGATGAGCAAGGTCGGCGAGCGGCTCATGGTGCACCCCACGTCGGCGACGAATATCGTCCAACGCCTCGAGGCGCAGGGCTTCGTCTCGCGGAGTCCGAACCCGCGCGACGGCCGCGGCACGCTCGCCGCCATCACCGACAGCGGGCGCGAGGTGATGGAGGCGGCCACAGCCGACCTGGTCCGCGGCGGGTTCGGGCTCGGGATGCTGACGCCGGCGGAGCACGAGCAGCTGTTCGCGCTGCTGCGCAAGGTCCGCGTGGCGCGCGGCGACTTCACCGAGTAGCGCGGGCTGTCGATTAGTAGGACGTCCTAGTAAACTCCCGCCATGAGCTCCGACCTGCCCCCGTCCGACAGCGGCGCCGCCCGCTGGCAGCAGCGCTACGACGCCGCCCTGGCGGCCGGACGCGTGCGGGAGGCCGACTTCACGACCCTGTCCGGCGACACCGTCCAGCCGGTCTACGGACCGGGGCTGAGCGGCATACCGGAGCCGTCCTCGGACGAGGAGCGCGCCCGGCTGGAGCGGATCGGCTGGCCCGGGGAGTTCCCGTTCACCCGGGGCCTGTATGCGACGGGCTACCGCGGGCGGACCTGGACGATCCGCCAGTTCGCCGGGTTCGGCAACGCGGTGCAGACCAACGAGCGCTACAAGATGATCCTGGAGCGCGGGGGCGGCGGCCTCTCGGTCGCCTTCGACATGCCGACCCTCATGGGCCGCGACTCCGACGACGCGCCACAGTCTCGGCGAGGTCGGGCACTGTGGTGTCGCGATCGACAGCGCCGCCGACATGGAGACGCTCTTCGCCGACATCCCGCTCGGCGGCGTGACGACCTCGATGACCATCTCCGGGCCGGCCGTGCCGGTGTTCTGCATGTACCTGGTCGCCGCCGAGCGTCAGGGCGTCGACCTCGGTGTCCTCAACGGGACCCTGCAGACCGACATCTTCAAGGAGTACATCGCGCAGAAGGAGTGGCTCTTCGGTCCCGAGCCCCACCTGCGCCTCATCGGCGACCTCATGGAGTACTGCGCCGAGAACATCCCGGACTACAAGCCGCTGTCGGTCTCCGGCTACCACATCCGGGAGGCCGGGTCGACGGCCGCGCAGGAGCTGGCGTTCACGCTGGCCGACGGCTTCGGCTACGTCGAGCTGGGCCTCTCGCGGGGCATGGACGTCGACGTCTTCGCCCCCGGCTTGTCGTTCTTCTTCGACGCGCACGTCGACTTCTTCGAGGAGATCGCGAAGTTCCGGGCGGCCCGGCGGATCTGGGCCCGGTGGATGCGCGACGTCTACGGCGCCACCACTGACAAGGCGCAGTGGCTGCGGTTCCACACCCAGACCGCCGGCGTCTCCCTGACGGCGCAGCAGCCCTACAACAACGTCGTCCGCACGGCGGTCGAGGCCCTCGCCGCGGTGCTGGGCGGGACGAACTCGCTGCACACCAACGCGCTCGACGAGACGCTGGCCCTGCCGACCGAGCAGGCGGCGGAGATCGCGCTGCGGACCCAACAGGTGCTGATGGACGAGACCGGCGTCACCAACGTGGCCGACCCGCTCGGCGGGTCGTGGTACGTCGAGGCGCTGACCGACGAGATGGAGGCGCAGGCCGAGGCGATCTTCGAGCGGATCCGGCTCATGGGCGAGCTCGGCCGGACCCGCGGCGCCGACGGCACGATCCAGCACGAGATCGGCCCGATGACCTCCGGCATCCTGCGCGGCATCGAGGAGGGCTGGTTCATGGGCGAGATCGCCGACGCGGCGTTCCAGTACCAGCTAGCCCTCGAGAAGGGCGAGAAGAAGGTCGTCGGCGTCAACACGCATACCGGCTCGGTGAGCCACGAGCTGGAGATCCTGCGCGTGAGCCACGACGTGGAGACCGAGCAGGTCCGGCTGCTGGCCGACCGCAAGGCCGGCCGGGACGCGGCGGCGGTCGAGGCGGCCGTGGCGCGCATGGTCGAGGTTTCCCGGACGTCGGAGAACATGGTGCCGGCCATGCTCGACGCCGTCCGTGCGGAAGCGACCCTCGGCGAGATCTGCGACGCGCTGCGCGACGAGTGGGGCGTCTACCGCGAGCCGGCTCGGTTCTAGGCGGGACGGCCCAAGCGTTCCGACGGCGTTTTCTGGCGCTTGACGCCAGGTCACGGATTGGTCGCGGCGCAGGCTGGTATGTCATGGTGGACGCCACGCCGAACCTCGGCAGCCCCCACCACCGGACCCCGTGCGTGCTGATGTGCGCCGTCCACGACCTCGACAGGACCTGCACCTGTGGCCCTCGCACGCCGTATCGCGGTCGCCGTCGCGGCCCTGCTCGGCCTCGCCCTCGCGGTGTTCGGCGCCTGGTTCGCGTTCGTCCTCGGCCCCAAGGGCACGGCCGCCTTCCACGCGACGTCCAACGCCCCGCTGGTCATCGGCCCGAACGTGCTCAACCGCGTCAGCGCCCCGGTGACGGTCACGGCCTCCGCCGCCTCCGGTCCGGTGTTCGTCGGTGCCGCCGTCCCGACCGACGTCGACCAGGTCGTCGGCCGCGCGAAGCACAACTTCGTGGCGTCGGCCTCGTTCCCGGCGCGCACCCTCACCATCGAGCAGCTCGGCTCCGGTGATCTCGAGGACCCGTCGGAGTCGCACGTGTGGCGCTCGACGGGCGACGGCTCGGTCACGGTGACCCAGGACGAGGCGCCCGAGTCGGTGCTCGTCTATCCGGCGAAGGGCGGCTCGGTCGACGTCGACGTGACGGTCGCGCGCAACACCTGGTTCCTGCAGGCGCTCGTGTCGCTCGTGGTCGGTCTCATCGTCATGGCGTTCGCCGGCGGCTGGCTCTGGCAACACTGGCGCGAACCCGCCATCCCGCCGGCGGCGCCACCCCAGCTCCCCGAGCCGCTGACCCCGAGGCCCGGCCGGGAGTCCGGCGAGAGCATCGAGCGCACGGATCCGGCCGAGGAGGCGCGATGACCCTGGTGGTCCGCCGGCTGCGTGCCCTCGCGGGCGCCGCTCTACTCACGGCTTCCCTCGCCGGCTGTACGGCGGTCGCCGGCATCTCGGACCCGCCGACCGCCACGGTCGGCGGCGCGGTCTCGAGCACCCGCGCGCAGGCCATCGCGGCCCAGGTCATGGACACCGCCGAGAAGGCCTCCGCCGCTCCGGGCGCCGATGGCGACAGCTTCCGCGACGCGGCCTACACCGGCGACGCGCTGACCGCCGCCAAGGCCGACGCCAAGCTGGCCGGCACTCTGAGCAAGGACCAGAAGGACGCGCTGGAGCTGACCCCCGCCGCTCCGGTGGTGCTGGCGGTGTCCAGCGGGTTGGCCTACCCGCGGTCGATGGTGGTGCAGACCACCCGGGCCAAGTCCGGCCTGCCGGTGCTGTCCCTGCTGGTGACCCCGGACGCACGGACGGCGTTCAAGATCGCGGCGAGCGCGCCCATGCTGCCGGCGACGGAGGTCCCGGCCTTCGACCAGGTGACGCAGGGGGCGCCGTCGCTCGGCGACGACGCGGCCGGTCTGGCCGTCGACCCCGGCAAGCTGGTCGGAGCGTATGCGGCGTCACTGGCCTACCCCGCCCCGGCGGCCGTGCCGGACCAGCCGTTCGCCGACGACGCCTTCGGGGCCAAGGTCAAGGCAGCGGCGAAGGACCAGGCCGACAAGATCGCGAGCGTCGGGTCCTTCACCCAGCAGCACGTGGCCAAGGACGTCACCGGCGGCCTGCGCCTGGCCGGCGATCGCGGGGCGCTCGCGTTCGCCGTCATGGAGCGCAAGGACACGGTCCTCAACAAGACCGCCGGCTCGATCAACGTCTCCGACCCGTTCAAGGCGCTGACCGGCCTCTCGTCGGTCAAGGCCGAGGCGACCCTCGACACGCTCGAGTTCGTCGTGTTCGTCATCCCGCAGAGCGGCCAAGCCCAGGTCGTGGCCGCGCAGGAGCACCTCGTCGCCGCCACCGGCACCTGACCGCCCAGGCGGCGCAGACCTCCTCGTCCGATCGGCAAGAATGGGCACCATGACGCAGCAACCCTTCCCGCCGTCCGCGCTCCGCGGAGCGGTCGACCTGTCCGCGCTCAAACGTCCGCCGGCACCGGCCGGCGGCGCCGGGACCGCGGCGGCCGGGACGCCAACGGCGCGCCCGACGCCGCAGCGTCCGGCGCCACATCGGGGCTGCTGGTGACGGGCACCGACGCGACTTTCCAGGACTTCGTCAACGCGAGCCTGCGCTATCCCGTGGTCGTGGTGCTGTGGTCCTCCCGCCTCCCGGAGTCGGCGGACTTCGTCAAGGTCATGGGCGGGCTCGCCGCGACGAACCAGGGCCGGTTCCAGGTGGTCTCCGTCGACGTCGACGAGAACCCCGGTCTGCTGCGCGCGCTGCAGGTCCAGCAGGTCCCGATGACCATTGCTCTGCTCCAGGGCCGACCGCTGCCACTGTTCGTGGGACCGCTGCTCCCGCAGGAGGTGCAGCCGGTCATCGACGAGCTGCTCCAGGTCGCCGTGCAGAACGGCGTCACCGGCCGGGTCGGTCCGGCCGCCGACGATGCAGCCGCCGACGCGGAGGCCGTCGAGGAGGCCGTCGAGCCGGAGCTGCCCCCGCACATCGCCGCCGCCTACGACGCCATCGAGGCCGGTGACCTCGCCGCCGCCGCCGCCGCATACGAGCAGGCCCTCGCCCTGAACCCGGGCGACGCGGAGGCCAAGGCGGGACTCGCTCAGGTCGGTCTGCTCCGGCGGACCGAGGGCGTCGACCCCGCGGCGGCCCGCGCGGCAGCCGCAGCGAGCGCGACTGATGTCCCGGCGCAGATCCTCGTCGCCGACCTCGACCTGCTCGGCGGTCACGTCGAGGACGCCTTCACCCGGCTGGTCGACACGGTCCGTGCGACGGCCGGCGACGACCGGAACCAGGCGCGGGAGCACCTCCTCGAGCTGTTCGAGATCGTCGGCTCCGGCGACGAGCGGGTGGCGGCCGGCCGGCGGGCCCTGATGAGCGCGTTGTTCTGACCGCTCGGTCTCGCGACAGGCGGACGCTCAGCGCGCGGTGCAGCCCTTCGGGCTGACTTGGCGACGGCGCTTGACCGAGAGCAGCAACGGGTTCCGGCCGCCGGACCGGAGCTGGGCCAGGGTCGCGAGGTTGGGTGCGTGGTCCCCGATGCGGTGGGGGAACTCGTGGGCCGGGTGCTGCGCCCAGTGTGGAGCGTCGACCGGGCGAGGAGCCGGCACTACCCGCTCGACGAGCTCGGTGTGGACGGCGGCGCCGGCGGTGAGCTGGTCGGTCAACCTGGGCTCCTGGAAGAAGGACGCCGTCGACCCACGCAGGGAAAGCGACGCACAGCGGAGCGCCGGAGCGCACGGACTGGCGAACCGCGGCAGTGACGTCGCAGGGACGTCGAACAGGCGGTCCTTCCCGGACAACGAGCGAGAACGGCACGGTATTCCGCTCGGGCCTGGGAGTGCGCTATGACCTCAGCGCGGGCCGGGCACCCGGGTTCGTGGCCCAGACGCCACATCCCGACCGCTTCGCAGCGCTCAGCGGCGTAGTCGGTGGCCGAGATGCCACACTCGACGGCGGAGCGGGCTAGGACGCCGGTGCTGACCTCAGCGCGGCGCCGACGACGTCCTTGGCCTCCGCCTGGACCTCGGCCAGGTGCTCCGGCCCCTTGAAGGACTCGGCGTAGATCTTGTAGACGTCCTCGGTGCCCGACGGCCGGGCCGCGAACCACGCGTCCTCGGTGACCACCTTGAGACCGCCGATCGGGGCCCCGTTGCCGGGAGCGGTCGTCAGCTTGTCGGTGATCGGTTCGCCCGCAAGGGTTTCCGCGGTGACCGCCTCCGGCGACAGCGCCGCCAGCGCGGCCTTCTCCTCGCGGTTCGCCGCCGCGTCGATGCGGGCGTATGCCGGGTCGCCGTGCCGCTCGACCAGCTCGGCGTAGTGCTGGCTCGGGGTCTTGCCGGTCTTCGCGAGGATCTCGGAGGCGAGCAGGGCCAGGATGATCCCGTCCTTGTCGGTCGTCCACACGCTGCCGTCGAAGCGCAGGAACGACGCCCCGGCCGACTCCTCGCCGCCGAACCCGACGGAGCCGTCGAGCAGCCCGGGCACGAACCACTTGAACCCGACCGGCACCTCGAGCAGCACCCGTCCGAGGTCCGAGGCGACCCGGTCGATCATCGAGGACGACACCAGGGTCTTGCCGATGGCCGTCGACCCCGGCCAGTCCGGGCCGCGCGCCGCCGTAGAGGTACTGGATGGCCACCGCGAGGTAGTGGTTGGGGTTCATCAGCCCGGCGTCCGGCGTCACGACGCCGTGGCGGTCGGCGTCCGCGTCGTTGCCGGTCGCGATGTCGTACTCGTCCTTGCGGCCGATCAGCGACGCCATCGCCGACGGGGACGAGCAGTCCATCCGGATCTTGCCGTCCCAGTCGAGGGTCATGAACCGCCACGTGGGGTCGACCTCGGGGTTGACGACGGTGAGGTCCAGACCGTGTCGCTTGGCCGATCTCGCCCCAGTAGGCGACGGAGGCGCCGCCCAGCGGGTCGGCGCCGATCCGCACGCCGGCCTCGCGGATGGCCTCGACGTCGACCACGTTGGGCAGGTCGTCGATGTAGCGGCCCATGAAGTCGTAGGTGCCGATCTCGCCCGAGCGCCTGGTCGAGCGGCACCCGGCGCACCCCGTCGAGGCCGTCGCGGATCAGCTCGTTGGCGCGGGCCGCGATGACCGCGGTCGCGTCGGTGTCCGCCGGGCCGCCGTGGGTCGGGTTGTACTTGAACCCGCCGTCGGAGGGCGGGTTGTGCGACGGCGTGACGACGATCCCGTCGGCCAGTCCGGCCCCGCCCGCCCCGGTCCCGCCCTTGCCGCGGTTGAGGGTGAGGATCGCGTGCGACACCGCCGGGGTGGGGGTGTAGCCGTCCAGCGAGTCGACGAGCACGGTCGACGCCGTTGGCGACGAGCACCTCCAGCGCCGACTTCCACGCCGGCTCGGACAGCCCGTGGGTGTCCCGGCCCGATGAGGAGCGGGCCGTCGACGCCGACGGACTTGCGGTACTCGCAGATCGCCTGCGTGGTGGCCAGGATGTGGGCCTCGTTGAACGCGGTCTTGAGGCTCGACCCGCGGTGGCCGGACGTGCCGAAGACGACCATCTGGTCGGGGTTCGTGGCGTCGGGCACCCGGTCGTAGTAGGCGTCGACGAGGCGCGGTGACGTCGACGAGGTCCTCGGGCTGAGCGAGCTGTCCGGCACGGGGGTGGTTCACGGGCTTCAGGCTCCTTCGGGAACGAGCCAGACCGTGGAGAGGCCCGGCACGGTGACGTTGATGGCGTAGGGCTGGTTGTCCCAGGACTGGGACTCCGCGGGGATGACGACCCCGGCCGAGCTGGGTGAGTCGGGCCGGTAGCCGGCGGTGTCGAGGATGACCCGCCAGCCGCCCGGCCGGGGGACCCCCACGCGGTAGGGCTCGTGGGTCATGCCGCTGAAGTTGGTGACCACGGCCATCACGGGGGCGTCGGCGCCCCGGTCGCCGGAGCCGTAGCGCAGGAACGCGAACGTGTTGTGGCTCGCGTCGTCGGCGTTGAGCCAGCGGAACCCGGCCGGGTCGTTGTCGTACTCCCACATCTGCCGGTGGTCCTTGTAGATCCGGTTCATGTCCTTGACCTGCGCGTGCACGCGGTAGTGCGCCGGCTGGTCGAGGAGCCACCAGTCGAGGCTGCGGCCCTCGGCCCACTCCGACTCCTGCGCGAACTCGCAGCCCATGAAGATCAGCTGCTTGCCGGGGTGCGCCCACATGTAGGCGAGGAACGCCCGCAGCGTCGCGAGCTGCTCGTCGCGAGTGCCTCGCGACTTGCGCAGGAGCGAGCCCTTGCCGTGCACGACCTCGTCGTGGCTGATGGGCAGGACGAAGTTCTCGCTGAACGCGTACATCAGCGCGAACGTCATCGAGCTGTGGTGGTACTGGCGGAAGATCGGGTCCTGGCCGAGGTAGCGCAGGGCGTCGTTCATCCAGCCCATGTTCCACTTGAACCCGAAGCCCAGGCCGCCCTTCGCCGTCGTGGCCGTGACGCCCGGACCACGAGGTCGACTCCTCGGCGACGGTGACGATGCCCGGGTACTGCCGGTATGCGGTGCCGTTCACCTCCTGCAGCAGCTGCACCGCCTCGAGGTTCTCCCGGCCGCCGTAGGAGTTGGGGATCCACTCGCCCGGCTTGCCGGGAGTAGTCGAGGTAGAGCATCGACGCGACGCCGTCGACGCGCAGGCCGTCGGCGTGGAACTCCTCGAACCAGTAGAGGGCGTTGGCGACGAGGAAGTTGCGCACCTCCGGCCGGCCGAGGTCGAAGATGTACGAGCCCCACTCCGGATGCCAGCCCTTGCGGGGGTCGGGGTGCTCGTAGAGCGGTTGGCCGTCGAACCGCGCCAGCGCCCACTCGTCGGTGGCGAAGTGACCCGGGACCCAGTCCAGAATGACGCCGATCCCGTTCTGGTGCAGGCGGTCCACCAGGAAGCGGAACTCGTCGGGGCTGCCGAACCGCGAGGTCGGCGCGTAGTAGTTCGTGACGTGGTAGCCCCACGAGGGCACGAACGGGTGCTCCATCACCGGCAGCAGCTCGACGTGGGTGAAGCCGAGGTCCTTGACGTAGTTGACCAGGTGCTCGGCCAGCTCGACGTAGCTGAGCCCCTGCCGCCACGACCCCAGGTGCACCTCGTAGGCGCTCATCGGGCCGGTGTGCGGGTTGTCCGACGCGCGCTGCTCGCGCCACTCGTCGTCGCTCCACCGGTAGTTGGACTCGTAGACGACGGCGGCCTGCTTCGGCGCGACCTCGGTGCGCTGGGCCATCGGGTCGGTGTGGACGACCTGGCCCTTCCGCGCCGCGGATGGCGTACTGGTAGTTCATGCCTGGCAGCGGCGCCGGGGATGAACAGCTCCCAGACCCCGCTCTGGCCCGAGGCTGCGCATCGGATGAGAGATGCGGTCCCAGCCGTTGAAGTCGCCGATGACGTGGACCGACGTCGCCGCGCGGCGCCCAGACGGCGAAGGACACGCCCGTCGACCTCGCCGAGCGGGCCGCTGTAGCGGCGCACGTGCGAGCCCAGCACCGTCCAGAGCCGTTCGTGGCGACCCTCGTTGAACAGGTGCAGGTCGAGCTGCCCGAGGGTGGGTGCGAACCGGTAGGGGTCGTCCTGCTCGTGCTCGACGCCGTCGCCCCAGGTGACGAGCAGGCGGTAGTCGGTAGTGGTCGTGACGTCGGGGGCGGTTCCGGTCCACACGCCGTCGCGGACGTGCCCGAGGTCCATGATCGCCCCGTCGGCCAGCCGGGCCCGGACGGCCCTGGCCAGCGGCCGGTAGGCGGTGATGGTGAGGCCGCCCGGGCCGAGGTGGTGCCCGAGGAAGTCGTGCGGCTGGCCGTTGCGGCCCTCGATGAACGCCTGGAGCGGCCCGAGGTCGCCGATCTCCGCGATGGTGGGGACGGTGGTCATGAGGGACCCTTCCGGGCGGCAGCGCCCTGCTCGTCGGACGTGTCGGAGGTGGTGTCGGAGCTGGTGTCGGAGCTCGTGTCGGAGGTGGTGACGGAGGTGGTGTCGGAGCCTGCGTCGGAGACCAGCCGCTCGATGGCGGCCGTCGGGATGCCCAGCCAGCTGGGGCGGTTGCGGACCTCGTAGCTGACCTCGTAGAGGGCCTTGTCGAGCTCGAGCGCGCGCAGCACCGGCCCGGTCTCGTGCGGGTCGAGGTGGGTCACCTCCGTGTAGCCCTGAAGGAACGCCGCGCGGGTGGCGGCCACCCAGTCGCGGGCGGATCGGCTCGGGTTCGGCGAGCTCGACCGAGCCGCCGACGTAGTCGAAGGAGCGCAGCATCCCGGCGACGTCCCGCAACGCCAGGTCGGGGCGCACCCGCTCGGGCAGCGGCCGCAGCGGCTCGCCCTCGAAGTCGACGGCGACCCACCCGTCGGCGGTCCGCAGCACCTGGCCGAGGTGGTAGTCCCCGTGGATCCGTTGCAGTTCCGGCCAGTCGCGGGCGGCCAGGTCGTCCAGCGACGCCGCGACGACCGCGTCGTACGCCGCCAGCGACGGCACCTCCGCCACGGCGGCGTCGTAGCGGGAGCGGATGATCCGGACCAGCTCCGCCTTGACGTCGTCGTCGGCTGCCGCCGTGCCGAGCGCGTCGGCGAGGCTGAGGTGGATCTGCGCGGTGGCGGCGCCGAGCTCGCGCGCCGGCTCCGTGAAGTCCTCGCCGGCCGTGGCCGCCCGCAGCGCCACGCGCCAGGCGTCCTCGACTCCCGGGAGGAAGCGCTGCGCGAACGCCAGGTGGCCACGAACCCGCTCACCCGACACCGGGTCGGCCCACTCGCCGGAGACCGAGCCGACGGTGTGCGGGACCTGCGTCGACCCGGCCTCGGTGAGTGCGGACTGCACCACCACGTCGGGGTTCTCGCCGGGGTGCAGCGAGCGGAACACCTTGATGATGACCGGTTTTGACGCCGCGCCGGTCGCGTCGACCACCTGGCAGACGACCGAGGTGTTGGACTGCTCACCGCGCAGGACGGACGACGTCGCGAGGGTCACGACGTCGGCGTCGACGGCGTGGCCCTCGACGGTCGGGTCGGAGGTGTGGCTCTCCGACTGAGCCTGAGCCTGCGTCTGACCCTGGACCAGCGCCAGCAGCTGGCCGACGTAGACGTCGTCATGCGGGGCGTCGTAGACCCACCGCCGGCCGAGGACGCCGTGCTCCGTGGTGCCGATGAGGGCGCCGTCGGCGCCGGGCAACGGCGCCGCGCGGTAGGTCATCGGCACCTGGTAGACCACCGGCTGCTCGCCCGACTCGTCGGCCACCACCATGACCTCGATGCCCACCTCGCCGGCCGGGTCGTCGAGCCGGAAGCCGCCGAGCTTGCGCAGCGACGGGATCCGGCCCTTCGCCGCATACCAGCGTTGCTGGGGCAGCCACGAGGTGAGCAGCTCCAGCTTCGTCGGCTCGAGGGTCGTCCGGTGGATCTCAGCCACGACGCCCACCGGACCCGCCGTAGGCGCCGTCGCCGCGGACCTGGAACCAGAAGAAGTCCCGGGAACCCAGTGTCACCAACACCTTTCCGTCGTCGCCGATCTTCGGGAAGCCCTGGCCCCCGAAGAGGTCGACCAGCTGCGCCCCCGCGTAGTCCCTGGGCAGCTCCACTGTCGTTGCCTGCGGCCGTGAGGACAGGTTGTTGACGCAGAGCACCGTCTCGTTGGCGGGGGCGTCCGTCCCGACCGGCCGGTCGCCCTCGTGGTGCCGCACGAAGGACAGGATGGCCTCGTTCTCGGTCGGGCACACCTGGAAGTCTCCCAGCCCGAACACCGGGTGGCGGCTGCGGATCTGCAGCATCCCGCGCAGCCAGTGCAGCAACGAGGCGGAGCTCGCCATCTGCGCCTCGACGTTGACGGTGTTGTAGTGGTACACGAGGCTGGAGATGACGGGAAGGTAGAGCTTGCCCGGGTCCACCGCCGAGAACCCGGAGTTGCGGTCCGGCGTCCACTGCATCGGCGTGCGGACGGCGTCTCGGTCGTTGAGCCAGATGTTGTCGCCCATCCCGATCTCGTCGCCGTAGTAGAGGCACGGCGACCCCGGCAGGGACAGCAGCAGCGCGTGGATCAGCTCGATCTCGGGCCGCGAGTTGTCCAGCAGGGGTGCCAGCCGCCGCCGGATCCCGATGTTCGCCCGCATCCGCGGATCGGGCGCGTACCACCCGTACATCGCGGAGCGCTCCTCCGGCGTGACCATCTCCAGGGTGAGCTCGTCGTGGTTGCGCAGGAAGGTGCCCCACTGCGCACCGGTCGGGATGGCGGGCGTGTCGGCGAAGACGTCGGCGATGGGCGCCGCCCGCTCCTCACGCAGGGAGTAGTAGAGCCGCGGCATGACGGGGAAGTGAAAGCACAGCTGGCACTCCGGTGCCTGCGCTGGTGCCGAAGTAGTCGACGACCTCCGCCGGCGGCTGGTTCGCCTCGGCGAGGAGCACGCGACCGGGGTACTCGGCGTCGACCATGGCGCGTAGCTCCGCGAGGAAGCCGTGCGTGCGTGGGAGGTTCTCGCAGTTGGTCCCCTCCTCCTCGAAGAGGTAGGGGACCGCGTCCAGCCGGAAGCCGTCGATGCCGAGGTCCATCCAGAACCGGACGACGTCGAACATCTCCGCTCTGACCCGGGGGTTCTCGAAGTTCAGGTCGGGCTGGTGCGAGAAGAACCGGTGCCAGAAGAACTGCCGGCGGATCGGGTCGAACGTCCAGTTCGACACCTCGGTGTCGACGAAGATGATCCGCGCCTCGCTGTAGGGCGCGTCGGTGTCGGACCACACGTAGTAGTCGCCGAACGGGCCGGCCGGCTCGGTTCGGCTCAGCTGGAACCACGGGTGCTGGTCGCTGGTGTGGTTCATGACGAGGTCGGTGACGATGCGGATGCCGCGCGCGTGGGCCTGCGACACCAGCTCGATGAACTCCGGCAGCGTCCCGAACTCTGGGCAGCACCGCCTTGTAGTCGCTGATGTCGTAGCCGCCGTCGCGCAGCGGCGACGCGTAGAACGGCGGCAGCCAGAGGCAGTCGATCCCCAGCCACTGGAGGTAGTCCAGCCGCTCGATCAGCCCGCGGAAGTCGCCGGACCCGGACCCCTTCGAGTCGGAGAACGCGCGGACCAGGACCTCGTAGAACACCGCAGTCCGGTACCACTGCGGATCGTGTCGCAAACCGGGTTGCGACAGGCCCAGGCCCTGCACGCTCAGATACTCCTGACCTCGACGATGTGCACGGGGTGAGTCTCGGGGCCGAGGCGGACCCACGAGTGCTGCCGCCAGATCCACGTCTGCTCGCTGATGAGGTCGCGCGCCCGGAACTGCTCGTCCCAGCCGAGACCGAGGGCCGGCATGTCGAGGTCCAGCCAGCCGCCACGGGTCGCGTGCGGGTCGAGGTTGGCGACGACGAGGATGGTGTCTCTGCCTTCTGTCGGGCCTGCCGGCCCGACGGAGCGACCCTCGATAACACGGGACTTGGAGAAGACGAGAATGTTCTCGTCCTCGCAGGAGTGGAACCGGATGTTGCGCAGCCACCGCAGCGCAGGGTGCGCCTTACGGATGGCGTTGAGCTTGGTGAGGTAGCCGATCAGGCTCTGGCCCTCCTTCGGGCCGCCCGGCTCGTAGTCCTCCCAGTGCCGGTTCTTGTACTCGTACTTCTCGTTGTCGACCTGCTCCTCGGCTCCCTGCCGGGCGACGTTCTCCATCAGCTCGTACCCCGAGTAGATGCCGTAGGTCGGCACCAGGGTCGCCGCGAGCGCGGCCCGCAACGTCCAGGCCGTCGGTCCGCCGTACTGCATGTAGGGCGTGAGGATGTCGTGCGTCGTCGGCCAGAACGACGGACGCATGTATGCGGCCGCCTCGCCGGAGAGCTCGCGCAGGTATGCCTCGAGCTCCCACCGCATGTTGCGCCAGGCGTAGTAGGTGTAGGACTGCTGGAACCCGGCCTTGGCCAGGGTGTGCATCATCGCCGGCCTGGTGAACGCCTCGGCCAGCCAGATGATCTCGGGATGGTCCTTCGCGACGTCCGCGATGAGCCACTGCCAGAACTGGACCGGCTTGGTATGCGGGTTGTCGACGCGGAAGAGCGTCACGCCGTGGTCGATCCACACCTGCACCACGCGGCGCATCTCGGCGTAGGCGCCGGCGGGGTCGTTGTCGAAGTTCAGCGGGAAGATGTCCTGGTACTTCTTGGGCGGGTTCTCCGCATACGCGATGGTGCCGTCGGCCCGGGTCGTGAACCACTCGGGGTGCGTCTGCACGTAGGGGTGGTCCGGCGACGCCTGAAGGGCGATGTCGATGGCGACCTCGAGGCCGTTGCGGCGGGCCGCGCGGACGAAGAGGTCGAAGTCGTCGAAGGTGCCGAGGTCCGGGTGGATCGCGTCGTGGCCGCCGGCGGGTGAGCCGATCGCGTATGGGCTGCCCGGGTCTGCGGGCTTCGCGGTCAGGCTGTTGTTCTTGCCCTTGCGTGCGGTCGACCCGATGGGGTGCACCGGCGTGAGGTAGACGACGTCGTAGCCCATGGCCGCGATGCCGCGCAACCGCTCGGCCGCGGTGCGCAACGTCCCCGACCGCCACTCTCCGGTTGTCTCGTCGAGGTAGGCGCCCTCCGAGCGGGGGAAGATCTCGTACCACGCGCCGAACAGCGCGAGCTCGCGCTCGACGAGCAGCCGGTATGCCGGGCTGGGGCTGACCATCTCCCGGAACGGATGCGTGGCGAACCAGGTGCGCAGCGGCCCGGAGGTCACGGCGTGCAGGCGGTCGACCGCCGGCCGGGACGTGTCGCGCAGCAGGGCGATGGCGGCCTCGACCGGGCTGCCCGTTGTCCCCTCCTGCTCCGCGAGGCAGCGCTCGAGCATCCGGGCGCCCTCCTCGAGCATGAGCTCGGCGTCGACGTCGGCCTCCACCTTGATCGTCGCGTCGTGCACCCAGGTGCCCCAAGGGTCCGACCAGCCCTCGACGCGGTAGGTCCACCAGCCGGGACGGTCCGCGGCGACGGTGGCGCTCCACCAGCTGAGCCCCGCGTTGTCGACGTGCATCGGGAAGTCGTGGTCGGTGCCGTCCGGGTCGGTGAGGACCACGGTGGCGTTGACCGCGTCATGGCCCTCGCGGAAGACCTGCGCCGCGACGACGAACTCCTCGTGCTCGACCGACTTCGCCGGGCGCGTGCCGCCGTCGACGAGCGGCTGGACGTTCTGGACCGGGATGCGACCGAACGGCAGCACGCCCGTGGGCAGGGCCTCGGCCAGCAGCTGCAGCGGAATGGAGGTGGCGTCGGGGCTGGGGGCCGTTCCGACACCCTCGGCGCCGGCGAGCTCCGAGTCCGTCGTGTCCGTCGTGTCGGTCGTGTCGGCGGCGGGGTTCAGGCCGTCGCCAGCCGGGTCGGATGCGGTCGTGGTTGCAGCGGCGTCGGGTGCAGTCACACGGGCGACGCTACTCGGTGGCCTGGAGCGGGGACACCCTCGTCGCACGGTGTCTCGCCCGTCCTTCAAGCGGCTGAAACGGCGGCAAGAACGTGGCACGTCACCCGCTAGAGTCGACCCCCTGGCCTGCGCCGCCCTTCGAACTGCGCCCGGCATGAAGCAAAGGAGAGTCGCGTGACCGACACGCAGACCACGCCTATGTCCGTCTCGCCGTCCACCGATCATGGCCGTCTCGACAGCCGGGATTTGCCGGAGCCGTCCCGTTCGGTCGAGGGGTTCGTCACCGACTTCATGCGCGAGCTGAACTACGGACAGGGCGTCACCCTCGACCAGAGCTCCGTCAACGACCAGTACCTCGCGCTCGCCCGGACGGTGCGCCATCACCTCCAGCTGCGCTGGTTGGAGACCCGGGCCCGGCAGTGGGAGCTTCAGGCCAAGAAGGTCTGCTACCTGTCAGCCGAGTACCTCCTCGGCCGGCAGCTCGACAACTCGCTGCTGGCGTCCGACATGGACGACATCGTCGAGGAGGGACTGGGGCAGCTGGGGATACGCCTGTCCACGTTGCGCGCCCAGGAGACGGAGCCCGGCCTCGGCAACGGCGGTCTGGGCCGGCTGGCGGCCTGCTTCCTCGACTCGCTCGCGACCATGTCGGTGCCCTGCATCGGCTACGGCATCCGCTACGAGTACGGCATCTTCCGGCAGACGTTCGTCGACGGGTGGCAGGTCGAGCACTCGGACCCATGGCTGCAGCTGGGCAACCCGTGGGAGTTCCCTCACCCCGAGAACGCGGTCACCGTCCAGTTCGGCGGCTACACCGAGAAGGTCGCCGGCGACGACGGCGAGGAGCGGAGCCGCTGGGTCCCCGAGTGGGACGTGCTCGGTGTGCCCTACAACTACATGGTTCCTGGCTACCGCAACGGCCGAGTCAACACCCTGCGCCTCTGGAGCGCCAAGGCCACCCGGGCGTTCGACCTCGAGGTGTTCAACGCCGGCGACTACGTCGAGGCGGTCCGCAACCAGACCTTCGCCGAGAAGATCTCGATGGTGCTCTACCCCGAGGACTCCACGCCGCAGGGCAAGGAGCTGCGGTTGCAGCAGCAGTACTTCTTCGTGGCTTGCTCAGTGCGCGACATCATCGACCAGGTGCTGCCCGAGGACTTCGACCTCCACCAGCTGCCGGACCGGTGCATCTTCCAGCTCAACGACACCCACCCGGTCATCGCGGTGCCCGAGCTCATGCGGATCCTGGTGGACGAGAAGGGTTTCGACTGGGACGAGGCCTGGGCGGTCACCCAGCAGTGCTTCGCCTACACGTGTCACACGCTGCTGCCGGAGGCCCTGGAGGTGTGGCCGGTCGAGCTGCTGGGACGCCTGCTGCCGCGCCACCTCGAGATCATCTACCGGATCAACGACGAGTTCCTCGATGCGGTGCGCGAGGCATACCCCGGTGACGAGGCCCGCCTGCGGCGGATGTCCATCGTCTCCGAGTCGTCGGTGCGGATGGCCTACCTCGCCACCGTCGCCGGGTCGAAGGTCAACGGCGTCGCCGAGCTGCACTCCGAGCTGCTGCGCGACCGCGTGCTGCCGGACTTCTCCGAGTTCTGGCCGGACAAGTTCACCAACGTCACCAACGGGGTCACGCCGCGCCGGTTCCTGCGGCTGGCCAACAAGAACCTCTCTGCGCTCATCACCGAGGCCATCGGGCCCGGGTGGATCACGGACCTCGACCGGCTGGCGGAGCTCGAGCCGTTCGCCGACGACCCCGCGTTCCGCGAGCGGTTCCGCTCGGTCAAGAAGGCGTGCAAGAACAGCCTGGCCAAGCACCTGCGAGCGCGTGACGACATCGTGCTGCCCTCGGACGCGATGCTCGACGTGATGGTCAAGCGGCTGCACGAGTACAAGCGGCAGACCCTCAAGGTGCTGCACATCGTGACGCTCTACCAGCAGATCCGCAGCGGCGAGCTGAGCGCCGACGACGTGACGCCGCGGGTGTTCGTGTTCGGGGCCAAAGCGGCGCCGGGGTACCGGATGGCCAAGCAGATCATCGGCCTCATCAACGCGGTGGGGGAGACGGTCAACAACGACCCGCTGGTCAAGGGGCGGCTGACCGTGGCGTTCCCGCCCAACTACAACGTCACGCTGGCGGAGCGGCTCATCCCGGCCGCCGACCTGTCGGAGCAGATCTCGCTGGCCGGCAAGGAGGCGTCCGGCACGGGCAACATGAAGCTCGCCCTGAACGGCGCGCTGACGATCGGCACGGACGACGGGGCCAACGTCGAGATCCGCAAGCTGGTCGGGGACGAGAACTTCTTCCTCTTCGGGCTGCTGGAGCCGGAGGCCGAGGCACTGTTGGCGTCGGGCTACACGCCGGCCAGCTTCTACGAGAGCGACCCGCAGCTGCGCGCGGCGATCGACCTCATCGCGTCCGGGGCGTTCTCCGACGGCGACCGGATGGTGTTCGAGCCGGTGGTCTCCAACCTGCTGGGCGACGACCGGTTCCTCGCGCTCGCGGACTACCGGTCCTACCTCGACACGCAGGCGCAGGTGGACAAGGCCTACGCCGACCAGGACGCCTGGTCGCGTTCGGCGATCCTCAACGTGGCGCGGTCCGGCTTCTTCTCCAGCGACCGGGCGATGCGCGAGTACATCGACCGGATCTGGCATACCCAGCCGGTCCTCGACGACTGACCCGGGCTCCGCCACTCCCACGAGAGTCGGCCCGCTCCCACCGGATCCGGTAGGAGCGGGCCGACTTTCGTATGACTCACCGGCGCGGAGGCGTCACGCGGAGCGAAGTTGCCGTGCTGGCGGCAACTTTCCACCGCGCGAACCGCTCGCTGCTGCGAGCCGTCCCCAGAGCGCCCGAGGGACGCTACCTCCTCGGCCGCGTAGATTGGACTCTCCGGACCGACCGAGTGAACGCCTGCGAGGAGTGGACGCCGCGATGCTCATCGCTGTCGGCCTCGTCCTGGTCGTGCTCCTCACCCTGGCGACCGGGTACTTCGTGGCCCAGGAGTTCGCCTACGTCTCGGTCGACCGCACCCGGTTGCGTCAGCTGGCCGACCAGGGCGACCCGGCCGCGAGCCGGGCCCTCGACATCACGGGACGGCTGTCGTTCACCCTCTCCGGCGCCCAGTTCGGGATCACCGTCACGGCCCTGCTCGTGGGGTATGCGGGTGAGCCCCTCATCGGGGTGGCCCTCGCGGATCTGCTGGGCTTCACCGACCTCCCGTATGCGGCGCGCCTCACCGTCGCGGTCGCTCTGGTCCTGGTCTTCTCGACGGTCCTGCAGATGGTCGTCGGCGAGCTGGCGCCGAAGAACCTGGCCATCGCGCGCCCGGTCCCGTTGGCGCGCGCGCTGAGCCGGTCGACCGTCGGCTACCTCACGGTCGCCGGGCCGCTCATCCGCCTCTTCGACACCGCATCCAACCGGCTGCTCCGCGCGGTCGGGATCGAACCGGTCGAGGAGCTGGTGTCCGGCGCCACCGCTCAGGACCTCGAGCACGTCATCGACGAGTCCCGCAGAGGCGGCGCGCTCGACGAGGAGCTGTCGCTCCTGCTCGAACGCGGGCTGGCCTTCCGGGCGCTCACCGCCGAACAGGCCATGACTCCGCGCGTCGCCGTCGACACCGTGTCGGCCGCGGCGACGCTGGCGGACGTCGTCCGGCTTCTGGGCTCCAGCGCGCACTCGCGCTTCCCGGTCGTCGCCCAGGACGTCGACGACGTCGTGGGCGTCGTCGGCCTGGCCGAGCTGCTGGAGGTCCCGCGCGAGCGCTGGCCCGGCGTCACCGTGCGGCAGGCCTGCGCTGCGGCCGTCGTCGTACCCGGGTCGCTGCCCCTGCCGGCCGTCCTGGAGCAGCTGCGCTCCAGCCGCCGCCAGCTGGCCCTGGTCGTCGACGAGTTCGGCGGCTTCGACGGTGTGCTGAGCCTGGAGGACATCGCGGAGGAGGTCGTCGGCGACATCTTCGACGAGGGGGACGAGCGCGGGCCGGAGGCACCCAGCGGGCCGGCGGACACGCATACCCTCTCGGCGCGGCTGCGGCTCGACGAGGTCGAGTCGTCGACCGGCATCCGGCTGCCGGTCGGGGTCGGCTACGCCACCGTGAGCGGCCTGGTCCTCGGCCGGCTGGGCCGGATCGCTCGACCTGGGGACGTGGTCGTGGTCGAGGAGGTCCTCGAGCCCGGCGACGTCGACGAGCGGGCCGCCCCCGACCGGATCGAGATCCGGGTCGACGAGGTCGAGCGGCACGTGCCGGCGGTCGTCACGCTGCTGCGTCGCCGCGCCGCCCGCTCGCAGGAGTCGTCGTGAACGTCGCCGCCTCCGTCGGGCTGTCCGTGCTGTTGCTGCTCGCCAACGCGTTCTTCGTCGCGGCCGAGTTCGCGGTCGTGTCGGCGAAGCGGCACCGCCTCGAGGTGGTGGCGGCGTTCGGTGGCCGGTCGGCGCGAGCCGCGGTGCGCAACAGCCGGGAGCTGTCGCTCGGGCTCGCCGGCGCGCAGCTCGGCATCACCCTGGCCACCCTCGGTCTCGGCGCCCTCGCCAAGCCGGCGGTCGCCGACCTCCTGGAGCCGCTGCTCGAGCTGACCCCGTTGCCCGAGGCCGTCGCGGCGGTGGTCGCCACGGTCCTCGCCGTCGCCGTGGTGGTCTTCCTCCACATGGTGGTCGGGGAGATGGCGCCGAAGTCGTGGGCGATCAGCAGTCCCGAGCGGTCGGCCGTCCTGCTGGCGCTGCCGTTCCGCGCGTTCACGACCTCGACGCGATGGGTCCTGCGCTCGCTCAACGGTGCCTCGAACGCCGTGCTGCGGACCTGGAACGTGGAACCCGTGGATGACGCGAGCGTGGTGCAGGGTCCGGCCGAGCTGCGCGTCCTGCTCGGGGCGTCCCGCGAGCACGGCCTGCTGGAGGCCGCCGACGAGGAGCTGCTCCGCAACGTCCTGGACCTCTCCGGAACGCCGGTGTATGCGGTGACGCTGCCGCTGGCCGACGTCGTTTCGGTGCCGGTCGAGGCGCGGGCCGACGACGTCGAGCGGCGGTCCAGGGAGAGCGGCCGTTCCCGGCTGGTCGTCCTCGACGCCCACGGCGCGCCCACCGGCCTCGTGCACGTCCGTGACGCGGTCCTCAGCGCACCGGACCACCCGGTCTCCGAGATCGCCTACGTCACAACGGTTCTCGATCCGCACACGTCGGTGCTCGAGGCCATCGGCCGGATGCGGGCCGACCGTGCCCAGCTGGCTTTGGTGGCCGACCCGGACGGCGTCGTCATCGGGATCACTGCTCTGGAGGATCTGCTCGAACTCGTGCTCGGCCAGTTCGACGACGAGACGGACCGCCCGCGGCCTCGCCGCTAGCGGTCAGCCGAGCTGTCCCGCGCGATAGACCCGCATCGACGCTGCCGTCATCTCCACCGGGCCGGCGGCCGGGTCGACCACGCACGCCGCCTCGGGCCGCTCCCAGACGCTGTCCCAGAGCAGCTCGTATGCGGTGAGTCCCGGCGGCCTCGGCAGCGTCACGGTGGCCGGGTGGGCGCCCCCGTGGACGACGACGAGCACCGACCGCTCACCCAGCTCGGCGCCATCCAGGTACATCGCGAGCGTCCGAACGGAGGGGTCGGTCCAGACCGCGTCGGTCATGAGCGCGCCCGAGGCGTCGTACCACGCGATGTCGGTCGACCCGTCGTCGCCGACCGGGCGCCCGGACGGGAACGTCCGCTGGCGCAGCACCGGAAGGGTGGCCCGCAGCCGGACCAGGTGGCGCGTCGTCTCGAGGAGATCCTGCTGCCACGGCGCGAGCTCCCAGTCGAACCAGGACGTCTCGTTGTCCTGGCAGTAGGCGTTGTTGTTGCCGCCCTGGCTGCGCCCCAGCTCGTCGCCGGCGTTGATCATCGGGACACCGGTCGACGTCAGCAGCGTTCCGAGGAGGTTGCGCAGCGACCGCTGCCGCGCCTGCTGGACGTCCACGTCGTCGGTCGGTCCCTCGACCCCGTGGTTCCAGGAGAGGTTGTTATCGCTGCCGTCGCGGTTGCCCTCGAGGTTGGCCTCGTTGTGCTTGACGTCGTAGGTCGTGAGGTCGCGCGCGGTGAACCCGTCGTGCGCGGCCACGAAGTTGACCGATGCGATGGGACCCCGGTCACGCGTTCCGAACAGATCCTGTGAGCCGGCGAGCCGCGTCGCCAGGTCCTGCACGCCGTAGCCCTGGCGCGCCTCCCGGTCACGGCCGAGCCCGGTCAGCCAGAACGACCGGATGCCGTCCCGGAAGCGGTCGTTCCACTCGCTGAACGGCGGGGGGAACTGGCCGGTCCGCCAGCCGTGGATGCCGAGGTCCCACGGCTCGGCGATGTTCTTGACGCGGGACAGGACCGGGTCCGCCCGCAGCGCCACGAGGAACGGGTGGTTGGGGTCGTAGTCGTCGTAGCGTCCCCGGGCCAGCGCGACGCCGAGGTCGAACCGGAACCCGTCGACGTGGCACTCCTGCACCCAGTAGCGCAGCGAGTCCAGCACCATCCGGCAGACGACCGGGTGGCGCAGGTCGACGGTGTTGCCGCACCCCGTGACGTCGATGTCGTGGCCGCGGTCGTCGAGCCGGTAGTAGGCGCGGTTGTCCAGGCCCCGCCAGCTCAGCGTCATCCCGATCGCGCTCTGCTCGGCGGTGTGGTTGTAGACCACGTCGAGGAGAACCTCGATGCCGGCCCGGTGGAGGAGCTTGACCATCCCCTTGAACTCGTCGAGGACGCCCTGCGGGTCGCGGGTCGACGCATACGCCGCGTGCGGGGCGAAGAAGCCGAGGCTGTTGTAGCCCCAGTGGTTGGTCAGGCCGCGGCGGAGCACCTCCGGCTCGTGGGTGAACGTGTGCACCGGCAGCAGCTCGACGGCGGTGACGCCGAGCCGGGTCAGGTGCTCGATGGTGACCGGGTGGGCGAGGCCGGCGTAGGTGCCGCGCAGGTGGTCCGGGATGCCGGGGAGGCACTGCGTGAGGTTCTTGACGTGGGTCTCGTAGATCACCGTCTCGGCCAGCGACCGGTGCGGAGCGACGTCGCCCTCCCAGTCGAAGGCCTCGTCGACGACGACGCAGCGCGGCACGTAGCCCTTGGAGTCGCGGTCGTCGCGAAGCCCGGTGTCACCGGCCAGCTCGACGCCCACCTGGTGGCCGAACACCGGTGGCGCGAGGCGCACTTCACCCTCGACCGCTCGGGCGTATGGGTCGAGGAGCAGCTTGGACTCGTTGTAGCGCAGCCCGTTCTCCGGCTGCCATGGGCCCGATGCGCGAACCGCATACCGCTGCCCCGGAGCCACTCCGCGCAGGTGCCCGAACCAGAAGCCGTGGGCCCGCTCGGTGAGCGGGATCCGACGCTCGGAGGCGCCCTCCCAGTCGCCGGTGTCGAAGAGGCAGACGTGCACGGAGTCGGCGTGACCGGCGTACACGCACAGCTCGACGCCGCCCTCGACCCGGGTGACCCCGGGTGGTGGAGGCAGGTCCCGCAGCGGTCGTGGCGGGGCCGGGGGGGACATGCCGTCAGCGTAGGGGGCCGTTACGGTGGTTCCATGGATCACTCCGTGGAGCCGGAAGCATGAGCGACCCCACCAGTCTGCCGAACTTCCCGCCACCGGCGGACGAGCACCCCCTGCGGGGGCGGGTACTCGACGTCCTCAAGGACCTCGGCCTCAACCCCAACATCGACGGCGACGGGGACGTCGCGTTCATGATCGGTGAGCCGCCGCAGCAGCTGTTCGTGCGGTGCATGGACGGTGACTGGCCGGTCATGCGGATCTTCGGCCAGTGGATGATCGGCGACCAGGTCCCAAGCGATCCGTTCCTGCGGCTGCAGCGCTGCAACGACTTCAGCCTGCAGCTCAACCTGGCCAAGGTCGGCATCGCCAACGACAACCTCGTCGTCAGCGTCGAGCACATCGTCACGATGCAGACCGACATCTCGGCGCTGTTCCAGATCAGCGTCAACCTCATCATGGAGGTCGTCCAGATGTGGCACGCGTCGTTCCAGGCCCCAACGGAGGGCGCCGACGATCCCGAGAGCCCGGGCGACGAGCAGTACCGCGCGCGCCACCGTCCCGAGGACGACGCGTGACTGACACCGAGCAGCACCGCTACGCCGGGGAGTTCGTCCGTCTCGAGGTCGAGGACGGCATCGGCACCATCCGGCTGGACCGGCCACCGATGAACCCCCTGTCGGTGCAGGTGCAGGAGGAGATCCGGGCGGCGGCGGAGGCGGCCGGCGCCGCGTCCGACGTGGCGGCGGTGGTCGTCTATGGCGGCGAGAAGGTCTTCGCGGCCGGGGCGGACATCAAGGAGATGCAGGCCATGTCCTACGTCGACATGGTGGAGCGCTCCGTCCCGCTGCAGAGCTCGATCACGGCGGTCGCGCAGATCCGCAAGCCGACCGTCGCCGCGGTGACGGGGTATGCGTTGGGCGGCGGCTGCGAGCTCGCGCTCGCCTGCGACTTCCGGGTCGCGGGTGACAACGCCAAGCTCGGGCAGCCGGAGATCCTGCTCGGCGTCATCCCCGGAGCGGGCGGTACCCAGCGGCTGGCCCGCTTGGTCGGCCCGGCCACGGCGAAGGACATCATCTTCTCGGGACGGTTCGTGGCGGCCGACGAGGCGCTGCGGATCGGCTTGGTGGACAAGGTGGTTTCGGCCGACGAGGTGTATGCGACGGCGCTGGCCTGGATGCGCACGTTCGTCGGCGGACCGGCGTACGCGTTGCGGGCCGCCAAGGAGGCGATCGACCGGGGCCTCGAGGCCGACCTCGACACGGGCCTGGAGATCGAGCGGATGCTGTTCGCCGGCCTTTTCGCGACGAAGGACCGGACGACGGGAATGACGTCGTTCGTCGAGCACGGTCCGGGCAAGGCGACCTTCGAGGGCGCCTGACCGCTTCGACCCTGACCAGCCCTAAACGGCCCTAGACGGCGCTGCGGCGCCATCCGGCGGAGCTCGCTCCGCCGAGGAGCGTGCGGGCCATCGCGTCGTGGGTGACCAGGCTGGTCACCAGACCGCTACGGACCGCGGCCAGGACGGCCGGCGCCTTGGAGACGCCGTAGGGGATCGCCAGGACGTCGCCGACCTCGGCCAGCTGCTCGGCGTTCATGCAGATCATCCGGGCCGTCTGCTCGCGGCCGACGACGGTCCCCGTCGCGTCGAGGAACACACCGGAGACGTCGGCGACGGCGCCGGCCTTGGTCAGAGCCCGGCGGTCGGCCGTGCTCATCGCGTCGAAGATCGTGCTCTGGCCGGGCGCCCAGGCGCCCAGACCCACGACGGCCTTGGTCACCGAGCCGAACTGCGCGATGGCGCGGGCGATCTCCGGCTGCCGGCGCAGCGTCGCCGCCGTCTCCTCGTCCGGCAGCAGGAACGGCGCGTAGAAGTAGGTCACCCGGCCGCCGGTGAGCCGCGCGATGTCGCGGACGATCTCCGTGGAGGTCACGGAGAGGTCCTCGCGCAGCAGCGACCCGGTCAGCTGAACCAGGGGAGCGGCAGCCATGCCGGCGAGCACCGGCACCGTGCTCGCCACCGCGCGGGCCCAGGCGAACCCCAGGACGTCCTGCCGGCTTACCGTCTCCGTCAGCAGCTCGCCGGCCGCCCGGGCGAGGAGGGTCCGTAGCGCCGCAGGGTCGGCCTCCTGCGTCCCGACGACGATCGCGGTGCGCAGGCCCAGCTGCTCGCGCAGCCGGCCGGACAGGTCGGTGTCGATGCTGCCGGGGTGCCCGATCTCGATCCGGACCAGCCCGGTGGCCAAGGCCTGGTCGAGCAGCCGAGCCACCTTGAAGCGGCTGATCTCCAGCTCGTCGGCGATCTCCACCTTGGAGCGCCCGTCGACGTAGTAGCGCCGCGCCACCGTCGCGGTCAGGACGAGCTGCGCCGGACCGGCCGTCAGCTCGGTCTCGTCCATGCCGGCTCCCTTCGGTGCGTGCTCGGCCAGGCCCCGGCCGAAATCTACGACGCGGGGCGCGTGGAGGAGTGGCGATTGCGTAACGACCCTTGACACCGCCCGGCCGGGGCGGTTGACTCCGGACAAGCATACGAGCAGAACCCCGCTCATTTGAGCATCGCCGTGGCCGAGACGGGCCGCCGCACGGAAACTCAACGAGGAGAAGGCATGTCGCGGATGAAGATCGCTCCGGTCGTTCTGGGAGCGCTGGCGCTGTCCACCGGCCTGGCCGCGTGTTCGGGTGCAGGGGGCGGCGGTGGGAGCCGGGGGCGGCGGCGGAGACGCCAACAGCATCAACGTCCTGATGGTGAACAACCCGCAGATGGTCGACCTGCAGAAGCTGACGGCCGACAACTTCACCAAGTCGACCGGGATCAAGGTCAACTACACCGTTCTTCCGGAGAACGACCTGCGCGACAAGACCAGCCAGGAGTTCTCGAGCCAGGCCGGCCAGTACGACGTGGCAACGTTGTCGAACTTCGAGATCCCGATCTACGCGAAGAACAAGTGGGTCGCCGACCTGACGTCGTATACGCAGAGCGACACCGCGTTCAACCAGGCCGACATCCTGCCGCCGATGACCAAGGCGCTCTCCGTCGACAACAAGATCTACGGCGAGCCGTTCTACGGCGAGTCGTCGTTCCTCATGTACCGCAAGGATCTGTTGCAGGCCAAGGGCATCACGATCTCGGCGAACCCGACGTGGCAGGAGGTCGCCGACGCCGCCGCCAAGGTCGACGACCCGAGCGGCACCCGCGGCATCTGCCTGCGCGGCCTCCCCGGCTGGGGCCAGCTGTTCGCGCCCCTCACGACCGTCGTCAACACCTTCGGTGGCACCTGGTTCGAGAAGGACTGGACCGCGAAGGTCAACGCGCCCGAGTTCAAGGAGGCGACGAACTTCTACGTCAACCTGGTGCGCCAGCACGGTGAGGCCGGCGCCTCGCAGGCCGGGTTCACCGAGTGCCTCAACAACATGACGCAGGGCAAGACGGCAATGTGGTACGACGCGACGTCCGCCGCCGGCTCTCTGGAAGCGTCCGACTCCCCGGTCAAGGGCAAGATCGGCTACGCGCCGGCACCGGTCAACAAAACGAAGCCGTCGGGGTGGCTTTACACCTGGGCGTGGGCGGCGGAGCAGAAGAGCCAGAAGAAGGACTCCGCCTGGAAGTTCATCTCCTGGGCGTCCAGCAAGGAGTACGAGGAGCTGGTCGGCAAGCAGCTCGGCTGGTCCAAGGTGCCGGCCGGCAAGCGCGCCTCGACCTACGCCAACGCGGACTACCTCAAGGAGGCCGGCGCCTTCGCCGCGCCGACCAAGGACGCCATCAGCTCGGTCGACCCCGACAACCCGGGTGTGCAGCCCCGTCCGGCGCCCGGCATCCAGTTCGTCGACATCCCCGAGTTCCCTGACCTGGGCACGAAGGTCAGCCAGTACGTGAGCTCGGCGATCGCCGGCCAAGGCAGTGTCGACTCCGCGCTGGACCAGGGTCAGACCCTGGCGCAAACCGTCGGCGACAAGTACAAGAAGTGACCTGAGGTAGACATGTCAGCAACCACGACCGCACCGGCGCCCACCACGGCGCCCGGTGCGGCCGGCCGCTCGGCCCTGCAGCGCTCAGGAGACTGGGCGCGGCGGGCGCCGCTGCTGCCGGCCCTCGTCCTCGTCGTCATCGTCACCCAGCTGCCGTTCCTCGTGACGATCGTCATCTCGTTCATGCGCTGGAACGCTTACTACCCGGACCAGATCGGCTTCACCGGGATCGACAACTTCAAGACCGTGCTGTCCGACCCGGACGCCCGGCACGCCATCTTCGTCAGTGTCGTGCTGACCCTCGGTGTCGTCGCGATCGCGCTGTTGCTCGGCCTGGTGGCCGCGTTGTTGCTCGACCGCAAGTTCATCGGCCGCAGCGTGGTCCGCACCATGATGATCACCCCGTTCCTCGTGGTGCCCGTCGCCGCCGCCCTGCTCTGGAAGCACGCGCTCTACAACCCGGAGTACGGCCTGTTCAACGGCCTCCTCAAGCTCGTCCTCGGCGACTCCGCCCCACAGGTGGACTGGATCGGCAAGTTCCCGCTGCTGTCGGTGATGTTCGCAATCGTCTGGCAGTGGACGCCGTTCATGATGCTGATCCTTCTCGCCGGGCTGCAGTCCCGGCCGCTCGACGTCGTCGAGGCGGCTCGGATCGACGGCGCCAACGCGTGGCAGATCTTCACCAACATGACGCTGCCGCACCTGCGGCCCTACATCGAGCTGGCCGGCCTGCTGGGCACGATCTACGTGATCCAGAACTTCGACCACGTCTTCACGATCACGTCCGGTGGCCTCGGCACGGCCAACCTGCCCTATTACATCTACCAGACCTTCTACACGGCCCACGACTACGGCCTGGCGTCCGCCGCCGGGGTCATCGTCGTGATCCTCACCATCATCGTCGCGACGATCGCCCTGCGAACGGTGTTCAGCCTGTTCAAGGAGGAGGGCCGATGACCATCACCCCACGAAGTTCTTCGCTCATTCTGCCCACGCAGAGCGTGGGACCCTGCTGCGATACTTCGCGAGGACCCCGATGAGCGCCAACGCCGCCGCGACGACCAGCGGAACCCTCGCCGGCACGGCCGGTCGGACGGCCACCCGGCCACGCCGGCGCTCGGGCGGCCTCTGGTTCGGCCTGGCGGCGTGGGTCCTCGGCCTGATCTTCTTCTTCCCGTTCCTGTGGATGGTGCTCACCTCCTTCCACAAGGAGGTCGACGCCGCCACCAACCCGCCGTCGTTCTTCGCCCCGCTCAGCCTCGAGGGCTACCAGAGCTTCTTCGACGCCGGCCCGCTCCCGCCCCTGATCAACTCGGCGACCGCCAGCATCATGTCGACGATCCTCGTCATCCTCTTGGCCTTCCCGGCCGCCTACGCGTTGTCGATCAAGCCGGTTCGCAAGTGGACCGACGTGTTGTTCTTCTTCCTGTCCACCAAGTTCCTGCCGATCGTGGCCGGCCTGCTGCCGATCTACCTGTTCGCCCAGCAGGTCAACCTGCTCGACAACATCAACCTCCTGGTGCTCTTCTACACGGTGATGAACCTGCCGATCGCGGTGTGGATGCTGCGCTCGTTCCTCGCCGAGGTCCCCATCGAGATGCTGGAAGCCGCACAGATCGACGGTGCCGGCCTGATCATGACGCTGCGCAAGATCGTGGCGCCCGTGGTCAGCCCGGGCATCGCCGCCGCTGCGCTGATCTGCTTCATCTTCAGCTGGAACGAGCTGCTCTTCGCCCGCGTCCTCACCGCGACCGTCGCCCAGACCTCACCGGTCTTCCTCACCGGCTTCGTCACCAGCCAGGGCCTCTTCCTCGCCAAGGTCTGTGCCGCGTCGCTGGTGGTGTCCCTCCCGGTGCTCATCGCCGGGTTCGCCGCCCAGGACAAGCTGGTGCAGGGCCTGTCGATGGGCGCGGTCAAGTGAGTGCGGGTCGCTGAGGTTCGCTGACCCGTCGGAGACGATCGAAGGAGTTCCGGTATGCAGCTCAGCGAGCGTGCCCTCGACGCGCTGCCCGAGGGGGTGGCCCGGCCGGCATACGACCGGTCGAGCGTCACCGAGGGGATCGTCCACTTCGGGGTCGGGGGGTTCCACCGGGCGCACCAGGCGATGTACGTCGACGCCCTGATGAACACGGGCCAGGCGCTGGACTTCGGGATCGTCGGCGTGGGGACGATGCCGCAGGACACCCGGATGCGCGACGCCCTGAACGGTCAGGACGGGTTGTACACGCTGGTGGTCAAGTATCCCGACGGCCGACGTGAGCCGCGGGTGATCGGGTCCCTGACGCGGTTCCTCCATGCCGCGGACGACCCGGGTGCGGTGCTCGCCGCGATGAGGGCGGCGAGCACCCGCATCGTCTCGTTGACCATCACCGAGGGGGGCTACCTCTTCCACCCGTCGACCGGGGAGTTCGACGCCGAGCACCCGCTCATCCAGCCGGACCTCGCCCCCGGCGCGACGCCGACCACCCCGTTCGGGTTCATCGTCGAGGCGCTGCGGCTGCGCCGCGAGGACGGCACGCCGCCGTTCACGGTGATGTCCTGCGACAACATCCCGGGCAACGGCGACGTCGCCAAGAAGATGATCGTCGCGTTCGCGCGGCTGAAGGACCCGGACCTCGCCTCGTGGATCGAGTCGTCGGTGCGGTTCCCCAACTCGATGGTCGACCGGATCACGCCGGTGACGACGCCGGAGGACATCGCGGCGCTGCGCGACGAGTTCGGGGTCGAGGACGCCTGGCCCGTGGTCTGCGAGCCGTTCACCCAGTGGGCGCTCGAGGACGCGTTCGAGGGCGGCGCGGAGGGACGGCCCGCGTTCGAGGAGGTCGGCGTGCAGCTGGTTCCGGACGTGGAGCCCTACGAGCTGATGAAGCTGCGGCTGCTCAACGCGAGCCACCAGGCCCTCTGCTACCTCGGGTTCCTCAGCGGTTACCGCTACGCCCACGAGGTATGCCAGGACCCGCTCTTCGTCGACTTCCTCCTCGCCTACATGGACCGGGAGGCGACCCCCACCCTGCACGACGTCCCGGGGGTCGACCTCACCGCATACAAGCACCAGCTCATCGAGCGGTTCGCCAACCCCGAGGTGCGCGACACTCTCGCCCGGCTGTGCGCCGAGAGCAGCGACCGCATCCCGAAGTGGCTGGTACCGGTGATCCGGACGAACCTCGACAAGGGCGGCGAGATCGACCGCTCGGCGCTGGTCGTCGCCTCGTGGGCCCGCTACGCCGAGGGCGTCGACGAGCAGGGCGAGCCGATCGAGGTCGTCGACCAGCTCAAGGACCGCGTCATGGCCGCCGCGGCCCGGCAACGAGAGGAGCCGTTGGCGTTCGTCCGGGACGAGCAGCTGTTCGGCGACCTGGCCGCGGACGAGCGGTTCGCGCAGACCTACACCCGCTGGCTGGACTCGTTGCACCAGGTGGGTGCGCGGGCCACCCTCGAACGACTGGCGGGCAGGGCAGACTCGGTCCATGAGTGACCGAGTGCTCGTCGCAGGAGTCGACTCGTCGACCCAGTCCACCAAGGTCGTCGTCTGTGACGCGTCCACCGGCGCGGTCGTCCGGGAAGGGCGCGCGGCTGCATCCCGAGGGCACCGAGGTCGACCCGGCCGCCTGGTGGGCCGCCTACGAGGAGGCGACGTCCGCGGGACTCCTCGAGGACGTGCGCGCCATCGCCGTCGCGGGTCAGCAGCACGGCATGGTGGCGCTCGACGAGGACCGCAACGTCGTGCGAAAGGCGTTGCTGTGGAACGACACTCGTTCGGCCCGCGCCGCCTCGGAGCTCGTCGGCGAGCTGGGTGGACCGCAGGCCTGGGCCGACGCCGTGGGCACGGTCCCGCTGGCCAGCATCACCGTGGCGAAGCTGCGCTGGTTCGCGGAGCACGAGCCGGAGCTCGCCGGAACGGACGCACGACGTCGTCCTGCCGCACGACTGGCTGACGGCCCAGATCATCGGCTCCGGGACGGCCGTCGGGGTGCCCCTGGTCACCGACCGCGGGGACGCGTCCGGGACCGGGTACTGGTCGCCGTCGAGCGGCTCCTACCGGACCGACCTGGTCACCCGGGCGTTCGGCCGGGATGTCGGCCGGCCGGAGGTGCTGGGACCTCACGACCCGGCGGGAGTCACGGTCGACGGGATGCTCGTCGGCCCGGGGACCGGCGACAACATGGGCGCCGCCCTCGGGTTGGGCCTGGGCCCGGGGGACATCGTGGTCTCGCTGGGGACCAGCGGCACGGTGTTCGGAGTGGCGGAGGCGCCGACGTCGGACCCCAGCGGGTTCGTCGCAGGCTTCGCTGACGCCACCGGCCGCTTCCTGCCGCTGGTGTGCACGCTCAACGCCGCCCGCGTCCTGACGTCGGCCGCCACCATGCTCGGCACCGACCACCTGGGCCTGGACCAGCTGGCCCTGTCCGCCGCCCCGGGAGCGGGTGGGCTTACCCTCCTGCCCTACCTCGACGGCGAGCGCACCCCGGACCTGCCCGGTGCGACCGGAACTCTGGGCGGGTTGACCCGCGCCAACCTCACGCCGGCCAACGTGGCCCGGGCGGCGGTGGAGGGGATGCTGTGCGGGCTGGCCGACGGGCTGGACGCACTGCGCGCCAACGGTGTCCCGGTGCGGCGGGTCCTGCTCATCGGGGGTGCGGCGCGCTCGGCTGCGGTCCAGGCGGTCGCGAGCCAGATCTTCGAGGTCCCGGCCTTTGTCCCCTTCACCGGAGAATACGTGGCCCTCGGCGCGGCGCGGCAGGCGGCCTGGGTGCTCGCTCACGACCGAGAGGGGGACGCCGTGGAGGCTCCGGGATGGAGCGTGGCGACCGAGGAGGTGCCGGCCACGCGATGGCGGCTGGGCCGCCGAGGTGCGCGCCGCATACACCGACTTGCGCAGGAGACTTCACGGCGTCTGACGCCCTGGGAGCTTCCTGCTGTGTACCTGTGAGTTTCCCCTGACTGACGGCCAGAAACGCGAATCGGGTGTTAACGGAGGTACTTTCCACCGTGCTGTCCAAGACCTGAGCAGGTCCTGTGCGGCACGGGCCTTGCCGCTACCGCGGCGCCCCAAGACTTGGGATGGAGAACTATGCGCGTTCGGTTGCCGCTTCTCGTCGGACTGTCGTCGCTCGCACTGGTGGGCACGGCGCTGGGAAGCGGAGGGACCGCCGTCGCCGCCCCCCAACCCAGCGCCTCGGGCACAGAGCGGGTGATCGTGACCCTGGCCGACCAGCTGCCGGGCACGCCACCGGATCGAGCGCATCAAGGCCAACGCGCCAACGCCACGAAGTCCGACCAGAACGCCGTCCTCGGACGGCTCGCCGGGCCGGCGCCCAGCAACCTCAAGCATTTCAGCGTGGGCAACGCCTTCTCGGCCACGGTGACGTCGGCTCAGGCGGACGCTCTGGCCAGCGATCCCGCCGTCGCCAGCGTCACCCTCGACCGGGACGTCCCGGTGACGCCTCCGACGGTGGCCAAGGCCGCCGCTGCTGCCAATGCCGCCGCGGCCGGCGCCGCGCCGGTGAACCCGGCCGCCTGTTCGACCGACCCCGCGAAGCCGCTGCTGGAGCCCGAGGCGCTAGGCACCATCAACGCCCGCTCCGACGACCCGAACGCCAAGACCGCGGCGGCCCTCGGCATCGACGGGTCCGGCGTCAAGGTCGCCTTCATCGCCGACGGCATCAACCCGGCCAACGCGGGTTTCAAGCGCGCGAACGGCACCTCGTCGATCGTCGACTACCAGGACTTCTACGGCGACGGTCCCAACGCTCCCACCGGCGGCGCCGAGGCCTTCGGAGACGCGTCGTCCGTGTCGGCCCAGGGCAACGTCGTCTACGACGTCGCCGACTTTGCGAACCCCGGTGTCGTCACCTACCCCGGGGGGCACTGCTACATCAAGATCGTCGGCGTAGCTCCCGGCGCGGACATCGTCGCGCTGAAGGCCGGCAGCGAGCTGCTGCCGAACTCCGCGATCCTCCAGGCCATCGACTACGCCGTGACGTCGGCCCACGTCGACGTACTGAACGAGTCGTTCGGCGCCAACATCTATCCCGACAGCGGCGCTCGCAACACGATCCAGCTGTTCGACGAGCAGGCGGTCAAGGCCGGTGTGACCGTGACCGTTTCGACCGGCGATGCCGGTACGACGAGCACGATCGGCAATCCGTCGACCGACCCGCAGGTCATCTCCGCCGGCGCGACAACGGACTCCCGCCTCTACGAGCAGACCGGCTACGCCCTCGCGACCGCTTTCGGCAACGGCCGGTGGCAGGACGACAACATCTCGTCCCTGTCCTCGGCGGGCATTACGCAGAACGGCCGGACTATCGACATCTCGGCACCGGGCGAGGCCGACTGGGCGGTTTGCGACGACTCCGGCCGGTTCACCGCCTGCACCTCCTACCGGGGCGGCTACGCAAACATCCAGGCCTTCGGCGGGACGAGCCAGTCGGCGCCCTTCACCGCCGGCGTCGCCGCTTTGGTGATCCAGGCATACCGGAAGACGCACGGCGGCACGTCACCAACGCCGGCCGTGGTCAAGCAGATCATCACCAGCACCACCAAGGACCTCGGCTTCGCCGGCGTCGACCAGGGCACCGGGCGGCTGGACGCACGAGCGGCCGTGGAGGCGGCCGAGCAGTGGTCCGGGTCCACCGGTCCGTCCGCGGGGGTCACCTCGCAGATCGCGCTGTCGACCGACCAGCTCACCCTCGAGGGCGCCCCCGGAACGACCGCCACCGGTTCGGTGAAGGTCACCAACGTCGGTAGCGCGCCGCTCACCGTGGTGCCGTCCACCCGTCGGTATGCCTCGCTCGGGGCCACCACCAAGACCGTCGCCATCGACGCGAAGAGCACCCAGACCACGCCGTACCCGACATCGGGAGCACCGTGGGTCTACCAGAAGGTGACGTTCTCGGTGCCGCCGGGGACGGACGTCCTGAATGCTCGGCTGCGGTGGACCTCAGGAGCCGCTCCGACACAGGCCGGCCCGGTCGTGCGGCTCTCGCTGTTCGCACCGGACGGGACCTACGAGGCCAACTCGCGCCCCCAGGGCGGCCCCCTGCCGGCGAACTACGGTGACATGCTGGTTCGCCAGCCGGCCGCGGGTACCTGGACGGCGGTCCTCTACACGCCACAGACCTCCGGCTTCACCGGCAACGTCACCCTGAACACCGACCCCCAGCGCGCCCTGCCCGTCGGCTCGGTGTCCGGTCCGCTGACCATCGGCCCCGGTGACAGCAAGCGCGTCTCGGTATCGGTGCCGGTTCCGGGCGTCGGCGGCGATACGTCATACACCGTGGGCCTCGGGACGTCGTCCGGGCACCAGACGTCGGTGCCGGTCGTGGTCCGGGCCGTGATCCCGACGTCGGCCACGACCGCGGGCACCTTCGCCGGCACCATCACCGGCGGTAACGCGCGGGGTGGCGCTCCGGCCCAGACGTTCTCCTACTCGTTCGACGTCCCCGACGGACAGCAGAACCTCGACGTGTCGGTGAAGCTGGCGGGATCGGCGGGCGACACCCTCGAGGGCATCCTCGTCGACCCGCGCGGGGAGACCCCGTCCATCGAGGGCAACATCAACCCCAAGAGCGGCAAGCCGACGGCGGCGATGGAGAACACCGTCGCCAACCCGCTGCCGGGCCGGTGGCGATACGTCGTCGTCGTCCTCAACCCGGTCACCGGCACAACCTTCGAGCAGAACTTCACCGGCGCGGTGGCCTTCAACCAGGTCAAGGTGTCCAGTGACGGGGTGCCCACCGGGAAGGACCTCAAGGCCGGCAAGGCGGTCAACGCCACGGTGACGGTGACCAACCCGGGCCCGGCCGCGATTGCGGTGCAGACCGACGCCCGGTTGTCGGGTAGCCAGCGCGTGCAGCTGGCGCCTCAGTTCGCCGGGTCGACGGTGGCCCTGCCGCTCAGTGTCGACGAGCTGTCGTCGATCCCGAACTTCCTCGTGCCTCCGGACACGAGGTCCGTCGCGCTGACGGCGGCGTCCACGGTCCCGGCTCAGGTCGAGCTGAACTCGCCCGGCGGAGGGATCGACCTGTTCGGCGACCTGACGTCGGCCAAGGCCGGCTCCACCCTCTCCACGGCGACCGTTCGGGAGAAGGCGCCGGGCTACGTCGGCCAAGGCTACTGGGGCACCTACGTTCAGGAGATCGGGCCGTTCGGAGACGGCGGCGCGCCCAAGGGGTCATCCACTCTGGTGGCCAACGCGAACACGGCGCCCTTCGACTCGGCGCTGAAGAGCGAGACGGGTGACCCGTACCTGCCGTCCGTCGACCCGACCCAGTCGAGTGGCACCCCAGTGGTCATCGGCCCCGGGCAGTCCGCGGCGATCAACCTGACGATCACACCGACGGGTGCGTCAGGCAGCGCGGTCTCCGGCATGCTCAACATCGTCACGACGCCGACCGGCGTGGCGAACTCCTTCAACACCACCGGCGACGTCATCGCGACGCTTCCGTACAGCTACACCATCAAGTAGCCGTTGACCCGTTGGCCGGGCCACCTCCTCACGAGGTGGGCCCGGCTTCGGCGTGATGCGAGGCGTGTCGGGCATCACGCGGCCCGCGGTTGGGGCTCGTGGTGGGCGGCTGCGAAGATGGACCGCGGCCACCACCCTCGGCAGCAGCCCCGTCAACGAAGAGGACGCATGAACATCGTCGTCTGTGTCAAGTACGTCCCGGACGCCCAGGCGGACCGGACGTTCGTCGAAAGCGACAACACCACCGACCGGGTGGGCGTCGACGGGCTGCTGTCCGAGCTGGACGAGTACCCGATCGAGGAGGCGCTCCTGCTCACCGAGGCCGGCGAGGGTGAGGTGACCGTCCTGACCGTCGGCCCGGATCAGGCCGCGGACGCGCTGAAAAAGGCGTTGCAGATGGGCGCCCACCGGGCGGTCCACGTCGTCGACCCGCAGATCCACGGCACCGACGCGCTCGGCACCTCGACGATCCTCGCCAAGGCGATCCAGAAGCTGGACCCGGCACCGGACCTGGTGATGACCGGGATGGCCTCGACCGACGGGACAATGGGCGTCGTCCCCACGATGCTCGCGGAGCGGCTGGGACTGCCCGCGGTGACGTTCGCGTCCGAGCTGACCGTCGGCGACGGCACGGTGACCGTGCGTCGCGACAACGACGCCGCCTCGCAGACCATCGAGGCGACGCTGCCCGCGCTGGTCTCGGTGACCGACCAGATCAACACGCCCGCGCTACCCCTCGTTCAAGGGGATCATGGCCGCGAAGAAGAAGCCGGTCGACACCTGGTCGCTCGCCGACCTCGGCATCGAGCCGAACGAGGTCGGGCTCGACGCCGCGTGGACCAAGGTCGAGTCGTATGCGGCCCGCCCGCCGCGCTCCAAGGGCCAGATCGTCGCCGACGAGGGTGACGGCGGCGAGAAGCTCGCCGCGTTCCTCACCGAGCGCAAGTTCGTCTGACCCCGTTTCGTTCGCTGGCAAGGAGATTCACTACCCCATGGCTGAAGTTCTCGTCCTCGTCGACCACGCCGGCGGCCAGGTCCGGAAGACCACGTCCGAGCTGCTGACCATCGCCCGCCGCCTCGGTGAGCCGTCCGCCGTGTTCGTCGGTGACGGCTACGAGGAGGCCAAGGCGACGCTCGCCGCATACGGCGCGCAGAAGGCATATCGGGCGACCTCGCCTGATCTCACGGAGTACCTCGTCGTCCCGCAGGCCGAGCTGCTCGCGCAGCTGGTCGAGCGGACGTCCCCCGCGGCGGTGCTCATCGCCTCCTCGACGGAGGGCAAGGAGGTCGCCGCACGGCTCGCTGTGAAGACCGGCTCCGGCCTCATCACCGACGCCGTGGACGTGCAGGCCGGCGGCGCCGGTGGCGTGCAGACGACCCAGTCGGTGTTCGCCGGGTCCTACACCGTGACGGCGACGGTCACTCAGGGCACGCCGATCGTCACGGTGAAGCCCAACTCGGCGACGCCGGAGCAGGCCGAGACCCAGCCGGTCGAGGAGGTCGTGGAGTTCACGGCGTCCGATGCGGCCAAGTCCGCCCGCATTACGGCGACCGCGCCGCGCGAGAAGACCGGGCGGCCGGAGCTGACCGAGGCGGCCATCGTCGTCTCCGGTGGTCGTGGCACGTCGGGCGACTTCGCGCCGGTCGAAGGGCTGGCCGACGCGCTGGGCGCGGCGGTCGGCGCCTCACGCGCGGCCGTGGACGCCGGGTGGTACCCCCACTCCTCGCAGGTCGGCCAGACCGGCAAGCAGGTGTCGCCGCAGCTCTACGTCGCGTGCGGGATCTCCGGGGCGATCCAGCACCGCGCCGGCATGCAGACCTCCAAGACCATCGTCGCGGTCAACAAGGACGAGGAGGCGCCGATCTTCGAGCTCGTCGACTTCGGCGTCGTCGGTGACCTGTTCGCGGTCCTGCCGCAGGCCACGGCCGCGGTGGAGGCCAAGAAGGGCTGACCCGCCCGCAGGTTCGTGGCGAATACGCCACGAACTGCGGCCTCCGGGGGCTGATTCGCCGCAGTTCGTGGCGCAGATGCCACTTTCTGCCGCGCCGATGTCAGGTCGGCTTGACGGCGCCGAGGGTGAAGCTCATCGCGATCCGCTCGGGGTGCTCGGTCATCCGGTACTCGCCGATGTCGTCACGGGTCATCAACCCCGGGAAGGGGCAGAACGGGACGCTGTCGTGCTCCTCGAGCATCGTCAGGACCAGCCCGTGGCGCATCACCGCGGTCACCGTCTCACCGATCCCGTGGCTCCACGTGTGCGTCTCGGTATGCGTGATCCGGTGCGCCGAGTTCGCGGCCGCCTCGACGTAGGTGACGTCGTCGTCCCACACCACGGGGTCGGCGTGCTCGAAGTACGGGAAGGACGGCACCGGTTTCCCGGTCACCGGATCCGGCTCCAGGGTGTCGAGCATCGGATGGGTGTCCCGGATGAACAGCCGCCCACCCGGCCGCAGTACGGCGGCCACGACCTGCGCCCAGCGGTCGACCGAGGGCAGCCAGGAGATGGCGCCGAGGCTGACGTAGGCCAGGTCGAAGGTCCGCCCGCCGAGCGCGTCCGGGGCGGCGTAGACGTCCGAGACGACGTAGTCCACGTCCGGCCCGGCGGCGGCGGCCAGCCGGCGAGCCTCCTCGATCGAGTGCGGCGACAGGTCCAGGCCGGTCATCCGGGCGCCGAGCCGGGCCAGCGACAGGGTGTCGGTGCCGATGTGGCACTGCAGGTGCACCCCGTCGAGGCCGGTGACGTCGCCGATCCGGGGCAGGTCGAACCGCACCACGCCCGACAGGTGCGTCGGGTTGTCGAGGAACGACCGGACCTCGTAGTCCGGTGAGGCTGCGTGGATCGCCGCCCGGTCGTCCCAGTTGGCCCGGTTGGCTCGCAGATAGTCGGGTTCGGTGGGCTGGTCGGGCTTCTGGGCGTCGGCAACCACGAGAACACGGTATGCCTTGTCACGGCGTGCGACCTTGCCCACGGTCGCCGTAGTTGGTTGGCTGCTGCGGTGGTCGACGTGTGGATGCTGGGTCACCAGCCGGTGCTGGAGGGCCAGCTCGTCCGTCTCCAGCCCGCCGGTCCGGAACACCTCGACGGGCTGTGGCCGCTCTACTCCGGCGGCGAGGACGACCCGTTCGTGACGCTCACCCGCGAGCAGGCGCGGGTCGGGCTGGCGCGTGCCCGGGCCCGCCAGGACCGCGCCGACTGGGCCATCGTGCGCCGGGCCGACGGCACGGTCATCGGCGAGGCGGTCCTCATGGACCTCGACGAGGACGCGTCGTCGATGAGCTACCGCATCGCGCTGGTCGGCCCGGAGGTGTTCGGTCAGGGCTTCGGCACCGAGGCGACCCGGCTGGTCCGCGACTTCGCTTTCGGGCCGCTGGCGCTGCACCGCCTGGCGCTCGAGGTGAACTCCTTCAACGCGCCGGCGCTGGCGGTCTACGCGAAGGTGGGCTTCGTCTTGGAGGGGGTGCGCCGGGAGGCGGTCCGGCACGAGGGCGAGTGGTACGACGTGCACGACATGGCGATCATCGAGGGCGACCCCCGGCCCTAGCCACCCCACGAAGTTCTCCGCTCCGCTCCGATACTTCGCGGGGACCCCGACAGCCACCCCACGAAGGGCGGGCGGCGGCATACCCACGACGGTGGCGGACGTAAACTCGCCGGGTGCGCCGGTACCTCGACCACGCCGCGACGACGCCGATGCGTCGCGCGGCCATCGAGGCGATGACCGAGCAGCTCGCCCGCACCGGCAACGCCTCGTCGCTGCACACCTCGGGACGGCTCGCCCGCCGCGTCGTGGAGGAGTCCCGCGAGACCATCGCGGGGGCCATCGGCTGCCGCCCGTCCGAGGTCGTCTTCACCTCCGGCGGAACCGAGTCCGACAACCTCGCCGTTCAGGGGACGTACGCGGCTCGCCGTGACGCCGACCCCCGCCGGACGCGGCTGCTGGTCAGCTCCGTCGAGCACCACGCCGTCCTCGACTGCGTCGACTTCCTCGCCGCGCACGAGGGCGCCAAGGTGACGTGGCTCGAGTCCGACTCCGCGGGGCGCATCACCCCCGACGTCGTCCGGGCGGCGCTGGCCGAGGACCCGGAGTCGGCGGCGGTCGTCTCGGTGATGTGGGCCAACAACGAGGTCGGCACCGTCCAGGACATCCCGGGCATCGTCGCCGTGGCCCACGAGGTCGGGGTGCCCGTCCACAGCGACGCGGTTCAGGCGATCGGCCACCTCCCGGTCGACATCGCCTCCAGCGACGTCGATCTCGCCTCCCTCACTGCGCACAAGCTCGGCGGCCCGGTCGGGGTCGGCGCGCTCGTCGTGAAGCGGCAGCACCAGCTCGTGCCGTTGTCCCACGGCGGTGGTCAGGAGCGACAGGTCCGCAGCGGCACCCTCGACGTGCCGGCCATCCGCGGGTTCGCCGTCGCGGTCGAGGAGTCGGTCCGTGAGCTCGCCGCGGAGTCCGCGCGGCTGACCGGCCTGCGCGACCGTCTCGTCGAGGGCGCGCTCGGCCTCGGGCTCGACATCGCCGTCGGCGGGCCGTGGGCACCGGGCGACGTCACCGACCGGCTGCCGAACAACGTGCACCTCCTGGTCCCCGGCTGCGACGGCGACTCGCTGCTCTACCTGCTGGACGCCGCCGGCATCGAGTGCTCGACCGGGTCGGCGTGCCAGGCCGGCGTGCCTCAGCCCAGCCACGTGCTCCTCGCCATGGGCATTCCGGAGGAGCAGGCTCGCGGGGCGCTGCGGCTCACGCTCGGCCACACCTCCACGGTGGACGACGTCGACGCCGTGCTGGCGGCCCTGCCCGCCGCGGTCGAGCGCGCCCGCCGTGCGTCCGGCCGGAGCTGGTGAGAGCGCGATGAAGGTCGTCGCCGCGATGAGCGGCGGGGTCGACTCCGCCGTCGCCGCGGCCCGGATGGTCGACGCCGGCCACGACGTCGTCGGCGTGCACCTCGCCCTCAGCCAGAACGCCGCCACGCTGCGCGAGAGCGCCCGCGGCTGCTGCACCATCGAGGACGCCGGCGACGCGCGCCGGGTCGCCGATGTGCTCGGAATCCCTTTCTACGTCTGGGATCTAGCCGCTCGGTTCCGAGAAGACGTCGTCGATGACTTCCTCGCGGAGTACGCCGCTGGGCGCACCCCCAACCCGTGCGTCCGGTGCAACGAGCGGATCAAGTTCGCGGCTCTGCTGGACAAGGCGCTCGCGCTCGGGTTCGACGCGGTGGCGACCGGGCACTACGCCCAGGTCGTCGAGCGGGCGGACGGTCGGCGGGAGCTGCACCGCGCCGTGGATTCCCGGAAGGACCAGTCCTACGTCCTGGGCGTGCTCGACGAGGCGCAGCTCGCGCACTCGTTCTTCCCCCTCGGCGACACGACGAAGCCGCAGATCCGCGACGAGGCCCGAGAGCGCGGCTTCTACGTCGCGAGCAAGCCCGACAGCCACGACATCTGCTTCATCCCGGACGGGGACACCCGCGCGTTCCTCACCCGCTCCCTCGGGGCGCAGCCTGGCGACCTCGTCGACACGGAGGGGACGGTTGTCGGATCCCACTCCGGCGCATACGGGTTCACGGTGGGTCAGCGACGCCGACTGGGCCTCGACCGGGGGAGCCTCGACGGCGAGGCGCGCTACGTCGTCGACGTCAAGGCCGCCAGCAACACCGTCGTCATCGGTACGGGCGACCTGCTCGGCGTCGACGCCCTCGTCGGGGACCACGCGCGGTGGTGCGGTCCGCCACCCGAGGGGGTCATCGGGGTGGGCGCCCAGCTCCGGGCCCACGGCGAGGAGTATGCGGCCACGGCGTGGTCCGAGGGCGACGCGGTTCACGTCCGCCTGGCCGAGCGGGTTCGCGGGGTTGCCCCCGGTCAGTCGGTGGTGCTCTACGAGGGAACGCGGGTGGTCGGCAGCGCCACCATCCGTGCGGCCGAACGAGCGGCGGCCAGCGGCTGAACTTGGCCCTCGACGCCATCGGTCCGAAGCTCCCGGCGGACCGGCCCTGGACGCTAAGGTGCCTCTGGAGTGGGGACTCGGCAGGGCGAGGGGCACGGTTTGGCGATGGTGGCGCAGGGCAGGGGGTCCGATCATCTCGTCGACCGCGTCCGCAGCTACTGCATGGGCTTCCCGCGCACGCAGGAGCGGACGAGCCACGGTGAGGCGTGCTGGTTCGTCGGGGGCAAGCGGATGTTCGTGATGTTCGCCGACCGCCACCACGACGACCGGGTCGCGTTCTGGGCGGCTGCCGACGACGGTGTGCAGCGGCACCTCGTCGAGGACGAGCCGGCCCGGTTCTTCCGGCCGCCCTACGTGGGCGCGCGCGGCTGGGTCGGCATGTGGCTCGACGACGAACCCGACTGGGACCGCGTCGAGCTGCTGGTCGAGGAGGCGTGGCGGTGCATCGCGGGGCCGCGGCTGATCAAGGAGTGGGCGACGCGGCGCTGAGCCCCGTCACGGCGGGGTGGAGCCGCGGCGGTCCTCCTGCGCCACGAGGGCGTCGAGGTCGCGCAGCCGGTCCAGGCCGCCCAGCGCGCGGGTCATCCGCGGGTTGCCCTCGAGCCGCTCTCGGTTCCGGTCGAGGTACCACCAGTAGCCGGCCGTAAACGGGCACGCGTCGTCGCCGACGCGCTTTGCCGGGTCGAACCGGCAGCGGCCGCAGTGGTCGGTCATCCGGTTGATGTACGCGCCCCCGGCGACATAGGGCTTCGTCGCCATGACGCCCGCGTCGGCGTGCTGCGACATGCCCACCACGTTGGGGACCATCACCCAGTCGTAGCCGTCCACGAACGCCCGGTGGTACCAGTCGGTGAGCTCGTCCGGCCGCCACCCCCGCTGCGCCGCGTAGTTGCCGAGGATCATCAACCGGGGGATGTGGTGGACCCAGCCGTGGTCGCGGACCTCGTTCAGGGTGTGAGCCAGGCACGCCGCGTCGGTGGCGTCCCCGTCGAGCTCGCGCCACCAGTCGGGCAGATGGCGGCGGGCCCCCAGCCGGTTGGCGTGGCGGTAGTCCTCACCGAGGTGCCAGTACAGGTGCCATACGTAGTCGCGCCAGCCCATGACCTGGCGGACGAACCCCTCCGCCGACTGGAGCGGCACGTCGCCGCGCCGGTATGCGTGTTCCGCCGCCTCGACGACCTCGAGCGGGTCGAGGAGCCCGAGGTTCATCGGGGCCGAGAGCAGGGAGTGGGCCATCCAGGAGTCGCCGGTCATCACGGCGTCCTCGTGTGGGCCGAACTGAGGGAGGCGGTGGGTCAGGAAGTCCTCGAGCGCGGTCCGGGCCTCGGCCCGGGTGGCGGCGAACCGCCGTGGTCCGTCCACCCCCATGAACCGGACGTCCCCGTCGCGCTCCCACCGGTCGAGGTCCTCTCTGACCTCGGCGTCGATGTCGTCCTCGGTGGGCCACCACGGCTCCGGGACGCCGAGCGTCGGCTGCCCCTTTGGTGGCGGCTCCCGGTTGTCGGCGTCGAGGTTCCACCGGCCGCCGACCGGTTGGTCGCCGTCCATCAGCACGCCGTGGCGCTGCCGGGCGTCCCGATAGAAGTCCTCCATCAGCAGCCGGCGCCGCCCACGCGACTCCGCCCAGGCCGTGAAGTCCTCGCGGGTCGTCACGTAGCCGCGGGCCGGCAGCCGCTCGACGTCGCGCTCCCCGGCGAGGTCGCGGACGAACGCCACGGCCGCCCGCGACGTCGGCTGGATCACCTGGAGCCGGCCGCCGACCTCGGCGAGCGCGTCGCGGTACCGGTCGACGCGCGCATACCGGCAGCGGTCCCCGAGCTCGGCCGCGCGGTGCCGCATCGCGCTGAGCACGAGGTGCGCCTTCTGGCGGTGGAACACCCGGCGGTTGAACACCCGTCGCGACTCGACGAGGAGCACGGGGCCGTCGTGGTCGTCGAGGAACGCCGGTCCGAGCTGGTCCCCGAACAGCCAGCGCGTGGCTGCCAGCACGGGGGCGTCGCGACCGGGCATACCCGCGACGCTAACCTCGCGGCGTGACGACCGCGACCGGCATGGGCTCCTGGCCGGGCACCGATGTCCGAGAGACGGTACGCGTGGTCCGGGACCTGCTCGCCGACCCGGGGGACGGCGCCTATGGCCTCCCCTACCTGCCGGAGCTGCCCGACCGGGGCCCGGGAGCCGACCTCGTCGGCCGCGGCCTCGGTCTGCTCGTCGACATGCCCGTGGACCTCCAGCCCTCGGGGTGGCGGTTGGTCGACCGGCCAGGCCGCGACCAGAGCCGCACCGCCGCATACCTGCGGGAGGACCTCGACGAGCTGGCCGAGGCCTTCGACGGCTGGACCGGGCGGCTGAAGGTGCAGGTCGCCGGCCCGTGGACCCTCGCCGCCGGCACCTGGCTGCCGCGGGGCGAGCGGGTCGTCTCCGACGCCGGTGCGACCCGCGACCTCATCGCCTCGCTGGCCGAGGGGATCCGCCTGCACCTCGCCGCCGTGCAGGCCCTCGTGCCGGCCGCCCAGCTGGTGCTCCAGGTCGACGAGCCGTCGCTGCCGGCCGTGGTCGAGGGCCGGCTGCCCACGGCATCCGGCTACGGCGCGGTTCGGGCGGTCGACCCGCAGGCCGCTCTCACAGGGCTCCAGACGGTGCTCGCCGCGGCGCCGGAGGGCCGCCGCCCGGTCGTCCACTGCTGCGCGCCCGACGCGCCCATCGTCCTGCTGCGGCGCACCGGTGCGGACCTCGCGGTCGACACGTCACTGCTCGGCCCGCGCGGCTGGGAGGGCATCGCGGTCGGTGTCGAGGACGGCATGACGCTGTATGCGGGATGCGTACCCACCTCCGGGGCGGCGCCGCGTGCGCAAGCGGTCGTCGACCAGCTGGCCGAGCGCTGGGACGAGCTCGGGATGCCCCTGACGGTACTCGACGGGGTCGTCGTGTCGCCGGCCTGCGGCCTGGCCGGGCTCACACCGCAGCAGGCTCGCGACGTTCAACGGGTATGCATCGACACCGCCCGGGAGCTCGCCGAACGAGCCGCGTCGTGAGGGTCCCCTGGCAGGTCAAGTTCGGGGTGCTCGCGCTGATCTGGGGCGCCTCGTTCCTGCTCATGAAGGTCGGGCTGCAGGCGCTGGCTCCGGTCCAGATCGCGACGCTGCGGATCGGCACCGGAGCGGTCACCGTGCTGCTGACGGCCCTCGTCATGGGGGTGCGGCTGCCGCGGTGGGGGCGCGTCTGGGGTCACCTGTTCGTCGCCGGTTTCGTGCTCTGCTCGCTGCCGTTCACGCTGTTCCCGCTGGGGGAGGAGCGAGTGTCGTCCGCATTGGCCGGGATCGGCAACGCCACGACGCCGTTGTCGGCGGTGCTGTTCACGCTGCTCCTGCTGCCCGCCGACCGGGTCGGCCGCGGCACGGTTCTCGCCGTCGTGGCCGGGTTCGTCGGCGTCGTGGTGATCATGCAGCCGTGGGACGCCGCGGGCCGGCCGGACGTGGTGGGGTTCGCGATGACGCTGCTGGCGGGCGCGTCGTACGGCCTGGGCTGGACCTACGTGAAGCGGTTCCTCGCCAAGGACGACATCGGTGGCCTCGGGATGCCGGCCGCCCAGCTGCTCATGGGCGCGGCCCAGATGGTCGTCGTGACCCTGGTGTGGTGGCGGGTGCACCGCGACGGAGGTGCGACCGGCATACCGGCTCCGTGGTCCCCGGCCCCGGGGTCCGGGCCGTTGCTGTGGCCGGTGCTTGCGGTGCTGGTCCTCGGCGTGGTCGGGACCGGGCTGGCCTTCGCGCTGCAGTACGACGTCGTGCGCGAGGTCGGTCCGACCGTGGGCGCGACCGTCACCTACGTGATTCCCGTGGTCGCTGTGGTGCTCGGGATGGTGTTCCTCCACGAGCGGCTGCAGTGGCCGCAGGTTGTGGGGGCGGCTGTCGTGCTGGCGTCGGCGGTGGCCGTCGGGCGGACGCGCCGCCGTGCGGTGGCGGTCCCCGAGGGCGAGGTCCTGGAGGAGCTGGTCCCGCCGGTCTCGGCGCCGGAGGCGCCACGCCGCGGCTGAGGCTCCTGTCGCGCGTCATATCGCGCGTCATGTCGCAGTGGGAGTCGTGATCACGACACCAGCCGCGACATGAGCCGCGACATGGAGCTCGATCGACCGTGGTCCTCTCCGTCAGGAAGCGGGCCGAGCGGTCAGGCGGCGAGCGCCGAGCCGGACTTCCACTTGTCGTAGCTCACGTTCCAGTCGGTCCAGCCGTTGCCGGCCTCGAGCCCGCGGTTGCTCCCCGTCACGACCACCGGGTCACCGACCTTGGCGAGGTTGAACAGCCACTGCGCGTTGGCCGTGCTCATCCCGATGCAGCCGTGGCTGACGTTGGCCTTGCCCTGCGAGCCGACCGACCACGGCGCGGCGTGGAGGAACTCACCGGAGTTGGTCTCGCGCATGGCGAACTGCACGTCGGGGATGTCGTAGTAGTTGGGGTCACCCGGCTCGATGCCGATCGTGTTGGCGTCCATGCGCACCTTGGACAGCTTCTCCATGATGACCTTGGTCCCGCTGCGCGACTCGAAGCCCGTCTTGCCACCGGTGATCGGGATGGTCTTCACGTCGGCGCCGTTGACGTTGACCGTGATCTGGTGCGTCGCGAGGTTGGCGTTGATGATCGTGGCGTCGCCGACCGTGAACGACCCGGACGTGGACATCTGGCCGTAGGTGCCGTTACCGGCGGGGACGCTGTTGATGTCGACGTTGACGTTGACCTTGGTGCCGGGCTTCCAGTAGTTCGCGGGACGCCAGTGCGCCTCGCTGTTGGAGACCCACCCCCACGAGCCGTCCTGCGGCGGGACGGACGTGACGCTCATCTTCTTCTCGAAGGCGGCCTTGTCCTTCACGGGGACGTCGAACCGGACGATGACCGGCATGGCCACGCCGACCGTCGAGCCGACGGCGACGATGGACGGGTAGATCTGCTGCTTCTTCGACAGCGCCTCGGTGGCGAACGTCGAGTGCGTCGTCGACTCGGCGCCGGCCGTGTTCTTGCCGACCATGCTGAGGTTGTAGGTGGTCCCGGGCTCCAGCAGGCTGTTCGCCGTCCAGGTGGCGCCATTGGGGTCGAGGTTGCCCTCGACGTTGACGTCGCCCTTCTTCGGGTCCTTGTAGGTCAGCGTCACGTCGGTGACGGTTCCGTCCTTGGCGGCCACGGACACCACGGTGTCGACGGGCACCTTCGCGTCGCTGGCGACGCTGGAGGTGAGGGTCACCGGCGGGACCGGCGGCGTGGTCGTCGTCGACGTCGACGGCGCCCCGGACGAGGAGGCGGTGCCGTCGGTGCCGCCGGCCGCGGGCGTCGCACCACCGCCGGGAACCGTGCACGCGCCGAGCGCGAGGCCCACGGTGACGCCTACGGTGAGGACACCGCTGAGCAACCCGAGGCGCTTGCGCTTCCGGCCCTGCTGACGAACGACCTGCACCATCCGTGCCTTCTCCCCCACCCGAGACGTGACAGGGCATGTCACGCCCCAGCGAACAGTGTCGCCGAAGCCTGCGTCTCCGACCAAATTCCGACATGCTGGACCGACCTGTGAACTCGCCGGGACTGTTCGGTGGGGGGTCGGTAAGCGGGTCGGCGGGCGGGCTCGGAAGGACGGCAATGGCGACCAACTGGGCGGGCAACCACGCGTATGCGGGTGCGCGCCTCGACCGGCCCGGCTCGCTGGACGAGCTGGCCGGAATCGTCGCCGCGGCGGACCGGGTCCGCGCCATCGGGTCCCGGCACTCGTTCACCGACATCGTCGACAGCGACGTGCTGGTCTCGCTGGAGGGCCTTCCGACGGTCTTCGACCTCGACGCCACCGCGCGGACGGTCACCGTTGGAGGGGGTGCCCGCTACGGCGAGGTGTCCCGCGCGCTCCACGAGCAGGGCTGGGCCCTGGCCAACCTTGCGTCGCTGCCGCACATCTCGGTGGCCGGCGCCGTAGCCACGGGTACTCACGGTTCGGGCGACTCCAACGCCTCCCTGGCGACGGCGGTGCGGGCGCTCAGCCTGCTGGACGGGTCGGGTGCGTTGCGCTCGGTACGCCGCGGTGATCCCGACTTCGACGGCACGGTCGTCGGGCTCGGGGCGCTGGGCATCGTCACGTCCCTCACCCTCGATGTCGAACCGGCCTACGACGTCCGCCAGGACGTCTGGACCGACCTGCCGTACGCGGCGGTCGCGGACCACTTCGACGCCATTACGACCAGCGGGTACTCGGTCAGCCTCTTCACCGACTTCTCCGACGCCGGCTTCGCGCAGGCGTGGGTGAAGAGCCGGGCGTCGGAGGCGCCGGACGAGTTCTTCGGCGCCCGGCGGGCGACCAAGCAGCTGCACCCCGACATCGGCGCGGTGGCCGAGGGCGTAACCCAGCAGGGCGGCATCGTCGGTCCGTGGCTCGAGCGGCTCCCGCACTTCCGGCTCGAGTTCACGCCCAGCCACGGCGCCGAGCTGCAGAGCGAGTACCTCGTTCCTCGCCCCCAGGCGCTGGCCGCCCTCGACGCCATGCGCGCGTTGCGCCCGCTCCTCGGCGCCCTCCTGCGGGTCGCGGAGCTGCGCACGGTCGCCGCCGACGACCTGTGGCTCAGCAGCGCATACGGAACCGACGTGGTCGGCTTCCACCTCACCTGGGTCCTCGACGAGCCGGCGGTGTATGCGGTACTGCCGGACCTCGAGGCCGCCCTGCTCCCCCTCGGCGCTCGGCCGCACTGGGGCAAGTGCTTCGTCGCGACGGCGGCGGACCTCGCGCCGCTCTACCCGCGGCTCCCCGACTTTCGGGCGCTGCGCGACCGGGTCGATCCGGAGCGCACCTTCGGGAACGCGTACCTGGACCGCGTGGTCGGCGACTGACCGGCGACGTTGACCGGCAACGGTGTCAGGGGCCTAGGGCACGATTGGCTCGTGGCGACGGTAGCGGCGAGGACTGGGAGCGGCGAGGCGACGGCACCCGAGGCGCCCTCGACGGCGGCGGCGACCGGCATACCGACGGAGGCGCTGCACGAGTGGAACGAGGTGGCGCAGGACGCGCTGGCGGCGCAGTTCAACTACCACGTGCGCGACGCGCCGACCATCAGCGACGCCGACTACGACCGGATGATCCGGCGCCTGAGCGAGCTGGAGGAGCAGTACCCCACCCTGCGCACGCCGGAGAGCCCGACCCAGCTGGTCGGCGGGGCGACGTTCTCGACCGAGTTCCAGGCCGTCGACCACCTGGAGCGGATGCTCAGCCTCGACAACTGCTTCTCGCCCGAGGAGCTCGCCGCGTGGGCCGCCCGAGTCGGGCGCGACGCCAACACCAGCGACTACCACTACCTCTGTGAGCTCAAGATCGACGGCCTGGCGGTCAACCTGCTCTACGAGAACGGCCGGCTGACCCGGGCGCTCACCCGCGGTGACGGGCGCACGGGCGAGGACGTCACCAACAACGTCAAGACCATCACCGGCGTCCCGCACCGGCTGAAGGGCAGCGGTCACCCCGCCAAGGTGGAGATCCGGGGCGAGGTGTTCTTCCCCGTCGAGGGGTTCGAGGAGCTCAACGCGTCGCTCGTCGCGGCGGGCAAGGCGCCGTTCGCCAACCCCCGCAACAGCGCCGCGGGATCACTGCGGCAGAAGGACCCGCGCGTCTCCGCGTCGCCGGCCGCTGCGCATGCTGGTCCACGGCATCGGTTACCGCGAGGGCCTGGAGCTGACCCGGCAGTCGCAGGCGTACGACCTCTTCCGCGAGTGGGGGCTGCCGGTCTCGACGCACTACCAGGTGCTCGACACGGTCGACGAGGTCGAGGCCTACGTCGCGCGGTTCGGCGAGCAGCGGCACAGCGTCGAGCACGAGCTGGACGGCGTCGTCGTCAAGGTCGACGAGATCACCGTGCAGCGGCAGCTCGGCGCCACGTCGCGGGCGCCGCGGTGGGCGATCGCCTACAAGTACCCCCCGGAGGAGGTCAACACCACAGCTCCTCGACATCCAGGTCAACGTCGGCCGGACCGGCCGGGTCACGCCCTTCGGGGTGATGACCCCGGTGGTCGTGGCCGGGTCCACCGTCGAGCGGGCGACCCTGCACAACGCCGACGAGGTGCGGCGCAAGGGCGTGCTGATCGGCGACACGGTGGTCCTGCGCAAGGCCGGCGACGTGATCCCCGAGATCGTCGGACCGGTCGTCGAGCTGCGCGACGGCACCGAGCGCGAGTTCGAGATGCCGACGGTATGCCCGGCGTGCGGCACGCCGCTGGCCCACGAGCGGGAGGGCGACAAGGACATCCGCTGCCCCAACGCGCGGACCTGCCCGGCCCAGCTGCGGGAGCGGATCGCCGGGCTGGCCGGACGCGGCGCCTTCGACATCGAGGTCCTCGGGTGGGAGGGTGCGGTCGCGCTGCTCAACGCCGGCGTGGTCACCGACGAGGGCGACCTGTTCGCGCTGACCCGCGAGCAGCTGCTCACCGTGCCCTTGTTCACGCGCGCGGCCAAGAAGACCGACCCGCCCGAGGCGGTGGTCGACGGCAAGACGCTCTCGGTCAACGGCCTGCGGCTGTTCGACAACCTCGACAAGGCCGCGCAGCAGCCGCTGTGGCGGGTGCTCGTCGCCCTCTCCATCCGGCACGTCGGTCCGACCGCCGCGCGGGCGCTCGCGTCGCAGTTCGGCACCATGGCGGCGATCCGGGCCGCGTCCCGGGAGGAGCTGGCCCAGGCCGAGGGCGTCGGCGGGGTCATCGCCGACGCGGTGATCGAGTGGTTCGCCGTCGACTGGCACGCGCAGATCGTCGACAAGTGGGCGGCCGCCGGCGTCCGGATGGCCGACGAGCGCGACGCGTCGGTCGAGCGGACCCTGGAAGGGATGACCGTGGTCGTCACCGGGTCGCTGGAGGGGTTCTCCCGCGACCAGGCCCGCGAGGCCATCCTCGCCCGGGGCGGCAAGGCCGCCGGCTCGGTCTCCAAGAGCACCAGCTACGTCGTGGTCGGCGACAACGCCGGCACCAAGGCGACCAAGGCGGAGGAGCTGGGCGTCCGCATTCTCGACGAAGCCGGGTTCCGCACCCTGCTGGCGACCGGCTCCGTCGAGTAGGGCGTGTCCCCAGCGCCTCCCGCGCGGGTTTCACAGGTCGTCCGGATGGACTGGGGCGCTCGCGCGACGCAGGATGGGGGGAGGGGCGCCATAGGCGTCCCGGTACCACCGCTCCACCGAGGAAAGCAGGGCCGGCATGACCATCGAGTACGTGCCGCGCTCCGGCCCGGCCCAGGGAGGGTCCTGGCGGACCGCCGCCGGATCCTCGCAGGTGCCCGTGCCGCGCCACGACGAGGTCGACGGCCTCGGTGCCGTCCGGGTGCCGGTCGTGCCCCGCAAGGTGACGGTGCCGATCTTCCGGTGGTGGGTGCTGGTCATCGTCATGAGCAACGGCTTCCACCACAGCCGTTGGGACGGCCCGTCGCTCAGCGTCTCGTGGTGGTTCGTCCTCGCTGCGCTCCTGGTGGCGGCGTTCCTCGCCTACCGGCTGCTGCGCCTGCGCCAGCTCACCGCCCGCGACCAGCGCGACGTGCTGCTGTCGAGCGCCGGGATCCACACCGGCGGCCTCGTGGTGCCGTGGTCGGCGGTCGACGAGGTGGTCCGGTTCGGGTTCGCCTTCGGCCCGGGCCGCGGTGGCCCGGGGAACCGCAGCTTCGTCGCGGTCCGCGTAAACGACTTCGTCGGCGTGCAGGGTCTCTCCCCGGCGAGGGCCGGCCTGGCCAACCTCACCCGTCGCCACCTGGTGGTGCTGTGCGAGGCCAAGGAGGTCCGCGATCCGACGGCCCTGGCCGACGCCCTCGAGGAGCTCGTCGCCAACCCGGTCGCCCGGGAGCTGCTGAGCGGCATGGAGGGCCAGCGGTTGGTGACCACCGGCCCGTCCTGGCGCGCCACCGCTCACTGACAGCGGCACCGGCGCTCAGCCCTCCGCGGCTCGTCGTAGGAGCAGCTCCGCCTCGGGCTCGTTGTTCGTGAGGCTCGCCGCCAGCCGGTATGCCTCCCGCGCCTCCGGCTTCCGGCCCGACAACGCCAGCAGGTGGGCTCGGACCGCCGGTACCTGGGCGTACCCGCGCAGTGACGGCGCGTCGGCCACCGTGTCGACGATGCGCAGGCCGGCCTGCGGGTCCCCGGCCATGCCGACGGCCACGGCCCGGTTGAGCTCGACGACCGGCGACGGGGAGACCGTGGCCAGCGCGGCGTAGAGCTGCACGATCTGCGGCCAGTCGGTCTCCTCCGCCGAGGGGGCGAGCGCATGACAGGCGGCGATGGATGCCTGGAGGAGATAGGGCGTCGGCGGTCCGGGCAGCGCCAGCGCCCGCGACAGCGCCGTCGTCCCTCGTCGGACGAGCAGGGTGTCCCACCGGCGGCGGTCCTGGTCGAGCAGCGGCACCGGGGCGCCGGACGCGTCGACCCGGGCGGCGAGCCGGGACGCCTGGAGCTCGAGCAGGGCGTCCAGGGCGAGGACCTCGCGCTCGGCCGGCAGGAGTGACGCCAGCAGCCGGGCGAGCCGGACCGCCTCGTGGCACAGCTCCGGGCGTGACCACTCCGGTCCGGACGTCGCGACGTAGCCCTCGTTGAACATCAGGTACACGACCTCGAGCACCGAGGTGAGCCGGTCCGGCATGTCCTCGGCTCGCGGCAGCTCGACGGAGACTCCCTCGGTGGCCAGGGTCCGTTTGGCGCGCGAGATCCGCTGTCCGGCCGTGGCCTCGGAGATGAGCAGGCCCCGCGCCACTTCGGCTGTGGTGAGGCCGCCGAGCAACCGCAGGGTCAGAGCGACCCGAGACTCGGTCGTGAGGACCGGGTGGCAGGTCGTGAACAGCAGCCGCAGCAGGTCGTCGCCGATGTGGTCGTCCAGCCGCTGCTCGACGACGTCGTCCACGTCACCCTCCTTCCCCGAGCCGTCGAGCCGGGCGTCGGTGGCCGAGCGGCCGACCTCGGCGAGCTTGCGCGCATACGTGCTCCGTCGCCGCACTAGGTCGATGGCGAGGTGCCGGGCGGTGGAGACGAGCCAGCCGGCGGGGTTCGGCGGAACCCCGCGGACCGGCCACTGCTCGAGTGCCGCCACGAACGCGTCCTGGGCGACCTCCTCGCCGAGGGCGACGTCGCCGAGCACGCGGCTGGCCACGGCGACGACCGCGGCGGACTCCATCCGAAAGACCGTCTCCGCGGTACGCTGCGCGTCGGGTCCGGTCACGAGGCGGGCGGCGCCTCGAAGACCTGCTGCACGTCGGCCTCGCCCTCCCAGCCGGCCCAGTGCTCCTGGTGCAGCCGGACGAACCGGGTGGCCCACTCGATGGCCTCCTCCCGCGAGCGGACGTCGTAGACCGCGTAGCTGATGAGCTCCTTGGACTCCGTGAACGGGCCGTCGGTGACCGTGAGGGCGCCGCCGGTCAGGCTGACGCGGGCGCCACCCGCGCCGACCGGCATCAGCCCGGCGAAGTCGACGAGGGCGCCGGAGCGGGTGGCCTCCATGCCGAGGGCGGCGATGGCCTCCATGAGCGCGGCGGGCGGCGGGGTCTCGGGCTGGTGGGTGACCTTGAGGGTGCTGACGTAACGCATTGCGGCTCCTTGGGCGTCGATGGAGTATGCCGGGGTGTGCGGCTCAGCCGCGGAGGGTGGCGCCGGAGTAGGTGGCGCGGGAGTAGGTGTCGATGCCGAGCAGGCTGAGCCAGGTGTAGGCGGTGATGATGCCGGTCGTGAACGCGACGACACCGGCGGACGACCCGGAGGCGATGGTGCCGAAGCCGCCGACGAGAGCGGCCGCCGCGACGACCGAAAAGGCGGCGCGGCCCCGGCGGTGCTCGGACGCATACCGGAGGGCCATGACCACCATCGCCGCGGCGAGCGCCAGAAAGCCGATGCCGGAGGTCATCAGGTGGAGCACCCCGTGACCCGTGGGCGTCGTCGGAGTCGCCATGCCGACCGGGAAGCCGCCGGCGGGGTCGGCCGGGAACACGCCGGCCAGCAGGGTGCCGAGACCGTAGCTCGCGACGAGCAAGGGCACCGTTCGGCCGCCTCGACCGCCGCCCAGGGTGCGGCGGAGCGCCACGGAGAAAGCGACGGACATCGCCCCGGTCACGAGGAGGTTGGCGCTCTGGATCCAGCCCCAGTCACCGAGGGCCAGCTGGCTCCAGGCGTGCCGTCCGAGGTCGAAGCCGTCCCGGGTGAGCGCCTGGGCCAGCGAGACGGCGACATAGACCGGTCCGGCGACGACGCCGTAGCCGGCCAGGGAACGGGTGACGCGAGTGGATGGGTTCCGGCAGGCCGAGGCCTTCGCCGCCTCGCGGGCGTCGGTGGAGAGGGTGCGCGGGTCGAGGTAGGTGGTGCTCATGACCGCTCCTGTGTGTAGTCGTGGACGCACCCGGCGGGTGGTCTCATCCCTTCCTCGAATGGCCGCCCGGGATTTCGACAGGCGTCGCCGAAGAGATTGTCGAGCCGTTCGGCCCCGTTGGCCGCCCAGGTCGACGACTTACAGTGAGACCTGCTCCAGGAGGCGCCGGTGATCGAATGGGTACCCCGCACCCGCAGCGATCACGGCTGGCGTCAGGTCGCACCCGGCTCGTACCGCGGTCCCGCGGTCCTCGACCACTGCGAGGGTCAGCCGCTGGTGCGGGTCCCGCTCCTCGTCGAGGACTGGGCCCGGCTGGCGCTCGAGCGCGCGGCTCGGCGCCTGGTCATCCTGCTGAGACTCGCGTTCTTCAGCCTGCTCCTACTGGTGTGGCTGGTGCAGACGACGGCCCACGGGCTGGGGAGCACCTGGCCCGCCTGGGTGGCCGTGGTGCTGCTGGTGGCTCTCGCGGCATACCGGCTCGTCCGGCTCCGCCGCTGGCGGCGTGGCTGCCGGGCGGACCTCCTGCTGTCGCCGGAAGGGGTCGCCGTCGACGAGCTGTTCGTGCCGTGGCACCAGGTCGAGCGCGTGGTCCGGTTCCGGTTGGCGGCGCCGATGGCCACCCGTGGCGGGCGCAACTTCCTCGCGCTGCAGGTGAGCGACTTCGTCGCGGTGCGCGGGCTGTCTCCGGTCGAGGCCGGGCTGGCCAACCTGACGCGGCGTCGCCTCGTCGTGCTCGGCGAAGCCAGCCAGCTCGGCCACCCCGAGGAGCTGGCCGACGCCCTCGACCGGATCGTCGCCGACCCCCACGCGCGGGCGCTGCTCGCCACGGCCGATGGGTGCCGCCTCGTCGACGAGGGTCCGGCTGGGGTCCCGCCCCGCCGGCCGTAGCCGGCCGCCCCATAGACTGACGAACCATGTCCCTCACCCGCGACGACGTCGCGCACCTCGCGTCGCTGGCCCGGATCGACCTCAGCGAGGCGGAGCTGGACCGGATGCTCGGCGAGCTGACCGTCATCCTCGACTCGGTCGCTGTGGTCCAGCAGGCGCCGACCGACGGCGTGGAGCCGATGTCGCACCCGCTGCCGCTGACCAACGTCACCCGGCCGGACGAGGTGCGACCGAGCCTGACGGCCCGCGAGGCGCTCGCCGGCGCGCCGGCCGAGGAGCAACAGCGCTTCTCCGTGCCGCGCATTCTTTCCGAAGACTGACCGCCCGGGGTATGCGTCGCGCCGGCCGCTGTGCCGTAGCCGCCACGCATACCGCCCCACCTCACGAGGGTTGAGAACATCCGTGACCACTGACCTGACGGCCGAACTCACTCGGCTCGGCGCCGCCGAGATGGCGCGCCTGCTCGCCGCCAAGGAGGTCAGCTCCGTCGAGCTGACCCGGGCCCACCTCGACCGGACCGCCGAGGTCGACGGTGCGATCCACTCCTATCTCCACGTCGACGCCGAGGGTGCGCTGCGGGCCGCCGAGGACGTCGACCAGCGCCGGACCGCCGGCGAGAGCCTGCACCTGCTCGCGGGCGTGCCGATCGCCGTCAAGGACGTCATGGCGACGCGCGGGCTGCCGACGACCTGCGGCAGCAGGATCCTCGAGGGCTGGGTGCCGCCGTACGACGCCACGCTGGTCAGCCGGCTGCGCACCGCGGGCCTGCCGATCCTCGGCAAGACCAACATGGACGAGTTCGCGATGGGCTCCTCGACGGAGCACTCCGCCTGGGGGCCGAGCCACAACCCGTGGGACCTCACCCGGATCCCCGGCGGCTCCGGCGGCGGCTCGTCGAGCGTCGTGGCGTCGTTCCAGGCGCCGCTGGCGATCGGCACCGACACCGGCGGCTCGATCCGCCAGCCGGCCGCCGTCACCGGCACGGTCGGGGTCAAGCCGACCTACGGCGGCGTCTCCCGCTACGGCCTCGTGGCGCTCGCCTCGAGCCTGGACCAGGCCGGTCCGTGCACCCGGTCGGTGCTCGACGCAGCACTGCTCCACGCCCTCATCGGCGGCCACGACCCGATGGACTCCACCTCGATCGACGCCCCCGTTCCTCCGGTCGTCGAGGCGGCCCAGCGCGCGTCGGTCGAGGGGATGACCGTCGGTGTCGTCCGCCAGCTCGGCGGGGAGGGGTACCAGGCGGGGGTGCGCGAACGGTTCGACGAGTCGGTGCAGCTGCTCGTCGACCTCGGGGCCAAGGTGGTCGAGGTCGACTGCCCGAGCTTCGACTACGCGCTCGCCGCCTACTACCTGATCCTCCCGAGCGAGGCGTCGAGCAACCTCGCCAAGTTCGACGCGATGCGTTACGGGCTGCGGGTGGTACCGGGGGACGCTCCCAGTGCCGAGGAGGTGATGGCGGCGACGCGGGACGCCGGCTTCGGGCCGGAGGTCAAGCGGCGGATCATCCTCGGCACCTACGCGCTGTCGTCCGGCTACTACGACGCCTACTACGGTCAGGCGCAGAAGGTGCGGCGGCTGATCGCCGACGACTTCTCCGCGCGCGTTCGAGGTGGCCGACGTGCTCGTCTCGCCGACCGCGCCCACGACGGCGTTCCGGATCGGCGAGAAGCTCGACGACCCGCTCGCGATGTACCTCAACGACGTCGCCACCATCCCCGCCAACCTCGCCGGGGTACCGGGGATGTCCATCCCCACCGGGCTGGCACCGGAAGACGGGCTGCCCACAGGCATCCAGTTCCTCGCGCCCGCAACGCAGGACGACCGCCTGTATGCGGCCGGGGCCGCCCTCGAGGCGGCGCTGCTCGACCGCTGGGGTGGGCCGCTGCTCGACCGCGCCCCCGAGCTTCCGAAGGGAGTCTGAGATGACCGCGACCGACACCCGCGAGGCGGTGCTGCCCTACGAGGACGCTGTCGCCGCATACGACCCGGTGGTGGGGCTTGAGGTCCACGTCGAGCTCAACACCGCGACCAAGATGTTCTGCGGCTGCGCGACCGGGTTCGGCGCCGAGCCCAACACGCAGGTATGCCCGGTGTGCCTCGGGCTGCCCGGCGCCCTGCCGGTGGTCAACGAGGTCGCCGTCGAGTCGGCGATCCGGATCGGGCTGGCGCTCAACTGCACCATCGCGCCGTGGAGCCGGTTCGCCCGGAAGAACTACTTCTACCCGGACATGCCGAAGAACTTCCAGACGTCGCAGTACGACGAGCCGATCGCCTTCGACGGCTGGCTCGACGTCGAGCTGGAGGACGGTTCGGTCTACCGGGTCGAGATCGAGCGCGCCCACATGGAGGAGGACACCGGCAAGTCGCTGCACGTCGGCGGCGCCACCGGCCGCATCCACGGGGCCGACCACTCGCTGGTCGACTACAACCGCGCGGGGATCCCGCTCATCGAGATCGTCACCCGGCCGATGACCGGCGTGGGCGACCGGGCGCCGGAGATCGCCCGGTCCTACGTCGGCGCACTGCGCGAGCTGCTGCGGGCGCTCGGCGTCTCCGACGTGCGGATGGAGCAGGGGTCACTGCGCTGCGACGCCAACCTGTCGCTGCGGCCCCGCCTGGACGACGACCAGGAGACCGTGCCGCTGGGGACTCGGACCGAGACGAAGAACGTCAACTCGCTGCGCTCGGTCGACCGGGCGGTGCGCTACGAGATCATGCGGCAGGCGGCGATCCTGCGGGGTGGTGGCCGGATCGTCCAGGAGACACGGCACTGGCACGAGGACACCGGCGTGACGACGTCCGGGCGGGAGAAGAGCGACGCCGAGGACTACCGCTACTTCCCGGAGCCCGACCTCGTTCCGGTGGCGCCGTCGTCGGAGATGGTGGCGGCGCTGCGGCAGACGTTGCCGGAGCCGCCGGGGGAGCGGCGCAAGCGGCTCCAGACCGGTTGGGGCTACACGGATCTCGAGATGCGGGACCTGGTCAATGCGGGGGCGGTCGAGCTGGTCGAGGCCACGGTGGCTGCCGGCGCGACGCCCGCCGGCGCACGCAAGTGGTGGAGCGGCGAGGTGGCGCGCCGCGCCAACGCGGACGGCGTGGACGTGGGCGAGTATGCGTCGAGGACCGGCCTGACGCCCGCCGCCGTCGCCGAGCTCGACCAGCTGGTGGCCTCCGGGCGCCTCAACGACTCGATGGCGCGGCAGGTGTTCGAGGGCGTGCTGAACGGTGACGGTTCGCCGACGGCGGTCGCCGACGCACTCGGACTAGAGCTGGTGTCCGACGACTCGGCGCTGCAGGCGGCGGTCGACGCGGCGATCGCGGCGAACCCCGATGTCGCCGAGAAGGTCCGGGGCGGCAAGCTCCAGGCCGCGGGCGCCCTCATCGGTCAGGTGATGAAGCAGATGAAGGGCCAGGCCGACGCGGCGAAGGTCCGCGAGATCCTCCTGGCCAAGCTGACCGGCTGAGACGGCGCCCGCTTTTTGGCCCTTCCTCGGCGCCCGTCGTCAACTCCGCACCTGCCGACTTGAACCGCGCACGTGGTGACTTGCTGACCGACATTCCGGACATCCGGGCGCGATATCTCCGCACCTGGTGAGAAGTTGACGCGTTGAGGGGCGAAGCAGGACCGGCCTCGCAGCGTTGGCAGTTCGGGACCGTGCGCGCCTGGTGCAGCTGGGGGCTCCTGGTCATCTCGCGTGTCATGTCGCGGGTCATGTCGCGCGAGGGGTCGTGATCACGACACCGGACGCGACCTGAGCTGCGATGTGGCTGGCAGGCAGGTCGAAGCCGCCGATCGAGTTGTGCTCACCGCCTGAGCCCCTTCCCGCTTCCAACCCGACGTTGTGCCCACTCTGCGGGCCGTACAGGCCAGCGAACTGGGCACAACGTCGGGTTGGAAGGCGGGCAGGTAGTGCTCCGGCGATTGGTTCGTGCTCTGGAGCGCACCGAATTCGGTGCGCTCCAGAGCACGAACCGATCGAGGGGAACCGATCAGGGGGCCGGCGTCGGGCGGCTAGCGCTTGCCGCCGCCGAGGAGGCCGCCCAGCACGCCGCCGAGGAGGTCGCCCATCCCGCCCTGGCCCGTGGGCGTCCCGGGCTGGGTCTGCGACCCACCGGCGCCGCCGAGCACCTGGCCCAGGATGTCGCCGATCCCGCCGCCCTGGCTGCCTCCGGCCCCACCGGCCGCGCCGCCGCCGAGCACCGAGCCGAGCACCTCACCGAGCCCGCCACCGCCGCCGGATCCGCCGAGCATCCCGCCGAGCCCGCCCATCGGGCCGTCGGTCGCTGCGGCACCGGCCGAGGTACCGCCGCCCTGCAGCTTCTTCGCGAGGTAGGCCATGACGATCGGCGCGATGATCGGCAGCAGCTTCTGGATCATGCCGGAGCCCTGACCCGGCGTTGCCCCGCCGAGCCGGGTCATAACGTCCGGCGTCTGCTCGCCGAAGACGTTCTGGACGATGCGCTGGCCGTCGTGGGTGTCGATCTGGTCCAAGCCCGAACCGAGCACCGACGGGTCATGCTGCTGGACCGCGCTCATCAGCGACGCCGCACCGGCCGGGTCGGCGGCGTTCGCCTGCATCCCTCCGAGCAGCGCCGGGATCGCCGTGCGGGTGGCCTGTTCGGCCTCGCTCTGATTGACCCCGAGAGCGGCGGCCACCTGGTCCATCGGTACCTGGCTGAGGATCTCGTCGATCTCCGACATGGTCTAACCCTTCGCTCGCCCACACGCAGCCGTCGTCGGCATGCCCTGCCAGCGTAGAGCGGCTCAGCCGGTGATCGACTGTGGCAGCGCGACGACCCGGTCGTCGCCGTCACGCACCTGTCCGCGCGCGGTGTTGTTGGTAATGACCCAGACGTTGCCGTCCGGCCCGACGAACACGTCACGGAGCCGTCCATAGTCGCCGTCGAGCAGCTTCACCGGCTCACCCGTCGAACCGTCGCCGTTCACCGGCACCTTCCACAGCCCCTCACCGCGCAGCGCCGCCATGAGCACGGCGCCGTCCGGCCCGATACAGATGCCGCTGGGCGACGCGTCGGCCGTGGCCCACTGTCGGACCGGGTCGACGAACCCGGCGCGCCGGGCGATCCCCTCGACCACGGGCCAGCCGTAGTTCGAGCCGGGCGTGATGACGTTGAGCTCGTCCCAGGTGTCCTGCCCGAACTCGCTCGCCCACATCCGGCCGTCGGCGCTCCACGCGATGCCCTGGACGTTGCGGTGCCCCAGCGACCACACCCGCGACCCGGCGATTGGGTTCCCGGGCGCCGGCTCGCCCGCCGTGGTCACGCGCAGGATCTTGCCGCCGAGGCTCTGCGGGTTCTGCGAGTTGCCGGTCTGGCCGGTCTCGCCGGTCGTGACGTAGAGGAAGCCGTCCGGCCCGAACTTCAGCCGCCCGCCGTTGTGGATGCTGCCCTTCGGGATGCCGGTGACGATCGGCGTCTGCGCGCCCAACCGGCCACCGTCCAGGGCGATGGTCACCACCCGGTTGTCCGAGCTCGCCGTGGTGTATGCGTAGAGCACCGGTCTCGCCCTGAACGTCGCCGGGTCGACCGCCAGGCCGAGCAGTCCGCCCTCGCCGCCGGGGTCGACGCCCTGGACGGTGCCCACCGTCTCGGTCGGGCCGCCACCGGCGGGGATCCGCTTCACGCGGCGCGGTCTCCCGCTCGCTGACGAGGACCGAGCCGTCCGGAAGCACCGCCCCGCTCCACGGCACCGCGAGCCCCGTGGCGACGTCGGTCGGCGACGACAGCGCCGCCCGAGACCCGGTACCGGCGGACGCCGACGCCCGATGCCCAGCTGTACGGTCCTGCCCCGCGCGTCCCGGAACCGACGCCGCCCGCGCCGGGGCCGGACGAGCCAGCCGTACTGCAGCCCGCGAGGGCGAACGCCCCGAGGGCACCGGCACCGAGGACGGCGCGGCGCGAGAGGGAGGTGGTCCGGGGCGGTCGGGAAGCGCCAGGCATACCGGCTCAACGCCAGAGCGGCCCGGTAGGTTCGGCGCATGGCTCTCGTGACGATGCCGGACGCGTCCTGGGTGGCGGACACCGGAGACATCCCGGGCCTCGAGATGGTCACGTGGGACCTCCATAAGCGGCATCCGCGAGCCGACGAGATCGCCGTCGTGGTGCCGCCCTACCTCGACCCGGACCAGCAGCTCGACCTGCTCGGTGAGCTGCCGAAGCTCGAGGTGGTGCAGCTCCTCACCGCCGGCTACGACAACGTGCTGCCGCACCTGCCTCGGGGCGTGACGCTGTGCAGCGGCGGCGGCATCCACGACGCCTCGACCGCCGAGCTCGCGCTGACGCTGACCCTGGCATCGGTACGCGGCATCCCGGACTTCGTCCGGGCCCAGGACCGGCGCGAGTGGGTCCCTACCCGGATCTGGCCCGCTCTGGCGGACCGGCGGGTCCTCGTCGTGGGCTACGGCAAGGTCGGCCGCGCGATCGCGGCGCGGCTGCTGCCGTTCGAGACGACGGTGACCGCCGTCGCCAGCCGACCGCGAGCCGGTGACGAGCTGGTCGAGCAGGTGCACGGCGTCGACGAGCTGCCGAAGCTGCTGCCCGAGCAGGACGTCGTCATCGTCATCACGCCGCTGACCGAGGCGACGGCCGGCCTGGTCGACGCGCAGTTCCTGTCGCACATGCGGGACGGCGCCCTGCTGGTCAACGTCGCTCGCGGGAAGGTCGCCGACACCGACGCCCTGGTGGCGGAGGCGGCGAGCGGCCGGCTCCGGGTCGCCGTGGACGTCACCGACCCCGAACCGCTGCCACCGGACCACCCGCTGTGGACCACGCCCAACGTGCTGGTCTCGCCCCACGTCGGCGGGGCCAGCACCGCGTTCCGCCCCCGCGCCCTCGCCCTCGTGCGGAGCCAGCTCGCCGCGTATGCGGAGGGACGTCCCCTGGAGCACGTCGTCGCGTCGTGACGTCCGCCGGGCTGCGCCCGAGTTGCCACCGAGTTGCGCTCTAACCGTTGATGCGTGTCGGACCTCGGGTGGACACTGCCGCTCATGGCCGAGACGGTGGTGGCGATAGGGACCCGCAAGGGTCTGTGGCTGGCGCGGAGTGACGACCGGCGGGACTGGTCGGTCGAGGGGCCGCACTTCCTGATGAGCGAGGTCGCCGCGGTGACCTTCGACACCCGGCGCGGACGGCCGCGGCTGCTCGCCGGGCGTCATGTCCTGGCACTGGGGGCCCGACCGTGCAGGTCAGCGACGACGGCGGCCGCACGTGGACCGAGGAGGAGCAGCGGGCCATCGCCTTTCCCCCGGAGGACGACACCGCGCTGAAGCGGGTATGGCAGCTGACGCCCGACCCGCACGACGACCGGGTGGTCTGGGCCGGGTGCGAGCCGCACTCCCTCTGGCGCAGCGACGACGGCGGCGAGAGCTTCTCGCTCAACCGCGCGCTGTGGGAGCACCCGCACCACCCGCAGTGGGGCGACGGGTTCGGCGGCGGCGCCGTGCATACCGTCGTGCCCGACCCGTCCGACGCCCAGGAGCTGCTCGTCGCCATGAGCGCCGGCGGCGCCTACCGCAGCAGCGACGGCGGCAGCTCCTGGCACCCCGCGAACTCCGGCATCTCCGCATACTTCATGCCCGACCCGAACCCCGAGTTCGGCCAGTGCGTCCACAAGGTCGCGCGCGACGCCGGGAACCCCGCCCGCCTGTATGCGCAGAACCACCGCGGCGTCTACCGCTCCGACGACCGCGGCGAGACGTGGACGTCCATCGCCGACGGGCTGCCCACCGACTTCGGGTTCACCGTCGTCACCCATCCCCACCGGGGCGACGACCTGTGGCTGATCCCCGTCGTCAGCGACGGAGAACGGATCCCGCCCGACGGCGTCCTCCAGGTCCAGCACTCCACCGACGCCGGGCGGTCGTGGACGACGCAGACCACCGGGCTGCCCCGGCCGAGCTACACCGCCGTGTTGCGCGACGCCGCCGGCACCGACGGGGCCGAGGACGTGGGCCTCTACTTCGGGACCCGCAACGGTGACGTGTTCGCCTCCCTCGACGAGGGGGAGACGTTCCAGCAGATCGCCGAGCAGCTGCCCGACGTGCTCGTCGTCCGAGCGGCTCAGCTGCCGTGACGACGGCGAATCCTGGCCCGCCCGGCACGGTCCGGGTCGTCCTCCCCGGGATGCTGCGCGACCTCACCGACGGGGTCGGCGACGTGGACGCGCCCGTCCCCGCTGAGGGGTGCGACCTGGCGACCGTGCTCGACCGCGCCCTCAACCAGTGGCCGCGCGTGCAGTCCCGCGTCCGCGACGAGCGCGGCGAGATCCGCCGGCACGTCAACGTCTTCGTCGACGGCGAGGACGCCCGACGGGGTCAGGGCCTAGCCACCACGGTCCGCCCCGGGTCGGTCGTGCACGTCGTCAACGCCGTGTCGGGCGGCTGACCAGCGACGGGTCGGGACGGCTTCAGCCGGTCCACTCGCCCGTCGTCCACGCCCGGTCGAGGACCTCGAGGTACGGGCCGAGGTCGAGCCCCTGCTCCGCGAGCCAGTCGTCGTCGGCATACGTGTGGACGTACCGCTCGCGCGGGTCGCACATCAGGGTGACGATGCTCCCCGGCTGCCCCGCGGCGCGCATCTCGCAGGCGAGCCGCAGGGACCCGTAGAGGTTGGTCCCGGTCGAGCCGCCGGCGCGGATGCCGGTCCGGGTCTGGAGGTAGCGCATCGCCGCGATCGACGCCGCGTCCGGCACGCCGATCATCCGGTCGACCACGCGGGGTACGAAGCTCGGTTCCACGCGAGGCCGACCGATGCCCTCGATCCGAGAACCGCGAGCCTCCTCGGTCGGCCGGTCCTGGAACGCCATGAGAAACGCCGAGCCCTCCGGGTCGACGACGGCGACCCGCGTCGGCAGGCCCCGGTACCGCACGAACCGGCCGATCGTCGCGCTGGTCCCGCCGGTACCGGCGCCCACCACCACCCACGCCGGCACCGGGTGCCGCTCGTGGGTCATCTGCTGGAAGATCGACTCGGCGATGTTGTTGTTGCCGCGCCAGTCGGTGGCCCGTTCGGCGTGGGTGAACTGGTCGAGGTAGTGGCCGGCGGTGGCCTTGGCGACCGACCGCGCCGTGTCGTAGACGGCGGCCGGGTCGTCGACGAGGTGGCAGCTCCCGCCTTCGCGTTCGATCAGCGCGATCTTCGCCGGGCTGGTCGTCCGGGCCATCACCGCGACGAACGGCAGGCCGAGCATCCGCGCGAAGTAGGCCTCGGAGACGGCGGTCGACCCGCTCGACGCCTCGGTCACCGTCGTGCCGGGCCCGATGTCGCCGTTGCAGATGGCGTAGAGGAACAGCGAGCGCGCCAGCCGGTGCTTGAGGCTGCCCGTGGGGTGCGTCGACTCGTCCTTGAGGTAGAGGTCGACCCCCCAACCCTCCGGCAGCTCGATCTGCACCAGGTGGGTGTCGGCGCTGCGGTTGGCGTCGGCCATGATCCGCCGCACGGCCTCGTCCACCCACGCCCGGTCCACCGGCCGGCGGGAGGCCACGTCGACCACCGGGCGCACGCCGGCGTCGGATACGGGATCGTCGTCGCTGACCACCCGTCGAGCCTAGGCCCGTGAACGGTGGTGTGGTCTGGGGCCGCGGAGGATGCTCGGACCATGAGCCGAGTCAGCGACGACCGCACCCTGGTGCTGCTGCGTCACGCCAAGGCCGAGCAGGTCCCGGGAAAGCCCGACCACGACCGCGAGCTGACGGAACGGGGCCGGCGCGACGCCGAGGCCGCCGGAACGTGGCTGCGCAGCGAGGGAATCGTCGCCGAGCTGGTCATCTGCTCGACCTCCCGGCGCACCCGGCAGACCTGGGACTACGCGGCTCGCGGCGGCGCGCATACCGAGTTCGTCGAGTACCGGCGGGCGGTCTACCAGAGCGGCACATCGGGCATCCTCGAGACGATCCGGGAGGACGCCGGTGAGGTGCGCACCCTCGTCGTCGTCGGCCACGCGCCGACCATCCCCGACCTCGCCGGGAGCCTCACCGACGGACAGGGTTCGCGCGACGCCCATGCCGCCATGGGCGAGGGCTACCCGACGTGTGGGCTCGCGGTGCTCCGGTATGCCGGTGAGTGGCCGGACCTCTCCGCCGGCGACTGCGAGCTCGAGCGGTTCCACGTCTGCCGGCGCTAGTCCGCGCGAAGCGGCGTGTTACTGCTGTGACCGCTGGGACTGCGCACCTACACTGCCCGCGTACGGAATTCGCTGGCTGACGGCTTCACGAAATCGGGGGTAACTTCCATGGCTGACACCGCTCCTGCGCCGGACACCACCCGCAAGGCTCTGGCGGAGGCCGTCGGAACTTTCGTCCTCGTCTTCTTCGCCGTCGGCTCGGCCGTCTTCGGCATCGAGACCATCGGCAAGCTCGGGGTCGCCATCGCGTTCGGCTTCGTCCTGCTGGCCCTCGCCTACTCGATCGGTCCGGTCTCGGGCTGCCACGTCAACCCGGCGGTGACCCTGGGAGTGTTGCTGCGCAAGGGCATCACCGTGCGTGAGGCGGTCGCCTACTGGATCGCCCAGGTCGTCGGGGCCATCGTCGCAGCGGCCCTGCTCAAGCTCATGGTGTCCGGCTTCGGCGGCGCCACCGACCAGACCGGGGGCCTTGGTAGCAACGACTACGGCAAGACCGTGAGCCTCGGCGGCGCCATGGTCGTCGAGATCGTGATGACGTTCCTGCTGGTCTTCGTCGTCCTCCTGGTGACCAACCGCGCGGCGGCCCCCGGGTTCGCCGGACTGGCGATCGGGTTGGTACTGACCGTGATTCACCTCGTCGGGATCCCGCTGGACGGCACGTCGGTCAACCCCGCCAGGTCCATCGGACCGGCCCTGTTCAACGGCGGCGACTCGCTCGCGCACCTCTGGGTGTTCATCGTCTTCCCGCTGGTCGGCGGGGCGATCGCGGCCGTCGTGGCGCCCCTGTTCGAGACGGCCGTCCCCCAGAGCGACGTGGACCCAACCGGCGCCACCGTCCCCGAGTAACGAGGTCGTACGCTCGGGGCCATGACGGCCCCGACAGCATCGACGCCTGACCTCAAGCCCCGCAGCCGCGACGTCACCGACGGTCTCGAGAAGACCGCCGCCCGAGGGATGTTGCGGGCGGTCGGCATGGGCGACGACGACTTCGCGAAGCCGCAGATCGGCGTGGCCAGCTCGTGGAACGAGATCACGCCCTGCAACCTCTCGCTCGACCGGCTGGCCGGTTCGGTCAAGGACGGCGTCTTCTCGGCGGGCGGCTACCCGCTGGAGTTCGGCACCATCTCGGTGTCCGACGGCATCGCCATGGGCCACGAGGGCATGCACTTCTCGCTGGTCTCCCGGGAGGTCATCGCCGACTCGGTGGAGACGGTGATGATGGCCGAGCGGCTCGATGGCTCGGTCCTGCTGGCCGGCTGCGACAAGTCCCTGCCCGGGATGCTGATGGCCGCCGCCCGCCTCGATCTCGCCTCGGTGTTCCTGTATGCGGGGTCGATCCTGCCCGGGATCGCCAAGCTCTCGGACGGGTCGGAGCGCCAGGTCACGATCATCGACGCCTTCGAGGCCGTGGGCGCCTGCGCCGCCGGCAAGATGTCGCGCGCCGACGTGGACGCCATCGAGCGCGCGATCTGCCCGGGGGAGGGCGCCTGCGGCGGCATGTACACCGCCAACACCATGGCGTCGGTGGCTGAGGCGATCGGCATGTCGATCCCGGGGTCGGCCGCGCCGCCGGCGACGGATCGCCGCCGCGACGGCTTCGCCCGCAAGTCCGGTGAGGCGGTCGTCGAGCTGCTGCGACAGGGCATCACGGCCCGGCAGATCATGACCAAGGCGGCGTTCGAGAACGCCATCGCCGTCGTGATGGCGTTCGGTGGCTCGACCAACGCGGTGCTGCACCTGCTGGCGATCGCCCACGAGGCCGACGTCGACCTCACCATCGATGACTTCCGCCGCATCGGCAACCGGGTGCCGCACCTGGCCAACGTCAAGCCCTTCGGCGCATACGTCATGACCGACATCGACCGCGTCGGCGGGGTGCCCGTGGTGATGAAGACCCTGCTCGACGCCGGCCTCCTCAACGGCGACTGCCTCGACGGTGACCGGCAAGACCGTCGCCGAGAACCTCGAGGGCATCAACCCGCCCGACCCCGACGGCAAGGTGATCCGCGCGCTGCAGCAGCCGATCCACACAACCGGCGGCATCACCATCCTCACCGGGTCCCTGGCGCCCGAGGGCGCAGTGGTGAAGTCGGCGGGGTTCGACTCCGACGTCTTCACCGGCACCGCGCGGGTGTTCGACGGCGAGCGGGCGGCCATGGACGCCGTCGAGGACAGCTCCTTGAAGCCGGGTGACGTCGTCGTCATCCGCTACGAGGGTCCCAAGGGCGGACCCGGTATGCGCGAGATGCTCGCGGTCACGGGCGCGATCAAGGGCGCGGGACTGGGCAAGGACGTGCTGCTGCTCACCGACGGGCGGTTCTCGGGCGGCACGACGGGGCTTTGCGTCGGCCACGTGGCGCCGGAGGCCGTCGACGGCGGGCCCATCGCGTTCGTCCGGGACGGTGACACCATCACCCTCGACGTCGCCAACGCGACGCTCGACGTTGACGTCTCGGCCGAGGAGCTGGCCCGGCGCGCCGAGGGGTTCGCGCCGCCCCCGCCGAAGTACCCGCGCGGCGTCCTGGCCAAGTACCGCAAGCTCGTCGGCAGTGCCAGCAAGGGCGCCGTCTGCGATTAACACCCCACCGGGGAAGCGTCTACACCGCGATCGCTCGGTGGACCCACGTCGAGGTGACCGTCATCCCGACCCGTTCGTAGAGGCCGAGCGCGCCGGTGCGGGAGTCGGTCGACAGCTCCGACCGTGACGCGCCGTGCTGGCGGGCGGCGGCGAAGCAGTCGACGAGCAGGGCGCGGGCCAGCCCGCGGCCGCGCTGGTCGCGGCGCACCGCAAGGGTCAGGACATACCCGTACTGCCCGCTGACGAAGACGTACCCCACGCCCACGACGTCGCCGCCGGGATCGGTCGCCAGGCGTAGGTGCCAGGGCTGGAAACCCGGCCGTCGGACGACCCGGGCCGCCCAGTCGTCGTACGCCACCGGCTGGCGATCGGGCCATTCGTTGAAGGCGTCCTCGACGATCCGGTATGCGGCGGGCTCCTCCCCGGAGCGTAAGGGCCGGACCGCATACCCCTCGGGCAGGGGTTGGCTCTCGATCTGCTCGCCCTCGCGGAGCTGGAGCACCCACGACGTCCAGGCCACGTGGTAGCCCAGCCGCTCCAGAAGGTGGTCGCCGTCGCCGCCCACGGGTACCGGCATACCGACCATCGACCCGCCTTGCCGCCGCGCCTCGGCCTGGGTCCAGGCGGCGAGCCATGTCCCGATTCCCCGTCCCCGGTAGGCTCGACGCGACCGCGGCGTCGGCGTACCGGCCGTTCGCGACGTGGGCGTAGCCAACGAGCCGGCCGGCGTCCTCGACCCCGACGGCGTGCGTGGCGAGGTCGAAGCTCGGTCGCTGCCAGTCGCCCACGACGTCCTCGAGGTCGACCGAGGGCTCCCCGGCGTCGAGGGTCTGTGAGTCGACCATCAGGTCGAAGACCTCGCGGGCGTCGTCAGGGCGCAGGGTTCGGGTGGTGAGGCCGGCGGGCAGGTCCATGAGGCCTCAGGGTCGCGGCGAACCAGCGGCCGCGCACCCGGTTTAGGGGCACCTACGGTGGCGTAACCTCGGGACCATGACGACGACCTGGTCCGAGACCGATCTGCTGCGCGAGCTCAACCCGGTCGTCGAGGGCGAGCTGAACCGCCACCTCAAGGTCGCCAAGGAGTGGTTTCCCCACGAGTACATCCCGTGGAGCGAGGGGCGGAACTTCGACGGGCTCATGGGCGGCGACGCCTGGAGCCCCGAGGACTCGCCGATGAGCGACGTCGCCCGCAGTGCGCTGGTCGTCAACCTCCTCACCGAGGACAACCTGCCCAGCTACCACCACGAGATCGCGACGATCTTCGGCCGCGACGACGCGTGGGGCGCCTGGGTCGCACCGGTGGACCGCCGAGGAGGGCCGCCACGGCATCGCCATGCGCGACTACCTGCTCGTCAAGCGGTCGGTCGACCCCACTGAGCTCGAGAAGTTCCGGATGACCCACATGTCACAGGGGTATGCCGCGGACCACGGCGACACGATGATGCACAACCTGGCCTACGTCTCCTTCCAGGAGCTCGCCACCCGGGTGAGCCACCGCAACACGGGGAAGTACACCGACGACCCGATGGCCGACCGGCTCCTCGCGCGCATCGCCGCTGACGAGAACCTCCACATGATCTTCTACCGCAACCTCATGGCCGCGGCCATCGAGCTCTCGCCCGACCAAGCGATGCAGGCCATCCTCGACGTCGTGACCGGCTTCAAGATGCCGGGCTCCGACATACCCGGGTTCCAGCGCAAGGCGGTCGAGATGGCGGTCGCCGGCATCTACGACCTGCGCTCCCACCGTGACGAGGTGGTCATGCCGGTGCTGCGCTTCTGGAAGGTCTTCGAGATGGAGGGCCTGTCCGCAGGAGGGCGAGCGCGCGCGCACGGAGCTGGCCAACTTCATGGACGGCCTCGACAAGCAGGCGGCGCGGTTCGAGGACAAGCGGGACACCCTGAAGTCGCGGATGAACATCGCCTGAGCGTCCACAAGCCAAGACGGGCGGCCGGATACTGAGACGGGCGCCGTCCGTCGGTTGACACGAACCGGCGGTCGGGAGCACCGTGGGGACGTGCCTCGCGTCCTCGTACTTCATCAGCGCGTCTGAGCCGGCGACCAGCCGACACCCTCAGCGCGCTGCCCTTCTGTCCCCTGCGGACCGGAGGGTTTTTTCATGAGCGGCGACCGCAGCACGACCAGCACATCCCACAGACACCGACAGACACCAACAGATACCGACCGAGTGAAAGCAGTGGACCAGTGAGCAACGGCGCGACACCGGTGCGACCCACCCCGGCAGATGTGGCCCAGCACGCCCACCCTCGACCGCATCCCGCAGTCGCCCCGGTCGGTGCCGTCCCGGTCACGGTCCCCGCCGGTGGCCCTCGGCCGGTGCCGTCGACCCCCGGTGTGGCACCGGCCCCCGACGCCCGCCCGCGGTCCGCCTTGCAGCCGCCGACCCCGGCGCCCCAGCAGGTCACCGGCGCGCAGGCTCTGGTCAAGTCGCTGGAGCACCTCGGCGTGGACACGGTGTTCGGCATCCCCGGCGGCGCGATCCTGCCGGCCTACGACCCGCTCATGGACTCCACCACGGTGCGGCACATCCTCGTGCGGCACGAGCAGGGGGCCGGGCACGCAGCTGAGGGGTATGCGGCCGCCACCGGTCGCGTCGGGGTGTGCATGGCGACGTCGGGCCCAGGGGCGACCAACCTCGTGACGCCGCTCGCGGACGCCTACATGGACTCCATGCCCGTCGTGGCCATCACCGGTCAGGTCTCGAGCAAGGCGATCGGCACCGACGCCTTCCAGGAGGCCGACATCCGGGGCATCACCATGCCCATCACCAAGCACAACTACCTCGTCACCGACGCCGCGGAGATCCCGCGGGCGCTGGCCGAAGCGTTCCACGTCGCCGCGACGGGCCGACCCGGACCCGTGCTCGTCGACATCAGCAAGGACGCGCTCCAGAGCAGCATGTCGTTCTCGTGGCCGCCGCAGATCGACCTGCCCGGCTACCGCCCGGTGATCCGCCCGCACAGCAAGCAGATCCGCGAGGCCGCCCGGCTCATCGCCGCGGCCAAACGTCCCGTCCTCTACATCGGCGGCGGGGTCATCCGCAGCGGCGCCAGCGACGAGCTGCGCGGTCTCGTCGAGCTCACCCAGATCCCCGTCGTCACCACGCTGATGGCCCGCGGCGCCGTGCCCGACTCCCACCCGCTCAACCTCGGTATGCCCGGCATGCACGGCACCGTGGCCGCGGTGACCGCGCTGCAGAAGTCGGACCTGCTCATCACCATCGGGGCGCGGTTCGACGACCGGGTCACCGGACAGCTGTCGACGTTCGCCACCGGGGCCAAGATCATCCATGCCGACATCGACCCGGCCGAGATCTCCAAGAACCGAGTCGCCGACGTCCCGATCGTCGGCGACGCGAAGGAGGTCATCCGCGACCTGGTCACCCTGATGACCGAGGAGGGGCTCGGCGACGCCGACTACGGCGAGTGGCGCACGACGACCATGGACTGGAAGGCCACCTTCCCGCTCGGCTACACCGACTACCCGGACCGCCTGGAGCCCGCAGTACGTCATCGACCGGATCGGCAAGCTCACCGGGCCGGAGGGCGTCTACGTCGCCGGCGTCGGCCAGCACCAGATGTGGGCGGCCCAGTACGTGCAGTACGAGCGGCCCAACGCCTGGCTGAACTCCGGCGGCCTCGGCACGATGGGCTACTCGGTGCCCGCCGCCATGGGGGCCAAGGTCGGCGAGCCGGACCGCGTCGTGTGGGCCATCGACGGCGACGGCTGCTTCCAGATGACCAACCAGGAGCTGGCCACCTGCGTCATCAACCAGATCCCCATCAAGGTGGCGATCATCAACAACTCCAGCCTCGGCATGGTGCGGCAGTGGCAGACGCTGTTCTACAACGAGCGCTACTCCAACACCGACCTGCACACCAGCAGCCACCAGCGGATCCCCGACTTCGTCAAGCTGGCCGAGGCCTACGGCTGCTTGGGCCTGCGCGCGGAGACCGAGGAGGAGGTCGACGCGGTCATCCAGCAGGCGCTGGCGGTCAACGACCGGCCCGTGGTCATCGACTTCATCGTCCACCCGGACGCGATGGTCTGGCCGATGGTGCCCTCCGGGGTCAGCAACGACAAGATCCTCAACGCGCGGGGCGAGGCCCCCGTGTGGGACCGCGAAGACTGAGAGGCGTGACGATGAGCAAGCACACCCTGTCGGTCCTCGTCGAGGACAAGCCCGGCGTCCTGGCCCGCATCGCGGGACTGTTCTCCCGGCGCGGGTTCAACATCGACTCGCTCGCGGTCGGGCCGACCGAGCACTCCGACATCTCGCGGATGACCGTCGTCGTCGACGTCGAGGAGTTCCCGCTCGAGCAGGTGACCAAGCAGCTCAACAAGCTCGTCGAGGTGCTGAAGGTCGTCGAGCTCGACCCTCACGCGTCGGTGCAGCGGCAGGTCGTCCTCATCAAGGTGCGGGCCGAGCCCAGCACCCGGTCGAGCATCCTCGAGACCGTGGAGCTGTTCCGGGCCAAGGTCATCGACGTCGCCCACGACAGCCTCACCATCGAGTGCACTGGCAAGTCGGAGAAGGTGCAGGCGCTGCTGCACGTTCTGGAGCCGTTCGGCGTCCGTGAGCTCGTCCAGTCCGGCATCGTCGGGGTGGGCCGGGGCCCGCGGTCCATCACCGACCGGAGCCTGCGCACCGCCTGAGCTGACCGCATACGGCATCCCTGCCTCACCTGCATACCGAAACCGCTTGTCCCTCAACGCAAAGGAGCTGGCCACGATGGCCGAGATGTTCTACGACGACGATGCCGACCTGTCCGTCATCCAGGGCAAGAAGGTCGCCGTCATCGGCTACGGGAGCCAGGGGCACGCCCACGCCCTCAACCTGCGCGACTCCGGGGTCGACGTCCGCGTCGGCCTCGCGGAGGGCAGCAAGTCCAAGGCCAAGGCGGAGGCGGAAGGCCTGACCGTGAAGTCCGTCGCCGACGCCGTCAAGGAGGCCGACCTCGTCGTCATCCTCACGCCCGACCAGGTCCAGCGGCACGTCTACGCCAACGACATCCAGCCGAACCTCAAGGAGGGCGCCGGGCTGCTCTTCGGGCACGGGTTCAACATCCGGTTCGGCTACATCAAGCCGGAGGCCGGCTCCGACGTGCTCATGGTCGCCCCGAAGGGTCCGGGGCATCTGGTCCGCCGCGAGTTCGCCGACGGGCGAGGGGTACCCGTCCTGCTCGCGGTCGAGCAGGACGCGTCGGGCCAGGCGTGGGACCTCGCCCAGTCCTACGCCAAGGCCATCGGTGGCCTGCGCGCCGGCGGCATCAAGACCACCTTCACCGAGGAGACCGAGACCGACCTGTTCGGCGAGCAGTCGGTCCTCTGCGGTGGTGCGTCCCAGCTGGTGATGTACGGCTACGAGACGCTGGTCGAGGCGGGGTACCAGCCGGAGGTGGCCTACTTCGAGTGCCTCCACGAGCTCAAGCTCATCGTCGACCTCATGGTCGAGGGCGGCATCGCCAAGCAGCGCTGGTCGGTCTCCGACACGGCGGAGTACGGCGACTACGTCTCCGGCCCCCGGGTGATCGACCCGCACGTCAAGGAGAACATGCAGGCCGTGCTGGACGACATCCGCAGCGGCGCGTTCGCGAAACGCTTCATCGACGACCAGGACGCCGGCGGGCCGGAGTTCAAGGCGCTGCGCGAGAAGGGCGCTCAGCACCCCATCGAGGCCACCGGCAAGGAGCTGCGCGGGCTGATGAGCTGGATCAAGGACAGCGACACCGACTACGTCGAGGGGTCGGCGGCTCGCTGACAGCCGTCCGAGGACAGGGAGGAGCCTTCCTAGACTCGTCCCGTGAACGACGACTGGCCGTGGGCGCTGACCTTCGGCGTCTTCTTCGTCATCGCGCTCGCGCGGGGCACGGCCACCTACTGGGCCGGGCGGGCGCTGCGCTACGGCGGCCAGCACACGGCGATGGCGCGACACCTGGACCGGCCCGCCGTCGCGCGGGCTGAGGCGGTCGTCCGCCGGTTCGGGGCGCCGGCGGTCGCGGTCTCGTTCCTCACCATCGGGTTTCAGACCGCGGTCAACGCCGCTGCCGGAGCGCTGCGGATGCCGTGGTGGCGCTACCTGCCGGGCGTCGTCGTGGGGGCTCTGTTCTGGGCCACGGTCTACACGACGATCGGGTTCGCGGTGCTGACCGCCTGGTTCGGCGACCATCCCTGGCCCTGGGTCATCGGGGCGGTGGTCGCCGTGGCCGTCGTCGTCGCCGTCACCCTGGTGGTCCGGCGTCGGCGGGCGGCTCGCGGCGCCATCGAGGCCGACCGGGACGAGCAACCGGCATAGGTATGCTGCGCCACCGTGCGGTGACGCGGCATACCGAGGGCTTTGGTGCGTCTAGTACGTCGTGGTGGCGTTCACCCCGCCGCGGCTGAAGAACTCGTTGGCCTTGGGTGAGTAGAGCAGGGCCAGCACGATGATCGCGATGATCACCTGGCCGAACGAGGTGCCGCGCTGGTTCCCGGACTGGAACGACCGCGAAGAGCCCGGCGACGATCGTCAGGACGTTGACGATGGCGACGATGACGCGGGCGGTGTTGCTGCCGCGGAACAGGCCCCGTGCCACGGCCAGCTCGATGAGGCCGAACACCAGGATGGCGATGCCGACGACGAGGACGACGAGCCGCTGGTTGTTGGTGAGCTCGCCACCGGTGCCCGCGTAGGCGATCAGCGCGATGAGGCCCGAGAGGACGTAGAGGATTCCGGAGATGATGACGAGGACGCCGAGGAGCGTCACCCCGCCGGGTCGCTTGACTGGGGACGCGGTCATTGCACTGCCCTCCTGCTGGACGTTGGCTGACAGCAGCATCCTGGCAGCGCGGGCGGCCCTCCCGCCTACACTTCGCGAATGAGCCGACGACCGATGCCGCCGTGGCAGTCCTGGGCGATCATCATCGGTGTCGTCGTGGTGGGGTGCCTGCTCGTCGCCTCGCGGATCCGTCCCGTGGCCATCGTCGGCGTGGCCGTCGTCGTCATCGCCCTGCTCATCGTGTCCCGGATGGCGATCGAGGCGTTCGGCCGCGACCGCCGGTAGAGCGCTTGTCCCACGAGCCGGTCGTGGTCCGAGCCCGCGGAACGGCCGCCCTAGACTTCCCGCGGCACATCGAGGTGTCGCCGACCTTGCACGCCCCGAAACGACGTACCGCCGGATAGGACCGTGACGTGACCAAACCCGTCGTCCTGATCGCCGAGGAGCTCTCGCCCGCGACGATCGATGCCCTCGGACCCGACTTCGAGATCCGCCATCTCGACGGAGCCGACCGGTCGGCCCTGCTGCCCGGGCTGGCCGACGTCGACGCCGTGCTGATCCGGTCGGCCACCCAGATGGACGCCGAGGCCATCGCCGCGGGCAAGAAGCTCAAGGTCATCGCCCGCGCGGGCGTCGGACTCGACAACGTCGACGTCCCCGCCGCCACCCAGGCCGGGGTGATGGTGGTCAACGCGCCGACGTCGAACATCACCTCGGCCGCGGAGCTCGCGATCGGCCTGCTGCTGGCCAGCGCCCGGAACATCGCCCCGGCCAGCTCGTCCCTCAAGGGCGGGGCGTGGAAGCGCAGCCAGTACGCCGGTGTCGAGCTGCTCGACAAGACCGTCGGCATCGTGGGGCTGGGCCGGATCGGTGCGCTCGTCGCCGAGCGGCTCAAGGGGTTCGGGGTGACCCTGCTGGCGTACGACCCGTACACGTCCGCGGCCAAGGCCGGCCAGCTCGGCGCCCGGCTCGTCGGCCTGGACGAGCTGCTGGCCGAGTCGGACTTCATCACCGTGCACCTGCCCAAGACGCCGGAGACCGTCGGGCTCATCGGCGAGGAGGCCTTCAAGAAGGTCAAGCCGACGGTGCGGATCATCAACGCAGCCCGCGGCGGCATCGTCGACGAGCAGGCCCTGGCCGACGCCATCCGCGACGGCCGGGTCGCCGGCGCCGGGCTGGACGTGTTCGCCAAGGAGCCGACCACCGAGTCGCCGCTGTTCGAGTTCGACTCGGTCGTCGTGACACCGCATCTCGGGGCGTCGACCGAGGAGGCCCAGGAGAAGGCCGGCGTCTCGGTGGCGCGGTCGGTCCGGCTGGCGCTCGGCGGCGACCTGGTCCCGGACGCCGTCAACGTGTCCGGTGGCGCGATCGCCGAGGAGGTCCGGCCTGGGATTGCCTTGGTCGAGAAGCTCGGGCGCATCTTCACCGCCGTCGCGGGACAGGTTCCGGTGCAGCTGGACATCGACGTTCGCGGGGAGATCACCGAGTTCGACGTGTCGGTCTGGCGCCTCTCGGCGCTCAAGGGCCTGTTCCAGGACGTCGTTGCAGAGCAGGTCTCCTACGTCAACGCCCCGGTGATCGCCCAACAGCGTGGCGTGGAGACTCGGCTCCTGACCGATTCGGCGAGCGGCGACTTCCGCAACGTCACCACGCTGCGCGGGACCCTCGGCGACGGGTCGGAGGTGTCGGTGGCCGGCACGCTCACCGGCCCGCGGATGATCGAGAAGGTCGTCGGGATCAACGGGTTCGACCTCGAGGTCCCGCTGACCGAGCACCTCGCGGTGTTCACCTACGCCGACCGGCCAGGTGTCGTCGGCCAGGTGGGTCAGATCCTCGGCGACGAAGGCATCAACATCGGCGGTATGCAGGTGGCCCGCAGCGAGCGACAGGGTCAGGCGCTGGTGCTGCTCAACGTCGATGTCGCCCTCCCGCAGGCCGTAGCGGCGCGCATCGCCGACGCCGTCGGCGCCGAGAGCTTCGCCGTCATCAACCTCTGACGTCGAGGACGAACCGCGAGCCGTCCGGTCCGGATAGCCTGGCGCACCGAGGACAAGGGAGGGTGCCGTGATCCGCTCTGGTGGCCGGGCAGGTTTTCTTCGTGCGGGCGCAGCGCTCGTGTCGGTGGGCGTGGTGCTCGTCCTCGGGCCGCCCCCGGCGGCCCAGGCGGCTCCGGCGCCGCTGAGCTTCCAGACGACCAGTGTCCCCTTCAACGGCGCGTATCCCCAGTCGATCACGACGAGCGACTTCAACGGTGACGGGCATCTCGACCTGGCGACCGCCAACGAGGGGTCGATCGACGCCCCGGGCGGGGTCGAGATCCTGCTCGGTAACGGCTCGGGTGGCTTCACGGACACCGGCCAGATCCCCGCCGGCGCTAACCCGATCTCCGTGGATGTCGGCGATCTCAACGGTGACGGGCACGTGGACCTGGTGACGGCGAACCACGGCTCGGGGGACGTCTCCGTGCTGCTCGGGCACGGCGACGGCACGTTCAGCTCTCCGGCGAACTACCCGGCCGGCGGTGGGCCGGCGTGCCCGTCTCCGGGCGGGTCCTCGCCGGACGCCGTGAAGGTCGGCTTTTTGAACGCCGACGCCCATCCGGACCTCGTGGTGGCGAGCACCGGCTGCAACAGCGTGTCGGTGCTGCTCGGCAACGCCACGGGCACCTTCGACCCGGCCAAGAGCTTCGCTGCCGGCATCGCCCCGGACGCGCTGGCGACCGCCGACGTGAACCTCGATGGACATCTCGACGTGGTCGCGCCGAACAGCTCCACCTCGGGGGCGACCGTTCTCCTCGGCAAGGGCGACGGCACCTTGTCGGCCCTGCCTTTGCAGGTCAACACGCACGGGAGCGGAATCGGCTTCACGGAGGTCGCGGCCGGCGACCTCAACGGCGACGGCAAGCCCGACCTAGTCTTCGCTGCCGGTGACTTCTCGACCGGCGGGTGGATCAACGTGAACCTCGGCCACGGGGACGGCACCTTCGACGGCGGGTTCGGCTACCTCGTCGGCAACCTGACCACCTCCGTGGCGCTCGCGGACCTCAACGCCGACTCCGTGCTCGACGTCGTGACCACGGACCCGACCGGCACCGTCTGGGTGTTGCCCGGCGTCGGCAACGGCACCCTCGGGACCCCGCTGCCCTTCACCGCCTCCGGCGCCACGTGGGTGACGGTGGGCAACTTCGACGCCGACCCGCTCCCGGACCTGGCCACCGCCGACGTGGGGACGAACACTCAGGCCGCCGTCTCCGTGCTGCTCAACACCACACGGCCGGCTGGGCCGGACTCGGCGATCAGCGTTGCGGCCGGTGGCGTGTGCACGCCGGATGGCCGCCAGGGCACCATCCGGCTCGCGCTGCCGAACACGGGCGAGCCGCAGAGTGCGAGCGCGTTCAGTCTCACCTCGTCCAACCCCGGTCTGCTGCCCACCAGCGCCGTCACGATCGCCGGAACGGGGCTCGATCGGACGGTCACGGTCCGCCCGATCGCCGGACGCACGGGGACGGCGGTCGTGACGATTAACCGGCTCAGCGGTGGTCGGCTCGTGGGTTCTGTCGCGGTTTCCGTACGCGTCGGCGGTAGCGGAGCTGACACCCTGACCGGCGACGACGGCGCGGACATTCTCCTGGGGGGGAGCGGCTCCGACCGGCTGTACGGGGCCGGCGGGAACGACCTGCTGTGCGGCGGCTCCGGTCCCGACACCCTCTTCGGTGGAGCTGGTGACGACACCCTCGATGGGGCGAGCGGTCCCGACCGACTCACCGGTGGCCCCGGGGCGGACCGCTTCATGGGCGGATCCGGCAAGGACGTTGCCACCGACGTCAGCGTCGCCGACGGTGACACCGTGGACGGCACCGTTCCCTGATCCCGCGAGGTCCGCGGTTCTAGGCCGTCACCTCCCGCGACCTGACGAGGAGGTGGTGCTGCGAGGTCCGGATGGTGGAAACGTGGGTGCGATTACTTGGACGTCCACGTAATCTCGAACCATGGCGCGGCGGCTCGTACTCATTGCCAGCCGCGGCGAGTTCTTCTAGTCAGCCCCTCGCCGCGGAGATCCCGCGTGCACCGCTGACGGCGCTCACCCAACCGGGTTGGAGCGCGAAACCCGCCAAATACCAGTCATGTTCGACGCATGCATGTGAGTGAGGAAGTGAACACCATGAGCGAAGAGGCAGAGAAGGCCCGCCAGGCACTACAGGAGTCGATGGACCTGCGCGACCAGGGTCACTCGGACGACTGACCCCAGGCCCCGGCGCGGCCGCGCCTAGGCTGCTCGCCGCGCCCACCCACCACCAGGAGGACCCTCGTGACCGACACCCTCAACCTCGCCGTCATCGGCGGCGACGGGATCGGTCCCGAGGTCGTCGCCGAGGGCCTCAAGGTCCTGGAGGCCGTCACGGCGCCCAGCGGCCTCAAGGTCTCGACCACCGAGTACGACCTCGGCGCGCGCCGCTGGCATGCGACCGGTGAGACGCTGCCGGCCAGCGTCCTCGACGAGCTGAAGACCCACGACGCGATCCTGCTCGGGGCGATCGGCGACCCCAGCGTCCCGAGCGGCGTCCTCGAGCGCGGTGTCCTGCTGCCCATCCGGTTCGCCCTCGAGCACTACGTCAACCTCCGGCCGGCCAAGCTCTTCCCCGGCGTCCGCAGCCCGCTCGACGTGGAGCGGGTCGCGCCCGGCGGCATCGACTTCGTCGTCGTGCGCGAGGGCACCGAGGGCCCGTACGTCGGCAACGGCGGCTCGCTCCGCACCGGTACCCCTCACGAGATCGCGACCGAGGTCAGCGTGAACACCCGGTTCGGAGTCGAGCGGGTCGTCCGCGACGCGTTCGGCCGCGCCCAGGCCCGGCCCCGGCAGCACCTCACCCTGGTCCACAAGCACAACGTGCTGACGTATGCCGGTCATCTCTGGCGTCGCACCGTCGACGAGGTCGGCCGGGAGTTTCCCGACGTCGAGACCGCCTACCAGCACGTCGACGCCGCGACGATCTTCCTCGCGACCGACCCCGGGCGGTTCGACGTCATCGTCACCGACAACCTCTTCGGCGACATCCTCACCGACATCGCCGGCGCCATCGTGGGCGGCATCGGGCTGGCCGCGAGCGGGAACATCAACCCCGAGCGCGCCTACCCCAGCATGTTCGAGCCGGTCCACGGGTCGGCCCCCGACATCGCCGGCCAGGCGAAGGCCGACCCGACCGCGACGATCCTGTCCGTCGCGCTGCTGCTCGACCACCTCGGCCGAGTAGAGCAGGCTCAGGCCGTCGAGGCCGCGGTGGCCGCGGACCTCGCCGAGCGCGGCTCGACGCCGCGTTCGACGTCCGAGGTGGGGGACGCGATCGCCGCGCGGCTGGCCTGAGCCGACTCCCGCTGCGCTCGGCGGAGACGCCGCGCGCCAGCGGGCGGCTGAGCGGTCCCCCACCCGCCGCGGGCGCCCTCGCGCAGCCCGGTAGTCTCAGCATACGGACACCAGAAAGGCCTCACGATGACGACGCAGACCACCAGCACACCGCGCCCGACCAGCGCGTCGGACCTCGCCCACGCGCACGACCACACGCGGCTGCACTTCGCCGTCGCCGAGCGCGACGACCGGCTCGACGAGATCGAACGCGAGAAGGTGCTGCGCGACCCGGGGTTCGGCAAGACCTTCACCGACCACATGGTCAAGGCGGTCTGGACGCTGGGCGAGGGCTGGCACGACGCGGAGGTCACCGCATACGGACCGCTGCTCGTCGACCCCGCCACCGCGGTCCTGCACTACGCGCAGGAGATCTTCGAGGGGTTGAAGGCCTACCGCCACGAGGACGGTTCGGTCTGGACGTTCCGCCCGGAGGCCAACGCCGCCCGGTTCAACCGCAGCGCGCGCCGCCTGGCGCTGCCCGAGCTGCCCGAGCACGACTTCATCGAGTCGCTCAAGGCCCTCGTCTCGACCGACGTCGACTGGGTGCCCGAGCCCGGGCCGTCGGGCGAGAAGAGCCTCTACCTGCGCCCGTTCATGTATGCGTCCGAGGTGTTCCTCGGCGTCCGGCCGTCCGCGGAGGTTACCTACTGCGTCATCGCATCCCCGGCGGCTGCCTACTTCCCCGGAGGCGTCAAGCCGGTGTCCCTTTGGATCTCCACCGACTTCGCGCGCGCCGGCGCGGGCGGCACGGGAGCGGCTAAGTGCGGCGGCAACTACGCGTCGAGCCTCGCCGGCCAGATGGAGGGGGCCGAGCACGGCTGCGACCAGGCGGTGTTCCTCGACTCCTCGACGCAGACCTACATCGAGGAGCTCGGCGGGATGAACCTGTTCCTCGTCTACCGCGACGGCCGGATCGTCACTCCCGAGCTGAGCGGCTCGATCCTCGAGGGCGTCACGCGGTCCTCGATTCTCGAGCTCGCCAAGGAGATGGGCCTGCAGCCGGAGGAGCGCCGGATCCCGATCCAGGAGTGGAAGGACGGCGCAGCCTCCGGGGACCTGGCCGAGGTGTTCGCCTGTGGCACAGCGGCGGTCATCACGCCCGTGGGTGAGCTGAAGTGGGAGGGCGGCAGCGTCGACCACCGGCGCGCCGGCCATGAGGACACCGTCGCGCTCGGGCTGCGGCAGCGGCTCCTCGACATCCAGTACGGCCGGACTCCCGACACCCGCGGCTGGCTGACCCGTCTCGCCTGAGGCGGTCGAACGCTCGTCCGTCTCTCGTATGCGGGCACGCGACGGGTCGGTGGTCCAGGCTCTGCGTCGTCCCCGGCTGGTCGCCACCGACCTGGACGGCACCCTGTTGCGGTCGGACGGGACCGGTTCCGAGCGGTCGGCCGCGGCGCTGAGAGCGGTGCAGGCCGCCGGGATCCGCACGGTGCTCGTCACCGCCCGGCCACCACGCTGGCTCGATGGACTGGCGCACCTGGTCGGCGACGGCGGCGTGGCGATCTGCGGCAACGGGGCGTTCGTCTACGACGTACCGCATCGCAAAGTCCTGTCGCATAGAGGGATTGAGCCCGCGGCAGTGGAGGCGATCGTCGCGGACCTGCGGCGGGAGCTGCCCGGCGTCACGTTCGCGGCCGAACGGGCGACCGGGTTCGCGCTCGAGCACGCATACCGCAGCCAGCACCCGGTGCCCGAGGACGCGACCTACGGGCCGATCGGCCGCCCGGATGACGGGGTGGTCGGCAAGCTTCTCGGTCGCCACCCCGACCTGGCCGAGGACGGAGTTCCTCGAGCGGGTGGCGGAAATCGTGGGCGACCGCGGCATCGTGGCCTACTCGGGGGCCGGCGGCCTGGCCGAGATTTCGGCACCCGGTGTGACTAAGGCGGCGGCGCTCGAGTCGTTCTGCGCGGACCTGGGCGTCGGCGCCCAGGACGTCTGGGCGTTCGGCGACATGCCGAACGACCTGCCGATGATCGTGTGGGCGGGCACGTCGTTCGCCGTGGCCAACGCCCATCCCGACGTGCTCGCGGCCGCCGACCACGTCTGTGCGTCGAACGACGAGGACGGTGTGGCGCAGGTGCTCGAGGGGTTGGTCGAGGCGCCGACTACGTGAGCAAGCATGACCACATACCGAGACGGTCGTAGGCCGGCGACCGAACCACGGGCACTCTGGACCGCGTGACACACGTCCGGCCGGCCGCACCACCCGCCTCGCTCATTATCAGCTAGCGCGACGAGTACCCCTCGTCGCGCAGACCTCCCGTAACCCGGGGGGTCTTTTTGTGTCCCGGGCCCACCCCGTCCGGACACGAGCGGCGAGGGGCGGCCGGCATCCGAGCGGCACGACACCCCACCAGCCCAGGGAAGCGGCGATGACCGACACCAGCAGCACCGAGGTGAGTGACCTGCACGTGTACGACACGACGTTGCGGGACGGCGCGCAGCAGGAGGGTCTCAACCTCTCCGTCGGCGACAAGCTGGTCATCGCACGCCACCTCGACGAGCTGGGGGTCGGGTTCATCGAGGGCGGCTGGCCCGGAGCGAACCCCAAGGACACCGAGTTCTTCCACCGTGCCCGACACGAGCTCGACCTGCAGAACGCGACGCTGGCGGCGTTCGGCGCCACTCGCCGCGCCGGTGCCAAGGCCGCCGACGACCCGCTGGTGCGGGCGCTGCTGGCCTCCGGTGCCTCAGTGGTGACCCTCGTCGCGAAGTCGCACGTCCGCCACGTCGAGGAGGCGCTCCGCACGACGCGCGCCGAGAACCTCGCGATGATCCGTGACACGGTGAGCTTCCTGCACGGCGAGGGGCGGCGGGTCTTCCTCGACGCCGAGCACTTCTTCGACGGGTATGCGGCCGACCGCGCCTACGCGCTCGAGGCCGTCCGGGTCGCGGCCGAGGCCGGCGCCGAGGTCGTCGCCCTGTGCGACACCAACGGCGGGATGCTGCCGCCCCAGGTGCAGGACGTCGTGGCGGACGTGCTGGCGTCGACCAGCGCGCGGCTCGGGATCCACTGCCACAACGACACCGGATGCGCAGTCGCCAACTCGCTCGCCGCCGTCGAGGCGGGCGCCAGCCACGTCCAAGGCACGGTCAACGGCTACGGCGAGCGCACCGGCAACGCCGACATCCTCACCGTCATCTCGAACCTCCAGCTCAAGGCCGGCCACGAGGTCGTCGCCCCCGAGCGGCTGCGCGACGCCACCCGGCTGGCCCACGCGATCAGCGAGGTCACCAACGTGACGCCCTACAGCCGGCAGCCGTACGTCGGCTCCAGCGCCTTCGCGCACAAGGCGGGCCTGCACGCCAGCGCCCTGCGTGTCGACCCGGACCTCTACCAGCACACGGACCCGTGCGGCCGTGGGCAACGAGATGCGCACCCTGGTCTCGGACATGGCCGGCCGCGCCAGCATCCAGCTCAAGGCCACCGAGCTAGGGGTCGACCTCACCGGCCGCGACGAGCTGGTCGCGTCGGTCCTCGCCGAGGTCAAGGAGCTCGAGCTGCGCGGCTACACCTTCGACGCGGCCGACGCGTCGTTCGAGCTGCTCCTCGCCAACGCGCTCTCCGGCACGCACGCTCGCCTACTTCGACGTCGAGTCGTGGCGCGTCATCACCGACGCCCGCGGCGCCGAGCTGGCCGTCTCCGAGGCCACCGTCAAGCTGGTCGCCAGCGGCCGGCGGTTCGTCGCGACGGGGGAGGGGAACGGCCCGGTCAACGCCCTCGACCACGCCCTCCGGCAGGCGCTCGCGGCGGTCTACCCCGAGATCGAGAAGCTCGAGCTCATCGACTTCCGCGTCCGCATCCTCGACGCCTCGCACGGCACCGACGCGGTCACGCGGGTGCTCATCGAGACCGCCGACGGCGAGACCTCGTGGAACACCCTGGGGGTCGCGGGCAACATCGTCGAGGCGTCGTGGCGGGCGCTCGTCGACGGGATCACCTACGGGCTGCGCCGGCACGCGGTACCGGTTCGCTGACCGGTATGCGCGGAGGCCGTCTCGCGCATACCGGGCCGAACAGCATTGGCTACTCGACGTACTCGGCCTCGGCCAGCTCCAGCTTCCGGTGGTAGCGCATCCCGGCGAGGCCGCCGATCACCGCACCGAGCAGCGTGATCACGAGGAGCACGAGCAGCGCGACGATGCCGGTGCCGGTCAGGGTGCCCTGGTCGACCGGCAGCCGCGGGAAGGTGTTGAGGGTGCTCAGCACGTCGAACTTCGCGCCGGCGACAGCCGCGATGATCGCCACCACGATCGCCACCACGACGGCCCACAGCCACACGCCGAAACCTTGGCGGGCGCCCTCGAAGCGGGACATCCGGGCCGCGACGTAACCGCCGCCGTAGTAGGACACGAAGGCGATCACGGCGAGCAGGACCAGCCCGACGATCCCCACCGTCTGGGCGTCCTGGTTCTGGATCTGCGTGGTCGCCTGCTGGACGGTCGTCGTGCCCTGCGTGATGCCGACCGCCGCCCCGACGGCGGCGACAAACGCGGTGAGGATGACGGCGAGGCCCATGGCGGCGACCCAGCCGAAGAAGGCGGCCCCCCAGTTGATGCCCACGTGCAACCGGCCGCGGGCGGCGCCGGGAACGACACGGCGCTCCTCCACGGCGGCGGGCTCGGCGCCCGCCTCGCTGCGCGTGGGCTCGGTGCGGGCCGGATCCGAGCCCAGCCGGTGGGCGCCGCCGTTCTCGGCGGTGGCACGGGCGCCCCGCTCCTCCTCGGCGCGGAGCCGCGCCCGGTCGTCCTCGGTGAGCCGCCGCTCCATCCCGGACCGGTTCTCGGACTCGTCGGTGCTCATGGCGCTTCCCTTCGACGTCAGGTCGACTCTCGGGGTGGGTGCCGACCTTTCCGACATTTGTCTACCCCCGGCCCGCGGGCTTCATGCGTGACGGACCCGCAGTCGGAGAGAATGGTCGCCATGAGCACGAGCGGGGACTCCGGGCAGCGCGTCGGCAACACCGAACGAGAGGCGGCCATCGCGGCCCTCAACCAGCACTGGCAGGCGGGTCGGCTGGACCCGGCCGAGCACGAGCGGCGCACGACCGCCGCATACGCCGCCGTAACCAAGGGCGACCTCGACACGCTGTTCGCCGACCTGCCGGGGGAGACCCGGCCACCCGCACGACGCCAGCGGCACCCGCTCCGCTGCAGGGAGACGTCGTCGCGCCGCCGTCGCAGCCCACCCAGATCGCGCCGCAGAGCGGCACCGGCCTCTTCCCGGCCGGGTCCTGGATCGCCGAGCACCGGGACGTGCTGATGGGGGTCGCCCCGTTCGTCGCGCTGGCGCTGTTCTTCGCGACGAAGTGGTGGCCGTGGTTCCTGCTCATCCCGGCGGCGGGCGTCGTGCTCTACTCCGGTGACGACCGGGCGAGGCGCCGGCGCAACCGCGACGAGTGACAGACGAGTGACGGCGGCGGTTCGGGTCGTCGACGGACGGCGGGGCGACGCGGGTGCGCTCAGCGCGCTGGCGCTGCGCAGCAAGGGGCACTGGGGCTACGACGCCGCCTTCCTGGAGGCGTGCCGGGCCGAGCTGACGCTGACCGCCGAGCAGGCGGCGGTGACGCGGGTGGTCCGGGCGGCCGACGGTTCGGTATGCGGGTTCCATCTGCTGGCGCCGGACGCGGACGGAGATCCAGAGCGCGGCGAGCTGCTCATGCTCTTCGTCGACCCGGCGGCGATCGGGACGGGGATCGGGCGGGCGCTGCTCGACGACGCGCTGCGGCATGCGTCCCGGCGCGGCTGGACGTCGTTGCGGGTCGAGTCCGACCCGGGCGCCGAGGGGTTCTACGTGTCGCACGGTGCTCGGCGGGTCGGGACGGTGCCGAGCGGTTCGGTGCCCGGTCGGGCCCTGCCGCTGCTCGAGCTGCCACTCGCACGACGCTGACCGCTCCCAGACTTTCTCCGCACGTGGTGAGAAGTTCTCCGACATTCCGGACTTCGGGGTGGAACAACTCACCACGTGCGCAGTCGAAGCCGGGGGGGTGGGCCGGGCTAGAGGAGGGAGCCGATGAGGGCGGCCGCGCGCGCCGCGCCGTCGGTCTCGACCGGCTTGTAGTCGACGACGCGGTCCAGCTCGGTCAGGACCGCGTCGGCCAGGGCGTCCGGGTCACTGGCCACGCCGTAGTCCAGGCAGGTGCCGGCGCCGTAGCCCTCCAGACGGTGCCGGACGTGGAGGTTCTGCTCGAAGTGACGCCGCAACGGCACGTAGACGAACGGCCGCCGGTTGGCGGTGAGCTCCATGGTGGTGGACAGGCCGCCCTGGACGACGGCGACGTCGCAGACCGCCAGGTGGTCGACGAGGTCGGGCAGGTAGCCGTGCACCTCTACGCCGGCCACCGACGGCAGCGACTCGGGGTCGATGCGCGGACCGGTCACCACGACGAACCGCAGGTCGTCCGCCCTCGCCCGTGCCATCGGGACCGCGTCGAGGACCCGCCGCAGCAACGGCGCCCCGACGCCCGACCCGCCGACGGTGACGACGCATACCCGCTCGTCGTCGCGGTAGCCGAGCGCCGCCCGCAGCGCCGAGCGCTCCTCCGGCGGCGTCGGCTCGAACCCGGTCACGTAGCCCGCATAGTCGAAGTTCGCCGAGGTCCAGTCGCGGATCAGCGGCAGGCCGGGACCGAACGACGCGTCGACGACGTCCGACTCGTTGCCGACGAACACCGACCGGTCGCGCACCGCCCGGAACCGGGCGCGCTGCTCGATCATCTCGGCGTTGTAGTCGGCGGTGAGCGCGGCCTCGGCGGCGCCGCCCTCCGGCATCGGCAGGAAGCCGACGAAGTCGGTCATCCACGCGAGCGGGGCCCGCTTGACCTCGGGGTTCTCGTGGAGGAAGTAGTCGACGTCCCACGCCTCGTCGGCGACGACGAGGTCGTAGGGCTCCTCGTCGAGGACGTCGCGGAAGACGCCGAAGTTGTTGACGAGGATCGCGTCCATCCGGCGAATCGCCTGGAACGCGTTGAGGTCGTGCTCACCGCACTCGCTCTCGATGTGGCTGGACTCGTTGACCAGCCAGCGGGAGGCGGGGTGAACCCGCTCGCCGGCCGCCGCGAGGACGCGGGTGACGGGGTGCTGGGCCAGCCAGTCGACCTGGAGGTCCGGGTGCAGCCGGCGCAGCTCGGCGGCGATCGCCACGTCGCGGCGGGCGTGGCCGAGGCCGATGGGGGAGGAGAGGTAGAGCGCCCGCCGCGGACGGGACGGGGCGCGGACCCGCGACCGCATGCGCGGCGGGACGGTGGGTGGTTGGACGGTCGGTGGCTGGACCCGCTCGACGAACCGGCGAAGCTCGTCGTTGAACAGCACCGGGTCGCGGGCCATGATGCCGTGGCCGGCGCCCTCGACGAGGAGCAGCTCGCCGCCGGTCAGCTCGGCCAGCCGTCGACCGTAGGAGTCGGGGCGGATGTGGTCGGCGGTGCCGTGGACGACGAGAACCGGGCACTGGACCCGCCGGCAGTACGGCTCGATCGGCTCGCAGACGGCGCCGTCGACGCCGAGCCGGCCGGCGGTGGTGTCGGCCAGGGTCACCGGGGCGATCTCGTGCGACCAGGCGAGCGAGTCCTCGATCTGCTTGGTGGAATGGGGTTCGCAGAAGAGCTCGCCGAAGAAGAACCGCACGAAGTCGTCGTAGTCGCCGTCGACCCAGTAGTGCTTGTTGTACTTCGCCCACCCCCGGGTGCTGTCCAACCGGTCGCCCCACGGGTGCGTGTCGCGGTGCGGGGTGGGCAGGTCGAAGCCGCAGGCCGGGCTGAGGGCCAGGATCCCGCTGACCCGTTCCGGGTGGTCCGCGGCCAGGTGGACCGACCAGGCCCCGGCGCAGGAGAGCCCGACGACGACCGCACGGTCGGTGCCGGTGGCGTCGAGCACCGCGAGGGCGTCCGCCGCATACTCGGCGTTGGTGTATGCGGCGGCGCCCTCCGGACGGCCAGACGCCCCACTGCCCCGCCCGTCGAAAGTGACGACGCGGTAGTGCCGGGCCAGGTAGGGCACCTGAGCCTTCCAGAACCGCGACGGGATGATCGACCAGGTCGGCAGCAGCAGGACCGTCGGCACGGGAGCGGCCGTCGCCGGACCGCTCGGCAGGCCGGAGACGGCGTACGCGAGGCGTACGCCGTCCCGGTCGACGACGCCCGTGGACGAGGGGATCCCGTCGGGGAGCGCGAACTGGCTCATGCCGTTCAGTGTCCTCGCTGGTCGATGGCTGGTCGGCTGGTCATCTCGGCTCGGTTACTTGCGGATCTCGAAGATGGTGTTGAGCGGGGTCTGCGCGGCGATCCGGAACCGGGTGAAGCCGGCGGCGGTCACGACGTCGCGGATCTTGGCCGGACCGGCCTGGGTGCCGAGCGCCAGCCCGACCTCCTGGGACAGCGACGCCGGCGTGCAGAGCAGCGTCGAGAACCCGTAGTAGGCGCGCCCGACCGGGTTGAGGTTGTCCTCGACGTGGTCGCCGGCCGCCGGCTCGACGACCATCCAGGTGCCGTCGTCGGCCAGGGCGTCGTAGACGTGGCGCGCCGCTCCGACCGGGTCCCCCATGTCGTGCAGGGCGTCGAACGTCGTGACGAGGTCGTACCCCGTCCCCGAGAACCCGTCGGCTCCGGACACCTCGAACCGGGCGCGGTCGGCCACGCCGCCCTCCTGTGCGCGCTGCCGCGCCACGTCGATCGAGGGACCGTGGTAGTCGGAGCCGTGGATCCGCGACGCCGGGTAGGCCTGCGCCATCAGGACGCTGGACGACCCGTGGCCGCAGCCCATGTCCGCGACCTTCGCGCCGGACTCGAGCTTGGCGACCACGCCGTCGAGTGCTGGGAGCCATGCGCTGGTGAGGTTCGCGAGGTAGCCGGGCCGGAAGAACCGTTCGCAGCCGATGTGGACGTCGGAGCTGTGGTCGTGCCAGCCGAGCCCGTCGCCGGTGGCCGCCGCCTCGAACACCCGGTTGGCGTCGGTGATGGTGCCGTAGGCGATCTGGAAGAAGCCGGGCAGGTAGGCCGGGCTCGTGGGGTCGGTCATCGCCATGGCGACCTCCGGCGAGATCGAGAAGGTGCGCGTCTCGGGGTCGTAGCCGAGGTAGCCGCCGGCGGCCTGCGCGGCGAGCCACTCGCGCGCATACGGCTCTGCGGTGTCGGTGAGGTGCGCAAGGCTGTTCGCCGTGAGCGGGCCCTGCTCGGCGAGGGCGCGGTAGTAGCCGAGCCGGTCGCCCATGACGACGAGGGCGCAGTTGAGCGAGGCGCCGACCTCGTCGATCGCTTTGAACACGAAGCCCATCAGGGCGTCGCCGTCGACGGCGGGGGGAGCGGAGACAGTGGTCATGGTGGTGGTCCTTCGGGCGAGAGGCTTGATGGTCCGGCGGCGGCCGGTATGCCAACGGTCGGGCCGGCGGGGCCCGCGCCGCATCCGGGTGCCTCCCTAGTCCCGCGGTAACTCGGAGGCCAGGGGGGTCGGTGGTTCGTAGACTCGGGCGGGTGCTCGTGGGGCGGGAGGCCGAACGACGCGTTCTCGACGGGTTGGTCGCGGGCGCCCGCCTGGGTCGCAGCGGTGTGCTGCTGCTCGTCGGCGAACCGGGGATCGGCAAGACCACCCTGCTGGACTACGTCGCTGGGCGAGCCGACGAGATGTACGTCGTCCGGGTGGCCGGCGCGGAGGCCGAGCGGGACCTGCCGTTCGGGGCGCTCGCGCTGGCGATGGGCGGGGCGACCGCGGACCTCGACGAGCTCCCGGCACCGCAGGCCGCCGCACTGCGGACCGCCCTGGCCCTCGACACCGGACCCCCGCCGGACCGGTTCGCCGTGGGCGCGGCCACCCTCGGGGTGATGACCCGGCGGGCGGATCGGCAGCCGCTGGCGATCCTGCTCGACGACGCGCACCTGCTCGACCGGCCGTCGGCCGAGGCCCTGGTGTTCGCCGCTCGCCGCCTGGTGGCGGACCCGATCCTCGTCGTCGCCGCGTTGCGGGACGGTGAGCCCAGCCCGCTGCTCGCGGCCGACCTTCCCGTCCTCAGGGTGACCGGCCTGGACGCGGCGGGCACCGCCGACCTCCTGCGGTCCGCCGCCGCCGGGTCGGGCGGCCGCGAGCGGGTGGCGTGGGTTCACGAAGCCACCGGCGGGAACCCGTTGGCGATCATCGAGCTGACGCGCGGGGCGCCCGGCTCCGGCGGTGGCTCCCTGGGCGCCACCGCGGTCGCCCCCCTCCCCGTCCCGGCCGCGCTCGCCGACGGCTTCGTGCGGCGGGCGCGAGCGGTGGGCCCCGAGGCGACGACCCTCCTCGCTCTCGTCGAGGCGGCGGCCGGGGACGTCCGGGTGGTGCTGACGGGTGCCACCGCGCTCGGCCTGGGCGGCGACCTGCTGGCGCGCACCGAGGCGGCGGGCCTGCTGCACGCCAGCGCGGACCGGGTCGTCTTCACCCACCCCCTGGTCGGGTCGTCCGCGTACGCCAGCCTGCCGCCGGACCGGCGGCGGGCGGTGCACGCCGCGGTCGTCGCCGCACTGCCCGCGCACGACACGGCGCGTCGCGCATGGCACCGCGCCGCTGCCGCGCTGGGTCCGGACCCGGAGGCGGCGAACGCGCTCGAGGCGGTAGGTGCCGACGCGCGGCGGCGAGGGGCGTACGCGGTCGCGGCTTCGGCGCTGCAGCGGTCGGCCGAGCTCACCGATGACGACGTGCGCCGGGCCGACCGTGCGGTGGCGGCGGCGGCCGCGGCCTTCGACGCCGGCGACGCCGTCTGGGCTGTCCGGCTGCTCGACGAGACGACGGCCGGACCGGCCTCGGAGGACGCCCGGAGCCGCGCCCAGGCGCTGCGCGGGGCCATCACCACCCGGAGCGGGGCGCTGGACGAGGCGTGGGCCACCCTCGTCACGGCCACCCGCGAGGTCGCGGACACCGACCGGGACCGGGCGCTCCACCTGGTGGCCGACGCCGTCGGCGTTGCGTTCTACCTCGCCGACGGCGACGTGGCGCGCGAGTCGCAGCGGCTGGCCGAGTCGCTGCTCGACGGCGACGCCAGCGATGAGGCGGCGGGGGTCGCCCGCCTGGCGGTCGGGATGGCGCAGGTCCTCGACGGGCAGGACGGGTCGGCGCGGCTACGGGAGGGGTTCCGACTGCTCGGCGGCGAGGACGCCCGGCCGAGCGACGACATGGACGCGACGTGGTTGATGATCGGCGCGCTGTTCCTGCGGGAGGAGGGGTCGAGCCGGCGGCTGCTCCGCGCGGTCGAGGAGGCCCGGGCTGACACGTCCGTGGGTGGCCTGCCGCACCTGCTCTTCCACCTGGCCCGGGACGAGGCGACCACCGACCACTGGCCGGCCGCCGCGTCGGACTACGCCGAGGCCGCCTCGCTCGCGGAGGAGCTCGGGCAGACGACGGAGGAGGCCATGTCGCTGGCCGGCCTGGCCTGGCTGGAAGCGCGCCGGGGCAACGAGGACCCCGCTCGGCAGCACGCCGTCCGCGCGATCGCCCTCGCCGAACCCCGGCGGGTGATGCTCGCGCAGATCTGGGCCGGGTTCGCCCTCGGCGACCTGGCGTTGGGATCGGGGCTAATCGACGAGGCGCTGGACCGGTATGCGTCGCTCGCGCGCCTGCTCGAGGACGCGCGGACGAGGGACGTCGACCTGTCGCCGGGGCCCGAGCTGGCGGAGGTGCTGCTGCGCGCCGGCGACACCGACCGGGCGGTCGCCGTGGCTACCCGGCACCGCCGAGCCGCCGAACGCAAGGGCCTGCCGTGGTCCCTGGCTCGCGCCTGGCGGACGACCGGGTTGCTGGGGGGCGACGACGACCTCGACCGGACGTTCGGGACCGCGCTCCGCCTGCACGCCGAGACTCCGGACCTCTACGAGGTGGCCCGGACCCAGCTCGCGTACGGCTCCCGACTGCGACGAGCCCGACGCCGGGTCGACGCGCGGCCGCCGCTGGAGGCGGCATACCAGGCGTTCGAGCGCCTCGGCGCCCGACCGTGGGCCGGTGCCGCTGCGGACGAGCTCGCCGCGACCGGGGTGACGGTCGCGCCGCACGGGGCCACCGGGCTCGACCTGCTGACGCCACGCGAGCGTCAGATCGTGCAGCTGCTCGTGGACGGCCGGACGACCCGGGAGGCCGCGGGCGCCCTGTTCCTCAGCCCCAAGACCGTGGAGTACCACCTGCGGCACGTCTACACGAAGCTCGGCATCACCAACCGGCGGGAGCTGGCGGACCTGGTGGGGTCAGGCGGCTGACGCGCCCGTCGCCGGGTCCAACGCCGCGAGGAGCCGGCGGCGCAGCTCCTGCGAGCGCGTCGCGAACTCACGCTGCGCCTCGACGTAGGCCGCCTTGCCCTCGCGGGTCTCGATGGCGACCGGCTCGTAGCCGAGGGCGCTCAGGTCGTACGGCGAGGCGCGCATGTCGAGGACCCGGATCGTCCCGGGCCAGGTCGAAGCAGTCCATCACCAGCTCGCTCGGCACCAACGGCACCAGCTGGTACGCCCACTTGTAGCAGTCCATCCCCGCGTGCAGGCACCCCGGCTGCTCCAGAGCGACCTGCTGGTCCCGGGTCGGCTGCAGCGTGTTGAGCGGCCGCGCGGTCGGGGTGAAGAACCGGAACGCGTCGACGTGGGAGCAGGTGACCTGGTGCGACTCGACGACCTCGTCGGTTCCCGCCCGACCGAGCCGCAGCGGCCAGTCCGGATGGCGCACACCGTCGGGGTCGAGCCGGTGGACCATCGCCCATTCGTGCAGGCCGAAGCAGCCGTATGCGGCGGGCCGGTTCAGCGTCGCGGTGAGGAGGCGCCGGATCGAGGCGAGGCGAGATCCCCTCTCGGCGAGGTAGGCCTCGACGTCCACCGTCACGACGTCGCCCGACACCCGGTAATAGCGCCACGTCGCGCGGTCCGTGGCGGCCCCACCCGCCAGCCCGACGCCCGCACCCGGGTGCCAGCGCCGCAGCGCCGTCACGGAGTTCGCGTAGTAGGTGAAGAGGAAGTCCTCGACCGGGTGCTTCGTCCCGGCCGCGCGGCGGTTCCGGTGTCCGGCGGTGGCGGCGTCCACCCGGTCGGCGTGCGCGGCGCTCGCGGGCGTGCCACTGCTCGGGGGACAGCACGGTCACGGCATACGAGGGTATGCGCGACCGCCCGGGAGTGAGCCGCCCGCATGACACCCTGGGGTCATGCGTCGGCGTCGGGCGGTCGGGGCGGCGGCCGTCGCGGTCCTCGGGCTGGCGGCGTGTTCCGGCCCTGCGCCGGAGCCGCCCGGCCCGCAGGGGGTCGTCGCCACCGATCACCACCACCTCCGCCACGACCACGTCCGTCGGTGACGGGTGGTACCTCGCGCTCGGCGACTCGCTGGCCGCCGGCTTGCAGCCGACGACGGGCGACCAGAAGGAGCGCGGGTACGCCGGTCCCGTGCTCGAGGGGCTACGGAAGTCGGAGCCCGGTACCCGGCTGACCAACCTGGGCTGCTCCGGCGAGACCACGACGACGATGCTCCATGGCGGCCTCTGCCGCTATCCCGAGGGCAGCCAGACGGCGGCCGCGGTGGCGTTCCTCACCGCCAACGCCGCCACCACCCGGCTGGTCACGCTCGACATGGGAGCCAACAACGTCCTGCGCTGCGCGCAGCCCACGGTGGACCAGGCCTGTGCGACGAGCACCACGGCCACCGTGCGCACGGAGCTGGCCAGCATCCTGGCTCGGCTGCGGGCGGCGGCGCCCACGGTGGAGATCGTCCTGCTGACCTACTACGACCCGCTGCTGGCCGCCTGGCGTGAGGGTCCGCAGGGCAAGGTGGTCGCTGCACAGTCGGAGCCGCTGCTCGCGGCACTCAACGCGGAGATCGCCAAGGCGGCGACGGGCGCCGGGGCCAAGGTCGCCGACGTCGCGGGCGCGTTCGCGAGCACGGACGGCTCGGGCTCGCCCACGCCGACGAACGTCACCCGCATCTGCGAGTGGACGTGGATGTGCTCCCGGGGCGACATCCACGCCAACGACGCCGGGTATGCGGCGATGGCCGCCGCCGTGCTCGCCGCCCGCTGACGCAGATCGGAGCGTTACACCCGCTGATCAGGGGTGCAACCCTCCGGGATGGCGACTGGACATGCCTTCTCGGCTTCCTTCTGTTGTCAAGCGCGGTCCTAGGGTGGGGCCGTGCGGATCGCGAGGTACACGACCGGGGAGGACCCGGCATACGGCGTCGTCGAGGGCGAGCCCGGGCAGCGAGGTGATCCGCGGGCTGCAGGGCGACCCGCTCTATCTCGGGCTGGTGCCCGGCGACACCGAGATCGCGCTGGAGGAGGTGCGCCTGCTGGCGCCGGTCATCCCACGCAGCAAGGTGATCGGCATCGGCCGCAACTACGCCGACCACGCGCGGGAGCTGGGCAACGAGGTCCCCGCCGAGCCGCTGATGTTCCTCGTGCCCGAACACCGCGGTCGTCGGGCCCGGCGACCCCGTCGTCCTGCCGCGCCAGAGCACGAACGTCCACTACGAGGGGGAGCTCGCCGTCGTCATCGGCAAGATCGCCAAGGACGTCCGCGTCGAGGAGGCCCTCGACTGCGTCTGGGGCTACACCGTCGCCGACGACGTCACCGCGCGCGACCTGCAGCAGTCCGACGGGCAGTGGGCGCGGGCCAAGGGGTTCGACACGTTCTGCCCGCTGGGCCCCTGGGTCGAGACCGACCTCGACGTGACCGACCTCCGGCTCGTCACGCGGCTGGACGGCGAGGTCGTCCAGGACGGGACGACCGCGGACATGGTCCACACGGTCGAGGACCTCATCGCCTACGCGTCGGCCGCCTTCACTCTCCTGCCGGGCGACGTCATCCTCACCGGGACGCCCAGCGGGGTCGGCCCGGTACGCGCGGGGCAGCGGGTCAGCGTCGAGATCGAAGGGATCGGCACGCTGGACAACCCCTTCGTGCGCCGCTGAGCCGCGATGACGTCGGCCGGGATCGCGCTCGCGCAGGCTTACCACCGGGACGTCGTCGGACCGATCCTCACCGCCCGCTGGCCGAATCTGCCGTACGCCGCCGCCAGACTGGGTAGCGGGTCGGACGTCCTCGGGTTCGATGACGAGCTGTCCCAGGACCACGACTGGGGGCTCCGGCTCAACGTCCTCGTTCCTGACGCACTGGTCACCGAGGTCCGCGAACACCTCGACCACGAGCTGCCGGCCTCCTACGAGGGGTGGCCGACGCGCTTCGCCACGACGTGGCTTCCCGGCGAGCAGGTGCAGATCCAGGTCGACGCGACGCGGGACTTCGCGGTCTCGTGCGTCGGCGTCGACCCCCGGGACGGCCTCGACCCGGTCACCTGGCTCTCGCTGACCGGCCAGGGCGTCCTCGAGCTCGTCGCCGGCGAGGTCTTCCACGACTCGGCCGGCGAGCTGCGCGCCGTCCGAGAGGCGTTGCGGTGGTACCCGGACGACGTCTGGCGCTACGTGCTGGCCGCCGACTGGACGCGGCTCGGCGAGGAGATGCCGCTGGCCGGACGGGCCGGGCAGCTCGGCGACGAGAACGGGTCGCGCGTCGTCATGGCGCGGCTGGCCCACGCCGCCATGCATCTGGGCTTCCTCCTTGAGCGCCGGTGGCCGCCGTACGCCAAGTGGCTGGGCAGGGCCTACGACACGCTCTCCGTGTCCGTCCCGACTCGTGCTGCCCTCGCGATCGCGCTCGGCGCGCCGACCTGGCAGGTCCGCGAGTCGGGGCTGGTCGCGGCGCTCGACGCGTTGCTGGAGACCCAGCGGGGTCTCGGGCTCCCGAGTCCCGAGGCCGCCACCGAGCCGTTCTGGGACCGGCCGTTCCGCACGGTGAACGCCGAGACGTCGGCCCTGCTCCTGAGCGACGTGACCGACCCGGCCGTGTCCCGCTTGCCGGCGGGCGTCGGCTCGGTCGAGCAGTGGGCCGACGGCGTGCCCGTTCTCCGGCCGTCGCGCCGGCGCTTTGCCGCCGCCCGGGCGGCACTCGACACCGGCTGAGAAGACCGGCGGCCGGGTGGCCAGCGCCCGCTCCAGCACTGCGGATCAGACGTGCACCGTCCGCAGGTCAGCTCCGCAGCACCGAGGCGTAGTCGCGCAGCCGGGCGTCGGGCAGGAAGGCCTGGGTCAGGGCGACCCCGACGCGGGGGAGGGCCGCCTCATCCGGATAGACCAGGTACATCGGCTCGTAGCGCGGCTTGAACTTCGTCTTGAACTGGTGCAGGGACCGGAACCCGTAGACCGGCTCGAGCATCTCGCCGAGCTGGTTGAGCAGGGTGTCGACCGCGCCCAGGCTCTCCGCGTCCTCCTCGGAGCGCGCGAGCGGGGCACCGGAGAGCGAGACCGTCAGCGCGCCCTGTTCCTTGAACGCCAGGCAGGCCGACGCGATCATGAACTCCATCACCGGCCGGAAGCCGTCGGGCTGGCGCCGCATCACGTCGAGGGTCCAGCCGGTGACCACCCCCCCGGGCCCGTAGACCGGTAGCCACGAGGTGATGCCCTGGAGGACGCCGCTGTCGTCGACGGCCAGGCCGACGCGGACCTCCGGGTCGAGCGCCTCGTCGACGCCGCCGAGCGTGAACCCCATCTCGGGCAGCCCCTTGTCCGACACCCACTGCTCCGAGATCCCGCGCGCCTGCTGGACCATCTGGAACGACTCGTCGACGAGTCGCACCACGCGGAACGTGATGTTGGACTTCGCCGCCCGGTTCAGGGCGGTCCGCACGTCCTGCCAGGCCTTGCCCTTGAACTGGAGCCCGGGCAGGTCGATGACCGTGTCCTCGGCGACCTGCACGTAGCGGTAGCCGAGCCGTTGCGCCTGGGGCAGCACAACACGGGTCGAGGAGAAGAAGCTCGGCATCCAGCCGTGCGTCTCGCAGTAGCGGGCGAACTCCGTGACCGCGTGCGTCACCGACTCCGGGGCGCCGACCGGGTCGCCGAGCGCGATCGCCGTACCGCTCTTGACCTGGTAGGCGATGGCGGCCCGGCCGTCGGCGGTGACGAAGTGGGCGTTGTCCGGCCACGTGGTCATCCAGGACAGGTTGCCGCCACCGTAGGTGTGGAGCAGGTCGATCATCCGGTCGCGGTTGAGCGTCGCCACCGGCTTCCGGGTCCGGATGAGCAGGACCAGGAGCACGCTGAAGAAGACGACGATCGGGATGAGCGACAGCGACGCGAGGAACACCACGCCGGGGCGACCCGTCGCCTGGAACGTCCCGCTGGTGCTGAAGAACAGCCGGGCGATGAGCTCACGAGCCTGCATGAAGAGGTCGGGCGGCGGGGTGAAGTCCTCGATGACGACGAACCCGAGGACGACGTAGAGGACGAAGCCGATCCCGAGCATCGCCACGTCGCGGGTCATCCGCGTCGACGACGGGGGGATCACCCTGGCGGTGTAGGCGTGCCGCGTCCGGACCAGCAGGACCAGCAACGGCAGGAAGACCACCGCCGCCGCCACTCCCCGGGGTACGGGGCGCAGGGCGGTCGAGGTGAGCAGTCCGGTGATCGAGAGGGCGGTTGCGGCGCTCCAGGCGAGCCGGCTGCCGCGGTGCAGCCCGGTGGCGACGAGCAGCTCGGCCACCACGAACAGGACGATCAGCGGGCGGCCGACGATGTGGGCCTCCGGGCCCAGGGGACCGTCGTCGGGGAACATCATGGCGAGGATCTGGGCGAAGGCGATGAGGACCATCAGCGCCGTCGCGATGACCCGGGCCTCGTGCCGCGACAGGTGGCCGTCGCCCTCGAACAGGCTTCGCGCGCGGGGCCAGCCGATGGCGAGGCCGAGCAGCGCCGCGAGCATGTGCTCGATGTCCCAGACGAGGCCGACCCAGACCAGGCTGATGATGCAGTACCCGAGGACCGCGACGACGATCCGCGCTCGCCACGGCGCCCGCAGCGTCATGGCGGCCACGACCAGCGCGCAGATGGCGCCCGCCGAGAAGCCGACGTCCAGGGCCCGGCCGGTTTGGACCGCCCAGTCCCAGCCGCCGGTGCGCAGGATCGCGAGCAGCCCGGCGGCGCCGAGAACGCCGACGACCTGCCCGGCGACGGTCGTGATGACCGTCCACCGGGTCCCGAGGCGCCACTCGGCGAAGCCGGCCATCACCACGTAGCCCCCGAGGACCGGGATGTACTGCGCGGGCACCCGGGCGAAGAACGCGCCCGAGACCGGCGTCCACCAGCGACCCTCCTCCAACGCGGGCAGGCCGTAGGCCACGTGAGGCCACCAGCCGGACTCGCTGAGCGGCCGCCAGAGGGCGTGGCTGACGATCCCGAGGACGACCATCACCAGGGCGATGGAAGCCGTGTAGGGCACTCGCCGGGCGATGTCGAGAAGGGGGCGCAGGGACTCCAGGAAGGAGGTCGACTCCGTCGTGTCGTCTCCAGTGGACGTGCGGACCTGGGACACCCCACCTCCAGTGAACGGCGACGCGGCTCCGGACGATGACCACAGTAGCCGAGCAGGGTCGCTGGACTGTGGAGCCGCCTCGTTAGGCTGGCAGAACCATGAGCATGTCTGCAGCACCTTCGCCGCATACGCCCCCCTCCCGCCCGGTCCGGCTCCGCGTCGCACCGTCCCCCACCGGCGACCCGCACGTCGGAACCGCCTACATGGCGATGTTCGACCTGGCCTTCGCGCGGCAGCAGGGCGGCCGGTTCGTGCTCCGCATCGAGGACACCGACCGCGCGCGGTTCTCGCCGACGAGCGAGCAGCAGCTCTACGACACGCTGCACTGGCTCGGCCTCACCTGGGACGAGGGACCGGACATCGGTGGCCCGGACGCGCCCTACCGGCAGTCCGAGCGGCTCGGCACCTACCGTCCGTATGCGGACCGCCTCCTCGCGGAGGGCAAGGCCTATTACTGCTGGTGCTCCCCCGAGCGGCTGGCGCAGATGCGCGAGGAGCAGCAGCGGGCCAAGCAGCCGACGGGCTACGACCGGCTCTGTCTCGGGCTGACCCGCGAGGAACGGGCCGGTATGCCGGGCTTCTCACCCGAGCCGGTGGTCCGGATGCTCATCCCGGACGACGTGGAGCTGGAGTTCGACGACCTGATCATGGGCCGCACTCGGGCGCCGCGGCCGGACGACCAGGTCATCCTCAAGGCCGACGGCTTCCCGACCTACCACCTGGCCGTGGTCGTCGACGACCACGAGATGGCGATCACCCATGTCGTCCGCGGCCAGGAGTGGATCTCCTCGACGCCGAAGCACCTGCTGCTCTACCGGTGGTTCGGCGTCGAGCCGCCGAAGTTCGCCCACATGCCGCTGCTGCGCGACGAGAACAAGGCCAAGATCTCCAAGCGCAAGAACCCGTGGGCGCGGCTGACGTGGTTCAAGGAGCAGGGCTACCTCCCCGAGGCGCTCGTCAACTTCCTGGCCCTGCAGGGATATCCGCCGATCCTCGAGGCCGACGGCACGGAGCGGGAGGTGTTCTCCTTCGCGGAGTTCACCGAGCGGTTCCGGTGGGAGGACGTCAACCGGGCCGGCGCGATCTTCAACCTGGACAAGCTCGACTGGCTCAACGGCGTCTACATCCGCGGCCTCGAGGTGCGCGACTTCACCTCCCGGCTGCTGCCCTACCTGGAAGCCGACGGGGTGCTGTCGGGGTCGCCGTCGCTGGGTGAGCTGGGCCGGCTGATGGCCGTCGCGGAGCTGATCCAGACCCGGATCGGCACGCTGTCGGAGGCCACGCCCCTCGTTCGCCCGTTCTTCGTGGGTGACGACCAGATCGAGATCGCCGACGACGCCCGGACGCAGCTGAACGACGACTCGGCGGCGGTGCTCGACGCGGCGGTGCGCGCGCTCGGCGACATCGACGACCACCCCCGGGGGCTCCTCGGGTCCGAGAGCGGCTGGACGGCGGCGGCGATCGAAGGCGCCCTGCGTGAGGCGGTCGTCGACGGCTTGGGCATCAAGCCCAAGTTCGCGTTCGGACCGCTGCGGACGGCGGTGTCGGGCCAGCGGGTGTCGCCACCGCTGTTCGAGTCGATGGAGATCCTCGGCAAGACCTCCACGCTGGCCCGGATCCACGCGCTGCGGGCCACCCTCTGATTTGGGGGCCGGTGCGCCGGACGGGTAACATCGCTCCCCGGTCTCGCCCTCGACGGTCACCGCGTGACGCGTCCCCGGCGATACCCCTATGGGGTATGGTGTAATTGGCAACACGGCTGATTCTGGTTCAGTTGTTCTAGGTTCGAGTCCTGGTACCCCAGCGAGGCAGACGGGCTTCCCTGAGCACATCCCCGGCGTCCGGCCGATTCGGTCGCCATCACGCGCTCCGGGTAGGGTTCCGTCCAGCTAGGGCCCCGTTGTGTAGCGGCCTAGCACGCCGCCCTCTCAAGGCGGTAGCGCGGGTTCGAATCCCGTCGGGGCTACGCGTTCAGACGTGCAGGAGGCCCGGACCGTCGTGGTCCGGGCCTTTGCCGTCCCGTCGCCGTCTCGGCGGAGGTCTGTGCGGTGACTAACCTCCGCGTATGCGTCCCGCGCTCGCCGACGAGCGGTCGGTCACTATCGTGCTGTGCGACGCCGGCGGCAACCTGCTGGGGCAGCTGCCGGAGCCGGTCGTCGTCACGCCGCGATGGTGGCCGGAGGTCGACACGGTGGCGGCGGCTCTCGAGGAGCGGTACGGACTCGTCGTCACGGTGCTGCGGCTGCTGACGACCGAGGCGGACTACGCCGGTGGCGAGGTCGCCTACCTGGCCCAGATCCGGTCCGGACGCCCGACGGCGACAACGCTGCCCCGCGGACGGGTCGCCGCAGCCCTCGAGAGCGACGCCACGAACCGGTTGTGGTGGGCCGAACCTGGAGGCCTCGACCATCTGCCTGCGTGGGTCGACGCGGTCCTGCGGGCCCACGGACGGCGCAGAACCGGGGTCCTTCGCCAGCGCAAGACGTGGAACCTCTCGGTCGTCGTGACCGCTCCGACCGACGCGGGCGAGGTGTGGTTCAAGGCCACCCCACCGTTCCTCGCCGACGAGGGCGGCGTCATCCGGCGGGTCGCCGGTGTGGACCCCGACCTGGTGCCGGGGGTGCTGGCGCACGACCCGGGACGGCGCGCCATCCTCATGGACCACGTCATCGGCGAGGACCAGTTCGGGCTGACCGATCCCGGCGTGGCCGAGGCCATGGTCCGGCGGTGGGTCGCCGCCCAGGCGGAGCTGGTCGACGATGTCGAGCACGTGCTGGCCCTCGGCGGCCGCGACCTGCGCACCGCCGCCCTCGTGGCCGACACGGAGCAGCTGGTCGGTCGCGCAGAGGTCCGGGCAACGCTCGACACGGAGGAGCTGACCGCCCTGGACGCTCTCGTGGCCGATCTGCCGCGCCGTCTCGACGACATCGCCGCGTGCGGGCTGCCCGACTCCGTCCTCCACGGCGACATGCATCCGGGCAACTGGCGCCGCGAGGGCGACCGGCTGACGCTCCTCGACTGGGGGGACGTCGCCGTCGGCAACCCGATGATCGACCAGCGCGCGTTCGTCGAGCGCCTGGTCGACCCGGTGCTGCGGCAGCGGATCGCCGCACGGTGGTCGACGCTCTGGACCGAGCTGGTGCCCGGCAGCGACCCGGTGCGAGCCGCATACCTGCTCGCGCCGGTGACGCAGCTGGCCGCGGCGGCGACGTACCAGCGGTTCCTCGACCACATCGAGGTCACCGAGCGCGTCTACCACGCCCTGGACCCGGCGAACCGGCTGCGCGCCGCGCTCGGCGCGGACGCGTCCTGACGGCCGGGACGACAGGGGAGCCGAGTATGCGTGTCGCGGACGACGAGCCGGAGCTCGGGCCGTGGTGGCCTGAGCCCGTCGCGGACGTGGCCGGCCGCCTCCTCGGGATCGCGTGGGGCCGTCGAGCGGGCTCGACGCGGACCGGGCCGTTGGTGGTCGCCGTCGACGGCCGGAGCGCCGGCGGGAAGTCGACTGCGGCGAGCCGGCTGGCTGCCGCGACCGCGGGAGCCGTCGTGGTGCATACCGACGACTTCGCCTGGCACCACGGGTTCTTCGACTGGGACGAGCTGCTCGTGGAGGGCGTCCTGCGCCCGGCCGGGCGCGGCGAGGCGGTGTCGTTCCGGCCGCCGGCGTGGGTCGAACGGGGCCGGGAGGGCGCCGTCGAGGTACCCGCAGACAGCACGGCCGTCCTCCTCGAGGGTGTCGGCTCGTCACGGTCGTCGCTCGCCCCGTGGCTCGACGCCACCGTCTGGGTCCAGTCCGACGAGGCAGCGGCCTATCGCCGTGGCATCGAGCGCGACGTCGTCCTCGGTCGCAACCGTGCCGAGGCGGTCGCGTTCTGGGACCAATGGATGGCGCACGAGCGGCCGTTCCTCGCGGCCGACCGGCCGTGGCAGCGCGCCAGACGTCATCCTCTGCGGCACGCCGCAACCGGCGGTCCCGGAGGGCGTCGTCATGGTCAGCCGAGCGCGCGCAACCCCGGAAGGACCTGCCGGGCGAACGTCGTGAGGAACCGCGACTGGTCGTGACCCGGTCCGTGGAAGACGAGGTGGTCGAAGCCCCAGTCGACGTACTGCTTGACCTTCTCGACGACCTCGTCCGGGTCGGCCGAGACGATCCAGCGCGAGGCGACCTGCTCGTCGGACAGCTCGTCGCCGAGCCTCTCCATCTCGAGCGGGTCGCTGGTGCCGTGCTTCTGCTCCGCGGTGAGGGCGAGGGCCGCCCAGAACCGGGTGTTCGCCACGGCCTGGTCGTGGTCGGGGTCCCAGGACAGCTTGATCTCGATCATCCGGTCGATGTCGTCGCGGGTCCGGCCGGACTTCTCCAGCCCCTCGTCGACCGCCGGCAGCAGCTTGTCGACGTAGAGCTCCTCGCCCTTGCCCGAGGTGCAGATGAACCCGTCGCCGGAGCGACCCGCATACCGGGCCACCAGGGGACCGCCGGCGGCGACGTAGACCGGGATCGGCGTCTCCGGCTTGTCGTAGACCGTGGCGTCCTGCGTCTCGTAGTACTCGCCCTCGAAGGTGACGCGCTCCTCGGTCCAGAGCCGGCGCATCAGGGTGACCGACTCGCGCAGCCGGGCGAACCGCTCCTTGAACTCCGGCCACTCCTTGGCCTCGCCGTGCGCGCCAACCGACCCGACGACGACCTCGTTGAGCGCCTCGCCGGTGCCGACGCCGAGCATCACCCGGCCCGGGTAGAGCGCGCCGAGCGTCCCGAACGCCTGCGCGACGACCGCCGGGTTGTAGCGGAACGTCGGCGTCATCACCGACGTGCCCAGCTGGACGCGGTTCGTCCGCTCGCCGACCGCGGCCAGCCAGGACAGCGAGAACGGCGCGTGGCCGCCGTGGTGGCGCCACGGCTGGAAGTGGTCGCTGATCATCACCGAGTCGAGACCAACCTCCTCGGCGAGCACCGCGTAGTCGAGCAGCTCGCGCGGCCCGAACTGCTCGGCCGAGGCCTTGTAGCCGATCTTCAGCGCCATGCGGGGAGCGTATGCCCGGGCCTCCCGACCTGCTCCCGGGGCCCTCGCGCGATCGCGATAGCGTCCCGGCCATGGGATCGCTGTGGCACCCGTTCTCGGACATGGCCGTCGTCGAGCGGGACGGTGAGCTCGTCATCGACCGCGGTGACGGCGCCTACGTCTGGGACTCCGACGGCAACCGTTACCTCGACGCCACCGCCGGGCTCTGGTTCGCCAACATCGGGCACGGGCGGGCGGAGCTGGCCGACGCGGCCGCGGCGCAGATGCGAAAAGTGGCGGCCTACAGCACGTTCGGCGACTACGTGACGGCGCCGAGCGTCGAGCTGGCCGAGCGGCTGGCGGGGATCGCGCCGGTGCCGGGGAGCAAGGTGTTCCTCACCTCCGGTGGTTCGGACTCGATCGACACCGCCGCCAAGCTGGCCCGCCGCTACTGGGTCGAGACCGGGCACCCCGAGAAGACGGTGATCATCGGGCGGCAGAAGGCCTACCACGGAATGCACTACGCCGGAACGGCTCTCGGCGGCATCCCCGGCAACGTCGAGGGTTACGGCGTTCTGGTGCCGGACGCGGCGACAGTCGAGTGGGACTCGGTCGACGACCTGCGCGCGACCATCGAGCGGGTCGGGCCCGAGCGGGTGGCGGCGTTCTTCTGCGAGCCGGTCGTCGGCGCCGGTGGTGTCTACCCGCCTCCACCGGACTACCTCGCCGGGGTGCGCAAGCTGTGCACCGAGCTCGACGTGTTGTTTGTTGCGGACGAGGTGATCACCGGGTTCGGGCGGATCGGTGGAGCCTGGTTCGCGTCGTCCAAGTTCGGGCTGGAGCCGGACCTCGTCACCTGCGCCAAGGGGCTGACGTCCGGGTATGCGCCGATGGGCGCGCGTGCTCGTCGCGCCGCGGGTGTGGGAGCCGTTCTTCGGGCCGGAGCCCGGGGTGTGGCTGCGGCACGGGTACACGTACTCGGGGCACGCGGCGTCCGCCGCCGTGGCGCTGGCCAACCTCGACGTTCTCGAGCGGGAGGGCCTGCTGGACGAGGCGGCGCGGCTGGAGACGACGCTCGCCGACCGGCTCGGTCCGCTGGCCGAGATCGACGGGGTGGTCGAGGTCCGGTGCGGGACGGGGGCGTTGGCGGCGGTCCAGCTGGCCGACCCGCCGACCGCGATGGCGCTGGCCAAGCGGCTGCGCTCGTTCGGGGTGGCCACCCGCGCCGTGGGCGCAGGCGGCATCCAGGTGTCGCCGGCGTTCGTCATGACCGACGACCAGGTCGGCGACCTCGCCGGCGCGATCCGGGCGGCGTTGACCGAGGCGGCCTGACGAGTTCCGCTCCGCCGCAACGACTAACAACATCGTCGTTCGTTGCGGCGATCCGAGCCGCTCGGCCTCCACTGGCGACAACGGCGTCAGCTGTTGCGGAAGCGGCGCTCGCTCTCCTGCTGCTGCGCCAGTCGCCAGCGCGACCAGAGCCGGCGGAGGCTCAGTAGACGACGACCTTGTCGCCGAGCTTGACCTGGCCGAACAGCGAGGCGATGCCGGCGAGGTCGCGCACGTTGACGCAGCCGTGCGAGGCCCCCGCGTAACCACGGGCCGCGAAGTCCGACGAGTAGTGCACCGCCTGGCCGCCGCTGAAGAACATCGAGTAGGGCATCTTCGAGCCGTAGAGGGTCGAGGTCCAGTCCTGGTTCTTCTGGAAGACGCTGAAGACGCCCTCGCGGGTGGGCGTGTACTCCGAACCGAACCGGACGGCCAGCTTCATCTGCGGCTGCCCGTCGATGACCCAGGTCAAGCTGCGGGAGCTCTTGCTGATGCAGATGACGTGGCCCGACATGCACCGCGGGTCCAGCCCGGCCGCAGAGACGGGCGCGGCGGCCGGCTTGACGTTGTTGAGCTCGTCGGACGTGGGCGTGCGGGTCATCGACGTCAGCTTGGACATCGTGCGCTGGTCGACCTCGCCGGTGACGGGGATCTGGCGCTTGTCCTGGAAGGACTTGACCGCGGCGGCGGTCGTGGCGCCGTAGCTGTCGACGGTGTCGCCGCTCCACCAGCCGATCTGCTTGAGCCGGGCCTGCAGGTCGCGGACCTTCGCTCCGGTCGAGCCGAGCTTGAGCAGGGCCGGCCCAGGGGTGAGTGCGTTGGACAGCTCGTCCTTGGTCGGAGTGCGGGTCATCGAGGTCAGCGAGGTCCAGGTGGCCTGGTCGACCGAGCCGGACTCCGGCATACCGCGCTTGCTCTGGAACCCGCGGACGCCGGCGGTCGTCACGGCGTCGTAGGTGCCGCTGACGTTGCCGTCGTACCACTCGAGCTGCTTCAGGCGCGCCTGCAGCTCGCGGACCTGGTCGCCCTTGGCGCCATCGGTCATGAGGTATGCGGTTGCCGCGCTCGACGGGGCCGAAGCGGTCGGAGCCGTCGTAGTGGGCGCGGTGGTCGTGGCGGCGCTCGGGGCCGGTTCAGCGGTCGTCGCGGCCGCGGTCGCCGGCGCGAGGGAAGCGGCGGTCGTCGCCGTGGTGGTCGGCGTGTCGATCGCTCCCGCGCCACCCACCGTCGGTCCGCAGGCGCTCAAGAGCAGAGCCCCCGCCGCGAGTGCCGTGACCAGGCCGACGCCTGCCCTCATCTTCGTCCCCTCATCTGCCGGTGCGTGCGGGTAAGCCGGTGTCCGTATGTCTGCCATCGCCCGCGTGAGGGCTCCTCACCGTACGCTGCGGCCGCGAACGCCGGAACGCGTCGACGCGCGCCTTGAACAAATCGTGACCAATTGGTGGCGTGCGGCTCGGGTCGGCGTCAGGCGTGGTGGGTGTTCTGGGCGCGACGGAGCACCTCGGTGAGCTTGTTGGCGCCCGCCACCACGGTCGCCGCGTGCAGCCGGCCGGGCTGACGGGACAGTCGCTCGATGGGCCCGGAGATCGACACCGCGGCGACGACGCGTCCGGACGGCCCGCGGACCGGAGCGGAGACGGACGCCACGCCGGCCTCCCGCTCGCCGACGCTCTGCGCCCAGCCGCGGCGGCGGACCGCGGACAGCGCGGTGGCGTTGAACTTGGCGCCCTGCAGGCCGCGGTGGAGCCGGTCCGGCTCCTCCCAGGCCAGCAGGATCTGCGCGGCCGAGCCAGCGAGCATCGTGAGGCTGGACCCGACGGGGATCGAGTCGCGCAGGCCGACGGGTCGCTCGGCCGCGGCGACGCAGATGCGCTGCTCGCCCTGGCGGCGGAACAGCTGGGCGCTCTCGTTGGTGTGGTCGCGCAGCGCGCCGAGGACCGGGCCGGCGGCGGCGAGCAGGCGGTCCTCGCCGGCGGACGAGGCGAGCTCGGCCAGCCGTGGGCCCGAGGACGAAGCGGCCCTGCATGTCGCGCGTGACCAGGCGGTGGTGCTCGAGCGCAACGGCCAGCCGGTGTGCCGTCGGCCGGGCGAGCCCGGTGGAGCCGACGAGCTGGGCGAGGGTGGCCGGACCAGCCTCGAGGGCGCTCAACACGGTGGCGGCCTTGTCGAGGACGCCGACCCCACTGGAGTTGTCCATGCACTGATACTGACGTCTCAGAGCCTGAGACGCAAGTTCCGGTGCGCCCGTTCTGGGTCAGGCTGAGATCGGCTTGGAGGTTCGCGGAAGTTGTGGAGGTTCGACGATGGCGGGGACGCTGGCCGAGAAGGTCTGGGAGGCGCATGTGGTGCGCCGAGCCGAGGGCGAGCCCGACCTGCTCTACATCGACCTGCACCTGCTGCACGAGGTCACCAGCCCCCAGGCCTTCGACGGCCTGCGGCTCGCGGGCCGGACGGTGCGGCGTACCGACCTCACCCTCGCGACCGAGGACCACAACGTCCCCACCACTCCTGGACCCATTCTCGACCCAGTGAGCCGCACGCAGGTCGAGACGCTGCGCCGTAACTGCGAGGAGTTCGGGGTGACGCTGCACCCCATGGGCGACGTCGAGCAGGGCATCGTCCACGTGGTCGGACCCCAGCTGGGCCTGACCCAGCCCGGCCTCACCATCGTCTGCGGGGACAGCCACACCTCGACGCACGGCGCCTTCGGTGCGCTGGCCTTCGGCATCGGGACGTCCGAGGTGGAGCACGTGCTTGCCACGCAGGCCCTCCCACTCAAGCCGTTCCGCACCATGGCCGTCGTCGTGGACGGCGAGCTGCAGCCGGGGGTCACCGCCAAGGACATCGTCCTCGCGGTCATCGCCAAGATCGGCACCGGCGGCGGCGCCGGCCACGTCATCGAGTACCGCGGCAGCGCCATCGAGGCGCTGTCCATGGAGGCGCGGATGACGGTGTGCAACATGTCGATCGAGGCCGGCGCGCGTGCGGGCATGATCGCCCCGGACGAGACGACGTTCGCCTACCTGCAGGGCCGGCCGCACGCCCCGCAGGGTGCGGACTGGGACCGCGCCGTCGAGGCGTGGCGCGAGCTGCGCAGCGACGACGACGCCGAGTTCGACACGGTGGTCCGCCTCGACGGGTCGGCGCTCACGCCGTTCGTCACGTGGGGGACCAACCCCGGTCACGGGCTGCCGCTCTCCGACAGCGTGCCGGATCCCGAGTCCTTCGCCGACGAGGGCGACCGGCACACGGCCGAGCGTGCCCTCGCCTACATGGGGCTGGAGCCCGGCACCAAGCTGCGCGACATCCACGTCGACACGGTCTTCCTCGGCTCGTGTACCAACGGCCGGATCGAGGACCTGCGCGCCGCGGCCGACGTCATCAAGGGCCACAAGGTCGCCGACGGCGTCCGGATGCTCGTGGTGCCCGGCTCGACCCGCGTCCGGCTGCAGGCCGAGGCCGAGGGGCTGGACGCCGTCTTCTCGGCGGCCGGCGCCGAGTGGCGGCTCGCCGGCTGCTCGATGTGCCTCGGCATGAACCCCGACCAGCTCGCGCCGGGGGAACGCAGCGCGTCGACGTCGAACCGCAACTTCGAGGGGCGGCAGGGCAAGGGCGGCCGCACGCACCTCGTCAGCCCGCTCGTCGCGGCGGCAACGGCCGTCCGCGGCACCCTGTCGTCGCCGGCCGACCTGGTGGAGGTCTGACATGGAGCAGTTCACGACGCATACCGGCATCGGGGTGCCGCTGCGGCGCACCAACGTCGACACCGACCAGATCATCCCGGCGGTCTTCCTCAAGCGGGTGACCCGCACAGGGTTCGAGGACGGCCTGTTCAGCGCCTGGCGGAACGACCCGGCGTTCGTCCTCAACAACCCGCGGTATGCGCACGGCTCGGTCCTCGTCGCCGGGCCCGACTTCGGCACCGGGTCGAGTCGGGAACACGCGGTGTGGGCGTTGATGAACTACGGGTTCCGCGCCGTCATCTCGGCCCGGTTCGCCGACATCTTCCGCGGCAACAGCGGCAAGGCCGGGTTGCTCACCGCCCAGGTCGCGCAGGACGACGTCGAGCTGATCTGGAAGTACCTCGACAACGAGCCCGGCGCCGACGTCACCGTCGACCTCGTGTCTCGGACCGTGACCGCGGGCGAGATCGTCGCGCCGTTCCAGATCGACGACTACACGCGGTGGCGGCTGCTCGAGGGGCTCGACGACATCGGCCTGACCCTGCGGCAGGAGGACGAGATCACGAAGTTCGAACAGTCCCGGCCGTCATGGAAACCCACGACGCAGCGGGTCGACACGCCGGATGGGCGTGTCGCGACCGACCCGATCTCCACGTCCGCCTGACCGAAGGCTTGCGCCCGGGTCGCCGGGACTAGCTGTGCACCGTCGCTGGTGTCGCGCGCAGTCACGGGCATTGGCGCGGTGCTGAAATCGCTTGCTGCGCAAGCGGTTTGGTTCTAGGCGACCGTGAGGCAATCGGGTGCCGGAGCGTGCGGTGAGGCCTGGACCTTGGGACGGATGAGGCTCCTGTGACCGGCCTAGTCTGACGTCGACCCCCGAACCTGTTGCGAGACAACGGAATGAGGGCGTCTGGTGATGGACTCGCGCCCAAACACGGCCTAACGTCTGCACAGAGCCGGAATTGGTCCGGCCGCGTCAACGTCGGGCGGCGGCCCGACCCGCAGCCTTTCGGAGGAAACGTGAACAAGGCAGAGCTCATCGGTGCTCTCGAGTCCAAGCTCGGCAGCAAGAAAGCCGCCAGCGACGCGCTCGAGGCGGTTCTCGACGTCATCATCCGCGAGGTCGCCCGAGGTGGGAAGGTCGGGATCACCGGGTTCGGCACGTTCCAGAAGGTGGCCCGCGGTGCCCGCACCGGCCGGAACCCGCGGACCGGCGACACGGTGAAGATCAAGAAGACCACGGTGCCGAAGTTCAACGCCGGCACGGCGTTCAAGAAGGTCGTCGCCGACCCGCGTCTGCTGCCCAAGGCCACGGCCGCCGGTGGGCGTGCGTCGGCGGGCGGGGCCACCAAGACCGCCAGCGCGGCGGGCGGGGCCACCAAGACGGCCGCCAAGCGAGCGACGTCGGCGACGAAGACCGCCAAGGCCGCACCGGCCAGGTCCACGGCAGCCAAGTCCTCGGCCGCGAAGTCCACGCCTGCGAAGGCGGCGACCAGGACGACGAGCAAGGCGGCGTCGAAGACCGCCAAGGCGACGGCGAAGAAGGCCACGACGACGCGGGCGGCGACCAGCAAGGCGGCGTCCAAGACCGCCAAGGCCGCTCCCGCGAGGAAGACGGCGACCACGTCGACGCCGGCCAAGCGGGCCACCACCGCGAAGGCCACTCCGGCCAAGACCACGACGCGGCGGACGGCCAAGAAGGCCTGACGCGGCTCCACAGCACGGTTCGACGGCCGGGTGGGTCCCCTCGGGGGCCCGCCCGGCTCGGTTTCAGCAGCGCTCAGTACTCACCAACGCGGAAGCGCCCACCAGCGCGGAAGCGCCCATCAGCGCTGTCGACCGGTGTCAACGAACGGTGTCGACGAACGGTGCTGTCCGCTCAGCGGATCGGCTGGCCCTCGCCGATCCCGACGATCCACAGCCTCGTCACCGACTCACCGGCGACGTCGACGCTGACCCGCTGCCCCACTCGCAGGTGCCGCAGGCCGCTTCGGAAGAAGACCTCGCCGTCGAACCAGCGCTCGACGCCGTCGTCCAGCAGCACGCTGCCGAACCCCGTCTGCTCGTCGAAACCGTGGACGCTGGCCTGCACGCCGTCACCCTAACCGGGGTAGCACGACCGCGGGAACGCTACGCCGGCTTGGCGATCCGAAGGACCGCTACGTGCCAGAGCGTCTCCATCGCCTCGGGGTCGGTGGCGGCCGCCTCGGCGACCCGGGCGTAGACCCGGTCCGCGAGCGCAGCCTTGGTGTCGGGGTCGCGGGCGAGCCCGGCGAACAGGCTGGGCTCGGTGAAGGCGCGCAGGAAGGCGGCGACCGCGGTTCCGAAGCGGCCGGCATCGTGGTCGTCGCGGTAGGCCGCGAGGTACCCGTCGGGGGCGACGTCCAGGTCCGCCTCCAGGAGCGTGAGCCCGTGCGCACTGCGCGTCGTGGACTCGTCGAACGGCGCGGTGAACTCGGCCAGCGTGCGGTTCCACGTCGGGATCGACATGCCGACGTACTCGTCGGGCGTCAGTCCTCCGGACGAGACCTCGGCGCGGATCGCGACATTGAGGGCGTTCATCAGCGCCTCGGCGCCGCTGAGGTCGTCATCCCGGTTCGCGCCACCGACGACGACCATCTCCCCACCGGGCCGCAGCTCGGCGGCGCGGGACTCGAGGAAGACGCGCCAGTCGGCGGCCGACTGCTCACGAAAGGCCGCGCGGACATCGCCGGTGGCGAACGGGCTGTAGACGTGACCTTCGATCGGCCTGGGAACGCGCGAGATCCAGTGCACGGCGATCGCCGACCACGCCAGCGCCAGCGACTCAGGCGGGAAGATCCGGCCGTAGAACGAGCGGCCGGCGGCCATGGCATACACGCCGTCGAGGGCGAGGTAGGTGCCCGGGTGGTGCTCGAGGGCCTCGAACAACGACGAGAAGTCGTTGGTCGGGATGTCGGTGTGCACCACCGTGACCGGGGCGGTGACACCGGCCTCGCGGAGGGTCTCGATGGCCAGCGTCATCGGCTGCAGCTCGTTGCGGCCACCGGCGGCCCCGAGGTCGGCGATGACCACCGACGCGGAGTTCCTCACGTGCTGGGCGGCGGCCTGGGCCGCACGGGTCAACCCCGGCAGCCCGAACCCTCCCGCCGAGTGCTGCGCCTGGGAGTGCCGTCCGTAGACGCCGTGACCCATCATCTGGCCGGTGAGGGCGGGTGTCGACGGCATGCGGACGATTGTGGCCGAGAGGAGCGGCGGGCGTCCGCCCAACGCTCAGAGACCGATGAGGTGGGCCAGCAGCCCGGCGGTGCTCGGCCCGACGCCGAGTCGCAGCGCCTCGCGGAGCGTGTCCTCGTCGTCGACGTCCCGACGCAGCCGGTCGAGGTCGAGGTCCAGACGTCGGTAGCCCGCCTGCTGGTGGCGAGCGGCGGAGCCCGAGCCGAACGCCGGACGGAGGGAGCGGGCGTGGGGCGCGCCCAGCAGAACCGTGCCGGTGCGCTCCGCGTCGGCGACGAACCATCCGCCGTGATGATCGGCTGCCGCCAGGGCGGCCCGCAGGTCGACCGCCCGCAGCGCGGGTACGTCGCCCAGCAGCACCGCCGCGGGGCGGTCGGCGGGCACGGCGGCCAACCCGGCCTGCACCGCCGCGTTCAAACCGCCCCCGGGGTCCGCGAGCGTGGTGACGCCCAGGTGGTCGATGGCCGTCAGCACCTCGGGATCCGACGTCACGACGAGGACGTGGCTCCCACCGACGGCCTCGGCCGCCGCGGTCACGGTGTCGAGCGCCAGGGCCCGGGCCAGGACCAGGCGGTCGACGCCGTCGGGCGCCCGCAGCCGGCTCTTGGCGTCGGGGCCGCCCTTCACCGGGACGACGACCGACCACGACTCCGCGGGCGTGGCCCGCTGTCGATGGGTGCGGTCGTTGATCCAGTCGCTCATCGCCGCCGAGTTTGGCAGCCGGCCGCAGGGTTGCTCGACACGGGGGAGGATGGACGGCAAGGATGACCGCACCCGCACCGGCCGCGACGCCGGGGCGCACGGACGAAAGGCTCCTCAGCTCGTGGAACCAGCGCGACCCCACGGCCGGCTCAACCCGGCCTACCGGACCGCCGCCGCGATGGTGCTGCCGTTCGTGACCTCGACGACCCGGCACGAGTGGAGCGGCTGGGAGAACCTGCCGGACGAGGGCGGGTTCGTCGCCGCGCCGAACCACATCTCCTACTTCGACCCCTTCGCCATCGCGCACTACCTGTATGCGAGTGGCTGCGAGCCGTACTTCCTCGGCAAGGAGGAGGTCTTCCGGATCCCGGTGTTCGGGCGGCTGCTCGTCGCCTCGGGGCAGGTCCCGGTCTACCGGAAGACCGGCCGGGCGGCGGACGCATACCGCGCCGCCGTCGAGGGGGTCGAGCACGGCAAGTGCATCGTCGTCTTCCCCGAGGGCACCCTGACCCGCGACCCGCGACCTGTGGCCGATGGTGGGCAAGACCGGAGCGGCCCGGATCGCGCTACAGACCCGGAGGCCGGTCGTGCCCATCGCGCACTGGGGTGCGCAGGAGGTGATCCCGCACGTACGGCAAGGGGATTCATCTCCTCCCCCGCCACACCATGCGGGTCACCGCCGGCCCTGCGGTCGACCTCAGTGACCTCTACGACCGGCCGATCGACTCGCCCACGCTGAAGCTCGCGACGGAACGGATCATGGTGCGCATCACCGACCTGCTCGAGGGCCTCCGCGGCGGTCACGCCCCGGCGATCCGCCACGATCCCAAGCTGGCCGGGGAGCCGGACGTCGGCAACTTCAAGAAGGGCCGGCGATGAGCACGCGCGCCGCGGTGCTCGGCACCGGCAGCTGGGGCACCGCGTTCGCCGCGACCATGGCCGACTCCGGCTCGACCGTCCACATGTGGGGGCGTCGGCAGCAGGTCGTCGACCAGGTCAACGCCGGCAGCAACGCCGAATACCTGCCGGGGATCGAGCTGCCGCCGGGCGTTCGCGCGACGGTCGACCCCGAGGAGGCGCTCGAGGGCGCCGAGGTCGTAGTTCTCGCGGTGCCGTCGCAGACGCTGCGCGACAACCTCCAGACCTGGGCGTCGCTGCTGCCGCCGGACGCCGCCGTCGTCTCGCTCATGAAGGGCATCGAGCTCGGCACGACCAAACGGATGAGCGAGGTCATCGCCGAGGTGGGGGCCGTCGACGCGCACCGCATCGTCGTGGTCTCCGGACCCAACCTCGCCCGCGAGATCGCCGAGAAGCAGCCGGCCGCCAGTGTCGTCGCCTGTGTCGACGAGGCGACGGCCGAGCGGGTCGCCACCGCGTGCGTCACGCCGTGGTTCCGGCCCTACACCAACGACGACGTGATCGGCATCGAGCTCGGCGGCGCGGTGAAGAACGTCGTCGCGCTGGCCGTCGGCATGGCCGCCGGGATGGGGATGGGCGACAACTCCAAGGCGTCGCTCATCACCCGAGGACTCGCCGAGACCGCCCGCCTGGGCTCGGCGTTCGGCGCCGACCCGGCGACGTTCATGGGGCTGGCCGGCGTCGGCGACCTCATCGCGACGTGCATGTCGCACCTGCTCCCGCAACCGCACCTTCGGGGAGATGCTCGGCAGGGGATGAGAGTCGCGGAGGTCGTGCGGCGCACACCAGCCAGACCGCCGAGGGCGTCAAGTCCTGCGAGTCGATCCACCAGCTCGCCGTCGACCACAGCGTCGACATGCCGATCGTCGGCGCCGTCGTCGGCGTCGTGCGGGACGAGGTCGACGCCCGTCAGATGGTCAGGAGCTGATGACGCGGTCGCTGAAGTCCGAGGCCGACTGAGCCGGCTAGCTCGCGTCGGCGTCCAAGGCCTGGCTGAGATCGACGCCAGAGGTCGTCGACGTCCTCGATGCCCACCGAGAGCCGCAGCAGGCCCTCCGGGACCGTGGCGACTCCGCCGCGTACTTACGCCGTCGTTCGATCAGGGACTCCACCCCGCCGAGGCTGGTCGCGTGAGCCACAGCCGGCACCGCCGCGGCGACGCGTTCGGCAGCCGTCGGCGCCGCCGCGGCACCTCGATCGACGACCATGGCGCCGAACCCCGGGTAGCGGACCCGCTCGACCGCCGGATGGTCCGCAGCCGGCGGCGCGATCTCCGCGGCGTTGGCGCACTGGCCGCTCGAACCGCACGTGCAGGGTGCGCAGACCCGCGCAGCGCGAGCCACGCCTCCATCGGTCCGGCGATCGCCGCCGTGGACCAGGCGCCGGCGCTGCAGGGCCGCGTAGAGCGTCCGTCGGCTGGGTGACGGTCGACGCCGAGCAGGACGTCGGAGTGGCCGGAGAGGTACTTGGTGGCCGAGTGCACGACGACGTCGACCCCGAGGTCGAGCGGCTGCTGCAGGAGCGGGGTGGCGAAGGTGTTGTCGCAGACCTGAGATGACCCCGCGGTCCGGGCCGCCGCGGCCAGAGCCGGGAGGTCGGCGACCTCGAGCAGTCGGGTTGGTCGGCGACTCGAGCCAGAGGAGCGTCGGCGCCGTCGAGCGCCGCGACGACCGCCTCGGTGTCGGCGATCTCGACGTGGCGCACGGTGTGACCCTCGGCCGCGTAGTCGCCGAGCAGGGCCGTCGTCATGTTGTAGGCGTTGCGCGGGGCCACGACCGTGCCGCCCGCCGGGGACGAACGCCATGCGCCGCCGAGACCGCGGCCATCCCGGAGGCGAAGACCAGTGCGTCGCCGTGCTCCAGGGCGCCGAGGCCTGCTCCAAGGCGCGTCCACGTCGCGTTGCCGTTGCGGCCGTACCGTTCGCCGGTGAGGGGCGGCAGCATACGTGGCGGTGAGCTCGACGGCGCGTTGACGGGCGGCGCCCGGTATGCGGGCTGGGCGGCCGGCGGCCACGACGAGGCTCGCGGGGGCCAGGCCGGCGCGATGGGTGCGGCCTGGTCGGGTTCGGGTGCGCCGGTCACCGGCGACACGCTACCGGCGGGATACGCGCTCGGGCCGGTGACCGACCAGTCCGGCGCCTCTCGCAAGACGCGGGTCGCCATCGTCTTCGGTGGCCGGTCCTCGGAGCACGCGGTGTCGTGCTCGACCGCGGCGAGCGTGATGCCGGCGATCGACCGCGACAACTACGACGTGGTGCCGATCGGGATCGCGCCGGACGGCCGCTGGGTCCTCATGGCCGACGAACCCGGAGCAGCTGCGGCTGACGCCAGGTCACGTGCCGGAGGTGGCTCGCGGACGGCGACGTGCTCGTGCCGCTGGGCTCGACGCGGCGGTCGCTCACGGTGCTCGAGCCCGGGCAGCCGCCGCGCGAGCTCGGCGACGTCGATGTCGTCTTCCCGTTGCTGCACGGGCCGTTCGGCGAGGACGGCACGCTCCAGGGCCTGCTGGAGCTGGCCGACGTCCGCTATGTCGGGTCCGGGGTCACTCGCGTCGGCCGTCGATGATGGACAAGCGCGTTCATGAAGCTGCGTGTTCACCGGCGGCCGGGCTGCCGGTCGGTGGCCCTACATCGGTGGTCACCGACGCGGCAGTGGCGGTGCGACACGGCGGCGGTCGAGGCGCGGTGGCGGCGCTGGGCTGGCCGGTCTTCGTCAAGCCGGCCCGAGTCGGGGTCGAGCATGGGGATCTCCAGGTCTCCTCGCCCGAGGAGCTCGAGGCCGGCCGTCGAGCCGGCCCGCCGGCACGACCCGAAGGTCGTCGTCGAGGCAGGGCGTCGCACGGTCGAGAGATCGAGTGCGCGGTCCTGGGCGGTCGTGCACGGCGGTCCGCCGCGTCCCAGCGGCTGGGGGAGGCAGTCGTCGGTCGAGGCGGAGCCCACGCGTTCTACGACTTCGAGGCGAAGTACCTCGCCGACGACGTGCGCCTGGTGTGCCCGGCCGACGTCCCGGAGGAGGTCGACGGCGAGATGACCGATCTCGCGGTCCGCGGCGTTCGAGGTGGCCGGGTGCGAGGGCCTGGCCCGGGTCGACTTCTTCTACGCCGACGACGGCCGGGTGATCCTCAACGAGATCAACACCATGCCGGGGTTCACCCCGTCCTCGATGTACCCCTACGCGTGGCAGCAGAGCGGCCTCAGCTACCCGGAGCTCATCGACGAGCTGGTGACGCTGGCGCTGCAACGCCCCCTCGGCCTCCGCTGACCCGTCAGCTGCAGTGGCGGCCGGTCTCGGGCAGCGCCTGGGCGACGGCGGTGAACGCCGGCAGCAGCGAACCCTCCGGGACGTCCGCCCTTCGGGATGAGCACCTCGACCGCAGGGTCGCGGCCGTAGGTCACGAACCGGGTCCCGTCGCTGAGCGGCGTGGCGACCCAGTCGACCCCGTTGACGGTCAGACAGTCGTCCGTGGTCGGACCGGGGGCCGCCACGCCGCAGCGCGCGACGATCGCCGGGTCGCCCCACGCGTGCACGGCCGGGTCGGCCGGGTCGGTGGCGACCGTCGTGCGTCCCGAGACCGAGGCGGGCCACGCGGCGGCGGCCTTGACGCATACCGGGTTCGCCGCCTGGGCCGGCAGGGTGACCGCCACGCCCCGCGAGCACCCCGCGAGGAGCGTCGCAGCAGCGATGAGCAGGAGCGCCGTCCTCAGACGTGGACCACCGTGCAGGTGAGCGTCCGAGTAATGCCCGGCACGTCCTGGATCTTGGCGATGACCAGCTTGCCGAGCTCGTCGACGGTGTTGGCCTCGACGCGGGCGATGACGTCGTAGGGACCGGTGACGTCCTCGGCGAGGGAGACGCCGGAGATTCCGGCGATCGACCCGGCGACCGATGCGGCCTTGCCGACCTCGGTCTGGATCAGGATGTATGCCTGGACCACGTGACACACCTTCTTCCGCTGCTCGATGGGGCGCGGCGGTGCGCCCAGGGAGGACGCTACCGTGCGCCGTGTGGCCGAGGAACGCAGGACGGTGGGCGACATCGGCGAGGACGAGCTCCTCGCGATGGTCTTCCCGATCCTCGCCGGCGCGGCCGGTTCCGGCGATGTCGCAGTCGGTCCGGGGGACGACGCAGCGGTGCTGACGTTCGGTGCCGGCGGGCTCGTGGCGACCACCGATGCCGTCGTCCATGGCCGTGACTGGCGGGACGAGTGGTCGACCGGGGTGGACGTCGGTGCCAAGGTCGCGGCTCAGAACCTCGCTGACGTGGCGGCCATGGGCGCTCGGCCGGTGGCCCTGCTCGTCACCCTGGTCATGGCGCCCTCGACGCAGGTCGCGTGGGTCCTCGACCTTGCCCGCGGCCTCGTCACCGGCGCGTGCCCGGTGGTCGGCGGGGACCTGTCCTCGGCGCCGGAGGGCGTGCTGACCGTGTCCGTGACGGCGCTCGGCGCGCTCGACGGCCGGGCACCGGTGCTCCGCTCCGGTGCGCGCATGGGTGACGTCGTCGCGGTCGCCGGCACGCTGGGCCGGTCCGGGGCCGGCCTGCACCTGCTGGAGACCGGTCGACCCGAGGTCGACCCCGAGCTGGTCGCCGTCCACCGCCGGCCGACCCCGCCGATCGCGCTGGGACCGGCCGCAGCGGCAGCAAGGGCGACCTCGATGGTCGACCTCTCCGACGGCCTGCTGCGCGACGCCTCCCGGGTCGCGGCGGCCAGCGGGGTACGCCTCGACCTCGCCTCGGCGGCGCTCACCGCCGACGTCACCCGCCTCGAGCGTGCGGTGGGGACCGAGCTCGCCCAGGAGTGCGTGCTCGGGGGCGGCGAGGAGCACTCGCTACTGGCGACGTTCCCCAGCGGCACCGCCGTGCCGGAGGGCTTCCGGATCATCGGAGAGGTGCGGGCCGGCAGCGGGGTCGCGCTGGACGGCATACCGCACCAGCCTCGCGGCTGGGACCACTTCGCCGGCTGAGCCAGCGGGGTTCGTGCGGAAGGGGGACGGAATTCGCGACGGTTCAGAGCACGAACCGGGGGACAAGCCGGTCAGGCGTTGCGCGCGACCTTGCCGGCCTTGAGGCACGAGGTGCAGACGTTGAGGCGCTTCGGGGTCACGCCGTCGACCAGTGTGCGGACGCGCTGGATGTTGGGGTTCCAGCGGCGCTTCGTGCGACGGTGCGAGTGCGAGATGTTGTGACCGAAGGACGGTCCCTTGCCGCAGACATCGCAGTTGGCAGCCACGGTCGGATCTCCTGGTAACTCGGATGAGGTGAAAGGGGCCCGCGGCACACCTGGCCGCTGGGCAACCGGTCGAGAATAGCCGAGGGACGCACGCGCGACCAAAACGGGGCCCGCGTCTGCCGCCCGGCTGGAGGTATGCGACGGCCCGCCGAGGGTGCCGACGGGTAGCCTGCCGTCACAGGTCGAGCGGTCCAGCCCGGGAGGGTGACGTGGCGAGGAGACGAGGACTGCGGTGACGGGCAGTGACGTGCGCGGCGTCGTCCTCACGCGTCTCGACACCGCCGCGGCGCGACGCTGGGCGGTGGTGACCCGCGCGGCGTTCGCTGCCCGCCGGGCCGAGATCGACGCCCTCAACGTGTTCCCGGTCCCCGACGGCGACACCGGCACGAACCTCTACCTCACCTTCGACGCCGCCCTCGACAGCGCGCGGGTGGAGTACGAGGACCGCCTCCGGCGAGGGCAGCCGCTCGCGGACGGCGATCTCGGAGGCGAGGCCGACGCCTTCGCCCGGGCGCTGCTGCTCACCGCCCGAGGGAACTCCGGGGTGATCCTCAGCCAGATCTTCCGCGGCTTCGCCGACGAGGCGGCGGCGACGGGGGTGTCCGGAGTCGGTGCGCAAGGGCTCGCCGCGGCGATGACCCGGGCCGACGCGCTGGCGTGGTCCAGCGTCGCCCACCCCGTCGAGGGCACGATCCTGAGCGTCTCCCGGGCGGCCGCTGGAGCGGCGACGCTGGCGGCCGAGGAGGCCGGCGAGGACCTGTATGCGGTCTCCTCCGCGGCGCTCGAGGCCGCCCGAGCCGCGCTGGCCGACACCCCGAACCAGCTGCCGAGGCTGGCGCAGGCCGGCGTCGTGGACGCGGGCGGAGCCGGCTACGTCCTGCTGCTCGAGTGCCTCGAGCGGGTGGTTACCGGTGACATCGGAGCCGAGTCGTTCGCGGGTGACTGGGCCCGCGGTGACGCCGGTGGCCCGCTGCATCGCCGGCGCCCTGGGTGGACCCAGCCGGCGACGCCGCTCCCAACCGGCGGCGACCTGGAACCCGGTGGACCCGCGTACGAGGTGATGTACCTGCTCGCGGGCGCCGCCGGTGAGGCCGTCGAGGTCCTCAAGGAGCGCCTCGACGGGCTCGGCGACTCGCTCCTCGTGGTCGGGACGGGAGAGCTGCACAACGTGCACGTCCACGTCGACGACGTGGGTGCCGCCATCGAGGCCGGCATCGCCGCCGGGCGGCCCTACCGGATCCGGGTGACCCACTTCCGGGACGAGGGCCACCGTGAGCCCGAGGTGGCCCCGCAGGCGGCGCAGGCCGTCGTCACCTGCGCGGCGGGCGAGGGACTGGCCGGCGCCTTCCGCTCCGCTGGCGCCTGGGTGGTGCCGAGCGGTCCGCGGCGGCGGGCCAACGCGGCGCAGTTCCTCGAGGCGGTGCGGTCGACGGGGGCGGCTCGGGTGATCCTGCTGCCCAACGACGGTGACACGCTGCTGGCCGCCAACGCCGCGGTCCGGGTGGCCGCCGAGCAGGGTCTCGACCTGCGCGTCGTGGCGGCGAGGACCGCCGTTCAGGGGATCGCGGCGCTCGCCGTCTACGACCCCGAACGGTCCTTCGGCGACAACGTCCTGGCTATGAGCAGCGCGGCCGCCGCCACCCGCAACGGGGCCGTGACGGTGGCGACCAGGCAGGCGCTGACGTCCGGCGGTCCGTGCCGCCCCGGTGACGTCCTCGGCGTGGTGGACGGCGACATCGTCATCGTCGGCGACGACCTGACCCGGGTGGGCGCGCAGGTCGCCGAGCGGCTGCTGTCCAGCGGCGGCGAGCTGCTCACCGTCGTCTCCGGCGAGGACGCGACGCCGGCGCTCGGCGACGACGTCGCGCAGGTCGTGCGCCGTCACCGGCGTGACCTCGAGGTGACGCACGTCTACGGCGGGCAGCCGGTCTACCCCCTGCTGCTGGGGGTGGAGTGAGGTGCTGCTCACCGAGGACTCGGCGGTCGCCAAGGTCGCGGGCCCCAAGGCCGCCGCGCTCCTGGAGAAGAACAAGGGCGTCCGCACCGTCGGCGACCTGTTCGAGTACCTGCCCCGCTCCTACGTCGCGACCGACACGCTCACCGACATGTCGACGCTCCGCGAGGGGCAGACGGTCCTCGTCGTCGCGCAGGTCGCCACTGCGGTCACCAAGCCGCTGCGCCGCAACCCCCGGCAGAAGATGCTCGTGGCCACGATCACCGACGGCCGGAGCAAGATCGACCTGACCTTCTTCAAGGCCTGGGGGCACGAGACCAAGCTCGTTCCCGGCCGGGTCGGGGTCTTCGTCGGAGCGGTCTCCCGGTTCAACGGCCGCTGGCAGCTGACCCACCCGGAGTACGAGATCCTCAGCTCGTCGCTCGACGGCTGGGACGTCGACGCCGAGGGGCGCCTGGAGACCGGGAGCAAGCTCGACGCATACCGGGAGCACCGCATCCCGGTCTACTCCGAGACCGGCAACGTCAGCTCACTGAAAATCCGCACCATGGTGGAGCTGGCCTTCGACTCCGTCGAGACCATCCGCGAGCCGCTGCCCCCGGACGTGCGGGCGCGACGGCGTCTGCTGGGGCGACGGGAGGCGCTGGAGCTCGTCCACCGGCCGCGGATCCAGGACGACCCCGAGCGCGGGGTGGACCGGCTGCGCTACGACGAGGCGTTCGTCCTCCAGGCGATCCTGGCGCAGCGCCGCAAGAGCATCGAGGCGATGGAGGCGACGGCGCGGCTGCCTCGCCCCGACGGGCTGCTCGCGGCCTTCGACGCGCGGCTGCCGTTCGAGCTCACCGCCGGTCAGCGAGTGGTGGGGGAGACCCTGACCGCCGAGCTGGCCCGCAGCCGGCCGATGCACCGGCTGCTGCAGGGCGAGGTGGGTTCGGGCAAGACCGTCGTGGCCCTGCGCGCGATGCTCGCGGTCATCGACGCGGGCGGTCAGGCCGCCCTGCTCGCGCCCACCGAGGTGCTCGCGATGCAGCACCAGCGGTCGATCTCGGCCATGCTCGGCGACCTGGCGCTGGGCGGCCAGCTGGGCGGCGCGGACCTCGCGACCCGGGTCGTGCTGCTCACCGGCTCCCAGTCGAGTGCGGCCCGACGGTCGTCCCTCAACGACGCCGTCACCGGTGACGCCGGGATCGTGGTCGGCACGCACGCGCTGATCCAGGAGCACGTGGCCTTCCACGACCTGGCGCTGGTGGTCGTGGACGAGCAACACCGGTTCGGCGTCGAGCAGCGGGATGCCTTGCGCGAGAAGGGGCGTACGCCTCCGCACCTGTTGGTCATGACGGCCACCCCCATCCCGCGGACCGTCGCCATGACGGTGTTCGGCGACATGGAGACGTCCACGTTGCGCGAGCTCCCGGCGGGGCGCTCGCCGATCCGGACGCACGTCGTCGAGACGACCAAGCCCGCGTGGGTGGACCGGACCTGGCAGCGGATCGCCGAGGAGGTCGGCAACGGACACCAGGCCTACGTCGTCTGCCCGAAGATCGGCGACCCGGCGGACGCGGATGCCGCCGATGAAGCGGACCTGGAGCCGCCGCCGGACTGGGCCGCCGACGACGCCGGCGACGAGGCGGTGCCCCGGGAGCTGACCGGCGTCTACGAGATGGCCGAGCGGCTCCGGGCGGTGCCGGCTCTGGCCGGACTGCGGATCGAGGTGCTGCACGGCCGGCTCGACTCGGAGGTCAAGGACCAGACGATGCGCGCGTTCGCGGCCGGCGACATCGACGTGCTGGTCTCGACGACGGTCATCGAGGTCGGCGTCGACGTCGCCAACGCGTCGGTCATGGTGGTCGCCGACGCCGACCGGTTCGGGATCTCGCAGCTGCACCAGCTGCGCGGCCGGGTAGGTCGCGGTGGCGTCCAGGGGCTCTGCCTGCTCATGACGGAGGCCCTCGAGGGGACGCCGGCCCGGGCGCGGCTGGACGCCGTGGCGTCGACGACCGACGGGTTCGAGCTGGCCCAGCGCGACCTGCAGCTGCGCCGCGAGGGCGACGTCCTCGGCGCTCGGCAGAGTGGCCGCGCGTCGTCGGTGCGGTTCCTGCGGATGGGGAACCCGCACGACGCGCAGGTCATCGCCGAGGCCCGGGAGGACGCCACGGCGGTCGTGGCCGTCGACCCGACGCTCGCCGGCCACCCGGACCTCGCCGCCCGCGTGGCTGCGCGGCTCGACGAGGAGCAGGCCGCATACCTCGAGCGCGGCTGAACGCCGGTGAGCCGGCCGTGACGCGGATCATCAGCGGGGTCGCCGGTGGCCGGCGGCTGCAGACCCCCGGAGGGGCCCGGACGCGGCCAACCTCCGACCGGGTCCGCGAGGCGCTGTTCTCGCGGCTCGAGCACCTGGGCGTCCTCGACGGGGCCCGGGTGCTCGACCTGTATGCGGGTTCGGGCGCCCTGGGACTGGAGGCGGCCAGCCGGGGGTCGGCCTCGGTGCTCCTGGTAGACGCCGACCGGACCGCCGCCCGGGTGGCCCGCGGGAACGCGGCGGTCGTGGCCCTGCCGGGGGTGGTGGTGCGGGAGGACACCGTCGAGCGCGTCCTGCTGGCCGGCCCGGACGGCGGAGTCCCCGTGGACGTCGTCTTTCTCGACCCGCCCTACGACCTGACCGAGGAGGCGCTCGGCGACGTGCTCGCGCTCCTCGTCGGGCATCGGTGGCTGGCGGCCGAGGCGCTGGTCGTCGTCGAACGGGCCACCCGCAGCCCCGAGCCGCGGTGGCCGGCAGGGCTGTCGCCGGCGGGTGAGCGCCGCTACGGCGAGACCCGGATGTGGTTCGCCGACGCGGCCGGCCCCGACGCCGTGGCGTGACGACCCGGTAGCGTGCGCGGGTGGCCAGCGAGGTTCGGCGGGCGGTCTGTCCCGGGTCCTACGACCCCGTGACGAACGGGCACGTCGACGTCATCGGCCGCGCCGCGACGCTGTTCGACGAGGTGGTCGCCGCGGTGCTCTACAACCCGGCGAAACAGGGGATGTTCTCCGTCGAGGAACGGGTGAGCCTGCTCGAGGACTCGCTGAGCGCGTTCGCCGACGTCACGGTCCAGGCATTCGCGGACCGGCTCCTCGTCGACGTCTGCCGTGAGCTCGGCGCCGTCGCGATCGTCAAGGGGCTGCGGGGCGGCACCGACTTCGAGTACGAGCTGCCGATGGCACGGATGAACAGCCACCTGACCGGCATCGAGACGGTCTTCCTGCCGGGCGAAGCCCGGTTCGCCCACGTGTCGAGCTCCCTGGTCAAGGAGGTCGTGCGCTACGGCGGCGACGTGACCGGCCTCGTCCCGGACCAGGTGGCCGCGGCGCTGACCCGTCAATTTGGGCGCTGACCTGCGGCTCCGGTAATCTGGTGAGTCGGCCTTCATCCGCGTGTGGACGACGACCGAGCCCTCGACCTCTTCCGAGAAAACTCATGCCGCGCCTCGATCCCCGAAACCCGATGGTCATCGACACTCGGGAGCTCAGTCGGCGGCCGGGCACCATGCAGGAGCTCGATCGGGAAGTCGAGGCTCCCGAGACCATCGGGACCGACATCATCGCCATTCCTGCGGGAGCCCCGCTGGACGTGGAGGTGCGTCTGGAGTCGGTGGTCGAAGGGATCCTCGTGAGCGGTTCGGTCCGAGCCACGGCGACCGGAGCTTGCGTGCGGTGCTTGGAACCGGCCACCTACCCGGTGGACGCGGCCTTCCAGGAGCTGTTCGCTTACACCGATCGGGCGGCGCATCACCACGAGGTGGGCGCCGACGCGGACGGGGCCGAGGAGGACGTCGTGCGCGTGCTCGAGGGAGACCTGATCGACCTCGAGCCCGTGATCCGGGACGCGGTGGTGCCGTCGCTGCCGTTCCAACCGGTGTGCCGCCCTGACTGCCCGGGGCTGTGCTCCGAGTGCGGGGCGCTGCTCGCGGAGGACCCGGACCACCACCACGACACGATCGACCCGCGGTGGGCCGCCCTGAGCGGCGTGCTCACCGACCACCCGAACCCAGAGAAGAGGACATGACGTGGCCGTCCCGAAGCGGAAGACCTCGCGTTCCAACACCCGCTCCCGGCGCGCGAACTGGAAGGCGGCCCCGGTCGCACTGACAACGTGCCCGCAGTGCGGCAACCCGACGCAGCCGCACGTCGCGTGCCCGTCGTGTGGCACCTACCAGGGTCGCCACTACGCCACCGCCGAGCGCTCCGAGCACCAGGGCTGACAGCGTCACCCAGGGTGACGTCGTGACGTCGGCTTCGAACACCGCCTTCCCGCGCCCCGTCGGCGCGCTCGTCGACTACCTCGCCGGGGTGGTCGGGGAGCAGGTCGACGAGGCGCTGCTCGTGCGCGCGCTCACGCACCGGTCCTACGCATACGAGCACGGCGGCCTGCCCAACAACGAGCGCCTCGAGTTCCTCGGCGACTCGGTGCTGGGGCTCGTCGTCACCGACACGCTCTACCGCAGCCACCCGGACCTGCCGGAGGGCCAGCTGGCCAAGCTGCGCGCCGCCGTCGTCAACATGCGGGCCCTGGCCGAAGTCGCCCGGACGATCGGGCTCGGCGACTACGTCTTCCTCGGTCGCGGCGAGGAGGCCACCGGTGGCCGCAACAAGGCCTCGATCCTCGCCGACACCATGGAGGCGCTGATCGGCACGATCCACCTGTCCGGCGGCCTTCCGACCGCGGGCCTCTTCGTCCACCACCTCTTCGACCCGCTGATGACGCAGTCCGCGTCCCTCGGGGCCGGCCTGGACTGGAAGACGAGCCTGCAGGAGCTCGCCGCCGCCGCGACCCTCGGGTCGCCCGAGTACCACGTCGAGGAGTCCGGACCCGACCACGAGAAGGAGTTCGTGGCCCGGGCCGTGGTCGGTGACGAGGTCTTGGGGCACGGCACCGGCCGCAGCAAGAAGGAGGCCGAGCAGCGGGCCGCCGAGCAGGCGTGGGCCGCCCTCGACCGGCGCCGCCGACCGAGCCCCAGTCTCGAACCCGAGGTCCCGTGACCGGCGCAGCGCCGAGGTGGGGTACGCCCGCCATCCGGTATGCCTGAGCTGCCCGAGGTCGAGACGGTCCGGCGGGGACTCGACGCCTACGTCGTGGGGCGCCGGATCCGGACCGCGGACTTCCACGGCGCCCGGGTCGTCCGCCGGCACGTGCCCGGAGCCGCCGATCTCAGCGCTCGGGTCGAGGGCTCCCGCGTCGCCGCGGCCCGGCGCCGCGGCAAGTACCTCTGGTTGGTGCTCCAGGCCCCCGACGGGCACGACCAGGGCCTGCTGATGCACTTGGGGATGAGCGGGCAGCTGCTGGTGCAGCCGCCGGAAGCGCCGGACGAGAGGCACCTGCACGCTCGGTTCCGGTTCGAGGACGAGCAGACCGAGCTGCGGTTCGTCGACCAGCGGACCTTCGGCGGGGTCGCCCTCGCCGAGCTCGACGACGACGGGATCCCCAAGCCGATCGCCCACATCGCACCGGACCCCCTGGAGAGGGCTTGGGACGAAGGAGCGGTGGTCACCCGGATGAAGGCCCGCAGCAGCGGGGTCAAGCGGTGCCTCCTGGACCAGTCGCTGGTCAGCGGCATCGGCAACATCTACGCCGACGAGGCGCTTTGGCGGGCCGCCCTCCACGGCGAGCGGCCCGCGAACCGGCTGACCAAGCCGGCCCTGCACCGGCTGCTGGGCCACGCCCGCGAGGTCATGGTGGAGGCGCTCGGCCAGGGTGGGACGAGCTTCGACGCGCTCTACGTCAACGTCAACGGGTCGTCGGGTTACTTCGACCGGTCCCTCGACGCCTACGGCCAGGAGGGCCGGCCCTGCCCCCGCTGCGGCACGCCGATCCGGCGCGAGGCGTTCATGAACCGCTCGTCGTACTCCTGCCCCCGCTGCCAACCGAAGCCTCGGAGCCACTGACGGTCGCACTCTGGTGCCGGAGCGCTCGGTATTCCGAGCGACCGGCCACCAGTGTTGGCCACCACCGGCGAGCGAGCCGGACGGCGGCGCATACCCGCCGGTTAGCATCCTCTCCGTGACGGAGACCCCGCGACCCCTGTCCCTTCCCGAGCCCTCCGCCGCCGAGGAGTGGCTGGACTCCCGAGCCCGCACGGAGCTCGACCGGGCCCGGGAGCTGGTGGCCGGGATCAAGGCCGACCGGCCGGCCGACGCCGCGGAGCTGCTGGACCGCTGGAACGACGTCAGCATCGCGATCGGCAACGTCGCGTCGGTCGCGTCGCTGTTCAGCGAGGTGCACCCCCTGGAGGCGGTCCGCTCCCGGGGCGAGTCGGCGATGCAGGAGGTGCAGAAGCTCGACACCGACCTCAGCCTGGACCGCGACCTCTACGAGGTGTTCGCCGCGGTCGACGGGCCGGCCGCCGAGTCGCTCGACGCGACCGCGAAGCGGCTGCTCGACAAGACGCTCCTGGACTTCCACCGCGGCGGCGTGGACAAGGACGACGAGACGCGGGCGCGGGTGAAGGAGCTCTCCGAGCGGGCCATCCTCGTCGGCCAGGAGTTCAGCAAGAACATCCGGGACGACGTTCGCTCAATCCGGGTCACGCCGGACAAGCTCGCCGGTATGCCGCAGGACTGGGTCGACGCGCACCCGGTGGACGGCGATGGCCTGGTCACGCTCACCACCGACTACCCGGACGTGGTGCCGTTCTCGACCTACGGCCGTGACCGTGACACGCGACGGGCCCTGCGGATGGAGTTCCTCAACCGGGCGTGGCCGGCCAACGACGCCCTGCTCACCGAGCTGTTCGAGCTGCGCCGCGAGCACGCGCACCTGCTCGGCTACGGCGACTGGGCGGACTACGACGCCGAGGTCAAGATGATCAAGCACGGCGCGGCGATCCCGGAGTTCATCGACCGGATCGCCGACGCGGCCCTCGCCTCGGGCGAGCGCGACCGGCAGGTGGTCCTCGACCGGATGCGGCAGGACTTCCCAGACGCGGAGACCATCGACGCGTCCGACCTCGCCTACTACGCCGAGGCCGTCCGGCGCGAGCAGCTCGACGTCGACGCGCAGCAGGTGCGCACCTACTTCGACTTCACCGCCGTGCGGCGCGGGCTGCTGGAGGTCACCGGGCGGCTGTTCGGGCTGACCTACCGCCCTGCCGAGGACGCGGTGCTCTGGGACGAGGCGGTCGTCGCATACGACGTCTTCCTCACCGGCGCCGACCAGCACCTGGGGCGCATTTATCTCGACCTGCACCCGCGGGAGGGCAAGTTCAAGCACGCCGCGCAGTTCGACCTGGTCCGCGGCATCGGCGGCCGGCAGCTGGCCGAGGGCGTGCTGGTGTGCAACTTCCCGCGCGGGCTGATGGAGCACTCCGACGTGACGACGCTGTTCCACGAGTTCGGTCACCTGGTGCATCACGTGCTGGCCGGCCGCGGCCGCTGGGTGCGGTTCTCCGGGGTGGCGACCGAGTGGGACTTCGTCGAGGCGCCCAGCCAGATGCTGGAGGAGTGGGCCTGGGACGCCGACGTGCTGCGCACCTTCGCGCGCGACGCGGCCGGCGACGAGATCCCGGCGGCGCTGGTGGCCCGGATGCGGCGGGCCGACGACTTCGGCAAGGGCTACAACGCGCGGACGCAGATGTTCTACGCCGCGATGTCCTACTGGTTCCACGTCGACATCCCCGACGACCTCACCGAGCGGACCAAGGAGCTGCAGACCCGCTACAGCCTCTTCCCCTACATCGAGGGCACCCACATGCCGGCGTCGTTCGGCCACCTCGAGGGCTACGGGTCCGGCTACTACACCTACATGTGGTCGTTGGTCATCGCCAAGGACATGTTCAGCGCCTTCGACCGGGACAACATGTTCGACCCGGAGGTCGCGGGCCGCTATCGCGACCGGCTGCTCGCCCAGGGCGGCCAGCGGGACGCCGCCGAGCTCGTCGCCGACTTCCTCGGCCGGCCCTACACCTTCGACGCGTATGCGGCCTGGCTCGCCGAGTAGCCGGGGTGCTCAGGGTCGCGTGGGAGCCGTCCAGCCGCGAGGCGCCGAGCGCTTCGTGGCTGAGATGCCACTTTCCGACGCATGTGCGCTCCCAAACCCTGCAATTCGTGGCCGAGATGCCACTTCCCGACATCCGTCACGACACCAGCGCCGGGCTGCGTCCCGCGCGTCAAAAGCCAGCAGGCGTCGTTCTCGACTGGGTTGCCGGAACGCTCCCCGCTAGGGACCCTTGAGCTCCTTCAGGGTCACCGGCTGCCCGGTGTGCCGGGTGCTCAGCTCGGCCAGGGCCGACCGGACCGTCTTGGCGAACAGCAGGGCGCCGGGGATGCCCGGGTGGACCCGGTCGGACTGCAGCAAGCCGAGGTTCGCGCGGATGGCGGCGTTCCAGTCGGCGACGATGACGTTCGGGCGGGAGGCGGCGACCCGCGCGAGCGTGGCGTTCGACTCGTCGATGAAGGTGGAGCGCGGGTCGTAGAGGTTGACCAGGACGACCATCCGGTCGGGGCCGAGCACGTCGAGGGCCTGCACGACGGTGGCCTCGGTGACGCCGGCGTTGGTTCCGAACGCCAGCACGGCCGCTCGCCGGGTGTCGGCGCCCCGTGCGGTCACCGCCGCCAGGCCGTCGCTCCAGCGGCGGTTCGACTTCGCGTCCTGGCGCACGCCGGGGAAGTAGTAGTCGAAGGCGCCGCGGGTCGTGGCGACGAGGGAGTCGCCGAACACGTCGATCTGGTCGCCGCTGGGCATCGACCAGTCCTGCGGCGGCGTGTTCGGCTGGGGCGTGGGGGCGGAGCTGGGGAGGGCTGCCGGCGCCGGTGCCGGTGCCGCGGCCGCGTTGTCGGCGATCAGCTGCTCCGTGTCGCTGCGCGTCGGGGCGGTCGCCACGACGGCGAGACTGCCCGCGAGGAGCACGACCGACGCCCCGACCGCGACGCGGGGGGCCCAGGACGATCCCGACCGGACCGCGCCCCAGACCATGCGTCCGCACTCGCGGAACCCCCACACGCGGATCGGCGCCTCGACGAAGCGGTACGAGAGGTCGGCCAGGGCGATCGTCACGATGACGCACCAGATGGCGCTGACGACGTACTGGAAGGTGCCGGGCTCGGTGCGCAGCTCCTGCGCGACGATGACGATGACCGGCCAGTGCCAGAGGTAGATCCCGTAGGAGCGCCGCCCGATCCACGCCACTGGTTCGGCGCTCATGAGTCGGCGCCACCGCGACTCCTCGTCCGCCGCCGACGAGGACCCGGTCGGGAGCAGGGCGACGACCAGGATGACCGTGGCGATGCAGCCGAGGAGGAGCCCGCCCCGGTAGGTGAGGGGCGAGTCCTCGCGGAGCACCCACAGCAGCACGGCCAGGATCGCGAGCGCCGCACCGAGCGCCGGACGACGCACGCGGAGCCAGACCCTGGCATACCGGCTCCGCCACGAGGAGGACCAGGCAAAGGCGAGGGCCGCTCCCAACATCAGCCCCATGACGTGGGTGTCGGTGCCGTAGTAGACCCGGGTGGCGTCCTCACCGGGCACGTAGAGCAGCGCCATCAACGCCGTGGACAGGGCGGCGACGCCGAGGCAGGTGGCGACACCGAGGGCCAGGCGGCGACGGGCCAGCACCGTCGCGGTCAGGAGGGCGGCGACGACGAGCGGCCAGACGAGGTAGAACTGCTCCTCGACGGCCAGCGACCAGAAGTTCATGAACAGCTGCGGTGACGTCTGGTCGAAGTAGCTCGAACCGGCGGCGATCTCGACCCAGTTCGTCGAGAAGGTCAACGCCCCGAGCAGCTGCCGTCCGATGTGGACGACCAGGTCGTGGTGGGCGATGCGGGCCGCGACCACGCTGACGACGACACAGGCGACGAGCGCGGGGATGAGGCGGCGGGCCCGCCGGGTCCAGAACCGGCCGAACGCGACCCGCCCGTGGCTGAGCGCCTCACGCTGGAGCAGCGTGGTGATGAGGAACCCGGAGACCACGAAGAAGACGTCCACGCCGAGGAACCCGCCGGGCAGCCAGCCCGGGTCGAGGTGGTAGACGACGACCGCGGCGATCGCGAGGGCCCGCAGCCCGTCCAGCCCGTCGAGGTGACCCGAGGTCGTGCGGGACGGAGCGGCCTCCTCCGCGGTGGTTGCGGCGACGGGCGCCGGGCGCTCCAGCGTCGACACCGCGCGACCGCCTCCTCATCGTCGAAGCCCTTACGCGCGAGCGTAGGACGATGCGTCCGGCGGCCCGGGACGCCACGCGGCGAGGGACCCGACCGGCTCGTAGGGTGGTTCGGTGGCGCAGGGTACGGAACGCGCGACCGTCTACGTGCGGGGCGACGTGCAGGGCGTGGGCTTCCGGTTCTGGACCCAGGCGCGCGCCCGGGAGCTCGGGCTGGTCGGGCACGCGAAGAACCTCCCCGACGGACGGGTCGAGGTGGTCGTGCAGGGCGACAGCGACGCGGTCGACCGGCTCATCCGCCTGATCGAGGAGGACCCGTCCTCCGCCGGCCGGCCGGGAGCCGTAGCCGCCGTGGTGACGCAGTGGGGCCGAGCCCTGCCGGGCGTCGGGGCGTTCGAGGCGCGGTAGTCGCTACCCTGCCTTGCGTGAGCGAGGTTCCGGCGGAGCTGGTCGAGCTGCGCCGCAGCATCGACAACATCGACGCGGCGCTCATCCACCTGCTGGCGGAACGGTTCAAGGCCACGCAGACCGTGGGCGAGCTCAAGGCCCGGCGGCACCTGCCTCCCGCGGACCCGATCCGCGAGGAGCAGCAGGTGGCCCGGTTGCGGGCCCTGGCGCAGGAGTCGGGCCTCGACCCCGTGTTCGCCGAGAAGTTCCTCGCGTTCGTCATCGCCGAGGTCATCCACCACCACGAGCGGATCGCCTCGGCGACTCAGGGCTGAACACAAGGCCCCTGAGTCCAGTAACACCACAAGCACCACCGGCAACAACGGTCCCTCAAACCACCGGCGCGCCGAGGTGCCGGGGCCACCGGGTCCGCGCTTGTAGGGTGACGCCACCCGAGCAGGACCTTGAGGAGTGCGCACACCCGTGTACGTCAAGAGCTTGACGATGAAGGGCTTCAAGTCCTTCGCGTCCGCCACGCACCTGCGCCTCGAGCCCGGGATCACGTGCATCGTCGGCCCGAACGGCTCCGGCAAGTCCAACGTCGTCGACGCCCTCGCGTGGGTCATGGGGGAGCAGGGCGCCAAGAGCCTGCGCGGCGGCTCCATGGAGGACGTCATCTTCGCCGGCACCGCCGGGCGTCCGCCCCTCGGCCGGGCCGAGGTCGCGCTCACCATCGACAACACCGACGGTGCGCTGCCCATCGACTACACCGAGGTGACGATCTCGCGGACGATGTTCCGCAGCGGCGGCTCCGAGTACGCCATCAACGGCACCTCCTGCCGGCTGCTCGACATCCAGGAGCTGCTCTCCGACAGCGGCATCGGCCGGGAGATGCACGTCATCGTCGGCCAGGGCCAGCTCGACGCGGTGCTGCGGGCGACGCCGGAGGAGCGCCGCGGCTTCATCGAGGAGGCGGCCGGCGTCCTCAAGCACCGGAAGCGCAAGGAGCGCGCGCTACGCAAGCTGGAGGCGATGGAGGCCAACCTCACCCGGATCACCGACCTCACCGGGGAGATCCGCCGTCAGCTCGGCCCGCTCGGCCGTCAGGCCGAGACGGCCCGCAAGGCTGCGGTCATCCAGGCCGAGGTCCGCGACGCCCGGTTGCGCCTGCTCGCCGACGACCTCGTCCAGCTCACCTCGACCCTCGAGCAGGAGGTGGCCGATGAGACGGCACTGATCGCCCGGCGCACCGAGGTCGAGCAGGGCCTGGGCGGTCTCGGTGCCCGGGTCGCCGAGCTGGAGGCCGCTGCGGACGCGGCCCGGCCGGAGCTGGCCCGGGCGCAGGACCGCTGGTATGCGCTGGCCCGGCTCACCGAGCGGCTCACCGCCACCGGCTCGCTGGCCGCCGAGCGCGTCCGGCTGCTGCGCCAGGACCTCGCCGACGACGCCGGCGACGGGGCGTCCGGATCGTCCAGCCGCGACCCGGACGAGCTGCGGCGCCAGTCCGCGGAGCTGCTCGCCCAGCACGACGCCCTGCTGGTCGAGGTCGCCGACGCGACGGCCGCGCTTCAGACCGCGGTCGCCGAGCGCGCCGGGGTCGAACAGGCGTATGCGGCTGAGCAGCAACGGCTGGCACGGGTCGCCCGCGCGGTCGCCGACCGTCGGGAAGGACTGGCCCGGCTCGCCGGCCAGGTCGCCGCGAAGGCGTCCCGGATCGAGGCCGCCGAGGGAGAGATCGGCCGGATGCGGCGAGACGGTCGCGGCAGCGCGCGCCCGGGCCGCGCCGGCCGACCGCGAGTTCGCCGCCCTGGAGTCCTCGATCGCCGTCGAGGAGGCCGGCGAAGAAGGCCTCGACGCCGGCTACGAGCGGGCGGCCGAGCTCCTCGACCGGCTCCAGGCGCAGCTCGAGGAGCTGCAGGAGGTGGAGCGCTCGGCCGACCGCGACCGCCAGTCGTCCAGCGCCCGCGTCGAGGCCCTTGAGCTGAGCCTGCGCCGCAAGGACGGCGCAGCGGCGCTGCTGGCCGCCGCAGACGACACGCATACCATCGCCGGTTCGGTGGCCTCCCTGGTGCAGGTCGCGGCGGGCCACGAGGTGGCGGTCGCGGCAGCGCTCGGCTGGGTCGGCGACGCCCTTGCGGTCGACACGCTGGCCGGTGCGGCCGCCGCCGTCGACCGCCTGCGGGCCGACGACGCGGGCCGGGCGGGGCTGCTGGTCGCGGAGACCGCCGGGGCGGTGAACCGGTCGGAGTGGCCGGTTCTGCCGAGCACGGCCCGGTGGGCGATCGACGTCGTCACGTGTCCGGACCGGTTGCGGCCCGGCCGTCGACCGGTTGCTCGACCGGGTCGCCCTCGTGGAGTCCGTTGACGACGTGGCTGCGCTGGTGCGGCACGGGGTCACGGCGGTGACCAGCGACGGGGACGTCTACGGCCCCGGGTGGGCGCGCGGGGGCAGTGCGGCCGCGCCCAGCCTCATCGAGATCCAGGCCGCGGTGGACGACGCCCGCGTCCGAGCCGACGAGGCCGCGAGCCGCGGCGAGCGGGCCCGGTTCGCCATTGCCGCGCTGCGCGCGGAGGTGGCCGAGGCCGCTGACGCGGTCGAGGAGGCCCTCGACCGGCTGCACGACTCGGACGCCAAGATGTCGGCGGTCGCCGAGAAGCTCGGCGCCCTCGGCGTTGCCGTGCGCAGCGCTCGCGCGGAGGCCGAGCGCACCGAGCAGGCCATCGCCACCGCGGAGGCGGCGCTCGCGAACGACCGCGCGGACTACGCGGAGCTGGCGGAACGCTACGAGGCTGCGGCGGTCGAGCCCGACTCCATCGAGGCCGACGCGTCGTCCGACGAGCGCGACCGGCTCGATGCCGCCGCCACGAGGCGCGCGGGCGCACGAGACGGAGCTGCGGCTCGCCCTGCGGACCCGGGAGGAGCGCGCTCGGGCCCTGCACGACCGCGCAACGGCGCTCAGTCCGCGGCCGCAGCGGAGATCGATGCGCGGGCCCGGCACGAAGCCCGGCGGCAGCGCCGGCTCCGCGAGGCGGAGGTCGCCGAGGCGGTCCACGTCGGCGCCGAGTATGCCGCCAGCCTGCTCACCCGTGCGGCCGACCAGGCCGACGCCCTGCGCCGCCGCGCCGACGAGGCGCGCACCGCCCGTGACGCCGAGCTGGCCGTGCTCCGCCGCGACGTGGCCGCCCTCCAGGAGGAGCTGCGCGAGCTGACCGACTCCGTCCACCGCGACGAGGTGGCGCGCACGCAGCAGCGCCTGCGCATCGAGCAGCTGGAGGCCCGGGCGGTCGAGGAGCTCGGGGTCGACCCCGCGACGCTGGTGGAGGAGTTCGGGCCGCACCAGCCGGTGCCCCAGCCGCCCGCCGACGGGACCGACGAACCGGCCGAGCCGCAGGCCTACGTGCGCGAGGCACCAGGAGAAGCGGCTGCGCGCCGGCGAACGGCGCCTCGCGGCCCTCGGCCGGATCAACCCGCTGGCCCTGGAGGAGTTCACCGCTCTGGAGGAGCGGCATACGTTCCTCACCACGCAGCTCGAGGACCTCAAGCGCTCCAAGCGCGACCTGCTCGACATCATCCGCGAGGTCGACGAGCGGATCGAGCGGGTGTTCACCGAGGCCTACCACGACGTCGCGGTCCAGTTCGAGCGGGTGTTCAGCCGGCTGTTCCCCGGCGGCGAGGGCCGGCTGGTCCTCACCGACCCCGACAACATGCTGACCACCGGCCTCGACGTCGAGGCGCGACCCCCGGGCAAGAAGATCAAGCGGCTGTCGCTGCTCTCCGGTGGCGAGCGGTCCCTGGTGGCCGTGGCGCTGCTGGTGTCGATCTTCACGGCGCGGCCGTCGCCGTTCTACATCCTCGACGAGGTGGAGGCGGCCCTCGACGACGCCAACCTCGGGCGGCTCATCGTGCTGCTCGAGGAGCTGCGGGACTCCAGCCAGCTCATCGTCATCACGCACCAGAAGCGGACGATGGAGATCGCCGACGCGCTCTACGGCGTGACGATGCGCGGTGACGGCGTGACCACGGTGGTCTCGCAGCGGATGTCCGAGGTGGCGGCGGCGCGCTCGGCCTGACTCGCAGACCTCCGGCCGTTGCCGATCCGAGACCCGGCGCGCCGGCCAAACGGCGGTCTCATCCGAACCCATCAGTCACACTGGTCACATGTTCGCGCTGGTTTTCGGGATGGTCGTCTGCCTCGCCGGAGGCATGGTCGTGGTGGGTGTCGTCGCGGCGCAGGCCCGCCGTGACGGTCGTGACCTGCTGACGCCCCGCGGCGAAGAGGTCATCGGCCGGACCCCCAGCAAGCGCTGAGCTTTCCCGCGGTTCGGGCCGCGGTTCGTGCGGTGGCGGTACGGAATTCCGTTGGCCGAGCTGCGCTCGGGACAACGGCTCCAGATGCGGTTCGGAGCACGAACGGGCGTCTGAGAGCGGCTATCCGGCCGTGCAAGGATGGGCGCCGTGTTCGACCAGGTGTGGGAGATCGTTGCCGTCGCCGTCCTCGTGGCGGGGGTGCTCGTGGCCGGTGTCGTCGGCCTGGTTCGCGGGCGGTCGTCGCGCCAGAAGGAGCTGACCCCGCCGCCACCACCGCGGCCCTCGACCACCACGGCGCCGCCGACCGACCTCGACACCGACAACGACCGCGGGGGAGTCGACACCCTCGAGGCGCCGCCCCGGCCCACGCCCGTCGAGCCGGAGGTAGATGAAGACCTCCTCGTCGAAGAGCTGCCGACCCTCGAGCGGCCCGCGTCCGCCCGCGGCCGCCTGGCCCGGCTGCGCGCCCGGCTGGCCCGCAGCAACACGGCGATCGGCAACGCCCTGCTCGCGCTGCTCTCGCGTGGCGGGCTGGACGAGGAGGCGTGGGAGGAGGTCGAGGACACCCTCATCCGCGCCGACCTCGGGGTCGAGGCGAGCACCGAGCTGGTCGACCGGCTGCGCACCCGGGTCAAGGTCGATGGGTCCGGGGCGACGAGCGAGACCCAGGTGCGTGACTGGCTGAAGGAGGACCTCCTCGACCTGGTCGGTCCCGACGTGGACCGGCGGATCGCCTCGTCGCGCATCGAGGGCCGGCCCGCGGTCATCCTCGTCGTCGGCGTCAACGGCACCGGCAAGACCACGACCGTTGGCAAGCTCGCCCGGGTCCTCGTCTCCGAGGACCGCGACGTCATCCTCGGCGCGGCCGACACCTTCCGCGCCGCCGCCGCCGACCAGCTGGAGACGTGGGGCGCCCGCGTGGGCGTGCCCACCATCCGCTCCGAGAAGGAGGGCGCCGATCCGGCGGCGGTCGCCTTCGACGCCGTCAAGGCGGCCGGCGAGATCGAGGCCGACGTCGTCATCATCGACACCGCCGGGCGGCTGCACAACAAGGTCGGCCTCATGGACGAGCTCGGCAAGGTCAAGCGGGTCATCGAGAAGCAGAGCCCCATCGACGAGGTGCTGCTGGTGCTCGACGCGACGACCGGCCAGAACGGGCTTCGTCAGGCGGAGGTGTTCTCCGAGGCGGTCAAGGTCACCGGCATCGTGCTCACCAAGCTCGACGGCACCGCCAAGGGCGGGATCGTCGTCGCGGTCCAGCGCCAGCTCGGCGTCCCCGTCAAGCTGGTCGGCCTCGGTGAGGGCCCGGACGACCTCGCGCCGTTCGACGCGGAGGCCTTCGTCGACGCCATCGTCGGCTGACCCACCGAGTCGCTCGGCTCAGATCGACGCGGACCGATCCGCTGGTACTTGTCCGGTTTCCGGGCCGATCGACGGGACATTCCGGACTCGGACCAGCTCAGGTGAGCGGAAGCGACCCGTCACCCGGTGGAGGGGTTCGACTCCCGCCACTCGCGCCACTCCCGGCGCAGGTCCTCCCGCGAGTGCCGCGGGTCGGTCAGGGCCCAGCGCACGGCGTTGACCGCCACCGCGCCGGCCGGGATGGTCACCGCGCGTTCGGTCACCGGTAGCACCGGCAGCCGCAGCATCTCCTTGGCCCACACCGGCAGCAGCGCCACCGCGGCGGCGGCCAGGCACGCATACCCCGGCCGTTCGACCCAGCTCAGCGGCGGGTGCAGCAACAGGAACCGGGCGGCCTCGTGGCGGCCGTCGTCCCCTGCAGCTCCGACCGGTAGGCGTCGAGCGTGGCCGTCAGCTCCGCGACCGACCGCGGCGGGTCGACGGCCCCGAGCCGCTCGGCGATGGAGCCGGACTGGGCGACGTAGTCGTCCTCGTCGGACGGCGTCAGCGTCGACGAACCGAACTTCCGGTATGCGGCGAGGAAGCTGTCGGCCTCGGCCGCGTGGACCCAGCCGAGCAGGTGCGGGTCGGAGGCGGCATACCGGCGGCCGTCCACGGCCCGGCCACGGACCCGTTCGTGGATGCCGCGGACCATGGTGACCGCCGCGTCGGCGTCCTGCACCGTGCCGAACGTCGTCCTGGCGAGGAACTCGGAGGTGCGCTGTAGCCGGCCCCACGGGTCGGACCGGTAGCCCGAGTGCCCAGCGACCCCGGCCATGGCCAGCGGGTGCAGCGACTGGAGCAGCAGGGCGCGGATCCCACCGACGAACATCGACGCGTCGTCGTGCACCCGCCAGATGGCGTCATCCTCGCGGAACCGGCGCTCGCCCTGTGAAGCCAGATGGCGCGGGCCTTGTCCTCGGCGCCCTCGCCGACGACCTTGTCGCGCAACGAGTTCGCGAGCCAGCGGCGCGTGGAGGGAATGCTCACTCACTCATCCTCACCCCTGCACTCGTCCCCCACCAACGGCGGGGTCTCGAGGGTGACCCGAAACACAGCGATAACACGCCGCCGCATTTGCTTACACGGCCGTAACCGTCGCCGCGACGCGGTGAAACGCGCCTCCCCCACTCTTTCGGTCCATGAGCGCACTTTCCATCGCGACGGCCGACGGGCCGTTCATCGACAGCGGCAACACGGCCTGGGTCCTTGCGGCGGCCGCCCTCGTCCTCTTCATGACGCCCGGCCTGGCCTTCTTCTACGGCGGCATGGTCCGCACCAAGAGCGTCCTCAACATGATGATGATGTCGTTCATCACCATGGGGACCGTCGGCACCGCCTGGATCCTGTGGGGCTACAGCGAGGCCTTCGGCGCCGACGCCGGGATGGGGCTCGTGGGGAACCCCTTCGACAAGTTCGGCCTCAGCGGCGTCTTCAGCGAGATCGTCGGCTACGTCCCGGCCAACGCCACCACCGGTGCCGCCGCGAGCGGCGGGATCCCCGCCGCTGCCTTCGTCGCCTTCCAGGTCGTCTTCGCCATCATCGCGGTGGCCCTGGTCTCCGGCGCGGTCGCCGACCGCGTCAAGTTCGGCGCCTGGACGGCGTTCACCGTCCTCTGGGCCACCCTCGTCTACTTCCCGGTCGCCCACTGGGTGTTCGCGTTCAGCGGGTATGCGGCCGAGACCGGCGGCTGGATCGCCAACAAGGCCGACGGCCTCTTCCTCGGCGGCGTCGGCGCCTACGACTTCGCCGGCGGTACCGCCATCCACATCAACGCCGGTGTCGCGGGTCTGGCGCTGGCACTGATCATCCGCAACCGCGTGGGCTGGGGCAAGGAGCCCATGCGGCCCCACAACCTCACCCTCGTCATGATCGGCGCCGGCATCCTGTGGTTCGGCTGGTTCGGCTTCAACGCCGGGTCGGCGCTCGGGGCCGGTCCCCAGGCGGCGGGCGTCTGGGTCAACACCCTCGGCGCCACCTGCACGGCCATGCTCGGCTGGCTCATCGTGGAGAAGCTGCGCGACGGCCACCCGACCTCCCTCGGCGCCGCCTCCGGTGTCGTCGCAGGTCTGGTCGCCATCACCCCGGCCTGTGCCACGGTCTCCGCCTGGGGCGCCCTCGTCGTCGGCGTCGTCGCCGGCGCCGGTTGCGCCCTCGCGGTCGGCCTCAAGTTCAAGCTCGGCTTCGACGACAGCCTCGACGTCGTCGGCGTCCACCTCGTCGGCGGCCTGATCGGCACCCTGCTCATCGGTGTCCTCGCCGACGCCACCAACAGCCCCACCGCGGCGGCGGGCCTCACCCAGAACGACGGCCTCTTGTTCGGCGGCGGGTTCACCCAGCTGGGTGCGCAGGCCGAGGGTGCGGCCGCGGTCCTCGATCTACTCGTTCGTCATCACCTCGGTCATCGGCTTCGCCCTCGACCGCACGATCGGCTTCACCATCCGGCCGGAGGACGAGGTCGACGGCATCGACCTCCTCGAGCACGCTGAGACGGCATACGAGCTCACGAACTTCGGGGGTGGTAGCGCCCGCAGCGTCATCGCGGCCCGCACGGCGCCCCTGGAGCCCGTCGAGTCGGAGGCCGCTACCAAGGAAGGAGCCTCGGCATGAAGCTCATCACCGCGATCATCAAGCCGCACCAGCTCGACGAGGTGAAGGAGGCCCTCGAGGCATACGGCATCTCGGGCATGACCATCAGCGAGGCCAGCGGCTACGGCCGGCAGCGGGGACACAGCGAGGTCTACCGGGGCGCCGAGTACACCGTGGACTTCGTGCCGAAGGTGCGGGTCGAGGTGCTCGTCGACGACCTCGACGCCGGGAGCGTCATCGACGTCATCCTCAAGGCCGCTCAGACCGGTCGCATCGGCGACGGCAAGATCTGGGCGATCCCGGTCGACGACGTGGTCCGCGTCCGTACCGGCGAACGCGGCCACGACGCCCTCTAGCGGCGTACGCCGATGACCGACGTCACCACCCGACGGCTCGACCTGGCCGGCACCCGGAGCTTCTCGGCTCCGGGTGCCGGTCCGGCGCGGCGGGAGGCGCTCGCGCAGTTCGGTATGCGGTGGCTCACCGAGCTGTGGGACGAGGCCTCCGGCGGGCGTCACCTGCCCGGGGTCGCGCTGGCCGCGGTCGGCAGCCTGGCCCGCCGCGACGGGGGGCCGCTCAGCGACTACGACTTGGTCCTGCTGCACCAGACCCGCGCCCTCGGCGCGGCCGACCTCACCGCCCTCGCCGACCGGCTGTGGTACCCGATCTGGGACCAGGGCGTGAGGCTCGACCACAGCGTCCGCACCGTCAACCAGTGCCGGACCGTCGCCGGGGCGGATCTGTCCGCCGCCGTCGGCCTGCTCGACATCACCTTCGTCGCGGGCGAGGAGGACGTCGTCAACGCGGCGAAGTCCACCGTCGCCCACGACTGGCGGGCCAACGCCCGCACCCGGCTGCCGCAGCTGCAGGAGCAGATCGCCCAGCGGCACTCTCGCCAGGGCGACCTGGCCCACCTGCTCGAACCGGACCTCAAGGAGGCCCGCGGCGGTCTGCGCGACATGACCGTCCTGCGCGCGCTGGCCGCTGCCTGGCTGACCGACCGCCCGCACGGGGCGGTGGACGCGGCCCACCAGAAGCTGCTCGACGTGCGCGACTCCGTGCACGTCGTCACCGGCCGTGGCCGCGACCGGCTGACCCGGGAGGACCACGACGCCGCGGCGGCGCTGCTCGGCTACCACGACGCCGACGCGCTGCTCACCGACGTGTCCACCTCGGCCCGGCTCATCGCGTACTCGCTGGACGGGACCCTGCGGCGGGCGTCGCAGACGCAGCGCGCCCGCACCCTGCGCGTCGGTCCGCGCCGCCCGCGGATGACGCCGCTGGGCTACGGACTGTTCCTCTCCGACGGCGAGGCGGTCCTCGGCCCCGGGGTCGAGCCGGCGGGCAACCCGCTGCTGGTCCTGCGCGCCGCCCTGGTCGCGGCCCGCAACAACGTCAGCATCGCCCCGACCACCCTCCAGAACCTCGCGACAAGCTGCCGGCCCATCCCGACGCCCTGGCCGCCGGCCGCGCTCGCGGTGTTCGGTGACCTGTTGGCCACTGGTCCGGGTCTGGTGTCGGTCTGGGAGGGGCTGGACCTCGCCGGCGTCGTGGAGCAGTGGATCCCCGAGTGGGCGGCGGTCCGCAGCCGGCCGCAGCGCAACGCCGTGCACCGGCACACCGTCGACCGGCACCTCATCGAGACGGTGGTCCGGGCCAGCGGGCTGCTGCGCGAGGTCAACCGGCCCGACCTGCTGCTGCTCGCCGCGCTGCTCCACGACATCGGCAAGGTGGCCGGCGCGCGAGACCACTCGGAGACCGGGGCGCCGATCGCCGACCGGGTGCTCGAGCGCCTCGGTGTACCCGACGAGGACCGGGCCCTGGTGGTGCAGCTGGTCCGCGAGCACCTGACCCTCATCGACCTCGCCACCCGCCGCGACGGCGACGACCCACAGACCATCGCCATGGTGTCCCGGGCCGTCGGCGGCAGCGTGGCCCACCTCGACCTGCTGCGCGCCCTCACCGAGGCCGACGCCAGCGCCGCCGGGCCGGCCGCCTGGACCGACTGGCGGGCGTCGCTGCTCGACAAGCTGGTCACGACGGCGCGCGCGGCTCTCGCCGAGGGGGCGCCGCCGCTCGACTCGGTCCGCGAGGCGGAGCCGGTATCCGCAGATGTGCTGTCGCGGATCGCCGTGGGGCAGCCGGTGGTGGCGATCACACCACTCGGCGGCGCGCACCGGGTGGACGTGTTCGACCGCGACCGCCTGGGACTGTTCGCCGACACGGCGGGGCTGCTGGCCGCGCAGGGGCACATCGTGCGCTCGGCCGTCGTCCGGACCGTCGACGGGGTCGCCGCGAACGAGTGGCACGTCGAGACCCCGGGCGGCGACGCACCCGACGAGGGCACCATCGTGCGTGGCCTCACGCGGCTCGCGGGCGGCGACCGGGAGCCGCTGGCCATGCTGAGCCGCCGGCGGCGGGCCTCGGCGTCCGACTCCTCGCGGGCCACGTCGGGCTCCCCGGGCCAGACGCGGGCCATGGTCATCTCGCACGCGTCCGAGTCGGCGACGGTCATCGAGGTGCGCGCGACTGACCGACCCGGCCTGCTCCACGACATCGGCATCACGCTGTCACGGGCGTCCCTCAGCGTGCGGAGCGCTCACATTGCCACGTATGCCGGTCAGGCGCTCGACACGTTCTACGTCACCGAGTTCGGCGGCCGCCCGCTGCCGCCGGCCCGGGTGGCGCAGGCGGTGTCGATGATCATCGACACCTGTGACGGCCAGTAGCGGAGCGTCGGCGCTGGCGGCACCCGCATACCCGCGCGGTTAGGCTTTCCTGGTGTTCAACTCACTGTCCGACCGGCTGACCGCGACCTTCAAGGGCCTGCGGGGCAAGGGTCGGCTCACCGAGCACGACGTCAACGTGGCGCTGCGCGACATCCGGCTCGCCCTGCTCGATGCGGACGTCGCGTTGCCGGTCGTCAAGCAGTTCGTGTCGTCCGTGCGGGAGCGCGCGCTGGGCGCCGAGGTCAGCCAGGCGCTGAACCCCGCCCAGCAGATCGTCAAGATCGTCAACGAGGAGCTCGTCGCGATCCTCGGTGGCGACACCCGCACGATGCGGTTTGCCAAGACGCCGCCGACGGTCATCATGCTGGCCGGCCTGCAGGGCTCCGGTAAGACGACCCTCGCCGGGAAGCTCGGCTACTGGCTGAAGGGGCAGGGGCATACGCCGTTGCTCGTCGCCGCCGACCTCCAGCGACCGAACGCCGTCACCCAGCTCGTCGTCGTCGGCGAGCGCGCCGGCGTGCCGGTGTATGCGCCGGAGCAGGGCAACGTCGGCGGCCACGACGCGGTGCTCGGGTCAGGCGAAGGCACGCGGTCGTTCGGCGACCCGGTCTCCGTCGCGCGAGCCGGGATCGCCGAGGCGCGGAACCGGCAGTACGACGTCGTCATCGTCGACACCGCCGGCCGGCTGGCCGTCGACCAGGCGCTGATGGCCGAGGCGGCCGACATCCGCGCAGCGATCCAGCCCGACGAGGTCCTGTTCGTCATCGACGCGATGATCGGCCAGGCCGCGGTCGAGACCGCGCAGGCGTTCCAGGAGGGCGTCGACTTCACCGGCGTCGTCCTGTCCAAGCTCGACGGCGACGCCCGCGGTGGCGCGGCCCTGTCGGTGGCCTCGGTGACGGGGCGCCCGGTGATGTACTCGTCGACCGGCGAGGGCGTCAAGGACTTCGAGGTGTTCCACCCCGACCGGATGGCCGGGCGGATCCTCGACATGGGCGACGTGCTCACGCTCATCGAACAGGCCGAGAAGGCGTTCGACCGCAGCCAGGCCGACGAGATGGCGCGCAAGTTCCTCGCCGAGGAGGACTTCACCTTCGACGACTTCCTGCAGCAGATGTCGGCGATCAAGAAGATGGGCTCGCTCAAGGCGATGCTCAAGATGATGCCGGGCATGCAGGGGATGCGGGACCAGCTGGACTCGCTGGACGAGCGCGAGTTCGACCGCGTCGAGGCGATGGTCCGGTCGATGACGCCGTTCGAGCGGACCCACCCGAAGCAGATCGACGGCTCGCGCCGGGCCCGGATCGCGCGCGGGTCCGGGGTGACGGTGTCCGAGGTGAACCAGCTGCTGGAGCGGTTCCGCGAGGCGCAGAAGATGATGAAGTCGCTCGCCCGCGGCGGCGGCGGTGGCCTTCCCGGTATGCCGGCCATCCCCGGTGCGCGCAAGGGCGGTTCGCGCGGGGCGGCGGCGCCGGTGCGGCGCAAGTCCAAGAGCGGCAACCCGGCCAAGCGGGCCGCGGAGGAGCGCGCCGCGGCCGAGCGGACGGCGGCGGCGCGGTCCGGGGCGGCCGGTTCCGCGTTCGGGATCGGGCGCGTCGGCCCAGGGCGGCGACGGGGCGTCCCAGTTCGACGCCGAGAACCTGCCGGCCGGCTTCGAGAAGTTCCTGGGCGGCCGCTGACCCTCGGCCTCTGCGTCCCATCGCTGGCCATATCGCATCCAGTGGGGTCCCAACCCCACCACCTGCGATATGACGCGCGATGTGCCGCGGGATTGATGACCTAGCGGTGTTACAGGCGCCCGCTGCGCCGTCATCCCCAGGGGTCGAACGCTTCGTCCCGTCATCCACAGCAGTGCGGACAGGTCGCGGTGCGTCACGCAGTCGGATGCACAGTCGGGTCATGCCCGCCAGTGACGAGCTCCGACCCCTTGTCGAGGCCCAGTGTGGTCTCGCCACGCGTGCGCAGCTATTCGCCCATGGCATGACGCCCGACGAAGTGCGATCACGTCTCGGTCGTCGCTGGCGCGTCGTGCTACCTGGAGTCGTGCTCCTGGCCTGGGCGTTGCCGAACGAGCAGCAGCGCCGAGTCGCAGCGCTCCTGTATGCCGGACCCCGGTCGTGGCTCGCCGGCCCGACGGCGGCGCAGCTCCACGGGTTCGTCGCCACGGACCTTGGACGACGCGTCTTCGTCCTGGTTCCCGCGCCGCAGAATCCTCGGGAGGTCGCCTGGGTGAGCATTCGGCGGACCTACATCACGGAAGAGCGCATCGTCGAACGGGAGCCGGTGCGGTACTCCTGCCGACCACGCGCCCTGGTCGACGCGGCCGCTGAGATGACCGGGGACCACGCCAGAGCCATGGTGGTCGATGCGGTCCGGCGACGCCTGGTTCGCCTCGAGGACGTCGCTCATTGGGTCGAGGCCCGACGCCCGAACGACCGCCGCGCCCTGAGAGCGATCGTGGCCGAGGCGGCGGCCGGCGTGTGGTCGGTCCCCGAAGCCGACCTGGTGCGGCTGGTCTCCACCTCGAACGCGCTCCCCGTCGCGTGGGCCAACCCGACGCTCACGGACCTGGCCGGGCGCCGGCTCACCACGCCTGACCTGTGGCTCGATGACGTGGGGATGGCCGTGATGGTGCACAGCCGAGAGTTCCATGCGGGGGAGCTCGACTGGGAGGCCACGGTCGGCGCGGATGACGATCTGTCTGCGGCTCGTGTCGTTGTGATCGGGGTGACACCGGAGGCTCTGAACAGGGATCCGGCCGCGGTGCTGCGCAAGATCGAGGGTGCCTACGAGCGGGCCCGGTCGTCGGGCGTGCGGGCCTCCGTGATCGCCACGCCGCGCCAGACGTGGTCGGCCACATCGCCGGTCATATCGCCGATGGTGGGGTAGTGACCCCATTGGACGCGATATGGCCGGCGACATGACTCCTGACCAGACCTCGGGCCTCGCCTTCTGGGGGAGCCCACTGGCCAGAACCGCAGGGGTTGACCCACTATGCGCGGAGGGCGAGCCAGAGGCCTAGCGCGGCGACGCATACCGTCGTGAGCAGCGTTCCGACGCCGTTGAGCAGGGCCAGACCGATCCGCGGCTGCTGGACCAGGCGGACCGTCTCGAACGATGCCGTGCTGAACGTTGTGTACCCACCGCAGAACCCGGTCCCGATAACCAGCCGCAGCTCGTCCGGCACCGCATGGGCAAGGGTCAGCCCCGTCGCGACGCCCACCACGAACGAGCCCGTCACGTTGACGACTACCGTCCCGAGCGGGAATGGCGACGACACCCGGGACCGGACCCACCCGTCGAGTCCGAACCGAGCGACCGCCCCCAAGCCGCCGGCCAGCGCCACCCAGACCGCGATCACGGCCGGCTCCTTCGATGGAGCTCGGCCGCCGCCCAGATCCCCAGCATGGACGCGACGAACCCCACGACAACGGTCCCCGCCGCGTAGGCCACGGCGACGGACGCATACCCTTCCCGCAGCAAGAGGTCGGTGTCGACGGCCAGCGTGCTGTACGTCGTGAACGCCCCGAGAACGCCGGTGCCCAGCAGCAGCCGGAGCTGTTGCCGGCCACCGACGTCCGGACCCCGGCGCACCAGCGCCTCGAGCAGAAGGCCCAGGAGGAACGCCCCGACGACGTTGACGCAGAACGTCGCCGCGGGCCACACGCCCCAGGGGCCGACCACCTGAGCCACGCCGTAGCGCGCCGCCGTCCCGGCGACGCCCCCGCCGAAGACCAGCCCCACGGCGGTCCACGTCAGGTGCTGGGGCGGTCGGTCCGGGTCGATCTCGCTCGCGGGATCCATCGCGGCCGGCATCGTATGCCCGCAGCAACCCGGTCCCGTAGGTTGCGTCCATGGCCGACGTCCTCCACCTGACCGGGCCGGTCCTCGTCGGACCGGACGACGTGCGCGACGAGGCCTGGGTGGTCGACGGCCGCATCACCTTCACCCGGCCGGCGGCCGCGGCGCAGACGGTCGCCGGGTGGGTGCTGCCCGGGCTGGTCGACGCCCACTGTCACGTCGGCCTCGGCCCCGGCGGCGCCGTCGACGACGCCACCTCCGAGCAACAGGCGCTCACCGACCGCGACGCCGGAACCCTCCTCATCCGGGACGCCGGCACCCCGGTCGACACCCGCTGGATCGATGACCGGGACGACCTGCCCTCGATCATCCGCGCCGGCCGGCACATCGCCCGGACCCGCCGCTATCTGCGGGGTTTCGCGTACGAGGTGGAGCCGGATCAGGTCGTGGAGTACGTCCGCCAGGAGGCGCGCCGGGGCGACGGCTGGGTCAAGCTCGTCGGCGACTGGATCGACCGCGACACCGGCGACCTGGCGCCGTCCTTCCCGCGGGAGACCGTGATCGCCGCCGTGGCCGCTGCGCACGAGGAGGGCGCCCGCACGACCGCACACTGCTTCGGCGAGGAGTCGCTCTACGACTTCGCGGCCGCGGGCACCGACTGCATCGAGCACGCTTGCGGCCTCCAGCCGCAGTCGATCGCCCAGTTCGCCGAGCAGGGGATCGCCATCGTGCCGACCCTCGTCAACATCGGGAGGCTTCCCGAGATGGCCGAGCCCGGCCGCGAGAAGTACCCCGCCTACTACGCCCACATGGTCGACCTGCACCGCCGGCGTTACGAAACGGTCGCCGCCGCTCACGACGCCGGCGTGCCGATCTACCTCGGCACCGACGCGGGCAGCAGCCTTCCGCACGGCTTGGTCGCCGACGAGGCCGCCGACCTCGTGAACGCCGGGCTGTCGACCGTCGAGGCGCTCTCGGCCGGGACGTGGACGGCGCGCCAGTGGCTGGGCCGACCGGGTATCGAGGAGGGCGCGCCTGCGGACTGCGTTGTCTACGAAGCGGATCCGCGCGCCGACATCCGTGTCCTCGCGGCCCCGAACGCCGTGGTGCTCCGCGGGCAGACGGTGTGACGGACCCGCGACCGCTGCGCGCCGAGGGCGAGCGCGTGTGGGTGGCGAGCGCGACCGAGGCGGATGTCGACCCCTACATCCGGGCGACCCTCCAGTCGTCGCCTCGGCTCCGGGAGTGGAACCCGGTGGACCCCTACGGGCTGCCGTCGCTCCTGAGGGCCGCCTCCGGCTACCACCGCACGCTCCTCGTCCACGCCCGACACGAGGAGGGCGACCACGACCTCGTCGGAAAGGTCAACGTCACCAGCGTGGTTCGCGGGCGAGCGCTCAGCGCGACGCTCGGCTACGACGCCTTCGACCCGTATGCCGGACGCGGACTCTTCGCCGAGGGACTGCGCCTCGTCGTGGACCTTGCCTTCGCGCCCGAGCCGCGGGGAATGGGACTGCACCGTCTCGAGGCGAACGTCCAGCCGGCCAACGTGCGCTCCGCCGCTGTGCTGCGCGGGATCGGCTTCCGGCGCGAAGGCTTCTCACCGGCATACCTGCTCATGCCCACCTCGGGAGGTCCTGACCAGTGGCGGGACCACGACCGGTATGCGGTGACGAGCCCCGAGTGGCCCGCCGGCCCCTGGCCACCGGCCCGCAAGCCCCGAGTCGTGGTGCTGGTCAACGGGATTCCGGGGTCGGGCAAGACGACGCTCGCTCGGCGGCTGGCTCCGGAGCTGGGGGTCGCCCTGTTCTCCAAGGACACCGTCAAGGAGGCCGTGGCCGACGCCCTGCCGACCGAGGCGATCGACGAGCTCGGTACGGGCGTGCGGTCCATCGGTGCGGGGGCCGCGTCGGCGTTGTGGCGGTTGCTGGCCGACTCGAATGTCGGTGGCGTCGTCGAAACCTGGCTGTGGCCGCAGGACCGGCAGCACGTGGTCACCGGTCTGGAGCGCGCAGGGCTCGATCCCCGCACCGTTCCCGAGGTGTGGTGCGACGTCCCGGTGGATCTCGCCCGCAAGCGGTTCGTCGAGCGGGCGGCGCAACGCGGCCGGCACCCCATGCACGCCTGGCCCCTCGAGGACGACGCCTACTGGTCGCGGCTGAGCGAGGCGGCGGCGCCGCTGGGGATGGGTCCCGGCTTCCGGGTCGACAGCACCCGCCCGCTGAGCGACCGCGAGGTCGGCCACCTGGCGTTGCGGCTGCGGGCCGCGTGTGGTTGACGGTCCGTCGCTTCCACTCGCTGCCGGCCGAGACGGTGACAATGGCGTCCGTGGACATCTCCGCGCGGACCGACTACGCCGTGCGGGCGCTGCTGACGCTCGCGGCGGCGCAGCGGGACCGCGACCCGGGCGGTGACGCGGGGGATGACGACGCGCATACCGCCGCGGTGTCCGTGGACGTCCTGGCTCGCGAGCAGGGGCTGCCCCGGAAGTTCCTCGAGGCGATCGTCGCCGACCTGCGCCGCGGCGGGCTGGTCACAAGCCGACGCGGCCCGACCGGGGGCTACGCCCTGGCTCGCCCGGCGGCGCAGATCACCTTGGGCGAGGTGTTCCGGACCGTCGACGGGCCGCTCGCGGAGGTCCGCGGGCTGCGGCCGCACGAGACGGTCTACCGGGGAGCGGCGCAGCACCTGCCGGTGGTGTGGGTTGCCGTCCGGGCCAGCCTGCGCCGCGTCCTCGACGAGACGTCGTTGGCCGACGTCCTCGAGGGTCACCTGCCGGAGCACGTCGTCGACCTGGCCGCCGCACCGGACGCCTGGCGCAACCGCTGACGCGTGTCGGGGGGCGGGTGAAGTTCTGGCAGAATGGTCGGCTGTACCCGTCCGGCTGGGCCCTGTTCCCACACAGGCCGTGCCGGGACGCCTACCCCCGAGCGACGGCTCCCCGCGCGATCCTGTGCGGTCTCGCCGCGTTCACGTGAAGAGAGAAGAGACCACCGACGTGGCCGTCAAGATTCGTCTGAAGCGCATGGGCAAGATCCGCGCTCCGTTTTACCGTGTCGTCGTCATGGACTCGCGCACCAAGCGCGACGGCCGGGCGATCGAGGAGATCGGCAAGTACCACCCCACCGCCGAGCCGTCGGTCATCGAGATCGACTCCGACCGCGCCCAGCACTGGCTCAGCACGGGCGCCCAGCCGACCGAGGCCGTCGCGGCGCTGCTGAAGGTCACCGGTGACTGGCAGAAGTTCAAGGGCCTCCCCGGGGCCGAGGGCAGCCTGAAGGTCGCCGAGGCGAAGAAGAGCAAGAAGGAGCTCTACGAGTCCGCCGTCGCCGCGGCCGGTGGAGCGAACCTCGACGTCAAGGACACCCCCGCGCGCAAGAAGGCCGCTCCGGCCAAGACCGCGCCCGCGGCGAAAACCGCTCCGGCAACCGAGGCTCCGGCAACCGAGGCGCCCGTCGCCGAGGCTCCGGCAACCGAGGCTCCGGCCGCCGAGGCTCCGGCCGCCGAGGCTCCGGCCGCCGAGGCTCCGGCAACCGAGGCGACCGCTGCGGAGGGTTCGGGTGCCGAGGGTTCGGGCGCCGAGGACGCCCCGGTGACGGCCGACACCGACTCGGGTGCCGCGTCGAGCGAGAGCTCCGACACCAGCGACGACCCGGGCGCGACCACCGCCGACGCCGGATCCGAGTCCTGACCGTGCTCGAGGAAGCCCTCGAGCACCTGGTCAAGGGCATCGTCGACCACGCCGACGACGTCGTCGTACGCCGCAAGGAGCTGCGCCGGGGCGAGCTGCTCGAGGTGCGGGTGCACCCTGACGACCTCGGCCGCGTCATCGGGCGCTCCGGTCGCACCGCGAGCGCCCTGCGTACCGTCGTCGGCGCCCTGGCCGGCGGCAGCCAGGTGCGGATCGACATCGTCGACACCGACCGCGACCGCTGACCCCACGCCGTACCGGGGACTGTCCCGCTTCCAGACACGCGTTGTTGTCGATTTCGGTGTGCGACCGGCCGGAATACTGACAACAACGCGTGTCTGGAAGGCGAGAGGATCGAGACCGTGAACGCTGACGAGCTCGCGCCTGCCGGGGAGCCCGTCGTCGTCGCGCGGATCGGCAAGCCGCACGGCCTGCGCGGCGAGGTCACCGTCCAGCTGCACACCGACGACCCCGAGACGCGGTTCGCCGTGGGCACCGCCCTCGCCACCCAGGCGAGCCCCGGTACCGGCGTGCCCCGCGCCCTCACCATCCGCTCCACGCGCGTCCACCAGGGCGTCTGGCTGCTCGGCTTCGAGGAGATCCCCGACCGCACCGGGGCCGAGTCGCTGCGCGGCACCCGTCTCGTCGTCGACGCCGCCGACCTTGCCCGCACCGAGGACGACGACAGCGAGGGCTGGTACGAGGACGAGCTGCGCGGGCTCGCCGTCGTCACCCGGGACGGCACCCGGCTCGGACAGGTGTCCGCCCTCGAGGTCGGCACGGCCCAGGACCTGCTGGTCGTTGCCCTCGACACCGGCGGCGACGCATACCTGCCGTTCGTGGAGGCGATCGTCCCCGAGGTCGACGTCGAGGGCGGCCGGGTCGTCGTGGACCCGCCGGAGGGCCTGCTGGAGCTCAACGCGTGACCGGTATGCGGGTCGACGTCGTCACCATCTTCCCGGACTACCTCGCCCCGCTGAACCTGTCGCTCATCGGCAAGGCGCGCCGCGACGGGCTGCTCGACGTGCGGGTCCGCGACCTGCGCGACTTCACGCACGACCGGCATCGGACGGTCGACGACACGCCCTACGGCGGCGGCGCCGGCATGGTGATGCGTCCGGAGCCGTGGGGCGAGGCGCTCGACGCAGTCGTCGGCTCCGGCGACGGCGTGCCACACCTGATCGTGCCGGCACCGGCCGGGACGCCGTTCACCCAGGCGACTGCCCGCCGGCTCGCGGCCGAGCCGTGGCTGGTCTTCGCCTGCGGGCGGTACGAGGGCATCGACGAGCGAGTCGTCGAGGACGCCGCCACCCGGATGCCGGTGTCGGTCATCTCCCTCGGCGACTACGTGCTCAACGGGGGCGAGGTCGCCGTCCTCGCCATCGTCGAGGCGGTCGCTCGGCTCCTCCCGGGCGTCATCGGCAACGCCGAGTCCCTGGTGGAGGAGTCGCACGAGGACGGCCTGCTCGAGTACCCCGTCTACACCAAGCCCCCGGTCTGGCGGGACCACGCCGTGCCTCCGGTGCTGCTCTCCGGCGACCACGGCGCCATCGCCGCCTGGCGGCACGAGCAGCGCGTCACGCGGACCGCCGAGCGCCGCCCCGACCTGCGGCACGCTGCCGCGACCCTGTCGGCCACCAACCTCGACATCCGGCCGGCCGAGCCCGCCGACGCCGAGGAGCTCGTGGTCCTGCAGCGGGCCTGCTGGCTCTCCGAGGGGCTCGCCAACCGGTCCTGGGGGGTGCTGGAGATGATCTCCGCCGAATCGGCGGAGGAGAAGCGCCGCTCGTTCACGCAGTGGCGCACCTGGGTGGTTCGCAGCGGTGGCCGGCTGGTCGGCTCGGTCCGGGCCCGTTCGTCGGCCGACGTCGGCGGACAGTGGGAGATCGGCCGGCTGATGGTCGCCCCCGACCTGCAGGGGCGGCGCATCGGACGGGCGCTGCTGGCGTACGCCGAGTCCGCCGCCCCTAACGGAACACGCCGGTTCTGGCTCAACACCGGCTCGGCCAGCGCGGCCAACCTGCGCCGCTACCGGCGCGCCGGCTACCGGGTGCGGCCGGGCGAGGGGCGCTTCCCCGGGACGGTCGACCTCGTCAAGACGATTTCGTGACCCGGCTTCCACTCTGGCAGAATCGGTCGTTGCGTCCGGCACCAGACGCGCCCCTGCCACAGGGGGAGCCCATCCGCGAGGTATGCGGGCGGACGAGGCCGGCCGGTACGCATACTCCCGTTCGTCCACCGGACGACACGAACCAGCCGTGGTGACCTGTGGCACCCGAGAAAGCGACCCCGCCATGCACAAGCTCGACGCGCTCGACCAGGCGTCCATCCGCTCCGACATTCCGGCGTTCCGCGCCGGCGACACCGTCAAGGTGCACGTCAAGGTCGTCGAGGGGACGCGCTCCCGGATCCAGATCTTCCAGGGCGTCGTGATCCGCCGTCACGGTGGCGGCATCGGTGAGACGTTCACCGTCCGCAAGGTCTCCTTCGGGGTCGGCGTCGAGCGGACCTTCCCGCTGCACACGCCGATCATCGACAAGATCGAGGTCGTCACCCGCGGTGACGTCCGGCGCGCCAAGCTCTACTACCTGCGCGACCTGCGCGGCAAGGCGGCCAAGATCAAGGAGAAGCGCGACACGATCCCGGTGAAGGGCAGCAAGGCCGCGGCCCGTGCCACGGCGGCCGCCGCCGCTACCGCCGCCAGCGCCGAAACGGCCACCGCCTCGACGGCGGAGTGACCTTCGCCGAGCCCGGCACCGACCCGGTGCCGGGCTCCACGGTCTCAGCTCGGCCGCCGCATACCCGCTGGTGGCCGTACGTGGTGCTGGCACTTGTCCTCGTCGTCGCGCTGCGGGCGTTCGTCGTGCAGTCGTTCTCGGTCCCGAGTGGCTCGATGGAACCGACCATCGAACCCGGCGACCGGATCCTCGCCAACCGGCTGATCCGGGGCGACGACCTGCACCGCGGCGACATCGTGGTCTTCGACGGCACCCGCGCGTTTCCCGTCGGCGACGAGGAGCCGGCGTCGGGCGCGTTGGCCACGCTGGGCCGCACCCTCGCCGAGGCCCTCACCGTCGACAGCGGCACCGACTACGTCAAGCGGGTGGTCGGGCTGCCCGGCGACCGCGTCACCTGCTGCGACGCCTCGGGACGGCTGCAGGTGAACGGTGTCGGCGTCGACGAGCCGTACCTCATGCCGGGCGACCGGCCCAGCGACCTGACCTTCGACGTGCTGGTCCCCGCGGGGCAACTGTGGGTCATGGGCGACCACCGGAGCGCGAGCGGCGACTCCCGCTCGTACCTCGGCCGACCGGGCGGCGGCATGGTGCCCGTGGGTGAGGTGATCGGTCAGGCGACGGTGCGATACTGGCCGCCCAGCCGGCTGGGGTCCCTCGGGAGTCCCGGTCCGCTGTCCACCATCCCCTCGCCCGTCGGAGCAGGTCAGTGAGCTCATCCGCAACGCCCGACGGGCCGCTCGCGCACCGTGGCGCGGCGCCGGTGCCCCGGGCATGACCGAGGAGACCGCGGAGCAGCGGCTCCGCCGGATCGCCACGACCCGGGCCGGTGAGACCGCCCAGGCCCGGGAGGCCAACGCACCCGGCCGGAGCTACGACGAGCCCGACGTCGAGGACGACGAGGTCGACTACGACGACTCGGCGAGCTTCCTGCAGAACGTCTGGGGCGGCATCAAGGAGATCATCATCATCGCCGTCATGGCGTTGGTGCTGTCGTTCATCGTCAAGACCTGGCTGATCCAGGCGTTCTACATTCCCTCGGGGTCGATGGAGAACACTCTGGTCCGCGACGACCGGGTCATCGTCAGCAAGCTGACGCCGGGCCCCTTCGACCTCAACCGTGGTGACGTCGTCGTGTTCAAGGACCCCGGCAACTGGCTCGGCAACCTCCCCGCCACGAGTGAGGGCGGCACGCGCGAGTCGGTCCGCAACGCCCTGCAGTTCATCGGGCTGGTCCCCGACGACTCCGACGACCACCTCATCAAGCGGGTCATCGGGCTGCCGGGAGACCACGTCGTCTGCTGTGACAAGGACGGGCTGCTGACGGTGAACGGGGTCGGGATCACCGAGCCCTACATCAAGGGCGGCGACACCCCGGGTGGTGGCAAAGCCAACTTCGACATCACCGTCCCCGCCGGCAAGGTGTGGGTCATGGGCGACCACCGCAGCGACTCCAGCGACTCCAGGTTCCACGACGATGGCACCGGCGCGACCGGGTCGGTCCCCATCGACGACATCACCGGTCGGGCGGTGATGATCGTCTGGCCCGTCGACCACGTGAAGTGGCTCTCCGTCCCGGAGCGGGTCTACTCCGACGTCCCGCGCCCGTCGGGTGCACCGGCTCCTACTCCCGCGTCCACCGGCGCCACCGGCTGAGTGGTCGCCGCTCGCTCCACCAAGCCCTCGCTGCGCGTCGAGCGCTCGCTCCAGCGGGACGGGCACCGTGTGCTCGCCGGCATGGACGAGGTCGGCCGGGGCGCGCTCGCCGGCCCGGTCTCCGTCGGCGTCGTCGTCATCGACGAGGGCTGCCGGTCCGCCCCGGTCGGGGTCAAGGACTCCAAGCTGCTGACGCCCCTGGCGCGAGGCCGGATGGTGCGCCCGATCCAACGGTGGGCACGCGCCTACGCCGTCGGCCACTCCTCCCCGGCCGAGATCGACGAGATCGGCATCATGGGCGGCCTACGACTGGCCGGTATGCGAGCACTGGCCTCGGTCAGGGCCGGGGGCCTGGTCCCGGATCTGGTGATCCTCGACGGCAACCACGACTGGCTCACCCCGCCGGACGAGCTCGGGCTGCTGGCGTTCGCGCACGAGGGCGCGCCGTCGGTGCCGCCGGTGCGGACCATGATCAAGGCCGACCTGAAGTGTTCCTCGGTGGCGGCCGCCTCGGTCATCGCCAAGGTGGAGCGGGACGCGATCATGGTGGACCTCGACCCCGACCATCCGGTCTACGGGTGGGCCGTCAACAAGGGCTACGCCGCCCCCGAGCACATGCTCGCCCTCGAGGCGCACGGTCCCTGCGTCCAGCACCGTCGGTCCTGGCGGCTTCCCGGCATGCCCAGCCTCGAGGAGCTGCTGGAGGACGGGGTGGTAGAACTGAGCGCGCTGGACGTACGTGAACACGGGTCCGAGGAGTCGACGGGATGAGCGTGGGGATGGGTCGTCGATGAGCTCCGAGGATCTGGAGAAGTACGAGACCGAGATGGAGCTGCAGCTCTATCGCGAGTACCGCGACGTCGTCTCGCTCTTCTCCCACGTCGTGGAGACCGAGCGCCGCTTCTACCTGTGCAACCAGGTCGACATGAAGGTCCGCGGCGACGGCGGCGAGGTGTTCTTCGACGTGACGATGCACGACGCGTGGGTGTGGGACATCTACCGGCCGGCCCGGTTCGTCAAGACGGTGCGCGTCGTGACGTTCAAGGACGTCAACATCGAGGAGCTGCCGAAGTCCGACCTCGAGCTGCCGTCGTAGCGACATCGGTCCGCCGCGACATCGGTGGTGGTCGGCAGTCAATGGTCGGTGGTCGGCGGTAGCGTCCCCGGTCATATCGGGGGGACCTGAGGTCGTCCACATGCGGTGACCGGTTCGTCCCACGATCCACAGGCCGGAGCGCGGTGGTGCGCCGTCGCATACCGACCGGCACCGTGGGCGCATGGACCGATCGGGAGCCGCCGTCGCCACGGGCATGCCGTGGCGCACCGCGCGTGGGTTGGGCGACTACGGCGAGCGGATGGCTGCGCGCTACCTCACCGAGCGAGGGCTCGACGTTCTCGACCGCAACTGGCGGTGCGAGCTCGGCGAGATCGACATCGTCGCCCGCGAGCAGGGCTGCCTCGTCGTCTGCGAGGTCAAGACCCGGCGCAGCACGACATTCGGGCGGCCCATCGAGGCGGTCGACCACCGCAAGCTGGCGCGGCTCCGGCGGCTGGCGGCCGCCTGGCTCGCCGACCGCCGGGCCATGGGTTCACCCGTCCCTGGCGTCGCGGGCATCCGGGTCGACGTCGTCGGCGTCCTGCGCCCGGCGCAGGGACCGTGCCGCATCGAGCACGTCGTCGGAGCGCTCTCGTGACCCTCGGCCGCACGCGCTCCGTCGGGTTGCGCGGGATCACCGGCTTCCTCGTGGACGTCGAGGTCGACGTCGCGTCCGGCCTGCCCTCGTTCAGCATCGGCGGGTGCCCGGACGGCGCCTGCGCGCAGGCTCCGGACCGCGTCAAGGCGGCGGCCGCCAACTCCGGTCACCCCATCCCCCTGCGACGGGTCGTGGTCAACCTCTCGCCGGCGTCCATTCCCAAGATCGGGTCCGGTTTCGACCTCGCCATCGGTGTGGCGGCGCTCGTCGCCAGCGAGACGATCGCCGCGGACGTGGTGCGGGACGTCGTCCACATCGGTGAGCTGGGGCTCGACGGCACGGTTCGACCGGTTCCCGGGGTGCTGCCGCTTGTGCTCGCCGCGACGCGTCGCGGCATCCGCCACGTCGTGGTGCCGGTGGCCAACGCAGCCGAGGCGAGGCTGGTCCCCGGCGTTCGGGTTCATCCGGTCGACCACCTCGACGAGCTGGTCAGCCGGTATGCGGCGCTGCACCAGGGCCTGGTGCCGCCGCCGGTGGCCGAGCCGGCGACCGTCCCCGTCGAGGAGCGACCGGTTCCGGACCTGGCTGACGTGGTGGGTCAGGCGGAGGCCCGCCGCGCGCTGGAGGTGGCCGCCGCCGGTGGCCATCACGTCTCGCTCGTCGGACCGCCCGGGGCGGGGAAGACCATGCTCGCCGAACGGCTGCCGGGCCTGCTTCCGGAGCTCGACGACGCCCAGGCGATGGAGGTCACGGCCATCGCGTCCGTCCTCGGCCGGCTGGGGACCCACGCGACGCTCGAGCGGCGCCCCCCGTTCGTCGCCCCTCATCACGGTGCCTCCGCCGTGGCGGTCATCGGCGGCGGTTCCGGGCGGGTGCTGCCCGGCGCGGTGACCCAGGCCCATCACGGGGTGCTGTTCCTCGACGAGGCTCCGGAGTTCCACACCTCCGTGATCCAGGCGCTGCGCCAGCCGCTGGAGTCCGGTGACGTGGTGGTCTCACGGGCGGCCGGGCGGCACCGGTTTCCGTGCCGGTTCCAGCTCGTCCTGGCGGCCAACCCCTGTCCCTGCGGCTACGGCTTCGGCAAGGGCTCTCGCTGCCGCTGCTCCTCGATCCGGCTCTCTCAGTACCAGAACCGCCTGAAGGGCCCGGTGCTCGACCGCGTGGACATCCAGGTCTTCGTCCCCGCGCCGTCCAGGGCCGCGCTCCTGGGATCGGTCGGGGAGTCCAGCGCCGAGGTGGCGCAGCGGGTTCTCGGGTCTCGCCTTCGGCAGCAGGAGCGCTGGGCGGGGACGTCGTGGCGGCTCAACGGGCACGTGCCTGGACCACTGCTGCGGGGCGGCCGCTTCCGCCTGCCCTACCCCGTGACGTCGTCGATCGACGCGGCCCTGGACCGCGGCTTGCTGACGATGCGCGGCTACGACCGCTGCCTGAGGCTGGCGTGGACGCTCGGCGACCTGCGCGGGGCCGAGCGGCCGGACGCCGACGACGTCGGTCGGGCGTTGGCGCTGCGACTGCCGGACGAGCGGATGGCCGCATGACCGCCCAGCACTTCTCGGAGCCGACCGGGGTCACCCGGGCGGAGCGTGGCGCTCGAGCGGCGTGGTCGCGGATCGCCGAGCCCGCCGACGAGCGCGCGCTGGCCCTGGTCACCGAGCACGGCGCGGCGGAGGCGCTCCGGCTCGTCCTGTCCGGCGATTCGCGGGCACCGGAAGTGTTCCGGATGCGGGCGGACCGGTTCGGCCTCGAGGCGGACCCCGGTGGGCAGCTCGCGGTCGCCCGCGCCATCGGCGCGACGGTGCTGTGCCCCGGGGATCCCGAATGGCCGGAACGCCTGGCGGACCATCCCCTTCCCCCACTGTGTCTCTGGGTTCTCGGCAGTCCTGACCTCGCCGCCCTCGCCGAGCGGTCGGTGTCGGTCGTCGGTGCCCGGAGCAGCACCGGATACGGAGACACCGTGGCTTCGAGCTTCGGCTCCGGCCTAGCCGAACGCGGATGGACGGTGATCTCCGGTGCGGCGTTCGGGATCGACGCGGCCGCGCATCGGGGTGCGCTCTCGGTCGACGGCGCCACGGTCGCCGTCGTGGCGGGTGGTGTCGACCGGCCCTACCCCGTCTCGCATACCAGCCTGTTGGCCGCCATCGCGCAGGCCGGAGCGGTCGTCGCGGAGGTCGCACCGGGCATGGCCCCCACCCGGCCCCGGTTCCTGCTGCGCAACCGGCTGATCGCGGCCATGTCCCGCGGGGTGGTCGTCGTCGAGGCGGCGCTCCGGTCGGGCTCGCTCAACACGGCCCGCACCGCGGCGGACATCGGGCGGCCGGTGGGCGTGGTCCCGGGCCCGGTGACGTCGATGATGTCCTCGGGTTGCCACCAGGCTCGGCGCGACGGGCTGGCGGAGATCGTGACGGACGTCGACGAGGTGATCGACCTTGTGGGCGACTTCGGGATCGACGCGGCGCCGCGACGCAGCGCTGAGCCGCTCCTCGCGGACCTGCTGGACCCGTCCGACGCCCATGTGCTCGCCTCCGTTCCGGTCCGCCGCGCCTCGACCACCCTCGACATCGCGGTCGCTGCGTCCGTCCCGGTCCCTGCCGCCTCTGCGGCACTGGGCCGGCTCCAGCTTGCCGGGTTCGTCCGACGCGACGGCGAGGGCTGGCGAAAGGTGATGCGGGCGGGCTGACGGCAAGACGGGGACCCCGTTTCCGGTGATTCGGGCGCCGCGCGCACGGGGTCGTTGTGCGGAGCGCCGGGTTTTGTCACGGTGGCTACGTGACGGTTCCGGTGGCGGACGAGGACGCGGTGCCCGTACGCCCGAGCGGTTGTGGTCTCGTCGACGAGTTCGTCCGCCATCTGCGCGCGGAGCGCAGCCGGTCCGAGCACACCATCCGCGCCTACGCCGGGGACGTCACCCACCTGGCCTGGCACCTGGTCTCGGCTCGCGGTTCGGCCGGCCTGAGCGACGAACGGGGAGGGCCTGCGGAGGTCGGCGGAGCAGGCGTCGAGGAGCTGCCGGCGGACGAGGTGCTGGCCACGGCGACGCTGGCCGACCTGAGGTCCTGGTTGTCGGTCCAGTCGGCGGGCGGGGCTGCTCGGGCCACCATCGCTCGGCGAGCGGCGGCCGCGCGGACGTTCTACCGGTGGGCCACCCGGACCGGTCGCGTCCCGGCCGACCCTTCGCTACGCCTGGTGGCCCCCCGACGCGGTGGCCGGCTCCCGGCGGTGCTCCGCCAGGCCGACGCCACCCAGCTGCTCGACGTCGCTGCCGTCGCCGCGGACGACGACGACCCGATCCACATCCGGAACCGCGCGGTCCTCGAGCTGCTGTACGCCAGCGGCATCCGCGTGGGGGAGCTGGTCGCCGTCGATGTGGACGACATCGACCTCGGCGCGAACGTCGTCCGGGTCACCGGCAAGGGCGCCAAGGAACGCGTCGTCCCCTTCGGGATCCCGGCGCGACGGGCCGTGGAGGAGTGGATGGCGGCACGCCGCCGGGTCGTCACCGCGGACAGTGGTGCGGCGCTCTTCCTCGGCCGGCGGGGCCGCCGGGTGGACCCGCGCCAGGTCCGCGAGGTGGTGCACACCCTGCTGGCCCAGCTGCCGGACGCCCCAGACCTAGGGCCGCACGGACTGCGGCACAGCGCGGCGACGCATCTGCTCGAGGGTGGCGCTGACCTGCGCGTCGTCCAGGAGCTGCTGGGGCACGCCAGCCTCGCGACGACGCAGCTCTACACGCACGTGTCCGTCGACCGCCTGCGCCGTTCGTACGAGCAGGCGCACCCCCGGGCCTGACGGGTACCACCCGCCCGGCCCCATCCCCCGAGAAGTGGGCACCGACGGTGGGTGCCGGGCCAGGCAACACGCAGGGGAGATGACCGCCCCGAGCCGCCGGGTAGGGCAATAATCGTCATCGGAGGGGCCGACGGGAACCACTCGACGACCGGAGACCATGACTACGGTGGAGCGCCCACGCTCTCGCGATCGTCGCGGGACGCTGGAGGACCTGGACCAGGCGAGCGTCGCTCGTGACCTCCCGGACTGGGCCCGACGGCAGCGGCGCCAAGAACGCCGCCTGCGGCGGACGGTTCTGCTCGCCCTTGTCCTCCTCCTCGCGGGTGCCGTGGTGGCCCGGTGGCATGAGGACCCGGGAACGGTCCTCGCGAGCGGGACGCGGCCGCTCATTTCCGCCTCGGCCGCCACCGACGAGGACGCCCCCCCGGCTGGAACCGTCCCGGCTGGAGCGGCCAACGGCATGGCGGTCGCCGGCGCTCCGGAGAAGGCCACCCAACCGCCGGTGACCGCTCACGCCGACGCCGAGGAGGCGGCACCGTCCGAACCGACCCCGGGCGCCTCGCAGCAGCCGGTGCCCGACGCGGGAGCAGGAACGGTCAGCGCCGTCGACATCCCAACCGGTCCCGTCAAGACCACGGGTCGCACCGTCGCCTACGGCGTCGACGTCGAGGACGGCCTCCCCGTGTCGGCCGCCGAGTTCGCTTCCGTCGTGCACACCGTTCTGGTGGACGATCGCGGGTGGCAGACCAAGGACGGCGTTCGCTTCGTTCCCGTCAGCCCCGCGGAGCGCGCGTCCGGCGCCCACGTCGACATCCAGGTGACGCTCGCGAGCCCCGCCTTCACCGCCAAGCTGTGCGCCCCGCTCAACACCTCGACCCAGCAGGTCTCCTGCTGGAACGGCAGCCGCGCGGTCCTCAACCTGACCCGCTGGGTTCGTGGAGCCGACACCTACGGCGGCGACCTCGCGTCCTACCGCGACTACCTGGTCAGCCACGAGGTCGGCCACGGCCTGGGACACGGGCACGTGCACTGTCCGGGCGTGGGACAGCCCAGCCCGGTCATGGTCCAGCAGACCAAGGACCTCGAGGGCTGCACCGCATGGCCCTGGCCGACCAGCCCCTGACCACGGTCACGGTGCACGGTGGACGCATGTCACGGTGGACGCAGCGGCAGGAGCACGACGTGAACGGCACCCAGCAGCACCAGCGGGTCCAGGTAGACGTCGCCGCGTAGGACGCCCCAATGCAGACAGGTGGCCGGGGCGCAGTGACCGGGCGTGCCCGCCACGGTGCCCACCGGCTGGCCCCGGGCGACCGCGGTCCCCACGGTCAATGCCGAGTCGACCGGTTCGAACGTTGTCCGCAGCCCACCGGCCGTCTCGATCACCAGCACCCCCCGGTCCACGACCACGCCACGGAAGGTGACCGTCCCGTCAGCCGGCGCCAACACCTCCTGCCCGACCGTCGCCGCGAGATCGACGCCGCGGTGACCAGCGCCCCATCGCACCTCAGGAGGGTCGAACCGGCCCACCACCTCCGGCTGGGGCAGGAGCGGCCAGGTCCACCGACCACGCGGCACCGTGGAAAGAGACGAGTCTCCGACGTCAGATCCGGTCCACCCGCCGGCGGTCAGGGCAGCGGCCACGGGCGACTCGACCATGGGCGTCCCGGACGTCCACTCCGGACCGACGCTGGCCGCCGAGTCGGCGCCGCTCGCCACGACGCCGAGGGTCGCGAGGAGTGCGACGGCACCCACTCGCCGCCCCAACCTCGCCCTCTGCGTCATGACCACAGCCTCGGGCGGCCCCTCGCGCCCCGTCGAGCGCCGCTCGTGGACCTGTGGACCGCGGGACGAACCGGTCGACCCCTGTGGACGCCGCCAGACCGCACAGCCAGACCACACCGGCGCACCACACCGCGCCCATCACCGCCGGAGCACAGCGCCGGACCACACCGACGCACCACACCGCCGGACCACACGGCGCCCGAGGTGGCGTCAGCTCGCTCGAACCTCACGCCCCCTGAGGCGGGCCAACCGCTCCGCCGCCTCCGTCAGCACCTCGTCCTTCTTGCAGAACGCGAACCGGACCAGCGTGCGCGCCGCTTCCGCATCGTCGTGGAACACCGACACCGGCACGCCGACCACCCCGCAGAGTGACGGCAGCTCGCGGCAGAACGCCAACCCGTCGGTCGCGCCCAGCGCGGCGGCATCGGCCACGACGAAGTAGGTGCCCGACGGCCGCGACACCGTGAGCCCGGCCTCGACCAGACCGGCACACAACAGGTCTCGCTTGCGCTCCAGCGACGCCGCGAGCGACGCATACACCGCGTCGTCGAGCCCGAGCGCCATCGCGACCGCCGGCTGGAAGGGCCCGGACGCGACGTAGGTGAGGAACTGCTTGACCGTCCGCGCGGCGGCCACGGCCTCCGCCGGCCCGGTCACCCAGCCCACCTTCCAGCCGGTCGCCGAGAACGTCTTCCCCGACGACGAGATCGAGATGGTGCGGTCCGCCATCCCCGGCAGTGTCGCCACCGGCACGTGCTCGACCCCGTCGAAGGTCAGGTGCTCGTAGACCTCGTCGGTCACCACCCAGGCGTCGAACTCGCGGGCCAGCGAGCAGACCAGCTCCAGCTCGGCGCGCGAGAAGACCTTGCCCGTCGGGTTGTGCGGCGAGTTGAGCAGCACCAGCCGGGTGCGCGGGGAGAACGCCGCCCGCAGCGACGCCTCGTCGACCTCGAAGCGCGGGAACCGCAGCACCGACGTCCGGCGCACCGCCCCAGCGAGCGCGATGGTGGCGGCGTACGAGTCGTAGTAGGGCTCGAACGTCACCACCTCGTCGCCCGGCTCGCACAGCGCGAGGACCACCGAGGCGATCCCCTCGGTGGCTCCGGCGGTCACCAGCACCTGCGAGGCCGGGTCCACCGACAGCCCGTAGAACCGCCGCTGGTGCTCCGCGACCGCACTCAGCAGCTCGGGCACCCCCGGCCCAGGCGGGTACTGGTTGCGGCCGCCCTCGATCGCCGCCACCGCCGCCGCGAGCATCGACCGGCGGGCCGTCGGTGTCGGGGAACCCTTGGCCGAGGTTGATCGCCCCGGTCTGCGTCGCGAGCGCCGACATCTCCGCGAAGATCGTCGTCCCGAACCCCTGCATGCGCTCGACCAACGGGTTCGCCGGGGACAGACCAACAGCCATGCCCAGCAGCGTATGCCGCCAGCCGGCTACACCTCGGGGGGCAGCCAGTCCGGGTCGAAGCCGCACGCCTGGATCCGGAACAGCTTGTAGCGACCCGCCGCACCGACCTGCTGGAACCCCGGCGCATCCTCGAGCTTCGCGATCCCGCCGGTCCGCTGGTACAGGTTGAGCCAGTAGCGCTCCGGGCCGGTGATGGCGTACGCCACACCCTCGCGCCGCAGCGCGTCGCAGACGTCCGCCCGCGCCGCCGCGTCCCGCAGGTGCTCGCCGATCAGCGCGTGGTCGGGGTCGGGGTCGAGCAACAGCGACTCGAAGAGCACCGGCCGGTCGTGGAAGGCGTAGAGGAACGACGACCCGTTGGCGGGCACGTTGGCCGTCACGAGATCGGGCGGGATGAGCCGCGCCAACCGCCCCAGCGCCGCGTCGTCGGCGTCGCTGAGCAGCACCTGGTACGGCTCGTTCGGGTGGTAGTAGCGAGCCACCATGTCCTCGGTCTGGTCGTGCGACACCCCGCCCGTGACCATCGCCACCAGCAGGAGTGCGCCGGACCCCGACGTCAGCGCGAGAGACCAGGGCCGCCGCTGCCGGTTGGTCATCGGCGGCGAGAAGGAGCTGAGCAACCGGGACAGCCAGCGGGTCACGGTATGCGTGCCGACCACCGCCATCAGCGCCGTGGGAACCGTCAGGAGCGCGCCGATCCGGACCTTGTCGTTGTACCAGTAGCCGGTCAACAGCGAACCCCACCCGGGGCGTCCGGTCGCGGCGACGACGAACAGCAGCACGCACCCCAGCCACGTCACCACGACCCATCGCAACCGCACGCGGCGGACGCATACCGTGAGCCCGATCGCCATGACCAGCAACAGGCCCCACGGCAGCGGCCCGACCTGCAGGCCGAGCAGGACGCTGTCGCGCAGTGTCGCGCCGAGCGGGTCGTGCGCCCCCCAGTCGTAGCTCGCGGTGTCCGCGACCTGCCGGGAGACCTGCGGGACGACGAGCAGGCCGAGCACGACCACCAGACCGAGCAGGGCGAGCTTCACGGCCGACCGGCGCCCCTCCTCACCGCCGACCCGCCGCCACTCCAGCGCGAACCGGGTCCCGACGGCGAGCACCACGAACACCGCGAGCGCGACCAGCGCGTTGGGGTGCGCCAGCGCCAGGCCGGGGACCGCTCCTACGGTGGCGACGACAGCGAGCCGACGCGGCAACCCGGGGACGGGAGCGACGCAGCCGACCGCCACGAGGGCCGGCCCGAGGACCCCCGGCAACAAGGCCGTTCCGAGCAGGTTCGGCCACAGCACGCCCCACCCCATGAGAATGAACGGGAACGTGGTGAACGCCGCCGACACCAGGCCGGCGCCCACGAGCAGCACCGCCGAGCGGCCGAGCGTGATCCGCACCAGGGCGACGAGGCCGAGCGGCCAGAACACGGCGGCGGCCGTGATCGCCGTGAGGTTCGCCGCGACGACGATGCCGCGGCCGTCGCTGAGCGCCGGCACCACCTGGGCGAGCGACCCAGCGATGTCGTGGAACGCGCTGGGGTATGCGGGGTGACCCGACGACCCGAGCGACGTGAATACCTCCGTCGACAGGAACCGCCGGATCCGGTTGAGGTGGGCCACCGCGTCGGTGCTCTGGACCAGCTCGTCGGGCCGGCCGATCCCCGGGAGAACGGCAATGAGGACCAGCACGACGCCGAGCGCCACCCCCGCCACCGCGAACCACGAGCTGCGTTCGGGGTCGCGCGCCGCATACGCCGGCGGTAGCGCTGCCCGGGGACGGACGGCCACACCGACGAGATAGGCGAGCAGCGCTCCCGCCAGCGCCGCCGTCAGGAGCAGCCACGGCTGCCAGGGCAGGTTGAGGAAGGGCGCCAGCACGGCGGCTCCGGCGACCAGCGTCGTGCCGAGGCTCGGCGCCACGCCCCACGCCGCGATCCCGCGCAGTCCCACGGCATAGGCGATCGTCGCCCCGGGCAGGAGCACGATCGCGACGCAGACCACGAGCGGTGGCAGCACCGGCAGCCACTCGCTCACGGGTCGCAGACTAGGTCACCCCGCGACAGTCACCCGCAGTCGCCCGAGAGAGCGATTTCTCGGGCGAGCCCGCCCGGCATACCATGGAGGCACGGCCGTCGCTCGCGATGGCCGAATTCGCGCGCCTTCTCCCGTTGACCCGGTTCGGCGAAACGGGGACGCGCACCCGGTTTGGTCCGGTATGCCACGCAGCGGCTGACGCTGTCGGGTGTCCGGTGGGGTGCGGGTCCGGCGCCAGGCAGGTGGCCACACCCGTGCGCCGCCGACGGAACCGACCACAACCACACAGGAGGACACGGCATGGCCGTTGTCACCATGCGCCAGCTCCTCGAGAGCGGCGTCCACTTCGGGCACCAGACCCGCCGGTGGAACCCGAAGATGAAGCGCTTCATCATGACCGAGCGCAACGGGATCTACATCATCGACCTGCAGCAGTCGCTGACGTACATCAACAACGCCTACGAGTACGTCAAGGAGACGGTCGCGCACGGCGGCACCATCCTCTTCGTCGGCACCAAGAAGCAGGCCCAGGAGCCGATCGCCGACCAGGCGACGCGCGTCGGGATGCCCTACGTCAACCACCGCTGGCTCGGCGGCATGCTCACCAACTTCAACACCATCTCCAAGCGGCTGACCCGCCTCAAGGAGCTCGAGGAGCTCGACTTCGACGACGTGGCCGGTTCGGGCCGCACCAAGAAGGAGCTCCTGATCCTCCAGCGCGAGAAGATCAAGCTGGAGAAGACGCTCGGCGGCATCCGCTCGATGCAGCGGGTCCCCTCCGCGGTGTGGATCGTCGACACCAAGAAGGAGCACCTCGCCGTCGACGAGGCGCGCAAGCTCGGGCTGCCGGTCATCGCGATCCTCGACACCAACTGCGACCCCGACGAGGTCGACTACAAGATCCCCGGCAACGACGACGCGATCCGCTCCGTCACCCTGCTGACCCGGGTCATCGCCGACGCGGTCGCCGAGGGTCTGGTGTCGCGCGCCGGTGGCGGTCGCGCCTCCGGCGACGAGGCGGGCACCGTCGAGGAGCCGCTGGCCGAGTGGGAGCGTGAGCTCTACCAGGAGGCCGCCGCCGCGGAGGCGACCGACCAGGCTGCCCCCGCCGTGACGCCCGAGCCGCCGAGGTGGCCGAGGCCGCTGCGGACCCCGCACCCGAGGGCGCGACCGGTCCCGAGCCGATGCCGGTTCCGGTGGCCGACGACGCCGACCAGCCCGTCGACCCCGAGGTGGAGACCACCGACGCGACGGCCTGACCGGCCGGCGTCGACGCCACCCTTCTCAACCACGTCTCAACCACGACGAAAAGAGCGAGTACCACCATGGCGAACTTCACCGCCGCTGACATCAAGATCCTTCGTGAGCAGACCGGTGCCGGCATGCTCGACGTCAAGAAGGCCCTCGACGAGGCCGACGGCGACCACGTCAAGGCCGCCGAGATCCTGCGGGTCAAGGGCCAGAAGGGCGTGACCAAGCGCGAGGGACGCACGACCTCGAACGGCCTCGTCGCGGCCAAGGCCGAGGACGGCGTGGGCACCCTCGTCGAGGTCCTCTGCGAGACCGACTTCGTCGCCAAGAGCGAGAAGTTCATCGCGCTCGCCGAGCAGATCCTCGACCAGGCCATCGCCGTCAACGCCGGCGACGCCGACGAGCTGCTCAAGAGCACTCTCGACGACGGGCGCACCGTCCAGGAGCTGGTCGACCAGTCCAACGCCGTCATCGGCGAGAAGATCGAGGTCAAGCGGGTCGCCCGCGTCGAGGGTGAGCGCGTCGCCGCCTACCTGCACAAGACCAGCCCCGACCTGCCCGCGCAGATCGGGGTCCTGGTCGCCATCGCCGGCGGCGACGACCAGGTCGCCCGTGACATCGCCATGCACGCCGCGGCGATCCCGCCCACCGCGCTGTCCCGCGACGAGATCCCGGCCGACACGGTCGAGAACGAGCGCCGGATCGCCGAGGCCACCGCCCGCGAGGAGGGCAAGCCCGAGGCCGCGCTGCCGCGGATCATCGAGGGGCGCGTCAACGGCTTCTTCAAGGACAACGTGCTCGTCGAGCAGTCGTTCGCCAAGGACCAGAAGAAGACCGTCGGCCAGGTGCTCAAGGACGCCAAGGCCGAGGCTCAGGCGTTCGCGCGGTTCCGCGTCGGGTCCTGACCCTGCGCCCACGCTTCACCGGTATGCCGGTCGCCCATCGGGCGGCCGGCATACCGCTTTCATGGCGGCCGCAGGCGGCCCCGACACCGGCGTCAGCCGTCGCTTCCCAGCACCTCGCGCAGCCGGGTGGCGAACGCCTCCGGCTGACCCGCATACCCGAACTCTCCGCCGAGGAAGCCGCCGTGGTGGCTGGGAAACTCCGTGGCGTGCGAGCCGCAGCGCCTCGGCCATGGCCCGCGACGTGCGGTCGGTGAGGGTACCGGCGGACTCGACGCCCACGCCGATGACGACCCGGGTCGGGGCCGCCGTGAGAGCCGCGACGTCGGGTCGGTAGGCCGTGATCCCGTTGCCGGTCCCGGAGAGGATCGGGTTGTCGCGGGACCCGTCGTCCTCGGTCGGCATCCCGAACGCCGCCGGGTCCGCGGGCGGCTGCTCGAAGTAGGCGTCGGTGAACTCGCCGGGCCAGGACGTCAGCGCGATGAACTGCGCCATGCCGGTTCCCTGCCCACGCTGGTGGTAGGCCTCCTGCACCCGCCGCTCGGCGGCGAACGCGGCGTCCGCGTCGGGCAGGACGGCGAGGAGCGGCGGCTCGTGCGCGACGAGCACGCGGACGTCGTCCGGATGTTCGGCCACCAGGGCGAGGGCGTTGACCGCGCCACCGCTGCTGGCGAAAACGTCGACGGGGCCGCCGATCTCGATGATGAGCGCGTGCAGGTCCGCGACGTGGAGCTCGGGAGAACGGTCGGTCCGACCGTCCTTGCGCTCGCTGCGGCCGGTCCCTCGGGGGTCGTACATCACGACCGTCCGGTCCGGGAAGTGCTCGGTGAGGGTGAGGAACCCGTCGGCGGCCATCGGGTGCCCGGCCATGAGCAGTGGGGGCTGCCCGTCTCGAGGTGGCAGCGGTCCGACGACGTCGTAGACGAGGTCGACCTCGGCGGTCGCGAGCGTATGCGTGTGCTTCTCCATGGAATGTCATCCTCCGGCTCGGGGCTGGTCGTGAGGTAGACCGTCGAGGCGCCCTGAAGTCATCGGCCCGCCGCCGACGTCGCTGCCACGATCCGGCTCTCGAGCCTGGCGAGGCCGTCCCGGATCATCCGGCCGTAGCCGTCGTCGGGCAGCGTGCCCAGTGACGCCAGACCGGCCCGCAGCTGGTCCATGGCGTCCGGCAGTCGGCCCTGTCTCAGGTAGCCGTCGCCGAGGTTGAGGTGCAGGCTCGGAGCGAGCCCGGCCGTGTCGGGGATGCCCGCCGGCGCCAGGTCGTCGCCACCGAGGTGCCCGAACTCCTGCAGCGCCGTCATGTCCCACTCGACCTCCTCGGTGAGGGAGCCCTGGACGTCGGCCAGGTAGTGCGCGAGTACACACCGGTATGCGTGGTCGTCCGGGCCCCGTCCGCGCCCAGCACGCCAGCAGCCGGTCACGCCCGGCGTCCCGGTCGCCGGTCTGCGCCTGGCCGATGGCCTCGAGGATGGCCGTCCACTCCGGGGGCTGGTGTGCGTCGGCCATGTCCCTAGCGTGTCGCAGCCCACCGACACAGGGCTGATGAAGTCGACTCGCGCCGGCCCAGAACCGGGACTAGTTTTCTGCTGGTTTCGCCGCGTCCAGCAGCGGGCGTTCGGGGCGTGACCGCAGGTTTCGACTCGAGGGGGCAGGCGTGAGCGCGTCAGCAACCACCATCGACCAGAAGCCAGTCCGGAGCACGATCCCGGCCCGTATGGACCGGTTGCCCTGGGCCCGCTTCCACTGGTCGGTCGTCGTCGGGCTTGGCATCTCGTGGATCCTCGACGGGCTGGAGATCCAGCTCGTCGCCGCGAACGGGTATGCGGACACCCTCGGCATGGACTCCAGCCAGATCGGCCTGACCGGCACCATCTACCTCATCGGGCAGGTGGTCGGCGCGTTCTTCTTCGGCCGGCTCACCGACCGCCTCGGCCGCAAGCGGCTGTTCATCCTCACCCTGGCGATCTACCTCGTGGGGTCCGGTGTGGCCGGTCTCTCCACCACGGTCTGGTTCCTCTGGGTGTTCCGTTTCATCGCCGGGCTGGGCATCGGCGGAGAGTACACCGCGATCAACTCCGCGATCGACGAGCTCATCCCGTCCAAGTACCGGGGTCGCGTGGACATCGCCGTCAACGGCACCTACTGGGGCGGCGCACTCCTTGGTGCCGCGGCCAACCTCTACCTGTTGGAGCCGTCCCGGATCTCCTGGGGCTGGCGCGTGGGGTTCTTCATCGGGCCGGTGCTCGGGCTCATCATCATCTACCTGCGGCGGCACATCCCGGAGAGCCCGCGGTGGCTGCTCACCCACGGCCACTCCGAAGAGGCGAACCGCACTGTCGACGACATCGAGGCGCGCGTCGAGGCGCGCGGCATCACCCTCGAGCCGGTCCCGCCGGAGAAGGGCATGCTCGTCAAGGGGACTCAGAAGATCCCGTTCCGGCGGGTCGCCCACGTGTTCCTCAAGGACTACCCGAAGCGGACCGTCCTCGGCATCACCATGATGGTGACCCAGTCGTTCCTCTACAACGCGATCTTCTTCTCCTACGCGTTGGTGCTGGAGAACTTCTACGGCATCGGCAAGGCGCAGACCAGCTACTACTTCTTCCCGTTCGCGATCGGAAACCTCATCGGCCCACTGGTGCTGGGTCCGCTGTTCGACACGTGGGGCCGGCGCAAGATGATCTTCGGGACCTACACCATCGCGGGGGTCGTCCTGCTGGTGTCGGCCTTCCTCTTCCAGCAGGACGTGCTGACGGCCACCACCCAGACCATCTTCTGGTGTGTCTCGTTCTTCTTCGCGAGTGCCGGGGCGTCGTCGGCATACCTGACCGTGAGCGAGATCTTCCCGCTGGAGGTGCGCGGTCAGGCGATCTCCTACTTCTTCGCCATCGCCCAGAGCTGCGGTGCCCTGGCGCCGGTGATCTACGGGTCCCTGGTCGGCGAGGGCAAGGACCGGACGCCGTTGTTCTGGGGCTACGTCCTGGGCGCGGCGATCATGATCATCGGCGGCGCGGTCGCCTGGTTCATCGGCGTCAACGCGGAGGGTATGAGCCTCGAGGACGTCGCCGACCCGCTCACCAAGGTGACCGAGGAGGAGCCGGCGTTATGAGTGACTACACCGTCGTCGTGGCCATCGGCTCGATCGCCACCTCGGCCGCTCCGCTGCGGTGGGCGGTCGACGAGGCAGCGGCTCGCGGGGGCCGGGTGGTCGCCGTGCGCAGCTGGCGTCCCGTGCAGTCCGGCGTGTCGGGCACCCGGCCTCCGCTGCGGACCTACGACCCGACGGAGGACCACGCCGAGGCCGAGAACCGCCTGGTCGCCGACGTCGAGTCGATGGTCGGTGCGGAGGCGGACGTGGAGTGCCGGCTGCTCGTCGGGGGCCGCCGGAAGGCGCTGCTGTCGGCCGCGGCCGACGCCGACCTGCTCGTCGTCGGCGCGCCCCGCCGGGCCCGCATCGGCGAGGGGCTGGGGTTTGCTCACCGGCTGCTCTACTCGACGCAGTGCCCGATCGTCGTCATGCCGCCCACCACGGGTGACGGGTCCGGCACGTGACGGAGCCGCGCGGAGGAGGCCGGCCGGTCAGGGCAACCGGGCCGCCACCACCCGTTCGAGCACGTCGAGCGGAAGCGACCCCGAGTCGAGAACCGCGGAGTGAAACCGCAAGACGTCGAACCGGTTGCCCTGCCGCCGCTCCGCCTCGCGGCGCAACCGCTGGATCTCGAGGCGACCGATCATGTACGACGTCGCCTGGCCGGGTGAGACGACGTAACGGTCGATCTCCGGGCGCACCACGCCGGCGGACAACGGTGAGTTGTCGAGCATGAACTGCACCGCCTGTTCGCGGCTCCAGCCGAGGGCGTGCAGGCCCGTGTCGACGACGAGCCGGCTCGCCCGCATCGAGTCGGCGGACAGCATCCCGAGCCGCTCGACCGGGCCGCTGTAGAGACCCATCTCGTCGGAGAGCCGCTCGCTGTAGAGGCCCCAGCCCTCCGCATACGCGGAGTTGTGCAGGTACTTGCGGAACTCGGGGACGCCGGTCAGCTCTGCGGCGACGGCCAGCTGCAGGTGGTGTCCGGGGATGCCCTCGTGGAACGCCATCGCCTCGAGCTCGAAGGTGCCCCACGCGGTGGGGTCGGTGACGTTGACGAAGAACGTCCCGCCGCGGCTGCCGTCGGAGGCCGGTGGGTAGTAGAAGGCCTTGGCGCCGGTCGTCGTGCCCTCCACCGCGCACGGGGCCTGCGGCAACACCTCGAACCAGCCCGGCATCGCGTCCCACGCGCGCGCCATCGCCGTCCTCGACGCCGTGACCAGCTCGTCCCCGGTGGTGAAGTGCAGGGCCGGGTCGTCACGCATCCGGTCGAAGATCTCGCGCAGGTCGGAGGTGCCGAGGGCTTCGGAGCCGAGGCTCCGGTACTCCGCCGCCAGGGACTCGATCTGCGCCAGGCCCACGTCGTGGATCTGCTGCGCGGTGAGCTCCGTGGTCGTGAAGTAGCGCAGGGCCCGGGCGTATGCGTCGTCGCCGCCCTCGAGGTAGGTCAGGCCCGCACGGTCGTCCGGGCGCGCGTGCGGGAGGACCTCGTCCCGCAGGACGTCGCGGTACGTCTCCAGCCCGGGCCGCAGCCGCGTCTCCACCGCGTGGGCGAGCCGGGCGCGCCACGCCCCGACGTCGATCCCCTGCGGGGGCTGCAGGGCCGTGACGAACGGGTCCTCGTCGAGGGGGAGGGCGAGCGCGCTCTCGATCTGGGCGACGGTCCCGGTGACGGCGAACGCCGCCGGCGCCCGACCGTGGGCGATGCCTTCCCGGTGGCGCTGGGCCGTGTCCGCGAACCACGTACCGGCGCCGGCCAGCATGTCGGGCATCGCGTCGGCCACCTCCTCGTCCGGCAGCGTGAACATGCCGAGGATGAGGGGAAGTTGGCTCTGAAGGCCGAAGATCGGGTCGGCCGACACCTCGGCGAGCCGGGCCTCCAGCCGGTCCGCCGCGGCCGTCGACTGGCTGGCAAGGACCGCCTGGGTCGTGCGCTCGGTGTCGTCCAGCCCGTCGGGGTCGATCCGCCGCGCCCGGGCCGCCGCGTCGCGCAGCCGGGCGATCTCGGCGTCCTCGGCGGCGCGCGTGGCGTTCTCGAACCGCCCGGTCCTCGGGTAGTAGCCCAGCAGGTGCGCCTCGGTCGGCTCGGCGGCCAGGTAACCGCTCCAGTACTCGTCGGACAGCGTGCCCAGCTCGTCGTGGGGGCTAGTTGCGTTCTGGGCGTTCGGCCGGGAGGTCATTCGCGCACCGTAGTACGAGCGGGTTTCCATGCGGATCCTGACGTACCGTGCCTCGCGTGATCTCGGCCGAGGAGCGGTACCCCAAGCGGTTCGTCGATGTGCGCGGGATGCGGATGGCCTACGTCGAGGAAGGCGTCGGCGACCCGATCGTCCTCCTGCACGGCAACCCGTCGTCGTCCTACCAGTGGCGCAACGTCATCCCGCACCTGACCGGGCTGGGCCGCTGCATCGCGCCGGACCTCGTCGGCATGGGCGACTCGGCGAAGCTCGCGAACAGCGGGCCGGAGTCCTACCGGCTGGTCGAGCACCGCGCATACCTCGACGCCCTCCTCGAGCAGCTGGGCGTGCGCGAGCGGGTGACGCTGGTCCTCCACGACTGGGGGTCCGCGCTGGGCTTCGACTGGGCCTTCCGGCATCCGGCGGCGGTGCGCGGCGATCGCCTACATGGAGGCGTTCGTCGCCACCATCGACTCGTGGGACGACTGGCCGCCGGAGGCGGTCGCGTTCTTCACGGCCATCCGGTCCGAGGCTGGCGAGCGGCTGGTCCTCGACGAGAACCTCTTCGTCGAGCAGGTGCTCCCGAGCGAGGTGCTGCGCGGCCTGACCGAGGAGGAGCTGGCGGTCTACCGGCGGCCGTACCTCGAGCCGGGGGAGTCGCGGCGCCCGACGCTGAGCTGGCCGCGTCAGGTGCCGATGGCCGGCGAGCCCGCCGACGTCCACGACATCGTGCGGGCCTACGGCGCGTGGCTGGCGGGGTCGGACGCTCCCGAAGCTGTTCGTCGAGGCCGTGCCGGGGGTCATGTTCGAGCGGCACCGGGCGTTCGCCCGGTCGTGGCCACAGCAAGAGCACGTCACCGTCCGCGCGGGCCACTTCGTCGCCTGAGGACGCTCCGGACGAGGTCGGCACCGCCATCGCCACGTGGCTGCGGTCGCTGCCGGACGCTACGTAGCGGCAGCGACCAGGTCGGCCATCCGCCTGGCCTCGTCGGCCAGGACGGCGGCCGCCCCGGTCAACCGATGGCTCTCGTGGTCGAGCAGGTGCAGCCGCGAACCCGGCCACGCCCGGTGCAGCCGCCAGGCGGTGACCGGCGGCGTGCACAGGTCCAGTCGCCCGTGGACGAGAGCAGCCGGTATGCCGGCCAGCTCGCCGACGCGGTCCAGCAGTGGCCCGCCCACCGGGAAGCCGTGGTGCAGGGCGTAGTGCGTGCTGATCCGCGCGAAAGCGACCGCGAACGCCGGGTCGGCGAAGACCGCCTCGACCACCGGGTCCGGGGCCGTGAGCATCCCGGCGGTCTCCCACCGGCACCACGCCAGGGCGGCCGGCACCCGGACCGCGTCGTCGAGCGAGCCGACCCGGGCGTGGAACGACGCCACGACCTCGTCGTGCTCGGCGGACGGCAGGGCCGCGAGGAGCTCCGCCCAGCGTTCGGGCAGCAGGTGGTTGGCGCCGTCCCGGTAGACCCAGTCGACCTCGCTCGGGCTGTAGGTCGTGATGCTGCGCAAGATCATCCCGAGCACCCGGTCCGGGTGAGCCAGCGCATACGCGAGGGAGAGCGTCGTGCCCCACGAGCTGCCGCAGAGCACGCACCGGTCGATGCCCAGTGCGACGCGGAGGCGCTCCATGTCGGCGACGAGGTGGGCCGTTGTGTTGGACGCCAGGCTCACTCGCGGGTCGCTGGCGTGGGGCGTGCTGCGGCCAGAGCCCCGCTGGTCGAACAGGATCATCCGGTAGACCGCCGGGTCGAAGGGGCTCATCATCGCCGGCACGCTCCCGCCGCCGGGACCACCGTGCACGAGGAGCAGCGGTATGCCGGCCGGGTCGCCGTACTCGCCCCACCACACCCGCTGGCCGTCGCCGACGTCGAGAAAGCCCGTGGGCGCCCGGTCACGTCCGGCTCAACGCGGCTTCGGAAGCGCGCGTTCCGGTGCCACCATGACCGGATGACGCCGACCGATCCCGCTCGCTACCGCGAGCTCGCCGAGGCCGCGTGGCGTTGGGTCCTCGCCCAGGTGGAGTGGCCCGACGGCCCGCGCATCCCGGCGTCGGTGGACCCGACACGGGTACCCCGACACCGACCGACGACAAGTACCGCGACGGGATGCACGAGGGGATCGGTGGCCTGGCACACGTGCTCGCCGAGGTCCGCCGTACTCGCCCGTGGACCGGCGAGGAGGAGGCCCTCGGGCAGGCTGTCGTCGAACGACTGGGTGCTCGCATCCCGGAGACCGACGACATCTCGTTCTTCGACGGCCTGTCGAGCACGGTCGGCGTGCTGCTCGCCGTGAACGCGCCGGGCGCCGACACGGCCGTTCGCCGTCTCGCCGAGACGGCTGAGGCCGACGGGTGGCCGCCAGGGGCGCAGTTCGTCGCCCGGGCCCTACCGCCCCGAGCGGCGGTTCAACGACGCGACCCTCGGCACCGCCTCGGTCGTGCTCGCCGCACTGTTCGCGCAACGTCTCGGCGTGCCGGGCGCGCGCGAGCTGGCCGGCCGCGCCGCCGACATCCTGCTCGCCGAGGCCGAGCCCACGCCGACCGGCCTGAACTGGAACATGGTCTCCTCACGGTTCCTGCTCGCGCCCAGCCTTCAGGTACCGAACTGGTCCCACGGAGTGGCTGGCATCGCCGCGAGCCTGGCGCTCGCGGGTACCGAGCTGGGCCGGCCTGAGCTCGTCGAGGCGGCGCGGCAAGGGGCCGAGCACCTGGTCACCCTCGGTGACCGGTCCGAGGGCGGGTTCACGGTGCCGCTGGGCATCCCGGCGCCGGACCCGGCCAAGGCGGACCCCCTGTCCTACGGCTGGTGCCACGGCCCGACCGGCACGTCGCTGCTGTTCCTCGCCCTGGCCCGCGCCGGCGTGGCCCAGGTGGCGGGGGAGCCGACGACGAGCTGGTATGCGCGCGGCCGGCAGAGCGTCCGGACCTCCGGCCTGCCGGACCGGCTCCGGCCCGGCTTCTGGGACAACGACGGTCGCTGCTGCGGCACCGCCGGTGTGGGCGACGCGTTCCTCGACGCCTACGCGCGAGCCGGTGACGAGGCCGACCTGGCCTTCGCCGTCCGGCTCGGGGACGCGCTGGTCGAGCGGGTTGTTGTCACCGGCGACCACGCGTACTGGCGGTTCGTCGAGCACCGCGACGAGCAGCCGCTACGCCCTCCGCGAGTCGGCTGGATGCAGGGCGCCGCAGGTATCGCCGCATACCTCTTCCGGCTCCACCGCGTTCTGGAAGACGGCCGCGACGCACCGGCGACGCCCAGGATGGAGAACTGGTGGGCGCTCGAACCCGCGCCCTGAGGTGCATCCCCGGCGACCTCCCCTGCTGCGGCGTGGTCCAGGTGTGGAAGGATCCGGTGACCCTGCCGATGACGGGGACTCGCTCGCGCCTGACTCCTCCGGAGGTCGCCCTGTGACGCTCGCCAGCTCGGTCGAGGAACCCCGGCCCCGGTTCCACCGGGTGCTGCTGAAGCTGTCGGGAGAGGTGTTCGGCGGTGGCCGGCTCGGGCTCGACCCGGCCGTCGTGCGCACGATCGCCGACCAGGTGGCCGAGGCGGTGCGCAGCGGCGTGCAGGTGGCCATCGTCATGGGCGGCGGCAACTTCTTCCGCGGCGCGGAGATGCAGGCCAAGGGCATGGACCGCGCCCGCGCCGACTACATGGGCATGCTGGGCACGGTGATGAACTGCCTCGCCCTGCAGGACTTCCTCGAGAAGAACGGCATCGAGACCCGCGTCCAGACCGCGATCACCATGGGCCAGGTCGCCGAGCCCTACATCCCCCGCCGGGCGATCCGCCACCTCGAGAAGGGCCGGGTGGTCATCTTCGGCGGCGGGGCCGGCATGCCCTACTTCTCCACCGACACGGTCAGCGCCCAGCGCGCCCTGGAGATCAAGTGCGACGCGGTGCTGATGAGCAAGAACGGCGTCGACGGGGTCTACGACATGGACCCCCGCCTGCACCCCGAGGCCAAGAAGCTCGACACGCTGACCTTCGACGAGGCCCTCCAGAAGGGGTTGCGGGTCGTCGACCAGGCGGCGTTCAGCCTCTGCCACGACAACAAGCTGCCCATGGTGGTGTTCGGCATGGAAGGCGCGGGGAACATCACCCGCGCGCTGCAGGGTGAGAGGATCGGCACGCTCGTCACCCCGGTGTGACGACCGAGCGCATACGAGAAAGCAGTGGCGAACACATGATCGACGAGACGCTCTTCGAGGCCGAAGAGAAGATGGAGAAGGCCGTCGAGGTCGCCAAGGAGGACTTCGCCGGCATCCGGACCGGCCGCGCCCACCCCGGCATGTTCAACAAGCTGGTGGTCAGCTACTACGGCGCGCCGACGCCGCTCCAGCAGCTGGCGTCGTTCCAGAACCCCGAGGCGCGCACCATCATCATCAGCCCGTTCGACAAGTCGTCGATGCACGAGATCGAGAAGACGCTGCGCGACTCCGACCTCGGGGTGAACCCGAGCAACGACGGCAACATCATCCGGGTCGTGCTGCCGATCCTCACCGAGGACCGGCGCCGGGAGTACATCAAGCTCGCGCACCACAAGGCCGAGGAGGCGCGGGTCTCGATCCGCAACGTCCGCCGCAAGGCCAAGAGCGACCTCGACAAGCTGGTCAAGGACGGCGACGTCGGCGAGGACGACGGTGTGCGCGGCGAGAAGGAGCTCGAGACGCTGACCAAGAAGTACGTCGACACCGTGGACGCCCTGCTCAAGGGCAAGGAGAGCGAGCTCCTCGAGGTCTGACCGGCCGATCGAGATGCCCGTACCCGCCCGAGCCATGACCGACGAACCCGTGGCGTCGCCAGAAGAGTCGGATGGTGCTGTCGTCGCGCCGGTGACCACCGAGGCCGACTCGGTCAAGGTCTCCCGAGCCGGCCGCAACCTGCCGGCGGCGTTCGCCGTCGGCCTGTCCCTCGGCGCCGCGGTGGTGATCACGCTGTTCGTGGTGCCGAGGTGGACCTTCGTCGTCCTCGCCACCGCCTCGGTATGCGTGGGGGTCTGGGAGCTGTGCCGCGCGCTCAAGGCGGGCGGCTTCGCCGTCCCCGTCGTGCCCAGCCTGGTCGGGTGCGTCAGCATGCTCGGCGCGGCCTACGTCGGCGGCGCGCAGGCGCTGCTGGTCTGCTTCGCGCTGACCTGTGTCGCGATCCTCGTCTGGCGGGTGGCCGACGGGGTGGTCGGTGCGGCCCGCGACGTCATGGGTGGGTCGCTGGTCGCGGCCTACCCCTCGTTCCTCGCGGCGTTCTCCGTCGCTGCTGCTGGCGCCGGACGACGGCGCGTGGCGGCTGTTCACCTACATCGCGCTCACCGTCGCGAGCGACATCGGCGGGTATGCGGTGGGGGTCCTCGCCGGCCGGCACCCGATGGCGCCGACGATCAGCCCCAAGAAGTCGTGGGAGGGGTTCGCCGGGTCCGTGGTCTTCTGCATGGCGGTCGGCGTGGCGTGTGTCTACTTCGCGCTCCACGGCCCCTGGTGGGTGGGGCTGCTGGCCGGTGCCGCGGCAGCGATCGGGGCGACGACCGGTGACCTCATCGAGTCAACGATCAAGCGCGACCTCGGCATCAAGGACATGTCCAACATCCTCCCGGGGCACGGCGGCCTCATGGACCGGCTCGACTCGCTGGTCATCACCGCGCCGATCATCTGGGCGGTCCTCGCCGTGCTGGTCCCGGTAGCGGTGGGCTAGCCGCCCGGGCACCCGCGATTCGTGGCCGAGATGCCACATTCCGACCTCCAGGGCGCGCTCGCGACCGCAGTTCGTGGCCGAAATGCCACATCCCGACGAGGTGCGGTCGATCAGACCGGTTCGGGGACGGGAGTCGGGACCGCGTCGGTATGCGGGTTGCTCCCGCGGGTGAAGCCGCGACCCGGTAGAGCAACGGACGCGACGACCGCACCGACGAGGCAGAGGACCGCCACGAGCAGGCTGCCCGCGTGCATGCCGTCCATGAACGCGCTCCGCGCCTGGGCGAGCAGCTCGGGGTGACCCTGGGCGATGGCCGCCGCGGCTACTACCGACTCCCGAGCCTGGGTCTGAGCCGCCTCCGGCAACCGGTCGAAGGCGCCTCCGGTCAGCGAAGCGCCGTAGACCGACGCGAACACCGACCCGACCACCGCGACGCCGAGCGTCGCGCCCAGTTCGCGCGTTGCGTCGTTGACCGCCGACCCGACACCGGCCCGCGCCGGTGGGAGGACGAGGAGGATCGACTCGGTGGCCGGAGTGGAGATCAGCCCTATGCCGAGGCCCAGGAGCACCATCTGGAAAACGATCGACGTCGCGTAGGGGACGTCGACCGGGCTCGCCGCGATCCACGCCATCGACGAGCCGAACATCAGCAGGCCGGTGGTGACCACGGCGCGGGTGCCCAGCCGCGGGGCCAGCAGACCGCCGGCGACCGACGCGATCGCGATGCTGACGGCGACCGGCAGGATCCGCGCGCCGGTCGAGAGCGCGTCGTAGCCGCGGACCACCTGGAAGTACTGCGTCACTAGGAAGATGAACCCGGCGAGCGAGAAGAAGGTGACCGTCACGGCGCCACTTGCGGCGCTGAACCGCCGGTCGGCGAACAGGGAGACGTCGAGCATCGGGTGGGCGGCGCGGCGCTCGACGACCACGAAGGCCACGAGGAGCACAGCGCTGCCGGCGAAGCCGCCGATGGTCGCGGCCGAGCCCCAGCCCCAGGTCGGCGCCTCGATGACCGTCCACACCAGGAGCCCCAGCATCGCCGTCGAGACGAGCAGGCCGCGCCGGTCGAGCGGGGGTGCGGCGGCATCGCGGGACTCGGGCACGAGAAACCCGGTGAGGACCGCGGCCACGAGGGCGAGCGGCGCCAGCGCGAGGAACACGCTGCCCCAGGCGAAGTGCGTCACCAGCAACCCACCCGTGATCGGACCGGCCGCGACCCCGACGCCGACCACGGCGCCCCAGCCACCGAGCGCGGCGGCGCGCTGCCGCCGGTCGGGGAAGGCGTTGGAGATGACCGAGAGGGTGGCCGGAAAGATGAGCGCCGCGAAGACGCCCATTGCCACACGGGCGACGATGAGCGCGCCGTCGGTGGTGACCAGGCCACCGACCGTGGTCGCGGCCGCGAAGCCGACCAGGCCGACCAGGTAGCGCTGGCCGCCGTCCGAAGCGGTCCGACAGGCTTCCCGCGGCAAGCACCAGAGCCGCAAAGGCGAGGTTGTAACCGTCGACGACCCACTGCAGCGTCCGGGTGTCGGAACCGAGCTCGCGGGCGATGCTCGGGAGCGCCACGTTGACGATCGTCGTGTCGAGGTTGATGGCGAACACCGCGGTGTAGACCGCCACGAGGATTCCCGCTCTGCGCTTCATGACTCTCCTCGACCGACCAATGTGGACACCGTCAACATCCCAAGTGCACCACACGCATGTGGACAGTGTCAACATCTCGGGTACGATGGATCGCTGTGACGACCTACCACCACGGGAACCTCCGGGCGGAGCTGCTCCGCACCGCGGTGGAGCTGGCTCGCGAGCAGGGCCCCTCGGGGGTCGTCTTGCGCGAGGTGGCGCGACGAGCGGGCGTCTCGCACAACGCCGCATACCGGCACTTCGCCGACCGCAAGGAGCTGCTGGACGCCACGGCGGGGGCGGGCCAGGACGAGCTGTTCCGCGCGATGTCGGGCCGTGCCGTCCGGGTGCGCGGCGGCGACCCGGCCGAGCGCTCGGTGCGGCGGATGCGGGAGATCGGGAAGGGCTACGTGCTGTTCGCCGTCCGGGAGCCGGGCCTGTTCGCCACCGCCTTCGCCGGCACCGTGGACCGTCCGCCGGACGAGCCCGGCCCCTACGAGCTGCTCAGCGCCGCTCTCGACGAGATGGTGGCGAACGGCCGGCTGTCTCCGTCCCGCCGGGAGGGCGCGGAGGTGGCCTGCTGGTCGGCGGTCCACGGGTTCGCGGTGCTTCACATCGACGGCCCGCTGGCCGACGTGCCTGCTCGGGAGCGGGACCGCCAGCTCGAGGTGATGCTCGATGCTCTCGAACACGGGCTGGCTTGAGACACTGGCCCTCTCATGACCGATCTCCCTACGCCCACCGCGACCCCACCGCCGCCGGGGCAGCTGACCTTCACCGCCCCGCGCCGAGGAAAACCGCCTCGCCACCTGGCCGACTTCACGCCCACGGAACGCCGCGATGTGCTGGAGTCGCTGGGCCACAAGGGGTTCCGCGCCAAGCAGCTTTCCACGCACTACTTCGAGCGGCTCGTGGATACTCCCGACGCGATGACCGACCTGCCCAAAGGGGTGCGCGACGAACTGGTCCGCGACCTGCTTCCCACGCTGCTGACCCCCATGGTGCAGCGGACCGCGGACGACGGCGAGACGGTCAAGTCGGCCTGGCGTCTCCACGACGGTGCCGTCGTCGAGTCGGTCCTCATGCGCTACCCCAACCGCGTGACGATCTGCATCTCCAGCCAGGCCGGCTGCGGCATGAACTGCCCCTTCTGCGCCACCGGCCAGGCCGGGCTCACCCGCAACCTCTCGACGGCCGAGATCGTGGAGCAGGTCGTGTATGCAGCGCGCTCGCTGCGCCGCGGCGAGCTCGCCGGCGAGGGCGGCGAGGAGGAGCGGACCACCCCGCTGCGGGTCTCGAACGTCGTCTTCATGGGCATGGGGGAGGCGCTGGCCAACTACCAGGCGGCGGTCGGCGCCATCCGCCGGCTCGTCGACCCAGCGCCGGACGGCCTCGGCATGTCCGCCCGGGGCATCACCATGTCGACCGTCGGCCTCGTTCCTGCGATCGACAAGCTGGCCGCCGAAGGCATACCGGTGACCCTCGCCCTGTCGCTGCACGCGCCCGACGACGAGCTGCGCAACGAGCTGGTCCCCATCAACACCCGGTGGTCCGTCGACGAGGCCATCGACGCGGCATACCGCTACTTCCAGGCCACGAAGCGGCGGGTGTCGATCGAGTACGCGTTGATCCGCGACATCAACGACCAGGCCTGGCGTGCGGACCTGTTGGGCCGCAAGCTCAATGCCCGGGGGAGGGGATGGGTGCACGTCAACCCGATCCCGCTCAACCCCACGCCCGGCTCGAAGTGGACCGCCTCCCGCCCGGGGGTGGAGCAGCAGTTCGTCGAGCGGCTGCGAGCCGCCGGGATCCCGACGACGATCCGGGACACCCGCGGCCAGGACATCGACGGCGCCTGCGGGCAGCTCGCCGCCTCGACGGCGTGACTCAGGGGTTCCGGGCGATGGTGTAACGGATGCCCTGGGTGAAGGTCACCGAGCCATCGGCGTCCGCCGCCTCGCGGATGATGCGCGACGCCTCGTCCCGGATGCCCGCTCGCTCCGCCTCGGGGACCCGCACCAGAAGCCGCGCTGCCCGATCGACATGGAGTGCCGGTACCACTGGTCCGGACTCTCGAACCGCACCGGAAGCGCGAGATCTGCGGTCCACGGTTCGACCCAGCCGGCCGCGGTGAACAGCCCTTCCACGCCGGCGCCCGACCGGAACGGGCCGGCCGCACCGGTCGTCCGGGCGTCGAGCATCTCCGCCGGCAGGTAGGGCCGGAACAGCTGGTCGATCCGGTGCCCACGTCGGGTCGGGATGGCCGAAGGTCGCCACGCCGACCCGTCCGCCGGGACGGCACAACGTCCGCCATCGCACTAGTGCGTCGCCCGGGTCGGGCAGGAAGAACAGCACCAGCGACGCCGACAGCAGGTCGAATCCGTCGTCGACGACGTCGCCGAGATCGGGCTCCTGCGCGTCGACGACGAGGACCTCGACCTGGCTCAGACCCGCAGCCTTCAGCGAGCGCGGCCGCCTCCGCGACCATCCGCGGCGACAGGTCCCCACCGACCGCCCGCCCCGACGGACCGACAGCCCGGGCGATCGGCAGCAGCGCGGCTCCGCGGCCGCAGCCGAGGTCGAGGGCCCGTTCACCGGGCTGCGGGTCCAGCCGGGCGACCAGCCCTTCCGCGATCGGCTGGAAGAAGTCGACCCCCACCTGGTCGTAGCTGTCGGACACGGCGTCGAACAGCGGCCGGAGGGTCTCGCGTTGGGCGTCCACGAGGCCTGATCCTGCCTCAGTCGGTGACGCAGAGACCCCGGAACCGCTCCAGCAGGTCGGGGTCGACCGCTCCGCGTCGGCGTCACCGGAGGGGTCGCCGTGGCGGTCGTACAGCCACAGCAGCAGCTGACCACCGGTGCCGGTCACCGTGGCGACGCCGTCCGCGGCGAGCGCCTCCCTGGAGGTGGCGGTCACCTGCGCGGTCCCCGGCGTCGCGCCGTCGGTGACCAGCCACGTGGCTCGCTGTCGGTGCAGGCGAGCCCGAGGCGTCCGTCGAGGGGTTCCGGGAGCGGGTCGGCCGGGTCGGCCGTGCTCGACACCGAGAACTCGAGGAACTCGTCGACCGCGTCCGCGCCGACCGCCGGCGAGATGGTCACGGAGCGCCCGGCGGCATGGGCGACGTCCCAGTGGTGCCCGACCGCCTCCTGCACCTGGTGCCGGATGACGAACCCGGCGTCCTGCTTCGTGGGCGCCCAGGTCCACACCGGGGTGGCCGGGTCGGCGGCGGCCAACACCGGACCAGCCGTTCGGCCCCGGCGCGGAACACTTCCAGAGCCGTCTCGTCACTCGCCGGCGCGGGTCGCTCCAGGTCGTCGGGTTGCTCGGTCCACCCCTGCTCGACCAACGTCGCCCAGAACCACTGCACACCGGTCAGGTGGTGCACCACGTCCCGGACCGTCCAGCCCGGGCAGAACTCCACCGGGGCGTCGAAGTTGCCGGCGGCGGCCTCGGCGAAGCCTCGGCTGTGCTCGGCGACGGCGGCAGCGCACTCCGGTTGCGTCAGACGTTGCTTCGGAGGTTGGGTCGGCGGCATGCCGTTCACCGTACGGTCGGTGCCATGGACACGGCCACACGGGACGACCTTCGCCACAGCCTTCAGGAGATCCGGGACGCCGGGCTCTGGAAGCACGAGCGCGAGCTGACCTCGCCGCAGTCGGCCCACGTGGCGACGCGGCAGAGCGCGGCGCTGAACTTCTGCGCCAACAACTACCTCGGGCTCGCCGACCATCCCGACGTCCTCGCGGCCGCCTCAGCGGCCTTGGACGCGTGGGGTTTCGGGATGGCCTCCGTGCGGTTCATCTGCGGTACGCAGGTGCTGCACACCCAGCTTGAGGCTCGGCTCGCCGAGTTCCTCGGTATGCCTGCGGCGATCCTCTACTCCTCGTGCTTCGACGCCAACGGCGGGATCTTCGAGACGTTGTTCGGCCCGGAGGACGTCATCGTCTCCGACGAGCTGAACCACGCGTCGCTCATCGACGGCATCCGGCTCAGCCGGGCCCGGCGGCTGCGCTACCGGAACGCCGACATGACCGACCTCGAGGCCCAGCTGGCATCGGCGGCCGGATCGCGGCGGGTCGTCGTCGTCACCGATGGGGTGTTCTCGATGGACGGCTCGTATGCGCCGCTCGACCGGATCTGCGAGCTCGCCGACGCGCACGGGGCCATGGTCCTCGTGGACGACTCGCACGCCGTCGGGTTCGTCGGCCCCGGCGGCCGCGGTACTCCCGAGCTGTTCGGCGTGCAGGACCGCGTCGACATCGTCACCGGCACGCTGGGCAAGGCGCTCGGCGGGGCGTCGGGCGGGTACGTCGCGTCGCATCCCGAGGTCGTCGACCTCCTGCGCCAACGGTCCCGCCCCTACCTGTTCTCCAACTCCGTCGCACCGGTGGTCGTGGCCGGCTCGCTGGCGGCGCTGGAGCTGGCCCGGGACGCCGCCGGGTTGCGAACAGCGTTGCACCGCAACACAACCCTCTTCCGGAGCCTCATGGCCGAGGCCGGCTTCGACCTGCTCCCCGGGACTCACCCGATCACGCCGGTGATGTTCCCCGGCGACGACGGCGCGGCGCAGGCCGCCCGGGTCGCGGAGCACATGCTCGCCGCCGGTGTCTACGTCGTCGCGTTCTCCTACCCGGTGGTGCCGCGCGGCCGGGCCCGCATCCGGGTCCAGCTGTCGGCGGCGCATACCGAGGACGACGTCCGGCGCTGCGTCGACGCCTTCGTCGGCGCACGAGCCGCGGTGGGCTGACTCAGTTTTCGGCGACGAGCGCGACGGCGTCCTCCGCGTCGTCCACGAGGTGGACCACCTCGGCCATGCCGCGGCCCTGCGCCATGGCGCGCAGCAGCGGCCACACCGGCAGGGTCTCCACCCAGTGGTCGACACCGACCAGCACCAGCGGCGGCGGCGAGATGCCGTCGGGTGCGTAGTAGAGCCGGGTCGCCAGCTGGAACACCTCCTGCACGGTGCCGGCCGCGCCCGGCATGACGATCACGCCGGCGTTCGACCGCGCCAGGAGCCCGTCCTCGCGGACCGCGTTGGAGAAGTACTTGGCGATGCCCTGCGCGAAGACATTCGGCGGCTCGTGACCGTAGAACCACGTCGGTACTCCCAAGGACCGCGGGGAGGTCGCCCCCGCGGCCCTCGGCGCCACTCCCACCGCGAACGCGTCGAGCACCGCGAACGCCACTCCCGCCCACGCACGGACATCGGGCAGAAACGTGGGAACCGCACGCAGCCGCTCCAGCGCCTCGTCCAGTGCGTCCGCGGAGGGTGCCACCGCGCCGAGGTTGGCCGCTTCCATGGCTCCCGGGCCCCCACCGGTGGCGACGAGCAGGCCCGTCTCCGCCAGCGCCCGTGCGGTCCGGGCGGCGGCCGCATACGCACCGCTGCCGCGCGGCTGCGCGTGGCCGCCCATGATGCCGACCACCCGCCGGCCGGCGACCCACTCGTCGAGGGCGTCGCTGACCGAGTCGTCGTGGATCGCCTTGAGCAGCGTGGCGTAGGCGTCATCGGCCAGGCGCCGGTCGCGGTTCCACTCGTAGGCCCGGGCGTCGACCGTCGCCGCATACCCGCCCGGTCCGTCGAGCCCGGCGTAGAGCTCGCGTCCGGTGTAGAGGTGGGCGCGGTAGATGTCGACCGGGGCGTCCGGAGCCTGGGGAAAGACGACGGCGCCGTGCTGCTGCAGGTGGACCATGAGGCCCGCCGAGAGGACGCCGCCGAGGACCACCAGCCCGGTCAGCTGCGTCTCGCGGAGCAGTGTGGACTCCACCGGCCCGAGGTCGACGTCCTGCAGCCGCACCCCGCCGAGCGGACGGCCGGCGGCGAGCCAGTCGGCCAGCTCGGCGGTCGACTGGATCTCCACATCGGGATGGTGTCACTAGGGTCGGGGAATGAGCACCGGTGCCTACGCCGCCGCCTACGCCCGCAGTCTCGACGACCCCCAGGGCTTCTGGAGCGACGCGGCGACGGACATCGACTGGATCACGCCGCCGGGGGCCGTCCTCGACGACTCGCGGCCCCCGTTCTACCGCTGGTTCCCGGGGGCCACGCTCAACACCTGCTTCAACGCGGTCGACCGGCACGTCGAGGCCGGCCGCGGCGAGCAGGTCGCGATCCACTACGACTCGCCGGTCACCGGCACGAAGCGCTCCATCACGTATGCCGAGCTGCTCGCCGACGTGCGCCGCCTCGCCGGGGCCCTCGTCGGCGCCGGCGTCGAGAAGGGCGACCGCGTGGTGATCTACATGCCGATGGTCCCCGAGACGGTCGTCGCGATGCTGGCCTGCGCCCGGATCGGCGCGGTCCACTCGGTGGTGTTCGGCGGGTTCGCCCCGGCGGAGCTCGCGGCGCGCATCGACGACGCGACACCGAAGGTCATCCTCACCGCGTCCTGCGGCGTGGAACCCTCCCGTGTCGTCGATTACACCCCGATCGTCGCCGCTGCCCTCCAGCGGACGAGCCACCGCCCGGACGTCTGCGTGGTGCTCCAGCGCGAGCAGGGCCCGCGCCGAGCTCCGGCCGGGAGACGTCGACTGGTCCGAGTTCGTGTCCTCACCGGCCGCCGACGCCGGCGCCGACTGCGTCGAGGTCGCCGCGACCGACCCGCTCTACATCCTCTACACGTCCGGGACGACCGGGAAGCCGAAGGGCATCGTCCGGGATAACGGTGGCCACGCGGTGGCACTGCGCTGGTCGATGGAGCACGTCTTCGGCGTCCACCCGGGGGAGACCTGGTTCACCGCCAGCGACGTCGGGTGGGTGGTCGGGCACTCCTACATCGTCTACGCGCCGCTGCTCACCGGGTGCACCACCGTCCTCTACGAGGGCAAGCCGGTCGGCACCCCCGACGCCGGGGCGTTCTTCCGGGTGATCTCCGAGTACGGTGCGGTCGCGATGTTCACGGCCCCCACCGCATACCGGGCGATCAAGAAGGACGACCCGGGCGGCGCGAAGGCCGCGGCCTACGACCTCTCGTCGCTGCGCACGCTGTTCCTCGCCGGCGAGCGGCTGGACCCGGACACCTGGCAGTGGGCGACCGACCGGCTCGGCATCCCGGTCGTCGACAACTGGTGGCAGACCGAGACCGGGTGGCCGATCGCCGCCAACCTGCGCGGGCTGGAGACGCTGCCGATCACACCCGGGTCGCCGTCGGTGCCGGTGCCGGGGTATGCCGTGTCGGTCCTCGACGAGCGCGGTACCGCTGTCGACCCCGGCGTCGAGGGCGCCATCTGTCTGCGCCTCCCGATGCCGCCCGGCACCCTTGCGACGCTCTGGGGCGACGACGACCGCTACGTCTCCTCCTACCTGTCGGCGTTCGACGGCTACTACCTGACCGGGGACGGCGGCTACCTCGACGAGGACGGCTACCTGTTCGTCATGGGCCGCACCGACGACGTGCTCAACGTGGCGGGGCACCGGCTCTCCACCGGGTCGATCGAGGCGGCGCTCGCCGGCCACCCCGACGTCGCCGAATGCGCGGTCATCGGCGTCGCGGACGAGCTCAAGGGCCAGGTCCCGCGCGGCCTGGTGGTCCTCAAGGCCGGCATCGACGCCGAGGGACAGGGCGAGCGGATCCGGGCGGAGCTGGTCCAGCGAGTCCGCGACGAGGTGGGCGCGGTCGCGGCGTTGCGGCAGGTCGACATCGTGACCGGGCTGCCGAAGACGCGCTCGGGAAAGATCCTGCGCAAGACCATGCGGGAGATCGCCGACGGCAAGAGCCCGGCGACTCCACCGACGATCGAGGACGTCTCGGTCCTGGAACGGCTGGCGCCGGTGCTGCGCGGCTCCTGACAGCATCGAGGCGTGCTCGGCGTACTGCAGGGCTTCGGCACGATCGCGGCCATCGTCGCGCTGGGCTGGGTACTCGCCCACGTCGGCGTTCTCGGCACCAGCGGCCAGCTGTTCCTCAGCCGGCTCGCGTTCTACGTCGCGTCGCCGGCGCTGCTGCTCGTCGTCATGTCGGGGACGCCGATCGGTGCGATCCTCTCGGCGAACCTGGTCGCGTCCGCCGTCTCGTTCGTCGTCACGGTCCTGGCCTACCTGCTCATCGCCCGCTGGCGCTGGCCGCGACCGTTGGGCGAGTCGGTGATCGGCAGCCTCTGCTCCGCATACGTCAACGCCGGCAACCTGGGCATCCCCATCGCGCTCTACGTCCTCGGCGACATCTCGCTGATGGCGCCGACCCTGCTGCTGCAGCTGCTCATCATCACGCCGACTGCCTTGGCCCTGCTGGACGCCGACCGCAGCGGCCAGCGGCCCTCGCTGCTCACCGGGTTCCGCAGCGTCACGCGCAACCCGATCACCATCGCGGCCCTCGCGGGGGTCCTGCTGTCGCTGCTGGCGCCCCACGTCAATGCGGACCTGCTGACCGGCCTGATGCGCCCGGTGCAGGTGGTCGGCAACATGGCGGTGCCCGCGATGCTCATCGCGTTCGGGATCTCGCTGCGGCGTGGGCCCAAGCCGGGGGCCGCCGGCTCCCGAGCGCACGTGGCGACCCTGGTCGGGCTGAAGCTCGTGTTCCAACCGGTCGTTGCGATCTCCGTCGGGTATGCGGCCGTGGGGCTACGCGGCACGGCGCTGTTCGCGGCCGCCGTCACCGCCGCACTGCCGACGGCGCAGAACGTCTTCACCTACGCCAACACCTACCGCCGCGGGACGGTTCTCGCCCGCGACGCCATCTTCGTCAGCACCTTCCTGTCGGTGCCGGCGATCCTGCTGATCTCGGTGTTCTTCGCCCGAGCCTGAGCGGCTACTGGCCGGTGCGGCCGTCCACGCACTCGCGGAGCAGGTCGGCGTGCCCGCAGTGCCGGGCGTACTCCTCGACCATGTGCAGCAGCAGCTCGCGCATGCGAGATCTCGTCGTCGCCGTAGGCGTAGGTCCGGCCGAGGTCGGGGTGCTCCCGGACGAACGTGTCGGCGAAGTCGACCTTCGCGCTCCCAGTCGGCGAAGGCCTCGGCCACGACCGACTCGTCGCCGACCGCGCCGGTGAACGCCTCGTCGCGGTCCTCCTCGGACCAGTAGAGCGCGGCGCCCCTTGTGTCCGGCGGCGCGCAGGCGGAACCAGTCGCGCTCGACCTTGGCCAGGTGCCGGACGAGGCCCGAGCAGCGACATCGACGACGGCGGTACTGACCGCGTGGCGAGCTGCTCCGGTGTCAGGCCCTCGGTCTTCAGCCGGAGCGTGAGGCGGTAGACCCGCAGGTACTCCTGCAGGTTCGTCAGCTCGTCGACGACCTCGACCTGTTCGCGTTCGCGCGGGTCGTCGCTCGGGGTCGACCCACATGTCGGAAAAGGCGCGGGACGAGGTGGAGGCCATCGGGCGAGTATGCCGTCGGCGCCCGCCGCCACGCAGGTCAGATGTGGGCCAGCGCACCCTCGAGGACCGACCGGAGCCGGGACGTGATGTCGGCGAACTCCGTGGGCCCGATGATCGAGCGGCGGCGCCAGCTGGACCACGGGGTCGCCCCGGTCGTCGGCCCGGCAGTAGAGGCCGGCGTCGAACAGCGCCTTGGACAGGTAGCCACGCAGCAACCGCTCCGACTCCGCCTCGTCGAAGGTCTCGCGGGTGCCCTTGTCCTTGACCAGCTCGATCCCGTAGAAGTAGCCCTCGCCGCGGACGTCGCCGACGATCGGCAGGTCCAGCAGCGACTCCAGCGAGGCGCGGAACGCCGGCGCGTTCTCCTTGACGTGGTCGTTGAGGCCCTCGCGCTCGAAGATGTCGAGGTTGGCCATCGCCACGGCCGACGACACCGGGTGGCCGCCGAAGGTGTAGCCGTGGGGGAACGACGTGGTCCCGTGCCGGAACGGCTCGAACAGCCGGTCGCTGGCGATCATCGCGCCGATGGGGGAGTAGCCGCTGGTCATCCCCTTGGCGCAGGTGATGATGTCGGGCACGTAGCCGAAGTCGTCGCACGCGAACATCGACCCGATCCGCCCGAACGCGCAGATCACCTCGTCGGAGACCAGCAGCACGTCGTACTCGTCGCAGATCTCGCGGACCCGCTGGAAGTACCCGGGCGGCGGCGGGAAGCAGCCGCCGGAGTTCTGGACCGGCTCGAGGAAGACCGCCGCCACCGTGTCGGGCCCCTCGAACTCGATGGCCTCGGCGATCCGGTCGGCCGCCCACTGCCCGAACGCCTTGGCGTCGTCGCGCAGGTGCTCCGGTGCGCGGTAGTGGTTGGTGTTGGGCACCTTGAACGCGCCGGGCACCAGGGGCTCGAACATCTCCTTGGCCGCCGGGATCCCGGTGATCGACAGGGCGCCCTGAGGGGTGCCGTGGTAGGCGACGTTGCGGCTGATCACCTTGTGCTTGGTCGGTTTCCCGGTCAGCTTGAAGTACTGCTTGGCCAGCTTCCAGGCGGTCTCGACCGCCTCGCCGCCGCCGGTGGTGAAGAAGACCCGGTTGAGGTCACCGGGCGCGCCCGCCGCCAGCCGCTCGGCGAGCTCGACGGCGCGCGGGTGCGCATACGACCAGAGCGGGAAGAAGGCGAGCTCCTGCGCCTGCTTCGCGGCCGCCTCGGCCAGCTCGACCCGGCCGTGGCCGACCTGGACGACGAAGAGGCCGGCCAGCCCGTCGATGTACTCCTTGCCGCGGTCGTCCCAGATCCGGTGGCCCTCGCCGCGGACGATGATCGGCGGACCGGATCCCTCCGTCTCCCAGGCGGACTGGCGGGTGAAGTGCCCCCAGAGGTGGTTGCGGGCGGCGTCGCGCGTAGGTCGAGCCGGACGGCGTGTGCGTCGGGCCGGTCGGCTCGCTGAAGGTGCCGGGCGTCGTGGTCATGCTGGTCTCCTGCCGGGTCCCCTAGCGGGTTCCCCATCGGTACTGCTGCTTGTTGAGCTTGAGGTAGACGAACGTCTCGGTGGCGCCGACGCCGGGCAGGCCGCGGATCTGACGCATGACGCACGTCGAGGAGGTGCTCGTCGTCTTCGCAGACCACCTCGACGAGCAGGTCGAAGCTGCCGGCGGTGGTGACGACGTAGGAGACCTCGGGCATGTGCGCACAGCGCGTCGGCGACCTCGCGGACGTCGCCCGGGACGCGGACGCCGACCATGGCCTGCCGGGTGAACCCCACCTGCAGCGGGTCGGTGACGGCGACGATCTGCATGACGTCGCCGTCGATGAGCTTCTGCACCCGCTGCCGGACCGCCGCCTCGGAGAGCCCTACCTCGCGCGCGATGGTGACGAACGGCTGCCGGCCGTCCTCCTGGAGCAGCTCGACGATGCGCTTCGACACGTCGTCGAGCGCCGGCGCGGCTCCGTTGGTGCGGTTCGGCATGGTCGTGATCCTCCCTGACGACGAAATCCGTCGTCAAGTCCTGGATCAGAGACGGATTCCGTGGTTGGGTGGGATGCCATGAGAACCCTGCGCAACTTCGTCGGCGGCGACTACGCCGATCCCGAGTCCGACGCCCGCAGCGACGTCGTCGACCCGTCCACCGCCCAGGTCGTCGCCACCGCCCCGGTCTCCTCGGCGGCCGACGTCGACGCCGCATACCGGGCCGCCTCGGCCGCCTTCGAGACCTGGGGCCAGACGACGCCGAGCGAGCGCCAGCAGGCGCTGCTGAAGTTCGCCGACGCCATCGAGTCGCACGCCGACGAGCTCATCCGGCTGGAGTCCGAGAACACCGGCAAGCCGCACGCGCTGACGGCGAGCGAGGAGATCCCGCCGATGGTCGACCAGCTCCGGTTCTTCGCCGGGGCGGCGCGGGTGCTCGAGGGCAAGGCCGCGGGGGAGTACCTCGCCGGCCACACCTCCTGGGTCCGCCGCGAGCCGATCGGCGTCGTCGGCCAGGTCACGCCGTGGAACTACCCGATGATGATGGCCATCTGGAAGATCGGGCCCGCGCTCGCGGCCGGCAACACCGTGGTCCTCAAGCCCAGCGACACGACGCCCGAGACCACCCTGCAAGCTGGCCGAGCTGGCCGCCGAGTTCCTCCCGCCGGGGGCGTTCAACGTCGTCTGCGGCGACCGCGACACCGGTCGCGCGGTCGTCGAGCACCCGACGCCGGCCCTCGTCGCCATCACCGGGTCGGTCCGGGCCGGTATGCAGGTGGCGGAGAGCGCGTCGCAACAGCTCAAGCGCGTGCACCTCGAGCTGGGCGGCAAGGCGCCGGTCGTGGTCTTCGACGACGCCGACATCGACAAGGCGGTCGAGGGCATCGCGGTCGCGGGCTACTTCAACGCCGGCCAGGACTGCACGGCGGCCACCCGGGTGCTGGCCGCGCCCCGGATCCACGACGACTTCGTCGCCGCGCTGAGCGAGTATGCGCGCAGCTCCGCCAAGGTCGGGATGCCGGACGACGACGACGCCCTGTTCGGCCCGGTCAACAGCGCGGCCCAGCTCGGCCGGGTCACCGGCTTCCTCGACCGGCTGCCGGACCACGCCTCGGTCGGCGCCGGCGGGCACCGCGTCGCCGGTCTCGGTGACGGGTTCTTCCTCGAGCCGACCGTCGTCTCCGGCCTGCACCAGGACGACGAGGCGGTGCAGGACGAGATCTTCGGGCCGGTCATCACCGTGCAGCGGTTCGACGACGAGGCCGAGGCGGTGCGGTGGGCCAACGGCGTCGACTACGGGCTGGCGTCGAGCGTGTGGACCAAGGACTTCGGCCGGGCGATGCGCGTGTCCAAGGCGCTCGACTTCGGCTGCGTGTGGATCAACACCCACATCCCGCTCGTCGCCGAGATGCCGCACGGCGGGTTCAAGCGGTCCGGCTACGGCAAGGACCTGTCGATGTACGGGTTCGAGGACTACACCCGGGTCAAGCACGTCATGGCCAACATCGAGCCGTGAGGCCGCGGCCGGCGTTCCTGGTGACCCGGCTGGCCCCGGCGGACATCTCGACCGGAACGACAGCCGGATGTGGCGGTCAACGGCGGTGTTCGGGTCGTCGTGCCCGTCGAGATGCCCGGTCGGCCGCCGCCTCGACGCCTCTTCCGATGACAGTGGTGCCGGGGCTCGACCCTCGATGTCGAGCAGTGGCGGCCAGCGGCCGTGCCAGCCTCGGTGCGGCATGCTGAGCCGTATGCGCCTCAGGCTCGTCGCCGTCTGCGTCCTCCTGGTCGGCTTCCTCGTCGCGACGCCCGCCGTTGCGACCGCCGCGACCCCCCGGGCCGCAGGGACAGCGACCGGCACCGCTCTCCGGGGCTCCCTGGGCGCCCTTGGGCCCCTCACGGACCGGCTCGTCGACCGGCTCGAGGTCGGCGACGACGTGGCCGCTGCGAAGTTCGGTACCGGCCGGCCGATCGACGACCCGGTCCGGGAGCAGCAGCTCCTCGACCAGGTCCGCTCCGAGGCGACGACCCTCGGCCTCGACCCGAATGCGGCCGTCATGGTGTTCCGGGACCAGATCGAGGCCAACAAGGTCGTGCAGCGGGGCCTGTTCGCCCGGTGGACCGCTCACCCCGACGAGGCGCCGACGGTCCGGCCGGACCTCGCGGTCCTGCGTGCCCGCCTGGACCGGCTGACGTCGGCGATCCTTTTCCAGCTGGTCCGGACGGAACCTCTTCGGCGAGCCGCGGTGGCGTGCCGGGTGCAGCTCCAGCTGGCCGCTCGATCGGCCGTCACGCTGCGTCAGTTGGACACCCTGCACCGGCAGGCCCTCGCGACGGCGCTGCCGTCGGTCTGCGCCTGAGGACCTCCGACGGACCTAGTCGCGGTGAGGGACCACCGCGATGGCCTCGATCGAGATGAGCAGGCCGTGCGGGAGCGCCACGTTGGCGGGGGCCGATCTCGCGGGAGGCGGATCCGGCATGTGTCGCGCGTACACCGCGTTGATGCGCGGGAAGTCGGCGACGTCGGCGTAGAAGATCGTCGTCTTCACCAGGTCGCGCATCGAGCTGCCTGCGGCCTCGAGGATCGCGGCGAGGTTGGTGAGCGCCTGTTCGGTCTGCGCCTCGATCCCGTCGGCGATGGCCCCGGTGGCCGGGTCGATCCCGACGGTGCCGGAGCAGAACACGAAGCCCCCGGCCACAACGGCCTGGCTGTACGGACCTAACGCTGCGGGCGCGCGGTCGGTCGTGACGGCGCTGGTCTCCATGCGGGCCTCCGGTGATGAGGTGTGAACGGACGCCCGCAGTATGCCGGTCAGCTCGGGTACGGAGCCTCGAACCGGTAGGGGCCGAGCCGGTTGCCGTAGCAGTAGATCTCACCCTCGGTCACCCGGTAGGTCGGAGCGGCCACGACGGTGTGGGTCGAGATCTTCTTGTGGGGGCGAGTCGTTCGGCCGCGATAGGTGGTCGTGGTCGTCGTCGTGACCGTCTCCTGGATCGCCGTGCCGTCGAAGGCGCCGTAGTACCAGGTGCTCGGCACGAACTCGAGGCATGCGTTTCCCCACGGGGTGGGACCTGCCGAGATCCGCGTGCCGTCGACTCCGTCGGGGGCGGAGATGGTCGTCACGTGCGACGTTGCCGTCAGGCAGGTCGTCACGCCCTTCGCGAAGGTGCAGCCGTCGCCGGCCGACGGTGCCGCGACCGCGGGCGCGACACCGCAGGCCAGTGCGGCCAGCGTGGCGGCACTTCCGAGAGCAACACGTCGAGCAACCATGGAGCATCTGCTTTCTCACGAGCGGCGGCCAGTGTGAGCCGCAACGACAAAATCCACCATGACGGTGAACGTCGGCCCTCGCCAAGGGACCTAGGTCGCCAACCGGTGCTCTCAAGCCGCCAGCACCGTCTCCCAATGTCGTTCGAGGAGACTGGACGGCTCGGGTGGTTCGTTCGGAAGGACCGGTGGCGCGGTCGACGCATACCGATGACCGGTGGGAGTAGTAGTGACGACGGTATGGGTGGGCCAGCCCTCCGGCGGTGGCCCCGGTTCATGTCTCGCTCGCCAGCTCGGTTGCTGCTACGTGTGGTTGCACCGCACGCACAGGCCCTGGCCGTTGTGAGCGCTCGTCGCCTCCCTTGGCGTGGTCCATGACGTGGTCGATGTGCCGCACCGGAGCGATCGCACGAAGGAGTCCGGCAGGTGCCGTCCCGGGCGATGACGAACCGGCGGAGTGCACCGTCGAACACCCGCCGGGTGGAGTCCATCGCGACCAGCGTGCCGTCATCGGGGTGCGTGTAGAGCCGGCGAAGCCAGACCTGAGCCGCAGCCGCGTTCGGACGGTTCACGATCAGCTCCGGCCCAGGCCGCCGGCACCGTGCCGTAACCCGGCACCGAGGCCGACGCCTCGTCGGCCGCGGCGGCGCCAAAGGCTCCGGTGAACAGCGACCGGTCGGTGATGACGACCTGCACCTCGACGGGCACGGCTTCCGCCGTCGCCTGGCCGGTGACGCGCTCGACCAGAGTGTCGGCCATCAGCTGACCCGTGCTCCGCCCGTCGCCGGCGGCGCGGGCCGTCGCCGCCGCCGTGACGAGGGCCGCGTGCACCGCGACGCCCGGGGCGACCGGCAGAAACGCCGAAAGGTAGCTCATGGTGTCGGGGGCCGGCCGGAGCGAGACTCGCCGCTGCGCCTCCGCTCCCCGACAGCGCGCCAGTACCGACTCGGCCTCCAGCCCGTAGGGGATCGCTCGCACCCGGCGGACGAGCTCACGGTCGCCGCGCCCGCTGACACCGTCGCTGCCCAGACTGTCGAAGAGCTCCTCGTCGACCGCGGTCCGGTGATCTGTGGTGAGCACGCCCGTCTCGCGAACGATGATCTCGGCCCGCCACTCGCTCACGGCACCGGCTTCCAGTGCCGCCAGGGTGCGGGGCAGATGGCGCACGAGCGCCAGGGCCGCCGCCACGTGCCGAGCGCCACGCGACGGCGACTCGCGGCGAGCCAGCGCCACCTGACCGGCCACACCGAGATCGGCGCCAGGCCGCCGACGCGGCTTTCGCGGCGCATCCCCGTCCTCGAGGTTCGTCGACGCGCGTCCGGCCCGCTCGCGCGCCGTGCGCCACCCGTCGAAGTCGTTGTCGTCGGCGCACTCGCGCCGCACGCCGCGTGACCCGCTCGAGCGCAGTGAGCTGGTCCACCCGCTGGCGTCGGAGACGTCACGGTCAAGCCGCGCCGGCGCCGTCAGGAGTCGTCGAACGTGCGTTTGACTCTAGCACTGCGAGCATCGCCGCGGAAGCGAATTCCGCTGGGTCACAAGGGCTTTGGGCCGATGCGGTAGCGTGTCGACATGACCCGATACGGCGCGCAGTACGGGCCCGACGTCACCTTTCTGGGCGTCGATCGCTGCGACCTCGACGACGACAGCACGTATGCCGGTGCGGACGTCGTCGTGCTCGGCGCGCCGTTCGACGGAGGCACCTCCCATCGTCCCGGCGCGCGGTTCGGGCCGCAGGCGATCCGGACCACCGACTACCTGCCGCACGACGGCTCGCGCCCTTCCCTGGCGCTGCGGACCGACGGCCTGCGCGACCTGCGGGTGGTCGACGCCGGCGACGTCGAGATGTACTCCGGCGACATCGAGGTCGCGCTGCCGGCCCTCGAGGTGGCGGTCGAGCGGGTCACCAGAGCCGGCGCCATCCCGGTGATCCTCGGTGGCGACCACTCGATCGCCTACCCCGACGCGAAGGGCGTCGCGAACGTTCTGGGCCACGGCCGGGTGTCGATGATCCACTTCGACGCTCACGCCGATACCGGCGACGTCGAGTTCGGGTCGCTGTGGGGTCATGGCCAGCCGATGCGCCGGCTGCTCGAGTCGGGAGCGGTGCGCGGTGACCGCTTCCTCCAGATCGGGCTGCGCGGCTACTGGCCAGGGCCGGAGACGCTCGACTGGATGGCGGTCGAGGGGTTCCGCTCCTACGAGATGACCGAGATCACCCGGCGCGGCCTCGACACCTGTCTCACCGAGGCGTCCCTCATCGCGACCGACGACTGTGACGGCGTGTTCCTCTCCGTCGACATCGACGTCTGCGACCCCGGCCACGCGCCCGGCACCGGGACGCCCGAGCCCGGCGGCCTGACCGCACGGCAGCTGCTCGACGCGGTGCGCCGGCTGTGCCTGGAGCTGCCGGTCGTCGGCATCGACGTCGTCGAGGTGAGCCCGCCCTACGACCACTCCGACATCACCGCCGCACTGGCGAACCGGGTTGTCCTAGAAGCCCTTTCGGCGATTGCCCGGCGCCGTCGCGACGCAACCGGCGGCGACGCATACGACCCGGACCGTCCCCTCCTGGAGCGCTGAGGGCCCGTCCGCCGTAATCTCGCGGGTATGCCTGCACCGACGCAGAAGAGCGTTCTCGACGCCGTTCGCACCCAGCTGTTCATCGGCGGGTCGTGGCGGGACTCCTCCGACGGCAGCACCCTGGCCGTCGAGGACCCGGCGACCGGCCGCACCCTCACCCATGTCGCCGACGGCAGCGTCGCGGACGGCAAGGCCGCGCTCGACGCGGCGGTCAAGGTCCAGGCCGACTGGGCCACCACCGCGCCGCGTGAGCGCGGGGAGATCCTGCGCGCGGCATACGAGCGGATCACCAAGCGGGCGGACGAGTTCGCCCTCCTGATGACGCTCGAGATGGGCAAGCCGCTGGCCGAGTCCCGCGGGGAGGTGGCCTACGGCGCCGAGTTCTTCCGGTGGTTCTCCGAGGAAGCGGTGCGCGTCCACGGGCAGTGGGCGACGTCGCCGGACGGGAAGACCCGCCTGATGACCATGAAGCAGCCGGTCGGGCCGGCGCTGATGATCACGCCCTGGAACTTTCCGCTGGCCATGGGTACCCGCAAGATCGGTCCCGCGGTCGCGGCCGGCTGCACGATGGTGGTCAAGCCGGCGCAGCAGACGCCGCTGACGATGCTGCTGCTCGCCCAGGTGCTGCAGGACTGTGGTCTCCCCGACGGGGTCCTCAACCTGGTCACCACCTCGCACACCGCCGACGTGTGCGAGCCGCTGATTCGCGACCCACGCCTGCGCAAGCTCACCTTCACCGGGTCGACCGAGGTCGGCCGCACGCTCGTCGAGCAGTCCGCCGAGCAGCTGCTCCGTGTCTCCATGGAGCTCGGCGGCAACGCGCCGTTCCTCGTCTTCGAGGACGCGGACGTCGACCGCGCGGTCGAGGGCGCCATGCTCGCCAAGATGCGCAACATCGGCGAGGCGTGCACGTCCGCGAACCGGTTCTACGTCCACGAGTCGGTGGCCGACGAGTTCGCGGGCAAGTTCGCCGACCGCATGTCGCAGCTCACTCTCGGCAGCGGCACGGAGGAGGGCGTCACCGTCGGACCGCTTATCGACGCCAAGGCGGTGGCCAAGGTCACCGAGCTGCTCGACGACGCTGTCGCGAAGGGCGCGCGAGTGGTCACCGGAGGCGAGCCGCAGCGGGGCGCCGGCTACTTCTTCCAGCCGACCGTGCTGGCGGACGTGCCGACGTCCGCCCGGCTCCAGAAGGAGGAGATCTTCGGGCCCGTCGCTCCGGTGACTACCTTCCAGGACGAGGCCGAGGCGGTGCGGATGGCTAACGACACCGAGTTCGGCCTGGTCGCCTACCTCTTCACCACCGACCTCAGTCGCGCCGTCCGGGTCAGCGAGGCACTGGAGTACGGCATGGTCGGGGTCAACCAGGGGATCGTCTCCAACCCCGCCGCGCCGTTCGGCGGCGTCAAGCAGAGCGGGTTCGGCCGCGAGGGCGGCTTCGAGGGGATCGAGGAGTACCTCGAGACCAAGTACGTCGGGATCGCCCTCTGACGCTGAACCGTTCACGCGGTTTCCCGGCAAAGCCACACCGCCGCCGGCTCCGGCTGGTGGACTTGGCGGCATGACGACCGTGCCGGGCTCCGACGGCCGCCTCAGCTCGGTGGCGGACCTGCTGTCGCGCACCGACGACGCGATCCGGCGGGGGACCCCTCCCGGCGCGGCGGTTGTGCCCACGGGGTTCTCGGTGCTCGACCACGCGCTGGAGGGGGGCTTCCGCTCCGGCGAGCTCGTCCTGCTCGCCGGGCGGCAGGGGCTGGGCAAGACGACGATGGTCATGCAGATGGTCCGCAACGTCGTCCTCGGCGGCGGCAACGCGGTGGTCTTCTCGTTCGAGCACGAGGGGCACACGCTCCTCGAGCGGCTGCTGTCCCTCGAGGCCAGCCTCGTCGCCGGGTTCGACGCCGCCCGGCTCGCGGCGATCCGCCACGCCTTCGAGAAATCGGGGTACCCCGGGCAGAGCCTCGACGACCGCATGGCCGGCCTGCGTGGTGTCCGCGAAGGGCTCGCCACCATGCGCTCGTATGCCGGTCGGCTCCACATCCACGAGTCCAACGGCGCTACGACCGACCTCGACGAGATCCGGCATACGGTCGAGTCGTTGAGCACGGAGGCCGGCCGGCCACCGCTGGTGGTCGTCGACTACCTCCAGAAGGTGCCGGTTCCCGGCGGGCCCGCCACCGAGGAGGAGCGGGTCACGGTCGTCGTCGAGCGGCTCAAAGACCTGACCCTCGCCCTCAGCGTGCCCATCCTCGCCGTCGTGGCCGCCGACAAGGCCAGCCTCGTCGCCGGCAAGCGGATGCGGGTGCACGACCTGCGCGGCTCGTCGGCGCTCGCCTACGAGGCCGACGTCGTGCTGATCCTCAACGACAAGTACGACGTCGTCGCCCGGCACCATCTGGTCTACGACCTGGGAACGCCGAGCGCTACAAGCAGTGGGTCGTCATGACCATCGAGAAGAACCGGCACGGTGTCGACGGGCTGGAGCTGGAGTTCCGCAAGGCGTTCGCCGAGGGGCGGTTCGACGCCTCCGGCCAGTACGTCACCGAGCAGCTCATCGAGGAGCGGGTCTTCACCGAGTGACGGCCGCAGTGCTCGGTCCCGGGCGGTAGCGAGCCCGGCGAGAGGCACAATGGGGCGGTGACCTCCTCGCCGCGGACCGTGACCCTGCTCGGGTCGACCGGCTCGATCGGCACGCAGGCGATCGAGGTGGCGCAGGCCGCCCCCGACCGGTTCCGCATCACGGCGCTGAGCGCCGGCGGCAACCTCGAGCTGCTGGCCCGCCAGGCGGTGGCGCTGCAGGTCGAGACGGTCGCCTGCGCACGAGGCTCCGTCGACGACCTCGCCCGGGCGGTGGCGGCGGCCGCGCGGGCGGCCGGTGACGCCGCATACCGGCCGGAGCTGCTCGCCGGTCCGGACGCCGCGGCCGAGCTCGCCGGCCGACCCACCGACGTCGTCCTCAACGGCATCACCGGCTCGATCGGTCTGGCACCGACGCTCGCGGCGCTCGAGGCGGGGACCACCCTGGCGCTGGCCAACAAGGAGTCGCTCATCGTCGGCGGCCCGCTGGTCAAGGCCGCCGCGAAGCCCGGCCAGATCGTGCCGGTCGACAGCGAGCACTCCGCCCTCGCCCAGTGCCTGCGCGGCGGCACCGCTGACGAGGTCGAGCGCCTGGTGGTGACCGCCAGCGGCGGGCCGTTCCGGGGCATGCGCCGCGACCAGCTCCTCGACGTCACGCCGCAGCAGGCCCTCGCCCACCCGACCTGGGCGATGGGCCCGGTCATCACCACCAACTCGGCCACCCTGGTCAACAAGGGCCTGGAGGTCATCGAGGCGCACCTGCTCTTCGACGTCCCCTTCGAGCGCATCCACGTCGTGGTCCACCCGCAGTCGGTGATCCACTCGATGGTGGAGTTCGTCGACGGGTCCACGCTGGCCCAGGCTTCCCCGCCGGACATGAAGCTGCCGATCGCGCTAGGCCTGGCGTGGCCGGACCGCGTTCCCGGAGCGGCGCACCCGGTGGACTGGTCGCGGGCGTCGACGTGGGAGTTCTTCCCCCTCGACGACGACGCCTTTCCGGCCGTGGGGCTGGCCAAGCGCGTGGGAGCGGCCGGCGGCACCTATCCGGCGGTCTACAACGCGGCCAACGAGGAGTGCGTCCAGGCGTTCTTCGAGGGCCGGATCCGGTTCACCGACATCGTCGACACCGTGGCCCGGGTGGTCGAGGACCACGCGGACACCCCCGAGGCCGGGATCAGAAGCGACGACCTGGACGTTGAGACGGTGCTGCAGGCGGACGCCTGGGCCCGGAACCGAGCCCGCGAGGTGCTCGGTCTGGAAAGGACCGTCGTGGGATCGGACACCGCGTGATCGCGTACATCATCGGCGTGCTCGTCGTCGCCCTCGGCGTCGGCCTGTCGATCGCGCTGCACGAGATCGGCCACCTGGTGCCGGCGAAGAAGTTCGGCGTCAAGGTCACCCAGTACATGGTCGGCTTCGGCCCGACCGTCTGGTCGCGCACGAAGGGCGAGACCGAGTACGGCGTCAAGGCGATCCCGCTCGGCGGCTACATCCGGATGATCGGCATGTTCCCGCCCAAGCCCGGCGACCCGGAAGGCCGGCTGCGCGCGTCCTCGACCGGCCGGTTCAGCCAGCTCATGGACCAGGCGCGGCAGGACTCCATGGACGAGGTCAGCCCGGGGGACGAACACCGGGTCTTCTACCGGCTCAGCGTGCCCAAGAAGGTCGTCGTCATGATGGGCGGCCCCGTGATGAACCTGTTCATCGCGGTGGTCCTGTTCGGCGGCATCCTCACGCTCTACGGCGTCCCCACGACCACACCGCTGATCTCGACGGTGGCCACCTGCATCCCTCGACCGCACCGACGGTCGCCAAGCCGCAGCCCGAATGCGTGGCGGGTGACCCGGCATCGCCCGCGGCCGCGGCGGGCCTCCAGGCCGGTGACCGGATCGTCTCGATCAACGGCACGGCCGTGTCGACGTGGGACCAGGTGACGCCGCTCATCCGCCAGTCCGCCGGCCACACCATGACCCTCGTCGTCGACCGCGCCGGCTCTCGCGTCACCCTCGAGGCGCCGATCGCCGCGCTAGGCCGGGCGGCCTACGTGGACAACGACAAGGTGCAAGGTCGACGCGAACGGCAACGTCGTCACCGAGACGGTCGGCTTCCTCGGGGCCACGCCGACGGGGGAGCTGGTCAAGGGCTCCGTCGTTGAGGTCCCGGGCCTGGTGTGGAAGCGTTCACGACGACGGCCGGCGTGGTCGTCAACGTGCCCGCAGAAGATGGTCGGGCGTCGTCCAGGCGGCGTTCGGCTCGGGCGAGCGCGACCCCAACGGCCCGATCTCCGTCGTGGGCGTCGGCCGGGTCGGCGGCGAGATCGCCAGCGCCGACCTCGGGGTGCACGGCACGATCGCCAGATCATGACCCTGCTGCTCGCTCATCGCGGCGCTCAACATGGCGCTGTTCGTCTTCAACCTCATCCCGCTGCTGCCGCTCGACGGAGGCCACGTCGCCGGCGCGCTGTGGGAGGGTTCAAGCGCGACGGTGCCAGGCTCCGCGGCCGGCGCCGACCCCGGCCACGTCGACGTCGCCAAGGCGCTGCCGGTGGCCTACGCGATGGCGTCGGTCCTGATCACCATGTCGGTGCTGCTGATCTACGCCGACATCGTCAAGCCCGGTCAAGCTGTTCTGAGCCTCGCGGCCGTGCGGGATCGCACATCCGGCTGGCGATACTGGACAGTATGACCGTCATCGTCTGGGTATGCCCGCCCTGCCCCCGCCCGTCCTCGCCCCCCGGCGGGTGTCCCGCAAGATCAGGGTCGGCAAGGTCGAGGTCGGCGGCGACGCCCCGGTCAGCGTGCAGTCCATGTGCACGACGCCCGACCACCGACGTCAACGCGACGCTGCAGCAGATCGCCGAGCTCACGGCCACCGGCTGCGACATCGTCCGGGTCGCCTGCCCCAGCCAGGACGACGCCGACGCCCTGCCGGAGATCGCCCGCCACAGCCAGATCCCGGTCATCGCCGACATCCACTTCCAGCCGAAGTACGTCTTCGCCGCGATCGACGCCGGCTGCGCCGCGGTCCGCGTCAACCCCGGCAACATCCGCAAGTTCGACGACCAGGTCAAGGAGATCGCCCAGGCGGCCAAGGACGCCGGCGTCTCCATCCGGATCGGGGTCAACGCCGGCTCGCTCGACCCGCGGATCATGCAGAAGTACGGCAAGGCCACCCCGGAGGCGCTCGTCGAGTCGGCCGTCTGGGAGGCGAGCCTGTTCGAGGAGCACGACTTCCACGACTTCAAGATCTCGGTGAAGCACAACGACCCCGTGGTGATGGTGCGCGCCTACGAGCTGCTCGCCGAGGCGCGGCGACTGGCCGCTGCACCTCGGTGTCACCGAGGCCGGCCCCGCGTTCCAGGGGACGATCAAGTCCTCGGTCGCGTTCGGCGCGCTGCTGTCCAAGGGCATCGGCGACACCATCCGCGTCTCGCTCTGCGCGCCGCCGGTCGAGGAGGTCAAGGTCGGCATCCAGATCCTGCAGTCGCTGAACCTGCGGCCGCGCAAGCTGGAGATCGTGTCCTGTCCCTCCTGCGGCCGCGCCCAGGTGGACGTCTACACGCTGGCCGACGAGGTCACCGCCGGGCTGGAGGGCCTGGAGGTCCCGCTGCGCGTCGCGGTCATGGGCTGCGTCGTCAACGGACCGGGGGAGGCCCGCGAGGCCGACCTCGGGGTCGCCTCCGGCAACGGCAAGGGGCAGATCTTCGTCCGGGGCGAGGTCGTCAAGACCGTGCCGGAGAAGGACATCGTCGAGACCCTCATCGAGGAGGCCATGCGCATCGCCGAGGCGATGGAGCGCGACGGGGCGGCCGTGGAGGCCGGCTCGCCCGCACGTCACCGTCGGCTGACCCCCGGAGGCTCACCTCAGCTCGTCGTCGTCCGCCGCGCGCTCCAGCTCGGCCGCCCGGCGGTAGATCGAGCGTTCGTCCGAGTCGTCGGACTGCAGGCGCCTCGGCACCGACCCGGGCGGGAGTCTCCGGTTCAGCGAGAACAGCCGCCCGAGCACCGGCATCAGCACGATATTGAGCCCGTGCAGGATTCCGATGATGAGGAGGATCCCCCGAGCCGCACCACCTCGCACTGCAGCTGGCGCGCCGTGACGTCGCCGACGAAAGACCGCCAGTCGTCGGGCGGCTCGAAGTGCACCGTGAAGAGGATGTACGCGGTGAAGATCAGGTAGTAGACGACGTCGGTCAGGACGATGTAGCTCTTCCCGGTCAGCGGGTTGTCGTGGAAGACGTCGGCGGCGTAGGCGCGACCGAACCGTTTGATGAACGGACCCAGCCACAGGGCGATGGCGATGAGAACCGCCGTGGTTGTCAGCTCGAGGACCCACCAGGGCATGGTCAACACTCCTTTGGCGTTGCGGGGCGTGAGGGTGAGGACGGCGACCGCGGCGAGGGCCAGGGCGGCCGCCCAGAGCAGGACGACGGTTCGGCGACGTCGACGGCGAAGGCGGTCGGCGTGGACGCTGTCGACTACCCGGGTGAACAGGTCCGGGGACGACCGGGTGCCGCCCTCGTCGTGGAGCGAGGCGCGCACGGCCTCGCCGAAGCGGTCGTCGGGCGCGCTCATTGCTTCGCCTCCAGGGTCTGGGCCATAGACCGCAGTCCGCGCTGCAGGTGGGTCTTGACCGAGTTCGTCGACACACCAAGCGTTTCCGCGATGTCGGGGATGGGCAGCTCGAGGTAGTACCTCAGTGCGACGCAGTCGCGCTGACGCTTGGGCAGCGCGCGGAGCGCCTCGACCACCTCCTGTCGCCCCTCGCTCTCGGCCGCGTGCTCCTCGGCCGAGGGCACGTCCGGCGCCGCCGGGGGACGGTGCCGGAAGGAGACCAGGCCTCGACGGTTGTGGTCGCGAGCGAGGTTGATGACGATCGACCGCAGGTATGCGGCGGCGCGCTCCTCGTCGCGGATCCGGTGAGCACTGCGCGCGAGCCGGATGAAGGCCTCCTGGACCAGGTCCTCGGCGGCGGTCCGGTCGTCGACGAACAACCGCGCCAGCGAGACCAGGCGGCCTCCTTCGGCGGTGAACAGCGCGGCGACGAGAGCGTCGGCCGACGCGACGCCCTCCTGCCCTGCGGTCGTCCCGGAGGACACCACGCCCAAAGTCTCCATCACTTCGACAGACGAAGAACGGGCGACGCCGGGTGACACGACAGGACGACGGGTTCCCGCCGTGCCCTCGGGGTCGCCCAGAGTCCGGTGGCTCGCGTCTGTCCAGTTGTCAGCTGTTCTGCGCTGCTCGGTCGCTCGAGCGGCCGGCAGCCGATCGGTCATCCAGCAAGGGGGAACTATTTCCATGTCCAGAACCCACGCACCGCGGTCCGGGCCTCCGTCCGTCCCGCCACGGCTCTCGCCGCAGCCGGCTCCCCGGGCTCGTCTCGGTGGCGGCGCTCGCCGCGGCGGCCCGGCGTCCGCCGACGGCCTCGGCTCCGGGAACGCCCGCGGCGCATCCCGCGGCCCACGTCTTCCGCGGGCCCGCTCATCGACCTCCAGCCCCGGCACCGCCGACCCGCTCGACGGGGCCAGGGCCAGCCTGGTCTTCGTCCAGCATGGCGGCTCGTCGACCTTCGTCCTCGCCGTCTCCGGGGTCGGCGCGGCCGGCATCGGGCACACGTACGGTGCGCACCTGCATACCGGTCCCTGCGTTGCGGGAGACGGCGCAGCGGCCGGACCGCACTACAACCAGTCCACCGTCGACGGCATCGTGCCGCCCGTGGTGAACGACCGGACCGAGGTGTGGCTCGACGTCACGATCGGCGCCGACGGCACGGCGGTAGCCGTGGCGACGGTGCCCTTCGTCCCCACGCCGGGCAACCGCGCCGTGGTGGTGCACGCCGCGGGCACTGACGACCACGGCACCGCCGGCGCCCGGCTCGGCCTGCCTGCCGGTGAGCTGGTCATGACGGCCGTGCGGTATGCCGCGTCGGGCCTCGTCCTCGGCGTCGCCTGGGCGGTCGCCGGCCGGGTCTGGATGCGGCTCATCGCCACGGAGCCGGCCTTCACCTGGGCCGGGACGCTCCTGCTGGTCGGGATGGCAGCGCTCGTCGGCCTGGCCCTCGGACTGGTGCACGCCGCGCGCCGCCGCGGGGCTAGCCGGTGGTGGCGGGTGCTCTACGGGGTCGTACCGGTCCTCTTCGCCGGGGCCGGACTACCGCTGCTCCCCGCGGTCGTCCTCGGCGGTTGGGGCCTGCGCCGCGGCGCCCTGGGTCGCCGCTCGCCGTGCTGGCGATCCTGTCGGCCCCGGTGGTCCTCGTCGCCATCACCTGGGACGAGGTCAGCGGGTGGCTCATGCCCTACCCGGACACCGTCTACCGGGCCGTCCTCGCCGCCGGTGCGCTGCTGCTCGCCGGCACCGCGGCCTGGGGGTCAAGTGTGGCCCTCGGACCGTGGCGGACCGCAACCCGCTCGGTGACGACCGAGCCGGTGAGGCCTAACCGTCTGAGACCTGTCCGGGGCATACCGATGGGGGAACGCGACGGTGTTGCGGTCGACAACCGACCGACCTGACCGGCAGGCTGTACCTGTGCTGCGGACTCAGTCCCCCGTGCGCGCCCTGACCACGGCGGACCGCGACGAGGCGCTTGCTCTGTGCGCCCGCAACGCCGCGGCGAACGTGTTCGTGGCCGCCCGGATCGAGGAGGGTGCTCTGCGCACGGCGCCCGGATCGCTGCTGGGGTTCCGCAGCGGTGGGGAGCTGCGCTCGGTCTGCTGGGTGTCCGCGAACGTCGTCCCGGTCGAGTGCGACGCCGAGACTGCGGAGGCGTTCGCGGCCCGAATTCGCCGCTGGCACAAGGGATGCGCGTCGATCTTCGGACCGAGTGACCAAGTCCTCGCCCTCTGGGGGGTCCTCGAGCACTCGTGGGGCCCGGCGCGCGCCGTGCGGGCCCACCAACCGCTCATGGCGACCTCGCAGACCTCCGCCGAGGTCGGCGTCGAGGCCGAGCCGCGGGTGCGCTTCGCCCGGCTCGAGGAGGTGGACATCGTCCTGCCGGCAGCGGCGGCGATGTTCACCGACGAGATCGGCTACCCGCCGTACCGCGGATCGTCGCGCGCTTACCGCGCCCTGATCGCCGGGCTGATCGCCGACCGGCACACCGTGGTCTGGGTCGAGGACGACGAGGTGCTGTTCAAGGCGGACGTCGGTTCGGCGGCGGTGAACGCCGCTCAGATCCAGGGCGTCTGGCTGGCACCGCGGCTGCGCGGCCACGGGTTGTCCGAGGGGCTCATGGCGGCGGCCACGGACCTCATCCTGGAGCACGTCGCCCCACTGGCCACGCTCTACGTCAACGACTTCAACGCGCCCGCCCGGGCGACCTACCGGGCCATCGGCTACCGCGAGGTCGGCGCCTTCTCCACCGTCCTGCTCTAGCCGGCAGCCGCATACCGGGTATGCGAAACGGCCCGTCCCCCAGGGGAACGGGCCGTTCGCGGTGTGCGGGGGAGCTCAGCCCGCCGCGTTGACGATCGCGAGGAGCGTCGGGTCGTTCGCGTAGGCCTCCTTGGCGTTGGCCTTGGTGACGATGACCGGGGTCAGCAGGTACGCCGGGACGACCTTGACACCGTTGTTGTACTGACTTGGTGTCGTTGATCCCGGGGTGCGGTTCTGACCCTTCTGGAGCGCCTGCACCATCTTGATCGCGTCGGCCACCAGCGTTGCGGGTGTCCTTGTTGATGGTGGAGTACTGCTCGCCGGCCATGATCGACTTGACCGACTCGACCTCGGAGTCCTGACCGGTCACGATCGGGATCGGCTTGCCGGCCGCCTTGACCGAGGTGATGATCGCGCGGGCCAGGGTGTCGTTCGGGGACAGGACGCCGTCGAGGGTGGTGCTGGTGTAGTTGGCCGACAGCAGGGTGTCCATGCGCTTCTGCGCGTTCTCGGCCTTCCAGCCCTGGGTGACGACCTGCTTGAACGTCGGTCTGGCCCGAGACGACCTTGAGGGTGCCGTCGTCGATCTTCGGCTTCAGCACGCTCCATGGCGCCGTCGAAGAAGACCTGCGGCGTTGGCGTCGTCCGGGGAACCGGCGAACAGCTCGATGTTGTACGGGCCGTTGGGCTTCTTGGCCTTCATGCCGTCCAGCAGGGCCTGACCCTGGAGCTGGCCGACCTTGAAGTTGTCGTAGGCGACGTAGTAGTCGACGTCGGCGGTGTTCTGGATGAGGCGGTCGTAGGCGATGACGATCGCGCCGGCGTCCTTGGCCGCCTTGACCTGGGTGCCGAGCTGCGCGCCGTCGATGGCGCCGATGATGATGACCTTGGCCCCTTGGTGATCATGGCCTGGATCTGGTTCTGCTGCTCGGACACGCCACCGTTGGCGAACTGCACGTCGCCGGCTTGAACCCGGCCTGCTTGAGGCCGTCGTTGAACAGGCCCTCCGCGAGAACCCAGTTCTCCGAGGTCTTCTGCGGGCAGCGCGACGCCGATGGTGGCGTCCTTGCCGCGAAGCCGTGCTGTCCGCCGGTCGAGCCGGAGCCGCCGCCCGACCCGCCCGAACCGGAGTCGGAAGCGCGACCGCAACCGGTCAGTGCGAGCGCAGCCACCGCAGTGACTGCCACCACCTTGGCGATGAGACGCATATGCATGTTTCCTTTCTGCTCGCGTCCCGGCGGGACGCGGGTATGGGGGTGCGGCGAGAGTGCCGCAGTCAGCTCCGAGAGCCGATGGTCTGGTCGATGCTTGGAGATCTCCGAGGCCGCGCTGGGCTCCTCGACCGCGTCGCCGCCGCTCGACCGCTTCGACCCGCGGTTCCGCATGAGCAGGCCGATGATCGACGGCTTGCCCTGCGTCTTGTTGTAGACGTCGAGGGCGACGGCGACGAGCAGCACGAGGCCCTTGATGATCTGGGTGGCGTCGGCGCCGACGCCCAGCAGCTGCAGGCCGTTGTTGAGGACCGCCATGACCAGACCACCGACGATCGAGCCGATGACGGTGCCGACGCCGCCGGAGACCGCGGCGCCACCGATGAACACGGCGGCGATCGCGTCGAGCTCCCAGCCGACGCCGTCGAACGGGCCGGAGGCGGTCGAGCGGGCCACGAACATCATGCCGGCCAGGGCGGCGAGGACCGACATGTTCATCATGACCAAGAAGTTGACGCGCTTGCTCCGGACGCCCGACAGCTCGGCGGCGTGCCGGTTGCCGCCGACCGCGTAGATGTGGCGGCCGACGATCGTCTTGCTGGCGATGAAGCCGTAGAGCAGGACCAGGACGCCGAGGATGAGGCCGGGGATCGGGAACGCGGTGCCGTTGCGGCCCGGAGGCGAAGAGCAGCGTCGCGCAGAGGACGACGACGCAGATCAGCGACCATCCGGGTGAGCGTGACCCAGCAGTCCTCGACCGTCGGCGCCGATCTTCGCTGGGCTGGCGACGGCCGCGCAGCGTGCCGCACGATGATCCGCGGCGACAGGCGCAGGCCGAGCAGCAGCGTCGAGGTTGTTGTAGCCGGTGTCTGGGCCCCACCTCGGGCAGGTAGCCGGCGCCGATGTGCTGGAAGCCGTCGGGCACCGGGACGGTGTTGGACTTGCCGACGAACTGGTTGGCGCCGCGGAAGAACAGCATGCCCGGCCAGGGTGACGATGAACGCCGGGATGCCGACGTAGGCGACCCAGAAGCCCTGCCAGGCGCCGACGAGGGCGCCGAGCGGCCAGCCCGAGCAGGATGCCGAGCGGCCACGGCATGCCCCAGTCCCGCATCGCTGATGGCCACGACGATGCCGACGAACGCCGCGACCGAGCCGACCGACAGGTCGATGTGGCCGGCGATGATGACCAGCACCATGCCGATGGCCAGGATCAGGATGTAGGCGTTGCCGCTGGATGATGTTGATGACGTTGTCCGGCTGGAGCGTCAGGCCGCCCGTGAGGACCTGGAAGAGGATGATCGAGCGCCACCAGGGCGAAGATCATGCCGAACTGACGGGCGTCGCCCCCGAAGATCTGCTTGATCTTGTTCATCGAGTTATCCGGCTTCCTCTGAGGCTTCCGTGGATCAGGCGATGGCCTGGGTGGGAACGTCGGACCTTGTCGAGGTCTTGGTCATCAGGCGCATCAGCGTCTCCTGGTCGGCGTGGCCCTTGTCGAGGACGCCGGTGATGGCCCCCTCGAAGATGGTGTAGATCCGGTCGGAGAGGCCGAGCAGCTCGGGCAGCTCGGACGAGACGACGATGACGCCCTTCCCTCGGCCGCCAGCCGCTGGATGATGCCGTAGATCTCGAACTTGGCGCCGACGTCGATGCCGCGGGTCGGCTCGTCGAGGATGAGCAGGTCCGGGTCGGTGAACATCCACTTGGCCAGGACGACCTTCTGCTGGTTGCCGCCGGAGAGCTTCGAGACGCCCTCGTCCACGGTCGGCGCCTTGGTGCGCAGCGACTTGCGGTACTCCTCGGCGACCTTGTACTCCTGCACGGTCGTCCACGACGCGGCCGTGCGTGATCTTCTTCAGCTTGGCCGACGACCGTGGTCCGCTTGATGTCGTCGAGCAGGTTGAGGCCGAGCGTCTTGCGGTCCTCGGTGACGTAGGCCGAGGCCGGCGTCGATCGCCGCGGCACCGACTTGCAGCTGCGAGCTCGCTTGCCGTCCTTGAGCATCGTGCCGCTGACGAAGACTGCCGTAGGAGCTGGCCGAAGACGCTGATCGCGTCAGCTCGGTGCGGCCCGGCGCCCATGAGGCCGGCGAAGCCGACGATCTCGCCGCGCCGGACGAAGAAGCTCGCGTTCTTGCACACCAGGCGGTCGGGGACGTTGCGGGTGCCGGACGGTCCAGTCCTTGACCTCGAAGAACGTCTCGCCGATCTCCGGGGCGTGGTCGGGGAACCGGGACTCCAGCGTCCCGCCCGACCATGCCCGCGGATGATCCGGTCCTCGTCGACGCCGTCCTCCTTGACGTCGAGCGTCTCGATGGACTTGCCGTCGCGGATGATGGTGATCGCGTCGGCGATCTGCTCGATCTCGTTGAGCTTGTGGCTGATCATGATGCGAGGTGACGCCGTTGTCCTTGCAGGCCCGACGATCAGGTCGAGCAGGTGCTGGGAGTCGCGCCTCGTTCAGGGCCGAGGTCGGCTCGTCGAGGATGAGGAGCTTGACCTCCTTGTACAGCGCCTTGGCGATCTCGACCAGCTGCTGCTTGCCGACGCCGATGTCCTTGATCTGGGTGTCGGGGTCCTCGCGCGAGGCCGACCCGGGCGAGCAGGTCGACGCGCCCGCTTGCGCGTCGTCTCCAGTCGATGACCCCGCCGCTGGCGACCTCGTTGCCGAGGAAGATGTTCTCGGTGATCGACAGCTCGGGGATCAGCGCCAGCTCCTGGTGGATGATGACGATCCCGGCGTGCTCGCTGGCGCGGATGTTGTTGAACTCGCACCTCCGGCCGTTGTAGACGATCTCGCCGTCGTAGCTGCCGTACGGGTACACGCCGGAGAGCACCTTCATCAGGGTGGACTTGCCGGCGCCGTTCTCGCCGCAGATCGCGTGGATCTCGCCGCGCGCGGACGGTCATCGACACGTCCGAGAGCGCCTTGACGCCCGGGAACTCCTTGGTGATGTTCCGCATCTCGAGGATGACGTCGCCCACGGCGACGTCACCCGCCTGCGCGGGCGCCGACGAGACGTTGCCCGAAGAGACGTTGTCCTGCGGACGGGAGTCGGTGCTCATCTGACCGTCATCACTTCCTCGTGACCGAGCGAGACTGCGGTGGGACTGCGGGACTTGGGGGGCGCCTGCGAGTCACGGCAGCGCGGCAGGGGGCAGGAGCCCGGGGCGCCCGTTGATTCTGACCTACCGGTACCCGGTTTCGTGAGCGGTTGGCCGCTTCCGACCAGTCACAAGGGCGTAACGATCGCCAGCCCGGAGATGTGGTCGGAACGGAGTCCACGACGAAACCGACATCGTTGTCAGACAACGCAGGACACTGAACCGCATCCAGCGCCCGTCGTCAAGCGGGACCGGAGCCGGCGGCCGGCGAGCGACCCCGAGGCATACATTGCGACGAGGGACAATTCGGCCGGTAACGGTTGACGCCGCCGGGTTCGCGCCCGATAGTGAGCCCCGTGCCAACGTTGTCGCACCCAGGGGCCTACGAGCCCCCCACCGGTGGTGGCGGCCGTCCGACGATGGCGGACGTAGCGGGACGCGCCGGGGTGTCGATCAAGACGGTGTCCCGGGTCGTCAACGACGAGTCGGGGGTCAGCTCCGCCACCTCGGCACGGATCCGCCGCGTCATCGACGAGCTGGGCTTCCAGCGGCACGCCGGCGCGACCATGCTGCGGACCGGGCGGTCCGACCGGATCGGGCTCGTCGTGGAGGACCTCACCAACCCGTTCTACGCGCAGCTCGCCGCCGGGATCGAGCGCGAGGCGCGGCTGCGACACCACCTGCTGATCAGCACGTCGTCACAGCACTCGGTCGACAACGAGGCCGAGCTGGTCGACGCGCTCGTGGCCGAGCGGGTCGCCGGGCTCGTCGTCGTCCCCATCGTCACCGAGCCGTCGGAGGCGCTGCGCGCGGCGGCCCGCTCGGTCCCCGTCGTCTGCGTGGACCGGCCGCAGCCGGAGCTGCACGTCGACGCGGTGCTCAGCGACAACGAGGGCGGCATGCGCAGCGCCGTGGAGCACCTTGCCGCCCACCGGCACGAGCGGATCGGCTTTCTCGGCGACGACCGGTCGATCTGGACCGCCCGGCAGCGGGCGGCGGCTTTCGCGTCGGCGTCGGCGGCGCTCGGCCACCGGGGCCCGGTCTGCTCCCGGGTCGGCCCCTACGCGGAGGGGGAGGTCGCCGACCTGTTGCGGGAGTGGACGTCCGGGCCCGACCCGGTCACCGCGGTCATCGCGGGCAACAACCGGGTGACGCTGGCGGTGCTCCACGCGATGCGCGAGGTCGGCGTCATCCTGTCGCTCGTGGGGTACGACGACTTCGAGCTCGCCGATGTCGTCGACCCGCCGGTCACCGTCGTGCACCAGGACCCCTTGGTCCTCGGGGAGCGCGCGGTCCAGCAGATCTTCGTCCGGCTGGCGGCCGGCGCCGGTGAGCCGACGACCGTCGTGGTGCCCACCCGGCTCATCGTCCGGGGGTCGGGGCGCCCGGCGCGGGTCGCCGCCGGGGTGGTCTGATGGGCGGATGGCCCCCTCCGCTCCCGCGCCGCTGACCGCCAGGATCGTCGGCCTGGCGGTGGTGTTCCTCGCGTCGGGCAGCACCCACCTCGTCCGACCGCAGGTGTTCGAGCCGATCGTGCCGAGGGCCCTGCCGAAGCGGCGAGAGCTCGTGTATGCGTCGGGCGTCGCCGAGCTCGTCTGCGCCGCTGGGCTGCTGGTTCCTCGCACGCGGTCGGTGGCCGGCTGGGGCTCCGCCGCGCTGCTCGTCGCCGTGTTCCCGGCGAACGTCCAGATGACGGTCGCCGCGGCCAAGCGCTGGCGGCGCCGGCCCGACGACCGCCGGCGGGCGGCCTTTTTCGCGGCGACGGTCGCGCGCCTGCCCGTGCAGTGGCCGCTGGTCCGGGTGGCCCTCAGTGCGACGGGCCGCGCCCGCTGAGCCGAGCGGCAGGGTGACCTCGGCCATCCGCATACGGAAGTGGGGTGAGGCGCATACCGAGGCGCGGATATCCTTCCCAGCGCACCGTTCCTCCCTGGGCCGCACCCGGCCCGCCCGATCTCGGAGTACCCAACCGTGGCCCTGCGCATGTCGACGCTGTTCCTGCGAACCCTTCGCGAGGACCCGGCCGACGCCGAGGTGCCGAGCCACCGTCTGCTGGTGCGGGCCGGCTACATCCGCCGGGTCGCGCCCGGGCATCTACACGTGGCTGCCGCTCGGGCTGAAGATCCTGCGCCGGGTCGAGCAGATCGTCCGCGAGGAGATGGACGCCATCGGCGCCCAGGAGCTGCTGTTCCCGGCCCTGCTGCCGCGGGAGCCCTACGAGGCGAGCGGCCGCTGGGCCGAGTACGGCGACAACATCTTCCGGCTCAAGGACCGCAAGGGCGCCGACTACCTGCTCGGACCGACCCACGAGGAGCTGTTCGCCCTCACGGTCAAGGACCTCTACTCCTCCTACAAGGACCTGCCGGTCACGCTCTACCAGATCCAGAACAAGTACCGCGACGAGGCCCGCCCGCGCGCAGGGATCCTGCGGGGCCGCGAGTTCGTCATGAAGGACGCCTACTCCTTCGACATCGACGACGCCGGTCTGCAGAAGAGCTACGACCAGCAGCGCGAGGCCTACACGAGGATCTTCGACCGCCTCGGCTTCCACTACGTGATCGTCGAGGCCATGGCCGGGGCGATGGGCGGCAGCAAGAGCGAGGAGTTCCTCGCCACCGCCGAGAACGGCGAGGACACCTACGTCCGCTGCCCCAACTGCGGGTATGCCGCGAACGTCGAGGCGGTGCGGGTGCCGGTGCCGCCGGCGCAGGACTGGACCGATGCCCCGGCCGCGCACGTCGAGGACACACCGGACACCCCCACGATCGCGACGCTGGTCGACCACCTCAACGCGCGCTTCCCGCGCGACGACCGCGCCCTGGGCGGCCGCCGACACGCTCAAGAACGTCCTCGTCACTGGTCACCGCCCCGGACGGCACCCAGGAGATCCTCGCCATCGGCCTCCCCGGAGACCGCGACGTCGACGAGAAGCGCCTGGGGGCGCAGCTGGAGCCCGTCGGCGTCGCCACGGTGTTCGAAAGGACTTCGACGCTCATCCCGAGCTGGTCAAGGGGTACATCGGGCCGGCGGCGCTCGGCGCCGACAAGCCGGCCGGCGTGCGCTACCTCGCTCGACCCGCGCGTCGTGGACGGGCACCCGCTGGGTGACCGGCGCCAACACGAGCCCGGGCACCACGTCGTCGACCTCGTCGCCGGACGCGACTTCACCCCGACGGCACCATCGAGGCCGCCGAGGTGCGCGCCGGCGACGAGTGCCCGAGCTGCGGGCACGCGCTGGAGGCGGCCAGGGGCATCGAGATGGGCCACATCTTCCAGCTCGGCAAGCAAGTACGCCGAGGCGCTCGGCCTCAAGGTCCTCGACGAGAACGGCAAGCTGGTGACCGTCACCATGGGGTCCTACGGCGTCGGCGTCTCCCGGGCGGTTGCCGCCATCGCCGAGGGCAACCACGACGAGCTCGGCCTTGTGCTGGCCGCGCGAGATCACGCCCGGCCGACGTGCACGTGGTGGCGACCGGCAAGGACGACGAGATCTACCTCAAGTGCGCAGGAGATCGCCGGCCGGCTGGAGGCGTCAGGGCCTGGAGGTTCTCTACGACGACCGTCGCCAGGTCAGCCCGGGCGTGAAGTTCAAGGACTCCGAGCTGATCGGCGTCCCCACCATCGTCGTCGTCGGCCGCGGTCTCGCCGACGGCACCGTCGAGGTCAAGGACCGGCGCTCGGGGGAGCGCCGGGTCGTCCCGGTCGGCTCGGCGGTGGCCGAGGTGATCGCGGAGGTCCGGCGGCACCGGCCGCTCCCCGACATGACCGGGAGCGTCGGCGCGGTCATCTTCGACTGGGGCGGCACGATCACCCCCTGGCACACGGTGGACCTCGACGAGCAGTGGCGCGTCTTCGCCCGGGAGTACCACCTCGAGGAGGACGCAGACGTCGCTCGCCGAGGAGCTGGCCGAGGCGGATCTGGGCGCGCCGAGAGCGCCGGGTGGCAGCCGGGGCCGCGACGGAGGGCGCCTCCGCGCGGCTCGAGGACATCCTCGCCGGAGGCCGGCATCGTCGGCCGACGACCCCCGCGCGTGGCTCGGCCTCGCGGCATACCAACGGTTCTGGGAGCCGCACACGTGGACCGACCCCCAGATCCGGCCGCTCTGGGAAGGACTGCACGACAACGGGATCCGCGTCGGAGTGCTGTCCAACACCATCTGGTCCCGGGACTACCACCGCGGGCTCCTCGAGCGCGACGGGGTGCTCGACCTCGTCGACGCCGACGTCTACTCCAGCGAGACGCCCTGGGTGAAGCCGCACCGCCGAGATCTTCCTCGAGGCCGCCTCGACGGATCGGCGTCGAGCCCGAACGGTGCGTCTACGTGGGCGACCGGCGGTTACGAGGACGTCCTCGGTCCGCAGTCGGCCGGGATGCGCGCCATCCTCGTCCCGCACAGCGACATCCCGCGCGAGCCAGCAGGTGCCGCACGACGCCACGCCCGACGCCGTGGCGCACGAGCTCCTCGACGTCCTCGACATCGCCCTGCGGTGGGACGGGCGGCGCTGAGCCGCCCATGCCGCGACGCCAGCGGTGGACCCGACGCTGCTCACCGTTGTGTTCGTCGCGCTCGCGGCCATTCGTGGCCGGCTGGGTCGACGCCGTCGTCGGCGGCGGCGGGCTGGTGCAGCTCCCTGCCCTGCTGCTCGGCCTTCCCGACGGCGTCGCCCGGCGCAGATCCTCGCGACCAACAAGTTCAGCTCGATCTTCGGGACGACCACGAGCGCGCGTCACCTACTACCGGCGGGTGCACCCCGACCTGCGCACCGCCCTGCCGATGGCCGCGGTGGCCTTCTGGGAGCCATCGGCGGGGCGCTGATCGGTCTGCACATCCCCAAGGCGCGCCTTCAACCCGATCGTGCTCGCTATGCCTCGTGGTCGTCGGCGCCTACACGCTGCTCCGCCGGCGCTCGGCCGGGAGACCGCCCTGCGGTGGAGCGGCCACAAGCACCGCACCGCCGCGATGGTCATCGGCTTCGTCATCGGCGTCTACGACGGCGCCCTGGGACCGGGCACGGGGTCCTTCCTCGTCTTCGCGCTGGTCGGGCTGATGGGGTACGCCTTCCTCGAGGCCAGCGCCAAGGCCAAGATCGCCAACGTCGCGACCAACCTCGGTGCCCTGCTGGTGTTCGCGCCCGGCGGCTACGTCATGGTCAAGGTCGGGCTGGCGATGGCCGTGGGCAACCTCGTGGGCGGCTACGTCGGTGCCCGGACCGCCGTCCGGCTGGGCAGCGGCTTCGTCCGGGTCGTCTTCATCGTCGTGGTGTCCGCGTTCATCGTCCGGATCTCCCTGCAGCTGCTGGGCGTCTGGCCCTGACCGTGCCCGGGTGGCGGCGGGGGAGGTGAGGCATGAGCCGGCGGGCGTGGGTCGAGCAGGTCATGGGCCTGCCGGTGAGCATCCACCTGCGAGGACCCGACGTGCGCGGGTCCGGAGGCCGAGCGCGCGGTCGCCGCCGCATACGGCGAGCTGGTCCGCCTGGACGCGGTGTTCTCGACCTACCGCCCGGAGTCACCCGTCAGCCGGCGCCGTCGCGGGGACCCCGGTGCCGGCTCCGGCGACCCGCTGGTCGAGGAGGTCGACGGCTCTGTGCCCTCGCCACCGAGCGAACCGGCGGAGCGTTCACCGCATGGCTGCCGGACGGCGACGGGGTGGTGCGGTGGGACCCCACCGGGTTGGTCAAGGGCTGGGCGGTCGACCGCGCCGGGCGCGAGCTGACCGGGCTGCCGGCGACCGCGTGGTCGGTCAACGCCGGCGGTGACGTCCTGGTCGGCCGGCACCGGAGCGTGCCGCCGGAGGGTGGCGGACGCGGCGCCGTGGCGGATCGGGGTGGAGGACCCGCGAGACCGGTCGCGGATGGTGGCCGTGGTGCCGTTGACCACGGGTGCCGTCGCGACGTCGGGAACGGCGGCTCGGGGGTCGCACCTCTACGACCCCGCGTCGCGTCGGCTGGTCGACCGCGTGGGCTCGATGACGGTCGTGGCCGAGACGCTGTGTGGGCGGACGTGTGGGCGACGGCACTGTTCGTCGGCGGTGAGGCGGCTCGAGACGCGTTCGCCCGTAACGCTCCTGGGGCTCAGATGTTCGCGGCGTGAAGCTGCCGGCGAAGCTCGCCGGGGTCCGTGGTCGGGCGGTCGCAGACGAACCCCCGGCACACGTAGGCCGCCGGCCGCCCGTCCACGAGCGGCCGGTCGGCGAGCAGCGGTATGCCGGTCGCGTCCGGCTCGCCGGCGACGATGACGAGCCCTGGTGAGGTCGCGTCACGGGCGACGCCGAAGCAGCTCGTCCCGCTCCGGCGCCGAGCCGACCACGGCCACTTGAACCGGTCCGGCCGCCCGAGCCTCGCGCCACGGCGAGCGCCCAGCCCGGCGAAGCGAGGGTTCTGGGCGGCGAGGGTACCGACGGAGTCCACGGCGGCCGAGGCGGCGTCGAGGTGCTCGGCCGAGCCGGTGAGAGCGCCGTAGGTCAGCAACGCCCCGGCGATCGACGTCGTGCCCGACGGTTCGACGTTGTCGCCCAATGCTTGTGGTCGGGTGAACAGCGCCTCGGCGTCGTCGGCGGTGTCGTAGAAGCCGCCGTCGGCGGCGCCGAAGTGCCGCCTGGCGGTGTCCAGCAGGTCGCCTGCGGCGCGAAGCCAGCGCGGCTCACCGGTCGCCTGGTGCAGGGCGAGGAGCCCCTCGGCCAGGTCGCCGTAGTCCTCGGCGACGCCGACCGCATGACCGACCACGCCGTCGCGCGACGACCGCCGCAGCCGGCCCTCGACGAGGTGGGTCTCGAGCAGGAACGCCGCCGCGCGGGTAGCGGCCTCGACGTAGCCCGGCTCGTCGAGGAGCGAACCGAGGTCGGCGAGCGCGGCGATGGCCAGGCCGTTCCATGCCGTGACGACCTTGTCGTCCCGGCCGGGCTGGGGACGGCCGGTTCGGGCGGTCAGCAGCCGCGCCTTCACGTCCGCCCACCAGTCGAGGTCGTCCGGGTCGACCGGCAGCTGGAGGGTGGACAGGCCGTCCTCGAACGTCCCGTCGGCGGTGACCCGGAGCAGGTCGGCGGCCCGCTCGGCGTCGTCGGCGCCCGAGCACCGCGGCGAGCTGGGGCCGGCTCCACGCGTACGTGAGGCCCTCGACCCCCGCCGCGTCGGCGTCGAGTGCGCTGGCGAAGCCGCCTTCTCGCATACCGAGGTCGCGGAGCATGAAATCCGCTGTCTCCCGGGCGATCCGCTCGGCGAGTGGTGAACCGGTCGAGCGTGCACCAGTGCGCGTAGACCCGCGTGAGCAGCGCGTTGTCGTAGAGCATCTTCTCGAAGTGGGGGACGACCCAGGCGACGTCGACGGAGTAGCGGGCGAACCCGCCGGCCAGCTGGTCGTAGATGCCGCCGCGGGCCATCGCCGTGCACGTGGCGTCGACCATCTCGAGCGCGCCGGCGTCACCGGTGCGGCCGTGGTGGCGCAGCAGGAACTCCAGGGTGAGCGACGGCGGGAACTTCGGCGCGCGGCCGAATCCCCCTCTGGCGGAGTCGAACTGGGGCCGCAGGGCCGCCGCCGCGGCGTCGAGGTGGCCGGTGGTGAGCGCGTGTGGCGGAGGAGCCGTCGACTGGCGCAGCGCTCCGACGATGTGGGTGCTGCTGGCCAGCACCTCCTCGCGCCGGGACCGCCACGCGTCGGAGATCGCGTCGAGCACCTGCAGCAGCTGGGCCTTCGGGAAGTAGGTGCCGCAGAAGAACGGCTCGCGCTCCGGCGTCATGAGGACGGTCATCGGCCAGCCGCCCTGGCCGGTCAAGGCCTGGGTCGCGGCCATGTAGACGGCGTCGACGTCCGGGCGCTCCTCGCGGTCGACCTTCACGCAGACGTAGCCCCCGTTGAGGACGCGGGCCACCTCGTCGTCCTCGAAGGACTGGTGCGCCATGACGTGGCACCAGTGACAGGCCGAGTAGCCGACCGAGAGGAACACCGGCACGTCGCGCTCGGCCGCCTCAGCGAACGCCGCCGGCTCCCACTCCCACCAGTCGACGGGGTTGTCGCGGTGCTGCAGTAGGTAGGGGCTGGTCGCGGCGGCCAGGCGGTTCGCCATGACCTCAGCCTGCCAGCCGCGTCACCCGACGGCACCAGGTGACCGCCGGATGACCGCAGCGGCCCGAACCGCTGTGCTAGAAATGGCGTTCGACCGAAGGGGCGTCCGTGGTGCAGCTGACCGTCGGAGTCGTCGCGACGTCGCGAAAGGCCGATGAGCGGCGACTCGCTATCCACCCTCGGCACGTGGAGCGCATCGACCACGAGCTTCGCGGCCGGATGTTCCTCGAGACCGGCTACGGCGAGCGCTTCGGTGTGTCCGACGACCAGCTGCGGCCCCTGGTCGGAGGACTGCGCGACCGTGACCGGTTGCTGGCCGACTCGGATGTCGTCCTGCTCCCCAAACCACTCCCTCAGGACCTGGCCGAGATGCATGACGGACAGGTGCTGTGGGGTTGGCCTCACTGTGTGCAGGACGTGGAGATCACCCAGCAGGCGATCGACCGGCGGCTGACCGTCATCGCGTTCGAGGCGATGAACCACTGGACGGCGGACGGGGCGTTCAGCCTGCACGTGCTCCACAAGAACAACGAGCTGGCCGGGTACGCCTCCGTGCTGCACGCGCTCTCCCTCGTCGGGTCGACCGGGGCCTACGGGCGGAAGCTTCGTGCGGCGGTCATCGGCTTCGGCGCGACCGCACGGGGCGCTGTGACGGCCCTGGGCGCCCTGGGGGTGCGCGACGTCGACGTGCTTACGCACCGGGAGGTGGCGGCCGTCGCGTCACCGATCCACTCCGCCCGGCTGCTTCGCTTCGGCCTGGACGCGAGCGACCCGAGTCGCAGCGAGGTGCACACTGCGAGTGGTCCGGAACCCCTCGCCGGCTACCTGGCCGCTCACGACATCATCGTGAACTGCGTGCTGCAGGACCCCAACCGGCCGATGATGTTCCTCGACGACGACGACCTGCCGAAGCTCGACCCGGGGACGCTGATCGTGGACGTATCGTGCGATGAGGGCATGGCGTTCACGTGGGCACGTCCGACGTCGTTCGAGACGCCCATCGTCATGGTCGGTGACGGCGTGGCGTACTACGGCGTGGACCACAGCCCGTCCTACCTGTGGAACTCAGCCACTTGGGAGGTCAGTGAGGCGCTGCTGCCCCACCTCGCGACCGTTCTCGGCGGGCCGGCGGCGTGGGCCGCGGACCCGACCATCAGCCGCGCGGTCGAGATCGAGGCGGGCCTGATCTGCAACCCGGACATCCTTCAGTTTCAGTCCCGGTCGGTCGACTTCCCGCATCCACGAGCGACCTCGCCGGCCCGGGACCCGCTTCTGACCAGGTAGACCACCGCGGCCACCGCGGCCGTCACCAGCAGGCCCGCGGCGGCGCGCCCGCGGCGGTCGGCGACCACCAGTGCGACGAGCGCCGGGGTACCGCTGAGAGCGGGGCGGACACGGATCCTCCCCGTCTCGGTCAGCCGGAGCCGGGCAAGGTCCCGGCCGCGCGAGGTGACGCGGGCGGGGATGCCGGCGAACTGGCTCGCCGGGAACGAGCCGCCGAGACCGACGGGCCAGACGCGCCGCGGGACGGCGCGCAGCAGGACGGCCGGGTCGGCGACGTCGATCACGAGACCGGCGTCGTCGCTGGTGATGCGGGCGGTGGTCGTGCCCCGTTCGTCGCCGACCTCGATGGCAAGGTCGGCGACGAGCTGGAGAGCCGGCGGGGGCGGCTCAGCCATGGGAGCCGTTGGACGCCCCGCGGTTGTCCTTGTCGGCCGTCGTGATGCGCAGGGTGCCGTTGAGCTTCCATGTCGCGCGGGCGCTGTCCGGCCCCGTCGACCGAGGCACCTCGATGGCCATGTCGACGAACGTGTAGTCGATGGTGGCCTCCTTGCCCGTGAGGTAGGACCACATGTCGCGGCCGAGGTCAGAGAAGGAGGTGGTGTCGGTAAGGGTTTCGCTGGACATGACTGCTCCTGGTGTGTCGCGGAGATGGAGGACAGCGGCCCGAGGCGCTACCGCTACCCGCGACCGCTGCCCCCACTATGCGTCGGCGGAGGCCGCGGCGAACGCGCGCGGGCGTGTGGCCTAACCCTCACTCGGTATGCGGGACGCCCCGCATCCGTCGGCCCCGTTCCGGCCGAAGAAGGACGGTGGCATCCCACGGTGCCCGCTCGAGTACCGAAGGGACGATCTCGTGAGTGTGAGCGAGGCGATCGACGCAACACTGATCCGGCTGGGCCGGCAGCGGCCGACGCTGATCGAGGCCATCAGCACCATCGGCACGCCGGCTGCAGCGTGGCCCGGGACGGCTGATTCGCCAGACGGTTCCGACCAGCTGGGCGCTATCGCGACGGTCCACGTCCTGGCCGCACAGGGTCCGGCGGAGCGCGAGGAGCTGGCGGCGCTCCTGTCGCAGGAGACTGCCTTCCTTCGCGAGCACGCCGCCTGGGCGCTCGGCTCGGGTCCGCTGGTCCCGGCAGCGCTGCCCGGCCTGGTCCGGCTGGTGACGGCCGGCGGATTCGCCGGCACCGTCGCGCAGGCCACCCTGGAGGCGTTCGCGACCCTGACCCCCAGCCCGGTGCACGACGCGCTGGCCCGCGCGCTGGCGGACGACCTGCCGGCCGAGCCGCGAGCGCGGCTGGTGGAGACCGTGGGGCTGGTACCAGGTGTGGCGACCACGCGCATACTCCTCGACCTGGCCCTCGACCCGGAGGAACCGCCGGCGGTGCGCGCGGCCGCCGTCGCCGCGGTCGGCGACATCGCGGACCCTGTGCGACCACCAGGCCGCGGCGATCCTCGACCTGGTGGCGCGCACCGGCGGGCCCCTCGGCGCGGTGGCGAGCCTGGCCCGTGCCGACCTCGAGCACCGCGCGTACGGTCCGGCCGAACGTGAGCCGGGCACGGGGCTGACGGTGGCGCAGCTCTTCCTCCACGCGGACGTCGACGGGAGCCTGCTGCGCGCCGGCCAAGGCGACACCGGCGGCATCGCGACACTGCTGGTGCACCTGGGCGACGCCCTGCTCGCCGACTCGGGTCCGGTGCAGCGAGTCGTGACGATCTCCCGTGGCCGGGCCGGCGACGACCTCGGGCTGGGCGCGGTCGACCGCCCGGGCCACCACTACCTGCCGGTGCCGTTCTGGAATGCCGCCCGTGTCGGCGGCCGAGGCGTGGCCGCTGCGGGTCGCCACCCGCCGGGCGATGCGGCGGATCCTCGCCCGGGCGCGGGTCGACGTGCTGCACCTGCGGATGGCCGACGTCGGGTCCTGGGCTGGCGCGGAGGCGGCGCGCGACCTCGGCATCCCCGTCGTCATGACGCTCGCCCCCGACCCACACGCCTCGGTCGCCGCTCGCGAGGCGGACGGGGTGCTGACCCGCGAGAACGTCGGTACGGCCGACGAAATCGAGCACCTCGTGTTCCGTATGCACCTGCTCCGGGAGATCGCAGCAGCAGGCAGCGCACCTCGTGGTGTTCCCGCGACCGGCGCTCGAGGCCAACCTCAAGGACCTGCTCGGGGTCGACCTCGATCAGGAGGGCGGTCGCGTCAGCGTGGTGCCCGAGGGCATCGACCCGGTGCCGCTCGACCGCGCCGCCGCCGACGTTGCCGCCGAGGCGCGCGGTGGCGAGGCGCCCGCCGGCCACGCGTCGACGGCGCTGGCCGAGCTGGACGACCTGCTCCAGACCCTGCCGCCCGAACGACGCGACCTTGCCGCTGGCGGTCACCGTCGGCCGGCTGCATCCGGTGAAGGGCATGGCGACGCTCGTCGAGGCCTGGCTCGGTTACCCCGAGCTCGCCGGACGCTGCAACCTGCTCGTCGTCGGTGGTGACCTGGGCCAGCCCAGTCGCCGACGAGCGCGGCCAGCTCGGCCTCATCGACGCCCTGGTGACGTCGCGCGCGAGGGCCCCGAGGCGGGGCTGCTCCTGGCCGGACACCGACCCAACGCGACGGTGGCCGTCTGGCTGGCCGCCGCCCGGCCGGGCGAGACCGTCGGCTGCGCCGCCGGCGGGGTCTACGTGTCGGCAAGTCTCAAGGAGGAGTTCGGCATCGCGATCCTCGAGGCCATGGCCTCCGGCCTGGTCGTCGTCGCCCCGTGGGAGGGCGGCCCGGCGACCTACGTCGAGGACGGTGTCACCGGCATCCTCGTCGACACCCGCGTGCCGGCCGCGCTCGCCGGCGCCGTCGTCGCCGCCCTCGACCTCGCCGTGCCGCACCCGGCGCCGAGCGAGCGGGCCGCGGTGGCGGAGCAGTTGGTCCGGGACAGGTTCAGCATCGCAGACCATGGCCGCGGCGCTCGCGACGATCTACGACGGACGTCGACGCGTGACGCTGCTGGTGATCAGCCCGGACTACGCCTCGCACCTCTACCCGCTGGCCACCTTGGCGACCGCCTGGCAGGCAGGCCGGCGACCGGGTGGTCGTCGCCACCGGCGCCGCCACGGACGAGATCGTCCGCGGTTTCGGGTTCGAGCGCGAGCCGCTGCAGCTCGGCCGCGGGTCGAACCCGGGAGTGATCCGCGCCGAGGACCAGCCCGACGGGCGAGGACGAGGCGCTGCGGGGCTTCTTCGCGGCGACCCGGGTCGGCGCCGTCGAGACCTTGGCGTTCCAGGCGGCGGCCCGCGGCGACGACCTGCTGTGGGACCCGCTGCGCGGTCGCGAAGGAGGTGACGGCCGTCGTCGACCGGGTCCGCCCGGACCACGTCATCGTCGACCACCTCGCCTTCAGCGCCCGGCTGGCGCTGGTGGCGGCAGGGATCCGCCACGCCGACGTCGTCCTCGGACACCCGACCGCCCTGACCGTCGGCGCCGAGGTCTACGGCTACCCACCGGTCTGGCCGCGGGCCTTCGATCCCGACCCGGCGGCGCTCGAGGACCTGTGGGCTCAGTGCGTCGGGGTGCGCGACGCGTTCACGCAGCGGTGGAACGAGACGCTCGGCACGCTGGACCCGGCCGCGCCCGCCAGCGACGACGCCTTCGCCGAGACGGGGGACCGGTTGTTGCTGAACTACCCGGAGGAGCTGCATCCGCCCGAGCGCACCCGGCTGCTGCCGCCGCACGCGTTCCTCGGCTCCGCGGTCCGCCGCGAGGCGCCGGACCCCGAGGTGGAGCAGTGGCTCGGCTCGAGCACCCAGCCCGTCGTCTACGTCAGCCTCGGGCAGCTTCCTGTCCGTCCGCGGCGACGTCCTCGCGCCGAGTGGCCGAGGCGCTGCGCGGGCTCGACGTCCGCGTCGCCCTGGCCAGCGGCTCGACCGACGTCGAGCAGCTCGGACCCGTCCCCGAGACGTGGCTCGTCCGGCGGGTGCTGCCCCAGGTGACCCTGCTGGGCCGGTCGGTGGCCACCGTCTCGCACGGCGGCAACAACAGCGTCACCGAGGCGCTCACCGCCGGCGTCCCCCTGCTCCTGCTGCCCCTGTCGACCGACCAGTTCGCGGCCGCCGCGGCCGTCGAGGACGCGGGCTACGGCGAGGTCCTCGACCCCAACGCGGCCGCACCGGCCGAGATCCGCGAGGCCCTGCGCCGGCTCCTGGGCCTGGGCGGTGCCCCGGCTCGGGGGCTCGTGCAGCTGAGCGGACGGCTGACCGGTACGCCGGGTCCCCAGCTCGCGCGGGAGGCGCTGCTCAGTCGTTCATCGCCTTGATGATCGCGACCGCCAGGCTGGCCCGTCCGGGACCCTCGGCCGGGTCGGCCGCGTTGTCGACCTCCCGGACGATGGTCCACGCCTTGGCCCGGTCCACGTCGATGCCCGCGTGGTCGCAGACGATTTCGAGGCGGCGGCGAAGGTTCCAGCGCACGGACGACCCGGTGCCCAGCTCGTCCGCGCGGTTCCACAAGGCGGGCGCGACCTCAAACGCGCGGTCGCCGGCCGTGGGTTTCGGGTCGATGGCCAGCCACGGCTGACGCGCCCCGCGCAGGACGTTCTCGTAGTGCAGGTCGGTATGCAACAGCCAGGCGTCCACCTCCGGGTCCGACACCAGGTCGGCGGCCAGCCGGCGCCCCTGCTCGACGAACCGCCTCGGCAGCACGTCGACCGGCGCCGGCGCTGCGAGCTGGCGCGCCGCATACGCCGACAGGGTGGGCACCTGGGGGAGGGCGGGTGTCCGCAGCTGCGCCAGGAGGTCGCCGATGACCGCGCACGCCTCGTCGACACCGACCGAGCGCAGGTCGGTGCTCGCGTCGAGGCGCTCCAGCAGCAGCGCGAACCGGCGCGGGTCGGCGCGCAGCAGGCGTACCGCTCCCCGCCCGTCCCAGTGCCGCAGCCCGAGGTGCTCGGTCTGCGCCTCGAAGTGCGGCCAGGTCACCTTGAGCACCGCCGGCCCGGCCGGCGACCGCACGGGAACCGCCACCGCACCGAACCCGGAGCGCACCTCGCCGTCGGGGACCAGCGTCCACTCGGACAGCAGGTCCTCGAACAGGCGGGGCAGCCGGCGAAGCCACTCCTGCCCGGTGACCGCGTACCAGGCGGTGGGATCGACCTCGTCGAGCGGGTAGGCGCCGACGCGCACTCGGAAGTCCTCGGGAACCAGGGCGGTCACGGGTATGCCTGGCCGGGGAACGGCACCGGCGCTACCCCCCAGGGGCTGCCCAGGCCCTGGGCACCGACGAGGAGCCGCACCAGGGTGGTCGTCGCCGAGGAGCCCTCGGGGAGCGTGGTCAGAGGGGCAAGCCCTCCGGCGACCAACGTGGTGAGCACCTGGCCGGCCAGCCGCGAGGCGGCCTCGGGTGCGGTCACGGGGAAGGGGAGGGCGTAGCCGAGCGGCGCCGTCGCGGCCGAGGCCCCGGCCATCCCGGCGAGCTCCGTGGCGCGCGCGATGAGGTCGGTATGCGTCCGGACGGCGGCCGCCCGCAGGCTGCCCTGGCTCTGGGCGGCCACCACCTGGAACGCGTAGACGGCCGAACGGGTGCCGTCGAGCAGCGGGACGGCAGCGGCGGGCGGCAGGGGATCGGCCCGGGGCCAGGCGATGGGGGCGCCCAGGGCCTCGGCGGCGGCACCGCACGCGGCGACGACCGAGGCGACGACGGCCCGGTTGACCGCGGTGACCGTCGGCAGCGCCGGCAGCACCGCGGCGACGAGGGCGTTCTCGGCGGCGGCGACGTCCTTCGCCGACGCGGGCGGAGGCGCGCTGACGGCAAGGGAAGGAGCCGTGCTGGATGAGCTTGATGGGCTCGAGGCGGTCGTGGAGGCCGTCCCGTCGACGACGTGGCTCGGCACCCCTGCGGTCGTCAACCGCCCCCGCAGGACGTCCGCCTGCGTCTGGTGCAGGGTGGCGAGCCGGGCCATCGCGTCGCCGGCTTTGGGGACCCGGCCGGCGTCCTGTGCCAGGGCCGTGGTCCGCCGCACGAGGTCGATGAGCACCGCCTCGTCCGGGGCGGACTTCCGCTGCAGCAGCGGGATGGTGGGAGCGTCGTCCTCCAGCCGGATGTCGCAGGCGGCGAGGACCGGTATCGCCACTGCTCCGGAGAGGACTGCGCGGAGCAGGTCCCGGCGCGCGAGCAGTGAACCGCGGCTCGTCCCCTCCGCGGCCATGGCCCGATCATGGCACGGGGCGCCGGACGGGACGGACTGCCACGAGCCGTCCTCGCTACCATGACCGCGAGTCGAGAACAGCGAGAACAGGGAGGTGCACCGTGGGCGACGACATCGCGGCCGCGCTCACTGCGCCTCTCGCCGCTCTCACGCTGGTCCCGGTGGAGGCGACGGTGACCACGGCGGGCACGAGGCGGGTGCTCCGGGTCCTCGTGGACCGTGACGTGAGCCGGCTGGACCCCGCGGACACCTCGAGCCGGGTCGAGCCGCTCAGCCTGGACGAGGTCGCCGACGCCACCCGGGTGGTGGGCGACAGCCTGGACCGGCTCGACCTCATGGGCGAGCGGCCCTACACCCTCGAGGTCAGCTCACCCGGCGTCGGCCGCCCACTTCTCGGGTATGCGGCGCTGCGCCGTAACGTCGGCCGGCTCGTCGCGTTGACGGTGGAGGACGGGACGTCGGTCACCGGGCGGGTCCTCGCTGTCACTCCCAACGACGTCACCGTCGAGACGCCGGCGGCACGCAAGCAGCCGGCCCAGCGTCAGACCGTCCCGGTCTCGCGGGTCCGGTCGGGTGCGGTGCAGGTGGAGTTCAGCCACTCCGATCACCCGGACGACCACTCGAGCGACGAGGAGGGTGACCGCTGATGGACATCGACGTCGCGGCCCTACGGGCCCTCGAACGCGAGCGGGACATCAGCCTCGACGTGCTCATCCCCGCGATCGAGCAGGCGCTGCTCGTGGCATACCACCGCACCGACGGTTCCTACCGCCTGGCCCGGGTTCAGCTGGATCGCAAGACCGGCCATGTCGTCGTGTGGGCGCGGGAGGACGGCGAGCTGCTGCCCGGTTCGGACGAGGAGCGACCGGAACACGGTGAGCCCGGCCCCGAGTTCGACGACACGCCGGACGGCTTCGGACGGGTGGCCGCGGCGACCGCGCGTCAGGTCATCGTCCAGCGGCTGCGCGACCTGGAGGACGAGCAGATCCTCGGCGACTTCAAGGGCCGCGAGGGTGACGTCGTCTCCGGGGTCATCCAGCAGAGCTCCGACCCGCGCACCGTGCTCGTCGACTTCGGCACCGTCGAAGGCGTCCTGCCGCTGGCCGAGCAGGTGCCCGGCGAGCGCTACCGCCACGGCGACCGGCTGCGCTGCTACGTCGTCAGCGTGAAGCGGGGCCCGCGCGGCCCGCAGATCGGGCTGTCGCGCACCCACCCCAACCTCGTCCGCACCCTGTTCCGGCTGGAGGTGCCCGAGATCGCCGACGGGACCGTCGAGATCGCGGCGCTGGCCCGGGAGGCAGGGCACCGCACCAAGATCGCGGTCCACGCGAAGGTGCCCGGGGTCAACGCCAAGGGCGCCTGTATCGGCCCGATGGGCGCTCGGGTCCGCGCCGTCATGACCGAGCTGCACGGCGAGAAGATCGACATCGTCGACTACTCGACCGGACCCGGCGACCTTCGTGGCCGCGGCCCTGTCCCCAGCCCGCGTGCAGGCGGTCGAGGTGGTCGACGCCCAGGCGCGAGCCGCCCGGGTGACGGTGCCGGACTACCAGCTGTCGCTCGCGATCGGCAAAGAGGCCCAGAACGTCCGGCTGGCGGCGAAGCTCACCGGCTGGCGGATCGACATCCGCCCCGACCGGCCCGCCGACGACGGCGCGGCGACCTGAGCCGGGGGCATACCGCTGACGGTGCAGGCGTTGAGCGTGATGGCCGGCCGATCGTCCAGCCGGGCCGCGGCGGGGTAGACTCGTTCGTGGCCGACCGGTCTGGACTCCCCGCCTCGCTGCCCACACGCACCTGTGTCGGTTGTCGTCGCAGGGATAGCTGGTCGGAACTCCTGCGAGTCGTCGCGGTGAGGGACGAGCCCGACAACACCATGAACGGTGCCGTCGTGCTCGCTCCGGATCCGCGGCACCGGTTGCCCGGGCGTGGCGCATGGCTGCACCCGAGCACGACGTGCTTCGAGCAGGCGGTCCGCCGCAAGGCGTTCACCCGGGCCCTGCGGTTGCCGGCCGGGCCGGACGTCAGCCGGGTGGCCGACCACCTCGAGACGATCCGGCAGAACGCATCACCCCATTCCACTGATCACGACAGACCAACCGAAGGCGGGTCATGACGACATGAACGCGCTGATGAGCACTCGATGAGCACTCAGCAATGAGCAAGCCCCACAACCAGGTCTGACCCCAGGGAGTTCCTTCCGGGTCGGACCACCCGAGAAGGAGAAACGTGGCCAAGGTCCGTGTCTATGAGCTCGCCAAGGAGCTCGGCGTCGAGAGCAAGACGCTCTTGACCTATCTCAAGGACAAGGGCGAGTTCGTCCGGTCGGCATCGTCGACCATCGAGCCGCCGGTCGTCCGCACCATCAAGGAGTCGTTCCCAGCCGGAGCTGCGCGGTGCAGCGAACGGCAACGGAAACGGCCACGGCGGCGCTGCCGCCGCCGTCGCGACGGCGCCCGCGCCGTCGACCGCGCGGCCGTCCGGCGCGACGCCGGCCGCCGCCCCCGCCGGCTCGACGACGGCGGCCCCCGCACCGTCCACTTCTGCTGCGTCCACCCCCGCTCCGGCCCGGGTCGAGACGCCCGCTGCCGCAGCGCCCGCTCCGGCTTCCGTCCAGCCTGCGGCCGCTACCGCGGCCCCGGCTCCCGCCCGGCCGTCCACCGCGGCGCCCGCCGCTCCGGGCCCGCGTCCGGCGGTCCCGGGCGTCGTCGCCCGTGACGGCAGCCGCCCCGCCGCCCCCGGTGGCTCCGGTGCACCCAGTGGTGCGCCCGGCGCCAGCCCGAGGCCGGCACCCCGGCCGAACCAGCCCCGACCCGGCAACAACCCGTTCGCCCCGAGCCAGGGCATGGGCCGTCCGGCCGCCGCCCGCGAGGGCTCCCCGCGTCCGGGCAACAACCCGTTCGCCCCGAGCCAGGGCATGCCGCGTCCGCAGTCCCGTCCGGGAGGCCCCGGCGCCGCCGGCCCTCGTCCGGGCGGCAGCGGTGTGGCCGGTCCCCGGCCCGGCGGTACGCGTCCGAACCCCGGGATGATGCCCGACCGCGCCGCGATCGGCCGTCCCGGCACCCGTCCCGGTGGTCCCGGTGGCCGTCCCGGTGCTCCGGGTCGTCCGGGTGGACCCGGTGGGCCTGGCGGCGGTGGCGGCGGCTTCGGTGGCCGCCCGGCGGCGGCGGCCGTCCCGGTGGCGGCGGCCGCGGTGCGGCGCCCGGTGCCTTCGGTCGCGGCGGTGGTCGTCCGGTCCGCGGACGCAAGTCCAAGCGGGCGAAGCGCCAGGAGTTCGAGCAGATGCAGGCTCCGACGATCGGCGGCGTGCAGGTCCCCCGTGGGGACGGCTCGCAGGTCGTGCGGATGCGCCGCGGTGCCTCGCTGACCGACTTCGCCGACAAGATCAACGCCAGCCCGGCGTCGCTCGTCACGGTGCTGTTCCACCTCGGTGAGATGGCGACCGCGACGCAGTCGCTCGACGAGGACACCTTCCGTCTGCTCGGTGCCGAGCTCGGCTACGCCGTCGAGGTCGTGTCCCCGGAGGACGAGGAGCGCGAGCTGCTCGAGCAGTTCAACATCGACCTCGAGGCCGAGCTGGAGGCGGAGGGCGACGACGACCTCGTCGCGCGTCCGCCCGTCGTGACGGTCATGGGCCACGTCGACCACGGAAAGACCAGGCTGCTGGACGCGATCCGGCAGGCGAAGGTGGCCGAGGGCGAGGCCGGCGGCATCACCCAGCACATCGGCGCATACCAGGTCGGCACCGCACCTGGAAGACCAGGAACGGCAGATCACCTTCATCGACACCCCGGGTCACGAGGCGTTCACCGCGATGCGGGCCCGTGGTGCCAAGGTCACCGACATCGCGATCCTCGTGGTGGCGGCCGACGACGGCGTGATGCCGCAGACCATCGAGGCGCTCAACCACGCGCAGGCGGCCGACGTGCCGATCGTCGTGGCGGTCAACAAGATCGACAAGGAGGGGGCGAACCCCGACAAGGTCCGCCAGCAGCTCACCGAGTACAACCTCGTGGCGGAGGAGTACGGCGGCGAGACGATGTTCGTCAACGTGTCCGCCCGGACCGGTGAGAACATCGACTCCCTCCTGGAGGCGGTCCTGCTGACCGCAGACGCGGCGCTCGACCTGCGGGCCAACCCCGACAAGGACGCGCGCGGTGTGGCGATCGAGACCCACCTCGACAAGGGTCGCGGCCCGGTGGCCACGGTGCTGGTCCAGTCCGGCACGCTGCACGTCGGCGACGCGATCGTGGCGGGCTCCGGCTTCGGCCGCGTCCGCGCGATGCTCGACGAGTACGGCAACACCCTCACCGAGGCGACGCCGTCGCGACCGGTGCTGGTGCTCGGTCTGACCTCGGTGCCCGGCGCCGGCGACACGTTCCTCGTGGCGCCCGACGACCGGACCGCGCGTCAGATCGCCGAGCGCAAGGAGGCCGCCTCCCGGGCTGCCTCGCTGGCCAAGGCCCGCAAGCGCATCTCGCTCGAGGACTTCAACGAGGCCCTCGCCGCGGGGAAGGTCGAGACCCTCAACCTCATCCTCAAGGGTGACGCGTCGGGTTCGGTCGAGGCGCTCGAGGACGCCCTGCTCCAGATCGACGTGGGCGACGAGGTCGACCTGCGGATCATCGACCGGGGTGTCGGCGCGATCACGCTGAACAACATCAACCTCGCCGTGGCGTCGGACGCGATCATCATCGGGTTCAACGTCCGGGCCGAGGGCCACAACGCCGACGTCGCCGACCGCGAGGGCGTGGAGATCCGCTACTACTCGGTGATCTACCAGGCCATCGAGGAGATCGAGGCCGCGCTCAAGGGCATGCTCAAGCCGGAGTTCGAGGAGGTCCGTCTCGGTGAGGCGGAGATCCGCGAGATCTTCCGGTCGAGCAAGTTCGGCAACATCGCCGGCTCCATCGTCCGGAACGGGCGAGATCCGCCGCGGCGGTCGCGCCCGGATCCTGCGCAATGGCACGGTCATCGGGGAGAGCCTCGAGATCGCCGGGCTGCGCCGGTTCAAGGACGACGTCACCGAGGTCCGCGAGGGCTTCGAGTGCGGCATCAACCTGGGCTCGTTCAACGATCTCCAGATCGGCGACACGATCCAGACGTTCGAGATGCGCGAGAAGCCGAGGGCCTGACCCCCGGCGCTACTCTCCGGCGGCCCGTCCTCTCGAGGGCGGGCCGCCGCTTCCACGCATACGCGACAGCAGTGAAAGGCTGGTGCCATGGCCGACCCAGCACGCGCCCGCAAGATCGCCGACCGGATCAAGGTGGTCGTCGCCGAGACGCTCGAGCACCGCGTCAAGGACGAGCGGCTCGGCTTCACGACGATCACCGACGTCCGCGTGACCGGCGACCTCCAGAACGCGACGGTGTTCTACACGTCCTTCGGGTCCGACGACGAGCGCGCGGCCTCCGCGGCGGCCCTCGAGTCGGCCAAGGGCCGGCTGCGCACCGCGGTCGGCAAAGCGCTCGGCATCCGGCTCACACCGACGCTCGAGTTCATCCCGGACGCGCATCCCCGAAGGGGCCGCGCACCTGGAAGACGTGCTGGTCGCGACGCGGGCGGCCGACGCCGAGCTGGCCCGCGTCCCGCGAGGGCGCCGTCTACGCCGGCGACCCCGACCCCTACAAGAAGCCCGACGACGACGACCTCGACGACGAGCCGGATGCCGACTGACGGTCCGCCCGAAGGTCTGCTCCTCGTCGACAAGCCAGCGGGTTGGACGTCCCACGACGTCGTCGCCCGGATCCGCCGGGTCTGCGGCACCCGCCGCGTCGGGCACGCCGGCACCCTCGACCCGATGGCCACCGGCGTGCTGGTCCTCGGCGTCGGCCGCGCGACGAAGCTGCTGACCTTCCTCGTCGGCTGCGACAAGGAGTATGCGGCGACGGTCCGGTTGGGCGAGTCGACGGTCACCGACGACGCGGAAGGCGAGGTCGTCTCGTCGGCCGACGCGACGCACGTGTCGCGAGCCGACCTGGCCGCGGCCGTCGAGCAGCTGACCGGCGCCATCCAGCAGGTCCCGTCCTCGGTCAGCGCCATCAAGATCGACGGCCGGCGCTCCTACGCGCGGGTGCGCTCCGGCGAGGACGTGCAGCTGACGGCGCGCGCCGTGATGGTCAGCCGGTTCTCCGTACTGGCCCTGCGTCCCGCCGGGACCTGCCTCGACGTCGACGTCGAGGTGGAGGTGTCCTCCGGCACCTACGTCCGGGCCATCGCCCGCGACCTCGGCGCGGCGCTCGGGGTCGGCGGCCACCTCACGGGGTTGCGCCGGACGCGGGTGGGGCGGTTCGCCATCGCGGACGCGGTGCCGCTGGACACTCTCGAACCGGGCGGGCCGGTGCCGCTGGTGCCGATGGGCGAGGCCGCCCTCGCGCAGTTCGCGGTCCACCGGCTGACCGCTGGAGGAGACCGCCGCCGTCGGCCACGGTCGACGCATACCGGCAGCGGTTGAGGGCGACCCCGTCGTCGCAGCCCTGGCGCCGGACGGGTCGCTGGTCGCGATGCTCGACGAGTCGCGGCCCCGAGGCGCGTCCGATCGTCGTCTTCGCGACCCGGCTGAGCAGGTTGACGCAGCGTCGACTGGGTTGACGCGGCTTATAGCCAGCGTCAACCCAGTCGACGCTGCGTCAACCTCCTCAAGCCGAGCGGGGCTTGCGGGCGACCAGCAGGTCGCGGTGGATGCCGGCGTCGACGCGGTGCGCGAAGCGCCGGTATGCGTCGTCGTCGCAGACCTCGAGGCCGGCGCCCGCACACAGCGCCGTCAGGTCCTCCCGGCTCAGGCCGTGGGTGTTCCAGGCGATCCCGAGCGCGCCTCCCGGTCGCAGCACCGACCTCCATACGGGCACGGCGGCCTCGAGCAGCTCGGCCGGGCTGCGGTCGCGGCCGCCCCGGCCGGCTCCGGCGCCGCGGCTGCCGTGGGCGACGCCGTAGGGGGCGTCGGTGACGACGACGTCGACCCGCCGGCGCTGCAGCAGGTCGGCGGTCGCGAGGGTGTCGGCGGCGTAGAGGACCAGGGACTGAGGGTCGTCCCGGCCGACCTCGGCCTCGAGCACGTCCCCGAGCCGCTGACCGTTCCGCCGCAGGGGCCTGAGCCCGATGTGGTGTTTCAACCGCTTGCGGCGCAGCCACGTGGTGAGGAACGCGGCGTACGCCTCCACCTCGCGGTGCTCCACCTCGACCCCGACCGCGTCGTACCCCAGCGTCAGCGCCCAGCTCAGCGTCGTTCCGCGCCCGGCCAGCGGGTCGAGAACGGTGGGGCGCGCGTCGCTGGGGAGGTCGGCAGCGGCCAGCGTCACGCTGAGCAGCACCCGGGTCAGCTGCTCGTTGGTCTTGCCGGGGTACTTCGGGATGGTGAGCAGGTCGTCGTCGAGGAGCTTCCCGTCCGGCGCCTCGACCGGGCGGAGCAGGTCACCGTCCCGCTCGAAGACCGCGTAGGTCGCGGCGAGCCGGCCCAGCACCTTCGGGTCGACGCCGTCGGCGAGGTCGACGGCGAGATAGGGGACACCCGCGAGCGTGGTCGGGCTCGCGGAGCGGAAGCCACCAGGCGCCCCGGCGGACACGACGATCTCGGCCTCGGCGGCCGTGATGGCCGGCGCGTCACCCGCATACACCCGGTTGCTCGACGGAGCGAGCAGGACGAGGTACCCGGGCACGCGGCCACCCTAGGCTTCGGTCGCGCCGGTGCCTTCTAGAGTGTCCCCCGTGCACGTCTGGAACGGACTCGCGGAGGTCCCCGCCGACCTCGGCCGGTCCGTTGTCACCCTGGGCAACTTCGACGGTGTGCACCGCGGCCACCGCGCCGTGCTGGCGCAGCTGGCGGAGCAGGCCACGGCGCGCGAGGCGACCTCGGTGGCCGTGACCTTCGAGCCGCACCCGCTGGCCGTGCTCTTCCCCGAGCGGGCACCGGAGCCGCTCACCTCGCTGTCGCAGCGGCTCAGCCTGCTGGCCGGGTCGGGGCTGGACGCCGTGCTGGTCATGGAGTTCACCCACGAGTTCGCGCGGCTCACGCCCGAGGAGTTCGTCGAGCGGGTGTTCGTGGACGCGCTTCACGCCGGCGCCGTGATCGTCGGCCAGGACACCCGCTTCGGCTGGAAGAACTCGGGCAACGTCGACACCCTGCGAGAGCTCGGCGCCCGGCACGACTTCGACGTCGTCGTCTTGGCCGACCTCGGTGACGGTCAGCGCTGGTCTTCGACGATGGCCCGCGCCCAGCTCGCGGAGGGCGACGTCGAGGGTGCCGCGGTCGTCCTCGGGCGGCCGCCGGGCGTCTGCGGGACGGTCGTCCACGGTGACCACCGCGGCCGGGAGCTCGGGTTCCCCACGGCGAACCTCGGACCCGCCGTCGACGGCCTGGTCCCGGCCGACGGCGTGTATGCCGGGTGGCTGGTCCGTCTCGACCTGCCGGAGGACGCGGTCGACCGGGTGCTCCCGTGTGCCGTGTCGATCGGTACCAACCCGACCTTCGACGGCCTGGAGCGACGGGTCGAGGGCTACGTGCTCGACCGGACGGACCTCGATCTCTACGGCGAGCGCATCTGCTACGAGCTGGTCAAGCGGCTGCGCCCGACGGTGCGCTACGAGGGCATCGAGCCGCTGGTGGCCCAGATGAACGCCGACGTCGCGCAGTGCCGGGAGATCCTCAGCACCATCGTCCCGTCCTGACGCCTGACTTCGGTTCGGCGCCCGTGCTGGGGCGAGGGCGCCACAACAACTGTCGGTGATGGGAGTCGTTGCGCGTCACGGATCGTTCCGGCCGCAACGACAGCCACCGCAGTCACTTGTTGCGGCGCAGGCCCAGCTCGGGGGCCAGTCGCAGCAGGGTGTCGTGCAGGTAGCGGATCGTCGGGCTGGAGCCCATGCTGCGGCGCCAGGCCAGCGAGACCTGGCGGGTGGGCACCGGATCGCTGACCGGCAGCACGCATACCGACTCCGGCAGCAGCTCGCGTCCGAGGCGTGGAATGAGGGACACCGCCGCGCCGTGGCTCACCAGCGCGATGTGCGAGCTCCACTCCGCGGCCCAGAACGACACCCGCGGCGGACCGCCGACCGGCCCGAACAGCCGGGTCAGCCACTCATGGCAGACGCTGCCGACGGGAGCGGAGGCGAACACCTCGCCCACGAGGTCGGCGGGCGTCACCGAGGTCCGACGGGAGAGCGGGTGCCCGACCGGCACGAGGATGTCGGCGACGTCGACACCGATCGCGGCGACTTCGACGTGGTCGGGGTGCCCCAGCGGGGTGTCGCCCCACTGGTGGACCAGCGCCGCGTCGACCTGGCCGGACGCGACCGCCTCCATGCCGAGCGGAGGGTCGAGCTCGACGAGGCTCAGCTCCAGGTCGTAGCCGTCGGCGGCGACCAACGACAGCGCCGGCGCCACCAGCCCCCGAACCGCCGTGGAGAACGCCGCCACCCGGAACCGGCCACCCACGACCGACCCGGCGGAGTGGAGGTCCGACTCGATCCGTTCCATCCGGTCCAGCAGGTCGGCCCCTTGGTCCGCCAAGCGCTCACCGTGGTCCGTGAGCAGGACGCCGCGCCCGTAACGCTCCAGCACCGCGGCGCCGGTCTGGCGCTCGAGCTTCTTGATCTGCTGGGACACCGCGGACGGGGTGAAGCCCAGCACCTCGGCCGCCGCGACCACCGAGCCGTGCGATCGCACCGCCCGCAGGGACTGCAGCGCGACCAGGTCAATCATTCAGCGATGCTACAACGTCACGCGCAGTATCATTCGCTAGTGCTTCACGGTCGTGAAGGAGCACGATGGGGCCATGACGCCCCGCCACGCTCTCGCTGCCGTCGCGGTGGCCATCATCTGGGGCGCGAACTTCGTCGTCATCGACGCCGGCCTGCACGACATGCCACCGCTGACGTTCGTGGCGCTGCGCTTCCTGGCGGTTCTCGTGCCGGCGATCTTTGTCGTGAAGCGTCCCCAGGCCCGCTGGCGCGACATCCTGCTCATCGGCCTGTTCCTCAGCCTCGGGCAGTTCGGGCTGCTCTACCTCTCGCTGCACCTCGGTATGCCGCCGGGCCTCGCCTCGCTCGTGGTCCAGGTGCAGGTCATCTTCACGGTCGTCATAGCAGCGCTCGCGCTGCACGAGCGCCCCACCAGGCGTCAGCAGCTCGGTGTCCTCATCGGGCTGGTGGGCCTTTCGGTGGTCGCCTTCGGCCGCACCGCCGACACGCCCTGGCTGGCGCTGGTCCTCTGCCTCGCCGGCGCCCTCTCGTGGGCCACCGGCAACGTCGTGACCCGACGGGTCGGCACCGCCTCCGGACTGTCGATGACGGTGTGGTCCGGCCTGGTGGTCCCGGTGCCGCTGTTCGCCCTGTCCCTGCTCGTCGACGGGCCGGCCGCGGTCGCCAACGGACTCCGCCACATCGACGCCGTCACGATCGGCTCGACGCTCTACACCGCATACCTCTGCTCGCTGTTCGGCTACGGCGTCTGGAACAGCCTGCTGGTGCGCTACCCGACGGCGACCGTCGTGCCGTTCACCCTCCTCGTGCCGGTGAGCGGGATCGCCACGGCGTGGATCTTCCGCGACGAGCGGCCCACCCTCGGCACGACGGTCGGGGGTCTGCTGCTCCTCCTGGGCGTGCTGGTTACCGCCGTCTCCCGTCGCCCGAGACCACGTCCTCAGCGTGACGGTCTGGTGTCGAAACCGGACGAGGTCTTCACCGGCTGAGGGCCCCCTGGGAGGATCCACGGACCGCGTCGGGGCCGTTCCGACGCCCGCCAGCGCCGAGGAGCCCGGGTTGCCAGCAGAGGCCGTTGCCGACGAGGTCGTCCGCCGGGAGGTCATCGACGGTCGCGCGCCGAGCATCGCGCACCTGTTCCGGCAGCGGGTGGCGGCGTCCGGTTCGCGGGAGGCGCTTCAGTACCTCGTCCCCGACAGCAGCGTCGAGGGTGGCGAGCGGGTCGAACGGCTGACGTGGGACCAGACCCGTGAACGCGCCGACGCTTGGGCCGCCGGGCTCGTGGCGCTCGGCGTCGGCCTGGAGGACCGGGTCGCCATCGCCTCGACGACGCGCCTGGAGTGGGTGCTCGCCGACCTGGCCATCATGACCGCCGGCGGCGCCACCACGACGATCTACCCGACCATGCTCGACGCCGACGTCGCGTTCATCGTCGCGGACTCCGGAAGCCGGGTGGTCTTCGCGGAGAACGACGCCCAGGTCCAGAAGCTGCGTGACCACCGGGCCGAGCTGCCCGAGCTCGTGAGGGTGGTCACCTTCGACGGCAGCGCCGACGAGGAAGAAGGCGGCACGGACGGCTGGGTCATCACGGCCGACCGGCTGGCCGAGCTGGGCGGCCAGCGCCTCGCCGACGAACCTGCCGTCCTCGACGAGCGCGTCGAGGCGCTGACCCCGGAGCACCTCGCCGTCATCATCTACACCTCGGGCACGACCGGCCGACCCAAGGGTGTGCTGCTCACCCACGACGCCCTGGTCTACGAGGGAGCGGGCGTCGACTCCGTCTCGCTGTTGGACGAGAACGACCTGCAGTTCCTCTGGCTGCCGCTCTCGCACGTCTTCGGCAAGATCCTGCTCATCCTGCCGCTGCAGATGGGCTTCTCCACGGCGGTCGACGGGCGGATCGACAAGATCGTCGACAACCTCGCCGTGTTCAAGCCCACCTTCATGGGCGCGGCGCCGCGCATCTTCGAGAAGGCGTACGCGCGGATCGGCATGATGTTCGAGCACGAGACCGGCGCCAAGAAGAAGCTCATCGACTGGGCCCTCGGCGTCGGCGCCCAGGTGGCCGCGATGCGCGAGCAGGGCCACCAGCCCACCGGCCTGCTGTCCCTCCAGCACGCGCTGGCCGACCGGCTCGTCCTGTCCAAGGTTCGCGAGCGCTTCGGCGGCCGGGTCAAGTTCTTCATCTCCGGGTCCGCAGCGTTGAACCCCGACGTGGCGCGGTGGTTCTCGTCGGTGGGTCTGCTCATCATCGAGGGCTACGGCCTGACCGAGACCAGTGCGGCCACCTGTGTGAACCGGCCCCGGGTCGGCCGCTACACGTTCGGCACTGTCGGCTGGCCCCTGCCCGGCACGCAGGTGCGCACCGCGGAGGACGGCGAGCTGCTGGTCAAGGGCCCCGGCGTCATGCGCGGCTACCACAACCGCCCCGACGCCACCGCCGAGGTGCTCACCGAGGACGGCTGGTTCCACACCGGCGACATCGGCTCGGTCGACGAGCGCGGCTTCGTCACAATCACCGACCGCAAGAAGGACCTGTTCAAGACCTCCGGCGGGAAGTACGTCGCCCCCTCGGTCATCGAGACGATGTTCAAGGGGATCTGCCCCTACGTCAGCCAGTTCGTCGTCATCGGCGACGGCCGCAACTACGCCTCGGCGCTGGTGACGCTCGACCCCGAGGCGGTTACGCCGTGGGCCGGGGCCAACGGACTGGCCGGCCGGGAGTATGCCGAGATCGTCACCTCCGAGCCGGCGCGCGTGATGGTTCAGGGCTTCGTCGACGAGCTGAACCGCGGCCTGAACCGGTGGGAGACGATCAAGCGGTTCACCGTCCTCGACCGGGACCTCACCGTCGACGAGGGCGAGCTCACCCCGAGCCTGAAGCTGCGCCGCAAGATCGTCGTCGAGCGGTACGGGCGGGAGATCGACCAGCTCTACCGCTGAGGCGGCCACCGGCATACCGAGCGGCCGTTCGGCCACCCTTCCCTACCGCTGAGGCGCGCAGCGGCATACCGGACCACGAGCTCGTATGCCTGTTGCACACTTTCCCCGTGACGGCGGTGGTGCGGGTCGCGGACCTCATGGTGAGCTTCGGCTCGGTGGTCGCCGTCGCGGGCTTGTCGTTCGAGGTGCGGCCCGGTGGAGCCACGGCGCTGCTGGGCCGCAACGGGGCCGGCAAGTCCACGACGATGCGGGTGCTGGCCGGTGTCGTGCCGCCGTCCGGCGGGTTGGCGCAGGTGGACGGGGTCGACGTCGCGGCCGAGCCGCTCGAGGCCAAGCGCCGCAGCGGCTACTGCCCCGACGTCGGCGGCCTTATCCCGCGGGCGACTCCCTGGGAGCACTTGCAGCTGAGCGCTCGCCTGCGCGGGCTCCGGGGCTGGGAGCCGCGAGCCCGCACGCTGCTCGACCGGTTCGACTTGGGTGGTGAGGCCCACCGGGTGACCGCCGGCTTCAGCCACGGCATGGGCCGGCGGATGTCCGTGGTCCTCGCGGTGTTCCACGAACCGCCCGTGCTGCTGCTGGACGAGCCGTTCGACGGCGTCGACCCCACCGGCGTGGACGCCACCCTGGAGGCCGTGGCCGACGCCCGCGCCCGGGGAGCTGCGGTCATCCTCTCCACGCACTTGCGCGACCTGGCCGTCCAGGCCTGCGACCACGCGGTCGTCCTGCGGGGCGGCCTCGCGGTCGCCAACGTCGACGCCGACGAGATGTCGGGCGAGGGAGGCGCGCGTGCCTACCGGGCGCTCCTCGGCTGACCGCCGTCACCCGCCGGGACCGGCGGAGTCGCTCCTCCTGGTGCTGGGCCTCCGGGCGCGAGGGCTGCGCACCAGGGCCCGGGTAGCCCTCGCCGTCGGCGTGGCCCTCCTCCTCGCGCTTACCGTGGTCTCGGTCACCGTCCCGTCGAAGCTCGGGCTCGCTCCCGAGGTGGTCGAGCGGGTTCGCCACTACCTGCCGCTGGGCTTCCTGGCCTTCGTCGTGACCTCCGCGGCCGCGGTGCTCTTCGGCGGTGGTGGCCGCGAGGCCCTCCCCGCCGACCAGGCCGCCGCATACCCGCTCGGACCGACCACCGACCACCTGGCCGCGCTCCTGCTCGCTCCGCTCAACCTCGCCTGGCTGCTCCAGGCCTGGACGCTCCTGGCCGGCGTCATTGTCCTCGCCCGAGGCGGCCACACGTGGGCGGCGGTCGTGCCGGTGCTGCTGTGGCTGGCGGCGGCCACCGTCGGTGTCCAGTGGCTGCGTGGGTGGTGGAGTACGTCCGCCGCGGGCCTCGGGGCGAGTTGGTCGTGCGCACCGCGGCGGCCGTCGTCGGCGCCGCCGTCGTGGTGGTGGTCACCACCGGACAGGTGCAAGCGACCGCGTCCCGGACCCCGGCGGCCTGGGCATCGTCGTTGCCCCAGCTCGGCGCCGACGGCGACTGGGGGCGTTGGGCGTTCGGCTGCCTCGTCCTTTTCGCGGCGACCGTCGGCGTGGCGCTGCTCGGGGTCCGTGCCGCCCGGCTGACGTGGCGGCGCCCGGCCACGACGCAGGCCCGGGTCGAGACCCGCCGGTATGCGCCGCGCGCCTTTCCGCGCAGCGTCCTGCGAGCCCTGGTGGGCGTCGACCGCGGCAGCGTCTGGCGGTCGGCGCCGTTGCGCCGGGGTCTCGTGCTGCTCAGCCTGCTGCCCGTGGTGGTCGCGTTCGCCGGCCGGCTGGACTGGCTCATGGTTCCGGTGCTCCCCGGCCTCGTCGCATCGGGTGGGGCGTTGCTGTTCGGCGTCAACGCGTGGGCGCTGGACGCCCGCGGGGCCGTGTGGCGCGAGAGCCTCCCGGTCGCGCCCCGCACCGTCCTCCTCGCGCGGGCGTGGGTGCTCGTCGAGGTGCTCACCGTGGCCTCGGTGGCGACCCTGCTCATCTGTGGCTGGCGGGCCGGCGCACCGACGCTGGCCGAGCTCAGCGCCGCCGTCGGCGCGACCGGGGTGATCGCGCTGCGGACCGTCGCCTCCGGACTGCGCTGGTCGGTCCGCCGGCCGTTCAGCGTCGACCTGCGCAGCGTGCGGGCGACGCCCGCGCCGCCGCTGGTGATGGTCGGCTACTCGGCCCGTCTCGCGGTCGCCGCGACCCTCACCGGGCTGGTCTTCTCGGTGGTGGGGCGGCTCTTCCCGTGGTGGTACTCCGTGGTCCTCGCGGTGGTCCTCGCCGCGACGTCCGTGTTCAGCCTGTGGTGGACAGCGCGCCTGTGGGAACGGCCGACGGTTCGCTCCCATGTCGTGGAGACGGTGGCCAGCGTCTGACGCGGATGTCGGGCGCCGGCCCTCGGCGCTCCTAGACTGGCCCGATGCCGCAGACCACGACCCGCGGGGCCTCGATCTGGGCCGCCCTCGAGCCGTTGCTCGAGCAGGTCGGGCAAGCCGATCCAGTACGTCGGCGGCGAGCTCAACTCCACCGTCAAGGACTGGAACTGCGGCGGGTTGCGGCGTCCGGGGACGAGCAGACCGTGCGCTGGGCGCTGATGTACCCCGACGCCTACGAGGTCGGCGTCCCCAACCAGGGCGTCATGATCCTCTACGAGGTCCTCAACGAGCGCCCCGACGCCCTCGCCGAGCGGACGTATGCGGTGTGGCCCGACCTCGAGGCGCTGCATGCGCGAGTCACGGCGTGCCGCAGTTCACCGTCGACAGCCATCGCGCGCTCGGCGACTTCGACGTGCTCGGCGTCTCGTTCTCGACCGAGCTGGGCTACACGAACCTGCTCACCGCGCTCGACCTCGCCGGGCATCCCCCTGCACGCGCGCGGACCGTTCCGAGGACGACCCGCTGGTCATCGCCGGCGGCCACGCGGCGTTCAACCCCGAGCCGATCGCCGACTTCGTCGACGCGGCCGTGATCGGTGACGGCGAGCAGGCCGTGCTCGACGATCACCGACCTCGTCCGCGACTGGAAGGCGGCGGGGCGGCCGGGCGGTCGCGACGAGCTGCTGCTGCGGCTGGCCCGCACCGGCGGGGTCTACGTGCCGGCGTTCTACGACGTCGACTACCTCCCCGACGGCCGGATCCAGCGCGTCGCCCCCAGGCCGGCGCTCCACGGCGTGCCCGTGGCGGGTCTCCAAGCACACCGTGATGGACCTCGACGCGTGGCCCTACCCGAAGCAGCCGCTCGTCCCGCTGGCCGAGTCGGTGCACGAGCGGATGTCGGTCGAGATCTTCCGCGGCTGCACCCGCGGCTGCCGGTTCTGCCAGGCCGGCATGATCACCCGTCCGGTGCGGGAGCGGTCGATCACCGGCATCGGCGAGATGGTCGAACGCGGCCTGGCCGCAACGGGATTCGAGGAGGTCGGCCTGCTGTCGCTGTCGTCGGCCGACCACTCCGAGATCGCCGACATCACCAAGGGGCTGGCCGACCGCTACGAGGGCACCCAGACCGGGCTGTCGCTGCCGTCGACCCGCGTCGACGCGTTCAACATCGACCTCGCCAACGAGCTGACCCGCAACGGCCGCCGGTCCGGGCTGACCTTCGCGCCCGAGGGCGGTTCCGAGCGGATCCGCAAGGTCATCAACAAGATGGTGACCGAGGAGGACCTCATCGCCACGGTCGCCGCCGCCTACGGCGCCGGCTGGCGGCAGGTGAAGCTCTACTTCATGTGCGGGCTCCCGACGGAGACCGATGAGGACGTGCTGCAGATCGCCGAGCTCGCGAAGCGGGTGATCGAGACCGGCCGGCGGGTGTCGCGGCCGGCGCGACATCCGGTGCACCGTCTCGATCGGCGGGTTCGTGCCCGAAGCCGCACACCCCGTTCCAGTGGGTTGCGCAGCTCGGAGCCGAGGACACCGACGCCCGGCTGGCCAAGCTGCGCGAGGCGATCCGGGGCGACCGCCGGTATGCGTCGGCCATCGGCTTCCGCTACCACGACGGCCAGCCCGGGATCGTCGAGGGCCTGCTGTCGCGGGGCGACCGCCGGGTCGGGAAGGTCATCGAGGCCGTGTGGCGCGACGGCGGCCGGTTCGACGGGTGGAGCGAGCACTTCTCCTACGAGCGGTGGATGCGGTGCGCCGCGGAGGCGCTCGCGGGAGAGCCGGTGGACGTCGCCTGGTACACCACGCGCGAGCGCGGCCAGGCCGAGGTCCTGCCGTGGGACCACCTCGACTCGGGCCTGGACAAGGAGTGGCTCTGGGAGGACTGGCAGGACGCCCTCGACGAGACCGAGGTCGACGACTGCCGGTGGACGCCGTGCTTCGACTGCGGGGTCTGCCCGCAGCTGGGGACCGACATCGAGATCGGGCCCACCGGGAAGACGCTGCTGCCACTCACGGTGCTCGGTTCCGGACGCGCCGCGCTGGCCGAGACCTCCTGACCCGTCGGCGGCAGCCCCTGGTGGACTCTTGCACCCGCATACCCCGGCGGTCCTAGACTCGCCGGGAACCGGAGGTAAGCCGTGAACCCGCCCAACGTGGACACGCGTCGGCAGTCGTCGGCGCCGCCGGAGCGTCGCAACGCCGTTCCCCACGTGGACCGGCTCGTGGTCGGCGCCGGCCTCTTCGGGCTGCACGGCGCCCTCGTGCTGGCCCGGCGCGGGCACCGGGTCGCGATCCTCGACGCGGACACCGAACCGATGATGCGCGCGAGCCAGGTCAACCAGGCGAGAGTGCACAACGGCTACCACTACCCGCGCAGCCTCACGACGGCGCTGTCCTCGGTGCACTACTACGGCCGGTTCGTCAAGGACTTCGCGGACGCGCTCAACACCCGGTTCGACCAGATCTACGCGATCGCCCAGGCCCAGTCGTTCATGAGCTCCGACGGGTTCGAGCTGTTCTGCCGGCGCGCGGGTGTGCAGTGCGACCCGGTCGACCCGGACCAGTGGTTCCGTCGCGGCGCCGTCGAGTCCGCATACCGCACCGACGAGTACAGCTTCGACGCCGAGCGGCTGCGCCGCATCATGACCGCGCAGGTCGCCGACGCTCCCGGTGTCACGTGGTACCAGCCCGCGCGGATGGCCCATGTCGACCGCGACGCCGACGGGTTCACCGTCGTCCTCGAGGACGGCCGCCGGCTGCGCGCCGACGGGATCCTCAACGCCTCGTACGCCGGGACCAACCAGGTGCTCGGCCTGCTGGGCGAGCCGCCGCTGTCCCTCAAGTACGAGCTCTGCGAGATCACCCTCACCACGGTGAGCGAGGCGCTGCGCGGCGTCGGGCTCACCATCATGGACGGTGAGTACTTCTCGCTGATGCCCTACGGGCTCTCGGGCTTCCACTCCCTCACCTCGGTCGGTTTCACGCCGCACCGCGTCAGCCACGACGCCACCCCGCGCTTCAGCTGTCAGGCGCGCAACCCCGTCTGCAACGACGTCGCCCTCGACAACTGCTCGTTCTGCCCGGAGGCCCCCTCGTCCTCCTGGCCGTTCGTCTCGCAGATGACCCGGCGCTACCTCAACGACCTGCACACCGTGCGGTATGCGGAGTCCCTGTATGCGGTCAAGACCGTGCTCAAGACGAGCGAGGTAGACGACGCCCGCCCGACGATGATCATCCAGCACAGCGCCGAGCCTTGGCTGACCTCGGTCCTGTCGGGGAAGGTCGCCACCATCTACGACCTGGACGAGGCCCTATGAAGAACCACAAGTTCGTCTCCGTCGTCATCCGCTGCCGGAACGCCGAGGCGCGCATCCCGCAGTTCCTCGCGCGGGTGGACGAGCACTTCGACGCGCGGTTCGAGGCCTACGAGGTGGTCGTCGTCGACGACGCCAGCACCGACCGGTCGACGCAGGTGGTCAAGGAGGTGGCTCCGTCCCTGCACTGTGCGCTGAGCCTGGTCGAGCTGGCCCACTTCCACGGCGTCGAGGCGGCGATGGTCGCCGGGCTGGACCGGGTGATGGGCGACTTCGTCTTCGAGTTCGACGACACCTACACCGACTACCCGTTCGAGGTCCTGGACCGGATGTTCGACGCGGCGGTCAGCGGCTTCGACGTCGTCGCCGCCTCCCCGAGCAACCTGCGGTGGGGGCTACGCGCGTTCTACGCCGTCTGCAACGGGTTCTCGGGTATCAAGCCCCCGCTGACCTACGAACGGCTCCGCGTCTCGTCGCGCCGGGCCCTCGACTCGATGCTGCACCAGCGGGAGCGGATCCGGGACCGCCAGGTCCTCTACCGCTACACCGGGTACCGCTACCTGCAGCTCGAGTACGACGGCCGACCGCACCGCCGGCCACCGGCCGACCACCAGCCTCAGCTTCGGGCTCGACGTGTTCTTCTCCTTCACCGACGCCGGCGTCCGGATCTCCCGGGCGCTGTTCCTCTTCTTTGCGGCGGTGTCCGTGGTGACCCTCGCCCTCAGCGTCTTCGCCTTCGTCAGCGACAAGCTGTCGCCCTGGGAGCTGATCATCACGACCATCGTCGCGTTCGGCTTCGCCGGCCTCTACTTCGTGCTCGCCGTGGTCGGCGAGTACACCGCCCGCATCCTCGCCGAGGTGCGCAGCCGCCCGATCTACACCATGGACAAGACCCTCACCTGGACGTTGACGCCGACGGAGACCCGACGCGAGCCGTCCGTCATCCCGGCGCAGGAGCGCGTGGAGGTCCACGGCGACCAGGAGCCGTTCATGGTGCGCCAGCGGCGGGAGTCGGCCGACTACCTGCGGGAGAAGCGGCGGGACCGGAGCGCGGCCGACGCGCCGGACCGGACGAACCCGTCGTGACCTTGGCGGTCACCGGCGCGCGCACCTCGATCGTGCAGGGGCTCCTCAGGCTGGTCCCGGACGAGCAGGTGGTGTCGATCGGCCGTCGGAACGACGACGACGTCCGGGTCGACCTGGCGGGGGAGTTCGACGTCACCGCGGTCCCCGTCGACGTCGAGCGGTACGTGTTCGCGGCGGGACTCCTCATCCCGAAACCACTGTCACAGCAGCACTTCGCGGAGACAGCGGCGAGCCTGGCGGTGAACCTCACCAGCGTCGTCCGCATCTGCGAGCACGTCCTGGAGAACAACCCGCGCGCCCGGATCGCCGTCGTCAGCAGCGAGTCGTCGCGCGGGTCCTTCGACACGACCTACTTCCTCGCCAAGGTGGCGCTCGACGCCTACGTCGAGGGACGCCGGCTGAGCGCCCCCGGCCAGCAGCTCGTCGCCGTGTCACCGACGATCATCATGGACAGCGGGATGACGCAACGGCGTCAGGATCTCGACTCGGTGGACCAGCGGGCGCTGCGCACCCCGAAGGGCCGGCTCCTTCGGGCCGACGAGGTGAGCCGGCTCCTGCACTACGTGCTCTATGTGAACGAGGGCACCCTCACCAACACGGTGGTCCACCTCAACTGCGGGGAGTTCGCGCGATGACCACGAGCACAAGCCGGTGCGTATGCGAGTGACGGTCGCCACCATCACCCTCGAGCGGCGCGACAACGGCGGTCCGATGCTGCGGGCGATGCAGAGCCTCGCCGACCAGGGCTACTCCGCCTGCGTCGGTGACGGCGGCTCGTCCGCGCAGTTCGTCGAGCGGCTGCGCGCCATGGGCCACCACGTCGAGCAGCCGGGTCGCCACCTGCGGGGCCAGATGGAGTCGGCGTTCCGAGCGGCGGCGGAGCGCGGGACCCACGTCTTCTACTTCGAGAGCGACAAGGTGAGGTTCGTCGAGACCCGGCTGCCGGCCACGATCCGGCAGTACCGCTCACGAGGCCTGGACTTCGCCACCGTCGGGCGAACCCGGCGCGACTGGTACACCTTTCCCGCGCCGCAGGTCGAGATCGAGCGGGCTCAGAGCACGCTCATCGGCGGCATGGTCGGCATCGTGGGCGACTGGGTCGCCGGCCCCTGCCTCATGCCGTCCGCCCACGTGGCCGTCCTTGCGGAGAGCCGGTGGGACGGCACGGACCGGCACGGGTGGGGGGTTCCGTGGTTCGTGCTGGGCCGGGCCTGGAAGAACGGGCTCAAGGTCGGCCTGATCAAGACCGCCCCCGGCGTTGAGCCGGACGCCCGCAGCGAGTTCAACCCCGGCTACCGCTTCTACCAGGCCAACAGCATCCTCGGCTCGTTCTACGAGGGAGCGGGCGTCGACTACGACTGGCGGGGGCCCGCCGGCGAGCGCGAGTAGCCGCGGCTCACCGTCAGACCGGGTGACCCACGTGGGCGAGGGCCTGACGCAGCAGCACGCCGTGGCCGCCGTCCATCTCGCCGAGCGCCGCCAACGCCGCGGCCTCGTCGGGAGTGACCCACGCGAGGTCGAGCGCATCCTGCTGCGGCGAGCAGTCGCCCATCGACCGGCACGACGAACGCCAGAGCGACGGCGTGCTGCCGCGGATCGTGGAACGGCGTGACGCCCGGCGTCGGGAAGTACTCCGCCACGGTGAACGGCTGCGGGCGACAACGGGATCCGCGGCATCGACAGCGGACCGAGGTCCTTCTCGACGTGCCGGATCAGCGCGTCGCGGATCCGCTCGTGGTAGAGCACCCGGCCCGACACGAGCTCGCGGTCTATGGTCCCCTCCGAGGAGGCCCGCAGCAGCAGCCCGATCGTCGTCACGACGCCGCGCTCGTCGACCCGGACCGGAACCACCGACACGTAGACGATCGGCAGCCGTTCCCGGGCGTCCCGCAGCTGCTCGCGGGTCAGCCAGCCGGCGGCGGTCTCGGTCTCGCTCATGGCCCGTTTCTACCAGCAGGCCGCGGGACGCTCAGAGGACCTTGCCCGGGTTCATGATCCCGAGCGGGTCGAAGACCGCCTTGACCGCTCGCTGCCGGGCCATCTCGGCCTCGCCCAGCTCGAGCGGGCAGCCATTTCGCCTTGAGCGAGCCGACGCCGTGCTCGCCGGTGATCGTGCCGCCCATGGCGAGGGCCTCCCGCACCAGCCCGTCGAACGCCGCCTCGGCGCGCCGGCGGCTGTCCGGGTCGTCCAGCGTGAAGAAGAAGCACGGGTGGAGGTTGCCGTCCCCACCGTGGCCGGACAGCGTGACGTCGACGCCGTGCTCCGCGCCCAGCCGGTGCCCCGTCCGGATCAGGTCGGCCAGGCGGCGAACCGGGACGCACACGTCCTCGGTGAAGTGCGGGCCCTTGAGCTCCAGGGCCGCGTGCAGCGCCCGCCGCCCGGCCATCAGCGCCTCCGCCTCCTGCGCGTCGTCGGCCACCGCTACCTCCAGGGCCCCGGCGTCGGCGAGCACGGACGCATACCGCTGCACGTCCTCGGCCGCACCGCCCGGGCCGGTCGGACTGGACGATCACCGCGCCGGCGCACCCCGCGGGGAACCCGTAGTCCGCGAGCCGCTGCACCGCCTCGATGGTCGGCTCGTCGAGCACCTCGATGAGCGACGGCCCGGGCCGTTCAGCTCGCAGCGCCAGGACGCCGGCCGCTGCCGACTCCAGCGTCCCGAACGTCGCGAGCGCCGTCAGCGGCGGGTCCGGTGCCGGCACCAGCCGGACGACGACCGACGTCACGACGCCGAGCAGCCCCTCGGAGCCCACGAACAGCCCGGTGAGGTCGAACCCGGCCACGCCCTTGGCGGTCCGGCGCCCGGTGCGCATCACCGCGCCGCCGGGCAGCACGACCTCGAGGCCGCGCACGTAGTCGGCCGTCACGCCGTACTTCACGCAGCACAGCCCGCCGGCGTTGGTGGCGACGTTGCCGCCGATCGTGCAGCTGGCGGACGACGCCGGGTCCGGTGGGTAAGCGAGCCCGACGCCGGCCGCGGCCGCCTTGAGCGACGCGTTGACGACGCCGGGACCGACCACCGCGAAGCGCTCCAGGTCGTCGAGCTCCGTCGATCCGGTTCAGCCCCTCGACGTTGAGCACGAGCGAGCCGTCGGTCGCGACCGCTCCGCCCGGCCAGCCCGGTCCGGGCGCCCTGCGGGCACCACCGGCCGGTGGGTCGCCGCGGCCTCGCGCAGGACCTCGACGACGTCGGCCCGGTCGCGGGCCCGCACCACCTCGAACGACGCCGGCGCGACCGCGCCCAGCGAGGAGTCCACCGCGTACGTCGCGGCCACATCCGGGTCGGTGAGCGTCCGCATCCCCGCACACTATGTCGGTCGAGGCCGTCGGGCCGGTCCCGCTAGACTCGTCCTCACAGGCGTTCGAGCCGTCATCAGCGGCGAGCCTCCGGAAGAACAGAGCGCGTGCGCTCTCAGTAGAACCGGACGGGTGGGCCCGTCACCGCCTTTCACAAGAGCGGTCGTATGCGAGCCCCGGGCTTCCCGGGACGGTGTGCGGCAAGCGGGGTGGCACCGCGGCGGCACCGGGAGGTGGCGTCGTCCTCGGTCAATCACGAACGATCAGACCACCCGCATACCGAACCGCAGGAGCGACCCTGAAGATGACCGAGCAGTCGCCCTACCCGCACGTCCCCTCCAGCCCGCGCTTCCCCGAGATCGAGGAGCGGGTGCTGAAGTACTGGGACGAGGACGGGACCTTCGTCGCGTCGGTCGAGAACCGTGCGGCCGGTGAGAACGGCGCCAACGAGTTCGTCTTCTACGACGGGCCGCCGTTCGCCAACGGCCTGCCGCACTACGGCCACCTGCTCACCGGCTACGTCAAGGACGTCGTCCCGCGCTACCAGACCATGCGCGGGCGGCGCGTCGAGCGCCGGTTCGGCTGGGACACCCACGGTCTTCCCGCCGAGCTCGAGGCGATGAGCCAGCTCGGGATCAAGACCAAGGAGGAGATCCTCGAGGTCGGCATCGAGACGTTCAACGCCAAGTGCCGTGAGTCGGTGCTGCGCTACACCGACGAGTGGCGCGGCCTACGTCACGCGGCAGGCTCGGTGGGTCGACTTCGACCACGACTACAAGACGCTCGACCCCGACTACATGGAGTCGGTGATCTGGGCGTTCAAGCAGCTCTACGACAAGGGCCTGGTCTACGAGGGCTTCCGGGTGCTGCCCTACTGCTGGAACGACCAGACGCCGCTGTCCACGCACGAGCTGCGGATGGACGACGACGTCTACCAGAACCGGCAAGACCCGGCCGTCACCGTCGGCCTGCGCCTGGAGACCGGCGAGCTCGCCCTGGTCTGGACCACCACGCCGTGGACCCTCCCGGCCAACCTCGGAATCATGGTCGGCCCCGACATCGACTACGTCGTCGTCGAGTCGGCACGTCACCGGCACTCCCGAGCGCTACGTCATCGGCGAGGCGCGGCTCGGCGCATACGCCAAGGACCTCTTCCCCGACGACGACGACCCGCAGGAGCACGTCGTCGAGCGCCTGAAGGGCACCGACCTGCTGGGCCGGAAGTTCATGCCGCCGTTCGACTACTACGTGGGCCACGCCAAGGCCCACCACGTGTTCCCTGCCGAGTTCGTCACGACCGAGGACGGCACCGGGCTGGTCCACACCGCAGGCGCATTCGGTGAGGAGGACAAGGTCGTCACCGACGCCGCCGGCATCGAGCCGGTCGTGCCGGTCGGTCCCGACGGGCGGTTCACCTACCCGGTCACCGACTACGAGGGCCTGCTGGTCTTCGACGCCAACCTGCCGATCATCGACCACCTCAAGGCGCGGACCCGGGGGCAGGGCGACCACGGTGCGGTGACCGCCGGCACCGTCCTGCTGCGGCGCGAGACCTACGACCACGCATACCCGCACTGCTGGCGCTGCCGCGAGCCGTTGATCTACATGGCGGTCTCGAGCTGGTTCGTCGAGGTCACCAAGATCAAGCAGCGGATGCTCGAGCTCAACGAGGAGATCTCGTGGACGCCCGAGCACATCAAGCACGGCCAGTTCGGCCGGTGGCTGGAGAACGCCCGGGACTGGTCGATCACGCGAAACCGCTTCTGGGGCAGTCCCGTCCCGGTGTGGCGGTCGGACGACCCGCAGTACCCGCGGATCGACGTCTACGGCTCGTTCGCCGAGCTGGAGAAGGACTTCGGGGTAGCCGTTACCGACCTGCACCGTCCCTACGTCGACCGGCTGACCCGGCCGAACCCCGACGACCCGACCGGCCGGTCGACGATGCGCCGGGTCGAGGACGTCATGGACGTGTGGTTCGACTCCGGGTCGATGTCGTTCGCGCAGGTGCACTACCCGTTCGAGAACGCCGACTGGTTCGAGCACCACTTCCCGGGCGACTTCATCGTCGAGTACATCGGCCAGACCCGCGGCTGGTTCTACACGCTGCACATCCTCGCCACGGCGCTGTTCGACCGGCCGGCGTTCTCGTCGTGCGTCTCCCACGGCATCGTTCTCGGGTCCGACGGCCAGAAGATGAGCAAGTCGCTGCGCAACTATCCGGACGTACGGGAGGTCTTCGACCGCGACGGCGCCGACGCGATGCGCTGGTTCCTCATGTCCTCGCCGATCCTGCGCGGCGGCAACCTCATCGTCACCGAGCAGGGCATCCGCGACGGGGTGCGCCAGGTGCTCATCCCGCTCTGGAACGCGTGGTCGTTCTTCTCGTTGTACGCCAACGCTGCTCGCGGTGGTGACGGGCTACTCGGCGCAGTGGTCGACGGCGTCCACCGACGTCCTCGACCGCTACCTGCTGGCCAAGCTGCGCGAGTTCACCGCGACGATGCAGTCGCAGATGGACGCCTACGAGATCGCGAACGCCTGCGACACCATGCGCGTCGTTCCTCGACGTCCTCACCAACTGGTACATCCGGCGCTCGCGCGACCGGTTCTGGGGCGGCGAGGACGAGTCCGCGCGGGCGGCGTTCGACACGCTCTACACGACCCTCGAGACGGTATGCCGGGTCGTCGCGCCGCTGCTGCCGCTCACCACCGAGGAGATCTGGCGGAGCCTGACCGGCGGGCGTTCGGTGCACCTGACCGACTGGCCGTCGTACCAGGACCTGCCGGAGGACCACGCGCTGGTGGCGTCGATGGACCGGGCCCGCGAGGTGTGCTCCAGCGCGTCGGCGCTGCGCAAGGCGGGGCAGCTGCGGGCCCGGCTCCCCTTGGCGTCGTTGACCGTGGTGACGGCGGATCCGGCCGCACTCGAGCCGTTCGCCGACATCATCCGCGACGAGGTCAACGTCAAGGAGGTCCGGCTGCGTCGGCCTGGCCGACGCCGACGCGGCCGGCTTCGGGCTGACCCAGCGGCTGGTGGTCAACGCCCGCGCGGCCGGTCCGCGGCTGGGTCGGGACGTCCAGACCGTGATCCGGGCCAGCAAGTCTGGCGACTGGCACGTCGACGACCACGGCGACGTCTACGCGTCCGGTATGCGGCTCGAGCCCGGTGAGTTCGCCCTCGAACAGGACTACCAGGAGGCCAAGCGGGACCAGCACTCCGCGGCCCTGCCCGGAGGAGGCGTCGTCGTGCTCGACACGGCGGTCACGGCGGAGCTGGCGCAGGAGGGACTGGCCAACGACCTGGTCCGGGCCGTCCAGCAGGCCCGGCGCGACGCCGGTCTGCACGTGAGCGACCGGATCTCCCTGACGGTGACCGGTGACCAGGCGGTGTTCGACGCGACCGTCGTCCACCGCGACCACCTGGTCCACGAGACCCTGGCCACCCAGTTCGGCTCGTCGCCGACCCTCGACGACCTGCCCGCCGGGGGCGGCGCCACCGACGTCACCGTCGGCGACGGCCATCCGGCTCGGATTCTGGTGAGGAAGGTCTGATGCCGACCGTGGTGAACGTCCTGGTCCGCCGGGCCGTCGAGGACGACCTCGACGCCATCCTGACGGTGGGCCACCGCACGTGGCCGGCGACCTACGAGCCGATCGCCGGCTCCGACTACGTCGCGATGGGTCTGGCCAAGTGGTGGAGTGCCGAGTCGACGCTGCCGGCGATCCAGGCGGGCCGGATGACGGTCGCCGAGGTCGACGGGCAGGTCGTCGGCGTCGCGAGCGCCGGACCATACCGGGCTCACGGCGAGGCCGGGGAAGGGGGACTGGTGCTGTGGAAGCTCTACGTCCTGCCCGAGCATCAGCGGGAGGGCATCGGCGCACGGCTGCTCGAGGCGGTGGTCGAAGGAGCCCGAGGCATCTACCCCGAGATCCGGCTGGCCTACATCGACGGCAACGACGGAGCCCGGGACTTCTACGCCCACAAGGGCTTCGTCGAGGTCGATCGCGAACCGGGTCCGGCGGGCTGCCGGACAGTATCTGGATGGCGAGGCCGGTGGCCGCCGGATGAGCGACACCCCGCCCCGCAAACGCCCGAGCGGTCTCAGCACCCCGGACCCCGACACCCTCCGACGGCTGCTGGACGTCGAGCAGGAGATCCTCTCCCGCACTCCCGAGTCCGACGTCGACCCCACGCTCGACACCATCCAGCAGGTGATGGACCTCCTCGGCGACCCGCAGCGCGCCTACCCCGTCATCCACCTGACCGGCACCAACGGCAAGACGTCGACGACCCGGATGATCGACTCGCTGCTGACCGCCCTGGGCCTGACGACCGGACGCTTCACGTCACCGCACCTGCACTCGTTCCGCGAGCGGATCACCATCGGCGGCGAGCCGATCGAGCCCGAACGCCTCATCGAGGTCTACGACGAGGTGCGGCCGATGGTCGATCTCGTCGACGAGCGCGCCGTGGCCGCCGGCGGTCACCGGCTGAACTTCTTCATGATGTCGGTGGCCCTCGCCTACGCCGCGTTCGCCGACGCTCCGGTCGACGTCGCCGTCGTGGAGGTCGGGCTGGGCGGCACCTGGGACGCGACCAACGTCGCCGACGGGCAGGTCGCCGTCGTGACCCCCGTGGCGATCGACCACGTGCGGCTGCTCGGCTCCACGGTCGAGGAGATCGCGACCGAGAAGTCGGGGATCATCAAGCCCGGCGCGATCGCCGTCTCCGCGGTCCAGGAGCGCGACGTCGCCGAGATCCTGCTCGACCGGGCCAACGAGGTCGGCGCTCGGATCGTGTTCGAGGGCAACGACTTCGGCGTCACGTCGCGGGAGGTCGCGCTCGGGGGACAGCTGCTGTCGCTGCGCGGGTCTGGCCGGGGACTACCCCGACGTGTTCCTGCCGCTGCACGGCGAGCACCAGGCGAGCAACGCCGCCACCGCGCTGGCCGCGGTCGAGGCGTTCCTCGGTGGAGGCGAGCAGCGGCTCGACCCCGACATCGTGCGCCAGGGCTTCGCCGCCGTCACGTCGCCGGGCCGGCTCGAGATCGTCCGCCGCTCGCCGACCGTGCTGGTCGACGCGGCGCACAACCCGGCCGGTATGCGGGCGCTCCGGGCCGCGCTCGGCGACGCGTTCACCTTCACCCGGCTGGTCGGGCTGGTCGCGATCTTCGCCGACAAGGAGCCGGCGCAGATGCTGGAGATCCTCGAACCGGCGCTCGACCACGTGGTCGTCACCCGCAACACGTCGCCGCGGTCGATCCCGCCGCGCGAGCTGGGCCGGCTCGCCGTCGAGATCTTCGGCGAGGACCGCGTCACCGTCGAGGAGTCGATGCCCGACGCCATCGACGCCGCGGTGACGCTGGCCGAGCAGGACGGCATGGGCGGCGGCGTACTCGTCACCGGGTCGGTGGTCACGGCCGCCGACGCCCGGCTGCTGCTCGGCGCCGACGACACCTGAGCGCCGTCGACCTGACCTGACGGACCTGCCGACGAGAAGGGACCGCCATGACCACCCAGGACCTCCATCGCCCGCCGCCGAGACCGGCTACGCCGACGTCAACGGCCTGCACCTCTACTACGAGACCTACGGCTCCGGTGCGCCGCTGGTCCTGCTGCACGGCGGGATGCTGACCATCGACCTCAACTTCGCGAGCCTCATCCCGACGCTGGCGCAGTCGCATACCGTCATCGCCGTCGAGCATGCAGGGCCACGGCCGGACCGCGAACATCGACCGCCCGATCACCTACCCGAACCTCGCGTCTCGACGTCGTGGCGCTGCTGGACCACCTCGGCATCGAGCGCGGCGGCGGTCATCGGCCACAGCATGGGCGGCGGCGTGGCGCTGGAGCTTGCGGTCAGCCACCCGGACCGGGTCAGCGCGATCGTCCCGATCTCGGCCAGTGTCAGCAAGGACGGGCTGCACCCCGACCTCAGCCGACCCGTCGACGTTCGCGACCTCGCCGATCATGCCGACGGCGCAGGACTTCGCCGACTTCCAGGAGGCCTACGCGCGGCTGTCACCGCACCCGGACCAGTTCGACGCGTTCCTCATGTCGCTCGAGCGCGATGAACGCCAACTTCGCCGGTTGGAGCGACGAGCAGCTCGCGGGAATCTCGTGCCCGGTGCTGCTCGTCCAGGGCGACACCGACTTCACGTCCATCGCGCACGCCGGTGTGATGCTGGCCAAGATCCCCGGGTCGGCGCTCGCGGTGATCCCGTCGACGACGCACATGCAGGTCACCCGCCGCGACGCCATCCTGCTTCCGGTGCTCGACCAGTTCTTCGCCGCCCACCCGGAGGTGTGACCGGCAGGTTCGGCCGGCGGCCGGCTCGCCGCATACGCTGAGGGTCATGGCCGCTGTCCCGTTCTACGGCGCGACCGGGAAGTTCACCTGGCGGATGGGCGCGCTCGTCCTCGCCGCCCAGTCGGTCATCGTCTTCCTCGGGGCGCTGGTGGCCCGGGCGCTGGCGGCCGCCCAGGGCGACGCGGCGTCGAGCGCCTACCTGCTCGTGGGGTCGGGGCTGGCGGTGCTCTGCCTGCTCGCGGCCGGGCTGATGCGCCGGCCCTTCGGGGTGACCCTCGGGTGGCTGATCCAGGTGGCGACGTTCCTCTGCGGCCTTCGTCGTGCCGATGATGGTCATCGTCGGCGTCATCTTCCTGCTGCTGTGGGTCGTCTGCCTGTGGCAGGGTCAGCGCATCGACGCGATCCAGGCCGGGCGGGCGGCGGAGGCGGGCCACTAGGCTCGAAAGCGTGACGACGACGGAGCGGTCTCTGGTCCTGGTCAAGCCCGACGGGTTCTCGCGCGGACTCACGGGGGAGGTGCTCCGCCGGATCGAGGCCAAGGGGTATGCGCTGGTGGCCCTGTCCGTGCTGACGCCGGACCGTGAGCGGCTCGCCCGGCACTACGCCGAGCACGAGGGCAAGCCGTTCTACGAGCCGCTGGTCGAGTTCATGTCGTCCGGGCCCGTGACCGCCGTGGTCATCGAGGGGCACCGGTGCATCGAGGGGTTCCGGGCGCTCGCGGGCGCGACCGACCCGACAGCGGCGCTGCCCGGGACGATCCGCGGCGACCTCGGCCGCGACTGGGGCCTGAAGGTCCAGCAGAACATCGTGCACGGCTCCGACAGCCCCGAGTCGTCGGCCCGCGAGATCGGCATCTGGTTCCCCGACCTGTGACCGATCAGGCGCTGACGGTAGTCGACGTGCACTAACCAGCGGTTGTGTGCCTAACCGGCAGCTATAACCGCTGGTGATGCTCATAACCGCCGGTATGCGGCCGCCGTCCGGGCGACGCTGCCGGGCCACCGGGTGAGCCCGGTGAAAGGATCGGCCGCATGAGCACCGCTTGGGCGGACCACCGGATCGACGCGCTCATGGATCGTGCCTGGCGGCGTGGCCGGATCTCGGTGCGCGAGCGGCTCGACCGGTTGCGCTCGAAGGCATGGCACATCGGGCAGTGCGCCGTCGCGGCGGCGCTGGCGTGGTTTTTGGCCACCGACGTGTTCCACCACCAGGGGCCGGTGTTCGCGCCGATCGTCGCGGTGGTCTGCCTCGGGACGTCATACGCACAACGCCTGCGTCGCGTCGCTGAGATCACCGTCGGCGTCGCGGTCGGCCTGCTCATCGCCGACGTGTTCCTCAAAATCGCCGGGACCGGTGCCTGGCAGATCGGTCTCATCGTCCTCGTGGCGATGTCGGCCGCCCTGTTGCTGGACGCGGGCGGCCTGCTCGTGACCCAGGCTGCGGTTCAGTCGATCTTCGTCGTCGCGTTCGTCGCCACGCCCGGCACCGCGCTGACGCGCTGGTTCGACGCGGTGATCGGCGGCTGTGTGGCGCTCGCTGGCGGCAGCGGTCGTGCCGGCGGCTCCGTTGCGGCGCCCCCGGAGCCAGGCCGCCGTGGTCGTGCGCACCATCTCGACGCTGCTGCGCGATGCCGCCCAGTGCACCCGCGACGGTGACGTGCAGCGCGCCGCCCGGGTACTCGCGTCGGCGCGCGCCACCGAGGAACCGCTTCGGGATTTGCAGCGCGCCGCCGACGAGGGGCTGGCGGTCATCGCGTCGTCACCGTTCCAGCGCAAACATCGCGAGAAAGTCCGCAGCGTCGCGGACCTCGTCGGGCCACTAGACCGAGCACTGCGCAGCACCCGGGTCCTGTGCCGCAGGGTCGCCGTCAACGCCGGCCGCCAGATCGACGTGCCGCCCTCCTACGCGACGCTCCTCGACGACCTGGCCGACGCCACCGACGTCGTCGCGCGGGTCCTCGCGGAGAACTCCGCCGCGGCGATGGGCCGGGGCGGGATCATCGAGGTCGGCCGAGCGACCGCCCAGCTCGAACGCGGCTCCCTGTCGGTCGAGGTGCTGCTCGTGCAGATCCGGTCGCTCATCGTCGACCTCCTGCAGGTGACCGGCATGGACTACGAGGAGGCGGTCGCCGTCATTCCCGTCATCCCCGAGCAGCCGCCCAAGCCCTGACGTCCCGCTTCCAACCCGAGGTTGTGCTCACTTTTCGGTGACGCCGAGCCGGCAAAACTGGTGACAACCTCGGGTTGGAAGGCGACTGGGTCAGCGGCCGAGGCGCTCGTAGACCTGCTCGGAAGCCGCCCGGGCGCCCGCCCACCAGTCCTCGTTGTCGCGGTACCAGTCGATGGTCTGGGCTAGGCCGGCCCGGATGTCCTGGTACTGCGGGCGCCACGTCGTGTCGGCGCGCAGCTTGCTGGAGTCGATGGCGTATCTCAGGTCGTGGCCCGGCCGGTCGTTCACGTGCTCGAACCAGTCGGCCGGCTTGCCCATCAGCTCCAGGATCAGGCCGATCATCTGCCGGTTGTTCCGCTCACCGTCCGCGCCGATGAGGTAGGTCTCGCCGAGGCGGCCCTGCTCGAGAATGGCGACCACGGCGTCGTTGTGGTCGTCCACGTGGATCCAGTCGCGGACGTTGGCCCCGGCGCCGTAGAGCTTGGGGCGCACGCCCTGGAGGATGCCGGTGATCTGCCGGGGGATGAACTTCTCGACGTGCTGCCGTGGCCCGTAGTTGTTCGAGCAGTTCGACAGCGTGGCTCGGATCCCGAAGGAGCGGATCCAGGCGCGCACCAGCAGGTCGGCGCTCGCCTTGGACGACGAGTAGGGCGACGACGGGTTGACCGGCGTGCTCTCGGTGAACCGGTTCGCGTCGTCCAGCTCGAGGTCGCCGTAGACCTCGTCGGTCGAGATGTGGTGGATCCGCTTGCCGTGCTTGCGCACCGCCTCGAGCAGCCGGTAGGTCCCGATGATGTTGGCCTCCATGAACGGCCACGGGTCGTCGAGGCTGTTGTCGTTGTGGGACTCGGCGGCGAAGTGGACGACGACGTCGGTATCGGCGACCAGGCGGTCGACGAGCGCCTCGTCGGCGATCGACCCCTCGACGAACTCGATCTCCGACTCGACCGCGGCGAGCGACTCGCGGTTGCCCGCATACGTCAGCGCGTCGAGGACGGTGATCTGCCAGTCCGGGCGGGTCTCGCGCGTCCGCAGGACGAAGTTCGAGCCGATGAACCCGGCTCCGCCGGTGACGAGGACCTTCATGCGATGTGCTCCTTGGTAGGCAACGGGACCTGAGGTGGGTCATCTGGCGGCGTATGCGGGTGAGTGGCGCCGGGGGAGGGGACGGCGCGGATGCCGGTGGGCTCGGCGGTGGCGGCAGTGCTGCCGTTCGGACCGGAGCTGAACTCCACCTCCAGCGCGAAGCGTTGCGCGAGGTAGCGGTGATCGGAGAGCGCGAGTACGCGGCCGCTCGGGTCGGCGGCGAACCGGCGGACCAGGAGCAGCGCGTCACCGGGGGAGACACCGAGCAGGGCGGCGTCGTCCTCGCTGGCCAGACCGGCGGTGACCACCTGACGCACCGTGGCGATGCGGTGTCCGTGGCGGGTCAGGGTCTCCCAGATGCCGGGCCGCGTCGCCGCGTCGCGGCTCACCGGTCCGGCGAGGTCCGCAGGGACCCATTCACGGACCACGTCCAGGCCCTCGCCCTCGACGGTGCGCAGCGACCGCGCCGACAGCACCTCCGTGCTCTCCGCCACCCCCAGCGACGAGGCGAGGGAGAGCGGAGCGGGGCGGTAGCCGAACTCGACGACCTGCCGCTCGATCGTCTTGCCGGCCTCGGCGACCGCGGAGGCGGCGTGCCGGAACGAGCCGATCGCGAGCCGCTGGTGGAACGCCGAACCGGTGACGAACCAGCCGGCGCCGTGCCGGGACTCGACGAGGCCCTCGTCCCTCAGGACCTCCAGGGCCCGTCGCACCGTCGGCCTCGACACCGCATACCGGGCGCCGAGCTGCGACTCGGAGTCGAGGGCGCCGACGTCCCCGAACTCACCGAGGGCGATGCGCTCTCGAAGGTCGTGCGCGATGGTGGCGAACCGCGTACTTGTCATTGACTTGTAAGGTACACCATGTCAACGTTCGATTTCGGCCAAAGGTCCGCCTGGCGCCAACCGGTGCGAGCACACTGAGGCATGGCCGATACGCCACCGTCGGAGCGTCGCCAGCCGGGTCAGGAAGTGCGCCGCCCTGGACGGTGGACCTGCCGGCTGCATGTCTGGCACCGATGGCGCACCCACCGGTATCCCGAGAGCGAGGCCCGCTACCAGGAGTGCCTCGACTGTGGCAAGCAGCGAGACGTCCCCATCGGCGTCGGTGCGGGCTGACCGAACCGCCTCGTCGTCGTGGACGTCAGCCCGCCTAACCGGCGGGTTCGGCGGTCAAGCCCGTGCAGCCGCGCAGTCCTTCCCAGCGCGCCGTGGCGGTCGTCGCCGCCGCGCCGCTGAGCGGGGTGGGCAGGCCGTCGACGATGCGGCCAGGATGCCAGGTCGCGCCACTCACACTGCGCCCGGCGGCGGTGAGCACCAGGACGCCGGTCTCGCTCTTGGTCCCGCCGTTGGACGCGTAGAACTGGAAGTTGCCCATCCCGTAGTGCACGTAGGCGGCGCCGTGGTAGCCGCCGCCGAGCAGCACGTGGGCGTGCTGGCCGACGATGATGTCGGCCCCAGCCGCGACAAGGTCGTCGACCAGCGTGCGCTGCACCGGCGTCGGGCAGGTGGTGAGGTCCTTGCCGTAGTGGAGCTCCACCACGACGGTGTCCGCGGTGGCCCGGGCGGCGCGCACGGCGTCCACCAGGCGCTGGTTCTGGCCGTCGAGCGCCGTCGCGACCCCCGGCTGCCCCGGCCCGGCCGACCAGGCCTTCACCAGGCTGTCGTCGACTACCGCCGTGGCGCCGAGCACCGCGATGCGCTCGCCCTTCACGGTGGTCACCCACGGGGCGTACGCCTGCTGGTCGTCGGCGCCCAGCCCGACCACCGGCATACCTGACTCCTGGGCGGCCGCCAGCGCGTCCGGGACGCTCGTCGGCCCGTAGTCCAGCGCGTGGTTGTTGGCCATCGTCACGACGTCGACACCGGCCTGCTTCAGCGCACCGAAGACGACGGGCGGGGCCCGGAAGGTGAACTGCTTCGGCTGGGCGGTGCCCCGCGTGGTGACGGCGGTCTCGAGGTTGAGGATCCCGAGGTCCGCACCGGCCAGGACCTCGGTCAGCGGGCCCATCGCGGTCGCGGGGTTCGCGAGCCGGCCGGCGAGGACACCGGCGAAGTGGACGTCACCGGCGAAGGCGATGGTGACCGGGTTATGCGTGCGTGGTGCCGCCGCCGCTGCTGCGGCCGCCGCTGCCGTCGCGGCTGGCTCGCTGGTGCAGCCGGCAACGGCGGCGCACAGCGCCAGCCCGGCCAGCGCCGGTAACGCCCGTCCCCGCATACCGCCACGCTAGGCAGGTGCGGGCGCAGCGCCGTGGCGCCACGCCCGGAGCCCGCTGGGCGAGCGTCCTCAGCCGCGGGCTCGCTGTGCGGCGACCTCCTCGATGGTCGGCGGCATCGGCGTGACGCGCGGGTCGCCCTCGTCGGCGAAGTAGTCCGCCGGCTGCGTGGCGTCGACCCCGGCGGGCGCCTTGGTGGCTCGCAGGATGACGGTGAGGATCGCGGCCACGACGACGTTGATGGCGAACGCGGTGACGGCGATGTAGCCCAGCTGGCCCCACACCGGCACGGTCGCGAGCGACCCACCGAAGTGCGACGTCGCCGCGCTCGACACGTTGTAGGCCGCGACGGTGCCGTAGATCATGCCGACGGCCCAGCCGGCGAGCAGTGCCCACCGGTGGAACCACCGCGTGTAGAGGCTGAAGACGATGGCCGGGAACGTCTGGAGGATCCAGATGCCACCGAGCAGCTGGAGGTTGATCGCGTTCTGCTTGTCCATGGTGAGGACGAAGATCAGGGCGAACGCCTTGACCACCAGCGAGGCGATCTTGGAGACCCTGGCCTCCTGCTGGATCGACGCGTTCTTGTTGATCCACTCCTTGTAGATGTTGCGGGTGAAGGTGTTGGCGGCCGCGATCGACATGATCGCCGCGGGCACCAGGGCGCCGATCGCGATCGCGGCAAAGGCGACTCCGGCGAACCAGGACGGGAAGGTGTCCTCGAACAGCTGGGGGATGACCAGCTGGGCGTTCGGCTTACCGTCCAAGCCGATCGGCTTCGTGCCAGCGGCGATGGCCACCCAGCCCAGCAACGCGAGCAGACCGAGGACGAGGCTGTATGCCGGCAGGATCGCCGCGTTGCGCCGGATCGTGTTGCGGCTCTTGGCCGACAGGGTCGCCGTGATGGAGTGCGGGTACATGAACAGGGCCATGGCGGAGCCGAGGGCGAGCGAGCCGTAGGCCCAGAACTGTGCGGCCGACGGGATGAACGCGCCCGTGGGCGCGCCCGTCGTCGGGTTCGGGGTGGCCATCTTCTTCTGGGCCGCGCCGAAGATCGCCTCCCAGCCACCGAACCTCGCCGGCAGCACGATGACTGCGACGATGATCACGATGTAGATGAGGATGTCCTTGACGAACGCGATCATCGCCGGCGCCCGCAGCCCCGACGTGTAGGTGTAGAGCGCGAGGACGAGGAACGCGATGAACAGCGGTGCGTCCGCGGCGATGATGTTGCCGGACCCGCCGACCCCCGTCACCTCGAGGACGGCCTGGATACCGACCAGCTGCAGCGCGATGTAGGGCATCGTGGCGACGAAGCCGGTGATCGCGATGGCCAGCGACAAGCCCCGGGAGCCGTGCCGACCGGAGACGAAGTCGGCCGGCGTTACGTAGCCGTGCCGGTGGCTCACCGACCAGAGCCGCGACATGAAGATGAAGATGATCGGGTAGAGGATGATCGTGTAGGGCACCGCGAAGAAGCCGCTCACCGCGCCCGCACCGAACATCGCCGCCGGCACCGCGACGAAGGTGTAGGCGGTGTAGAGGTCACCGCCGAGCAGGAACCACGTGATCCACGTGCCGAAGCTGCGCCCGCCGAGCCCCCACTCGTCCAGGCTCTCCATGCTCTCCGGCCGGCGCCACCGCGAGGCCCAGAAGCCCATGACGGCGACCATGGCGAACAGGACGACGAGGATCGTCAGGGCGACCCAGTTGACGCCGGTCATCGGCTCGTCTCCTCGGACTCGTCGACGAGGTACTCGTCACCGGCGGCGTTCATCGGGCGGTGCGGCCGGGCCTTGCGCACGACGACGTAGGCCGCATACGTGAACCCGGAGCAGAGGAAGACCCAGAGGAACTGGTACCAGAAGAAGAACGGGAACCCCCAGAGCACCGGGTCCTTCCTGGCGTACGTGTTGACGAGCATCAGCGCGACGATGGGGATCGCGCACAGCACGCCGGCGAGGACCAGCAGCCCCATGTTCGCCGGTGGCGCGGCGAAGTGGCGCCGGGCGTCGGGTGGGGCGTCGTTCGAGGACGGGCCGTCAGGCATGCGCACCTCCGCGGTCTGGGCCGCTCCCGTGCGACCTCCGCTCGGGAAAGTACTCCGGTGGCTGCCATCCGGCGCGCCCAGCGCGCCGAGTAGGCCGTCCTGTGATGTGAACGGTCGCCCCATAGGCTGGGCCCATGGCTGATTACGACGTCGTCGTCCTTGGTGCCGGTCCCGGTGGGTACGTCGCGGCGATCCGGGCGGCGCAGCTCGGGAAGAAGGTCGCCGTCGTCGAGCTGAAGTACTGGGGCGGCGTATGCCTCAACGTCGGCTGCATCCCGAGCAAGGCGTTGCTGCGCAACGCCGAGATCGCCCACATCATCACCGCCGAGAAGAAGGTCTTCGGCATCGAGGGTGACGCGACCATGGCCTTCGGTCCGACCTACGCGCGCAGCCGGACCGTCGCCGACGCCAGCGCCAAGGGCGTGCACTACCTCATGAAGAAGAACGGCATCGACGAGATCGACGGCTGGGGCGTCATCACGTCACTTACGTCGCTCGACGTGACGCTGGCCGACACCTCGCGCCGCACCGTGACCTTCGACAACCTCATCATCGGCACCGGCGCCGTCACGCGGCTGATCCCGGGGACGTCGCTGTCGGAGCGGGTGGTGACCTACGAGGAGCAGATCACCACCGACCAGCTGCCGGGGTCGATCATCATCGCCGGATCGGGTGCCATCGGCGTCGAGTTCGCCTACGTCATGACCAACTTCGGCGTCGACGTGACGATCGTCGAGTTCCTCGACCGGATGGTGCCGACCGAGGACCCGGACGTCTCCAAGGAGCTGCTCAAGCAGTACAAGAAGCTCGGCGTCAAGGTGCTGCTGTCGACGAAGGTCGAGACCATCGACGACAGCGGCGAGAAGGTGAAGGTCACCGTCAGCCCGGCCAAGGGCGGCGACCAGCAGGTGCTCGAGGCCGACAAGGTGATGCAGGCGATCGGCTTCGCACCGCGGGTGGAGGGCTACGGGCTGGAGTCCATCGGTGTCGCGCTGACCGACCGAGGGGCCATCGCCGTCGACGAGCGTGGCCGCACCAACGTCGAGGGGATCTACGCCATCGGCGACGTCACCGGCAAGCTGATGCTCGCGCATACCGCCGAAGCCATGGGCGTCGTCGCGGCGGAGACCATCGCGGGTGCCGAGACGGTGGAGATCAACTTCGACATGATCCCGCGGGCGACGTTCTGCCAGCCGCAGATCGCGTCGTTCGGCTACACCGAGGAGCAGGCCCGCGACCGGGGCTACGACGTCAAGGTCGCGCAGTTCCCGTTCTCCGCCAACGGCAAGGCGCGGGGGATGGCCGAGGGGGTCGGCTTCGTCAAGATCGTCGCCGACGCCGAGCACAACGAGATCGTCGGCGCCCACATGATCGGCCCGGAGGTGACCGAGCTCCTGCCGGCGCTGACGCTGGCCCAGAAGTGGGACCTCACCGCCGACGAGGTGGCCCGCAACGTGTTCGCGCACCCCACCCTGAGCGAGGCGATGAAGGAGGCGGTCGAGGGCATCGCCGGCCACATGATCAACCTCTGAGAGGGACACTGGCGGCACACTGAGGGCCATGGCCTTCGACGTCGCGGGGAGCGCGTACCAGCGGTTCATGGGGCAGTTCTCGGACCGGCTCTCGGCGCCGTTCGCGGACTTTGCCGGGGTCGGTTCCGGATCCGGTATGCGGGTGGTCGACGTCGGCTGCGGGCCCGGGGCCTTGACGGCGGAGCTGGTCGACCGGCTGGGCGCCTCCTCCGTGGTGGCGGCGGACCCGTCGGAGCCGTTCGTCGCGGCGGCCCGGTCACGGTTCCGCGATGTGGATATCCGGCGGGCCCCGGCGGAGGACCTGCCGTTCGAGGACGACGCCTTCGACGCGGCCCTGGCGCAGCTGGTCGTCCACTTCATGACCGACCCGGCGGCCGGCGTCGGCGAGATGGCCCGGGTGACGCGGCCCGGCGGCGTCGTGGCGGCCTCCGTGTGGGACCACGCCGGGGGCCGTGGGCCACTGTCGATCTTTTGGTCGGCGGTCGCCGAAGCCGACCCGGCGGCTCCGGACGAGGGGTCGTTGACCGGTGCGTCGGAGGGGCAGCTGGTGTCGCTGTTCCGGTCCTGCGGCCTGGAAGAGGTGGACGGTGGCGAGGTCACCGCCGCACGCGCATACGCCTCGTTCGAGGACTGGTGGGAGCCCTACACGCTGGGCGTGGGCCCGGCTGGCGACTACGTGCGCTCGGTCGACGACGTGATGCGCGACCGGGTTATCGCCGCGGCTCGGACGCGGGTCCCGGACGGTCCGTTCACGCTGGAGGCCACCGCCTGGACCGCGCGGGGCCGAGTTGCGGGTTGAGGACCTGGACTCCCTGCTGGCCCGGGTGCCCGAGGGGTGGACGGCGGTGTCCTACGAGGGGCGGCGCTACGGGCTCAGCCGCACGACGCATACCGGCGGGCGGAGCGTGAGCCTCTACGCCGAGGAACTCGGCGGCTCGGACGTGGTCAGTGCCAACGTGTTCCGCCTCACCGGGGGAGCTGAGCTACGCCCCTGCGAGATGCCCGCGGCGAAGGTGCTGGCGTTCCTGGAGGCTTGGCGGCCCTGAAGCGTTTGGGGCGCCGGACCGATGGACGGGCACGACGGGCAGTTCTTCAACCGAACGGCGGCGAATCCGGCCCTCGTGCCAGTCGACCCGTCCGGGCACCGGTATGCGGTGGGACGTCCAGCGCCGTGAGGAGCTGGACGCCGACGGCTGGCGGTTGGTGGTCGTGCTTAGCGGGGACCTCTACCGCGGCCCGGCCCGTACGCTCGAGCGCGTCCAGTCCGCCGCGCGGGCCCACGGCGTGTCGCTGCCGACGCGCAGTGACGAGTGGTGCCGCCACTTCCCGCATCGCGATTAGGGCGGCAAACCACACCGCTGATATCCTGAGCGTTGCCGTGTTACGGCCGCGGATTCGAGAGCGCCCAGGTGGACATGCCCTGGTGCACCGCGCAGCGAGCCACAGAAGAGGATCGGTAGCCCATGCCGTTGGACCTGGACGTCAAGAAGCAGATCATGACCGAGTACGCCACGACCGAGGGCGACACCGGTTCTCCCGAGGTGCAGATCGCGATGCTCACGCAGCGGATCAAGGACCTCACCGAGCACTCCCGCCAGCACAAGCATGACCACCACAGCCGTCGTGGCCTGCTCCTGCTGGTCGGCCGGCGCCGTCGGCTGCTGCGCTACCTGGAGGCCACCGACATCGAGCGCTACCGCTCGTTGATCAAGCGCCTCGGCCTGCGCCGATAAGCCTGTGACCAGGGCGGCCACCGCTACCTACGCGGAGGCCGCCCTGTTCGCATGAGTAAGGCAGTACCACCACCCGGGCACAACGACGATGCTCCGGGGTGCACAGAACAGATTGGAGGACCCATGGAGGGTCCAGAGATCACCTTCGCCGAAGCCGTCATCGACAACGGCCGCTTCGGCACCCGCACCGTCCGGTTCGAGACCGGGCGGCTCGCCAAGCAGGCAGCCGGTTCCGTCACCGCATACCTCGATGACGACACGATGCTGCTGAGCACCACCGCCGCGGGCAAGCAGCCCAAGGACCAGTTCGACTTCTTCCCGCTGACCGTGGACGTCGAAGAGCGCATGTATGCGATCGGCAAGATCCCCGGTTCGTTCTTCCGCCGCGAGGGTCGCCCCTCCACGGAGGCCATCCTCACCTGCCGGCTCATCGACCGGCCGCTGCGCCCGACCTTCAAGAAGGGCCTGCGCAACGAGGTCCAGGTCATCATCAGCGTCTTCGCGCTGAACCCCGACCACCAGTACGACGTCCTCGCCATCAACGCCGCGAGCCTGTCGACGCAGATCTCCGGGCTGCCGTTCTCCGGCCCGGTCGGCGGCGTGCGCGTCTCCCTCATCGAGGGCCAGTGGGTCGCGTTCCCGAACTACTCGGACATCGAGCGCTCGGTCTTCGACATGGTCGTCGCGGGCCGCGTCGTGCCCGGCAAGGACGGTGGGCAGGACGACGTCGCGATCATGATGGTCGAGGCCGAGGCCACCGACGCCACGTGGGACCTCGTCACCAACCAGGGTGTCGGCGCTCCTACCGAGGAGATCGTCGCCGAGGGCCTCGAGGCGAGCAAGAAGTTCATCGCCCAGCTGTGCCAGGCGCAGTCGGAGGTCGCCGCGAACGCCGCGAAGCCGATCCAGGAGTTCCCCTACTTCCTCGACTACAACGACGACGCCTACGACGCCGTCGAGCAGACCGTGTCGGGTGACCTGGAGCAGGCGCTCCAGATCCCCGGGAAGCAGGAGCGCGAGGACCGGCTCGACGAGATCAAGGCCCAGATGAAGGGCTCCCTCGAGGAGCAGTTCGCGGGCCGCGAGAAGGAGCTGTCCGCCGCATACCGCGCAGTGCAGAAGAAGCTGATCCGCAAGCGCATCCTCACCGACGGTGTCCGCATCGACGGCCGTGGCCTGCGGGACATCCGCGCGCTGTCGGCCGAGGTCGAGGTGCTCCCTCGGGTGCACGGCTCGGCGATCTTCGAGCGGGGCGAGACCCAGATCATGGGTGTCACCACGTTGAACATGCTCAAGATGGAGCAGCAGATCGACACGTTGTCGCCGGTGACGCGCAAGCGCTACATGCACAACTACAACTTCCCGCCCTACAGCACCGGTGAGACCGGCCGGGTCGGGTCGCCCAAGCGCCGCGAGATCGGCCACGGGGCGCTCGCCGAGCGGGCTCTGCTGCCGGTGCTGCCGACGCGGGAGGACTTCCCGTATGCGATCCGTCAGGTCTCGGAGGCGTTGGGTTCCAACGGTTCCACCTCGATGGGCTCGGTGTGCGCCTCGACCCTGTCGCTGCTGAACGCCGGGGTGCCACTGCGCGCCTCGGTCGCCGGTATCGCGATGGGTCTGGTCTCCGACCAGGTCGACGGTGAGACCCGCTACGCGGCGCTCACCGACATCCTCGGCGCCGAGGACGCGTTCGGCGACATGGACTTCAAGGTCGCGGGCACCAAGAACTTCGTCACGGCGATCCAGCTGGACACGAAGCTCGACGGCATCCCGGCCTCGGTCCTCGGCGGTGCGCTCACCCAGGCCCGTGAGGCCCGGCTGCACATCCTCGACGTCATGGCCGAGGCCATCGACGTGCCGGACGAGATGTCGGAGTTCGCCCCGCGGATCATCACGGTGAAGGTTCCGGTCGACAAGATCGGCGAGGTCATCGGCCCGAAGGGCAAGATGATCAACCAGATCCAGGACGACACGGGCGCCGACATCTCCATCGAGGACGACGGCACCGTGTTCATCGGCGCGGTCGACGGTCCGTCGGCCGAGGCGGCTCGGGCGGCGATCAACGCGATCGCCAACCCGCAGATGCCCGAGGTCGGCGAGCGGTTCATCGGAACCGTCGTCAAGACCACGACGTTCGGCGCGTTCATCTCCCTCACCCCCGGCAAGGACGGCCTGCTGCACATCTCCGAGGTGCGCAAGCTCGTCGGTGGCAAGCGGATCGACAACGTCGACGACGTCCTCAAGGTCGGCCAGAAGGTGCAGGTCGAGCTCAAGGAGATCGACCCGCGCGGCAAGCTGTCGCTCGCCGCGGTGCTGGCCGACGGTGAGAGCCAGAACGGCGCCGGGGCCTCGACGCCGGCGGAGCCTGCGAACGCCTGACCCCCGCACCACGCGTTCCACAACGGAGGGTTGTGGCCCTGATCAGGGCCACAACCCTCCGTCGTCGTCACCATCGGCCGCCCTCGCGGCGGCGGCGGCTACCCGGTGTTGTGGGCGTCGCCGGCGTTGCCGCGTGCTGAAGGGCGCCGGGGGTAGCGATCCGCGAACCGCGGGTCGGTCTGCCACCACAGCACGGGAGCATCCGGCTCCGATCCGGACCCCGGCTTGTCGCTAGCGGCGTCGGGGGCGGCGTCGCGGGCGGCGTCGAGGGTGGCGTCCATAGCGGCGGCCTCCCGCCGGTCGGCGCGGACCCAGTCGACGAGCACCGCCGCGATGAGCGGCAGGCCTACCGCCTCGGAGACCGCGAGGAGCACCCCGCCGCCGATCCGTTGCTCCATCAGCGGGTCCAGCCCCGGCAGCCCCGTCGCGTAGCCCGGGAACGCCGGGGTCAGCAGCGCCTCGGTGGTGAGCAGGGCGACACCGGGAACCGCGTCGAGCAGCCCGTCCGCGAACGCGATGACGGTGCGCACGCCGGGCCCTGCCCACCCGGGCAGCAGCTCCCCGACCAGCAGTGGAAGCACGAACAGCAGCCCCGTCCCGAGCAGGTGGACGACCAGCACCGCCTCGACGAGGGCTGAGCCGAGCGAGGCCTGGAAGTACGGCGAGAAGAACACCGCCACGACCGAGCCGACCGCGACCACGGAGCTGACGGCCGGGAACATCAGCACCCGGAGCACCAACCCGACCGCCCCGGTGGGGGTCGTCAGCGGTCCGGTATGCCGGGACAGCGCCCGCAGCCGCAGCGGGTCGCCCAGCGCCAGCCCTACGGGTGTCACGCAGGAGAGCACACCGACCTGCAGCGCAGCAACCCAGAAGACCCGGTCGCGGTCGACCTGCAGCGGCCCGCAGACCGAGTACGCAAGCGTGCCGACGCCGAGGACGAGGAAGAGCGCGAGGCGCCACCACGGCCACGACCGGCCGGCCTGTCGCGCTCGGGCCCACCACCACAGGTAGGTGAGTGTCGTCACCGCAACGAGCGCGACCCCCACCGGCCACGGCGTCCACGCGAGAGCCGCATCCGCCAGGGTGACCGCGCGCACTCCGGCATGGTGGCCGCCCTGTCTGGACGTCAGCGGTGAGCAGGCCGGTCGTCCGAATCAGTCGTCGTCGGTGTCCGGGAGCCGGGCGCGGAGCTGGTCGACCTCGGCCAGGGCCGCTCGCAGGGTGCGATCGGCGACCTTGTTGGCGGCGGCCGCGTCCTTCTGCGCCCGGACCAGCCCGTCCCGCTCGCCGCGGGCGGCCTTGAGCTCCGCGTCGAGCGCGGCGATTCGCTGGTCGAGGGACTCCAGGGCCTCCGTCGCCTCGCTGAGCGCGTCGCCCGCCGTCGCGGCGGCCGACATCGTCTCCCGAGACCGCTTCTCGGCCTGCGCCAGCCGCTTCAGCAGCGCCGGGTCGGGTGCCGGGGGCTCCTCCGGCTCCGGTTCCGGTTCGTCCCGCCGTCCCTTCCCGCGCCCCGACTCCCGCCCCTCACCCTTGATGACCCGCAGGGCGGGCCGCCGCGCTGGGGCCGGCGCGGCCGTGGCCTCCGAGAGGTCGACGTCGCCGAAGCCGGCGTAGGACAGCGCCCGGGTCAGCTGCCCGGACCCCACCGCCTCCGCGGCCGCCGTCGTGGCCAACGCCGCCACGAACGTCTCGCGCACCTGGTTGGCCACCGGCATGGACAGGGCGCCACCGCTGTCCTTCGCGACCTCGGCGGTCGAGCGGACGAGCTCGTCGATGAGCTTCGTGCGCTCGTGCCCGAGCGTCTTCATGGCGGCGCCGTCCATCGACTCCTGGGCCTCGTGCAGCCCGGCGGCCAGCTCGACGAGCCGGTCCACGTCGTCCGGTCGGGCGCGGACCAGCTGGTTGATGGCCCAGGCGGCCGCGGTGGGCTTGCGGATCGACTCGATGGCCTTGGCCAGGCCGGTCTCCTTGTCCGCCTTGGCCTTCGCGGCCAGCCCACGCCGCGCCGGGAGGAACTCGTCGGGCGACAGCCCGTAGAGCTCGCCGACCGCCTCGTCCAGGTCCACGACGCCACCGTATGCCGCCGGGGCGACGAGCGGCCGCGCCGCGGCGCCGGCGGGGTTCCGCGCGGGGCGCCGGCGAGGTCAGCCGGCGGACAGCATCCGGGTCGCCTGGTTGCGCACGCTCGTGGCGAGGGGCACGCCGCTGTCGAGGAGCTCGCGCATCTGCTCCGCCGTGGTCGAGCCGCGAGCCAGCGAGTCGATAGTCACGTCGTGCGACGGGCGGAGCACTCGACGGATCGGGTCGCCGGCGCATACCTCGCCCTCGGCGAGGACGCGGCACATGGCCCCGACCCGCCCCGACCGCAGGAAGTCCAGGTGGAACCCATCGAGGCCCATCCGGAGGGCGAGGTTCTGGCACGGCGTGCGGATCCGCCGGACCTCGAGCACGACCTCGTCACCGACCCGCCACTGCTCGCCGACCCGGGCCCGGGTCACGTCCAGGCCGGTCGTCCTCAGGTTCTCGCCGAACAGGCCCGGCGGGATCTCCCGGTCCAGCTGGTGCGACCACCAGGTGGCGTCCTCGTCGGCGTAGACGTAGACCGCCCGGTCCTTCCCGCCGTGGTTGCGGTCGATCTGCTGGTCACCGAACAGCCCGAGTACCCCGACCTGGACCGGTCCGCGCACCGGCCTCTTGTCGATCGCCGTCGGATGCCAGTAGCCGTCGCGCAGCTCGTCGACGACGTTGACGCTGCGCACCGTCGCGGTCGGTGATTCCATCGGTCCAGCGTGCCACGGCGCGGACCCACCCACCTGACCGTCGTTGCGGGGGACGCGGTTAGGCTCCGCGGGTGACCGACACGCCACGCGCACTCGCGGTGTCGGTCATCGGCGCGTCGGGCCGGATGGGCTCCCGGGTCTGTGCAGCGGTCGGGGCCGCTGCCGACCTGCGACTAGTCGGTACCTACGACCTCGACGACGACCTCGGGGACCTCGGGGGAGCCGACGTCGTCGTGGAGTTCTCCGTGCCCGACGCGTCCCCGGCCAACGTCGCCCACTGTGTGGCCCAGGGCGTGCACGTCGTCGTCGGCACCACCGGCTGGGACGAGCGCCGGCTGGCCGCCGTCACGGAGCAGATCGCCGCGGCGCCTCCCTCGCGAGCCGGAACCGGTGTGGGGGTGCTGGTCGCGCCGAACTTCGCCATCGGCGCGATCCTCATGATGGGCTTCGCGGCGCAGGCGGCCCGCTTCTACGAGTCGGTCGAGGTGATCGAGCTGCACCACCCCGACAAGGTCGACGCTCCCTCTGGCACCGCCGCGCGAACCGCCCGGCTGGTCGCCGCGGCCCGGGAGTCGGCCGGCGCCGGCCCGGTACCCGACGCCACGCAGTCCGACGAGCTCGGGTCGCGTGGCGGCCGAGTCGACGGCATCCCCGTGCACTCGGTCCGGCTGCGGGGGCTGGTCGCCCACCAGGAGGTGCTCCTCGGCAACGTCGGCGAGCAGCTGACGATCCGGCACGACTCGTTCGACCGCGACTCGTTCATGCCCGGGGTCCTCGAGGGTGTGCGCAGGGTCGGCGACCACCCTGGTCTCACCGTGGGCCTCGAGCACTACCTCGGGCTGACCGGATGACCGCGATCGTGACCGGCCCGACGACCCGCGCCCGCAGTCGTACCGAGCGCCTCGTGGACGGGCTGACGACCCGGATCTTCCGGCTGCCGCCGCAACGGGGGACCTACTCCCTGACACCGGGCATCCCCGTCCGGATGCGCGACGGCGTCCAGCTGCTCACGGACCACTACGCACCGGACGGCCCCGCGCTGGGCACGGTGGTGATGCGCGGCCCCTACCAGCGGTCCGGGCCGGTTCCGCACGTCCTGGTGGGGTTGTTCGCGTCACGCGGCTACCACGTCGTCATGCAGAGCTGCCGGGGGACGTTCGGCTCCCAGGGCCGGTTCCTGCCAGGGGAGGACGAGGTCCGCGACGGCGCCGACACGGTGGCCTGGCTGCGCGAACAGCCTTGGTTCGAGGGCCGGTTCGTCGGCGTCGGCGGTTCCTACCTCAGCTACACGCTGTGGTCGATGCTGATGGACCCGCCGCCCGAGATGGTCGCGGCGGTCTCGTTCGTGAGCTTCCACGACTTCTTCCGCATCGTGCACGGCACCGGGGCGTTTACGGTCAACGACAGCCTGGACTGGTGCGACGCCCTGGCCCACCAGGAGGACGCGACGATGCTCCGCCAGCTGCTCGAGGCGCCGCGGACCCGACGGCGGCACGAGGCCGCATACGCCGGACTGCCAGTGGCCGAGGGGGAGGAGCGCTTCATCGGCGCCGGGTCGACGTGGTTCCGTGACTGGGCGACCCGCACCGACCCGGACGACCCCTACTGGCAGGTGCGGGACGTGTCGGCGGCGCTGGACCGGGTCGGCGTGCCCGTGCGGTTCCTCACCGGCTGGCAGGACCTGTTCGTCAGCCAGACCCTCGAGGAGTACCGGCGGCTGCGCGACCGCGGCGTCGAGGTGTCGTTGACGATCGGTCCGTGGACCCACGCCAACCTGCTGACGAAGGGGGGCTCCCGGGTCTTCGGCGACACGCTCGAGTGGGTCGACCGTCACCTCGGCGGTCGGCCTCCAGCCGGTCCGCAGGAGCCCGTCGCCTACCTGCTCACCGGCGCCGACGAGTGGCGCTCGGCTCCGGACTGGCCGCCGCCAGCCGCGCTGCGCACCCTCTACCTAACCCCCGGTGGCGAGCTCGCCGAGCGTCCGCCCGCGTCGTCGGCCGGGTCCGTCGGCTTCACCTACGACCCGAGCGACCCGACGCCGACGCTCGGCGGCCGGCTGCTGTCGGCCAGCGCGGGGTACCGCGAGGACTCCGCCCTCGCGCGCCGACCGGACACCCTCGTCTTCGCCGGAGGCCGGCTGCTAGAACCGCTCGACGTGGTGGGGAGACCCCGGCTGACGCTCGCACACCGCAGCGACCGTCCGGGCGCCGACCTCTGGGTTCGGGTCAGCGAGGTGTTCCCGGACGGTCGTTCCCGCAACGTCGCCGACGCCTTCCGGAGCGGCCCGGTGCCCGGTGCCGACGGCCGCACGGTGCTCGAGCTGGACCCAATCGCCCACCGGTTCTCTGGGGGGTCGCGCATCGGGCTGCTCGTCGGCGGGGGCTCGTTCCCGCGCTACGCACGCAACCTCGGTATGCCGGGGAGCCGGACCGAGTCCACCGCGATGACCCCGACGCGTCAGGAGCTCGACCTGGCCGGCGGGTCGTGCGTGCTCGAGCTGCCGATTCCGGCCTGAGCCGGCCGGTCAGGGGGCCTGCGCCACCGTGCGGCCGTCGTCGGTGACCGTCCAGAACGGGTTGTGCGCGACCTCCCAGCAGTGGCCGTCCGCATCGGCGAAGACGCCGCTGTAGCCGCCCCACTCGGTGGCCGCACCGGGTCGCCGAACCGTCCCACCTGCTGCCTGCGCCTCCACGAGGAGCGCGTCTACGGCCTCGGCCGAGCGCACGTTCTGCGCGAGCGTGATCCCGCCCCAACCGCCGGAGTCCTCGACCACCGTGTCGGCCGCCAGCTGCGCCCGGCTCCAGAGCCCGACGACGATGCCGCCGGCCTGGAAGAACACCACCTCCTCGGTCGGGCCGGTCGCCCGCCAGCCGAGGCGCTCGTAGAACTGTCGGGCAGCGCCGAGGTCGGCGACGCCCAACGTCACGAGGCTGATGCGCTGCTCCATCCCTCGACCGTAGAGCGTCAGCCCCAGCCGGCGTGGCGCAACACGGCAGCCGTCGCCGCGGCGAGCACCACCACCACGATGAACGGCGCCCGCAGCAGGAGCGCGACCACCGCGACCGCGACGCCGGCGGCCCGGGCGTCCAGCGTCAGCCCGTGGTTCGGCGTGGCGAACGCCTGCACGACGACCAGGCCGGTCAGCAGCGCGACCGGCAGCAGGGCAGTCACCCGCGAGATCCGAGGACCGGAGAGCCAGTGGGCGGGTACGAGGTAGCCGGCCAGCTTGGTGAGGTAGGCGAGTCCGCACGCCACGAGCACGGTCGTCCAGGTGTTCATGCGGGCTCCCCGTCGACCTCGGCGCGCGCGACGCCGGCGTTCGAGTCTGGGCCGGCGAGGTCGGCGAGCTCGGCCCGGCGCCGTCGCGACAGCAGGCCGACGACCACGGCCGCCAGGGCCGCCACGAGCACCGGCACGCCGGCGGGCGCCAGCGGCACGAGCAGCACCGTCAGCAGGGCGGCCAGTGCCGCCGTCGCTCCGGCTTCGAGCGACCGCAGCCGCGGCCAGAGGAGTGCGCAGAACGCGGCCGCCGCCGCGGCGTCGAAGCCGTAGACCTTGGGATCGCCGATGGCGTTGCCGAGCACGGCTCCCGCGAACGTCGAGAGGTTCCAGCCCGCATAGACGATGATCCCGGTCAGCCAGAACCCCCGGCGCATCGCCTTGAGCTCGGTCTGGCCGATCGACACGGCGGTCGACTCGTCGATGGTCAGCTGCGCGGCCGCCAGCCGACGAAGACCGCGAACCTGCAGGATCCTCGACACCTGCAACGCATAGAGGCCGTTGCGGACGCCGAGGAGGGTGGACGTCGCGACTCCCGCCACCCCGCTGCCGCCGGCCCCGAGCACGCCGACGAGCGCGAACTGCGACCCGCCCGAGAACAGCAGCGTCGACAGGACCACCGTCTGCCACACCGTGAGCCCGGACGCGACCGAGACGGCGCCGAAGCTGATGCCGTAGGCGCCGGTCGCGATGCCGACGGAGAGCGCCTGACGAGTCACCCCTCGCAGTGCAGGGTCGACCTCGGCCGCGGCGTCCATCGCAGCATGGTCACACACCACGGCCGACGCGCCGTACGCCTCCTCAGCGGAACGCGCGGACCTGTGGTGTGCCCTCACTGCGGTACGTCGACGGTGAGCCGAAGCTCACCGGCGATGTCTCCCTCCTCGGGGCCGGTCACCCGCTCGCGGCGGGCCCCGTCAGGGATGAAGCCGGCCGCCTCCAGGAACGCGCGCGTCGAACGGTCCGACTCCAGTAACCACGTCCGCACCCGGGCGAACCCGGTGAGCCCGGCGGTGTCCACGGTGGCGTTGAGCAACCGCGAGCCGTGGCCACCGCGGCGCGCCTCCGGGCGAACGCCCGCCACCAGCAGCTCGGCGTCGACGTCGGTCGCGTCGGGATCGGCGCTCGGGCCGATCGCCGCGAAGCCGACCACCTCCTCGCCCGCGCACGCGACCAGCAGCCGGTATGCCGGAGACGGCGGCTGGGCCAGGGACTCGCGCCAGACCCGGGCGAACTCGGCCGGCGTCGCGCCGGCGAGGGCGTCCGGCGCCAGCAGCGACGCATACGCCTCCCGCCACAGCACCGACTGGACCTCCCCGACGGCGTCGACGTCCCACGGGGTGGCGACGCGGACGCTGGCGTCGGCCACGGGATGGTCGTGGGAGTGGCTCACGCCGCCATCCAAGCAGCCGAGCCGAAGGGACCGATCTCAGCGGGGCGTGCTGTGATGGTGTCTGTGCGTCTCGCAACCCTGGCCGTCGGTGCGGCGCTCGCCGTGACCCTGGCGGGATGCAGCGCCGCGCCCGACGCCGCCGCGGGAAGCAACAGTCCCACGGAGGCGGTCGTCGCCTTCATGCACGCGCTGGGCGACAAGAACTCGGACGCGGCCTGCGCGCAGGTCTCCACCGGCGGTCAGCCACTGACCAATGCCGGCCTCGACCAGTGCAAGGAGGGCCTGCAGAAGGTGCTCGCCGACCTGAACGACCCCAGCGAGATCGCCAAGCTGAAGTCGGCCACGGTGACGGGCGCGACGGTGAACGGCGACAAGGCCACCGTTGCCAAGGGGCAGATCACCAATGTGCCCGAGGGGTACCAGAACGACATCGACCTCGTGAAGATCAACGGGCGCTGGTACATCGACTCCAAGCAGTAGCCGGAGCGCCCGCGGCCTGAGGGATACTGGACCCATGTACGGCAACGACGTCGTGGACCCCACTGAAGCGCTCAACGCCTCCGAGACGCCCGAGTTCGACGCGGCGGTGGCCGCCGGCCAGTCCGGCGAGCTGAGGAACGGCCAATCCAGTTTCGACGCGCTCATCGCCGGGGACCTGCGCATCGAGCCACGCGACGAGATGCCGGACGCCTACCGCAAGACCCTCATCCGCCAGATCGCCCAGCACGCGCACTCCGAGATCATCGGGATGCAGCCCGAGGGGAACTGGATCACCCGCGCGCCGTCGTTGCGCCGCAAGGCGATCCTCGTCGCCAAGGTGCAGGACGAGGCCGGGCACGGCATGTACCTCTACTCCGCCGCGGAGACCCTCGGCATCGACCGGTCGGAGCTGCTCGACATGCTCCACAACGGCACGCAGAAGTACTCGTCGATCTTCAACTACCCGACGCTGACGTGGGCCGACTGCGGTGCCATCGGCTGGCTGGTCGACGGCGCCGCGATCATGAACCAGGTGCCGCTGTGCCGGTGCTCCTACGGTCCCTACGCGCGAGCGATGATCCGGGTCTGCAAGGAGGAGTCGTTCCACCAGCGCCAGGGGTTCGAGATCCTCTGGAACCTCATGCGCGGCACCGCGGAGCAGCAGGCGATGGCCCAGGACGCCGCCAACCGCTGGTGGTGGCCGGCGCTGATGATGTTCGGGCCGCCCGACACCGGCGAGGCCGCGAGCACCGGTGGTCACACCGAGCAGTCGATGGCCTGGGGCATCAAGCGGTTCAGCAACGACGACCTGCGCCAGAAGTTCGTCGACATGATGGTGCTGCAGGCCGACAAGCTGGGCCTGACCCTGCCCGATCCCGACCTGCGCTGGAACGAGGAGCGCGGGCACTGGGACTTCGGAGCGATCGACTGGGACGAGTTCTGGCGGGTGCTGCGCGGGGATGGTCCGTGCAACGCCGAGCGCATCGAGCATCGTCGCGCCGCCCACGAGGAGGGCGCGTGGGTGCGCGAGGCGGCCAACGCGTATGCGGCGAAGCAGGCCGGTCGCGCGGCCGCCGAAGGTTCCGCCGCGTGAGCGACTGGCCCCTGTGGGAGGTGTTCGTGCGCGCCAAGCGCGGCCTGTCGCATACGCACGTCGGCTCCCTCCACGCGCCGGACGCCACAATGGCGCTGCGCAACGCCCGCGATGTCTACACGCGGCGTCAGGAGGGCGTGTCGATCTGGGTTGTCGAGGCGGGCTCGATCACCGCGAGCAGCCCCGACGAGAAAGACGCCTTCTTCGACCCGGCGGCCGACAAGGTTTACCGGCACCCGACGTTCTACGACGTGCCCGAGGACGTCGAGTACCTATGAGCGACAACGGCTTTCAGCCGGCACCGGTGCCGTCCCCCGGCCGGGCGGTCGACACGGCCGTGCCGACGGGGGACCGGCTCACGGCCGCATACCTGCTCGGGATCGCCGACGACGCGATGGTCTACGCGCAGCGGCTGGCCGAGTGGCTGACCAACGCCCCGCAGATCGAGGAGGACATGGCGCTCGCCAACGTCAGCCTCGACCTGCTCGGTCAGGCGCGCGCCCTTTACTCCCACATCGGTGAGCTGGACGGCACCGGCCGCTCGGAGGACGACCTCGCGATGCTCCGCGACGAGCGGGAGTGGCGCAACGTCCACCTCGTCGAGCAGGAGCGGCGTGACTTCGGTTTCGAGATGGCGCGGCTGCTGTGGTTCTCGGCGTACCAGGTGGAGCTGTATGCGGCGGCCTCCGCCTCCACGGACGACACCTTCCGGGCGGTCGCCGAGAAGGCCACCAAGGAGGTCGCCTACCACCACGACCACGCGCACCAGTGGGTCGTCCGGCTCGGCGACGGGACCGATGAGTCGCACCGACGGATTCAGGAGGCTCTGGAGGCCGTACTGCCTTATCTCGCAGAGCTGTTCGACGACGACCCGGTGTCCGTCGCCGCGGTATCGGCCGGCGTCGGCGTCCTGCCGTCGTCGCTCCACGACGCGGTCGTCGCGCGCGTGACCGCCGTCGTGGACGAGGCCACGCTGACGCTGCCGAACGACTCGCGCTGGCGCTCGCGGGGCGGGCGCCAGGGCGTCCACTCGGCGCCGATGGGCTACCTGCTGGCCGAGATGCAGCACCTGGCCCGCTCTCATCCGGGGGCGACGTGGTGACCACGACGCGCACCTCGACCCGCACAACCCCCGCGGCGGTCGAGGCGGCGGTCGGCGCCGTGCCCGACCCCGAGGTGCCGGTCGTGACCATCGCCGATCTCGGGATCCTCCGCTCGGTGACCGCCGACCAGGCGACCGGCGTCGTCGACGTCCTCATCACGCCGACCTACTCCGGCTGCCCGGCCATGGAGGCCATCACGGCGCACGTCTCGTACGTCATCCGGGCCGGAGGCTGGGAGCCACGGGTCACCTCCCGGCTCAGCCCCGCCTGGACCACCGACTGGATGTCCGAGGAGGGCAAGGAGAAGCTGCGCCGCTTCGGCATCGCGCCACCGACGCATACCGCTGCCGGTGGACCGGTGCCCGTCTCGTTGGGGCGCCGCACGGTGGCCTGCCCCCGCTGCGGGTCCGAGCACACCACCGAGCTGGCCCGGTTCGGCTCGACGGCGTGCAAGGCGCTGCGCCGGTGCGAGGACTGCCGCGAGACGTTCGACGAGTTCAAGACCCTCTGATGGCGCTCCTCACTCCCACCGCGCCCGTGAGGCGGCCGCGGTTCCACCCCCTGCGGGTGGGCTCGGTCGAGCGGCTCACCGACGAGGCGGTGGCGGTGTCGTTCGAGGTACCGCCCGAGCTGCGCGACGAGTACGCCTTCCTGCCCGGGCAGCACCTCACGCTGCGGGCGACCATCGGCGGCGAGGACGTCCGCCAGTCCTACTCGATCTGCCAGCCACGCACGGACCGCCCCGGCTCGCTCCGGGTCGCGTCGGCGGTGGTCGAGGGCGGCCGGATGTCCACCTGGCTCAACACCTCCGTCCGGGCCGGTGACGAGATCGAGGTGATGACCCCGATGGGGTCGTTCACCTGCCCGACCCAGCCCGGCGTCGCGCGCCACCACGTCGCCATCGCCGCGGGCTCGGGCATCACGCCGGTGCTGTCGCTCATCGCGACGGCCCTGGCCGAGGAGCCGGACTCGCGGGTGACGCTGCTGTTCGGCAACCGACGGACCAGCACGGTGATGTTCCTCGAAGAGCTCGAGGACCTCAAGAACCGCTACCCGGGCCGGTTCCACCTCATCCACGTGCTGTCCCGCGAGCCGCAGGACGTGGAGCTCTTCCACGGCCGGCTCGACCCGGACCGGCTCGCCCGGATCCTCGACCTTCTCGTGCCGGTCGAGTCGGTCGACGAGTGGTACCTCTGCGGCCCGTTCGGGATGGTGACCGGTGCGGAGGCGCTCCTCAAGGACCGCGGCGTGGACCCGCACCACATCCACCACGAGATCTTCCACGTCGTCGAGCCCGGAGACGCGGTCCGACGCCCGCGGGCCACGGTCGACGCCTCCGCACCGCCGGCGGCGACGGTCACCGTGACGCTGGACGGGCGGACCACCGAGGTGCCGATGCCGTCGCTCGACGAGTCGATCCTCGACGCGACCCTGCGGGTCCGCCCCGACGCGCCGTTCTCCTGCACCAACGGGGTATGCGGCACCTGCCGGGCCCGCCTCGTCGCCGGGGACGTGCGCATGGACCGCAACTACGCGCTGGAGCCCGACGAGGTCGCGGCGGGCGTTGTCCTCGCCTGCCAGGCCCACCCGGTGACCGACCGGGTCACCCTCGACTACGACGCGTAGCGACACGGCCGCCGCATACGTCATCGACCGGTTCGGTGGGCGGCCCGAGCCACGACTGGTTACCGTCTGCTCTGTGAGTGCAGTGTCCTCGGACGACGCTGCAGGAGACTCCGGATCGGCGGGGGAGGTCTCGGCTCTTCTGCCGATGGTGCGTCGAATCGTCCGGTCCCGCGTGGGCTCCCACCCGGCCGCCGACGACCTGGTCCAGGAGACCCTGGTCCGGGTCCTCGCCGCCCTGCCGCGGATCGAACCGGGAATGCTCGAGTCCTACGCGATCGTCACCGCGCGCAACGTCGTGGCCTCGATGTGGCGCGACCTGGACCGCAAGCAACGCAACCAGCACAAGGTGGTCGACCTCAGGCCGCCCGTCGAGGCCGACGAGCCGGTGCTGGCCGCCGAGGAGCAGACCGCGATATCCGAGGCGCTCAGCCGGCTCAGTGCCCGCGACCGGGAGACGCTGCTGGCCCACGAGGTGGCCGGCCAGGACACCCGGACCCTGGCGTCGCGGACCGGCACGACGTCCGGCGCGGTGGCCGCTCAGCTGAACCGGACACGGGCGCGGCTCCGGGTCGAGTACCTGCTGGCCCTCGAACACGTCGAACCCCCGACCGACCGTTGCCGTCCGGTGCTGCTCGCGCTCTCCAGCGGTGACCGTCGCCGGCAACGCGAGGTGGACGCCGCCGGACATGTCCTGCAGTGCGAGCTGTGCAGCCGGCTCAGTGAACCCCTCCTGGCCCGAGGCCAGACCCGGGAGGACGAGGTGCGAATCCCCATCAGCCGGGACGCCGACATCGTCGCGGCCCGGCAGGCGGCCCGCGACATGGCGGCCACCGCTGGACTGGCCGGCACCGACCTCACCCTCGTCGCCACCGCGGTGTCGGAGGTGGCCCGCAACATCGTCCGGTTCACGAACGGGGGAGAGGTGACCATCGAGGTGGTCGAGGAGGATGGCCGCAAGGGCCTGCAGGTGGTGGCTCGAGACACCGGCCCGGGCATACCGGACGTCGAGGAGGCGCTCACCGACGGGTTCAGCACGTATGCCGGTCTCGGCCTCGGGCTTCCCGGGGCCCGTCGGCTGATGGACGAGTTCGCGGTCGTGTCCGAGCGCGACCAGGGCACCACGGTGACCATGACCAAATGGGGCAAGGAAGGACGACGATGACCGACACCGATCAGAACGCCATGGACGCTATGGAGGCCGACGTGGAGGACGGCGCCGACTCCCGTTTCGGCGACGAGGAGCAGCTGCTTCCCCAGCTCGTCGCCCACCTGCGGGAGAACCGCGCGAAGCTGCGCGAGGAGTGGGTCGGCCGGATCCACGAGGCCCGTCTGCTCGAGGCGATGACCCAGCAGGAGAGGGCCACCGAGACGACGTCGGTCTACGACAACTACGTGGAGGTGCTGGAGACCGGCAGCGTGGAGGCGCTCCAGCACTACGCCCGGGACCTCTCCGAGCGGATCATCCCTCGCGGCGTCGAGACCCACGAGGTGGTCGGCATCGTCCTGCTGCTGCGGGACGTCCTCGCGCGGTCGCTGTTCGAGAAGTACCAACGGGACTTCGCGCTGCTGAACCGCGTGCTCGACGCCTACGAGCCGGCCGCGAACCGGATCGCGAACACCGTGGCGGTCAGCTTCGTCGAGGAGCGGGAGCGCGTCATCCGGCAGCAGCAGGACGCCATCCGCGAGCTGTCCACCCCGGTGCTGCCGGTGCGGGAGCGGCTGCTGATCCTGCCGATCATCGGGGTGCTCGACAGCGAGCGGGCCCGGCAGCTCACCGAACAGCTGCTCGGCGGCATCCGCACGCACCGGGCCAAGGTGGTCGTCATCGACATCACCGGCGCTCCGGACGTCGACGCGACGGTCGCCAACCACCTGGTGCAGACGGTCGACGCGTCACGTCTCATGGGCGCGAGCGTCATCATCACTGGACTGTCGCCCACCATCGCCCAGACGCTGGTGACCCTCGGTGTGGACCTGAGCAAGATCCGCACCATCGGTGACCTGCAGGGCGGTCTCGAGGAGGCCGAGCGGCTGCTCGGCTACACGGTGACGAGGAAGGACGGTGACAGCACGCTGTGAGCTACGGGCCGGCGCTCGTCTCGATCCTGCGGCAGGGGTCCTACCTCGTCGCGTCGGTCCACACTGCCCTGGACGACACCGAGATGATCCGGTTCCGCAACGACCTCGTCGAGCAGATCGGCCGCTACCGGTCCACGGGCGTCATCATCGACGTCGCCGCCCTCGACGTGCTCGACTCGTTCGGCTTCACCACCCTGCGCAGCATCGCCGAGATGGCGAGGCTGCGCGGCGCGGAGACCGTCATCGTCGGCATCCAGCCCGACGTCGCCCTGGCCATGGTCCAGCTCGGCATGGGCACCGGCTCGGTCGCGACGTCGCTCGACCTCGAGGAGGGGCTCGCCTACCTCGACCGCAGCGCCGCCCAAGCGCGCCTCGGCCGGGGACTGCACGGGAACCTCAGCCGGCGATGACGGACCTCGACCGGCTCCCGGCCCTCACCCGCGACTATCGCATCGCCTTTCTGCGCTACCTGCCCCGTCGCGAGGAGGCCGCCCTGACCGCGGGCTACGAGTGGGGCCGGGTGGCAGTGGGCTCGGGCGTCAGCCTGTTCGACGTGGTGCGCGTCCACCACGAGGTGCTCCGGGAGATCCTCGAGGCGACGCCGCCGGCCGAGGTGAGTGCCGTCGTCGAGGCCGCATCGGCTTTTGTCACCGAGGTGGTCGCGCCCTTCGACCTGACTCGGCAGGCGCTGCTCGACGGCCAGCGGAAGGGGTCCGACGCTCACCGCGGGCAACACCGGCGCGAGCGCCGACCGGGCTGACCCCACCGGACGCGTTCGCGCGCGGGGATGACGCGGGAGGTCGCCGGCGATCACGCGGCGCGCCGTGCTGCCGCCGGGCACGGGCCCTGCGCCGGCCCGCGTCATGGCCGGCGGTGACGAGGGTCTTCTCCGGTGAACGGCAGTCGTCCGATCGACGGCTGCACCACCTCGGAAGGAGCCCACAGAGCCATGAGGTCACGCATACGCCGCACGATCACCGCGGGCGAGGTCTCCGCGGACCGTCGACCGGTCGTCGCGAGGTGAACGGGGCCCTGATGACCGTTGCGGAGCTCGATGACGACACCGTGCTCGCCGACCTGCGCTCGGAGTGCGCGCGGTGGGAGCAGCGAGACGAGCTGGAGGGCGGGTTCGCCCGGCTCTTCGAGCTGCGCGACGAGGCGTTGCGGCGGGGGCTGCCGCTGCCGATGTCGTGCCCGCTCGACACGCCGGCTAGCTGAGCGCGGCCGCATGCCCCAAAAGCGAGCCCGCCCGACCCGGAAGCGAACCACCATGCCGACGACGACCGACGCTCCCCACGAAACCGGCCACCAGACCAGCCATCTGCGCCCGGACGGGACCGTCTTCCCTCCTGTTCCACGCGACCCGCCGGCCCCGCCGGGATACGTCTCGCCCCTCGAGGACTCGAGCATCCTCGACTCGCCGAGCTCGTCCTGACCCCATGACCGGCCGTGGCGTTCGCCGACCCCCGAGCGGAGGGCGTCACGGCCTCATGGGGTATGCGACGGTGAGGCCGTCGACCGGCGCGTCCCAGCCGGCGCAGTTATCCTCGGCGAGATGCGCACGCGGCGAGGAGGGCCAGGTCGGCACCGGCGTCGCCTGGTCCGCTCAGTAGGCCTGCTCGGCCTGGCCGTTCTCGTGGTGGTGACCGTCGTCGGGGGGACGCGGCTGCACGCGACGACGCCGCTCGCCGACGGGGCACAAGCGCTGCCCGCGGTGACGCGCGCGAACCCCACCTCGGTCTGGTCCCCGCGGTGTGGCCTCGAGCACCCGGCGCCACGCCCGGCGGCCACGACCCGCTGCACCGTGCAGGTGGCCGGGGAGCGGCGCGCTTTCGTGCTGTCGACGCCGACCGCCACGGGGCGGGCGGCGCTGGTGGTGGCGTACCACGGCCTTCGGCAGACGGCTGCCACCTTCGCCGGCCTGACGGGGCTGGTCTCGTCGGCGCGGGCGGCCGGCGTCGTGCTCGCCCTCCCGGAGAGCGACGGGCCGGCCTTCAACGACGGCCGGCTGGGCGCGACCGGCCCGGACGACGACGCCGTCTTCGTCGCGCTCGTCCGCCAGCTGGTCACGGCCGGGCTCGTCGACCCGCGACGGGTCGTCGTGACCGGCTTCTCCAACGGCGCCGGGATGGCGATGCGGGTCGCCGCTGTCCACCCCGACATGGTGGCCGCAGTCGTCTCCATCGACGGGTCTCTCATCGCCGCGCCAGGGGCCCCTCGGCCGACCGGCCCGGTCCGCGCCGTGCTCGTCCACGGGACGGCCGACCCGGTGCAGCCGTGGCGGGGCCGGCCAGCCGTCGGGCCGCTGATGCCCGCCTACGTCCCGGTACCGTCGACGCAGGCCGCCTGGGTGGCGGCGGCCGGCGCCGGGCGCGCGACGGTGCGGCATCTGGGCGGGACGCCCGGGCACCCGTCGGTCACCGTCACGAGCTGGGCCCCGGGTCGGGCCAAGGTGCCGGTCACCGCGTACACCGTGGTGGGCATGGGTCACGTATGGCCGGTGGCGACCGTCGACACCATCGACGCGACGGAGCTGGTGACGCGGGTGGCGGTCTCGCTCGACGCGGACCGCGCTGCGGTCGGAGCGACGGTCGCCGTGGAGCGGGCGGCCCTACTGGGCCGGTGACGGCTCCCGCCGGTGGGGCTCGATGGTGAAGGTGACCGCGACCCCGACGACGAGCAGGCCGATCGAGACGAGCAAGGGGACCCTCCAGTCCCCGGTCGCGCCGAGGAGGACGCCGAAGACCAGCGGGCTGAGGGTGCCGGCGATCCCGTACCCCGTGTTCATGTAGCCGCTCGCCGCACCGGCGTGCTCGGGCACCATGTCCATCGGCAGGGCCCAGAGGGTCGAGTTCGTCAGCTCGAGCAGGAAGTAGGCGACGGCCAGGCTCACCGTGACGGGGACCAGCTGGTGGACGAGGAGGGCGGGCACCAGGGCCACGCCGGAGCCGCCGAGGCCGATGAGCAGCGGGAGCCGCCGGGCGGTGCGGAGCCGGCGGCAGCGCCGGAGCAGCTCGTCGGCGAGGCGGCCGCCGACGAGGTCGCCAAAGGCCCCGGCGACAAGCACGAGTGAGGTGTAGAGCGCATAGGTGCTGACGCTCAGCCCGAAGGAGGTGGAGAACACGGTGGGCAGCCAGGTGATGTAGACCCAGAGCAGCCAGCCGTAGCAGAAGTCGACGACGAGGACCGGCAGCAGCGCTGGGATGACCGTGCGCCAGGGGGTGCCCTGCGTGCGATCCTGCGCCGCGTCACCCAGCCGCAGCTCCTCCAGCTCCTCGTGGCTGACCCCGGCGTGGTCGCTGGGGCGGTCCCGGAAGTAGACCGCCCAGACGACGGCCCAGACGAGGGACAGCGCCCCGAGGACGACGAAGCTGGCGCGCCATGACGTCACCGCGATCACCGCGGCGACCAGCAACGGCGTGAGCGCGCTGCCCAGGCGGGAGGCCGCGTGAACGATGCCCTGACCGGTGCCACGCAGCTGCGCCGGCAGCCACCGCGACATCGCGGTGGTGGCGGTCGGGAACCCGGCGCTCTCCCCCGCGCCGAGGACGGCCCGGGCAGCGACCAGGGAGCCCATTCCGGTGGCTGCTCCGGTGGCGACCGTGGCGGCGGTCCACACCCCGGCGAGCCAGGCCAACGTGCGCCGAGCGCCGAACCGGTCGCCGAACCACCCGCCCGGCATCTGCAGGAACGCGTACGGGAGCGCGAACGCCGAGAAGACGAGGCCCATCTGCGCGTCGCTGAGGTGCAGGTCGGCCTGGATGGACGGTGCGGCGGTGGAGATGTTGCCCCGGTCGATGTAGGCGAGCGCGTAGAACACGCACAGCAGCAGCAGGACGCTGCCCCGCACCCGTCGTCGGAGGAGGGGACGTGGCGCTGCCGTGGCGACGCGGGTCGCTTGCGCGCTAGCCACGGCGGGGTCTGTTCCTCAGAGTGGTCCGCAACCGGCCGCGCCCGGTCAACGGCAGCGCCAGGGGCGTCCGGATCGCGACCACGGCGAACGCGAAGGCAAGGACGACGGTGCCCGACCAGGCGAGCAGCGCCGAGAGGTTCGGGTCCAGCGTCGAGCTGCCCCACGCCAACCAGCGGCCCAGCACGGTGTTGAGGAACAGCGGGTGCACGAGGAAGACGCCGAACGAGGCCAGCGACGCCTGTTCGACGAATCGGGCGACCCGGCTGCCCGAGCGACGTCGAGCGGCATACGCGCAGCCCCAGGTGTAGAGCCCGAGGGTCACGGCCAGGGTCCAGGGAACGACGGAGGGCTGCAGGGGGTCGTACGCCTGCTGGACGGTGTCGCCTCCCGCGACCTGGAGGAGGTAGACCCCAGTGTGCAGCGCGCCGGCGGCGAGCAGCGCGCCGATCACGACCCCGGCGTGTCCGCGGACCCAGGCACGGAGGCGCTCGTGGTGGACCGCCGCGACCGCGCCGACGAAGAAGTAGAACTGGTAAACCGGCGACAGGACCAGCACGTCGGCGTGCAGCGCGGTCCAGCCGGTCGGCCAGGCCGGGTAGTGGTTGAGCGCGAGCAGTCCCAGCTCGGCCGCCCCGCTGCCCACGAGCAGCGCGAGGTGGTGGCCCTGGGTGCGGCGCACGACCCAAAGCAGCAGCGGGAGGAGCAGGTAGAGCTGCAGCGAGACGAGCAGAAAGTAGAGGTGGTAGTTCGCGGTGCCGGTGAGCACCTCGATGCCCAGCTGGCGGACGTCACCCCAACGAGGGACCCCGCCCACCTCGATCCACCAGTAGACGATGCTCCAGACGAGGTAGGGCACTCCGACGTAGAGAAAACGTCGCGGCCAGAACGTGCGGACGTTCATCGGCCGGTCGCCCTGGGCGTAGGTCAGGACGAACGCCGACAGGATGAAGAACGCTCCCCGCGTGAAGTGCAGCGCCGAGACGGCGGTGCCGGTCGTGACGTCCTGCGGGTTCATCGTCATCGAGACGGCGTGGACGCCGACGACGCAGACGAAGGTGACCAGCCGGACGACGTCGACGGCGTGGACGTAGGGCTTGCGAGGGGCCGATGCGCTGTCGGCGGTGGTGGACGCAGATCGGGAGGTCGTGCTCACGCCGGCTCCTGGACCGGCATCAGGCGGCGCAGCGGCTTGCCGGTGGGGCCCCGCTGAAGGGCTTCGACGAGGTGGATCTCCGCCGGCCGATGGGCGCGGGGGAGGGCCGTGACGCAGCGGGCGGTCAGCTGCTCCTCGAGGTCGTCCGGCGCATCGGGGGTCGGGACGACGTAGGCCACCGGCACCTCGCCGAGGATCGGCTCCGGACGAGCCACCACAATGGTCTCGCGGACCCCCGGGTGCCCGCTGAGGACCTCCTCGACCTCCCGGGGGAAGATCTTCTCGCCGCTGCGGTTGATGACGTCGGCGTCGCGGCCGACCAGGGTGAGGTAGCCGGCGGGGTCGAGGACGCCCAGGTCACCGGTGTCGAGCCGGCCCTCCTCGTCGAAGCGGTCGACGCCGGCGCCGCCGTCGTAGCGGGTGATCACGCCGCCCCCGCGGATCCGCACATGCCCGACGCTGCCCGGGGCGCAGGCTCTTCCCTCGTCGTCGACGACGACGAGATCGACGTCGACTGGGCGTCCGACTGTGCCGGGTCGCCGGTCGGCCAGGGGGTTGGCGGTGATCTGGCTCGCGGCCTCGGTCATCCCGTAGGACTCCACGACGGGGACGCCGTAGCGCGCCTCGAACCGCTCCATCACGGGCACCGGCAGCGGGGCCGAGGCCGACCGGATGAAGCGCAGCTCCGATGGCGGTACGTCCGCCCCCGGCTGTTGCGCCAGGATGGCGATGATCGCGGGAACGGCGTTGACCCACGTCACGTGCCGGTGCCGGACGAGCTCCCAGAAGCCGGTCCGGTGGAACCGGTCGGCGACCAGGACGGTTCCGCCGGAGACCAGGGGGGCCAGCAGTCCGACCACCTCTCCGTTGACGTGGAAGAGCGGAAGCGGGTTGTATGCGCGGTCGGCGTCAGTCAGCTCGTGCGCGCGACCGACCGCGCGCGCGACGTGGAGCAGCTGCGCCTCGGCCAGCCGAATGGCCTTGCGGGGCCCGGTCGAGCCGGAGCTGAGCAGCAGGCATCCGCCGGTGGCGGTTCCGTCGGGCCGGGTTCCGAGCGGCGCTTCGCCCACCGGCCGGAGGGTGACCGGCGAGGCGAGGAGGGTGGGCGGCGAACCGGGAGGCCGGCGGTCGAGGTCGGTGGTGACGAGCGCCTGGGCGCTCCCGGTCACGAGATGCGCGTCAAGGGCGTCCGCCGGCGAGCCCGCGTCGAGCGGCACCACCGTCGCGCCCGCAGCAACGAGGGCGACGAACAGAGCGCCGAAAACCACCGGGTCGGTGGCGAGGAGGGCCAGCCGCTGGCCGCGGACCCCTTGTCGAGCCCAGGCGTCGACGACGGCGGAAAGCTCGGCGCGGTCGACGACGCGGTCACTGGTCGCGGACTCCAGCCACGTCCGCGCGGGTGCGGTGGTGGCCTGCGCCGACACGACGTCGGCGAGCGTGGTGTGGTGGTCCGGCACTTCTCTCCTCGAGGGCTCCGGGAAGCCAACCTCCCGGCTCGCCCTTCACCCTTCCTGGCAGGTTGCTGTGCGTCGGCCATGCGCGACGGTTTTCCGCTCGCTGCGAGTACCCCGCGGCGGTGTGCGCAATCCAGGAGCGGTCGTGTGGCGTGTTCCGGGGTCCCCGCGAAGTATCGGAGCGAAGCGCAGAACTTCGTGGGGTGAGGGCAGCCGGCTCAGTCAGGTTGCCGGCGCTCGTACGTGACCCACGCGAACTGTTCCTTCGGGTGCCGCGCCGTCTCCAGAAAGGCGTCGAACGGGATCGGCGGGAAGTGCACGTCGCCCTCCGGCTCGAGGAACACCTCGGTGATCAGCAACCGGTGCGCCCAGGGCATCGCCTCCGCGTAGAGCTGGCCACCGCCGCAGACGAACACCTCGTCGGCCGGCCCCGCAAGCGTGAGGGCTTCGGCGAACGAGTGGGCCACCTCGACGTCGGCGTGCTGCCAGAACCGGTTCCGGGTCACGACGATCGTCCGCCGGCCCGGCAGCGCCCGGCCGATCGACTCGAACGTCAGCCGCCCCATCACGAGCACATGGCCCATCGTCGTCCGCTTGAAGTACGCGAAGTCCTCGGGCAAGCGCCACGGGATGTCGGGTCCGTTGCCGATCACGCCGTTGCGGGCGACGGCGGCGATCAGCGTGATCTGGGTCATCGGGTCATGGCGGACCTCAGACCGCGATCGGGGCCTTGATGCTGGGGTATGCGTCGTACCCCACCAGCTCGAAGTCCTCCAGCTCGAACTCATCGAGTTCGGAGCGCGGCGCGATCCGCATCTCGGGCAGGGGCCGGGGCGACCGGGTCAGCTGGAGCCGGGCCTGGTCGAGGTGGTTGAGGTAGAGGTGGGCGTCACCGAGGGTGTGGACGAACTCACCCGGAGCGAGGTCGCATACCTGCGCCACCATCATCGTGAGCAGGGCGTAGGAGGCGATGTTGAAGGGCACGCCGAGGAACACGTCAGCCGACCGCTGGTAGAGCTGGCAGGAGAGCCGAGCCGGGTCGCCGGACCGCTTGGGCGGGGCGACGTAGAACTGGAACAACGCGTGACAGGGCGGCAGCGCCATGGAGTCGACGTCGGCGACGTTCCAGGCGGAGACGATGTGCCGCCGGGAGTCCGGGTTGGTGCGGATGGAGGACACCACGCGGGCGATCTGGTCGATGTGCTCGCCGCTCGGCGCAGGCCAGGACCGCCACTGGTAGCCGTAGACCGGACCCAAGTTGCCCTCCGCGTCGGCCCACTCGTCCCAGATCGAGATGCCCTGCTCCTGCAGCCACCGCACGTTGGTGTCGCCGCGCAGGAACCACAGCAGCTCGCCGGTGATCGAGCGCAGGTGCAGCTTCTTGGTGGTGAGTGCCGGGAACCCGTCCGCGAGGTCGAACCGCATCTGATGACCGAAGACGCTGAGCGTGCCGGTCCCGGTGCGGTCCGACTTCTCCACCCCGGTGGTGAGCACCCGGTCGAGGAGGTCGAGGTACTGCTGCACGGCCGCACGCTACACCGGAGCACCCACGGCCGGACCGATGTGAGCCAGGTCACAGGTTTGGCGCCGAGGGGCCTGTAACGGTTCCCGTGCGATGCCGATGTACCAGGTGTCGAGGCGCTACCCGGACCCCCGAGCGGGTAGCGCCTCGACATTCACGTTCTCCGGGCATCTTCCAGGCTGGCGCGGGTCGCCTGGACCGGGAGCCGCGGCCCTCGGGCGATAGATTGGCCGCCATGACCGCATGGGCCGCGCGCACCTGCTCGCCGTTCGGGCGGCGGCTCACGGCGGTCGTCTCCCCGATGCACGACGACGGAACGCTTGACCTCGCGGGGCTGCAGAAGGTCGTCTCCCACCTGCTCGACACCGGGCACGACGGTGTGGTCGTCAACGGCACCACCGGCGAGTCGGCGACGACCACCGACGACGAGCAGGACCGGATCCTGCGCGCCGCGCTCGAGGTGGTCGGCGACCGAGGGCGCGTGGTGGCCGGCGTCGGCAGCAACGACACGGCGCATACCGTGCACCTCGCCCGGCAGGCGGAGGCCAGCGGCGCGCACGGGCTGCTCGTCGTCACCCCCTACTACAACCGGCCGACCCAGCCCGGCTTGCTGGCGCACTTCACGACGGTGGCCGACGCCACGGGGCTGCCGGTGATGCTCTACGACATCCCCGCTCGCACCGGCACCCCGATCGCCACCGACACCCTGCTGCGCGTGGCGGAGCATCCGCGCATCGTCGCCGTCAAGGACGCTAAGGGCGATCTGTGGTCGGCGACCACGGTGCTCGCCGCGACCGACCTGCTGTGGTTCTCCGGCGACGACGTCGCCACGCTCGCTCACCTCACGCAGGGAGCGACCGGCTACGTCGGGGTCGCGACCCATGTCGCCGGAGCGGAGTATGCGTCGATGCTCGCCGCCGTCGACGCCGGCGAGCTGGAGACCGCCGTCGCCATCCATCGTCGGCTGATCCCCGTGGTCGACGCGATCATGCACACCAGCCAGGGTGCGATCATGGCCAAGGCCGCGCTCAAGGAGCTCGGCGTCATCGACTCGGCCGCCGTGCGGCTGCCGCTGGTCGAGTCGCCGCCGGAGCACCTGGAGAAGCTGCGCGCCGCACTGGCGACACTGAACGCCGTCCCGACGACCTAAGTCACCCAGCAGTCGTCCCCGAGACCAGAGGACCCGAACCACCCCGTGACCATCGCCCTGCCCGACCTCGCCGACCCACCAGCTCTGCCCGACAACGCCCTGCGGGTCGTCGCCCTCGGCGGCCTCGGGGAGGTCGGTCGCAACATGACCGTCCTCGAGACCCAGGGCCGGCTGCTCATCATCGACTGCGGCGTCCTGTTCCCCGAGGACCACCACCCGGGGATCGACCTGATCCTGCCCGACTTCGCCTACCTCGACGGGCGGCTCGACCAGGTCGAGGCCATCGTCCTCACGCACGGGCACGAGGACCACATCGGCGCCGTGCCGTTCCTGCTCAAGCGCAAGCCCGACATCCCGATCATCGGCTCGCAGCTGACCCTGGCCCTCGTCGAGGCCAAGCTCAAGGAGCACCGGATCACGCCGTACGCCTTGACGGTCAAGGAGGGCACGCGGGAGCGGCTCGGGGCCTTCGAGCTCGAGTTCATCGCCGTGAACCACTCGATCCCGGACGCGCTCGCGGTGATGGTCCGCACCAAGGCCGGCACCGTGCTGCACACCGGCGACTTCAAGATGGACCAGCTCCCGCTCGACGGGCGGCTCACCGACCTGCGGGCCTTCGCCCGGCTGGGCGAGGAGGGCGTGGACCTCTTCCTCACCGACTCGACCAACGCCGAGGTCCCCGGGTTCACCACCCCCGAGCGCGAGATCGCGCCGGCCATCGACCGGGTGTTCCGGCACGCCAAGCGGCGGATCATCGTCGCCTGCTTCTCGTCCCACGTGCACCGCGTCCAGCAGGTGCTCGACGCGGCGCAGAAGTCCGGCCGCAAGGTCGCCATGGTGGGACGGTCGATGGTGCGCAACATGGGCATCGCGGCCGAGCTCGGCTACCTGCACGTGCCCGAGGGCGTTCTCGTCGACGTCAAACGGCTGGACAACCTGCCGGACGACCAGGTCGTGTTGATCTGCACCGGCTCCCAAGGTGAGCCGATGGCGGCGCTGTCCCGGATGGCCAACCGCGACCACCGGATCGAGGTGGGCGTCGGCGACACGGTCCTGCTGGCCAGCTCCCTCATCCCCGGCAACGAGAACGCGGTCTACCGCGTCATCAACGGGCTGATGATGCTCGGCGCCGACGTCGTCCACCGCGGCAACGCCAAGGTGCACGTGTCGGGCCACGCCAGCGCCGGCGAGCTGCTCTACGTCTACAACATCGTCAAGCCCAAGAACGTCATGCCGGTGCACGGCGAGTGGCGGCACCTCGTCGCCAACGCCGAGCTGGCCGTCGCGACGGGCGTCCCGCGCAAGCGAGTCATCGTGGCCGCCCGACGGCGGCGTCATCGACCTCGCCGACGGGCGCGCCCGGCTCGTCGGGGCGGTCCCCTGCGGCTACATCTACGTCGACGGCCAGTCCGTCGGCGGCACCACCGAGACGCTGCTCAAGGACCGCCGGATCCTGCGCGACGAGGGGTTCATCACCTGCATCGTCGTCATCGACGCGGCCACCGGCAAGATCGCGGCCGGCCCGGAGATCACCGCTCGGGGCTTCGTCGAGGACGAGGACGTCTTCCGCGAAATCACTCCCGAAGGTCGAGCGGGCGCTGGCCGAGGCGACCGGCAACGGGGTGCGCGACGAGTACCAGCTCCAGCAGGTGATCCGGCGCACCATCGGCAGCTGGGTCGGCGGCACGATCCGCCGGCGGCCGATGATCATTCCAGTGGTGATCGAAGCCTGACCCCGCCCGTCTGTGCGCACGTTTCGCCGCGGGCTCGCGGTCGTCCTCGGGCTCGCCCTGCTGCTGTTCACCGTCGCCTTCGCGCTGCGCTGGGTCGATGTGGCGACCCGCGAGGTCGCCGCGGTGCAGGCGGTCGTGCCCATCACGGGCGCCGGCATCGTCCTCGTCACCCTGCTCGCGCTGGTATGCGGTTTTGCGCCGGCTGGCGCTCGTCGGTGCGGTGCCGAGCCTGGTCGCCGTCGTCGCTCGCGGTCGCCTCGTTCGGCCTCACCACGACGCCCAGCCGCTGGTGGCGCCGCGACCGTCACCGTGCTTTCCTCCAACATCGAGTTCGGTGGCGCCAACGCCGACGACATCGTCAGGGGGCGTGCGCGACCACCAGGCCGACGTCGTCGTCCTCGTCGAGCTGACCCCTGCAGGCGGTCACCCGGCTCAGGGCGGCCGGTCTGGACGACGCGCTGCCCTACGTCGTCGGCACCCCGGAGGCCGGGACCACCGGCGCGCGAGATCCGCAGCCGGTGGCCGCTCACGCTCATCGACGCGGGCAAGGGCGCCGACGGCTCGCTGTTCTGGGAGCCCTACGCCCTGGTCCAGCGGCCGGGCGGTTCGTTCCGGGTCAAGGCGTCCACACCCGCCAGCCGATCGTCTCCGCCCGCGGGTGGCACCAGGACCTCGAGGGCCTGCACGATTGGCAGCTGGCCCAGCCGGCCGACGAGCCGCTCGTCATGGCCGGCGACTTCAACGCCTCGCAGAGCCACCCGGAGTTCCGGGCGATGCTCGACGGGCTGACCGACGCCCATCGCGCCACCGGTGGCGGGTGGGTGCGCACCTGGCCGCAGGGCCGGCGCATACCTCCGTTCGTCCAGCTGGACCACGTGCTGGGGCGGGGCGTCACGCCGGTCGACGCCGGCGTGACCGCCGTGCGTGGGACGGACCATGCGGCCGTGTGGGCGACGATGACCTTAGGTTTCTGAGCAGCGACCGAGCACACCGACGGGCGTTGGTCGCCGCGGGGACCCCTTTCGAGCCGATTTTGGCGAGCAATGCCCGCTGGTGTGCTGCGCCTGACGTCAGCTCGTGCGGAGCAGGACGTTCTTGGCGGTGAGGTCGGGTGACTTCGCGCCGGCGACGAGGACCGTCTGACCGGTCTTGACGTCCGCCATGGTCGGTGTCGTCGTCGACGTCGAGCCCTTGGTGTGGCGTTGGTGCACCGTGGTGTCGGCGTTGACGGCGAACGTCATGGACGTCCCGTCGGCGGACTTCACCGTGATGGCCGTGGACGACACCGCGGAGACCTGACCCAGGATCGCGTCGTGCGTGACATAGGCGTTGGCGTCACCCTTGGTGACCCACTCCGCGTGCTGGAAGTCCTTGACCTTGCCGAGGATCTGCTTGGCGGCCACCTTGTCGCCCTTGGCGGCGTTGGCGGCCTTGCTGCCTTTGGCGGGCTTACCGGTGGGGGAGGCGGTGGACGTTGCGGTGCCGGTCGGGGTGGCGGTCGCGGCGGCGGGGCTGGCGGTGCCCTGCGCGTGGGCGATCGCCATGCCGGCGCCACCGGCGACGAGCGCGAGGGCGACGACACCGCCGGCGAGGGTGACTTTGGTGGTGCGCATGTGGACTCCTGAAGGGCGAGGGGCGGTTCTTACCCGGTGGCAGCAACCGGTACCCACCACCCTGGCGCCTCGAGTGTTCGAGCAACGTCAGCGCCACGTCAGCCTTTCCAGCTTCCAAACGTGCCGAGAATCGGTTACCAGGGCAGCGGAAGCGACAGGTCGCGCTCGTCGCCGTCGGCGACCCAGCCGTCCTCGGTCCGCGTGTAGCGGCGGGCCGGGCCCGCGGGCGGCAAGCTCGGCCACGGCGCCGACCAGCCGGTCGACGTGCTCGGCGGTGTTGGCCAGCCCGAGGCTGACCCGGACCGCGGTCGCCGGCGTGTCGCCCCACGGGTCCTCGAGCAGCTCGTCGACGAGGATGTGCGCGCAGAACTTGCCGTCCCGCACGCCGATGCCGTACTCGGCCGACAGGATCGCCGACACCAGCGACGAGTCCAACCGGTCGATCGTGAACGCCAGCACCGCGACCCGCTCGTGGTCGTCGCCGAAGATCGACCAGGTGTCGACGCCGGGGATGACGTCCAGCCCCGCGCGCAGCCGTTCGGCCAGCTCCGCCTCGTGCGCCTCGATGGCGTCCCGGTGCGAGGAGATCGCGGCGCACGCGGCGGCCACCGCGATGGCGCCGATGACGTTCGGGCTGCCGCCCTCGTGCCGGGCCGCGCCGCTGGCCCACGCCGCCCCGTCCGTCGTCACGCGCGAGGTCGCGCCGCCACCCCGCAGGTACGGCGTGGCGGCGTCGAGCCAGTCGCGACGGCCGGCCAGCACGCCGGCACCGAACGGGGCGTAGAGCTTGTGGCCGGAGAACGCCACGTAGTCGATCGCCGACGGCGGCGATGTCGACTGCCCGGTGCGGCGCGAGCTGGGCGGCGTCGACGAAGACGCGCGCGCGGTGCCGCTGAGCGACGGCCGACGACTCGGCGAGCGGCCACACCTCGCCGGTGACGTTGGACGCACCGGCCACGGCGACCAGCCGGTGCGGCGCCGACCGAGGCGGCGAGGGCGGCCTCCAGGTCGTCGAGCGCGTGCTCGATGCTCGAGGGCACCGGCAGGGTCGTGACCTGCAGCCCCGCGGCCGCTGCCAGGGCAGCAGGGTCGAGTGGTGCTCGGTCTCGAAGACGAACACCTCGGTGCCCCGGGGCAGGCTGCGCGCCAGGAGGTTGGTGGAGTCGGTGGTGTTGCGGGTGAACACGACGAGGTCGTCCGGCGCGGGCGCCGACGAACCGCGCGACCTCCATCGCGCGCCTGCTCGTACCACGCGGAGGTGACCCGGCTCGCATACCCGTTGCCGCGGTGCACCGACGAGTAGGTCCGCAGCGCGGTGTCGACGGCCGCCTTGACGCTGACCAGGGACGGGGTGGACGCGGCGTGGTCGAGGTTGGCGTAGTCGACCTCGCCGCTCAGGGTCGGGACGCGAAGCCCGGCACCGACGACGGCGGGCAGCTCGCCCGGGAGCGGCGGGGCGGGCGCCCTCCCCGTCGCGGACGACGTGCAGCGTGGCCTGGGGTGGTGGGTGCGGCGTAGGTGTACTCGCTGCGGGCAATCGGACATGCTCGGCTCCGTAGGTCCGGGACCCGCCGGGTGGCCAGGTCCGCGCTTGCCGACGGCGCATGCCGGCGGCCGGGTCGTCACCCGGAGCACCCCACCGCGGAGGAGGGTTGCTGGCCAGCAAGCCGGGGCTGTGCGCTGGCACTCATGACCGTGCTGACGAGGGTAGCGACGCCGTCGCCGCCGTGTCCAAGCACCCAGGACAGGCTGCTCGCCATCTGAGACGGTGCGCCGGGGGCGGTCCGATCGCGCCTGCCGGGCCGCTCGGGAGCTGTGGCGCGTGTGACGCGTGAGTCTGCGGTGACTTTCGCGTACCGTTCGACCATGGCCCCGCGTGCTTCCTCCACGTCCTCGCGCCCGTCCACGGGCGGGTGCCGACGTCACGCCAGGCCACCGGACGCGGCGGTCGCCCGGCCCCTCGCAAGCCCGCCGCCCGACGTGCCTCGACGCGCCCGCTCCGGCGGGCTGCCGCTGCCGCTGCGGGCCGTCCGCGGCACCTGGATGGGCGTCTCGCACCTGGCCGGCGGCGCGGTCCGCCGCGTCGGCAGCTCGGCCCGCGACCTCGAGCCCGAGCACCGCCGCGACGGCCTCGGCTTCGCCCTGATCGGTCTGGCGGTCGTCGTCGCCGCGCGCGAGTGGTGGGGCGTGCAGGGCGTGGCCGGCGACGTCATCCACGCCGTCGTGGCCGGGCACCCTCGGCCGGGTCGGCTACGCCGTGCCGCTCGTCCTGCTCGCCCTCGGCGTGCTACTTCCTGCGGGCGCCGAAGGACGACGCCGTCACCAACCGGCTCGTCGTCGGCGACGCTCGCCCTGACCTTCGCCGCGTGCGGCCTGGCCCACATCGCCGACGGCATCCCGAACCCGCCCGACGGCGCCGACCCGATGCGCGCAGCCGGCGGCATCGTCGGCTTCCTTGCGTCGAGCCCGCTGGCCGCGGCAGTGTCGCGGCCCGGGGCCGTCGTGCTCCTCGTGCTTCTCGCGCTGTTCGGGGCGCTGGTCGTGACCGGCACGCCCGTCCGCCAGATCCCGCGACGGGTGCGCGATCTACGCGACCGGATCATCCACGGCGCGCGCGACGACGCCGACGACGCCGCCGAGTCGGACCGGCCGCGGTCCCGCCGACGCCCGCGCACTCGTCGGCCGGCCGTCGACCTGCTGGAGAAGCGCGACGGCGACGAGGCGTTCGAACAGGCGGCCGTGGTCGCCCGGCCGGGCAAGGGCGGGACGGCTGCGGCCCGGAGAGAAGCGGCAGCCCCCGACAGCCCGCCGACGCTGCGACGCCGCTGCACGTACGCCGCGATGTCCCCGGCGCCGCAAGCTTCGCTGGGCCCGAAGGAGGCCCTCGTCCCGCCACCCACCTCGACCTTGCCCGCGCGGGTCGAGCAGCTCTCCCTCACCGGCGACGTCACCTACACCCTGCCGGACCAGGCCCTCCTGGTTCCTGGCGCCCCGCACCGGACCCGCAGTGTCGCCAACGACCGGGTCGTCGAGGCGCTCTCGATCGTGTTCGAGCAGTTCGAGATCGACGCGCAGGTCACCGGCTTCACCCGCGGGCCGACGGTCACCCGCTACGAGGTCGAGCTCGGGCCCGGCACCAAGGTCGAGCGCGTCACCGCGCTCTCCAAGAACATCGCGTATGCGGTGGCCTCCGCCGACGTGCGCATCCTCAGCCCGATCCCCGGCAAGTCGGCGATCGGCATCGAGATCCCCAACACCGACCGCGAGACCGTGTCCCTCGGCGACGTCCTGCGCAGCCAGGCCGCGCGGGCAAACCAGCACCCGATGGTCATGGGCGTCGGCAAGGACGTCGAGGGCGGCTACGTCATCGCGAACCTCGCCCGGATGCCGCACCTGCTCGTCGCCGGGGCGACCGGCGCCGGCAAGTCGTCCTTCGTCAACTCGATGATCACCTCGATCCTCATGCGCGCCACGCCCGACGAGGTGCGCATGGTCCTGGTGGACCCGAAGCGGGTGGAGCTCACCGGCATACGAGGGGATCCCGCACCTCATCACGCCCGATCATCACCAACGCCAAGAAGGCCGCCGAGGCGCTGGCGTGGGTGGTGCCGCGAGATGGACACGCGCTACGACGACCTGGCGGCGTTCGGGTTCAAGCACGTCGACGACTTCAACAAGGCCGTCGCGCGCCGGCAAGGTCAAGCCGCTGCCCGGGTCCGAGCGGGTCATCACGCCCTACCCCTACCTGCTGGTCATCGTCGACGAGCTGGCCGACCTCATGATGGTCGCGCCGCGCGACGTGGAGGAGTCCATCGTCCGGATCACCCAGCTGGCCCGCGCCGCGGGGATCCACCTGGTGCTCGCCACCCAGCGTCCCTCGGTCGACGTCGTCACCGGCCTGATCAAGGCCAACATCCCGTCGCGGATGGCGTTCGCGACGTCCTCGCTCGCCGACTCGCGTGTCGTGCTCGACCAGCCGGGCGCGGAGAAGCTCATCGGTCAGGGCGACGCGCTGTTCCTGCCGATGGGCACGAGCAAGCCGATGCGGGTCCAGGGCGCCTGGGTCACCGAGAGCGAGATCAACGCGGTCGTCAAGAGCGTGACCGCCCAGCTCCAGCCCAGCTACCGCGAGGACGTCATCGTCGCGGCGCCGAAGAAGCAGGTCGACGACGACATCGGCGACGACCTCGACCTGCTGCTGCAGGCCACCGAGCTGGTCGTGACGACGCAGTTCGGGTCCACGTCGATGCTGCAGCGCAAGCTGCGCGTCGGGTTCGCCAAGGCCGGCCGGCTCATGGACCTGCTGGAGTCGCGCGGGCATCGTCGGGCCGTCCGAAGGGTCCAAGGCCCGCGACGTCCTCGTCAAGGCCGACGACCTACCGACGACGCTGGCGTTATTGCGCGGTGACGACATCCCGCCCGACGCGCCCACCGCCGGTGGCGCCGAGGACGCCGGCGTCTGGGTCGACACCGACGATCCAGGTGAGTCCGAGGACGCTTGGGAGCTGACCGGCCGCGATCGCTGAGCCCTCGTCCTCACATACCCCACATGGGCCTAAAGGGTCGACGATGATCCCGTTTGCTTGTCAATGCCTGCTATGGCGCGTACGTTGTGCGGCCAGGTGATGGTTCTCATCACGTCGGGGTGAGTGTGGCCGCCAACATGTCGGTCCGGCTTCTTCGCCCCGGGCCCGCGTTGCGGTCCAGGAGGCCCACACCATGCGGACAGTCCCTTCTCCTCGGTTCGGGCGTGGCCTCCTCGGCGGTGTCGCCGTGGGCGCGGTCGTCCTGGCCTCGGGGGCCGCACCCGCGCTGGCCGCCTCCGCCACGGTGAGTGACACGTTCAGTGCACCCGTTCGAGCCAGACCTGGACGGTGCCGCCGGGGGTGACGTCGGCCGTGGTGACGGTGGACGGCGCGCCTGGTGGCCTGCCCCGACCAGGAGCGGTTCCGGGCGGACGGACGACGGGGACGCTGGAGCTGGAGCCCGGGACCGTCTACACCGTGGTCGTGGGCTGCCAGGAAGACTTCGGCGGGGGCGGGTTCGGATTCGGTCGCGGCGGCGGTTCGGGTGCCGGTGGGGCGTCCGGCGGCGGCGGCGGCGGGTCGGCGATTCTCGGCGCCGACGGCGACCCGTTGCTGGTGGCCGGTGGGGGCGGCGGCATGTCGTACCTCGGGACGGCGTACGGGCACGGCGGGGTGGGCGGCGGCCTCACCGGCGCCGACGGCACCACGGGGGGCACGGCGGGCCCGGGCGGCGGCGGCACGCAAGAAAGCCCCGGGACCGGAGGCGCCGCCGGCACCCGCGGAACGGATGGCCAGTCCGGCGTCGGCCATGACGGTGGGAGCGGTGGCAACGGTGTGAGTGGCTCCCTCGGTGGCGGGGGAGGTGGCGGCGGTTGGAACGGGGGCGGCGGAGGCGGCGGCGGGACCTTCGGTTCCGGCGGCGGCGGAGGCTCCGGGCACGTGGGCGACGGTCGTCGACGGCCGCCAGATGACCGGCGGTGGAGACGTCGCCCGCGGCAGCGTGACCTTCACCTACCAGCGTCCGGTGAACAGCGCTCCGGAAGCTGTCGCGGACAGCTACCCGACGGCGCAGGAGGACGCGCCGCTATGGTGGCGGCGCCCGGCGTGCTGATGAACGACTCCGATGCGAACGGGGATGTGTTGACTGCCGAGGTGGTGACGGAACCAGCACACGGCTCGCTGTCTCTGGAGCCGAACGGTTCGTTCGTCTACACGCCGGCGGCCAACTACAACGGACCAGACTCGTTCACCTACCGGGCCTCCGACGGCCAGGCGACGTCTGACCCGGCCACGGTGTCATTGACGGTCACGCCGGTGAACGATGCGCCCGTGGCGGGCGACAACGCGTACAGCGTGGGCGAGGACGGAGGGGCGCTCGTCCGCGCGCCGGGGGTCCTCGTCAACGACTCCGACGTCGACGGGGACGCGCTGACCGCCGTCCTGGTGACCGGTCCCTCGCACGGAGCCCTGAACTTCAACGGCCTCGGCGGGTTCTCGTACAACCCCGACGAGAACTACAACGGGCCGGACTCGTTCACCTACCAGGCCTTCGACGGGCAGCTGCTCTCCAACATCGCCACGGTGTCGTTCACCGTCCTGGCCCGCAACGACGCGCCCGTGGCGGCGAACGATGACTACACGACCCTGGAGGACACCCCCCTCACGAAGGCCGCGCCGGGCGTGCTGCGCAACGACGTCGATGTGGACAGCCCGGTGTTGACCGCGACATTGACGTCCGACGCGGAGCACGGCACGTTGACGTTCAATGCGGACGGGTCGTTCCGCTACGTCCCGGCGCCGAACTACAACGGGACCGACTCCTTCTCCTACGTCGTCAGCGACGGCGAGCTCACGTCCGATCCCGCGACCGTGAGCCTGACGGTGTCCCCCGTGGACGACCCACCGACCGTCACCGTTGCCTCCGCCAAGAGCTGCGGTACGGACGACCGGTCCGGCACGCTCACCCTGACGCTGGCCGACATCGACAACGATGCCGGCAGCCTCACCCTGACCGCCGCCTCGTCGAACACCACGCTGGTCCCCACCGGTCAGGTCACGTTCGGCGGGAGCGGCGCCAACCGGACCGTGACCATCGCCACCGTGTCAGGGCGGACCGGGACAGCGGTCATCACCATGACGGTCAGCGACGGCACCGCCACCGCGAGCGTTCCGGTCACCGTGCAGGCCGGCGGGAACGGTGACGACGTCCTGAACGGCACCGCCGGAAGCGACATCCTGCTGGGGCAGAACGGCAACGACACCCTGACCGGCGGTCCCGGCATCGACCTGCTGTGCGGCGGTCGCGGCAACGACACCCTCACCGGCGGTAGCGGGGCCGACCTCTTCGGCGGCGGCCAGGGCACCGACCGGGCTACGGACCTCACCGCGGCGCAAGGAGACACCCAGGACGGCACCGTTCCCTAGCCGACCGGAGATCACGCCGAGGGCGAACAGCGGCGCCGGCCGGAAGGGTGAGGGCCCCTCCGGACGTTGAGCGGTCATGTCCGACGACGGTGAGGCGCTCGACGCATACTCGCGCACCATCGTGCGGGTGGCCGAGACCGTCCTGCCGTCGGTCGCCAGCCTCGAGGTGCGTACCGACCGCGGCCGGGCGGGTGCGGGCAGCGCCAGCGTGATCACCGATGACGGCTACCTGCTGACCAGCGCCCACGTCGTCGCGGGAGCCACCAGGGCCGAAGCCGTCTTCAGCGACGGGACGACGTCGACCGCCGACGTCGTCGGCCGGGACTCGCTGTCGGACCTCGCGGTCCTCTTGGCGCGCGGCGACACCCCGCCTCCGGTCGAGCAGGGAGACGCGTCGCTCGCTGAGGGTCGGCCAGCTGGTCGTCGCACTCGGCAACCCGCTCGGCCTGGCCGGCAGCGTGACGGCCGGGATCGTCTCGGCCCTGGGGCGTTCGCTCCCCACCGCGGCCGGTCGTGTCGTCGACGAGGTCATCCAGACCGACGCGGCGCTCAACCCGGGCAACAGCGGTGGCGTCCTCGCCGACAGCTCCGGGCGGATGGTAGGGGTCAACACCGCCGTCGCCGGGGTGGGTCTGGGGTTGGCGGTCCCTATCAACGCCACGACGCGCGACATCGTCAAGACACTCATGGCCAAGGGCCGCGTCCGGCGGGCCTGGCTCGGCATCGCCGGGAAGACCATCCCCCTGCCGCCCGCGGTCGCCGCGAGGGTCGGGTCGCCGACGGGTATGCAGGTGGCCTCCGTCATCGAGGGGAGCCCAGCGGAGCGCGCCGGCATCCACCGCGGCGACATCATGGTCGAGCTCGACGGCACGACAATCGTCACGGCGACCGCCGTCCAGAAGCTGATGGTCGAGGACGCCATCGACCGGCGGATCGAGATCACGGTCTGGCGCAACGGCGCCCTCGTCGACGTCATCCTCCGCCCTCGGGAGCTGACCGGCGCCTAACGTGCCGCCGGCGACTGCCTGACCGGCGACTGGTGGCAGCGCATCCAGGACGACCTGGCTGCGCTGGCCGACGCGTGGACCGACCCCGCCGCATACGAGGGCGACACCCACGCCCGGTTCGTCGCGACGCGCCAGCGAACGACGACGGTGGCCTGTTCGGTTCGCCGGTCGCGACCGGCGACGACGCGGCCGACGTCGACCGGCTGGTCGGGATGACCGGACGGGACCCCGGCTGGAGCCCCGCGGGCGCTCAGACCACGAACCGGTAGCCGATGCCGGGCTCGGTGAGGAGGTAGCGAGGGGCCGCGGGGTCGGGTTCGAGCTTGCGGCGCAGCTGGTTCGCATACACCCGGAGGTAGTTCAGCTCGCGCCCGTATGCGGGTCCCCACGCGGCCCGCAGCAGCTCGGTATGCGTGACGAGATGGCCTGAGCGGCGCGCCAGGGCGTCGAGCAGCCGCCACTCCGTGGGCGTCAGCCGGATCTCGGCACCGTCACGGCTGGTCGCTCGCCGTTCCCCGAAGTCGAGAGCGAAGTCATTGGTACGCACGACTAGCGGCTCGGCATTCTCGGGGAGGCTCCGGCGCACCGCCGCGCGGATCCGGGCGAGGAACTCGTCCATCCCGAAGGGCTTGGTGACGTAGTCGTCGGCGCCGGCGTCGAGGGCCTCCACCTTGTCGTCGGAGTCGTGCCGCGCCGAGAGCACCACGACCGGGACCTGGCTCACGTCGCGCAGCCGGCGGAGCACCTCCACGCCGTCGACGTCGGGCAGGCCGAGGTCGAGGACGACGACGTCCGGCGTCCGCTCGGCGAGAATCTGCAGTGCGGAGCGGCCGTCGGCGGCGGCCTCCACCTCGTAGTCCCGGGCGCGCAGGTTGATGGTCAGGGTGCGCCGGATGTGCGGCTCGTCGTCGACGACGAGGACGAAGGTCATGACGCGGACCTTCGGGCCGGCACGGCGACCGTGGCGGGGGCCATCGGGAGGTCTACGACGATGGTCAGGCCGCCGCCGGGGGTGTCCTCGGCCCACATCGTGCCGTCCATCGCCTCGGTCAGGCCGCGGGCGACGGCCAGCCCGAGCCCGACGCCCTCGCCGCGAGGCGCGTCGCCGCCGCGCTGGAACGGCGCGAAGATCTGGTCTTTGGCCTCTTCGCCGACGCCCGGCCCCCGATCGACCACCCGGATCTGGACGCGGTCCTTGAGGCGTCCCGCCTGGACGACGACCTCGCGCCGGCCGGGAGAGTGGCGCAGCGCGTTCTCGAGGATGTTGGCCAGCACCCGGTCCAGCAGCCCGGCGTCGGCGTAGACCGCCGGGCAGTCCTCGTCGAACCGCGTGCGCACCCGTTCCGCCCCCACTAGCGGGGTGCGGGCGGACTCGACGACGTCGGCGAGGGCCAGCTCGCCGGCGTGCGGAGTGATGGTGCCGGTCTGGATGCGGGACATGTCGAGCAGGTTGCCGATGAGCACGCCCAAGCGGTCGGCCGACTCCTCGACCGACTCCAGCAGCTGCGCCTCGTCCTCGGGTGAGAACGTCACGTCGGACTGGCGCAGGCTCGAGACGGCGGCCTTGATGCCGGCCAGGGGCGTGCGCAGGTCGTGGGAAACCGCCGCCAGCAAGGCGGTTCGCGCCCGGTTGTCGCGGGCGAGACCACGCGCGCGACCGGCCTCGGCCGATCAGCCGCTCCCGCGTGACCACCGCGGCGGCGTGGGAGGTGAAGGCCCCGACGAGCCGCTGGTCGTCGGCCGGGAGCACCGGTCCGACCAGGACCAGCTCGGTCTCGTCGTCGACGGTCTGCCGCACCGTGGCGTCGGCGATGTCGTCGAGCCGGAACTCGCCGGAGGACGCGACGACCGTCCACGGGTCGCGGACCGTGGCCCGCGAGACGAGGGCGACTGCGCGCATACCGAACGTCGCCCGCGCGCGGTCGAGCAGCGCCGGGAGTGGGCTCGGCCTCGGCCAGCAGCGACTGGGCGAGCGCAGCGAGCACCCGAGACTCGCGCTGCGCCCGGAGGGCGACGTCACGCCGTCGGGCGGCGCGGTGGACCACCGAGGCCACCGATGCCGCGACCACGACGAAGACCGCCAACGCGAGCGCATTCTGTGGGCTCTGGATCGTCAACGTGCCCTTGGGGTCGGTGAAGAACCAGTTGATGGCCAGCGACGCCAGCACTGCGCAGACGATCGCCGGCAGCAGGCCGCCGACAAGCGCGGTGGCCACGGTGAGGGCGAGGAAGAGCAGGACCTCGAGCGGCAGCTCGTGGTGGCTCGACGTCGCGACCAGGCCGAGCGTGACGAGGGCGACGCCGACCGTCGCCAGCAGCCACCCGCCCCACCGCCGACGCGGGCCCAGACCGTCGTCGCGGATGCGCAGCGGATCGACCCGGCCGACTGTGTGGCTGACGAGGTGGACGTCGATGTCCCCGGAGGCGGCCGCAACCTGCTCGCCGACACCTCGCCGCATGATCCGGGACAGCGCGGTACGCCGGCTGGTGCCCAGGACGATCTGCGAGGCATTGACGCCGCGGGCGAAGTCGAGGATCGACTCGGCGACGTCGCTGCCCGCGACCTCGTGCATGACGCCGCCCAGCTCCTTGACCAGCTTCCGGTGTGCGGCGAGGGTCTCCGGGTCGGCGTCGACGAGGCCATCGGGGCGGGACACGTGGCACGCGAGCAGCTCGCCGCCGGCGCCGCGGCTCGCGATCTGGGCGGCGCGGCGCAGCACCGTCTCGCTCTCCGGGACCACCGGTGAGCGCGACGACGATGCGTTCGCGGGCGGGCCAGGTCGCCGAGATGCCGTGCGACGTGCGGTAGCGCTCGAGCGTCTCGTCGACACGGTCGGCCAGCCACAGCAGCGCCAGCTCGCGCAGGGCCGAGAGGTTGCCCGGGCGGAAGTAGTTCGAGAGCGCGGCGTCGATGCGGTCGGCGGGGTAGATGTTCCCGTGCGACATCCGGCGGCGCAGCGACTCCGGCGACATGTCGACCAGCTCGATCTGGTCGGCGGAGCGCACGACGTCGTCCGGGACGGTCTCGCGCTGCACCACTCCCGTGATCGCCTCGACGACGTCGTTGAGCGACTCGAGGTGCTGGATGTTCACGGTCGAGATGACGTCGATGCCGGCGTCGAGCAGGACGTCGATGTCCTCCCACCGCTTGCTGCGGGCTGATCCGGGGGCGTTGGTATGCGCGAGCTCGTCGACGAGGGCGATGGCCGGGCGGCGGGCGAGCACCGCGTCCACGTCGAGCTCGGTGAGCCGCGCGCCCCGGTGCTCGACGTCGCGGCGGGGGACGGTCTCGATCCCCTCGGCCTGGCTCGCAGTGAAAGATCGGCCGTGGGTCTCCAAGATGCCGATCACGACGTCGGTGCCGCGCTCCTGGCGCCGCCGGCCCTCGGCGAGCATGGCCACGGTCTTGCCGACGCCGGGGGCGGCGCCGAGATAGATGCGAAGTCGTCCGCGAGCCACGGGTCGATTGTGTCCCAGTCCGGTTCCGGCGCCGTTCCGCGTGCCGTCAGCCCGTGAGCTGTCGAGACGCACCCCAGAGCCGAACCGGGTCGACGACACTGACGGTCACCGGTTGTGGTCACCGCTTGGTGTCACCGATGGGGTCACCGCATGATGGTCAGGGCGATGCCGGCCGAGAGCAGGATCGCGGGGACGAGGCCCCACAAGAAGGCCTTGGTGTATCGGCTGGTGTCCGCTGCGTGGCTCCTCGCCTCGCTGGAGTGCACGAACATCGGGATCAGGCCGAACAGCCCGAACACGAATGTCGTCCAGAACGTCCATGCGGCGCTGGGCTGTGAGTACGGCGGGGTGTGCGGGTGGACGTATGGCTGGGTATCAGTGTTGCTGGTCATCTAGATCGGGCTCCTTCGGGTGGAAGCGCCGGGGGTCTGGCCCTCGAGAATCGCTTAGCACCAGGTTGCTTCACCAGGCCACCGAGCGGCATCCGTCGATCGGCGGGGCACCGGGGGAACGCTTACTCCCAGCAAGGGGACAGCGCCTGGGGACCTAGGTCCATAGGTGTGCGGCGGGAACGCCGACAGGGTTCGTCGTCTGGCGGCATCACCGCGATCTGGGCCACCCATGGGCTGCACGCGGTCAGCATTGTCGACGACGCTCGAAAACGAGGCCATAGCGACGGTTGAAAACGAGGCCACCCAGACAGATTGGTTGGGTGATCTCGGTGGAGGATTGGGCTTTGATCCGGCGGCTGGTTGCGGACGGTGTTCCGCAGCGTCAGGTCGCGCGGGATCTGGGGGTCGGTCAGGTCGACGGTCGAGCGGGCGTTGGCCTCGGACCGGCCACCGAAGTACGAGCGGCCGGCGGTGGCGACGTCGTTCACGCCGTTCGAGCCGCTGGTGCGGCAGCTGCTGGCCGAGCGACGCCGGACATGCCGGCCACGGTGATCGCGGAGCGGGTCGGGTGGACCGGGTCGATCACGTGGTTCCGGGACAACGTGCGGCGGCTGCGGCCTGAGCACCGGCCGGTCGATCCGGCGACCGGTTGACGTGGCTGCCCGGGGACGCAGCGCAGTGCGACTTGTGGTTCCCGCCGAAGCGGATCCCTCTCGAGGACGGCACCACGGCGCTGCTGCCGGTGCTGGTCATCACGGCCGCGCATTCACGGTTCACGCTCGCCCGGATGATCCCGACCCGGCACACCACCGGACCTGCTGCTGGGGATGTGGGAGCTGCTGCTGCAGCTCGGCGCGGTGCCGCGGCGGCTGATCTGGGACAACGAGGCCGGCATCGGCCGGGGCAAACGGCACGCCGACGGCGTCGGTGCGTTCGCCGGGACCCTGGCCACCACGGTGCAGCGGCTGAAGCCCTACGACCCGGAGTCCAAGGGGCTGGTGGAGCGCCGCAACGGGTTCTTCGAGACCTCCTTCATGCCCGGACGGGACTTCACGTCCCCGGCCGACTTCAACACCCAGCTCACCGACTGGCTGGCCATCGCGAACGCCCGGACCGTGCGCACCCTCAAGACCCGGCCGGTGGATCGGCTCGAGGCCGATCGGGCCGCGATGCTGCCCCTGCCGCCGGTGGCGCCGGCGGTCGGGTGGGTCAACCGGGTCCGGTTGGGACGCGACTACTACGTCCGCGTCGACAGCAGCGACTACTCCGTCGACCCGGCGGTCATCGGCCGGTTCGTCGACGTGACCGCCGACCTGTCCCGCGTCGAGGTCCGACAAGGCGGGCGCGCTGGTCGCCGCGCACGACCGGGCCTGGGCACGCGGCATGACCATCACCGACCCTGCCCACGTCAAGCCGCCGCGAAGCTGCTGCGTGAGCAGTACCAGCAACCCCGTCCCGTCGCCGGTCACCACGATCTCCAGGATCCCCAGGATCAACACCAGGGCCTGCTGCGGGACCTGGCCGAGTACGACCACGCCTTCGGCGTGCTCGACGAGCTCGCTGACGCGGTCACCGAGGGCGAGGTGGCCTGATGGCGCCCAGTACGAGCAGGACCAAGAGCGATGCCGGTGAGGCGCTCAAGCAGCTGACCTACCTGGCGGCAGCGTTGAAGGCGCCACGGATCACCGAAGCCGCCGCCCGGCTAGCCGATCACGCCCGCGACGCCGGCTGGACCCATGAGGAGTACCTCGCCGCGGTCCTCGACCGAGAAGTCGCCGCCCGCAACGCCTCCGGCGCCCAGCTGCGGATCCGGGCCGCCGGGTTCGGCGCCCGCAAGACGCTCGAGGAGTTCGACTGGGACGCCCAACCCGCGGTCCGCCAGCAGGTCGCCGCCCTGGCCTCCGGCGGGTTCCTCACCGAGGCCCGCAACGTGGTGCTGCTCGGCCCGCCCGGCACCGGCAAGACCCACCTGGCCACCGGCCTCGGCATCGCCGCCGCCCACCACGGCCACCGGGTGCTGTTCGCCACCGCCACCGACTGGGTCACCCGGCTCACCGACGCCCACCGCGCCGGCCGGCTCCCGCACGAGCTGGCCCGGCTGCGCCGCTACGGGCTGATCATCGTCGACGAAGTCGGCTACCTGCCCTTCGAGCAAGACGCCGCGAACCTGTTCTTCCAGCTCGTCTCATCCGCTACGAACACGCCTCCCTGATCCTGACCTCGAACCTGCCGTTCTCCGGCTGGGGCGGCGTCTTCGGCGACCAAGCCGTCGCCGCCGCGATGATCGACCGCGTCGTCCACCACGCCGACGTCCTCACCCTCAAAGGCGCCAGCTACCGGCTCCGCAACCGCGGCATCGACACCCTGCCCAGCATCAGAACCCAAGACACGGCACACTAGAACCACGAACCGGTGGCCTCGTTTTCGAGCGTCGCATCGGCCTCAAATTCGAGCGTTGCCGACACAGCATCACGTCTCACCACGTGGGGCGGTCACTGACGGGCTACCGCACCACTCCACCGCGGGCCGCAACCGAAGTGGGCAGCGGACACTTGAGTTCTGCGGGCTGCTGCAGTGTTGCTTCAGTGCCCAAGAAGCTTTCGCCCGACGGCCGAAAACGTCGGGAGGCTGCGGAGCTTTGACGGCGGCCACGAGAACTGGCCGGGGGCCTTTCAACCACCAGCACTCCCGGCGGCGGACGGACACGCTTCCTACTGTTGTTCGTCCTTGCTTTTCCGGGTTTCCTTCTTCTGCTCATCACCGTCAGGGGGATGGGTGGGCGATGGCGTGCTGGAGGTCGTTGGCGTCGTCCTGGCTGCCGTCGGTGAACGCGCCGATGAGTTGAGGTGCGAAGTTCCCCGCCTGGAGTCGATGGAGCGGTGGCCCCGCCTGCCTGCCAAGGTCGTATTAATTCTGCATAGTCAAAGTTATGGAATCTGTAAAACTAGCGCTATTGTTTCTGCAAACCAGTCTCAGCGGAGCCTCGCTGGCCGGGCGTGGGATGCGAGAGGAGCGGCGAAGTCGATGGGAGCAGGTGAGAGGTACCGCGAGCGCGTGATGGACGCCGAACTCGCTGAACGGCTCAGCGCGATCGGCGCGGTTCTCATCGAGGGTCCGAAGGCGTGCGGCAAAACTGAGTCCGCGAGCCAGAAGGCAACGACTACCTATCGACTCGACATCGATCAGGCTGCCCGCAACACGGCCAGCGTCGCCCCAGCCCTGCTGCTAGACAGCCCTCGCCCGGTGCTGCTCGACGAATGGCAGGTCGTCCCCACGTTATGGGACCACGTCCGCCGTGCCGTCGACGACCGCGCTCCTACGAAGGGGCTGTACATCCTCACCGGGTCAGCCACCCCCAGCGAGGACGTCAACCGGCATTCCGGGGCTGGTCGTATCGCGATCATCCAGATGCGGCCCATGTCGCTGATGGAGTCGGGTCACGCCACCGGCGCCGCGTCACTGGAAGCGGTCTTGGCCGGTGACAACGTGACCGCGCCGGACTCGGGCCTAACCATTCCTGACATCATCGACCGAATCTGCATCGGCGGCTGGCCGGCACTGCTCGAGGCTAGTTCCACGGACGCCGGCCGGTGGTTGCGCGACTACCTCAACCAGATCGTTTTGGTCGACATCCAAGAGCTCGGCGTTCGGCGACGCGACCCCGACAACATCCGCCGGCTGTTGAACTCACTAGCCCGCAACGTCGGCACCTCCGCGAAGGTCACCGGGCTCGCCAAGGACGTCGGTGGGGCGGAGGGCCCGGTTGCGCGCGCCACCGTCGACCGGTATCTGGATTCGCTGAACCGCCTTCGGCTGACCGAGAACTCGCCCGCCTGGGCGCCACACATGCGATCCGCCACCCCCCTGCAGTCGTCGCCTACCCGCTTTTTCGTCGACCCCTCCCTCGCAGTCGCAGCACTCGGCCAAGGACCCGCCCAGCTCATGGGAGACCTCAATGCCACCGGCTTCTTCTTCGAGAACCTCGTAGTGCGCGATATCCGCGTCTATGCCCAGAGGTTCGGGGGGCAGGTCCATCACTGGCGAGACCAGAACCAGAACGAAGTCGACGTCGTCGTCACCTTGCCCGACGGTCGATGGGGAGCGTTTGAAGTGAAGATGAACCCCGCAGACACGGATAAGGCCGCGGCCTCCCTGTTGTCTTTCGCTGAGAAGGTGGACCAGGGCAAAGCTGGGTCGCCGGCGGCGTTGGGAGTCATCACCTCCACTGGGTTCGCCTACCGCCGGCTCGACGGTGTCAGGGTGCTTCCCATTGGCACCCTCGGCCCCTGAGTCACTGCCCTATCAAGCATCGGAGGGTCCGGTGGTCAGGCCATCTTGGGCGGCCTGCATCACCCAAGCGCGGCGCCCTTAGTCGGCTACTAGACATTGTCGGTAGGACTGGTGTCTGGCCAGACTCGGTTCAGGTGCTCGGCGGGTCGCTCTCTTTCGCGGCTGCCCATCCGAGGTGGGTGTGGCTCTCTTCCGGTTTGCGGCCCCGCCGAGCACCGTGCCGGTGTGTGGCTCACGAGGGGACTGCCCTGCTCTTAGTAGCACTGCCCGCCCGGCGTCATCAACAACGACGACGAGAAGGGCGAAGCTCGTGGCGAGGGTGTTCATCGGAGTGGATCCGCACAAGCTGTCGGCGACGATCGAGGTGGTCGACGACCGGGAGACGGTGTTGGCCAGGGGCCGGTTCGGCACCGACAAGGCCGGGTACGCGGCGATGCGTTCATATGCCAGGACGTGGTCGCAGCGGACCTGGGCGGTGGAGGGCAGCAACGGTGCCGGTCGGTCGGTGGCGCAGCGGCTGCTGGCCGATGGCGAACGGGTGGTCGACGTGCCAGCCAAGCTCAGCGCCCGGGTGCGGTTGTTCGACACCGGTCACAACCGGAAGACCGACGCGCACGATGCGCACGCGGTGGCGTTGGTCGCGGTCCGAACCCGGACGCTGCGGGTGCTGGCCTACGACGAGCAGCTGGAGGTGCTGCGGATGCTGGTCGACCGGCGCGAGGAGCTGACGCGTCAACGGATCCAGACAGTGAACCGGCTGCAGCGGCTGCTGGCGGAGCTGACCCGGGGAAGGTGAATAAGGACATCACAGCGTTGCAGGCCAAGGCAATCCTGTCCGGCGTGCGGCCGCGAGACATGGTCGGGAAGACCCGCAAGCTGCTCGCGTTGGAGCAGCTGGCCGAGATGGTGGCCCTGGACGCGAAGATCAAGGCCTCGACCAAGGAGCTGAAAGTCCTGGTTCTCGAACGCGGCTCCAGCCTGATGGACCTGACCGGGGTCGGCCCGGTGGTCGCCGCCCGGATCCTGGCCGATGTCGGTGACGTGGCCCGGTTCGCCGACCGGAACCGGTTCGCGTCCTGGACCGGCACCGCACCCCTGGACGCCTCCTCCGGTGAGCACGTCAGGCACCGGCTGTCTCGCGCTGGGAACCGCAAGGCCAACCACATGATCCACATCGCCGCCGCCTGTCAGATCCGGCTGGACACCCCAGGCCGGGCCTACTACCGGCGCAAGCTCGCCGCCGGGAAACGGCCTCTTGAGGCGATGCGATGCCTCAAGCGACGCATCTCCGACGCCATCTATCGGCAGCTCCTCGCCGACGCTACGACCGCGTTGGCCGAGGCCGCGACAGCCGGCACTAAGGCGGGCCCGGGAGGGCACCGCGGGGCGTCACAACAATCCAGCGCGGCCGGCTCACACCCGCACACCGACACTTCGGATCAGCCACTTCCCGGACCCGCACCCGCGACGCTACCCGCGGCGAAGGACGACCGGAAGAGACCGCCAGTGAAGCCACTCCAGACACCCTCTTGACACAGAGGGGAGCCGGTAGGACGCAGCGCTCATGCATCGTGGTTCGTCAGGTGTTGCACGGCCGCCGGTCACAGCTGCGGCGCAGTCAACGCGGACGAATCCCACCAGCGCCCGTTCGACCACTTGATCGGCTCCCCGGAACGTGTCATGAAACTCTCGACCCTCGGCATGACAGGAAGTCGGCGCTCGTCCTAGTCCTTCGCGCAAGACTCGGTGTGCGCAGCGACTGGCCTGTGGCTCTTGCCGTCATGCAGAGCGCTCCAGTTCATCTCGAGACGACGGCGGCGAGGGCTAGGTTGAGCTCGGTGACGTTCACCCGCGGCTCGCCGAGGAAGCCAAGCAGCCGGCCCTCGGTATGCGCGTCGACCAGCGCCTGCACCTGCGCCGTGGTGAGGCGGCGAGCCGCCGCCACCCGCGAGATCTGCCACGTCGCATACGCGGGGGAGATGTCGGGGTCGAGCCCGCTGGCCGACGCGGTGAGGGCGTCGTCCGGCGGCGGGCCGGACGCCTGCGGGTTGGCCTTGACGAGGTCGTCCTTCGCCGTGGCGAGAGCCTGGGCCTGCTTCGGGTCGTTGGTGCCGAGGTTGGAGCCGCCGCTGATGTTGCCGGCGTACTCGCTGGCCGACCGCCGGCCCTGGAACCACTGGGGATCCGTGACCTGCTGGCCGAGGCTCGAGGACGCCGACGACGGTGCCGTCGTGCTCGAGGAGCGAGCCGTTCGCCTGACCGTGCGCGACCACCTGGCCGACACCGAGGACGACCAGGGGGTACCCCACACCGCACACGACGGTGAGGACGAGGAGCATCCGCAGCGCGGCGGACAGCTGACGGGTGAAGGTTGACACGGAGATCACTTCATTCCGGGCAGGAGCGAGACGACGAGGTCGATCAGCTTGATGCCGATGAACGGCGTGACGACCCCGCCGAGCCCGTAGACCAACAGGTTTCGGCGCAGCATCGCGGCGGCGCCCGACGGCCGGTAGCGAACTCCCCTGAGCGCCAATGGAATCAGCGCGACGATGACCAGCGCGTTGAAGATGACCGCGGAGAGCATCGCCGAGTTGGGGCTCGACAGCCGCATGATGTTGAGGGTCGCGAGGCCGGGGAAGATGCCGGTGAACATCGCGGGGATGATGGCGAAGTACTTCGCCACGTCGTTGGCGATCGAGAAGGTGGTCAGCGCCCCGCGGGTGATGAGCAGCTGCTTGCCGATCTCGACGATCTCGATGAGCTTGGTGGGGTCGGAGTCGAGGTCGACCATGTTGCCGGCCTCCTTGGCTGCCGACGTGCCGGTGTTCATCGCGACGCCGACGTCGGCCTGAGCCAGCGCCGGGGCGTCGTTGGTGCCGTCGCCGGTCATCGCGACGAGGCGGCCGCCTTCCTGCTCCTTGCGGATCAGGGCCATCTTGTCCTCGGGGGTGGCCTCGGCCAGGAAGTCGTCGACCCCCGCCTCCGTCGCGATGGCGGCGGCGGTCAGCGGGTTGTCCCCGGTGATCATCACGGTGCGGATCCCCATGGCCCGCAACCGGTCGAAGCGTTCGGTCATGCCCGGCTTGACGACGTCCTTGAGGTGGATGACACCGAGCACCTGAGCCTGCGCACCGTCCGCGGAGCGCGCGACGACCAGCGGCGTGCCGCCGGAGCGGGCGATCCCGTCGACGACGCCGGCGAGGTCGCCGGGCACGGACCCGCCGAGCGACTCGACCCAGGCGACGACCTGGCTGGCGGCGCCCTTGCGCACATACGCCCGGTCGACGTCCACCCCCGACATGCGCGTCTGGGCGGTGAACTCGACGAAGGTCGCACCGGCGTGGGTCAGCTCAAGCGGGGTCCTGGTCTCGGTCGGCGGTCGAGTCCCAGGGCCGCCAGCTCGACGACCGAACGTCCCTCGGGGGTCTCGTCGGCCAGGCTGGACAGGTATGCGGTCCGGCCGAGTTCCGCCGCGTCGGCGCCCCCCACGGGGATGAGCTGCACTGCGCGGCGGTTGCCGAGCGTGATGGTGCCGGTCTTGTCCAGCAGCAGGGTCGACACGTCACCGGCGGCCTCCACGGCCCGGCCCGACATCGCCAGCACGTTGCGCTGGACCAGGCGGTCCATGCCGGCGATGCCGATGGCCGAGAGGAGCGCCCCGATGGTGGTCGGGATGAGGCAGACGAGCAGCGCGACGAGGACGACGACCTGCTGGAGCCCGCCGGAGTAGGCGGCCATCGGCTGCAGCGCCATGACGACGAGCAGGAAGATGATGGTGAGGGTCGCCAGGAGGATGTTGAGGGCGATCTCGTTGGGCGTCTTCTGACGGGACGCGCCCTCGACGAGCGCGATCATCCGGTCGATGAACGTCTCCCCGGGCTTCGTCATGATCTTCACGACGATCCGGTCGGACAGCACGGTGGTGCCACCGGTGACCGCACACCGGTCGCCGCCGGACTCCCGGATCACCGGGGCCGACTCGCCGGTGATGGCCGACTCGTCCACCGTCGCCAGCCCGTCGACGACGTCGCCGTCGCCCGGGATGACCTGACCGGCCTCGACGACGACGAGGTCGCCGACCCGCAGGTGCGCGCCGGCCACCTCCTCCTCCGCGGTACCGCCCGGGTCGGTCCCGGTGAGCCGGCGGGCCATGGTCTCGGTCCGGGCGGCGCGCAGGGTCGCGGCCTGGGCCTTGCCCCGGCCCTCGGCGACGGCCTCGGCCATGTTGGCGAAGACCACCGTCACCCAGAGCCAGATCGCCACGCCGGCGGCGAAGACCGTCGGGTCCGCTACGGCCAGCACGGTGGTGAGCAGCGAGCCGACCCAGACGACGAAGATCACGGGGGACCGGAACACGTGCCGGGGGTCGAGCTTGACGAGGGCCTGCGGGAGCGCCGCAGTGAGCGCCCGGGGGTTCATGACAGTGCCTCCGCGAGGGGACCGAGCGCCAGGATGGGGAAGTAGGTGAGGCCGGTGACGATGACCGCCACGCTGACCAGCAGGGTGACGAACAGCGGGGTATGCGTCGGCATGGTTCCCGCGGTGGCGGGCCGCCGTCGCTGGACCACCAGCCGGCCGGCGAGGGCGAGGACCAGCACCATCGGGACGAACCGGCCGAGCGCCATGGCGAGGGCGAGGGTGAGGTTGAGATAGGGCTGGTCGGCGGAGAGCCCGGCGAACGCGCTGCCGTTGTTGTTCGCGGCGGAGGTGAACGCATACACCATCTCGGTGAGGCCGTGCGGCCCGCCGGCGAGCAGGGCGCCCTGGCTCACGGGAAGCACGATGGCCAGCCCGCCCAGCACGAGCACCAGCGCCGGCGTGATGAGGGTGTAGAGCGCGCTGAGGGTGATCTCCGGCCGGCCGATGGTCTTGCCGAGGAGCTCCGGCGTCCGGCCGACCATGAGGCCCGCGATGAACACGGCGATGATGGCGACGACCAAGGCCCCGTAGAGGCCCGAACCCGTGCCGCCCGGTGACACCTCCCCGAGCATCATGTTGAGCAGGACGACGCCGCCGCCGAGCGGGCTGTAGCTCTCGTGCATCGAGTTGACGGCGCCGGTGGAGGTGGCGGTGGTCGACGCGGCGAACAGCGCGGACGACCAGATCCCGAAGCGGGTCTCCTTGCCCTCCATGGTTCCCGACGCGACCTCGGCCCACGTGGTGAGGGCGACCGACGCTCCCCAGAGGAACGCCATGAACGCGAGGATTGCGTGTCCCTGGCGGCGGTCGCCGACCATGACCCCGTAGGCCCGGGGCAGCGCGAACGGGATGACGAGGAGCAGGAAGATCTCGAACAGGTTGGTGAGGGCGTTGGGGTTCTCGAACGGGTGCGCCGAGTTGGCGTTGAAGAAGCCGCCGCCGTTGGTGCCGAGCTCCTTGATGGCCTCCTGCGAGGCGACGAGGCCGCCCGGGATCGATCTGTGCCGCACCGGTGACGCCGGTGACGTCGGCGGGGGCCGCGAGGTTCTGGATGACGCCGCCGACGACGAGGACCACCGCGGCGACCGCGGCCAGGGGCAGCAGGACCCGCACGACGATGCGGGTCAGGTCGACCCAGAAGTTGCCGATGAACCGGCCCTGGTGCCGCGCGATGGCGCGGATGAGGGCGGCCACCACGGCGATCCCGACCGCCGCCGAGGCGAAGTTCTGCACCGTGAGGCCTACGGCCTGGACGAACAGCGACGTACCCGCCTCACCGGCGTACGACTGCCAGTTGGTGTTGGTGACGAACGAGATCGCGGTGTTGACGGCGGTGTCGAGGTGCATGGCCTCGCCGTGGTGGAACGGCAGCCAGCCCTGGGCGACGATGACCACGAACAGCAGCAGGACGCTCAGCACCGAGAAGGCGCCGACGGACGCGGCGTAGACGCCCCACGGCTGCTCCTGGTCGGGGTTGACCCCGGTGGCGCGGTAGACCAGCCGTTCGACGCGCCAGTGCCGGTCGGTCGTGAACACGTGCGCGAGGTATGCGCCGAGCGGCGCGTGCGTCAGCGCCAGCAGCAGGACGAGGACTCCGACGGTGAGGAGCCCAGCGAGGGTGTCGCTCATCAGAACCGGTCCGGCTTGACCAGCGCGTAGACGAGGTAGGCGACCAGGGCGAGGGCGACCAGGCCGGCGACGATGTTGTCGATCACCCCCCCAGTGAATGGCGCTCCGGCGGCGGGATCGGCGGTGTTGACGACTGGCTGACGGCCCTTGACGCGTTCTTGACGGCTCGGGAGAGCCGACCGCGCCGGTATCGTCCGAGGCGTGGAGGCGGGGGCGGCACGCGACAGCACCGAGCGGTCGGGGCCGTTCGCGCGGGTGCTGCGGACGGTCGACTTCTTCCGCGCCACCCCGTGCGCCGCGCTGCTAGCCGTCCAGCTGCTGGGGGTGGTCCTCTACCCGGCCCTCGAGGACCAGACCGGCCGCGCCGGCGGCCTGGGACGTTCAGTGCTCAGCGTGTTCGCCCTGCTCGTGCTGTTCCTCGCCGTGCAGGCGGTGCGGCGGACGCCGGCGCTGACCTGGATCTCCGCCGTGCTCGGGCTCCCCCTCATCGCGCTCACGATTGCCGAGGGGCTGCAGGCCGACAACGAGACGGTCACGCTCTGGTCGGGGCTGGTGCACGCGGTCTTCTACTTCTACACGGCCTACGCGCTGGTGCGGTACATGTTCAACGACGACAAGGTGACCACCGACGAGCTGTTCGCGACGGGGGCGGCGTTCACCGTGCTGGCGTGGGGCTTCGCCTACCTCTACAACGCGGTCCAGATCCTCTGGCCGATGTCGTTCACGGCCTACCACGACCCCGATGCGCCGCGGACGTGGTTCGAGCTGCTGTTCCTGTCGTTCACGACGCTGACCTCCACCGGACTGTCCGACGTCGTCCCGGTCGAGGCGCACGCCCGGTCCGCCGTGATGATCGAGCAGGTCCTCGGGCTGATGTACGTCGCCTTTATCGTCGCGCGGCTGGTGGGACTCCAGATCCGGTCGATCAGGCGTCGCACGTCCTGACGGCGGTCCCGTCAAGGTCCTCGATCGTCGCGGTCGACGGACCACGGCGAGCCTGCTGCTCGCGGGCGACGGCCTCGGCGTCGCGCAGCACCCGGATTGCGTTGCCGTGGGCCAGCTGGGCCAGGTCGGTGACGCTCCAGTCCCGGTCGGCCAGCGCGGTCAGCACCTTGGGATAGGCGCTGACGTCCTCGAGCCCGACGGGCATGACGTCGGTGCCGTCGTAGTCGCCGCCGAGCCCGACGTGGTCGATGCCGGCCACGGCGCGGACGTGCTCGACATGCCGGACGACGTCGTCCAGGTGCGCGGGCGGCTTCGGGTGCCGCTGCGTGTAGCCGGCTGCCCACGCCATGAACGCCGGGTAGTCGGTGCCCTCGACCCCTTCCCGGGCGGCCGCCTCGAACGCTGCCACCCGCCAGGCCGCGGCCGCCTCGGTGAGGAACTCCGGGACGAACGCCACCATGCACAATCCGCCGCCCACGGCCATGCGGACGAGGACGTCGTCCGGCACGTTTCGGGGGCTGTCCGTCACGGCCCGCGCGCAGGAGTGGCTGAACATCACGGGTGCCTCGGCGGCGGCCAGGGCGTCGCGCATGGTGTCGGCGGAGACGTGGGACAGGTCCACGAGGACGCCGAGGCGGTTCATCTCGCGGACGACCTCCACGCCGAACGGCGTGAGGCCACCGGCCGCTGGGACGTCGGTCGCCGAGTCGGCCCAGGGGACGTTGTCGTTGTGGGTGAGCGTCAGGTAGCGGACCCCCAGCCGGTGCAGCGTTCGCAGGGCGCCCATGGAGGAGCCGATCGACTGGCCGCCCTCCGCGCCCATCAGCGAGGCGATCCGCCCCGACGCCATCGCCGCCTTCACCTCGTCGGCCGTCGTGGCGAGGGCGAGGTCGCCGGCATACCGCTGCACGAGCCGGTGGACGAGGTCCACCTGCTCGAGCGTCTGGGTCACGGCGAGGTCCCCGGCGAGGTTGCTCGGCGCGTACACCGACCAGAACTGCGCACCGACGCCTCCGGCCCGCAGCCGGGGGAGGTCGGTGGCGGTGGTCGTGACCGGCTGCGACACGTCGAGCCGGTCGAGGTCGCCGCGGGCCTGGAGGCGCAGCTCCCAGGGGAGGTCGTTGTGCCCGTCGAGCACGAGCGGCAGGACCGAGGGCAGGGTGCTCACCCCCGTAGACTCCCAGCGTGACGGTCACAGCGGGTACGGGGCAGGCCGCCAGTCGGCGCGTCGCCCTCGTCACGCTCGGCTGCACCCGCAACGACGTCGACTCCGAGGAGCTCGCCGGCCGGCTCCGGTCCGAAGGGTGGGACCTGGTCGAGGACGCCGCGGACGCCGACGTCGCGGTCGTCAACACCTGCGGGTTCGTCGAGCAGGCCAAGAAGGACTCCATCGACGCGCTGCTGGAGGCGGCCGACCTCAAGGACCCGGAGTCCGGCGCGCGCACCCAGGCCGTCGTCGCCGTCGGGTGCCTGGCCGAGCGCTACGGCGAGCAGCTCGCCTCGCAGCTGCCGGAGGCCGACGCGGTGCTGGGGTTCGACTCGTATGCCTCGATGTCCGACCACCTCACGACGATCCTCGGCGGCGGGCAGGTCGCATCGCACGTCCCCGCCGACCGCCGCACCCGACTGCCGCTGTCACCGTCGGCGCGTCCCCGGGCGGCGGTAGGCCTGGCCACCCCGGGGCACGGGGCGCTTCGGGCCGGCAGCCCGGGCCACGCCTACGGTCCGCCGGTCGTGCGCGCGCGCCTCGACCACCGGCCCTGGGCGCCGTTGAAGATCGCCAGCGGCTGCGACCGTCGGTGCTCGTTCTGCGCGATCCCGATGTTCCGCGGCGCCTACCTGTCACGCCGGCCGGCCGAGGTGGTCGCCGAGGCCCGCTGGCTCGCCGGCGAGGGCGTGCGGGAGGTGTTCCTGGTCAGCGAGAACTCCACCTCCTACGGCAAGGACCTCGGCGACCTCACGCTGCTCGAGTCCCTGCTCCCGGAGCTGGCCGCGGTCGAGGGCATCGACCGGGTGCGGGTGTCCTACCTGCAGCCGGCCGAGATCCGGCCCAGCCTGCTCACCGCGATGGCGGCCACGCCGGGGGTGGTGCCCTACTACGACATCTCGTTCCAGCACGCGTCCGAGCCGCTGCTGCGGCGGATGCGGCGGTTCGGTGGACGGGAGGCGTTCCTCGACCTGCTCGGACGGGTTCGCGAGACCGATCCGGCCGCCGGCGTGCGGACCAACGTCATCGTCGGCTTCCCCGGCGAGACCGAGGCCGACCTGGCCGAGCTGACGGCGTTCCTCGAGGCGGCCCGGCTGGACGTGGTCGGCGTGTTCGGCTACTCCGACGAGGACGGCACCGAGGCCGAGAGCCTGGACAGCCACCTGCCGGAGCAGGTCGTCGCCGACCGGGTCGAGCGGGTGACGGCGCTCGTCGAGGAGCTGACCGCTCGGCGGGCCGAGGAGCGCATCGGCGAGTCCGTCGAGGTGCTCGTGGAGTCCGTCGACCTCTCGGCCGACGGCGACGGCGTCACCGGGCGCACCGCATACCAGGGTCCGGATGTCGACGGGACCACGACGCTGGTCCTTGCGCCCGAAGCCTCCGTGCCCACGGTCGGCGACCTCGTGGCCGCCACCATCGTCGCCAGCGAGGGCGTCGACCTCCTCGCCCGCCCGCGATGAGCTCGCCGGCCGGGCCTCCTCCGCAGCGCGCGGCCGGGCCACGGGCGCCGAGCGCCTGGAACCTGCCCAACTACCTCACCGTCTTCCGGTTCGTCCTCGTGCCGGTGTTCGGCTGGCTGCTGCTCGCCGAGGGCGGCCACGTCTGGGGCTACCGGCTCGCGGCCCTCGCGGTCTTCGGGGTCGCGATGGTGACCGACAGCATCGACGGCGACCTGGCCCGCCGTCGCAAGCAGGTGACCGACTTCGGCAAGGTCGCCGACCCCATCGCCGACAAGGCGATGCTCGGGATGGCCCTGATCGGCTTGTCGGTCATCGGCATCGTGCCGTGGTGGGTGACCGTGGTGATCCTCGTGCGCGAGGTCGGGGTGACGGTGATGCGGTTCGTCGTCATCCGGCACGGCGTCATGCCGGCCGGCCGCGGCGGCAAGCTCAAGACCCTGCTGCAGACGCTCGCCGTGGGGATCCTCGTCTTCCCGCTGGAGTCGCTGCCCGGCGACACCATCTGGCTCACGGCGGCGTACATCGTCCTGGCTGCGGCGCTCGTCGTCACCGTGCTGACCGGCGTCGACTACCTCCTCAAGGCCCGCCGGCTACGGGCGACCAGCGCGCGGACGGCCGCTCGCAAGGCGGCCCGCCGGACCACCCGGGAGCCTTAGGCGTGCGGCCGGCCGACGTGGTCGCTCGGCTGGTGGCGCTGCGGCAGACCGTCGGGTGCGCCGAGTCGCTCACCGGCGGGCTGGTGGTGGCCCGGCTGGTCGACATCCCCGGCGCCTCCGCCGTGGTGCGGGGTGGGGTGGTGGCGTATGCGACGCCGGTCAAGACCTCGCTGCTCGCCGTCGACGCGGCGTTGCTCGCGCAGCGCGGCGCCGTCGACGCCGAGGTCGCCCGGCAGATGGCGCTCGGGGCACAGCGGGTGCTCGGTGCCGACTGGGGCGTGGCGACGACCGGGGTGGCGGGCCCCGACCCGCAGGACGGTATGCCGGTCGGCTGCGTGTTCGTGGCGGTGGCCGGCCCGGACGGTTCGCCGGCGGTCGAGCGACACGACCTCGCCGGGAGCCGGACCGAGATCCGGGACGGCGCCGTGGATGCGGCGCTGGCCCTCCTGGCCTCGCGCCTCGGCTGATCCCGCCCGCTGGTGAATGCCCGACCGGGGCGGACGAGGCGGACGAAGGCGGTCGGAAGGATGCAGCGCGCCCGGACGTTGAGCCTGACGACATGGTTTCGCCGACTCCGCCGCTGCTTCTCACCCGCGGGGCCACCCGTTCCGCCTTGGGCGGAACCCATCCGTGGCCGCTGGCGGTCACGGGCTATGGTGGAGAGGATTTGGATGACCGACCGGACACTGCGGAGGAGGGGTTCCATGGTCCTGTTGCGACGCGAGCTGGGTGACGTTCTCCGTGAGGAGCGACAGCACCAGGGCCGCACCCTGCGCGAGGTCTCCTCGTCGGCGTCGGTGTCGCTGGGCTACCTGAGCGAGGTGGAGCGCGGCGAGAAGGAGGCCTCCTCGGAGCTGTTGGGCTCGATCTGCGGAGCGCTGGGCCTACCGCTCTCGCACGTGCTGCGCGAGGTGTCCACCCGGGTGGCGCACACCGAGGCCATCTCCGCGCCGGTGACCTTCCCGGTCGGTGCTGCCGCCGGTATGCGCTCGGTCGTGGCTTCCGCCGCCTGACGCGTCGGTCGATGGGCGCGCAGTTCGCCTCGGTCGTCTGCGCCCGGCTGTCGGTCCCGCTGCACACGCCGTTCGTGACGGCGCTGCGACGGACGACGACGACCGACACGGTCGTCGTCCGCGTCACCGACTCCGACGGCACCACCGGCTGGGGTGAGGCGCCCCAGGTATGGCAGGTGACCGGCGAGTCGTTGGCCGGTGCCACGGCATGCCTAGAGCTGATGCTGGCGCCCCTGGTCATCGGCGCCGATGTCGACGACTGGGAGCAGGTCCTGGCGCAGGTCCAGCGCGCCGTGGCCCGCAACTTCGGCGCCAAGGCGGCTCTGGACGCCGCCGTGCGTGACGTCGTCGCCCGGCGGGCCGGGCTGACCCTCGCGGAGCTGCTGAGGACGACCGCCACTAGGGGCGACACGCGGGCCGGCGCTGACGCATACCCCTCCGTCCTGCACACGGACGTCACGCTGTCGGCGGGCGCCGCCGAGGACCTCGCCGTCGCCGCGGTGCAGCGCGTGGCCGACGGCTTCACGACGCTGAAGATGAAGGTCGGGACCGAGGCGGCGACGGACGTGGCGCGCGTGCGGGCCGTCCGGCAGGCGGTCGGACCTGACGTCACCATCCGGCTCGACGCGAACCAGGGGTGGACCCCTGACGAGGCCGTTGCCGTGATCCGGGCGCTCGAGGACGCGGACCTGGGAGTCGAGCTCGTCGAGCAACCGGTGGCGGGCGAGGACGTCGAGGGGCTGGCTCGGGTCCGGGCCGGCGTCGGGCTGCCGGTGATGGCCGACGAGGCGCTTTACAGCCTGGTCGACCTCGACCGGATCATCAGGCTGGCGGCGGCCGACCTCGTGAACGTCAAGCTCGCCAAGTGCGGCTCGCTGGCCGTCGCGGTGGAGCAGCTGCGCCGAGCGGCGGAGGCGGGACTTGGAACGATGGTGGGCTCGATGATGGAGACGGCCGTCGGCGTGGGGGCCGTGGCCGCCGTCGCGGCCGCCCAGCCCACCAGTCTGGTGAACGACCTGGACGCGGCGTGGTGGGCGGCCTCGTCGCCGGTCGCGGGCGGGGTGACCTATGAGGGCGACCGTCTGGTGCTGCCGGCATCACCCGGAAGCGGGGTGGTGGACGTCCAGTAACCACCTAAGGTGGCGCTCGATGGGCGACGGTCGTCCGGAGTGCGAGCGCTGCGGGCTCACGAGGTCCGGGGCGCATACGGGGAGCGGCCGGCGTACCAGCGCATCGACCACCTCGCCTGGATCGCCCGGGCTCGGCAGCCCGAGACCGCGGCCAAACGGCTGCCGTCCCGTCGAGGACCGCGTCGACCGTGCGCTACCGCGTGGGGTTTCCGGCCGCGTCGCAGGGGAGCGGCGTGGCACTGCCGTGGTACTGCGTCTCCATGGCCACCAACGTCGCCTGCATCCGCGTCGGCGGCAGCTGGGCGCCGCGGTCGGCGAACGGGGCGTCGAGGACGTAGACCACGACGATGCCGGCAAGCATGGTCGCCGCCACCGCGCTGACGCCGAGCACCTGCGGGATGAGCGGTGTCTTGGGGCTGGCGAAGAGGACCTGGTAGCCGACCACGACGACGAACAGCAGGACCAGCATCGCCCAGACGAAGGGCGGCACGTAGGGGGTGGACTCCGCCAGCCGCCCCCGGCGCCCCTCCTGCCGCTCGGCGGCACGGGAGAACCAGGTGTTGAAGATTTCGACCTCCTTGTTCGTCGTCACGGGCATCGCCACCATGTCGTCCACCAGAGCGTCCACCCAGTGGTCCACCAGCGGGCTGCTGTTGCCGGTAGCCATCGCGGGCCACTCGTCGTTGACGACCGCGCGGGAGTAGCAGATGAGGCCGCCCTCGAGCGAGTCGCGCGACGGTTCTGGGAAGAACTCGGCCAACGAGTACATCTGCCTCGTCGCCACGGACTCGATGCCGGAGTCGTCGCGGGCTGACTGGTAGCTGCCGAACGCTGTGAAGATCACAAAGGCGAGGATCACCGCGAAGCCGGTACCGATCACGCCGAAGATGTCGCCCGCGATCGGGGACTTGTGGTAGCGCCGCGGCCGTTCCTGGCGCCAACGGCGGGTGAGAATCAGGGCGAGCGCGCAGATCTCGGTGCCGACGACGATGATCGCGATCGAGACCCACATCGCATCTACCTCCGTCCCGAGTAGGCCTCCACCGTGGTCTTCCCGGGGAGCGTAGCGCCGGCCGCCCCGGACTCCGTGGGCGACACCTGGGATCCGCTGTCACGGTCCGGACCGCCTCAGCGGCGGCGAACCCGGTCACCCGCGGCAGGTCCGCTGCGCTTGTCGGTGCCCAGGGGCCGCTGCGGCCGGCCGTCGTCGGTGGGGCCGAGGCCGCCTTGGCACCGCGGGCAGTAGAACATCGTGCGCTCCCGCGGCGCCTCACCCACCATGGCGACGCGGAGAGTTTCGCCGCACCGACGGCAGGGAAGCCCGGAGCGACCGTGAACCCATGCCGTCTCTCCCCACCGCTGGCTGCCGGTAGTCGTCTGGACGGCGTGCCGGCGGCCGACGTCGAGGAGGGTATGCGCGCGCTCGATAACGGCCGCGAGGGTCGCCTCTCCGACGTCGCCGGCCGGGGTCCACGGGTTGACGCGTTCGAGGAACAGCGTCTCCGCGGCGTAGAGGGTGCCAACCCCGGCGAGGTTGCGCTGGTCCAAGAGCGCCGCCCCGATGGTCGTCGTCGCCGAGTGGAGCCGGCGCGCCGCCTCCGCCGGTTCCCAGTCGGGGCCCAGCACGTCGGGACCCAGGTGGCCGACCAGCTGGCTCTCGTCGCCGGTTTCGACCGCGTGCAGGTCGCCAAGCCGTTTGCCCACGGCGGTCCAGGCCCTGGTGCCGACGACCGCGCGGATCTGCGGGTTGGTCAGGGCGCGGGCAGTGAGCCGGTCGGTGGGGTCGACCCGCCACTGGCCCTCCATCCGCAGGTGCGAGTGGATGGTCACGCCGTTGTCCAGCCGCTGGAGGATGTTCTTGCCCCGGGAGACGACCTCCACGGTGGTGGCGCCGCGGAAGTCCAGGGTGGACAGGCCGGGCCAGCGTAGGTCGGCCGTCGTGAGCGGTTCGCCGGCGAGGGCCTGGTGGAGCCGCGCCGCCGTCCGGAAGACGGTGTCGCCCTCAGGCACGGCTCGCCTCCGCCGGATCGATGGCCGTCGTCGTCGTCCTCGTTGTTTCGGGGGTCCTCGTCTTCCTGGTCGCCCTCCTCGTCGTTGTCCTCCTCGCTCTCGTCGTCATCGCCGGAGCCGGAGGCCGCGGGGCGTCGCGTGGAAGCCGGCCTTGGCCAGGGCGTCCGCGACCGGATGACCCGACCCGAGCACTTGGCTACCGTCGGTGCGCTCGACGGTCAGCCGTCCGAGGGCTCCTTCCCGGACGGCGAGGGCCAACGCGTCCGCCGCCCGCTGCAGTGCGTCGACCGACTCGGTCCAGGTCAGCAGCGACTTGCCGCCGCGTTCGACGTAGAGGACCAGCTCGCCGTCGACGAGGACCACCAGCGCGCCGGCCTTGCGACCTGGTTGGTGACCACGGCCGGCCGCCTTCACACGGCTCGGCTCGACGTCGGAGCCGTGGTGCCTCGCAGGGGTCCTCTGAGTCGCCTCGCTCCCGTCGGTCGTCTCGGGCCCACGATCCGGCCACGCGAGGGCCGCGCCGAACGGGTTGGCGGGATCGCAGGCGGCGAGGACGACGGCCCGCGGCGGGTCGTCCGACCGGCGCACCGCGTCGAGCGGGCGGCTCTGCGCTCGGAGCCGGTCGACCGCGCCGCTGGTGGCGAACTGAGCCGCGCCCAGTCCCTCGACGAAGTAGCCGCGCCGAACGCGCCCGGACTCTTCCGCCGCTGCCAGCACCCGGTAGGCCGCCGCGAACCCGCCCGGGACCGCCTCCGCCATGGCGCTGCCACGGGTCACCACCCCGTAGCGCTCGAGAAGGATCTCCGCCGTGGCATACGCGACGACCGTCGTGTCGGTCTCCGCCGGCGGGAGCAGTGACCACCGGCCGGCGGCCGACGGTGGCCCGGAGCGCGCCGGCAGCGACGGGCGGCCCGAGCCGGCCGACGACCGGCTGGCACCGCCGGTCAGCGCGCCGAGCGCACCGGGACGGGAAGCATACCGGCCTCGTCGCGGCCCCTGCTGGAGGCGCTTGTGGGCGGTTCGGCCACCGGAGAGCAGTGCTCGCAGCGGCGCCAGCGTGTCGTTGGTGAGGTAGCCGGCCCAGGTGAGGTCCCAGAGTGCGCCCACGAGTGTCTCATCGTCCGCGCCCCCACCCTGGTGGTAGATGGCGTCGGAGAGCGTGCGGAAGAAGTAGGCACCGCCACCGGCCAGCGCGTCGAGGACCGCCCGGTGGGTGGCGGTGAGGTCGAGGGCCTCGTCGGGCGGGGGGAGGTGAGGTGCACCAGGTCGGCGACGTGCAGGGAAACCCAGCCGTCGTCACCGGGCAGCGAGCCGTGACCGCGCCAGAGCACCTCACCGCTCGACATCAGCTCGTCGAGCATCGACGGCGTGTAGGCGGCCACGCGGACCGGCAGAACCAGCGTCTCCAGTGCGCTGGCGGGGACGACCGCGCCGGCTAGCTGCTCCACCGCCCGGATCAGCCCTTCGACGCCGCGCAGAGTGCCGCCGACGCCCTGCCAGCTGGGCAGGAACCTGGCGAAGTCAGTAGCCGTGACGGGCTCGACCTCCGCCCGCAACGCGGCCAGCGATCGCCGGCGCAGGGTTCGCAGGACGCCGGCGTCGCAGAAGTCGAGCCCACCCGCTGCCAAACCGGAGGGGTCGGGCCGCAGCTCGCCCTCCACCACCCGACCGGCACCCACGAGGCGGCGGAGGGCGTCGGTGACCACGGCGTGGCCGAGGCCGTACCAGAGTGCGACGTCAGCAGCCCGGAACGGACCATGGGTGCGGGCATACCGGGCGACGAGGTCACCGAGCGGGTCGCGTACCGGTTCGAGGAAGGTGTCCGGCACGCCGACCGGCAGCGAGACGCCGAGAGCGTCGCGCAGCCGGGAAGCGTCCTCCACGGCCGCCCAACGCTCCTCGCCGGCGATGCGGACACGGATCACCTGCCGAGACCCCTCGAGCTCGACGAGCCAGTGACCGACGACGCGGGAGTCCGCGGACTCCTCGGAGCGCGCGACCAGCGCGTCGAGAGGCAGCGGGCCCAACGCGCGCAACAGGTCGACGGCGTCCTCGGCGTCGCGGCAGCGTCGCGAGTCGTCCAGCCGCTGCAGCTCGGCATCGGTGCGGGCGACGGCCTCCGGGTCGAGCAGGTCACGCAGGCTGAGGCCGTCGCCGCGACCGAGCAGCTCGGCGAGCAAGGTGGGGTCGAGGGACAGTGCGGCGGCCCGGCGCTCGGCCAGGGGGGAGTCACCCTCGTAGATGTACTGGGCGACATAGCCGAAGGTCAGCGACCGGGCGAAGGGTGAGGGCTGCGCCGTCTCGACGTCGACCGTCGTCACCTCGCGCGACCGGATCCGGGTCATCAGCTCAACGAGACCCGGCACGTCGAACACGTCCTGCACGCACTCGCGGACCGCCTCGAGCACGATGGGGAAGGAGGGGTACTGGCTGGCCACCTCGAGCAACTGGGCCGACCGTTGCCGCTGCTGCCAGAGCGCCTGGCGACGGTCGGGACGTCGCCGCGGGAGCAGCAGAGCCCGGGCCGCGCACTCCCGGAACCGGGCCGCGAACAACGCCGAGCCGCCGATCTGCTCCGTCACGAGGTCGTGCACCTCGTCCGGGTCCAGCAGTACGAGCGACATGAGCTCGGCCATGCCACCGCCGCCCGAGCTGCCGCTGGTCACACCGCTGTTCGCACCGCCGCCGCCCTGACCGCCGGGCCCGCCGCCGCCGAGGTCGTCGTCGTCGAGCCCGTCGAACTCGAGGTCGGGGAGCCGGAACACGATGCCGTCGTCGCCGTGCATCGCCTGCACGTCGACGCCGAACCGCTCGCGCATCCGCGCCGAGACGCACAGCGCCCACGGGGCGTGCACCGGCGCCCCGAAGGGCGAGAGCACGGCGACCCGCCAGTCGCCCAGCTCGTCGCGGAAGCGCTCCACGACGATGGTCCGGTCGCTGGGCAGGTGGCGGGTCGCCTGCTTCTGCTCGTCGAGGTAGGCGAGCAGGTTGTCGGTCGCCCACTCGTCGAGCCCGGCGAGGGCCACGCGCTCGCGGGCTTTGGCGGGGGTGAGCGCGGCCACCTCGCGGACGAACTTGCCGACCGCCTCGCCCAGCTCGGAGGGCCGCCCCAGCGTGTCGCCCTTCCAGAACGGCAGCCGCCCCGGCAGCCCAGGCGCGGGGGTGACGAGCACCTTGTCGTGGGTGATGTCCTCGATGCGCCAGCTGCTGGTGCCGAGCGTGAAGACGTCGCCGATCCGCGACTCGTAGACCATCTCCTCGTCGAGCTCGCCCACCCGGCGGCCGGCTCCCTCGGACCCCGCGAGGAAGACGCCGTAGAGGCCCCGGTCGGGGATCGTCCCGCCGGAGGTCACCGCCAGCCGCTGGGCGCCGCGACGGCCGGTCAGCATCCCGGTCACGCGGTCCCAGACCAGCCGGGGCCGCAGCTCGGCGAACTCGTCGCTCGGATACCGGCCAGCCAGCATGTCGAGCACGGACTCGAGCACCGACCGGGGCAGCGCCCCGAACGGTGCCGACCGGCGTACCAGCGCCTCCAGGTCGTCGACCGCCCAGTCGTCGAGGGCGCACATCGCCACGATCTGCTGCGCGAGCACGTCGAGCGGGTTGGCGGGGATACGCATCGACTCGATGGCCCCGGCCCGCATCCGTTCGACGACGACGGCGGTCTGGACCAGGTCTCCCCGGAACTTCGGGAACAGCACACCGCGGGACACCGCTCCGACCTGGTGACCGGCGCGGCCGACCCGCTGAAGTCCGCTGGCAACGCTCGGCGGCGACTCGACCTGGACGACGAGGTCGACGGCCCCCATGTCGATGCCCAGCTCCAGGCTGCTCGTGGCCACAACCGCCGGGAGCAGCCCGCGCCTTGAGCGCGTTCTCGATCTCGGCGCGCTGCTCCTTGCTGACCGAGCCGTGGTGGGCCCGCGCCAGGACGGCCGGCGCGCCCCCGGACGCGCCGGACTGCGCCATGATCTCGGCCGGCGATGCGGGTATGCCGATCGGCACCCACCCCGGATTTGCCGGCACCGACCACGCTGCCCTTGCCCGCTCCGCCGCGGCCGGCGGCATCCGTCTCCGCTGACGCCTGCACCTCGTCGGCTGCAGCCAGGCGCTCGTCCCAGATCTCGTTGAGCCGCGCGGTCAGCCGTTCGGCCAGCCGGCGGGAGTTGGCGAACACCAACGTCGAGCGGTGCGCCGAGACGAGGTCGACGATGCGCTCCTCGACGTGCGGCCAGATCGAGGCGCGCCGCTGCTCGCCCGGCGGCCGGTCCGCTGAGGTCCTCGGTGACCTCGCCGAGCGCCGACATGTCGGCCAGCGGGACGACGACCTCGAGGTCCCACTCCTTGGTCGACGGCGGCTGCACCACCTCGACCGGCCGGCCGCCGGCCAGGAACCGGGCCACCTCCTCCACCGGGCGCACCGTCGCGGACAGCCCCACTCGCTGCGCCGGCTGTGGGCAGCAGCTGGTCCAGCCGCTCGAGGGAGAGCGCGAGGTGCGCCCCTCGTTTGGTGCCGGCCACCGCATGGACCTCGTCCAGGATGACCGTCTCGACACCGGTAAGCGCCTCGCGAGCGCTCGAGGTGAGCATGAGGAACAGCGACTCCGGCGTGGTGATGAGGATGTCGGACGGCGCCTTGACGAACGCCCGCCGGTCGGCGGCCGGCGTGTCGCCCGAGCGGACCGCGACGCTGATATCCGGAGCCGGCAGCCCCAGCCGCGCGGCGGCGTGGCCGATGCCGACAAGCGGCGAGCGCAGGTTGCGCTCGACGTCGACGGCGAGGGCCTTGAGCGGCGACACGTAGAGCACCCGGCACCGCTGCTGAGGCGAGGCCGGCGGCTCGCCCGTGGCCAGCCGGTCGAGCGCCCAGAGGAACGCGGACAGCGTCTTCCCGGACCCCGTCGGGGCCACGACGAGGGCGTGGTGGCCGGAGCTGATCGCCGCCCAGGCACCGTCCTGCGCCGCCGTGGGTGCGCTGAACGACCCCCGGAACCACGCCGCGGTGGCGGGGGAGAACCGCTCGAGCACGTCATCAGCCATGAGGAGGTCAGCCTGCCACCGCCCACCGACACCCACTGCTGCACCGGCCCGGCGCATACCGACGCGCGGACCGATGGACACGAACGAGCGACCGGTACGCGGCATACCGGCCGACAAACCGGACTCGTGCCTGTCGGCCGGTCCACCCCCAGAGGTATGCGACACTCGACGGCCGTGCGGCTGAGCCAGTTCTGGGTCCTCATGGAGGACGAGTTCGGCGCCACGTATGCCGCCTCGCTCGCGCGTGACCTGGCCCTCGACGTCCTCGGTGGGCGGACCGGCCAGGAGGCGCTCGACGCCGGCGTCCCGCCCCGCGAGGTCTGGCTGGCGCTGTGCGACGCCCAGGAGGTCCCCGAGGCGCGCCGGCACGGCAAGGACAAGCACCCGCGTAAAACCGGTTGAGCGACCGTCGGTCCCCGCGGTTAGCGTGAGGCCGTGACCGACGCCACCCGTCTGGAGCGGCCGGGAGCCTGGGCTGGCGCCGGTTCCCCGAACGACGTCCTGCTGCGGGCCCGCGGTCTCACCAAGCGGTTCGGCGACTTCGTGGCCGTCGACGGGATCGACGTCGAGGTGCGGCGTGGCGAGGCGTTCGGCTTTCTCGGCCCCAACGGCGCCGGCAAGTCCTCGACGATGCGGATGGTCGGCTGCGTCTCGCCGGTCACTGCCGGCGAGCTGACCATCTTCGGCCTCGACCCCGGCCGCGACGGCCCGCAGATCCGCGCGCAGCTGGGCGTCGTCCCCCAGAAGGACACCCTCGACGAGGAGCTGACCGTCGAGGAGAACCTCTGGGTCTACGGCCGCTACTTCGGCCTGTCCCGCGCCGAGGTCAAGCGCCGGGCCGTCGAGCTGCTCGAGTTCGCCCAGCTCTCCGAGCGCGCCACCGACAAGGTCGAACCGCTCTCCGGAGGCATGAAGCGGCGCCTGACCATCGCCCGGTCCCTCATCAACGAGCCGCGCATCCTGCTGCTCGACGAGCCGACCACGGGGCTCGACCCGCAGGCCCGGCACATCCTCTGGGACCGGCTGTTCCGTCTCAAGCGCCAGGGCGTGACCCTCATCGTCACCACGCACTACATGGACGAGGCCGAGCAGCTCTGCGACCGCCTGGTCGTCATGGACAAGGGCCGCATCGTCGCCGAGGGCTCCCCGCGCGACCTCATCGACGCCCACTCCACCCGCGAGGTGCTCGAGCTGCGGTTCGACGTGGTGGAGCACGACGACGGCGTCGCCCAGCGACTGGAGGGGATCGGGGAGCGGGTGGAGGTCCTGCCCGACCGCATCCTCGTCTATGCGTCGCGACGGCGACGCCGCCCTGGCCGCGGTCACCGGTCGAGGGCTGCGGCCCATCGCGGCGCTGGTCCGGCGGTCCACGCTGGAGGACGTCTTCCTCCACCTCACCGGCCGCACGCTGGTCGACTGAGGGCCCGCATACATGGCTCAGGACGTCCTCACCTCCGACGCCGCGACGGCGGCCGACCCGGCCCGCCACCGTGCGCCGGCTGCGCCGTGGCGGTTCGTCTACGAGTACCAACTGCGGGTCTACCGCCGCACCTGGCGCGGCAGCCTCACCACCAAGGTGCTGACGCCGGTGCTGTTCCTCCTGTCCATGGGCGTCGGCCTCGGCTCGCTCGTCAACAGCTCGTCGGGCGGCATCCCGGTCGGCGGCCGGACCGTCCCCTACCTGCTGTTCGTCGTGCCGGCGCATCCTCGCCGTCACCTGCATGTCGACGGGGATGGGGGAGTCGTCGTGGCCGGTGCTCGGGGCGATCAAGTGGTTCGGCACCTACCACGCGATGCTGGCGACTCCCGCCCGCGTCGTGGACATCCTGCTGGGCCACTGCGCCTACGTCGTCACGATGGTGGGGCTGTCCTCCGCTGTGTTCATGGTGGTCGCCGCGGCCTTCTCCGGGTTCGCCTCGTGGACCGCGCTCTGGTGCCTGCCGGTGTCGCTGCTGGTCGGGCTGGCCTTCGCGACGCCGGTCACGGCACTGTCCAGCCGGATGGAGAACGAGAGCGGGTTCAACGTGCTGTTCCGCCTCGGCCAGACGCCCCTGATGCTGTTCTCCGGCACCTTCTTCCCGATCAGCCAGCTGCCGGTATGGCTGCAGCCGGTGGCCTGGGTGACGCCGCTCTGGCACGGCGTCGAGGCCGAACGCGCCCTGGCGCTCGGGACGGGGAGCGTCGCAGGGGTTCTCGGCCACCTCGCCGCGCTGACGGCGTTCGCCGCGCTGGGTTGGGTGCTCGCGCTCCGGGGGCTCACGACCAGGTTGCGCTCGTGAGCACCTCGGTGGCGTCCCGGGTCTCGCGGGCCCTGCCCATCCCCGCCGGAGCGGGGCTTGCCCGGATGCTCGTCGAGCGCAACCTCACCAGCTTCCGGCACGGGTGGATGACGCTGGTCACCGGCTTCGCCGAGCCGGTCTTCTACCTGTTCTCGCTCGGCATCGGGCTAGGAGCGCTGATCAGGAACATCACCACCGACGGTGGCACGACCGTTCCGTATGCGGTTTTCGTCGCCCCTGCGCTGCTCGCGTCGTCGGCCATGAACGGAGCGATCTTCGACTCCACGTTCAACGTGTTCTTCAAGCTGAAGTACAGCAAGCTCTACGACTCGGTCCTCGCCACCCGCATGGGCCCGCGGGACATCGCACTCGGCGAGCTCGTCGTGGTCGCTGCTGCGCGGCACGTTCTACTCCGCGGCGTTCCTCGTCGTCGCGTGGCTGGCCGGCACGGTCCAGTCGTGGTGGGCCCTGCTCGCCCTGCCGGCAGCGACGATGATCGCGTTCGCCTTCTCGGCGGTGGGGATGTTCCTCACGACGTTCATGCGATCGTGGGTCGACTTCGACTACGTCAACCTCGCCATCCTGCCGATGTTCTTGTTCTCGGCGACCTTCTTCCCGCTGTCCACCTACCCGGAGAGCGTCCGGTGGCTGGTCGAGATCACGCCGCTCTACCAGGGCGTCGCCCTCGAGCGAGCACTGATGCTCGGCGAAGTGGGGGCCGGACTGCTCTGGCCCGTGGTCTATTTCGTCGTGCTCGGTGCCGCCGGGCTGCTCGGCGCCGCCCGCCGGTTGGAGCGGTTGCTGCTGTCCTGACCGGCCGCGTTCAGAGCCAGCCGTTGCGCTGCGCGAGGGTGTACGCCTCGGCGCGGGTCCGCGTCCCCGTCTTGCCGATCGCGGCGGACAGGTAGTTGCGGACCGTGTGCTCCGACAGGTGCAACCGGAGCGCCAGCTCCCGGGTCGTCGACCCGTCGGATGCGGCCGTGAGGACGTCGCGCTCCCGGTCGGTGAGCGGGCTGCGGCCCTCGGCCAATGCGGCGGCGGCGAGCTCGGGGTCGACGACGGTACGGCCGGCATGGACCTGACGGACGGTCTCCGCCAGCGCCTCGACGGGGCCGTCCTTGACGAGGAACCCCGTGGCTCCGGCGTCGAACGCCCGGCGCAGGTACCCCGGTCGCCCGAACGTGGTGAGGAAGACCACCGCGCAGTCTGGGACCACCCGCCGGATCGTAGGCGCGACGTCGAGCGCGTTGCCGTCGGCGAACTCGATGTCCAGCACCGCCACGTCGGGACGATCCGCCTGCGCCGCCGGCACGATCTCCGCCGCGCGCCCGACCTGGGCAACTACCTCCAGATCAGGCTCGAGCGCGAGCAGCGCGGCGAGGGCGCTGCGCATCATGCCCTGGTCCTCGGCGAGCAGCAGCCGGATCACCGGGCGGCGCGCCCCCCACCGGCCGCCGCGTCGACCGGGCGGTCGGTGAGCGGGATCCCGGCCGTGACGCGCGTGCCTCCGTCCGCAGGGGTATCGACCTCGAGCGTGCCGTTCACCGCCTGTACCCGCTCAGCGAGGCCTCGCATACCGGACGAGGAGGTATGCGCGGTGGCGCCGGTCATCTCGCCGACGACACCGCCCACCCCGTCGTCGGCGACCGTCAGCCTGGCGTAGCCGCCGCCCACGTCGACCGAGATAGTGCATGCGCCGGCGCTCGCGTGTCGCAGGACGTTGGTCACCGACTCGCGAAGGACCCAGCCGAGCGTCGCGTCGGCGGCCACCGTCGGCGGCAGCGGGTCGGGCGCCTGCACGGCGGTCCGGACACCGGCGGCCGCCAACGACGCCTCGGCGCGGGCCAGCTCCTCGGCGAGCCCGTTGCCGCGGTAGCCGGCCACCGCCTGGCGCACCTCGGTCAGCGCCCGCCGCCCGATGGTCTCGATGTCCTGAGCGTGCGCGACGACGGTCTCCGGGTCGCGCGGACCGATGCGACGGACCGCCTCGGCCTTGACGACGATGAGCGACAGCGAGTGGCCGAGGAGGTCGTGCAGGTCGCGGGACATCCGGAGCCGCTCCTCGCGTACGGCGGCGGCGGCCAGCTGCGCCCGGGTCCGGTGCAGCTCGGCGACGACCTCGGTGAGCCGGTAGAAGGCGTACGTCCCGAACCCCGACGCGAGCACCGTGAACGCCCCGCCGACGGCGCCGCCCCAGCCCAACGCGACGCCCTGCCAGGCGGCTGCGCCGACCGCGGTGGCGACGATCGCCCACGGCCCCCACCAGGGATGCGCGGCGGCACCGAGCGACAGCCCGAGCAGGACCCACAACCACAGCGAGACGTCGGTGGGCAGGGCGGTCACGGTGACGAGGGTGGCGACCGCCTGCACGACCAGCAGCAGGTCGGGCAGCCGGCCCCGGCGACCGCCGCGGCCGAAGGCGGCGAAGAGTGCGGCCACGGCGCTCGCGGCAACGACAACCAGGGCCACCCAGCCGAGGGCGTTGCGACCCATGGCGGTGACCGGTGCGGCCAGCATCAGGGGGACCCACACCAGGGCGGCCCAGGGCCCGGGCGACACCCGGCCCCACCAAAGGCCCGGCGTGCAGTCCGGACCGGTGTCGGACGAGTGCTGGGACACGTCACTCACCGTAGCCACCGACCGGGGCGGCGGGGCGCAGGCCGATGACCAGCGTCAGCCCGACGAGCAGGTGGAGGGCGACGAGCGAGACGACGGCGGCGGCCGAGGTCGCGCCGAGGGGGCCTACTACGGAGACGACGAGGACCGTGGCACCCACGATGGTCCAGACGGTGCGGCTGCGCTGCGGGGTGAGCCGGGTGAGCAGCCACGCGGTGGCGGCACCGGCGACGCCCGCGACGAGCGCGGTGCTCGCCGCGGCGACAGCCGTGACCGGTTGCGCCGCGCCCCCGGCCTTGACGGCCAGGTCGACGCCGAGGAGATGGGTCTCGACGACCCAGAGGACGAGCGCGCCGACGGTTGCGGCGACGATGGCGGTTGCGTTGCGGGAGACCGGCTTTCGGGACGATGTGACGGAGGTGGTCATGACGTCGACGCTACGGAGGCGGCGCGGGGTGCGTCAGAGTGACGTGTCCTCGGTTCGACGGGACATTCGTCCTGTCACTCGGCAGGGACGATGACCTTCGCGATGGCCCCCGACGCCCTAGGACCGCCGGTGATCCGGTGCTCGAGGTACTCCGCGAGCTTGGACAACAGGAAGTTGAGGACGACGTAGACCAGCGCGATGACGAGGTAGGTCTGGATGAGGTAGCCGGTGTAGGCGGTGAGGTTCGTGGCCGTCTTCATCAGCTCGGGGTAGCTCGCCGCATACCCGAGCGTGGTGTCCTTGAGCAGCGCCACGAGCTGGGTGACGAGGGCGGGGATGACCAGCCGGATCGCCTGGGGAAAGACGATGCTGCGCAGGTTCTGGCCGTAGGTGAGCCCGATGCTCAGCCCCGCTTCGGACTGGCCGCGGGGCAGCGATGCGACCCCGGCCCGGAAGATCTCCGCGAGGACCGCGACGTTGACGAGGATCATCGGGATGACGAGTTTCCAGAAGATCGGCACGTTGACCCCGACGGCGGGCAGCCCGCCCACGAAGAGGTAGACCAGCAGGAGCAGCGGCGTCGACCTGAAGACCTCGATGTATGCGGTCGACAGCCACCGCACCGGTCGGGTGCGGCTGAGCCGCAGCACCGCGAAGACGGCGCCCATGGGGATGCTGACGACGGCAGCCACGGCGGCGGCCTGCATCGTGCTCACCAGGCCGCCAGCGATGTAGCGGACGATCGGTGCCTCGGTGAACTGCGTCCACTTCTCCGCGGCGAGCTGCCCGTGCACGCCGAACTGGTAGAGGACCAGCGCGAACAGGCCCAGCAGCACCAGCACCGTCACGACGGTCGTGATGCGAATCCGGTTGCGGGCCTTGGGCCCCGGCGCGTCGAAAAGGACACGGATGGCGCTCACCGGTGCACCACCAGCCGCTTCTCGAGGCGCGCGCCGATGCCGCCACTCAGGAGGGCGATGACGATGTAGATGACGGCGGCAATGCCGAACAGGGTCAGGCCGCCGGCGTACTGGAGGTTGAGGTACTGCACGCGGTAGGTCAGCTCGTCGACGTTGACGGCGGCGGCGAGCGACGACCCGAGCAGCTGACCGATGAAGATGTTGACCAGCGGCTGCACCATCGACCGCAGGGCTTGGGGCAGCACGACGTAGCGGATGGACTGGCTGAAGGTCAGCCCGATCGACCGGGCCGCCTCGGCGTTCCCCTCCGGGACCGCGTTGATGCCGGACCGCAGCGCCTCACAGGTGAAGGCCCCGCCGATGAGGACGAGGCACAGCACGGCCGAGGCGAACAGGTTCAGCCGGACGCCGACGTCGGGCAGCCCGAACACGACGACGATCAGCAGGGAGAGCAGCGGCATGTTGCGGAAGATCTCGACGTAGACCGCCCCGACGGCCCGCAGCGGGGTCACCGGGCTGACCCGAAGGACGGCGGTCACCGTGCCGATGAGCAGGGACCCGGCGAACCCGAGGGCGGTGAGCGCCAGGGTGATGAGCAGCGAGTGCCCGAACTCCCCGATGTGCTCGAGGAAGATGTCCACGCGGACCGCGTTCTCGGGGTGCGGTCAGGCGGCGATGGCGGGCGGCTTGGTGTTCGTCGACTTGAGCACGGTCCCGACGGTGAGCGACCAGAGCTTCTCCCACAGTCCCTGGTCCTCGATCGTCTTCAGCCAGGCGTTGATGAACGCCTTCGCGTCCGGCGTCGCCTTGGTGCAGCCGATGCCGTAGTTGTCAGAGGAGAACGGCTCACCGACGACCTTCACGGTGGTGTCCTTGAGGGCGGTCGACAGCAGGATCGACTGGTCGAGGACGTAGGCGTCGCCGCGCCCCTGCTTGAGCGCCGCGACGCACTGGGCGTTCTCCGTGAAGAGGATCGGCGTCACCGAGGGGACCTTCTCCTTGAGCGCGGTGATCGCCGTGGAGTTGGACTCGGTGATGACGTTCTTGCCGACCAGGTCGTCGACCTTGGTGATCGTCGAGTTGTCGGCCTTGACCATGATCGCCGTGCCCGACGCGTAGTAGGGGCCGGCGAAGGCCACCTTCTCGGCGCGCTTGGGGGTGATCGAGTAGGTGGCCACGACGACGTCCACCGAGTTGTTCTGGATCAGCGTCTCCCGGGTGTCGACCGTCGTCTGGGTCAGGGTCCATTTCGAGGAGTCACCGAGAATGTACTGCGCGAGCATCTGGACGATCCCGGCGTCGAAGCCCTCCGTCTTGCCGGTCGTGGGGTCGAGCAGCGAGAAGAGCGGGCCGGAGTCGGTGCCGCCCCAGCGCAGCGTGCCGCGGTCCTTGATGGCCTTGGCCCACGAGTTGCCGCTGATCGTCGCGTCGTCGGCCTTCGGGGCCCCGGACACGAGCGCCTGGTATGCGTCGGAGCTCGCCGAGGCGGTCGCGCCGCCGCCGAGCTTGGAGGACGCGTCGCCGCCACTGGAGCAGGCGGCGAGTCCGACGGTCGCTCCCACGCCGCTGAGCAGCGCGAGGGTCTGGCGGCGGGTGAGGCTCACGGGCATGGGAACTCCTGCGGAGGGGACGGGTTCTCGCTCGGCGGGACGTCTTCGACAGTAACCACCTCGGCACCGACGGCAACTCCGCGGGCGGCGCGTCTCACCACCCGGCGTGTCGGGTCGGCAACCTCGAACACGTGTTCGGTAGATTCGTCCACACGGAGTGACCACCTCGTCCCATGATCCACAGGACCTGCTGACCGAAGTCCGGGGTGTCGGTGACCGCTTCTAACGTCTGACCCGACACCACGTCCGACCGGCAGCACGGCGGGGCGGGAGGCGGGTCGCAGGTGGACGGCAGACTTCGAGACGAAAGCACGGTGGGTGACATGGCTTCTGGGACACCGGATCGCGAGCGCGCGATCGAGACGGTTCTCGGCCAGATCGAGAAGCAGCACGGCAAGGGCGCGGTGATGCGCCTCGGCGACGACATCCGCCCACCGATCGAGGTGATCCCCACCGGTTCGATCGCCCTCGACGTCGCGTTGGGCATCGGCGGACTTCCGCGCGGCCGGGTCGTGGAGATCTACGGACCGGAGTCGAGCGGCAAGACGACGGTCGCGCTCCACGCGGTGGCCAGCGCGCAAAAGGCGGGAGGGATTGCGGCGTTCATCGACGCGGAGCACGCCCTCGACCCGGAGTACGCCAAGGCGCTCGGCGTCGACACCGACGGCCTGCTCGTGTCGCAGCCCGACACGGGGGAGCAGGCTCTCGAGATCGCCGACATGCTGATCCGGTCCGGAGCGATCGACATCATCGTCATTGACTCGGTCGCGGCGCTCGTGCCCCGGGCGGAGATCGAGGGCGAGATGGGCGACAGCCACGTCGGCCTCCAGGCCCGGCTGATGTCCCAGGCGCTGCGCAAGATCACCGGCGCGCTCAACAACACCGGCACGACGGCCATCTTCATCAACCAGCTCCGCGAGAAGATCGGTGTGATGTTCGGCTGCTTCTCGTATGCGACGCGGGTCACCCTCGCGGACGGCAGCCAGGAGAAGATCGGCAGGATCGTCAACGAGCGGATGCCGGTCGAGGTCCGCACCTACGATCCGGAGACCGACGCCATCGTCAACCGACCGGTAACCAACTGGTTCGACAACGGTGCCGCCGAGCGGTTCCTGCAGGTCACCGTCGCCAGGTCGGGCGGGAACGGGCGCTCTCAGTTCGCCGCGACGGAGAACCACCTGGTTCGCACGCCCGGCGGATGGCGGGAGACCGGGGAGATCATCGCCGGCGACCGGGTCATGGTCACCGAGACCGCTCGGCTCAGTGAGCAGCAATGGCAGGTCGTGCTCGGAGGCCTCATGGGCGACGGTCACCTGGCGCCGAACGCGCGGGGACGGGCCGGCGTCCGGTTCCGCATGGGTCACGGCGCGAAGCAGGTCGGCTACCTCGACTGGAAGTGCTCGCTCCTGGGCAACATCGGGCAGTCCCGCACGGTTCGACCGAACGGTGCCGTTCACGTCGACCTTTCTCCGCTGCCGGAGCTCGGTGAGCTGCGTGAGGTTGTCTACTGGGGTGACGGGAAGAAGCACCTCACCGAGGACTACCTGAAGGCGTTGACACCGCTGGCCCTGGCGGTCTGGTTCATGGACGACGGGTCGTTCGCGGTGCGGTCCAAGGGAGTGCAGGAGCGGACTGCTGGCGGTAGCGGACGCGTCGAGATCGGTGTCGAGGCGATGAGCGTCGCTACTCGGCAACGGCTGGTCGAATATCTGCGTGACGTTCACGGTGTCGACTGTCGGGTCCGGCTCAGTGGAGCCGCGCAGCAGGCTGTGCTCGTGATGTCGCGCGCCGGCACCGACCGGTTCCTCGAGATCGTGGCGCCCTTCGTGCACCCGTCGATGGACTACAAGCTACTGCCACGACTGCGTGGCCAGTTCGCGGTGGCGCCGGAGTTCGTCCCGGCCCGTCAGGTGCTCGTGCCCGCGCGGGTTCTCGACGTGCACGTGAAACCGCCCACCCGGTCGATGCACCGGTTCGACATCGAGGTCGGCGGCGAAGGCGGCACGCACAACTACTTCGTCGACGGGGTCATGGTGCACAACAGCCCGGAGACGACGACGGGCGGCAAGGCGCTGAAGTTCTACGCGTCCGTCCGCCTCGACGTGCGGCGCATCGAGACCCTCAAGGACGGCTCCGACGCGGTCGGCAACCGCACTCGCGTCAAGGTGGTGAAGAACAAGGTCTCGCCGCCGTTCAAGCAGGCGGAGTTCGACATCATCTACGGGCAGGGCATCTCCCGTGAGGGCGGCCTCATCGACATGGGTGTGGAGCAGGGCTTCGTCCGCAAGGCGGGCGCTTGGTACACCTACGAGGGCGACCAGCTCGGCCAGGGCAAGGAGAACGCCCGGACCTTCCTGCGGGACAACCCCGACCTCGCCGACGAGCTCGAGAAGCGGATCAAGGAGAAGCTCGGGATTGGTCCGCGGGTCGACCAGCCGGCCGTGGCCGACGTGCCGGTGGACTTCTGACCGGTGCCGCCGGCAACCGACCCCGACGGCGCTGACGAGGTCGACGACTACCAGGCTCGACGACGGGCCGCCGCCGCCGCGGTACTCGCGGCGGCGGAAGCCCGGGCGGCGGCGGGCGAGTCGCTCCAGTCGTTCGAGTCGTTCGAGTCGTCGGACGCGTCGGGCCGACGAGTCGGCCGATCGCCGCCGAGCGACGCTGTCGACGGCAGCCGTCCGATCGCAGCGTGGGGCCGGGCCGCAACCCGGTGACCAGAGCCGACGCCGCTCGAGCGGAACGGGGCCGGCGGGGGAAATCCCACCGTCGGGGTCGAGACCGCGGTTCACCTTGCCGGCCCCCCACCACCGGATGCCGCCTTCGAGGAGCGGGAACCAGTTCCCGAGGACGTCGCCCGGGCCATCGTGCTGAAGCAGCTGTCGATGGCGCCGCGCAGCCGGCAGCAGCTGACCGACAAGCTCCGTCAACGGGGCTGCCCGGACGACGTCGCCGCCCGCGTCCTCGACCGGATGGAGGCCGTCGGGCTCGTCGACGACGAGGCCTACGCGCAGATGGTGGTCCGCTCGAAGCAGGCCACCCGTGGGCTGGCCAAACGAGCGCTGGCCCAAGAGCTGCGCGGCAAGGGCATCGCCGACGAGACCATCGCGCAGGCGCTGGGGTCCATCGACGCCGAGTCCGAACGGGCCCTCGCCGAGTCGGTCGCACACAAGACGATGCGCCGGCTGGCGGGGCTCGACTCCCAGGTGCAGGCCCGGCGGCTGGCCGGCGTCCTCGGCCGCAAGGGCTACCCACCGTCGGTGGTCTACGCCGTGGTCCGAGACGCCGTGAACGAGGCGCCCGAGCACCAGCGCGACTGACCCGCAGCGGCGGTCCTGCGGGTCGGAGCCGATCGGGGTCGAACCTGCCCGCCCCGCGCGGCCGCGTCGACCGATGACCTCGAGATGAGTTTCACCCGGTTGCGGTGACCCGCATACCCTGAGGTCGCGATGAAGACCTACGACGTCCGCACCCACGGATGCCAGATGAACGTCCACGACAGCGAGCGGCTGGCCGGCCTGCTCGAGACCGCGGGCTACGTCGACGTCAACAGCCTCGGCGCCGACCGCCCAGAAACCGCTGACGTCGTCGTCCTCAACACGTGCGCGGTCCGCGAGAACGCCGACAACAAGCTCTACGGCAACCTCGGCCAGCTCCGGCCGGCCAAGCTGCGAAACCCCGACATGCAGATCGCTGTCGGCGGCTGCCTCGCTCAGAAGGACCGCGGCACCATCGTCGACCGCGCGCCGTGGGTCGACGTCGTCTTCGGGACCCACAACATCGGTTCGCTGCCGGTGCTGCTCGAACGCGCCCGGCACAACCAGCGCGCCCAGGTCGAGATCCGCGAGTCGCTCGAGGTCTTTCCCTCCACGCTGCCGACCCGGCGGGACAGCGCCTACGCCGGCTGGGTCTCGATCTCGGTGGGGTGCAACAACACCTGCACGTTCTGCATCGTGCCGAGCCTGCGCGGCAAGGAGACCGACCGGCGGCCCGGGGACGTCCTGGCCGAGATCCGCGCGCTCGTCGAGCAGGGTGTCGTGGAGGTCACGCTGCTCGGGCAGAACGTCAACACCTACGGCGTCGAGTTCGGCGACCGGCTGGCGTTCGGCAAGCTGCTGCGCGCCTGCGGCGAGATCGACGGCCTCGAGCGGGTCCGCTTCACCAGCCCCCACCCGGCCGCCTTCACCGAGGACGTCATCCTCGCGATGGCCGAGACGCCGAACGTCATGCCGAGCCTCCACATGCCGCTGCAGTCCGGCTCGGACCGGGTGCTCAAGGCGATGCGGCGGTCCTACCGGAGCGCGAAGTTCCTCGGCATCATCGACCGGGTGCGCGAGCTCATCCCCGAAGCGGCGATCACCACCGACATCATCGTCGGCTTCCCGGGCGAGACCGAGGAGGACTTCCAGCGCACCCTCGACGTCGTCCGGGCGGCGCGGTTCTCCAGCGCGTTCACCTTCCAGTACTCGATCCGCGCCGGTACGCCGGCGGCCACGTTCCCCGACCAGCAGCCCAAGGCGGTCGTCCAGGACCGCTACGAGCGGCTCGTCGCCGTTCAGGAGGAGGTGTCCTGGGCCGGTAACCGGACCCTCGAAGGCGCCGAGGTCGAGCTGCTGGTCGCCACGGGCGAGGGCCGCAAGGACGCCGCGACCCACCGGCTCTCGGGCCGGGCGCGCGACAACCGGCTGGTCCACTTCGCGGTCCCCGACGGGGCGGACAGGCCACGACCCGGCGACCTCGTGACCGTGAGCGTCACGTACGGCGCCCCGCACCACCTCGTCGCCGACAGCGGCCTGGTCGGCGGCGCATACCGAGTCCGGCGCACGGCCGGCGGCGACGCGTGGGCGGCGCTGCAGGAGCAGGGCCAGCCGAAGCCCACGGTCGCACTCGGTATGCCCGTGATCGGGCGTCCAACTACGGTCGCGGTTCAGACGGCCTGCTCGGACAACTCGACGGGCACGAACCCTGGTTTCGGACGCTGAGCGGCCGAATCCGCCCCGGCTGCCCGTCAACATGTCCGGCTGGCTGGTCCGTGACTACTCGATGGAGCCCTCGTCCTGGCCGGCGACGTAGGCGTCCGACGTCTCGCCGCTGAGGTCGGCGGCCGGCCCGTAGTCGGTTGCGGCCGCGTCCGGTGTTTCCGGCCCGCGCTCGCTGCCGTCCATCAGCGCTCCGAGGTCGATGTGCTGGTGCGACTTGTCGGGCAGGGGTTCGGCGCCGGGATGGGTCATCCGCTCACGGTAAGCGGACCGGGGGGTCCGCTCAAGCCGGACCGGCTGGCCCGCCGCCAGGCCGGGCTGGAACACTTGCGGCATGGCTGTGCGCCCCATCGTCATCGCCGGTGAACCGGTGCTGCACCGGCCGGCCACCCGGGTCGCCGCCTTCGACGGCGACCTGCGCCAGCTCGTTGCCGACATGTTCGACACGATGGACGCCGCGCACGGCGTCGGCCTCGCGGCGCCGCAGATCGGGGTGCCGTTGCGGTTGTTCGTCTACGAGATGGCCAACGACGACGACGTGCCGCCGCGCGGCGTGATCATCAACCCGATGCTGTCGTTGCCGAAGATTTCGACGGACCGGCCCGACCCCGACACCGAGAGCGAGGGCTGCCTGTCGGTCCCGGGGAGAGCTACCCGCTCAAGCGCGCCGACCGCGTCGGCGTCGTCGGGTTCGACGCGGACGGTGAGGATGTCTCCCTCCAGGCGACCGGCTGGTTCGCCCGGGTGATGCAGCACGAGTTCGACCATCTCAACGGGCTGCTCTACGTCGACCGGCTCGACCCCAAGCAGACCAAGCGCGCGCGCAAGGCCATCCGGAGCAACGGCTGGGGCAAACCCGGTCACTCCTGGCTGCCGGGCGTCGACCGCGACCCATTCGGCCACGACGACGAGACCGAGGGCGAGGACGCCTACCTCGACGCCGCCGGACACGACGAACGCGTTGTCTGAAGCGGCTCCGCGTCCGGTCGTCGCCGTGGTCGGCGCGACGGCCACCGGGAAGTCGGACCTCGCCCTGGCCCTCGCCGAACGGCTGGGTGGCGAGGTCGTCAACGCGGACGCGATGCAGCTCTACCGCGGCATGGACATCGGCACCGCCAAGCTCACGCCTCAGCAGCGGCGCGGCATCCCGCACCACCAGCTCGACGTCCTCGAGGTACGCGATGAGGCGAGTCTCGCGGCATACCAACGGTATTCGCGTGCTGGACATCGCTGACATCCGCACTCGAGGCCTGGTCCCAATCGTCGTGGGGGGCTCCGGACTCTACGTGCGGGCCGCCCTCGACCGGCTCGAGATCCCGCCGACCGATCCGGAACTTCGCGCGGGCCTGGAGGCAGAGCTGGCCGAGCACGGCGTCAACGACCTGCGCGACCGGCTGGTGCGGCTCGACCCCGTGGCGGCCGCGGCGATCCAACCGAACAACGGCCGCCGCATCGTCCGGGCGCTCGAGGTCATCGAGCTCACCGGCCGGCCGTTCTCCGCGACGATGCCCACCCGCGAGCACCTTGAGCCGACGGTGCTCCTCGGCCTCACCGCCGACCGCCCGGTCCTCGACGCCCGGATCGACCAACGGGTCGCCCGGATGTGGCGCGAGGGACTCGTGGACGAGGCCGCTCGCCTCGTCTCCGCCGGCCTGCGGGAGGGGAGGACGTCGAGCAAGGCGCTCGGCTACCGCCAGGCGCTCGCCCAGCTCGACGGAACGATGACGGCGCAGGAGGCGCAGCTCGACACGGCGACCGCCACCCGCCGGTATGCGCGCCGCCAGGAGTCGTGGTTCCGGGCCGACCCGCGGGTGGTGTGGCTGGCCCACGACGCGCCGGACCTCGTGGACCAGGCGCTCGATGCGGTCCGCGCGGCTGGGAGGATGCCGCCATGACCACCGTGCCGTTCACCAAGGGCCACGGCACGGAGAACGACTTCGTGCTCGTGCCCGACCTCGACGGCGCCCATCCGTTGACCGCCGCCGAGGTTCGCCGGCTGGCGGACCGCCGGGCCGGGATCGGCGGTGACGGCGTGATTCGAGTCGTCCCGACCCTCCGGGCGGAGGAGGCGGAGGTGCGCGAGCAGGCGGGTGACGCCGCGTGGTTCATGGACTACCACAACGCCGACGGCTCACCCGCGGAGATGTGCGGCAACGGGTCTCGGGTGTTCGCGGCCTATCTCAAGCGGGAAGGGCTCGTCGACGACGACGAGTTCTCGATCGCCACCCGCGGCGGCACCAAGGCGATGACCGTGACCGGAGAGCAGTACGCCGTCGACCTCGGCCCGTGGCGCGTCGTCGACCCCGAGGGCGCCCGCGAGCGGGGCTTCGACTCCACCGTCCGGTCGCGCGGAGGGGTCGAGCTGCCCGCATTGCGCCTCGACCTCGGCAACCCGCATACCGTGGTCGTTCTGCCGCCGGACTTCGACCTCGACGACCTGGACCTCACTGAGGCGCCGGCGGTCTCCCCGCATCCGGAGCACGGCACCAACGTCGAGTTCGTCCGCGCGATCGGGCCGGGGCACATCGCCATGCGCGTCCACGAACGCGGCGTGGGGGAGACCCGCTCGTGCGGCACCGGCGCGGCGGCCGCGGCGCTCGCCACCCGCTGGTGGGAGGGCGAGGCCGACGACAACACCAACTGGACCGTCGACGTGCCCGGCGGCCGAGTCTCGGTGCGCGCCCTGCCGGGCAGTCACGTCGAGCTGGCCGGCCCTGCGGTCCTCGTTGCGGACGGCACCGTCACCCTGCCCGACTGACTCTCAGCACCCGGAACCCCTTCGAGACCGCGACGCGGTCACACGGCAGGCCGAGCGACTCCCGCAGCCAGCGCTGGAGCGAGTCGGCACCGAGGTTCTTCTGCACGACGAGGTATGCCTCGCCGCCGTCGGTCAGCCGCGGCAGCCAGGTGCCGAGGAGGTCGTGCAACGCCTCCTTGCCGACGCGGATCGGCGGGTTCGACCAGATGAGGTCGAAGCGCAGGTCGGGCGGCACCTCGTCGGGTCGCCCCGCCCGGACGTTCTGCAGGCCGGCAGTGTCGGCGTTCGCCCGGACCAGCTCCAGTGCCCGCTCGTTGACGTCGACCGCATACACCGTGGCCGAGGGCGCGAGCAGACCGAGGCTGAGGGCGATCGGCCCCCAGCCGCAGCCGAGGTCGAGGAAGGTGCCCTCGGCCGGCGGCGGCGGCGCCTCGCGCAGGAGCACCTGCGTGCCGGTGTCCACCCGGTCGGGGGAGAACACGCCGCCCGCGGTCACGACCGTCAGTGGCCGGCCGGCCAGCTCCACCTCGACCGTGCGCCGGTGCGCCGCGGAGGCGGGCTGCGTCGTGAAGTAGTGCTCCCCGGCCACACCCGAGACGCTAACCGACGGCATAAACGTTTCGCGCGGGGCGTTTCCCCCGTGTCACCCTGGAGGAGTCGTCCCCCGGGTCGACGCGATCCGACCCCCATCTCAAGGACATCATGCAGCGACGTTCAGAACTGCTCGACGAGCGGGCCGAGGCCCTGGCCACCGAGACCGACTGGGCCTCCGACGCATCCGGCGACTATGCGGCGCCCCTCGAAGCCGACCGGCTGGGACCCGACGGAGAGCAGCTGGACCGCGAGGAGCGGGCCGCGCTGCGCCGGGTGTCGGGCCTCTCCACCGAGCTCGAGGACGTCACCGAGGTCGAGTACCGCCAGCTGCGGCTCGAGCGGGTGGTCCTCGCCGGCGTGTGGACCGACGGCACCCTCGACGACGCGGAGAACTCCATCCGGGAGCTCGCCGCGCTCGCCGAGACGGCCGGCTCCGACGTGCTCGACGGGGTGCTCCAGCGCCGTCATCGACCCGACGCTGCGACCTACCTCGGCAAGGGCAAGGCGCAGGAGCTGCGCGACATCGTCATCGCGGAGGGCGCCGACACCGTCGTCTGTGACGGCGAGCTGACCCCCGGCCAGCGACGCGCCCTCGAGGACGTCGTCAAGGTCAAGGTCATCGACCGCACCGCCCTGATCCTCGACATCTTCGCGCAGCACGCCAAGAGCCGAGAGGGCAAGGCGCAGGTCGAGCTGGCCCAGCTTCAGTACCTCCTGCCGCGGCTGCGCGGCTGGGGTGAGTCGATGTCCCGGCAGGCCGGTGGCCAGGCCGCGGGCGGCCAGGGCATGGGCTCGCGTGGTCCGGGTGAGACGAAGATCGAGCTGGACCGCCGCCGGATCAACAGCCGGATCGCCAAGCTGAAGCGCGAGATCGCGCACATGAAGACGACCCGCGACACCAAGCGGCACAGCCGTCAGGCGAACCACGTCCCGAGCGTGGCGATCGTCGGCTACACCAACGCCGGCAAGTCCTCGCTGCTCAACCGGCTGACCGACGCGGGCGTCCTTGTCGAGAACGCGCTGTTCGCGACGCTGGACCCGACCGTCCGCCGCGCCGAGACCGAGGACGGAATGCCCTACACGCTCGCCGACACCGTCGGGTTCGTGCGCTCGCTGCCCACCCAGCTGGTCGAGGCGTTCCGCTCCACGCTCGAGGAGGTGGCCGACGCCGACCTGCTGCTGCACGTCGTCGACGGCAGCCACCCCGACCCCGAGGGTCAGATCTCCGCCGTCCGCGGGGTCCTCAGCGACCTGGACGTCGGCGACGTCAAGGAAGTGATCGTCCTCAACAAGGCCGACGCCGCCGACCCGGAGGTCCTCGACCGGCTGACCCGCCACGAGCGGCACTCCATCGTCGTCTCGGCGCGGACCGGCCGGGGCATCGACGCGCTGCGCGACCTCATCGCGGCGGAGATCCCGCGCCCCGACATCGAGGTCAAGGCAGTCATCCCCTACGACCGCGGCGACCTGGTCAGCCGGCTCCACCAGGAGTCGGAGGTGCTCACGACGGAGCACCGGGAGGACGGGACCTTCGTCCACGCGAAGGTGCACCCGCCGGTGCTCAGCGAGCTCACCGCATACCTCGTCTGACGTCGTCTGACCGGACCTCTGCGGCCGCGTTCGTGCGGCTGAGGTACGGAATTCGCGTCGGTTCAGAGCACGAACCGGGGGGTGGGGCAGAGTATGCGCCGTGACGCTCAGCCCGTTCGGCCCGGCCACCGCACCCAGCGCCGAGCACGCCCGGCTCGCCGAGTCGCCGGACGACTCGGACCCGTGGCGGCTGTGGGGCCCTTACCTGGCCGGCCGCCAGTGGGGCACGGTCCGCGAGGACTACTCCGCGGACGGTGACGCGTGGGCGTCGTTCCCGTTCGACCAGGCGCACCGACGCGCATACCGGTGGGGTGAGGACGGCATCGCCGGCCTCTGCGACCGCCACGGCTTCCTCAACCTCGCCGTGGCGATGTGGAACGGCCAGGACGACCGCCTCAAGGAGCGGCTGTTCGGGTTGACCAACCCGGAGGGCAACCACGGCGAGGACGTCAAGGAGTACTGGTGGCACCTCGACGCGACGCCGACGCACTCGTTCGCGCAGTACCTCTACCGCTACCCGCAGCGGGAGTTCCCCTACGACGAGCTGCTGAAGCAGAACGGCGAACGGTCCCGTGACGAGGGCGAGTTCGAGCTCAGCGACACCGGGATCCTCGCCGAGAACCGCTTCTTCGACGTCGTCGTCACGCACGCCAAGGCATCGCCCACCGACATCGTCGTGACCATCAGCGCGACCAACCACGGGCCGGACCCGGCACCGCTGCACCTGGTGCCGCAGCTGTGGTTCCGCAACACCTGGGCGTGGGGACGCGACGACCGCCGGCCCTCGTTGGAAGTGCTGCACCGGCCGGAGGTCGACGAGCAGACCCACCTTGCCGTCGCGGCGGACCACGGCGAGCTGGGGCGCTACGTGCTCGCCGCGGAAGGCGTGGTGGGTCCCGACGGCGCCACGCGGCTGCCGGAGCTGCTGTTCTGCGACAACGAGTCCGACTCCGAGACGCTGTGGGGCGTTCCGAACCGGTCCCCGCACCCGAAGGACGCCGTCGACCGCGCCGTCGTCCACGGTGACCGCTCCGCGCTCGCGACCACCGGCACCGGCACCGGCACCGGCACCGGCATCGGCACCAAGGCGGCGTTCGACTACCAGTGGGACGCCGTGGCCCCCGGCGAGTCGGTGACGGTCCGGCTCCGGCTGACCGCCGTCCCGGTTCTGGACCGGCCGTTCACGACCGCCGACGCGGTCCTGGCCGACCGCCGGTCCGATGCGGACGCCTTCTACGCCGTGGTGATCCCGGCCGGCGTACCCGACGAGGACCGGCATACGGCACGGTGTGCGTTCGCCGGGCTCCTGTGGACCCGCCAGCTCTACCGGTACGACGTCGAGGAGTGGCTCGAGGGCGACCCGGCGTCGCCGCCCCCACCGGCGGAGCGGCTGGCGCCCGAGCCCGGCGGCCGCAACACCTCGTGGCGCAACGTCGCACTCGCGGACGTGATGTCCATGCCCGACGAGTGGGAGTACCCGTGGTTCGCGACCTGGGACCTCGCCTTTCACACCGTCGCCCTGTCGCACATCGACCCGGCCTTCGCCAAGGCGCAGCTGCTGCTGCTCTGCCGCGAGTGGGCGCAGCACCCCAACGGGCAGCTCCCGGCCTACGAGTGGGCGTTCTCCGACGTCAACCCGCCGGTGCACGCGTGGGCGGCCTGGCAGGTCTATCTGCGGGACGGGGCGTGGGACCGCGAGTTCCTCACCCGCATCCTCACCAAGCTCCTGCTCAACGTCTCCTGGTGGGTGAACCGCAAGGACTCGGAGGGCTTGGACCTCTTCGAGGGCGGCTTCCTCGGGATGGACAACATCGGCGTCTTCGACCGCTCGAAGGCGGTGCCGAAGGGGTGGCGGCTGGAGCAGTCCGACGCCACCGCCTGGATCGCCTTCCAGTGTCTGCACATGATGCGGATCGCCCAGGAGCTCGGGCGGCACGATCACGCCTTCGACGACTTGGCGACGACGTTCCTCGAGCGGTTCCTCGGGATCTGCCGCGCGATGGGGTCGTTCGGGTCGCAGGGCGTCTCGCTGTGGAACGACGAGGACGGCTTCTTCTACGACGTCCTGGTCGGACCGGCCGGTGAGACGGAGACGATGCGGGTGCGCTCGCTCGTCGGCCTGCTGCCGCTGCTCGCCGTCGCCAACTGCCCCCCGTGGGTCCGTGTCGAGTTGGCCGACTTCGACGAGTCGCTGCGATGGCTCGAGCGGCACCGTCCCGACGAGGTGGCCTCGCTGACGACGACTCATCCCGCGGACAGCGACGCCCTCACCTTCGCCGTCGTCGACCCGGGCCGGCTGGCCCGCCTGCTGGAGCGGCTCCTCGACGAGGGCGAGTTCCTGTCACCGCACGGGATCCGCTCGGTCTCGGCCGCTCACCGCGACGGCGTGACGATCGACGTGGCCGGGATGGACATGTCGATGCGCTACACGCCCGGGGAGTCGGACAACGGCCTGTTCGGCGGGAACTCGAACTGGCGCGGCCCGGTCTGGTTCCCTCCCAACGCGTTGCTCATCGACGCGCTCCATACGTATGCCGCCGGGTCCGCCGCCGGGATCACGGTCGAGTTCCCGACGGGCTCGGGAGAACGCCTGGGATTGCACGACGTCGCCCAGCGGCTGGAGGACCGGCTCGTGGGGCTGTTCCGCGCTGGTCCGGACGGCCGCCGTCCGAGCGACCCCAGGGACCTCCTGGACGGGCCTTTGTGGTCCCAGCACCCCACGTTCTCGGAGTACTTCCACGGAGACACCGGGACCGGGCTCGGCGCGAGCCACCAGACCGGGTGGACGGCGCTCGTCGCCCACCTCATCTGCACGCCGCAGTCGGTCTACGACCCCGGCGCCGAGTAGCCGGCCCCGGCCGAGTCGGGCACCACCGAACGCGGCTGGTGGCGCCACGCATACGAGCAGAACGTCGTGACGGCGCAGAGGTAGAGCACTCCGAAGAACAGGTGCAGGGCGACGACCCGGCCCTCGCCGAGGGCGGTCTGGAGAATCGCGCCGAGGACCAGGCACACCGCGAAGACCAGTGGCCACGTGGGGCCGCCCCGGCGGCGGTAGAGGGCGGCGACCACGGTGCAGACCGCGGCGACCAGGATGACGAGCATCGCGTTGCGCGCGTGCAGCGTCTCGAGCAGCTCGCTCTTGTCGCGCGCGATGAGCGACGCGCCGAAGCTCGAGCCGAAGCCGGCCTGGCCGATGGCGACGCCGAGCAGGACCGTGGACCAGATCTGCAGCTGCCGCACCATTCGCAGGAGTCTAGGTCTCCGGTCCACCCCGCCCGGTAACCGGGCAGCGTCAGGGCATAGCGTCGACAAACGTGAGCATCCGCCTCGGCTACCAGATCCCCAACTTCTCCTACGCCGCGCCCGTCTCCGAGCTGTTCCCGACCGTCATCGCGCAGGCGCGCGAGGCCGAGGACTCCGGCTTCGATGCGGTGTTCGTGATGGACCACTTCTACCAGCTGCCCGGTATCGGCTCGCCGGACCAGCCGATGCTCGAGTCGTACGCCGCGCTGTCGGCGCTCGCCACGGCCACCTCGCGCGTCCAGCTGTCGGCGCTGGTGACTGGCAACACCTACCGCAACCCCACCCTGCTGGCTAAGGCGGTGACCACCCTCGACGTCGTGAGCGGCGGTCGAGCGGTGCTCGGCATCGGGGCCGGGTGGTACGAGCTGGAGCACCAGCAGCTGGGCTTCGAGTTCGGCACCTTCACCGACCGCTTCGAGCGGCTCGAGGAGGCCCTGTCGATCATCGTGCCGATGCTGCGCGGTGAGCGGCCGACGGTCAACGGGCGTTGGTATCACACAGAGTCCGCGATGAACGAGCCACGGATCCGCGACGACCTGCCGATCCTCATCGGTGGCAGCGGGGAGAAGAAGACCTTCGGGCTGACGGCTCGCTACGCGAACCATCTGAACATTATCTGCGACCCCGCCGACCTGCCGCGGAAGCTGGCGGCGCTCGACGCCCGCTGCGCGGAGGTGGGCCGTGACCGGTCCGAGATCGAGACCAGCTTCCTCGCGTCGGCAGTGGTCGGTGCCGACCCCGAGTCGGCGATGAACGAGCTCGTGACGGCCATGGGCCGTCGCGGCATGGACATCGACGCGATCGACCCGGCACGCCGGGCCGCCATGGAGTCGCGCAGCTTCGCCGGGACGCCGGAACAGATCGCGGCGGACCTCAAGGCGCGCGTCCTCGACCAGGGCGTCGACGGGGTGATCGTCAACATCGTCGGCAACGGCCACGTGCCGGGCGTCGTCGGCAGCGTGGGCGACGCACTGCAGTCCTTGCGCGCGTAGGACGGTGGTGCCCCACGTGGTGTCAGGATACCCCCCGGGGGTATAATTCTCGCTGTGAGTCAGCACGCGCACTCGGCGCATACTTCTTCCTCCGCTCATCCCGCACCCGCGAGCTGGTCCATGGCGGCCCAGGCGACGCTGCACTGCCTGACCGGCTGCGCGATCGGTGAGGTTCTCGGCATGGTCGTTGGGAGCGGCCTCGGCTGGTCCAATCTGGCGACGGTGGTCCTCTCCGTCGTGCTGGCGTTCGTGTTCGGCTACGCATTGACGGTACGCGGCTTGCTGCGGTCGGGGCTCGACCTGAGGTCGGCGCTCAAGGTCGCGCTTGCGGCCGACACCGCCTCGATCGCGGTGATGGAGGTCATCGACAACGCCGTGGTGCTGCTCGTTCCGGGAGCGATGGACGCGGGGCTGGGCTCCTGGCTGTTCTGGGTCACGTTGGCCCTCTCACTCGCCGTCGCCTTCCTCGTGACGACACCGTTCAACAAGTGGATGATCGGCCGTGGCCGGGGGCACGCGGTCGTCCACGCATACCACTGAGACCCGGCACGGGCGGCGCGCCCAGAGGCTGTGGACGGGCGAAGGACTGGGGGCGCAGCGTCATACGCTGACCTGGTGCCCGTGGACCTGGACGCCCTGCTCGAGGCGGCCGTCGCCGGGGTCGGCGGCACCGAGCGCCCGGGTCAGGTCGAGATGGCGCATGCGGTGGCGCAGGCCGTGGAGACCGGCGAGCACCTGCTGGTGCAGGCCGGGACGGGGACCGGCAAGTCGTTGGCCTACCTCGTGCCGGCGGTCCGCCACGCGATGGAGTCGGGAAAGCCCGCCGTCGTGGCCACAGCGACGCTGGCCCTGCAGGCGCAGATCGTCGACCGTGACATGCCGCGCGTGGCGGCCGCGCTCGAGCCGCTCCTCGGACGGCGGCCGACCTACGCGCTGGTCAAGGGCCGGCGCAACTACCTGTGCGCGCACAAGCTGGAGGGCGGGTTCCCCGACGAGGAGGACGCGCTGCTTGCGGTCGACCAGGTGAGCGCAACAGCCTCGCGGCTCGGCGCCGAGGTGGTGCGTCTGCGGGAGTGGGCGGACGCGACCGCTTCGGGCGACCGCGACGAGCTGGTTCCCGGGGTGAGCGACCGCGCCTGGCGGCAGGTCTCGGTGTCGGCGCATGAGTGCCTCGGCGGCAAGTGTCCGGTGATCGCCGAGTGCTTCGTGGAGCAGTCTCGCGAGGCGGCCAAGGACGTCGACGTCGTCGTGACCAACCACTCGTTCATGGCCATCGACGCGTTCGAGGGCCGGCAGATGCTCCCCGAGCACGACGTCCTCGTCGTCGACGAAGCACACGAGCTGGTCGACCGGGTCACCGCGACGGTGACCGACGAGATGAGCAGCGGGATGGTGACGAACGCGGCGCGCAAGGCCGCAAAGCTGGCCGACGGCACCGACGAGGTGATCGACGCCGGCGACCTGCTGGAGGGCGTACTCGGCGAGGTTTCGGAGGGTCGGATCGACACCCTCACCGACGGCCTGGTCCTAGCTCTCAGCCGTATCCGCGACACGACCCGGGCGGTCCAGTCGGAGCTCAAACCCGGGCCGGGCGAGTCGGCCGACGGTGCCCGCCAGGTGGCGCGGGCGGCCATCGACGAGGTCAACGAGAACGCGGCGCGCATCCTCGAACGCCGCGAGCTCGACGTCCTCTGGCTGCGACGTGATTCGCGGCGGGGCCCGGTGCTCAACGTCGCGCCGATGAGCGTGGCGATGCTGGTCCGCGACCGGGTGTTCGCGGAGCGCACCTGCGTCCTGACGTCGGCGACCCTGGAGCTGGGCGGCTCCTTCGACGCGGTGGCAGGAACGATCGGGCTGCGCGGCGACGGCGCGCCGGCCTGGAAGGGCCTCGACGTCGGCAGCCCGTTCGACTACCAGCGGCAGGCCATCGTCTACGTCGCCCGCGACCTGCCGGCCCCTGGCCGTGACGGCACGTCGCCGAAGGTCCTCGACGAGATCGAGGCGCTGGTCCGCGCCGCGGGCGGGCGCACGCTCGGGCTCTTCTCGTCGACACGGGCAGCGCAGAGCACGGCCGAGCAGCTGCGGGCCCGGTTCTCCTCCGACGGCACCGCCATCCCGATCCTGTGCCAGGGCGAGGACCAGATCTCCACGCTGGTGCGCCAGTTCGCGCGAGACCCGGCCACGTGTCTCTTCGGGACGCTGACGTTGTGGCAGGGGGTCGACGTGCCTGGCTCGTCGTGCCAGCTCGTCGTCATCGACCGGATCCCGTTCCCCCGTCCCGACGACCCGCTCGCGTCGGCGCGGTCGGAGGCGATCGCGCGGATGGGCGGCAACGGGTTCATGGCGGTGTCGGCGACGCACGCGGCGCTGCGGCTCGCGCAGGGTTCCGGACGGCTCGTGCGGCGGTCCGACGACCGCGGAGTCGTCGCGATCCTCGACTCCCGGATGGTCAACGCCCGGTATGCGAGCTTCCTGCAGCGCTCGATCCCGCCCTTCTGGCCGACGACCGATCGTGGTCTCGTGCTCTCCGCCCTGAAGCGGCTGGACGAGGTGGCCCCGCCGCCGCTGCCGGTGAGCGACCCGGCGCTGCGGGGACTCGTCGGCGCGCTCGACGGGCCGGCGGTGGCCGGAGACGCGCTGGAGGCGGGGGTCGACCACCGGCCGGTTGCTGGGCCGCCTCCGGTTCCAGCGTCGCCGCGTACCGCCGTCACCATGGGGCACGCCTGGACCACGACTCAGGACGAGGAGCTGCGTGACGCTGCGGAGGCCGGGATCGAGATCGACGACGTCGTCGAGCAGCTGGAGCTCCCGGTCGACACCATCCGAGCGCGCCTGCTCCAGCTCGGGCTCACGCTGGCGGAGCCGGACGACGCCGCGTCCGACCCCGCCGCCGAGCTGCCGACGCTCTTCCCCTGACGCGGGTATCCGGGCGCGCCTTGCCCTGCGCAGTGCGCCCGTTCCGCTTTGCTCAGAGGGTCGACCACTGCCGCCGCGCCTGCGCGCAACAAGTGACGACGTTGTCGGCTGTTGGGGGCGGATGGCGACGTTGGCCGCACCTACTGACAATGTCGTCAGTTGTGGAGCGGCGTGAGCGCGCCCAGGGGAAGGACAGCTTTTCGGCGAGCAGGGTGAGGCCGATCGGGGCGGTCGGCAGGCCCGGACGCGTGGGGCGATCATGTCGCGGTTCATGTCGCCGTTCATGTCGCCACGACTGCTGTGATCACGACCCCGCGTGCGACGGGACCTGCGACGTGACCGCAGGCACCCTACGCGCGACATGACTCTCGACGTGTCGGCCTCTGTGGCTCGTGGGGAGTTTGTTAGGTGTCGGGAGGCCCAGATCTCTTCCCAGTGACGCCCTGCTCGGTCACCTCTCGACGCAAGGGACAGAAGGCCAAGGGTATGCCGCACGGTCCTCGGGTGTCGGCGTGGCGTGGCAGGGTGAGCCTGTGAGCCCGATGCCGAGCGCCGTCCTGGTCCGTGGACCGGAGGAGCTGCTCGCCGAGCGGGCCATCACCGCCACGCTCACCGAGCTCCGCGAGACCACGCCGGATCTCGAGGTGATCCGCATCGCCGCGGCGGGCTACCAGCCGGGCGAGCTGACGACGCATACCAGCCCGTCGCTGTTCGGCGGCGACAAGGCGGTCGTCGTCGAGCGCCTCGACGAGGGCAGCGACGAGCTCCTCGACGACGTGACGCAGTACCTCGCGGTGCCCGCCCCCGACGTCACCCTTGTCGTCACCCACTCGGGCGCGCAGCGTGGCAAGCGTGCGCTCGACGCCCTGACCAAGAACAAGGCCCGGGTCGTCGAGTGTCCCCCCATCAAGACCGACCGCGACAAGACCGACTTCGTGGCCAACGAGTTCCGGCGGCAGGGCCGCAAGGCGACGCCGGAAGCGGTCCGCGCCCTGGTCGAGGCCCTCGGCCGCGACATCCGCGAGCTGGCGTCGGCCGTGGCCCAGCTGGTCGAGGACAGTGACGGCGTTGTCGACGACCGGCTGGTCGAGGTCTACCACGGCGGCAAGGTCGAGGCCACGGGCTTCCGCGTCGCCGACGCCGCCGTCGCCGGCCAGACGGGGGAGGCGCTGCGGCTGCTGCGGCACGCCATCGCCACCGGGCGTCGACCCGGTCCCGATCGTCGCCGTACTGGCGTCGCAGCTGCGCCAGCTGGTCAAGGTCGGCTCGGCCGGCCGCGGAGGGTCGCAGCAGCTGGCCAAGCAGCTGGGCATGGCTCCGTGGCAGGTCGACAAGGCTCGCCGCCAGCTGGGCCACTGGACCGCGGACGGTCTCGGCCGGGCGATCCAGGCGGTCGCCGCCGCCGACGTCGAGGTCAAGGGCGGGGGCCGCGACCCGGTGTTCGCCGTCGAGCGCGCCGTCCTCACCATCACGACCGCCCGCCGCGACGGGTGACGTTTTGGGACCGACCGCCCTCCGCTGGTAGATTCGTCCGTTGCGTGCGCGCCTGGCGGTGTGCTTGTCGTCGTGCGCACGAAACGTGTCTCGGCGCTCCGCGCCTGCCGCCCTCTAACCGGCAACACACTTCCGACCAAGAAAGCACTGACCTACGTGGCGAACATCAAGCAGCAGCTCAAGCGCATCAAGACCAACGAGAAGCGCACCGAGCGCAACAAGGCGGTCAAGAGCGAGCTTCGCACCTGGATCCGCAAGTTCCGCGAGGCGGCCGAGTCCGGTGACAAGAACGCCGCTCAGGACGCCCTGAAGACCGCGTCGACCAAGCTCGACAAGGCCGTCTCCAAGGGTGTCATCCACGAGAACCAGGCCGCCAACAAGAAGTCGGCGATGGCCAAGAAGGCCGCGGCGCTCTAACCGCCTCGCCGCCCGAAGCGTCAGGGCCCGTCACACTCTCCCGAGGTGACGGGCCCTGCTGTATGCGCGCCCACTGGTCGGTGCCGCCGGCTAGCCGAGGTGACGGATCGCCGTCGCGACCTCCTCGAACCGCTCCGGCGCGAGCACGGCTCCTTCCCGCCGGATCGCCACGGGGTCGACGCGGATGATTCGGTCGACGCGTACCTCGCTCGGCCGGCCGCTGCGGTCCCATCCGCCCGCACCGATGTCGACCCACTCGCGCCCCGCCGCGTGCTGCCGGCGCGCGTCCTGGTCGTGGTCCTTGCTGGTCAGCATCACCGCGAGGAGCCAGTCGCCGTCGCTGCCGACGAGCAGCACCGGCCGGTCCTTGCCGACCGAGTGGTCCTCCTCGAACGGCACCCACGTCCACACGATCTCGCCGGGGTCGGGCTGGCCGTCCGGCTTGGGTGCGTAGGCGATAGCCGGCACCCCGCGGAAGTCGCCCGGGTAGCCCCGGTGCCCGTCCGGCGGGGGAGACCCGCCGTCCGGCCCGGTCCGGCGGGAGGCAGCCGGCGCTGCGGGTCGGGAGCGCTGCGGTGCCGAGCTGCCGCCGCCGAGGAGCCGGCCCACGGCCGTGCGCAACCGGTCCATCGCTCGCTGTGCCACGGCCCCGACCCTAGCCGCCGGGCAGCTCCGAACAGGCTCAGGTCGCCCAGCCCCGCCGCCCGCGCAGGTACTCGAGGAACAGGTGCGCCATGAGCAGCTGGTGCCGCCGCAGCTCCGGCGTGCACCCGGGCGGCGGGTCGTCGCGGTACCCGCCCAGCATGTATGCGGCGATGGTCGCCAGGTAGGCGTCGACGGCCTCGGGGTCCGCGTCGCGGGTCAGCGGCGACGACGCCTCGAGCGCGGCGGTGTCGATGCCCTGCGCGGCCATCAGCGGCAGCAGCCCTACCCAGTCGACCCACGGCGCCGCCGCGCCGACCCAGTTCCAGTCGACGACGGTGGCCACGCATCGGCCCCCGCCCAGCCGCGCGACGAGCAGGTTGTCCGGCCGCAGGTCGCCGTGACAGAGCGTGACGCCGTCGAACCGGCCCTCCGCCCCCAGCACCAGCTCGGCCACCCGAGCCTGCTGCGCCGGCAGCCAGTCGGGGAGCTCCGGCCCGCCCACGAACGAGCCGTCGGCCAGCGACCCGGCCACGGCGAGGATCTCGGGATCGGTCGACAGGGCGCGGCCGAGTCCCGGGTCGCCCACCGCGCACGGGGTGCCGACCTCCGCCATGGTCAGGCACGCGCGGTGCACCGCCTCGACGTCGTCCGGCGTCCACGGCTGCCCCGGCATCCGGCCGGCCACGACGTCGAGGACCAGCACGCTCCAGCCCTCCACCGCCTCGAACCCCACCAGCCCCGGGGCGGGTATGCCGCGGGGCAGCGCCGACAGGACGGCCGCCTCCTGCGCCAGCGCCCCGACGACGTGCGGCTGGCTGGGCGCGCCCGCCTTGACGAAGACCCGGCGACCCTGACACAGGCCGACGATGCCCGCATACGCACCGGTGAAGCCGCTGCCGACCGGCCGCTCCGCCCGTGTGACCGCACCGCCGGCGACGCGCCCGACCGCCTCCCGCACCTCGGCCGGAAGCTCCGACCAGGCCGGGCGCCGCGACGTGGTCGCGTAGTCCACCTGCGGGACAGAGAGCGACGTCACCGACAAAGTGTCCGGCTCCGGGACTGTCCGAGGCACGCGCTTTGTTGGTCCTAGCATTGCCCCTGGGTCAGCGTGGACCGCTCGACGCCCCCGAAACGCGACGAAAGAACCATGACCGACACGCTGATCCCCGCCCCGACCACCCGCGCGCCGAGGCACCGGAGCCGCGCGAACCTGGCGCTGCTCGCCCTGGCGGTCGGTGGTTTCGCGATCGGTACCACCGAGTTCGTGACGATGGGCCTGCTGCCCGAGGTGGCCGCCGGCACCGGCACCGACATCCCGACCGCCGGTCACTACGTCTCCGCATACGCCCTGGGCGTCGTCGTCGGCGCCCCGCTGATCGCCGTGCTCGCCGCCCGGCTCCGCCGCAAGACCGTGCTCCTCGGACTCATGGTCTGGTTCGCCATCGCCAACGCGGCGTCCGGCTTCGTATCGGAGTACGGCTGGCTGATGCTCGCCCGGTTCCTCTCCGGTCTGCCGCACGGGGCGTTCTTCGGCATCGGCTCCCTCGTCGCCGCGTCCCTGGTGGCCAAGGAGCGCCGGACGTGGGCGGTGGCCATGATGCTGATCGGCCTCGGCGCCGCCAACATTGTGGGGGTCCCGCTGACCACGCTGCTGGGGCAGAACGTCGGCTGGCAGGCGCCCTACTGGGTGGTCGGCGCCATCGGCGTGGCCACCGTGCTTGCCCTGTGGGCGTGGGTGCCGTGGCAGCCGTTGGACGGCACGGCGTCCATGCGCGGCGAGCTGACGGCGCTCACTCGCCTCCAGGTGTGGCTGGCGCTGCTCATCGGCGTCGTCGGGTTCGGCGGCATGTTCGCGACCTACTCCTACATCGCGCCGACCATGACCGAGCTGTCGCGGTTCCCGGCGGCGTTCGTGCCCGTGGTCCTCGCCATCTACGGCGTCGGGATGGTCAGCGGCATGGTCGTCTCCGGCCGGGTCGCGCACCTCGGGGTGTTGCGCGGCATCATCGTGTCGCTGAGCGCGATCGCGGTGATGCTGGCGATCTTCGGTCCGCTGGCCCACATCCAGGGGCTCGCGCTGGCCATGGTCTTCGCGCTGGGCTTCCTGCCGTCGATCCTCGTGCCGTTGCTGCAGACCCGGCTCATGGACGTCGCGCAGGACGGGCAGTCCCTCGCCGCCGCCCTCAACCACTCGACGCTCAACATCGCCAACGCGCTCGGCGCGTGGCTCGGCAGCGTGGTGCTGTCCGCGGGTCTGGGCTACGAGTGGCCGAGCCGGGTGGGTGCGTTCCTGGCGGTCGCCGGCGTCGGGATCGCCGTCCTCTCGGCCGTCCTCGGTCGGCGGTCGGCCCGCCCGGCCTGAGCACCCGCATACTCGGGGTATGCGTGTCCCGCCGGCGTCGTGCTGGGTACACCCTTCGGTCGAGGTGCGGCCGTCACCGATCGCGGGACGCGGCCTCTTCGCCGGCGTCGACCTGCCGGCTGGCACCGTCGTCTCGCGCCTCGGCGGCCGGCTGGTCGGCACCGCCGAGCTGCGTCGCCGGCTGGCCGACGCCGGTGCCGGGCAGGCGCCCTACGTCGACACCATCGTTGTCGGGCCGGACCAGCACCTGCTCGTCGAGTCGGGGGAGAACCGGTTCGGCAACCACGGCTGCGACCCCAACCTCGGCTGGGTCGACGAGTACACGCTAGCCACGATGGCCGACGTGCCCGCCGGCCAGGAGCTGCTCAGCGACTACGCGATGTCGACGGCTGACCCCGACTACGTGCTGCGCTGCCACTGCCCGAGCTACCGCTGCCGTCAGATGGTCGCCGGCGACGACTGGCGGATCCCGCAGCTGCACGAGCGGTACCGCGGCTGGTGGGTGCCCTACCTGCAGTCCCTGGTCGACGGCCTCACCGCGACCCCCAGTGCCACGGCGGCACCGAGAGCAGACCCTGCCCGGCCACCGTGGTCTCGCCGAGGTTCTTGACCAGCTCGACTCCGTGCGCTGCCGACAGCGCGCGCAGCAGGGTATGCGAGTGCGACACGACCACGACCTGGGTCTCGCGGGCGGTTCGCTCGACCAAGCGCGCCAGCGGCGGTAGGAGGTCGGGGTGGAGGCTGGTCTCCGGTTCGTTGAGCACCATCAGCGCCGGCGGTCGCGGAGTCAGCAGCGCGACGACGAGCAGCAGGTAGCGCAGCGTCCCGTCCGACAGCTCCGCCGACGCCAGCGGCCGCAGCATCCCGGGTTGGTGCAGCGCCACGTCGAACCGGCCCGCAGCGACGTCGACCTCGACGGTCGCGCCGTCGAAGGCGTCGGCGACCGCGTGGTCGAGCGCCTGGACGTCCCCGATCTCGCGGATGGTCTGCAGGGCCGCTGCGAGGCCGGCGCCGTCAGGGTCGAGGACCGGCGTGCGGGTGCCCACCTGGGTACGCCGGGACGGGGCGTCGGCGTCGACGCGGAAGCCGTCGTAGAACCGCCACGCCCGGATCTGGTCGCGCATCGCAAGGAGTTCCGGTGCGCGGCTAGGGTCGGCCAGCTCGGTCAGCATGCTGGCCCACGGGGCCAGGCCCTGTGTTAGGTCGGCCCACTCGCGTCCTTGCCGCGCTCGCACCAGCGGTCCCTTGCGGTCGACGAGGACGGCGCTCGGCCGGGCCACCGGCCCGCTGAACACGACCTCCCGCTTGATCTCCGGGTCGAGCCCGAAGGCAGTCCGCGTCGGCACGGGGAGGCCGAGGTCGACGAGGTAGCCGAAGCCGTCGTCGCTGGCGAAACCCAGCCGCAGGCTGACCGGCCCCTGGCGGCGGGTGCCCTGCACCGCATACCCCTCCCGGCGGGCACCGGCGAGCGTCTCGGGGCCGGCCCACAGCGCCGACGGCAGCCCGCCCTCCCGGGCGAGCGAGCCGATCACCCGCCCCGAGCCGCAGTCGGCCAGCAGCCGCAGCGCCCGGTAGAGGCTGGACTTGCCCGAGCCGTTGGCGCCGGTGACGACATCGAGCCCGTGCAGTGGGACGACCACGTCGCGCAGGGAGCGGTACCCCGCGACGGCCACGGTCGTGATCACGGCGTGAGCGTAGGGCCGCCCGCCGACGCGTAGGTGCGCTGGACGGCGACGTTGACCGACGCGGAGGCGAGGATCAACCGCGATACGACGTAGGCCCAGAGCAGCATCGTCGCCGCCATGCCCAGTGAGCCGTAGAGCTCGGACGCGCTGTTGAGCTTCTCCGCGAAGTAGTAGACGGTGGCGAGGTGCAGCACCTGTGACCCCACCCCGAAGAGGACCGCACCGGGCAGCAGGCCCCACCATGGCAGGTCGTGAGCGTGGGGCAGCAGGAACGAGACTCGCCACCACAGCACTGCCCACAGTCCCGCGATGACCACGGTGGCGACCAGGCCCCAACCCGGGGAGATGCTGCGCAGGACCGCGGCGCCCGCGGCCATGGCGACGGCAACGACGACGACACCGAGCATGACCGCGACGGCGCGCACCGGGCGGTGCACGGAACGGAGCGGTTGTCCCCAGATCAGCGCCGTCGCGACCACCACCGTCTTGGTAAGGGTGTAGGAGACGCCGAGCAGCAGGATCCCGCCGACGATGACCAGCAGCCAGCGGCTCCGGTGGGCCTGCGAGACGGCCTGCTCTACGGTCTCCATCGTGTAGCCGCGCAACGCGGACCGATCGGACCCCGGGTCGTTCTCGTCCACCGTGAAGCCGAGCAGGCCGATGGTGAAGAGCGTCGCGGGCAGGGTCCAGAGGAACGTCCGGAAGGCAAGCGCCGCCGCCATGAGCGAGCCGCCGGTCTCGACGTCCCGCTCCCACGTTCGCAGCGCCACGTCGACCTGGTGGTTGCGGGACCGCGAGGAGATCACCCGGTCGCGGGTGGCGTAGACCCGCTCCCGCGCTTCCTCGAAGCGTCCGCTCCCGCTCGTGCTCACCCAGGACTCCGGTCTGCGGGGGCACCGCCCGACCCCGGTGGTCCGCACCATACTGGCGGGATGCCGTCCGAGCGAGCACGGCGGGGAACCCGTCGCCGCTTCTCCACGCCCTCCGCGGTGTTGGACGAGCACTGGACGACGCTCGACGGCGTCGAGGTCTTCTACCGCGAGTCCCCCGGCCCGGCCGACGGTCCGGTCATGCTGCACCTGCATGGCTTCGGTATGTCGGGGGCCTACCTCGTGCCGACGGCCGAACGGCTGGCCGAGGAGTTCCACACGTTCGTGCCCGACCTCCCTGGTTTCGGCCGGAGCGGCAACTCGCTCCTGCCGATGGATGTCACCGACCTGGCCGACGCGGCGGCGGACTTCCTCGACGACCGAGGGGTCGAGCGGGCGTCGCTGGTCGGCAACTCGATGGGCTGCGCGGTGATCACCGAGTTCGCGCACCGGCACCCGGACCGGCTGGAGCGCGCCATCCTCGTGGCGCCCGCCGGCGGGCTGCACAACCAGCCGCTCCAGCGCGCGCTGCGGCAGCTGGTGCACGACGGGGTGCGGGAGCCGCCACGACTGGTGCCGGTGGCAGTCCCGGACTACCTCCGGTTCGGCGTGCCCAGCACGCTGCGGCTGTTCCGTGCGCTGACGCAGTACCCCTCACTCGACCGGCTGCTGGCGATGCGGGTCCCCACGATGGCGGTCATCGGCAGCCGAGACCCGCTGATGCCCGGTCCGGACCGTCTCAAGGAGGTCGCGGGGCAGACGTCGAACGACGCACTGCTGGTCGTCATCGAAGGCGCCGCGCACGCCGTGAACTTCAGCCATCCGGACGAGCTGGCCAACGTCATCCGCCTGTTCATGGCCGACCGGCCGGTCGTCGACGACCCGGATTCTCCGGGGGTGGCGCGCACCTACGAGCTGCACCGCGGCACGCTGACACCGCCGGCCTCCACCGACTGATTTCAGCGCCGCTGAACAGCGGTGCTCGCCGACGACCACGCGCGTATGGTGCCGAACATGACGGCGCTGGTCCCGGAGCGCGTCGCGAGCGGCCGGCTGGCTCGGCTGGACACGGCGCACCAGGTCGTCGACGCGATGCTGCGGGGGGGTCGGGGCGTGGGAAGCACGGTGACGCAGCTGCGGTCGGCGGCGACGTTCGCCGGCGGGCTCTACCGGCAGCGCTGGGACCGGTGGTATGCGGCCCGGTTCCGTGGGGACCAGCTGGCTCGCCTCAGCCTGCGGGACGGTCGCCGCGACCCGTACGCGGTCTACGAGGACATGCGGGCCATCGGGCCGATGGTCCCCACGCGGCTGGGCAACTGGGCCACGACGAGCTACGCGGTCTGCAACCAGGTGCTGCGCAGCCGGCAGTTCGGCGTGCGTGAGGAGGACGGTGGCGCGCGGCTGGGTTCGTCGCAGGAGGAGTTCGACCTGTCGTTCCTCAGCCTCAACCCGCCGGACCACGAGCGCCTCCGCCGGGTGGCCGCGCCGGCGTTCAGCCCCAGGATGATGGCAGGGTATGCGACGACGATCGACCAGACGGTCCACGACCTCCTCGACGCCGCAGAGGCGAAGGGTCGTTTCGACCTGGTGGCCGACTTCGCAGCGCCCCTGCCGATTGCGGTGATCACCCGGATGATGGGCGTCGAGGGCGGCGACGTGGCGGCGTTCCGGCGCTACGGTGCGGCGCTCGGCAGCGCGCTGGACGGCGTCACGTCGATCGGCCAGGCCCGGCGGGTCATCGAGGCGAACCGTGAGCTCGACCGTCTCTTCGCGCGGCTGTTCGACGAGCGGGAGCGGGAACCGCGCGACGACCTGGTGAGCGTCATCGTGGCGGAGAAGGGCGACCGGATCCGGCCCGATGAGCTCCGCCCGATGTGCTCGCTGCTACTCATCGCTGGGTTCGAGACGACGGTCAACCTCATCGGCAACGCTACGCGCGCCCTGCTGGCCCACCCCGAGCAGTGGGAGCTGCTCCGCGCCGACCCGTCCCTCACGGCCGGCGCCGTCGAGGAGGTGCTGCGCTGGGACCCGCCGGTGCAGGAGACCGCCCGACTGTCCTTCCGCGACACCGAGGTCGGCGGCGTGCCGGTGCACGTCAACCAGGCGCTCGTGCTGCTGCTGGCCGGGGCGAACCGCGACCCGCAGGTCTTCGACGACCCGGCTCGGTTCGACATCACCCGGACCTCGGGGTCGGACCACCTGTCCTTCTCCAGCGGCATCCACTACTGCCTCGGGGCGCCGCTGGCTCGGCTGGAGGCGACCGTGGCCATCACCGCGTTGATCCAGCGGCTGCCACGGCTGCACCCGGCCGGTCGGGTGGCCATGCGTCCGTCGCGGCTGATCCGCGGGCCGCTGCACATGCCGGTGGCCGCCTGACCGTGATCGTGGAGTGGGGTGTCGGACCGTCCGGCTACGGTCGGCGCATGACCGAGTCGTCGGGCGCCTTGCCGCCCCAGAACTACAGCCAGACGTGGGCGGGCGAGCGGCCCGAGCTGCCGCAGACCGGCGACGAGCGCATCATGCTGACGACCTACCTCGACCACCATCGGGCGACCTTCGAGCTGAAGTGTCGCGGGGTGGATCCCGCCCGGCTCAACGAGCGCACCATGCCGCCGTCCACGCTCTCGCTGCACGGGCTGCTGCGCCACCTCACGGGCGTCGAGCGATGGTGGTTCCAGATCAACTTCGCGGGCGAGCAGGTCCCGATGCTCTACTACTCCGACGACGAACCCAACCAGGACTTCGACCGGCTCGATGGCGACGTGGACGAGGCGTTCGCGGTGTGGCGGCAGGAGTGCGCGCGATCCCGGGAGATCGTCGCGGCCCACCAGCTCGACGACGAGGGCACCCGGCTGCGCGACGGTGCACCGGTCTCGCTGCGCGGAGCCCTGGTCAAGATGATCGCGGAGTACGCGCGCCACAACGGGCACGCCGACCTGCTGCGCGAAGGCATCGACGGGGAGACCGGGTTCTGAGCCAGATGGACTACCGCGAGACGAACCGCCAGGTCATCGCCGGGTTCCGGGCCGGAGAGCCACTACCCGGTATGCACCGGGAGCGGCTGCTGCTCCTCACGACCACCGGCCGTCGCACGGGGGACCGGCATACGACCCCGATGATGTTCCACCGGGAGGACGGCCGGCTCTTCGTCATCGCCTCCAACGTGGGCGCCCCACGTGATCCCGACTGGTGCGTCAACCTGCGGGCCGATCCGGCGGTCACCGTCGAGGTCGGTGACGAGGACGGCAGCCCGTCGTATGGGGCGACGGCGTCGGTGATCAGCGGCGAGGACCGGGCCGACGGTGTGGGCCCGTATCACCGCGCTTGTACCCGTTCTTCACCGACCACGAACGGCAGGCCGCACCCCGCGAGATCCCGGTGGTGGAGCTGACCCGCGCCGGCTGATGGTCAGTTGATGATGAGTGAGAGGAACGTCGCGATCACCACGGTGTTGAGCAGCCACGCCAAGGCGCTCTGGAACGCCACGAAGCGGCGCATCGACGCGCTCGTGACCGTCGTATCGGTGGTGCCGAAGGTGACCGAGCAGCCGGCCGCGAGATAGACGTAGTCCGAGAACACCGAACGCTCTGGTCCCGCGAACTGCAGGCCACCCTCCTCGATGTCCTTGCGGGCGTAGAAGAGGGCGAAGCTGAACGTGATGATGGCGATGCAGCTGACGACCGTGAGCCCCGCCATGACGACGACCAGCGCCGGCAGGTCGTTGCGGTTTACCACGGCGGTGACGACGGTCGAGAACGCCCAGACCGAGATGATGAGCGGCCAGACGATCCCGCCGCCACCGGCGAACAGCCAGCGTTTCCACGCCGGCTTCGGTAACGGCGACCCGAGGATCCGGCGGACGAGCTCTGGGTGGTCCGCGCGGCGGAACGCCCGGATGCCAAGCCAGAGATAGCAGATTGCGAAGGTCACCCAGCCGATGAGATTGGTCCCGTAGTCCTCCTCGAGCGCCTGCTGTGCCGGGGTGAGCTCCGTCCGGAATCCCAGTTCCTGAAAGATGTCCTGGGCGATGTAGAACACGACGCTGAGGACGATCCCCAGGCCGACCGCCGCCCAGAGCCGGAAGACGTCGGAACACGACCGCGGGATCGGCTTGGGTGCCGGCCCGACGGGGAAGGCGATCGTGTCCTTCGCGGTCATTCCACCCCTCTCGTCGGTCCGGACCCCGCCATTGTCGTGGACGACCAGCGGCAGCAGGCGCAGAAACGGCCCCCAGACCTGTGCCGGGGGGCTCCGCTCGGCTCGGCTCTCAGCCGAGCGGCTCGGCTGCCCTCATGTCGGTAGTCGAGTCGCTCGGCTCACAGCCGAGCCCAGCGGCACGTGGGGAGCGGGAGCACACGGGACCGGGGAGCGGGAGCGGAGCGGGTCCGGGGCGCCGCGAAGGGGCTCTGCAGGCATACCGGCGTGGTCGGCACCCCCGTGGCCCCGTGAAACACTTGAGCCCGTGTCACCCAGGGCCCGAACCGCGTTGCCGCCCCACGCGACGCCGCCGGACCTGCTCCGGAACTTCGGCATCATCGCCCACATCGACCACGGCAAGTCGACGCTGGCCGACCGGATGCTCCAGCTGACCGGCGTCGTCGACCGACCGGGCCATGCGCGCGCAGTACCTCGACCGGATGGACATCGAGCGCGAGCGCGGCATCACCATCAAGAGCCAGGCCGTCCGGATGCCCTGGGAGCTCGACGGCACGACCTACGCGCTCAACATGATCGACACCCCCGGACACGTCGACTTCACCTACGAGGTGTCGCGCAGCCTGGCCGCCTGCGAGGGCGCCGTGCTGCTCGTCGACGCCGCGCAGGGGATCGAGGCGCAGACCCTGGCCAACCTCTACCTCGCCATGGAGAACGACCTCACGATCATCCCGGTGCTCAACAAGATCGACCTGCCGGCGGCCCAGCCGGAGAAGTATGCCGAGGAGCTGGCCGGGCTGATCGGCCTGCGAGCCCGAGGACTGCCTGCGCGTCTCCGGCAAGACGGGCGAGGGCGTCCAGGCCCTGCTCGACGAGATCGTCCGCGCAGATCCCGGGCCCGACCGGCGACCCGAACGCGCCGGCGCGGGCGATGATCTTCGACTCGGTCTACGACACCTACCGCGGGCGTCGTCACCTACGTCCGGGTCATCGACGGCGACCTCAACCCGCGCGAGCGGATCGCGATGATGTCGACCCGGGCGACCCACGAGCTGCTCGAGATCGGCGTGATCTCGCCGGAGCCGGTCCCGTCCAAGGGGCTCGGCGTCGGCGAGGTCGGCTACCTCATCACCGGCGTCAAGGACGTCCGCCAGAGCCGGGTCGGCGACACCGTCACCAACGCGGCCAAGCCCGCCGCCGCGGCGCTCGGCGGCTACCGCGACCCCAAGCCGATGGTGTTCTCCGGCCTCTACCCGATCGACGGCTCGGACTACCCCGACCTGCGCGACGCCCTCGACCGGCTGAAGCTCAACGACGCCGCGCTGGTCTACGAGCCGGAGACCTCCGCCGCGCTGGGCTTCGGGTTCCGCGTCGGCTTCCTCGGGATGCTGCACCTCGAGATCGTCCGCGAGCGGCTGGAGCGCGAGTTCGACCTCGACCTCATCTCGACCCTGCCCAACGTCGAGTACGACGTCACGCTCGACGGCGGCGTCCACGTCGACGTCACCAACCCGAGCGAGTTCCCGGACGGCAAGATCTCCGAGATCCGCGAGCCGGTCGTGCGCGCGACGGTCCTGGCGCCCGAGCGAGTTCATCGGCGCGATCATGGAGCTCTGCCAGCAGCGCCGCGGCACGCCTGCGCGGGATGGACTACCTCTCCCCGGAGCGGGTCGAGCTGCGCTACACCCTGCCTTTGGCCGAGATCGTCTTCGACTTCTTCGACCAGCTGAAGTCCCGCACCCGCGGGTACGCCTCGCTCGACTACGAGCCCGACGGCGAGCAGGTGGCCGACCTCGTCCGCGTCGACATCCTGCTGCAGGGCGAGCAGGTCGACGCGTTCTGCTCGATCGTCCACAAGGACAAGGCCTACGGCTACGGCGTCGCCGATGGCCTCCAAGCTGCGCGAGCTGATCCCGCGCCAGCAGTTCGAGGTCCCGATCCAGGCGGCCATCGGGTCGCGCGTGATCGCCCGCGAGAACATCCGCGCGATGCGCAAGGACGTCCTCGCCAAGTGCTACGGCGGCGACATCACCCGCAAGCGCAAGCTGCTGGAGAAGCAGAAGGAGGGCAAGAAGCGGATGAAGATGGTCGGCCGGGTCGAGGTCCCGCAGGAGGCCTTCATCGCCGCGCTCTCCAACGACGCCGAGACCGCCAAGAAGTAACCGCTGTCGCCGCGGCGCCCTAGCCTGGCGAGGTGGGTGAGCACTACACGCATACCTTCGACCCGCCGCTGCGCCGGTTCGTCACCGTGGCGGTGGGCTACCGGTATGCCGGCGGCCCGCCCGGCGTCCACGTCGGGCTCCCGTCCGGTGCGCTCACCCTCGTCGTGCCCTTCGACGAGCCGCTGGTCCTCAGCGGTGCCGGACTCGCACGCCGGATTTCCTTCGACGCGGTGCTCGCGGGGCTCGCCACCTCGCCGACGCTCATCCACCACGAGGGCCGTCAGCACGGCCTGCAGCTCGGCCTGACGCCCGGCGGCGCACGGGCCGTCTTCGGCATACCCGCTGCGGCGGTCGCCGAGTCGTCGGTCGAGCTGGCCGACGTCGTCGGGCGCGTGGCCCGGTCGCTGCGGGACGAGCTCGAGGGGTATGCGACCTGGCCGGCGCGGTTCGCGGCGCTCGAGCGTGTCGTCCTCGGGTGGATGCGGCAGCACGAACGGCGCGCTGGCTCCGCCCCGGAGGTCGGCGAGGCGTGGCGGCTGATCCGTCGCGGGGGCGGGCACACCTCCGTGGTGGGCGTCGCGGCGGACGTCGGCTGGTCCGTCCGCCACCTAGAGCACCAGTTCCGGTCGGAGTTCGGCGTCACCCCGAAGGCGGCCACCCGGATCACCCGCTTCGAGCGCTCCGTCGCCGCCGCCCGTGACCCGCGCCGCCGGCTCGCCGACATCGCCGCGGCCTGCGGGTATGCGGACCAGGCGCACCTCGCCCGCGACTGGCGGGAGCTGGCGGGGATGCCACCGTCACGGTGGCGGGTCGAGGACGACCTCGCATTCGTCCAAGCCGACGCCGATGTGGCCTCGACATGATCGGGGACATGACCACACGAACTGACCACAACCTCTGGCCGGGACTTAGCTTCGATGACGCCCACGCCGCCCGAACCTGGCTGGCGGGGCTGGGTTTCGAGGAGGGCATCTGCGTCGAGTCGCCAGAGCGACCCGGCGAGGTCCAGCACAGCGAGATGCTGTGGCCCGAGGGTGGCCGCGTCATGGTCCACAGCCGGGGCAAGGCGGACGACACCTTCGAGAACGCCCCTGGCTCCGGCAACGTCTATGTTGTGTGCGACGACCCGGACGCGGTGTGGGCGAAGGCGCAGGGTCTCCGCGCTCGCGTCCTGCGGCCGATGGAGGACACCGACTACGGCTCGCACGGGTTCTCGATCGCGGACGCCGAGGGCAACGCCTGGTCGTTCGGCACCTACGCGGGCGGCGACTGAGGCCCGGCCGCCTCAGTCGGCTCGGACGGCTGGGACGGCTGGGACGGCTCGCTCGACTCGGACGGCCCGAGCAGCTTGGCCCGCAGCCGCCGGGTGTCCTCGGCGGTCCACCCCTGCCGGGACAGCCACGCCTCCGCGCCACCCTCCCGCTCGAGCGCGTCGACCAGCAGGCGCATCGTCTCGGCTCGAGGCTCCTGCTGGGCCACCGTCTTGCCTTCGAGGTTCGCCGTATAAGCCGGGTGTCGGGCCAGCCGCTCGAGGATCCGCGGGACGCGCTCGGCCGACGCCGCGAAGTCGGCGACCACGGCGTCCGGGGTGACCCCGACGACGAGGAGGGCCAGCCCCACGATGGTGCCCGTGCGGTCCTTGCCGGCGGCGCAGTGCACGAGGACCGCACCGTCCGCCTGGCCGATGGCGCGCAGCGCCGCCACGACCGAGTCCGGACGCTGGTCGAGGTACCCGAGGTAGTGCTTCGACCAGTACGCGTCGTGTTTCCGCTCGAGCTTCTCCGGTCGTCGGGGCTTGGCTGGGGCGGTCCCCACGTTGCGATCGGTTTCCCACGGCAGCTTGCGCTCGCCCGCGGGGATACCGGTCTCCTTGCTGTCCTCGGTGTAGAGGGTGTGGTGATGGATGCGGACGTCCGGCTCCGCCGTCATCGGCCCGTCGCCCTCTTTGGCGACCTCGACCACCGTGCGTAGGTCGACGACGTCGGTCACGCCAAGGTCGTCGACGAGGTGGCGGACGGAGGCCGGCGGCAGCTCCTGCAGGTTGTCCGAACGGATCAACCGCCCGGCGACGACCGCGCCGCCGTCGGTGGTCGGTAGACCTCCCACGTCGCGCATGTTGTCGACGCCGTCGAGCTCGATCCAGCCGGGAGGGTGGGCCATGGTCACGGCTTCGACCCTAACCGGGGCAGAGGTGAGGGCCCCGGGAAGTATGAGTTCCCGGGGCCCTCTGCGACGTGCCGAAGCGCGCCACTCACGAGCCAGGTTTGACCCTCGCTCATGCCCGAAGTCCCGTGAATTTCCTTCTCCCGAAAGAGAACTCGACTCCTCAGGTCTTCGGTCCGCCTCCGGCGAACCGGTGGCGTGGGGTTATTTCTAGGCCTCGAGGCAGGCTTCCCGCAAGGCCTTGTCGGCACAATCTCGGACCGGCCTCAGGTCGCCCGGCGTGTCGCGCTCGACACGCCGCGGCGCTCGCAATTCCGGCGAGCTACCGGGTCACGACGCATACCGGTTGACCGCTGAGAGACTGGTCGTCGTGCCCAGCGCCCTGCCCGACGGCGAACCCGCCCCGAGCTCCGGCGAGCTGCCGGCCGCGGCGCTCGGCCGGCTCGGCCGGGCACCGTTCGGCGTCTACGTCCACGTGCCGTTCTGCACGGTGCGCTGCGGCTACTGCGACTTCAACACCTACACGCTGACCGAGCTCGGCGACGGCTCCGTGCCGGGGGCCAGCCTGGGCACGTATCGCGTCGGCCGCCCTGCGCGAGCTCGACCTGGCCAAGCAGGTGCTCGGCGACCGGCGCACCGCCGGTCGACACCGTTTTCGTCGGTGGCGGCACGCCCACCCTGCTGGCGGCGGCCGACCTTGCCGCCGTCCTGGGCGGCATCGACGACCGGTTCGGGCTGGCGCGCGGCGCCGAGGTGACCACCGAGGCCAACCCCGACTCGGTCTCACCGGCGTCCCTGACGGAGCTCGCGGCGGCCGGCTTCACCCGCGTGAGCCTGGGGATGCAGTGTGCCGTGCCGCACGTGCTGCGCACGCTGGACCGCACCCACGACCCCGCCAACGTCGCCCGCGCCGTCGGCTGGGCGCGGGCCGCGGGCCTGGACGTCAGCCTCGACCTCATCTACGGCACGCCGGGGGAGTCGCTGGCGGACTGGCGCCGCAGCCTCGAGACCGTCGATCGCGCTCGAGCCGGACCACGTCTCCGCCTACGCCCTGGTGGTCGAGGAGCGGCACCCGGCTCGCCGCCCGCGTCCGGCGCGGGGAGGTACCGGCGCCGGAGGACGACGACGAGGCGGACAAGTACGAGCTGGCCGACGAGCTCCTCACCGTCGCGGGCTACGACTGGTACGAGGTGAGCAACTGGGCGCGGGCGCCACGGTTCCGGTGCCGGCACAACGAGGGGTACTGGTCGGGCGGCGACTGGTGGGGCGTCGGGCCGGGCGCGCACAGCCACGTCGGCGGCGTGCGCTGGTGGAACGTCAAGCACCCCGCGGCGTATGCGTCGCGTCTCGCGGCGGGGGAGTCACCGGCCGCCGCGCGCGAGGTGCTCACCGAGGAGCAGCGGCAGGACGAGTGGGTGCTGCTGGGCAGCCGGCTGGCCGACTGGGCTCCCGGTCGACGGCCTGCCACCCGTGGGGCGTCAGGCGGTCGCCGGGCTGGTCGCCGACGGGCTGGTGGACGGGCGCGGCCGCCGTGCGGGACCACCGGGTGCGACTGACCCGTCCAGGGCCGGCTGCTCGCCGACACGGTGGTGCGCCGGCTCCTCGGGTGAGAGCAACCGGGCCGCCGCAGCCGGTCAGTGCAGGATGCGGATCGGGAACGGGTAGTGGTAGACCTCGCCCTTGCTCGCCTTGAGGCCCCGATGATGTGGAAGACGAAGAGCAGGACGTTGGCGATGAAGAACAGGACCAGGGCCACCGGGATGAGCACGACGGTGAAGACGCAGATCCACGCGACGATGTTCATGACCCAGAGGCCGACGTGGAAGTTGAACGAGCCGGCGCCGCCTGACGCACGAGCGGGCTGCGGTCCTTGTAGATCGCCCAGATGACCAGGGGGCCGACGAAGCTGCAGCCAGCCGGCGGTGATGATCGCGGCGATGATCGCCGACAGGTGGGCGAGGATGCTCGCCGTCCGCTCGCCACCCGTCGCCGGCGCTTGGCCGTAGGTGGGGCCTTGGGGCTGGTTGGTGGACATGCTCTCCTCGATTTCGGGTCGGACGTCGGCGGGTGATGCCGTCACCAGTGTGGACGCCGGGCCGCCGTGCGACGTTCCGTATTGGCAGGGATCTCAGGGCCGATCTCAGGGTCGAGGCGCCTGGTCATAGGCCGGGTCCGGTCAGGGTGCCCCCTGACCGCCGGCCGGCTCGGTGACGAAGTCGATGAGCTCCTCGACGCTGGCCAGCAGCGTCGGCTCGAGGTCGGCGTAGCTGCGCACGCGCCCCAGGATCCGCTTCCAGGCCTGGGCGATGTCCGCCTGGGTCTCGTGCGGCCAGCCGAGCGCGGCGCAGATGCCGTGCTTCCAGTCCTGCCCGCGCGCGACGACCGGCCAGGCGTCCAGGCCGAGCCGCGCCGGGCGCACCGACTGCCACACGTCGACGTAGGGGTGGCCGAGGACCCTGACGTGTCCGCGGGTTCCGGGCAGCGCCCGGACGGCCTCGACGATGCCGGACTCCTTGGTCCCCGGCACCAGGTGGTCGACGAGCACCCCCATCCGGCGGCCCGGCCCCGGGCCGAAGCCCGCGATCGCGGCCGGCAGGTCGTCGACACCGTCGAGCATCTCGACGACGACGCCCTCGACGCGCAGGTCGTCGCCCCACACCTTCTCGACCAGCTCGGCGTCGTGCCGCCCCTCGACGAAGATCCGGGAGGCCGCGCGCCACCGGGCGCGCGCTGCCCGCGACACCGCCCTGGACCCGCTGGCCGTCCGCGACTCGGCGCGCCGGGCGTCGGCCAGCTCGGCGCGGGCCGCGCGCGTTGTGGCGGCGTCAGGACGACCGGCTGCCCCTCGAGCAGGAACCCGGGCCCGAGCGGAAAGCCCCGCGTGCGGCCCCGCCGGTCCTCCAGGTGGACGACCTGCATACCGCCGGCCTTCTCGACCCGCACCACGGCGCCGCACCAGCCGGTCTCGGCGTCCTCGACCACCAGGCCCGGCTCGGCCGGCACGTCGGCGCGGCGCCGGGCGTCCGCGACGACGCCAGTCGCCGGAGAGGACATCGGCGCCGTACCGGTCGCACGCTGGCGAGGGTATGCAGCCGCATACCGCGAGCCGGTATGCGACGCGCCGCCGACGGGCACGCCGGCGCGGACGACGTAGACTGAGCGGGGACTGGCACTCGGCACGTCGAGTGCCAGCCATGCGTTGAGGAGCCTGTCGGACCTGTCGAGCGGAGGTGGCGCGGTGAGCGAGGAACGTCGGCTCGCGGTGCTGCGCGCCATCGTCCAGGACTACGTGCAGACCTCGGAGCCGGTGGGGTCCAAGGCCCTGGTCGAGCGCCACCAGCTCGGCGTCTCGGCGGCCACCGTGCGCAACGACATGGCCATCCTGGAGGAGGAGGGCCTCATCCACGCGCCGCACACCTCGGCCGGGCGGGTGCCCACCGACGCCGGCTACCGCCTGTTCGTCGACCGGCTCAGCTCGATCAAGCCGATGTCCGCCGCGGAGAAGTCCGCGATCGCGCACCTTCCTCGCCGGCGCGGTCGACCTCGACGACGTCGTCGACCGCACGGTCCGGCTGCTGTCCACGCTGACCCGTCAGGTCGCCGTGATGCAGTACCCGAGCCTGACCCGGTCGATCCGTGCGCCACATCGAGCTCGTGCCGCTGGGCGGCCGACCGGCTCATGGTCGTGCTGATCGTCAACACCGGCCGGGTCGAGCAGCGGATCGTCGCCAGCGACCGCGACCTGACGCGGATCCGGCGAGGCGTTCGTCGCGCGCCTGAGTCCGCGACCGGTCAACGCCGAGGTCGCCTCGCGGCCGTTCCTCGAGGCGGCGGCCGCGGCTGGAGGCGCTCGCCCGACCAGTTCGACCCGGCCGACCGCGACCCCGTGCGCGCCGTCGTCCGCGCGCTCGACGAGGCCCTGCTCGAGGAGCGGGAGGAGCGCGTCGTCCTCGCCGGCACCGTCCAACCTCGCCCGGTTCGGCACCGACTTCCCGCTGACCATCGGTCCGGTGCTCGAGGCGCTGGAGGAGCACGTCGTGCTGCTCAAGCTGCTGGGTACGCTGGGCGGCGAGACCAGAACGGGCCGGACACGACGCGGTGGCCGTGCGCATCGGCCACGAGAACCCGCACGCAGGGGCTCAGCTCCACCTCGGTGGTCTCCACCGGGTATGCGGCGGGCTCCGAGGTCGTCGCCGGGCTGGGGGTGCTCGGCCCGACCCGCATGGACTACCCCACGAGCGATGGCCACGGTGCGGGCGGTGGCCGCGCTACGTCTCCGAGATCCTCGGGCCTTGAGGTCCGACGCCGCTGTCAGACAAGGACATTCGTTGAACGACTACTACCAGGACCTCGGCGTCGCGCGAACGGCGACCGAGGAGGAGATCAAGCGCGCCTACCGCAAGCTGGCGCGCCGGCTCCACCCCGACGTCAACCCCAGTCGCGGAGGCCGAGGAGCAGTTCAAGAAGGTCTCCCAGGCCTACGACGTGCTCTCCGACCCCGAGAAGCAGCGCGCCTTCGACATGGGCGCCGACCCCTACGCGGCGGCCGGCGACGGCGGGTTCGGCCAGGGCTTCACGTTCAGCGACGTCATGGACGCCTTCTTCGGCGGCAGCGGGGCGGCGGCCTCGCGAGGTCCGCGGTCGCGCCAGCGCCGCGGCCAGGACGCCCTGGTCCGGCTCGACATCGACCTGGCCGCCGCGGTGTTCGGCTCCGACGAGGAGCTCGCCGTCGACACGGCGGCCGCCTGCGGCACCTGCGGCGGTTCGGGCGCCCAGCCGGGCACCGGCACGTCGACGTGCAACGTCTGCAACGGCCGCGGTGAGGTCCAGAAGGTGCAGCGCTCGTTCCTCGGCCAGGTGATGACCAGCCGGCCCGTGCAACGCCTGCCAGGGCTTCGGCACGGTGATCTCAGCACCCGTGCTTCGAGTGCTCCGGCCAGGGCCGGGTCCGGACCCGGCGCACCCTCAAGCTCCGGGTCCCCGCGGGCGTCGACACCGGCACCCGGATCCAGCTCTCCGGCGAGGGCGAGGTCGGCCCGGGCGCGGGTCCGGCCGGCGACCTCTACGTCGAGGTGGCGGTGCGGCCGCACGCCATCTACACGCGGCGCGGCGACGACCTGCACTGCCAGGTGGAGCTGCCGATGACCGCCGCCGCCCTGGGCACGACGGTGCAGCTGTGGACCTTCGACGGTGAACGCGAGCTCGACGGTGGCTTCGGGGACCCAGCCGCAGGAGACCGTGACCATGCGGTCGCTGGGCGTCACCCACCTGCGGGGCAGCGGCCGGGGTGACCTCATCGTCCACATGAACATCCAGACCCCGACGCACCTCACGCCGGAGCAGGAGGACGTGCTCCGGCAGCTGGCCACGCTGCGCGGCGAGGAACGGCCGGCCGGCAAGCTGGCTCCCATGGAGAAGGGCTTCATGGGCAAGCTCCGCGACGCCTTCAAGGCCCGCTGACCGCGTGCGCCCGGGGTCATGACCGACCGGATGTTCCTCGTCGACGCCGGCGGGTGGCTGACGGCGGCGGTCGGCGACGAGGTCGAGGTCGCCGGTGCCTGAGGGCCGGCACGCGGTGGCGGTGGTCAAGCTGCGGCCGGGGGAGACGGTGCTGCTCGGTGGCGGAGGCCGCCGGGCGCAGGCGACGGTCACGCATACCGGGCAAGGACGCCTTCTCGGCGCGGCTCGACGCAGTCCGCGACGAGCCGGTGCCCGATCCGCGCTTCGTCCTCGTGCAGGCGCTGGCCAAGGGCGGCCGCGACGAGCAGGCGGTGGAGACCGCGACCGAGCTCGGCGTCGACGAGGTCGTCCCGTGGCAGGCAGCCCGCGGCGTCGTCGTGTGGCGCGGCCGCGAGCGCGAGGAGAAGGGCCGTCGCCGGTGGGAGTCGGTATGCGTCGCCGCCGCCAAGCAGTCCCGGCGCGCCGCGGGTACCGGTCGTCGCCGAGCCGGCGGGCACCGCCGAGGTCGCGGAGCGCCTCTCCTCGGCGGCGCTCGGTCTGGTCCTGCACGAGACGGCGGCGGAGCCGCTCGCCGGCGTCGCCCTTCCCGACCACGGGGACGTGGTCGTCGTCGTGGGACCCGAGGGCGGCATCACCGATCAGCGAGCTGGCCGCCCTGACGGCCGCCGGTGCGCGGCCGGTGCGCCTCGGCCCCGAGGTGCTGCGCTCCTCGACCGCCGGACCGGCCGCGCTCGCGGTGCTGGCGTCGGCCGGTCGGTGGCGCTGACGGATCCTCGCTTGGCTCGTTGACACGGCGGCGGCCGGATCAGCAGGATCGAGGCCATGTGCCTCTTCTGCGACATGCTCGAGGGCCGCGCGCCCATGGACGTCGTCCGGGAGACGGGGCTCTCCGTGGCCTTCCGCGACATCAACCCGCAGGCGCCGACCCATGTGCTGGTCATCCCGCGACGCCACGTGGAGAACCTCGGCGCGCTCGCGGAGTACCCCGAGGAGCTGGCCGACCTCGTCGCGCTCGGAGTCTCGGTTGCCGAGGAGGCGGGTCTCGAGGTGGGCTACCGGATGGTGGCGAACACCGGCGAAGCGGCCGGGCAGACGGTCTTCCATGCGCACCTGCACGTGCTCGGCGGGCGGCGGATGGGCTGGCCGCCCGGCTGAGGCGGGCCGTGGGCTTCGGACCGGAGTTCGGCGAGGGTGCCGCGGCGCACGTAAACTGGTAGCGAGATGACAGACGCCGACCATCCCTCCGCGACGACCGACCGCGACGACCTCGACCTCACCACCTCGAGCCCGCCCGTCCCCGCGCTCCCGACGCACATCATCACCATCCCGAACAGCATCGCGATGGTCACGCTGCTCGGACCGCGGGACGAGCTGCTGCGCACCATCGAGCGGGCGTTCCCGCTCCTCGACGTGCACGTGCGCGGCAACGAGATCTCGCTGCGGGGAGCGAGCCCGGAGGTGGCTCTCGTCGAGCGGCTGGTCGACGAGCTGCTGGTCATCATCGGGGCCGGGCAGCCGCTCAACCGCGACGCCGTCGAGCGGTCCATCGCCATGCTGCGCAACCAGACCCTGGAGCGCCCGGCCGACGTGCTGACGATGAACATCGTCAGCAACCGCGGCCGCACCATCCGGCCCAAGACGCTGAACCAGAAGCGCTACGTCGACGCCATCGACCAGCACACCATCGTCTTCGGCATCGGCCCCGCGGGCACCGGCAAGACCTACCTCGCCATGGCCAAGGCCGTGGCCGCGCTGCAGGCCAAGCAGGTCACGCGCATCATCCTGACCCGACCCGCGGTCGAGGCGGGCGAGCGGCTGGGGTTCCTGCCCGGCACCCTCAACGACAAGATCGACCCCTACCTGCGGCCGCTCTACGACGCGCTGCACGACATGGTCGACCCGGACTCCATCCCGCGGCTCATGGCCGCCGGGACCATCGAGGTCGCACCGCTGGCCTACATGCGCGGTCGCTCGCTCAACGACTCGTTCATCATCCTCGACGAGGCGCAGAACACCTCCGCCGAGCAGATGAAGATGTTCCTCACCCGGCTCGGGTTCGGCTCCAAGATGGTGGTGACCGGCGACGTCACCCAGGTCGACCTGCCCGACGGCACCACGTCGGGGCTGCGTCAAGTGCGCCACATCCTCGACGGTGTCGACGACATCCACTTCTCCGAGCTGACCTCGGTCGGACGTGGTGCGCCACCGCCTCGTCACGGCGATCGTCGACGCCTACGACCGGTCCGACGCCCACGGCCGGGAGCGACGCGACGGTATGCGTGCCCGCCGCGGCGACCACCGGCGGCCCGGTCGCGACGAGCCGCGATCGGCGACGCCGTGAGCGTCGAGGTCCTCAACGAGACCGAGTACCCCGCCGACCCCGGCGAGCTCGTCGCGCTGTCTCGCTACGTCATGGGCGAGATGCGCGTCCACCCGCAGGCCGACCTCTGCATCACCCTCGTCGACGAGCCCGCGATGGAGACCCTCCACGTGCAGTGGATGGACCTTCCCGGGCCGACCGACGTCATGAGCTTCCCGATGGACGAGCTGCGTCCCGGCCGCGACGACCAGGACCCTCGAGGAGGGCGTCCTCGGCGACATCGTGCTGTGCCCGACGGTGGCGGCGCAAGCAGGCGAAGGACGCCGGCCACGCCGCCGACGAGGAGCTGCTGCTGCTGACGACGCACGGCATCCTCCACCTGCTCGGCTTCGACCACGCGGAGCCGGACGAGGAGCGCGAGATGTTCGAGCTGCAGCGCCAGCTGCTGCTGACCTTCCTCGCCGGCCGCGGCCGACCCTCCAGCCGGCCCGCGCTAGGAGCGGCCGTGTTCACCCAGATGGTGCTGTTCGCGCTGGTCAGCATCGTCGTGGCCTTCAGCCTCTCGGCGGCCGAGTCGGCCATCTTCCGGATGTCCCGCGTCCGGGCGGCCGAGCTGGCCGAGGAGGGCCGGACCGGCTCCGCGGTCGCTGACGCACGGTCGTCGCCGACTCCGCCGCATACCTCGCCGTCGCTGGCCTTCCTGCGCGTCGTCGCCGAGGCGACCTGCGCGGTGTTCATCACGCGTGGCGGTGCTCGGCCTCATGGACAGCATCGGCTGGGCGCTGACGGTCTCGCATCGTCATCATGGCCGTCGTGTCGTTCGTCGTCGTCGGGGTCTCGCCGCGCACCCTGGGCCGGCAGAACTACGACACGGTGGCGCTGTGGGCGCGCCCCCGTGGCGGTCGGGCTCCGCAAGGTGCTCGGCCCGCGTGTCGCGGGTGCTCGTCGCGCTCGGCAACGCGGTGACCCCGGGGAAGGGCTACCGCGACGGGCCGTTCCAGAGCGAGGCCGAGCTGCGCGACCTGCTCGACATGGCCGGGGACACCGCGGTCATCGAGGAGGGCGAGCGGGAGATGATCCACTCGGTCTTCGAGCTCGGCGACACCGTCGTCCGCGAGGTGATGGTGCCGCGCACCGACATGGTGACGATCAGCCAGGACAAGACGCTGCGCCAGGCCATGTCGCTGTTCATCCGCTCCGGGTTCTCCCGCATCCCCGTCGTCGGCGACGACAGCGACGACGCGCGGGGCCTGCTCTACCTCAAGGACGTCGTGCGCCGGACGTATGCCGACCCGGAGGCCTCCCAGCTGCCGGTCGACCAGGTCATGCGTCCCGCTGCACTTCGTGCCCGAGAGCAAGCCGGCCGACGACCTGCTCCGGGAGATGCAGCGGGAGCAGAACCACTTCGCGATGGTCGTCGACGAGTACGGCGGCACCGCCGGGCTGGTCACCATCGAGGACATCCTCGAGGAGATCGTCGGGGAGATCGACGACGAGTACGACAAGGAGTCTCCCTCGGTCCAGGAGCTGGACGGACGGCGCGTTCCGGGTGCCCGCCGGGATGAGCATCGACGACCTCGGCCGACCTCTTCGACGTCGACATCGACGAGGAGGAGGTCGACACCGTCGGCGGTCTCCTCGCCAAGGTCGTCGGCCGGGTGCCGATCCCGGGTCGCACGCGCCGGTGGCCGGGCTGTCGCTGACCGCCGAGAAGATGGCCGGCCGCCGGCACCGGATCGCCACCGTCATCGTGCGCCGGCTGGAACCACCGGACGTGGACGACTCCGAGCCGCTCGCGCGGCGGATGCTGGAGAAGGAGCAGGTCCATGAGCGCTGACCCGCCTGGTCGCGAGCCCGAGCACCAGCGCGAGGACGAGGTCGCGCCGGGAGGCGAGCACGTCGCATACCGGGCGGGGTTCGCCTGCCTGGTGGGCCGGCCGAACGCCGGCAAGTCGACCCTGACCAACGCCCTGGTCGGCCAGAAGGTCGCGATCACGTCGTCGAAGCCGCAGACCACCCGGCACACCATCCGCGGCATCGCGACGAGCCCGGGCGCCCAGCTGGTCCTCGTCGACACGCCGGGGCTGCACAAGCCGCGCACCCTGCTGGGCCAGCGGCTCAACGACCTGGTGCGCGAGACCCTCCTCGAGGTCGACGTCATCGGGTTCTGCCTGCCCGCAGACCAGCGGCCCGGCCCCGGCGACACCTACATCGCCCGCGAGCTGACCGAGCTGCAGCGGGTGAAGCGCAAGCCGGTCGTCGCCATCGCGACCAAGAGCGACCGGGTGGACCGGGCGCGGCTCGCCGAGCACCTCATCGCCATCGACCAGCTCGGTTCCTGGGACGACGATCGTCCCGTGCTCGGCGACCCGCGGCGACCAGGTCGACGTGGTCCGCGAGGTGCTGTCGGCCCACCTGTCCGGAGTCGCCGCAGCTCTACCCCGACGGTGTCCTCACCGACGAGCCGGAAGCGGTGATGATCGCCGAGCTGGTCCGCGAGGCGGCGCTCGAGGGGGTCCGCGACGAGCTGCCGCACTCGCTGGCCGTCGTCGTCGAGGAGATGGTCCCGCGCGACGGGCGGCCGGAGGACAAGCCCCTGCTCGACGTGCGCGTCAACGTCTATCGTCGAGCGGTCCAGCCAGAAGGCCATCATCATCGGCCGCGGCGGCTCCCGGCTGCGCGAGGTCGGGCACCGACCGCCGCGACGCGCAATCGAGGCGCTGCTCGGCCAGTCGGTCTACCTCGACCTGCACGTCAAGATCGCCAAGGACTGGCAGCGCGACCCGAAACAGCTGCAGCGGCTGGGTTTCTAGCCCTTCGGCTTGGGCTTGCCCTTCTTACCGGTGGTCTTCTTCGCCGCCTTCTTGGCGGTCTTTTTGGCGGTCTTCGGCGTCACCTTCACGGTGCGCCAGGCGTCCTGGACCGCCGTCGCCTGGCTGCTGTCGGCCCCGAACCGGACCTTGGCCGCCTCGATGGTCAGCGCGGCGAAGCCGGCGAAGTCGATGTCCTTGGTGATGGCGCTGCCGGTCAGCACGTCGTACCAGACCAGGCCGGCTCCCTCCCAGCTCTTCCCGCCGATACCGGTGGCCGCGAGATAGAAGGCGCGGTTCGGGATCCCGGAGTTGGTGTGGACCCCACCGTTGTCGTGTTGCGCGTCGGCCGGCAGCGTGACGTAGCCGTCCATGTCGGCCGGCTGCGGATCCTTGCCAAGCACCGGGTCGTCGTAGGCGGTGCCCGGCGCCTTCATCGACCGCAGCGCGACGCCGTTGACCTTCGACGTGAACAGGCCCTCGCCGATGAGCCAGTCGGCGTCGGCGGCGCCCTGCCCGAGCACCTGCTGCTTGACCATCGAGCCGAAGCAGTCGGACAGCGACTCGTTGAGGGCACCGGACTGGGTGACGTAGGTCAGCCCGGCGGTGTACTGGGTGACGCCGTGCGTCAGCTCGTGCCCGATGACGTCGACGCTGATGGTGAAGTCGTTGAAGTAGGTTCCGTCGCCGTCGCCGAAGACCATCTGCTGGCCGTCCCAGAACGCGTTGTCGTACTGCTGCTGGTAATGCACGGAGGCGATGAGCTTCAGGCCCTTGGCGTCGAGCGAGTCGCGCTGGAAGGCCGACCAGTAAAGCTGCCACGTGGCGCCGAGGCCGTCGTAGGCCCGGTTGGCCGGGTCGTCGGAGGTGGCCGGTTTGCCTTCGGCACGGACCAGCTCGCCGGGCAGCGTGGAGGCGTGCTGCGCGTCGTAGACGGCCCGCTCGACCACGGGGGTGGCCTGGGCCGCGTTTCGTGACCTCGGGGGACACGTCACGCAGGTCGGGCAGACCGGGGATCGGGCCACGCAGGTCGCCGCGCCCGCGTTCGGCGACGACCTCGCGCACCTGACGCAGCTCGGCGTCGGCGTCGAGGGTCCGCTGCGCGGCGAGGGCCGCTTCGTCGGGCACCTCGGGATGCTCCGGACCGGCGCCCTCGGCGATCCGCCGCAGCAGATCGGGGGGACGATGCCGCACCCGACGGCGGGAACGACCGGCTGACGCGGCGTCGAGCGGGGGGACTGAGTGGCAGACGAGGTCATGTCCTCACCATCCCGCCCGGCACCGACAAGGGCAACCGCCGGCCACCTCGCTCGCGGGGAACTCACAGCCGCATACGCTGGAGCGTCATGAGCAACACCAGCACCGCCACCCGGCTCCCGCGGGTTCGGCCGTCGGATGTCGGCGTTTCCGCGTCGGCGGTCCTGGCCGCCCTCGACGACTTCGAACGACTCCGGCTTGGAGATGCACAGCCTCATGGTCCTGCGCCATGGTCAGGTGGCGGCCGAGGGCTGGTGGGCGCCCTACTCCCCGGACCGAGTGCACCTCCTCTACTCGCTCAGCAAGTCGTTCACCTCGACCGCCGTCGGCTTCGCCATCGCCGAGGGTCGGTTCCGACTCGACGACCGCGTCGTCGACCTGGTGCCCGAACATGTCCCGCACCATGTCGATCCCTCGGTGGGCAAGCTGACCGTCCACCACCTGCTGTCGATGTCGACCGGCCACCGCGAGGACACGCTGGAGCGGGCATACCGGCTGGACCCCGACCGACCTGGTCCGTGGTTTCCTCAGCATCCCGCCCGACGAGCCGGTCGGGTCGCGGCACGCTTACAACAACCCCACGACGCTGGTGCTGGCCACGATCGTCGAGGAGCACACGGGCCAGCCCCTGCTCGACTACCTTCGCCCGCGGCTGTTCGACCCGCTCGGTATCGGCCCGGCTTACTGGGATACCGACGAGCGAGGGGCCACGTTGGGCTTCACCGGCCTGCACCTCCAGACGGAGTCCGTGGCGGCGTTCGGGCAGCTGTTGCTGCAGGACGGAATGTGGCGCGAGCAGCGGGTCCTGCCGGAGGGCTGGGTCGCACTGGCCACCCGGAAGCACATCGACAACGACGACGACCCCTCCAGACCGGTCGACTGGCGGCAGGGCTACGGCTACCAGTACTGGATGGCTCGCCACGGCTTCCGCGGCGACGGCGCGAACGGGCAGTTCTGCGTCGTGGTGCCCGACGCCGACCTGGTGGTCGTCACCACCGCTCGCGTCGACGAGATGCAGCAGATCCTCGACGTGTTCTGGGACCGGTTGCTCCCCACGCTCGACCAGGGCACGGACGACTCCGACACCGAGGCCCGGCTGGTGGAGCGGCTGGCGTCCCTCGCCCTGCCGGTGGTCACGCCGAGCGAGGTCGGGCCGCAGGCAGCGGTCCGGTTCGTCGTCGAGGACGCGGCTGAGGACTCGCCGTTCCCTGTGGGAACCGCGCTCACCGTCGTTCCCGACGGCACCGACCACCGGCTCACCCTGACCCTGCCGAGGGTCGAGGTCGAGTTCGGGTGCGGCCGCGACCGCTGGGTCGAAGGGCTGCTCGGCCAGGGATCGGGGGTCTCGCGTGGCGCGCGAGGCGCCGCGGCGTCGGGGCCGACCCCGGTCGTCTGTCGCGGCGGTTGGACCGGAGTCGGCACGTTCGACGCCGACCTCGTCCTCATCGAGACGCCACATCGAATCCGATTGCACGCCAATGGCGCTCGGCTGGATGCGTCGTGGAACTCACCGCCTCTCTCCAGCCCAGCGCTGGAGGCTCACCTACCGCGCTGACCCGCGAGCGTAGTCAGTACCGGCGCTGCGGCTCGTCCGGCGGCGGCGCGTCCTGCGGTGTCGATGACCACCGGCCCGGTGGCGTATGCGTGGGCTGGGGTCCCTGGTCGGGGCTGAAGCCCGCGGCCTGACTGTCCCCACCGCCCCGCTTGAGGTTGCGGCGCATCAGATAGCGGTCCTGCCGGTTTGGGTAGCGGACCCGCACGGCGCCCGCCACGGAGCTGCCGTGCAGCACCAGCAGTGGCTGGCCGGGCCGGGGGATGGTGTCGACCTTGTTCGATACCGAGCCGATGCCCTTGCCGATCTGGTCGGTGTTGACACCCCAGCCCTCCGGCACCACGAGGACGACGGCGCCGATCCCGGCGGAGACCGAGATGTCGACGACCTCGTGCGGGCAGACCGCCTGCTGGAAGTCGAGCTTGACGGTCGCCATCCCCGCGTTCAGGTTGAGGTATGCGGGGACGGTCCACACCCCGCGACGGACGTAGCTCGACATGCCGCCGGTCATCGTCTGCCGGTGCTCCGGATCGGTCCCGAGCCGCGCGAGGTTGGCGGTCGTCGCCGCGTGGCGGACCTCGGCGGAGGGCGGCGGCACCGGAAGGTCCTCGACCAGCCGGTCGAGGTCCGCGTAAGTGCGGGCCTGCCGCGCCCGTCCGGAGAGGTCGTCGAGCTCGGACGCCGTCAGCCGGCCCTCCGCATACTGCTGCATCAGCACGTGGACGAGCCGCTCCCGCTCCTCGTGGCCCACGCGCAGGCTGCCCGCGTCCGTCACGCCCACATCGTACGAGCGCGACGATGACCAGCGGCGAGATGCCCGTCTCACGATCCGATCGGACCGCCAGCGGGGTGGACGCGCTAGGAGCGACGGGCCTACCCTCGGCGTGTGCGTTCGGCGCTCCTCCTCCTTCGCTGCCGCGACGAGGCCTAGACACTCGGCCTCCCTCGTCGCGGAGTTCGTGGTGCCCGGCTGAGACACAGCTGAGACCCAGCTGACACCAGCAGCTCCAGCGAAACACGAGGACGTGAGAGAAGTGCTCCATCCGCAGACCTCCTCCGGGATGCCGTTCGGCAAGTACGTGTCGTTCCACGACCAGATCGCCGTCGACCTACCGGACCGCACGTGGCCCACCAAGCGGATCACGCAGGCGCCCCGGTGGTGCGCCGTCGATCTCCGCGACGGCAACCAGGCACTCATCGACCCGATGAACTCCGAGCGCAAGAAGCGGATGTTCGACCTGCTGGTCCGCATGGGCTACAAGGAGATCGAGGTCGGCTTCCCGTCGGCGAGCCAGACGGACTTCGACTTCGTGCGCGAGCTCATCGAGGGACACCACATCCCCGACGACGTGACGATCCAGGTGCTCACCCAGTGCCGCGACCACCTCGTGCACCGCACCTTCGACGCCATCCGCGGGGCCAAGCAGGCCATCGTCCACTTCTACAACTCGACCTCGATCCTGCAGCGGCGGGTGGTGTTCGGCCTCGACCAGGAGGGCATCGTCGACATCGCGGTGCAGGCCGCACGGCTCTGCCGCAAGCTCGAGGAGACCGTCCCCGACACCGACGTCTACTACGAGTACTCGCCGGAGTCCTACACCGGTACCGAGCTCGACTTCGCTGTCCGGATCTGCAACGCCGTCATCGACGTCATCGACCCCACCCCGGACCACCAGCTCATCGTCAACCTCCCGGCGACGGTCGAGATGGCAACCCCCAACGTGTATGCCGATTCCATCGAGTACATGGTGCGGCACCTCGACCGCCGCGAGTCGGTCGTCGTTTCCCTGCACCCGCACAACGACCGCGGCACGGGTGTCGCGGCCGCGGAGCTGGGCTACCTCGCCGGTGCCGACCGCATCGAGGGGTGTCTGTTCGGCAACGGCGAGCGGACCGGGAACGTCTGCCTGGTGACCCTCGGCATGAACCTCTTCACCCAGGGCATCGACCCGCAGATCGACTTCTCGGCCATCGACGAGGTCCGCCGCACCGTCGAGTACTGCAACCAGCTGCCGGTGGGGGAGCGCCACCCCTGGGGCGGCGACCTCGTCTACACCGCCTTCTCCGGCTCCCACCAGGACGCCATCAAGAAGGGCTTCGAGTGGCTGGAGAAGGACGCCGCCGCGGCCGGGGTCGGCATCGACGATGTCCCGTGGGCGGTGCCCTACCTCCCGGTCGACCCCCATGACATCGGCCGCAGCTACGAGGCCGTGGTCCGGGTCAACAGCCAGTCGGGCAAGGGCGGCGTCGCCTACATCATGAAGTCCGAGCACCAGCTCGACCTGCCCCGACGGCTGCAGATCGAGTTCTCCGGCGTCGTGCAGCGGGGCGTCGACCACGACGGCGGCGAGGTGTCGCCCGCGGCGTTGTGGCAGCGGTTCGAGAACGAGTACCTGCCCTCCCCTCCGGACGCGTGGGGCCGGTTTGGGCTGCTCTCAGTCCACTCGGACTCGACCGTCGACGGCGGCAGCCGGCTGTCGGTCACCTTGACCGACAAGGGAAACGACGTCGTCGCGCAGGGCAGCGGCAACGGGCCGATCGCCGCGTTCACCGACGCGCTCGCGGGCCTCGGGGTCGACGTGCGGGTCCTCGACTACCAGGAGCACGCGCTGTCGGCCGGCGGCGACGCCAAGGCCGCGGCCTACGTCGAGTGCGCTGTCGGGGACCGAGTCCTCTGGGGCGTCGGGCTCGACTCCTCGATCGTGACGGCCTCCCTGAAGGCCGTCGTCTCCGCGGTCAACCGCGCCGACCGCGACGCCCTGGCCGAGTCGTGACGCGCCTGGTCGTCGGCGGGTACGGTCCCGGGCTTGGCCTCGTCGAGCTGGGACCGGAGGGTTTCGGCCCTCCGGTCGAGGCGACACCGGCCGACAACCCGTCGTTCGTCGTCTCGTCGCGCGACGGCCGGTTCGTGTATGCGGTGCGCGAGGATGACGACGGCGGCGTTGCGGCGTGGGCCGTGACCGACGAAGTTCCGTGGACGCCGCTGGGGGAGCAGCCGACCGGCGGCGCTGCCCCGTGCCACCTGGCGCTCAGCCCGGACGAGCGGTGGCTCGTGACCGCCAACTACGGGTCAGGATCGGTCTGCGTGCATCCGGTGCAGGGCGACGGGTCGCTCGGCGAGAGAACGGATCTCGTGCAGCACTCGGGAACGCCCGGTCCCGTCCCCGGCCGGCAGGACGGGCCGCACGCCCACGAGGTGGTGTTCGTGGACGGCGGACTGCTGGCCTGCGACCTCGGGCTCGACGTGGTGGTCGGGTACCAGCTCGCCGACGGCCGCCTGACCGAGGTGGCCCGGTCGGCGATGACGCCGGGCACCGGGCCGCGGCACCTCGTCGTCGACGGCCCACTCGCATACGTCATCGGTGAGCTGTCCTCGACGGTGACCGTATGCGATCTCAGCGGGCTGGCGCTGACGCCCCGCGACTCGGTCTCCGTCCGGTCGCCGGACGCGCAGGGCGAGAACACTGCTGCCGAGGTGCTGGTCGTCGGCGACCAGGTGCTGGCGTCCAACCGGGGTGACAACACCGTCGTCGTCCTGAAGCGCGACGGTGCCGCGCTAGCCGTCCAGGCGATCCTGCCGTGCGGTGGTTCCTGGCCGCGGTGGATGGGCGTCGTGGACGGCTCGGTCGTGGTCACGAACGAGCGTTCCCACGACGTAGTGCGGTTCGTGCGACGAGGCCGGAAGTGGGCCGAAGCCGACCGGTTCGCGTGGCCGTCGCCGACCGGCGGTGCGGTGCTCGGCTGAGGGGCTAACGAACGCCCTTGACTCGGAACTGGATCGAGATGCGGGGACCGACGTCTTTGGCCGTCTTCGGGATCGCGTGATCCCAGGTGCGCTGGCACGAACCCCCCATCACGACCAGGTCGCCGTGGCCGAGCGGCAGCTTTACGGTCGCGGCGCCGCCGTCCCGAGGTCGCAACATCAGCGGACGCGGGCTGCCGACCGACACGATCGCCACCATGGTGTCCTCGGTGGTCGACCGACCAATCCGGTCCCCGTGCCAGGCGACGCTGTCGCGGCCGTCGCGGTAGAGGCAGAGACCGGCGGTGACGAACCGCTCACCCAGCTCCGCCTCGTAGTGGTCGCTCAGCGCCTCGCGGAGGGTCACGAGCATCGGGTGCGGCAGGCTCTCGTCGGCGTCGTAGAACTTCGTCAGCCGCGGCACGTCGACGACGTTGTCGTACATCTGTCGGCGCTCCGCTCGCCACGGCACGTCGCGATGGAGCACGTCGAACACGGCGTCGCCGCCGGTGAGCCAGCCCGGGCGCAGGTCGGCCCAGGCGCCGGCGCCGAGGTGTCGGCGGGTGAGGCCGGCCGACAGCTCGTGCAGCGTGGGGCCGTCGTCGAGGTCGAGGAGCGACCCCTGTATCGCAAACGCCATGGGCTCAGGATAGACCCTCGCTCGAACAGGCGTTCGGTTATGCGGAGCCGGAGAACAGCCGCCCGATGCTCGGCAGCGCGTCCGAGACCAGCCGGTAGTAGGCCCAGCGACCGCGCTGCTCGCGGGTGAGGATGCCTGCCTCGACGAGGATCTTGAGGTGGTGGGACACCGTCGGCTGGGACAGTCCGACGGGGTCCGTGAGGTCGCACACGCAGGCCTCCGCGTCGGGATGCGCTGCGACCAGGGAGATCAGCCGCAGCCGCACAGGATCGGCGACCGCCTTGAGCCTCGCGGCAAGGTTCTCGGCCTCGGCCGCGGTGATCGTCTGCCCGACCACGGGAGGGCAGCAGTCCTCCGCGAGGGGCAAGGTCGTCGGGGCCATGCATCCAGCCTCGCACAGCTATTGACAAACATCGATGCATGACGGACGCTCTTGCATCGACGGTTGTCGATGAGTGGACGAGAGGAACGTGGACGATGAGCGAACTGCAGGAGCAGGTGCGTGACCGGTACGCCGCGGCCGCGTTGAGGGTGACCTCCGGCGGGGACGGGTGCGGTTGCGGTGACGGGGGGTGCTGCGGGTCCGGCTCAGGGTCGTCGTCTGGCCCGGTGACCCTGGAGATCGATGACACGTTCGGGTCCGCGCTCTACTCCGCACAGGAACGCGGAGAGCTGCCGGTCGAGGCAGTCGCCGCCAGCCTGGGGTGCGGCAACCCGACCGTGGTCGCCGATCTGCGAGCCGGGGAGCGGGTCCTCGACCTCGGCTCGGGTGGCGGCATCGACGTTCTGCTCTCGGCGCGGCGCGTCGGTCCGACGGGGTTCGCCTACGGCGTCGACATGACCGACGAGATGCTCGAGCTGGCGCGGGCGAACGCGGCGAAGGCGGGGGTGACGAACGTCGAGTTCGTCAAGGGCACCATCGAGGACGTCCCGCTGCCCGACGAGGCGGTCGACGTCGTCATCTCGAACTGCGTCGTCAACCTGTCCGTCGACAAGCCGGCCGTACTCGCCGAGATGTACCGGGTGCTGGCTCCGGGTGGGCGAATCGGGATCAGCGATGTCGTGGCCGAGGACCACCTGACCGTCGCCGAGCGGGCCGAACGCGGCTCCTACGTGGGGTGCATCGCCGGGGCGCTCTCCCGGCAGGAGTACCTGGACGGCCTGTCGGCGGTGGGGTTCGCTGATGCGAGCGTCGAGTTCACCCACGAGGCGGCGCCGGGGATGCACGGCGCCATCGTGCGGGCTGCCAAGCCGACATAACCCCTTGACCGGCTCCCGCGAGCACCATGGTCGCTTCCAGGAACCCGTGTCGGGGCGGTCGGTCCCGCGGTCGCATTCCTAGAATCACCGTATGCCCGCCACCACGGCACCCGGGTCGCCCCCAGAGCTGCTGACCCTCCACGCCGTCCGGCTCAAAGGCATGGCCGACGACGCCGAGGTGGCGGACCGCTTCGGCCTCGACGCCGGCGAGTCCGCGGAGCTCCTCCTCGACTTCGAGGCGTACGGCTGGGTCACCCGGGTAGACGTCGCCGGCACCCGAGGGTGGACGCTGACGGCGGCCGGCCGCGCGGAGGGGGAGCGGCGACTGGCCGAGGAGCTCACGGCGACCGGCATCGAGCCTGCGGTCCGGGACGCATACCGGGTCTTCCTGCCGTTCAACGCCCGGTTGCTGCGGGCGTGCACCGAGTGGCAGCTCCGGCCGAGCCGGAAGGACACCCTGGCCACGAACGACCACTCGGACATCGCCTGGGACCAACGGGTGCTCGGCGAGCTCGCCACCCTGGGCGACGAGCTCGTCGGGGTCGCCGAGGAGCTGGCCGCTCGACTGCAGCGGCTGGGGGGCTACGACACGCGGTACCGCGCGGCCCTGGTCCGCGCGGTGAACGGCGAATCGGCCTGGGTGACCCGTCCGCGCGTCGACTCGTGCCACACGGTCTGGATGGAGCTGCACGAGGACCTGTTGGCGACCCTCGGGATGGACCGGGGAGCGGAGCTCGAGGAGCTACCACCGGTGGGGCGCCGACTCTGAGGCAGCGCGCCGCGCGCCGGGGGAGCGGGGTGCGGTGCCTGGGAGACAATGGCCGACGTGCCCCTCTACCGTGACGAGGCCGTCGTGCTCCGCACCCATCCGCTGGGCGAGGCCGACCGCATCATCACCCTCCTGACCAAGGAGCGCGGCCGGATCCGGGCGGTGGCCAAGGGGGTGCGCCGCACGAAGTCCCGGTTCGGTGCTCGGCTGGAGCCGTTCATGGTCGTCGACGTCCAGTGCTACGAGGGCCGCAACCTCGACACGGTGACGCAGGCCGAGAGCCTGGCGACCTACGGGCAGACCATCGCCCGCGACTACGCGGTCTACACCGCCGCCACCGTCATGGTGGAGACCGCCGAGCGGCTCACCGAGGAGCACGAGCCGTCGACGCAGCAGTACCGCCTCCTCGCCGGCGCCCTCCGGTCGCTCGGCGGTGGCGAGCACGACCCGGCCCTCGTCCTCGACGCCTACCTGCTGCGCTCGCTCGCCGTCGCCGGCTGGGCGCCGAGCTTCCACGACTGCGCGAAGTGCGGAGCGCCGGGTCCGCACCCGGCGTTCAACATCGCGGCCGGCGGTGCGGTCTGCCCGGTACTGCCGGCCGCCCGGTTCCGCCGCGCCGGCGCCGGAGACGCTGCGGCTGCTCGCGGCGCTGCTCAGCGGCGACTGGGTCCTCGCCGACGCGTCGCGAGGTACGGAGCCGCCGCGAGGGAAGTGGCCTGGTCACCGCCTTCCTCCAGTGGCACCTCGAGCGGGCGGTCCGGTCGTTGCGGCACGTCGAACGCCTGGCCCAGGGCTGAGCGGCGATGCCCGCACCGTATGCGGCCCCGTTCCCGCACCCGAGCGGCGCCCGGCCACCGCTCGCTGCCGCGCCGAGGTCCTGCCCAAGCACGTCGCGATCGTCATGGACGGCAACGGCCGGTGGGCCAACGCCCGCGGCCTGCCACGGACCAAGGGCCACGAGGCGGGTGAGGCGTCGCTGCTCGACGTCGTGGCCGGCGCCATCGAGGTCGGCGTGACGCACCTGTCGGCCTACGCGTTCTCGACCGAGAACTGGCGGCGCTCGCCCGACGAGGTGCGGTTCCTCATGGGGTTCAACCGGGACGTCATCCGACGGCGCCGTGACCTGCTGCACGAGTGGGGCGTCCGGATGCGGTGGGTCGGCCGGCGGCCGCGGCTCTGGCGCTCGGTCATCCACGAGCTCGAGGTCGCTCAGGAGCTCACCCGCGACAACACCGGCCTGACCCTCTACTTCTGCGTCAACTACGGCGGCCGCGCCGAGGTCGCCGACGCCGTCGTGCGCATCGCGGAGGACGTCCGGCTGGGGCGCCTCAAGCCCGGTGGCATCGACGAGAAGACCATCGGCCGCTACCTCGACGAACCACAGATGCCCGACGTCGACCTGTTCGTCCGCTCCTCCGGTGAGCAGCGGACCTCGAACTTCCTGCTGTGGCAGTCGGCCTACGCGGAGATGGTCTTCCTCAACACGCTCTGGCCGGACTTCGACCGTCGCAACCTCTGGGAGGCGATCGAGATCTACGCCGCGCGCGACCGCCGCTACGGCGGTGCCGTCGACCGGGCCTGACCGCGCGCGGCATACTCTCCGAACATGCCTCCCGCCAACGTCGACAGAGACACCTGGGACGTCGTCGTCATCGGCGGAGGGCCGGCCGGTGAGAACGCCGCCGACTACGCGATCCGGGGGAGCGACCGGACGGCGGTGATCGTGGAGAACGAGCTGCTCGGGGGTGAGTGCTCCTACTGGGCCTGCATGCCCAGCAAGGCGCTGCTGCGCTCGGTGGAGTTGTTCACCGAGGCCGAGAGCCTCCAGGGAACGGCAACTCGCCTGAGTATCAAGGGAATCGACGTCAGGGCGGTGCTCGGCCGCCGCGACGACTTCACCTCGCACCTCGACGACGCCGGACAGGTCAAGTGGGCCAAGGGCGCCGGCATCGACGTGCTGCGCGGCCACGGCCGGCTCACGGGAACCCGCACGGTCCAGGTCGCCGACTCCGAGGGTCCGGCCCGCGAGATCACCGCGCGCCATGCCGTCGTCATTGCAACGGGGACGTCGGCGAGCATCCCCGACATTCCGGGTCTGCGCCAGGCCATGCCGTGGACCTCGCGTGACGTGACCAACATGCACCAGGTGCCACGGCGCGTCGCCATCCTCGGTGGCGGGGTGGTCGCGTGCGAGGCCGCGACCTGGCTGCTCGGTCTCGGGGTGCAGGAACTGACCCTGATCGACATCGGCGACCGGATCCTCGCCCGCTCCGAACCGTTCGCCAGCGAGCTGGTGCGCGCCTCCCTCGTGGCCAGAGGCGCTAGGGTCCTGACCGAGACCCAGGTGATAGAGGTAAGCCGAAAATCCCCGAAGGACAACGGAGTCGGCCACATCAGCGGTGGTCCGGTCACACTGCACATCGGCAGGCGACGTTCGATCGTCGTGGACGAGGTCGTCGTCGCGACCGGTCGCACGCCGGCCACCCAGGACCTCGGCCTCGAGGCGGTCGGCATCGCGGAGGCCGTCGCCCGGTCACACGGGTACCTGCGCACCAACGACCAGCTGCAGGTGAAGGGCGTCGGCGGCCGGTGGCTGTATGCGGTCGGTGACGTCAACGGCCGGGCGCTGCTCACGCACATGGGCAAGTACCAGGGCCGGATCGCGGGTGCGGTCGTCGCCGCTCGGGCCGTCTCCGGGGAACGGGCCACCGGCAAGGACTTCCGTGACCGGGCGAGCGAGCGGGTCGTCCCGTCGGTCACCTTCACCTCACCCGAGGTCGCCAACGTCGGGCTCACGGAGGTCGCGGCGCGGGAGGCGGGCATCGACGTCGAAACGGTGGAGTACGACACCTCACATGTGGCCGGAGCGGCACTGCTGCAGGACGGTTACGTGGGGAGAGCCAAACTGGTCATCGACCGTGCGCGTGACGTGCTGGTCGGTGCCACGTTCGTGGGCACCGGTTCGGCGGAGCTCCTGCACTCCGCGACGGTGGCCATCATCGGCAACGTGACCCTGGCCGACCTCTGGCACGCGGTGCCGTCGTACCCGACGGTCAGCGAGGTCTGGCTGCGGCTCCTCGAGGCGCGACGCTACTGACCCGCCCGCACCGATCCCCCAGAGCAGGAGACCCACCGTGTCCACGACCCAACCGCGAGACCCGAAGGCCGTTGCGGGCGCACTGAGCCTGGAGCAGAAGGCGTCGCTCACCAGTGGTCACGGCTTCTGGCACACCACATCCGCTCCCGGCGTGCCGGCGATTCTGCTCACCGACGGACCGCACGGCGTGCGCAAGCAGGCCGGCAGCGGCGACCACGTCGGCCTGCACGACAGCGTCCCGGCGACGTGCTTTCCACCGGCGGTCACCCTTGGGTCCACCTGGGACGCATCACTGCTCGAGCGCGTCGGTGCCGCGCTCGGCGAGGAGGCGCAGGCTCAGGGCGTCGGTGTCCTGCTCGGCCCGGGCATCAACATCAAGCGCTCACCGCTGTGTGGCCGCAACTTCGAGTACCTCTCCGAGGATCCCCTGGTCAGCGGTGTCCTGGGCGCAGCACTGGTCCGCGGCCTGCAGAGCCAGGGCGTGGGCGCCTCGTTGAAGCACTTCGCCGCGAACAACCAAGAGACGGACCGACTTCGGGTGAGCGCCGATATCGACGAACGGCCGCTGCGGGAGATCTACCTGCGCGCGTTCCAACGCGTGGTTCAGAGCGCCCACCCGTGGACGGTGATGTGCTCCTACAACCGGGTCAACGGCGTGTACTCGTCGGAGAACCCGTGGCTGCTGACCACGGTGCTGCGCGACGAGTGGGGCTTCGACGGGCTCGTGATGTCCGACTGGGGCGCCGTCAACGACCGGGTGGTGGGCGTGGAGGCGGGGCTGGACCTCGAAATGCCGGCGAGCGGCGGGCGGACCGACGCGCAGCTCGTCGCTGCCGTTCGGGACGGCCGGCTCGACGAGGCGGTGCTCGACACCGCCGCCGGCCGGCTGGTGACCTTGGTCGACCGTGTGGTCGGCGCCGCCCGACCCGGTGCGACCTACGACGGGGACGCTCACCACGCCCTGGCCCGGGAGGCGGCCGGGGCCGGGATCGTGTTGCTGCGCAACGAGAACGACGTGCTGCCGCTCGCGCCGTCCACCGCCGTCGCGGTCATCGGTGAGTTCGCTCGGAGCCCGCGCTACCAGGGTGCCGGCAGCTCGATGGTCAACCCGACCCGGCTCGACGACGCCCTGGAGGCGATCCGGGAGGCAGCGACCGGCAACGTCTCCTTCGCACCGGGCTTCGTGCTCGACGGTGCACCGCCGAGCGGTTCGGACCTCGTCGGCGAAGCCGTCACCGCCGCGGCCGCCGCCGACGTCGCGGTGGTCTTTCTCGGCCTGCCCGCCGCATACGAGTCGGAGGGCTTCGACCGCACGGACATCGAGCTGCCGCCCGACCAGGTCGTGCTGCTCGACGCCGTTCTCGCAGTCAACCCGCGCACCGTCGTGGTTCTCGCGAACGGTGGCGTGGTCCGGCTGTCAGGGTTCGCCGACCGGGTGCCGGCGATCCTCGAGGGGTGGCTGCTCGGCCAGGCCGGGGGCTCTGCGGTGGCCGACGTCCTCTACGGCGCCGTCAACCCCTCCGGCCGGCTGGCCGAGACGGTGCCGGTGCGCCTGGAGGACACCCCGGCATACCTGAACTTCCCCGGCGAGCACGGGCAGGTGCGTTACGGCGAGGGGCTGTTCGTGGGCTACCGCTGGTACGACGCCCGGCGCATGCAGGTGTCGTTCCCCTTCGGTCACGGCCTGTCCTACACGACCTTCGACTACGGGGGCCTCACGGCGACGCCCGACCAGGCGGGTGGGTTCGTCGCGCGAATGACGGTGACCAACACCGGCAGCCGGGACGGGCACGAGGTGGTCCAGCTGTATGCGTCGGTGCCGGGCTCCGCGGTGGTCCGCCCCGACCGGGAGCTCGTGGCCTTCGAGAAGGTGTGGGTGGCGGCGGGCCGGTCGGTGGACGTCGAGCTGCGCGTGGCGCGAGAGCGACCTCGCGTACTACGACACTCGTGTGGACGGCTGGGTGGTGGAGAGCGGTGACTACGTCGTCGACGCGGGCGCGTCCAGCCGCGACCTCCGGCAGCGCGCGGTCGTGACCGTCGAGGGTGACGACGTCCAGGTGCCGGTCACCGTCGACACCCCGATCGCGGAGGCGCTGCAGGACGCCACCCGCGGTCCGGCGTTGCGGGCGGCGCTCAGCGCGTTCCTGGCGGGCGAAGGCGACGACATGCTCAAAGTGGTCGGCTCGTTCCCGGTCGGCCGGATCGCCAGCTTCCCGGGCGTGGACCTCACGCCCGGAGCGAGCTCGACCGGCTGCTGGCCGACCCGCAGTAGCGGTCGGAGGAGGACACCGTCAGCGAGCGCAGTCGGAACAGGTTCCGAAGATCTCCAGCGTGTGCGTGACGTCGCGGAAGCCGTGCTGGGCGCTGACCGCGTCCGCCCAGCGCTCCACGGTGGGTCCCTCGACCTCGACGGTGCGCCCGCAGGACCGGCAGACCAGGTGGTGGTGGTGCGCGCCGGTGCTGCACCGCCGGTAGACCGACTCGCCGTCGTCGGTCCGCAGCACGTCGACGTCGCCCTGGTCGGCCAGGGTCTGCAGCGCGCGGTAGACGGTCGCGAGCCCCACCTTGTGGCCCTCGGTCCGCAAGCCGGGCGTGCAGGTCCTGGGCGGAGGTGAAGTCGTCGGCACCGCCGAGCGCCTCGGCGACCGCGGCCTGCTGTCGGGTCAGCCCGCGTGGTGGTTTCGTCACGCCGGTCATGGCGCGCGCCGCCTTCTCCTCGGTCGCGGCCGGCGGGGGTGTACGGCGTGCTCGTGCTCGTCGTAGTGCCCCTCGTGTGGCGCGTGGCGGTGACCGTCGTGGAGGTAGTCCAGGTGCCCGTGGTGCGGCACCGCGGGATGCCCGCACTCCGGCCCGTGCTCGTGCGCATGGGTCTCCGCGCGTTCGTGTCGCCGCGCGCGGACCCGCTGTCACCACCGACCGGCCGACGGAGGCCAGGACGAACACCGCGATGGCGAGAACGACGATCGTCCCGCCGGACGGTGTGTCGGCCGCATACGACACGACGACGCCGCTGACCGCGCAGACCAGGCCGATGACCATCGCCCAGCGCATCGTCGAGCGGAACGACTGGCCGAGCAGCTGCGCGGCCGCCGTCGGGACGATCATCAGCGCGCTGATGAGCAGCAGCCCGACGATGCGCATCGACACGACGACGGTCACGGCGGTCAGCACGGCCAGCGCGATGTTGAGGGCGAGCACCGGCATGCCCATCGCCCGCGCATACTCCTCGTCGGTCGCCACCGCGAACAGCCGCGGCCGCAGCAGCCAGGTCGTGAGGATGACCAGCACCGCCAGGACCGCGAACACCCAGAGGTCCGAGGCCTTGACCGTCGTGATGGCGCCGAAGAGGTATGCGGTGAGGTTGGCCGGGGTGCCCTGCGACGACTTGCTGATGATCACGACGCCGGCGGCGATGCCGCCGTAGAAGATCACGGCGAGGGCGACGTCGCCCTGAGTGCGTCCCGAGGCGCGGATGAGCTCGATCGCGACCGCCGCGAGGACCGCGCCGACCAGGGCGGTCCAGACCGGGGCGATGTTGGTGAGCAGCCCGACGGCGACGCCGGCGAGGGCGACGTGGCCCATCCCGTCGCCGATGAGCGAGAGCCGCCGTTGCACGAGGAAGACGCCGACCAGCGGGGCGACCAGCCCGACGAGCACGGCGGCGAGCAGCGCCCGCTGCATGAAGTCGTAGGAGAGCAGGGCAGGTCATCGCGACCTTCCCGTCGGGCCGGCCTCGGCGTTGCCGGTGAGCGACGGTCGTGGGTCGGTGAGCTCGTCGTCGTGGTGGTGGGTGTGGTGGTCGTGCAGGACCTCGACCTGCCGGGACAGGAACACGTCGCGCGGTCCGTCGAAGTCAGCCGGCCGCGGTCGACGACGACGACCCTGGTGACGACGTCGACGAACGCGTCCAGCTCGTGGGTGACGACGAGCATGGTCACGCCCTGTGCCGCCAGCCGGCCGAGCACCTCGGCCAGCACGTGCTGGTTCGCGGCGTCCACGCCCGCCGTCGGCTCGTCCATGAGGAGGACGTTCGGGCTGAGCGGCCAGCGCCCGCGCGATCAGCACCCGTCGCTGCTGGCCGCCCGAGAGCGTGCTGACGTCGGTCGTCGCTCGGTCGGCCAGCCCGACGACGTCGAGGGCGCCCGCGATGAGGCGGCGGTCGGTGGGCGACGGCCGGCCGAACCAGGACTGCCGCACGAGGCGGCCGGTGGCGACGATCTCCTCCGCGGTCGCCCGCACCGAGCCGGACAGGGTGTGCCGCTGCGGCACGTAGCCCAGCCGCGCGTGGTCCCCGGACCGCGCGAACCGCTCGAGCGGCGTACCGAAGAGGTCGACCTCGCCGCCGAGCCGGTCGCTCAGGCCGAGCAGGCCCTTGACGACCGTGGACTTGCCGGCGCCGTTCGGCCCGAGGATCGCCACGACCTCACCGGGGTAGACGTCGAGGGTGACGTCCCGGACCACCGCGGTGTCCGCATACCCGAACGTCGCCGCCCGCAGCGAGACGATGGGGGTGGTGGAGGCGGCCGCGGTCGGTCATGCCGAGCACCCCTGCCCGGCCTTGAGGACGGCGAGGTTTGACCGCATCACCTCAAGGTAGTCGCGGCCGGCGGACGTGCTGGTCAGCCCTTCGATCGGGTCGAGGGTGGCCAGCTGTGCGCCGGTGCTCTTGCGCCACGGTCTCGGCGAACGCCGGCTCGACGAGGGTCTCCGCGTAGATCGTCGTGACGCCGTTGGCCTTGACGAACTCGGCGACCTGGGCCAGCTGCGCGGCGGAGGGCTCGACGTCGGGGGAGAGGCCGGCGATCGGCACCTGCGTGAGCCCGTAGCGCTCGCTGAGGTAGCCGAACGCGGCGTGGCTGGTGACGAGCTGCGTGCGGGCGCAGGACGCGAGGGTGGTGCGGAACTCACCGTCCAGGGCGGCCAGCTTGGCGGCGAAGCGCCTTGGCGTTGTCGGCGTAGGTCGGTCGCATTGGCCGGGTCGGCCTGCTCGAGCCGCTGGCGCGATGGCCGTCACGACCGCCGCGTAGCGCTGCGGGTCGAGCCAGAAGTGGGGGTCCTTGGCCGCGGTCGGGTCGTCGGAGGGCTCGGTATGCGGTGCGCCGGCACCCGGTGGGCCCTCGTCCTCCGGCGGCGCGGCGAGGTCGAGGTTCGCGATGGGAGCGACGTCGAAGGCGTGGTCCGCCGCCTCCTGGTCGACCGCGCTGTCGACGGCCGGCTGGAATCCCTTGGCGTAGACCACGAGCGTCGCGTCGGCGACCCGGGCGACGTCCTGGGGGCTCAGCTCCAGGTCGTGCGGTTCGGCACCGGGCTTGGTCAGGCTGGTGACGGCGCACGTGATCGCCGCCGACCTGCCGCACGGCGAACTCGATGGGGTAGAACGACGCGACGACCGAGACGGTGCCGGGGGTCGGGTCGCCACCGGCCGCGCTGTTCGATGCCGGACCCACAGCCGGACACCACGGCGAGGGCCGACCAAGGCCGGTAGCGCGAGGAGGGCGGGGCGTCGCATACCTCGGTTGTACTCATAATGAGAATGATTGTCAAAATCGGTCAGCGGCGGGGAACCGCCTGGACGACGGTCACCGCGACGATGATCGCCAGCACGGCGAGGCGCATGAGCCGCTCGGGCATCGTCAGCCGCGGCCAGTGTAGTAGATGAGGAACGCGACGACGAGGGCGACCAGCGCGGTTGCGACGAACCCCCACCCCGGCACGAGGATCCCGACGACGAGCAGGGCCAGCACGATCGACGAACGGGACCAGGCGGGGGAGCTCGCTCGAGGCGGTCGAGCACGGGGTATGCGGCGTGCTCCACCCGCGACCGGAAGGGCAGGCTCACCCGCGCAAGGGTATGCGAGGGGCTGCGCGGGGGCATCGAGTCGGCTTTCCGGGCGGCGGATAACCTTGCCCACTATGGCCAGTCTGACCACGCCCGGCACCACGGTCGATACCGTCGTGAGCCTCTGCAAGCGCCGCGGGTTCGTCTACCCCAGCGGTGAGATCTACGGAGGCACACGGTCGGCGTGGGACTACGGCCCGCTCGGTGTGGAGCTGAAGGACAACATCAAGCGGCAGTGGTGGAAGGCGATGGTCACCCAGCGCGACGACGTCGTCGGCCTGGACTCCTCGATCATCCTGCCGCGCGAGACGTGGGTCGCCTCCGGCCACGTCGAGACGTTCAGCGACCCGCTGGTCGAGTGCCTCTCGTGCCACAAGCGGTTCCGCGCCGACCACCTCCAGGAGGCGGTCGCCGAGAAGCGCGCCAAAAGCGGGGACGTCGTCGACGCGGACGACATCCCGCTGACCGAGATCGTCTGCACCAACTGCGGCACGCGCGGGCAGTGGACCGAGCCGCGCCAGTTCTCCGGCCTGCTCAAGACCTACCTCGGCGTCGTCGAGGACGAGTCGGGGCTGCACTACCTGCGGCCCGAGACGGCGCAGGGCATCTTCCTCAACTTCCTCAACGTGATGAACTCGTCGCGCCGCAAGCCGCCGTTCGGCATCGCCCAGATCGGCAAGTCGTTCCGCAACGAGATCACGCCCGGCAACTTCATCTTCCGCACGCGCGAGTTCGAGCAGATGGAGATGGAGTTCTTCGTCAAGCCCGGCGAGGACGAGGCGTGGCACCAGTACTGGATCGACGAGCGCACCGCCTGGTACGTCGACCTCGGCATCGACCCCGACAACCTGCGCCACTTCGAGCACCCCAAGGAGAAGCTCTCCCACTACTCGAAGCGCACCGTCGACATCGAGTACCGGTTCAACTTCGCCGGCTCGGAGTGGGGCGAGCTCGAGGGCATCGCCAACCGCACCGACTTCGACCTGACGACGCACTCACAGCACTCCGGCACCGACCTGGTCTACTTCGACCAGACGACGGGCGAGCGCTACACGCCCTACGTCATCGAGCCGGCGGCCGGTCTGTCCCGCTCGCTGATGACGTTCCTCGTCGACGCCTACGCCGAGGACGAGGCGCCCAACACCAAGGGCGGCGTCGACAAGCGGGTCGTGCTGCGGCTCGACCCGCGGCTGGCGCCGGTCAAGGCCGCGGTGCTGCCGCTGTCGCGCAACGCCGACCTGTCGCCCAAGGCGCGCGACCTCGCGGCGCAGCTGCGGCAGCACTGGAACATCGACTTCGACGACGCCGGCGCGATCGGCAGGCGCTACCGCCGGCAGGACGAGATCGGTACGCCGTTCTGCGTCACCGTCGACTTCGACACCCTCGAGGACCAGGCGGTGACGATCCGCGAGCGCGACTCGATGGGCCAGGAGCGGATCGCGCTCGACCAGGTCGAGGGGTACCTGGCGCAGCGCCTCCTCGGCTGCTGAAGCAGGGTGCGCCTCGACGCTCGCAACAACCGACGCAATGCCAGTAGTGGTGGCGAGATCGCCGGAAGCCCACAACCGGCGACGTTGATGGCAGTAGTGGCGGCCGCGCCCGGGCGTCGGGCCCCTGAGGGGCTTGTGGGGAGCGTGATGGGTGCTCGCACGCCGATTTTGCTCCCCACAACGGTTCGCGCGGGCTACTACGACGACCTCAGCGCCCATGACAACGGTCATGGGCGAGTCGTGACGAAGGAACGTCGTCCACCACGGCCGGACGGCCCATTCTTGAGGACATGACGACGACGACCACCACGTCCACGCCGGGCGCGCTCGGGGGAACGAGCGACCTCGCGATCTCCGCGACCGGGCTCCGCAAGGACTTCGGCTCCGTCCACGCCGTCCGCGGGATCGACCTGGACATCCGCCCGGGCGAGATCGTCGCCTTCCTCGGCCCGAACGGCGCCGGCAAGACGACGACGATCGACATGATCCTCGGCCTCTCCGAGCCCACCGCCGGCTCCGTCACCGTCTTCGGGCAGACCCCGCGCAGCGCCATCGCCCACGGCCTCGTCGCCGCCGTCATGCAGACCGCCGGGCTGCTCAAGGACATCACCGTCCGCGAGACCCTCGAGCTGACCGGCTCGCTCTTCGTCGCACCACGTCTCGGTCGACGAGGTGCTGAAGCGCGCCGGCATCGCCGACATCGGCGACCGCAGGGTCGCCAAGTGCTCCGGCGGCCAGCAGCAGCGGCTGCGGTTCGCCATGGCCCTGCTGTCCGACCCGGAGCTGCTCATCCTCGACGAGCCGACCACCGGCATGGACGTCACGGGGCGGCGCGACTTCTGGGCGGCCATCCGCCAGGACGCCACCCGCGGGCGCACCATCCTCTTCGCGACGCACTACCTCGAGGAGGCCGACGAGTACGCCGACCGCATCATCCTCGTGCGGCAGGGCCAGATCGTCGCCGACGGCACCGCCGCCCAGATCAAGGCCATGGCCGCCGGCCGGACCGTCCGCGCCACCCTGCCGGGCGTCGACCACCGCAGCAGCTCGAGGCGGTACCCGCGCGCCGACTCGGTCGAGCTGCGCGGCGACACCGTGCTCATCCACTCCAAGGACTCCGACGCCGTCGCCCGCTACCTGCTCACCCAGACCGACGCCCGCGACCTCGAGATCGAGTCGCGCGGCCTCGAGGACGCCTTCATCGCCCTGACCGCCGACGCCCAGGACGCGCAGGACACCACGACCATCGAACAGGAGCAGTCATGACCAGCGTCGCCAGCGGCGCCGCGGAGGCCGCATACGTCGCCCGCACCGAGCGCCGCGTCCCGCCGATGGGCGGGTTCAACCCCACCCTGCTGCGGATCGAGCTGCGGCGGGTGCTCCGCAACCGCCGCACGCATGATCTTCACCCTGGTCATGCCGGCGGTCTTCTACTTCATCTTCGGCGTCTCGCAGAACTACGCCGACCAGAACGCCGGCCGGGGCAACGTCGCGGCCTACATCATGATCTCGATGGCCGCTCTACGGCGCCATGATCGCCACGACCGGCGGCGGCGCGATGGTCGCCACGGAACGAGCCGCAGGGCTGGAGCCGCCAGCTGCGGCTGACCCCGCTATCGCCGGTGGTCTACGTCTTGGTCAAGCTGCTCACGGCGATGGTGCTCGGCGCCCTGGCGGTCCTCGTCGTCTTCGTCTTCGGGGTCTTCACCAAGGCGCCAGCATGGACACCGTCGGCCTGTGGGTCGCCACCGCGCTGATCGCCTGGGCCGGGTCGCTGGTGTTCGCGGCGTTCGGCCTGTTCATGGGCTACCTGCTGCCGAGCGAGAACGTCATGCAGATCATCGGCCCTGGCCTTGCGATCCTGGCCTTCGCCGGCGGGCTGTTCGTCCCGCTCGAGGACGGGTCGACGCTGCAGAAGATCGCGCAGTTCACGCCGATGTACGGCATCTCCGTCGCTGGCCCACGCGCCGCTGACCGGCGACGCCTTCCAGTGGAGCTGGGTGCTCAACGTCGTCGCCTGGCTGGTGATCTTCGCCGGCGGCGCGATCTGGCGGTTCCGCAAGGACACCGCGCGGGTCTGACCGCGCCCGCTCCCGGAGTATTTTCGTGACCGTGTCCGACCCCGTCGTCCAGTACGAGACCAGGTTCAACTGGTACGCCGCACTGGGCGCCGGGGTCTGGCTGCTGTTCCTCGCGCCCGCCGCCGTAGCCGGCTGGGACGCTCGGGAGACGATGGCCGGCTGGGTCGGGCTCTGCGCGCTCGCGGGGTTCTGCTTCCTCTACGTCTGGTCGTTCACGTGGGGCCGCCCCTACCGCCACGACGGCGCCCTGTGGCGCGAAGTCAAGCCGGGAGCGCTGGGCATCCTCGGGGGTCTGTTCGCCATCGGCGCGCTGGTCGTCCTCACCCTCCGCCAGGATGGGCTCGCCACGGCCGTCTACGTCGCCGTGGCCGGCATCACCTTGCTGCCGCGTCGCTTCGCCGCTTCCGCTGGCGGCCGTCCTGGCTCTCGGCGCCGAGGCCCTGGCTCGCACGGTGCCCGGCTGGCAGGGAGCAGACGGCATCGCCCTGTCCGTCCTGCTGGCCAGTTTCGCGGTCTTCGGCATGTGGACGGCGATGCGCCGCAGCCGCGACCTGCTCGCTGCCCGTGAGGAGAACGCGCTGCTCATGGTGGACCAGGAGCGCGCCCGGATGGCCCGCGACCTGCACGACATCCTCGGCCACTCCCTCACCGTCATCGCCGTCAAGGCGGAGCTCGCCGACCGGCTCGTCGACGTCAGCCCCGAGCGGGCCCGGGCCGAGATCGCCGACATCCAGCGCCTCTCGCGCGACGCCCTCGCCGACGTCCGGAGCACGGTCGACGGCGTCCGGGAGATCAGCCTGCCGGCCGAGCTGGCGCGGGCCCGCTCGGCCCTCCGGGCCGCCGAGATCACCGCCGACCTGCCCGGGTCCACCGACGACGTGCCGTCCGAGCTGCGCGAGCTCTTCGCCTGGACCCTGCGGGAGGGGGTGACCAACGTCGTCCGCCACAGCGCCGCGTCGCGGTGCACGGTGACCCTCGCCCCCGACCGGATCACCATCGCCGACGACGGGCGCGGTATGCGCTCCGCCGGCTCCGCCCACTCCGCTGGGAGGTCCGTGGTGCGGGACGGCCACGGCCTCAGCGGCCTGCGGGAACGCGCCGTCGCGGAGGGCGCGCAGGTCCTCGTCGAGACACCGCCGTCGGGTGGGTTCCGGCTCAGCCTCGTGGCAGCCAAGGCCCCAGCCGCGCCGGCCCTCGGGACCGCCCCAGCTCCCGAGCCGGTCGAGACGCCTCGGTGACCATCCGGCTCCTTCTCGCCGACGACCAGGCCCTCGTCCGCGGCGCTCTCGCCACCCTGCTCGAGCTCGAGCCGGATATGACGGTGGTGGCCGAAGTCGGCCGCGGGGACGAGGTCGTCTCCGCAGCGCGCGAGTCCAACCCGGACGTCGCGCTGCTCGATGTCGAGATGCCCGGACTGGACGGCATCGAGGCCACCCGCGAGCTGCGAGCCGCGCTGCCCGAGGTGAAGGTGGTCATCGTGACGACGTTCGGGCGCCCGGGGTTCCTACGCCGCGCGCTCATGGCCGGCGCCAACGGGTTCGTCGTCAAGGACACCCCGGCCCGCCAGCTGGCCGACGCGGTGCGCCGGGTCAACTCCGGCCTGCGGGTCGTCGACCCCACCCTCGCCGCCGACAGCCTGGCCGTCGGCGAGTCCCCGCTGACGGTCCGGGAGACCGAGGTGCTGCGCGCGGCCCGCGACGGCGGCAGCGTCAGCGACATCGCTTCCACGGTGTTCCTGTCCGAGGGCACCGTCCGCAACCACCTCTCCGCCGCCATCGGCAAGACCGGCGCCCGCAACCGGGCCGACGCCGTCCGGATCGCCGAGGAGAACGGCTGGCTGTGACGACCCGCCGCCACACCCGGCTCGTCCTCGTGCACGGGTCCCGGCTGTCGGCCGCGCAGTGGGCGCCCCAGGTCAGCCGGCTCGCCGCGGAGCCGGACATCGGCGACTGGCTCGAGGTGCTCGTGCCGGATCTGCCCGGCCACGGTGCCCGCTCCGCCGAGCCGTTCACCCTCGACCGTGCGGTGAGCGCCGTCGCGGCCGCGGTCGAGGCGGAACCGGCCGTCGACCGGGTCGTGCTGGCAGGTCACTCCCTGGGCGGCTACGTCGCGGCCACCTATGCCGCCACCTACCCGCGTCGCCTTCACGGCCTCGTGCTCCTCGGCGCCGCGGCCACCCCGCGCGGTGCCGGTGCCGCGGCATACCGAGCCATTGCGGTGCTCACCGAGCGCGCTGGTCCCGACCGGATGACCCGGGTCAACAACCGCGTCCTCGCCCGGCTCTACGCACCGGACCTCGTCGAGCCGGTCGTCGCCGGCGGGTACTGGCTGACCCCCACCCGCGCCGCCTGGCGGGACGTCATGTCGCACTGCGGCCCGCACCAGCTGCGCGAGGTCCGCTGTCCGGTGCTGGTCGCCGGCGGTGCGTACGACCAGCTCATGCTCGACGCCGGCCGGTATGCGCGGACCGCACCGCAGGGGCGGGTCGTCCGGGTTGCGAGCGCCGGCCATTTCGTCGGGTTCGACCGACCGGACGAGGTCACGGCGTTGCTGCTCGAGTTCGTCCGGGGCGTGGCGGATGGGACACTGGACCAGCCATGACCAGCACCGCGACCCTCGCGCCCCCGCTGCGGATCGGCCGGCACACCATCGGGTCGCCGGTCGTCCTCGCGCCGATGGCGGGGATCACCAACCGGGCGTTCCGGCGGCTGTGCCGGGAGCTCGCCTCGGAGGGCGGCCGCGGCGACTCGGCGCTCTACGTCAGCGAGATGATCACGTCGCGGGCCCTGGTCGAGCGGAACGCCGAGACGATGCGGCTGATCGAGCACGACCCCGAGGAGCACCCGCGGTCGGTGCAGCTCTACAGCACGGACCCCGCGACGGCTCGAGCGGCGGCCCGGCTGCTCGTCAGCGAGGACCGGGCCGACCACATCGACCTCAACTTCGGCTGCCCGGTGCCCAAGGTGACCCGCAAGGGCGGGGGCTCCGCGCTGCCGTGGAAGCGCGACCTGTTCCGCGCCGTGGTCGGGGCCGTCGTCGAGGAGGGCGCCCGCGGCGACGTCCCCGTCACCGTCAAGATGCGCAAGGGCATCGACGACACGCACCTCACCTACCTCGAGGCCGGCCTCGCCGCGCAGGAGGAAGGCGCCGCAGCGGTCGCGCTGCACGCGCGGACGGCCGCGCAGGCCTACTCCGGAACCGCCGACTGGACGGCCATCAGGCGGCTCAAGGAGACGGTGACCGAGGTGCCGGTCCTCGGCAACGGCGACATCTGGTCGGCCGAGGACGCGCTCCGGCTGGTCGAGGAGACCGGCTGCGACGGGGTCGTCGTCGGGCGTGGCTGCCTCGGCCGGCCTTGGCTGTTCGCCGACCTGGCCGCGGGGTTCGCGGGGTCGCCGGCCCGGCTGCGGCCCGGCCTCGGCGAGGTGACCGCGACGTTGCGCCGGCACGCGGCATACCTGGTGGAGTTCTACGGCGACGAGGGACGCGGCTGCCGCGACATCCGCAAGCACATCGCGTGGTACCTCAAGGGGTTCCCGGCCGGCGGGACCGTGCGCAGCTCGCTCGCCCTCGTCGACTCGCTCGCGGCGCTGGACCGGCTGCTCGACGGTCTCGACCCCGACGCGCCGTGGCCGGGGGAGCCCGCGGAAGGGCCGCGCGGGCAGGGCCGGTAGCCCCCGACACGTGGTCCTGCCCGAGGGCTGGCTGGACGTCGCGGGAGCTCTCGCCCGAGCACGCCGCCGAGGTCGCCGCCGCGGAGGAGCACCACTCCGGCGGGTGACGGTGGTCGCCGCTAGGGTCCCGACATGGGTTTCCGGCACGGTGGCACGCCCGAGAAGCCCGCGCTGTTCTTCGACGGGCCGGAGGACTTCCGCGCCTGGCTCGTGGAGCACCACGAGTCCGAGACCGAGCTGTGGATGGGCCTCAACAAGCGGCACGTCGCCGACCGCGGGCTGACGTGGGAGCAGGCCGTCCCAGAGGCGCTGTGCTTCGGGTGGATCGACTCGCGAGCCGAGGGCATCGACGACGACACCCGGCGGCAGCGCTGGACGCCCCGCAAGAAGACCAGCACCTGGAGCCGGGTCAACCTCGACCTCGTCGAGCGGCTCACCCGAGAAGGTCGGATGTGGCCCGCCGGCATCGCCGCGTGGGAGGCCCGCCGTGCGGACCGGCAGGCGATCTACAGCTACGAGCAGAGCGGCCTCCTCGCCCTTCCCGAGGCGTATGCCGCGCAGCTCGCCGCCAACCCGGCGGCCGCAGCCTTCTGGGCCGAGACGACCCCGAGCTATCGGAAGATCTGCATCAGCTGGGTGCAGTCGGCGCGGCAGCAGGCGACGAACGACAAGCGGATGGCCCAGCTCGTGGAGGACTGCGCGGCCGGCCGGCTGATCCCGAGCCAGCGCTACGGGGTGACGCCCAAGTGGGTCGAACGGGCGGCCGTCGCAGCGGCCGCGGCGTCCGCCTGAGCGGTCGGCCAGCGGCCCCTCTGGCGCCGCCCGCGCCAGCCCCTCGCGGGGCCGCAGCGGCCTTCGGCGTCCCGGCGAGAGGTCAGCTTCGGCCGGTATGCGAGGTCGGAGAACGGCCGAAGTTGACCTCTCGGCAGAAGCCGATGGCCGTCCACCTGGAGGAGTCGGCCTCGGCCTGAGCGGTCGGGGCCGGACTAGGCTGGTGAAGTGGCGTGGTTCTCACGGAAGTCCGCTGACGCGGCGGAGCCCAGTGCCCCGCGGCCGTCGATGGTTGCCGAGGCCGACCCCGAAGACGCCGAGCTGCCGCTCCGCCCGGCCATCGAGCGGCTCGGGGTGGAAGAGCAGCAGCGCCTGGCGACCGGGCGAGCTGCCGTCGAGAAGGCCGGCCTCGACGTGACGGACCTCGCGGCGCTCGGCGCGGCGTTCGACGCAGCGCTCACGTCGTGGCGGGACGCTCGCAAGGGCGACCGTGAAGACGAGCGGGACATCGTCGAGCGGTTCGCCATCGCCATCGGGGAGCACCTCCACCGCACCACCGACCTCAGCTGGTCGCGCGTCACGGACGCGTTCGGGACCGACCTGGCCGTCGCCGGGGGCAAGGACGACTTCGTCGTCGTGCCGGGCAACCTCGTCGCGGCCCGCTGGATGAACGGCGAGACCGGCTGGGTCCCCGGCGTCGTCGGTCATCTGGTCCGGGTCCGCGCCGACCGCTGACCGGCCGAGACCCGCCGAGACCGCCGGCCCCTGCCCTTGGCAAGAACACGGTGATCCGGCAGAGATATCTGCCGGATCGGCGCCTAACTGCCAGTAGGCCGGGCGCGCGGCTGGGGCGGTCCGACCGGGGGTCAGCCCCGCCGGGTGAGCTTGACTGCGGTGCCGTAGGCCACGACCTCCTGGTAGCCCTGTCCTACCTCGTTCGCGTCGAACCGCATGGCGAGGATCGCGTCGGCGCCGCGGGCCCGCGCCGCGTCGACGAGGCGCTCCATGGCCTCCTCGCGCGTCTGCATCAGCTGCTTGGTCAGCCCCTTGAGCTCACCGCCGACGATCGACTTGAACCCGGCGCCGAGCTGCGCGCCGACGTTGCGCGAGCGAACCGTCAGTCCGGTCACCTCGCCCAGCACCTCGGTGACGTCGTGGCCGGGGAGGTCGTTCATCGTCGAGATCAGCATGGCCGCAGCCTCCCACAGGGAAGGGGCGCGCGAACCGCATACATTCAGACCCGTGAGCACGTCCGGCAGCTACGGCGCGCGGGACCGCGAGCGATGGGTTGCCGAGGACCCGGCGCTGAAGCGGGCGGACCGGGACGACTTCGCGCGGGACCGGGCGCGGCTCATCCACTCGGCCGCGCTGCGCCGGCTGTCGGCCAAGACGCAGGTGGTGCAGCCGGGCAGCGACGACTTCGCCCGGAACCGCCTCACCCACTCCCTCGAGGTCGCCCAGATCGGGCGCGAGTTCGGGGCGGCGCTCGGCTGCGACGCCGACCTCGTCGACACGGCATGTCTCGCCCACGACCTCGGCCACCCCCCGTTCGGGCACAACGGCGAAGAGGCCCTCGACGCCATCGCGGCGGACATCGGCGGGTTCGAGGGCAACGCCCAGACGTTGCGGATCCTCACCCGTCTCGAGGCCAAGCGCTGGCACCCGGACGGGCGCCCCGCCGGCCTCAACCTCACCCGGGCCAGCCTCGATGCTGCCACGAAGTACCCGTGGGCCCGCGGCGAGTCGGTATGGGAGACAACGAAGTTCGGCGTGTATGCGACGGATCGCCCGGTGTACGAGTGGTTCCGGGAGGGCGTCGACCCGGGAGTGCGCTGCATCGAGGCCGACGTCATGGACTGGTCCGACGACGTCGCCTACTCCGTCCACGACATCGAGGACGCCATCGCCTCCCGCACCATCGACCCCCGGCTGCTGCACTCACCGCGGGACGTCGCCGTCGCCTACGGCGTGGCCCGGTCGGCGTACGCGCCCGACCTCGACGAGGACGACTTCGCCCGCGCCCTCGACCGGCTGCTGGCCACCGGGGCGATCCCGCGAGCGTTCGACGGCACGCGCGGCGACCTGGCGACCCTCAAGGACATGACCAGCCGGCTGATCGGGCGGTTCGTCCTCGCGGTCGAGCGGGCCACCCGCGAGAAGCACGGCGCCGGCCCGTTGACGCGCTACGACGCACACCTCGTCGTCCCCGACGAGGTACGGGCGGAGACGGCGGTGCTCAAGGCTCTGGCGGCCCACTTCGTGATGTTCGCGGAGAACCGGGTCGGGATCATGACGCACCAGCGTGACGTCGTGGCGGAGCTGGTCCGCTGGTTCGCCGCCGACCCGGACCGCCTCGACGACGACCTGCGCGCCGACCATCAGGCGGCCGGCGACGACGCGGCACGGCTTCGGGTCGTCGTCGACCAGGTGGCTTCCCTCACCGACGGCCGGGCCCTGGCGCTGATGGCTCGGTCCTGAGAATGACGACGGGTCGACCCCGTAGCGTGTGCCGGTGAGCGCAGCCAAGACCGTCGGCGGTCTCGTCGTCCTCGGGGTCGTGGTGGTGGGCGGGCTCGTCGCCGGGGACCGCTACGCCGAGTCGCGGGCCGAGGAGTATGCGGTCGGTGTCGTCGCGCAGAGCGTGGCGACCACTCAGCCGCCGGTCGTCGACATCAAGGGCTTCCCGTTCCTCACCCAGCTGCTGGGCGGCACCCTCGGCGAGGTGACGGCGTCGGCCGCCGGTGCGACGCTCGAGGGGGTCCCGGTGACGGACGTCGCCGTCGACGCGACCCAAGTCACCATCCGGCCCCCGGCCGGTCAGCAGCCGTCCGCGGGACACGCGACCATCGCCGCGACGATCCCGGCCGCCTCTCTCGAGAAGGTCGTGAAGGACAACACCGGGCTGACGGTGCAGCTCGCCGTCACCGGCTCCACCGTCAAGGCCTCCGGGAACGTGCTCGGCCTCCCGCTGACGCTGGACCTGGTTCCGAAGGTCGAGGGCGGCAAGCTGCTCGTCGACGCCCAGGCGCTGACGCTCGGCGGTCGGCAGATCACCGCGCAGTCGCTGCCGGCCGCGTTACGCGGGCAGTTCAGCGGCATCGAAGTGCCGGTCCAGGGGCTCCCCGCGGGCGTCGTCCTCCGCCGCGCGGACGTCGTCCCGACCGGCGTCCGCATCACCGCGGAGGGGACCAACGTCGTGGTCCCGGCGGTCTCGGCCGGCTGACCTGTGCGGCGGGCCCGAAGGAGGCCCGGGCGCCGACCTAGACTCGGATCGTGGTGGGACGGATCGTGGCCGAGGATCTCGCCACGCTCAAGGAGCGGACCTCGATCGAGGAGGTCATCCGTGAGCACGTCACCCTCCGGCGCTCCGGCAGCAGCCTGGTGGGGCTCTGTCCGTTCCACGACGAGAAGAGCCCGTCCTTCAACGTCAACCCGACGACGAACCACTACTACTGCTTCGGCTGTGGCGAGGGCGGCGACGCCATCTCGTTCGTCCAGAAGGTCGAGCACCTGACCTTCACCGAGGCCGTCGAGCGGCTGGCCGTCCGGATCGGCATGGAGGTCCGTCACGAGGACGGCGGCACCGGCCGGCGCGACGACGTCGGGATCGGGCGCCGCGCCCGGCTGGTCGAGGCCCACCGGGTCGCCCAGGAGTACTACGCGGAGCAGCTCCTCGACACCGGCAACGCCGCCGCCCGGGCCGGCCGCGACTTCATGCGCGACCCGCGGGTTCGACAGCGCGGCGGCCACGCTCTTCGGCGTCGGGTATGCGCCGCGCGGCGGCGAGGACCTCGTCCGGCACCTCCGGGCCAAGGGCTTCCAGGACGACGAGGTGGTCGCGGCTGGTCTCGCCGGACGCGGCTCCCGCGGGCTCTACGACCGGTTCCGCGGGCGTCTGGTGTGGCCGATCCGCGACATCACCGGCGACTGTGTCGGCTTCGGTGCGCGCCGCCTCTACGACGATGACCGCATCGAGGCGAAGTACCTCAACACGTCGGAGACGGCCATCTACAAGAAGTCGACGGTCCTCTACGGCTTGGACGCGGCGAAGAAGGCCATCGCCCGCGACCGGACGGCGGTGGTCGTCGAGGGCTACACCGACGTCATGGCCTGCCACCTGTCCGGCGTCGAGACCGCCATCGCCACGTGCGGCACGTCCTTCGGTGTCGACCACATCAAGATGCTGCGCCGGATCATGCGCGACGAGGCCGACCTCACGCCGTCCAAGGTCATCTTCACCTTCGACGGCGACGCGGCCGGGCAGAAGGCGGCGATGCGGGCGTTCGGCGAGGACCAGCGCTGGGCGTCCCAGTCGTTCGTCGCGGTCGCGAAGTCGGGGATGGACCCGTGCGAGCTGCGCCAGGCCGACGGACCGGACGCGGTGCGCGCGCTGGTCGAGGACGCCGTCCCGATGTTCGAGTTCGCGGTGCGGACGACGATCGGGCGCTACGACCTCGACACCGCCGAGGGCCGGGTCCAGGCCATGCGCGCGGCCGCCCCCATCGTGGCCAGCATCCGCGACCAGTCGCTGCGGCCGGAGTACGCCCGCGTCCTCGCCGGGCTGCTCGGCGTCGAGGTCGAGCCGGTCACCGCCGAGGTGGCCCGCGCCGGCAAGGCCGGCAGCAAGCCGGCATACGAAACCCGTCGTCACCCTGAGCCGACCGAGGCGCAGCTGGAGCCGACCGCCGGCGAGCTGCGCGACACCCTGCCGCGGCCGGACCTGCGCGACCCCGTGGTCATCGCCGAGCGGCAGCTGCTCCAGGTCGTGCTCCAGCAGCCGGCCCTGCTCGAACCCGGTGAGCTCGACCGCCTCGACGGCGCGTCGTTCAGTGCCCCGGCGCACCGGTCGGTGTGGGATGCCGTGGTGGCCGCCGGACGTCCCGCGGGCACGACCGCCGCGTGGACCGATGCGGTGGTCGAGGCCGCCCCGGCGGCCGTGCAGCCGTTGGTCGCCGAGCTGGCGGTCGCGCCGCTGCCGGTGACCCCCGACCGCGCCACCGGGCTGCCGAGCCGGCGGTATGCGTCGTCGCTCGTCACCCGGCTGCGCGAGGTCGGGCTGACCCGCCAGGTCTCCGACGCGTTGAGCCAGCTGCGCCGGCTGGACAGCACGCCGGAGCCCGACCCGACCGTCCAACGCGAGCTGGGGCTGCGCCTGCAGGGGCTGCAGCGCGAGCTCGCCGACCTTCGCGACCAGGAGGAGAGCTGATGCGGTTGTCCCTGAAGGGCCGCCGACCCGACGAGGTGCCCAGCGAGGTCCTCGCCGCTCTGAGCGAGGGCGACGGCGGGAAGGTGCTGTCGGCAGCGCCGGACGCCGACTCCCGGGCGTGGCTGGTGGCGGAGACCTACCATCTCGCGCTGGTCGACCTCGGCCGGTCCGCAGGAGAGGGCCTGGTCTGGTCGCGACCCTGGCACGAGGTGGACGCCGGGTCGTGGAGCCGCGAGGCGTCCACGTTGACCGTGACGTGGGCCGACCGCAGCCGGCCGGGGCAGTGGCGGCTCGGCGACGGCCTGCGGGAGCGGGTGTTCCTGCAGACCCTGCGCGAGCGCGTCCAGGCGACCGTCGTCCTCGGCGAGGAGCTGCCGCTCCGCGGCCGCCGGACCGGTCGAGCGGTCATCCGCCAGGACCTGCGCACCGGTGACCTCGTCGAGCAGGTGGTCCTCGGACGCGGGGTCCAGCCGGACGAGGAGGTCGCGGCCGTGTCCGCCAGCACCCTGGCGTGGCTGCGCGAGCAGGTGGGCCGGTCGTAGGCCTGCCCGTCCCGGTGGCGGATTCTCCGATCCCGCCCACGAGTTGCTAACGTTTCCCCGCGCCCGTCCGACCAGACGACGCGGTCCCCTGTAGCTCAATTGGCAGAGCAGCCGACTGTTAATCGGCAGGTTGTTGGTTCGAGTCCAACCGGGGGAGCCTGGATCCCAGTGCAGCGCCCGCTGTCAGCGCCCGGGGTCAGCGCCGGCCGCTGGGCTCCGCGAGGTCCTCGCCCGGGACCTCGGCCTCGGACAGCTCCACGCCGCCCGCCATGACCAGCGGGACCGCTTCGCCGCCGCCCCCGCCGATCGTGGCCCGGCCACGGCGACGCAGCCGGCCCTCGAGCCGCCCCGCTGCCGTCGTGAGGGCGTAGTTGATGACGATGTACATCGCCGCGATGACGATCATCGCGGGGACGATGTTGCCCCACGTCGAGCCGATCCGCTGATAGTTGGTCAGAAGCTCGTTGTAGGTGATGATCTGGCCGAGAGCGGTGTCCTTGAGGACGACGACCAGCTGCCCGACGAGGGCCGGCAGCATGGCCGTGACCGCCTGCGGCAGCTGGATCGCCCGCAGCGTCTGACCGCGGGTCAGGCCGATCGCGAGCCCCGCCTCGGACTGTCCCTTGGGCAGGCTGCCGACGCCGGAGCGCAGCAGCTCGGCCACCACCGACCCGTTGTAGAGCGTCAGCCCGGTCACCACGGCGGCGAGCGGGTTGACGTCGGCGACGAAGATGTTGTTGAACGAGTAGAAGTAGAACGCGCCGAGCATCATGACGAGGACCGGCACGGAGCGGAAGAACTCCACCACCACCGCGCAGAACCAGCGGACCGCCGCGACCTGCGACATCCGGCCGATGCCGAAGACGAAGCCGAAGATGCCGGCGAGCACGATCGAGATGGCCGCGGCCTTGAGGGTGTTGAGCAGGCCGGGCAGCAGGTAGTCGACCCAGACGTTCGCGTCGATGTCGTTGACCCGGACACCGACGAACATGCCCCACTTGTCGCCGGTGAGGTTGCCCTTGTTGCCGAGCTGCAACAGCGCGAAGACGAGGAACGCGACCAGCACGATCCCGCCGACGATGCCGGCGATGCGGTGGCGCGCCCGGGACCTGGGGCCCGGAGCGTCGAAGAGGACGGACGTGCTCATCGCTTCACCGCCAGCCGGCTCGACAGGTAGCTGGTCAACAGCCCCATCGGGAGGGTGATGATGACGAACCCGATGGCGACGACAGCGAGGATGAGCAGGGCGAGGTCCGACCGGAACTCCGTCATCTCTCGTTGCAGGCCGGCGATCTCGGCGACCCCGATGGCCGTCGCCACCGTGGTGTTCTTGGTGAGCGCGATCAGCGTGTTGCCCAGCGGCGTAATGGCCCCGCGAAACGCCTGCGGCAGCATGACTTCCCGCAGGCTCTGGCCGAAGGTGAGCCCCACCGACCGGGCCGCCTCCGCCTGGCCCGGGGGCACCGTGTTGACGCCGCTGCGCAGCGACTCGCAGACGAACGCGGCGTGGTAGATCGAGAGCCCGATGATCGCCCAGATGATGTTGTTGCGGGCCAGGTCGTCGCTGAAGCTCAGCCCCAGATTGACGATCATGACGATGTTGCAGGCGATGATGATCAGCGTCAGCGGGGTGTTGCGCACGATGTTGACGTAGAGCGCGCCGACCCGCTGGAACAGCGGCACCGGCGACACCCGGAGGACCGCCACCACCGTCCCGATGACCAGGGCCCCGATGGCCGAGAAGAACGTCAGCAGCAACGTCATGCCAAAGGCGGCGAAGACGTTGTACTGGGACAGCAGCTCACCCATGCGGCTCGTCGGCCCTCTCGTCGGTGCGGTGTCGGCGGTCTTGCCAGGTCGGGTCAGGTCAGAACCAGCCGAAGAGGTATGCCGCCCGCCCGGTGAGCGGGCGGCATACCCAGGAGGTCGTGCTCGGGATCAGCCGGTGGCGCCGCTCGAGGCGCCGCACGCGGCGGGCGTCGGCGGGTTGCCGGCACCGGGCTTGAAGCCCGAGGGGCCGAGGTTCTTCTCGACCGCCTTCTGCCAGTCACCGGAGCTGATCCACTTTGTGATCGCGTCGGTGACCTTCTGGCACAGGGCGGTGTCGCCCTTGGGGAGGCCCACGCCGTAGTTCTCCGTGGAGAACGTCTGGCCGACGACCTTGAGCTGGCCCTTGTTGGCGGCCTGGGCCGCGTAGCCGGCGAGGATCGTGTTGTCCGTCGTCAGCGCGTCGACGTTCTTCGCCTTGAGGGCGTCGACGCACAGCGTGTAGGTGTTGTACTCCTGCAGGTTGACGCCCGGCACCTTCTTCTGGACGTTGACTGCCGAGGTCGAGCCCTTGACCGAGCAGAGCTTCTTGCCGGACAGCGAGTCGGGGCCCGTGATGGACGTGTCGTCGGCGCGGACGAGCAGGTCCTGGCCGGCGATGAAGTAGGGCCCGGCGAAGTCGACGTCCTTCTTGCGGGCGTCGGTGATGGAGTAGGTGCCGACGATGTACTTCACCTGACCGGTCTTGAGGAGGGTCTCGCGCTGCGAGGAGACCGCCTCGACGAAGGTCGGGGTGTAGTTCAGCTCCTTGGCGATGTAGTTGGCGAGGTCCACGTCGAAGCCGGAGTAGGTCGAGCCTTCCTTCAGGCCCATGCCGGGCTGGTCGAACTTGATGCCGACCTTGACCGCCTCTCCACCTCCGCCGCCGGTGGCGCCGCCGCCTCCTCCGGTCGAGCCTCCGGGCGTGCCGCTGCCACAGGCCGCGAGGCCGATGGCGGCGAGCGCCGCCACCGTGGCGGCGCTGATCCGTCCGAGTTTCATCCTGGTTGTTCCTCCCTGTTGTGCCCTGGTTCGTGGGCGTGATCTGGGGTGGCGTGGTGAGCGGCTCGACCGGCCCGCGGCTCAGTGCGTGAGGATCTTCCCGAGGAAGTCCTTGGCGCGGTCGGACGTCGGGTTGGTGAAGAACGTCTCCGGCGTGGCGTCCTCGACGATCTGGCCGTCGGACATGAAGACCACCCGGTCGGCCGCGCGGCGGGCGAAGCCCATCTCGTGCGTGACGACGATCATCGTCATGCCGGACTTCGCCAGCTGGGTCATGACGTCGAGGACCTCGTTGATCATCTCCGGGTCCAGCGCGGAGGTCGGCTCGTCGAAGAGCATGACCTTGGGGTCCATGGCCAGTGAGCGGGCGATCGCCACGCGCTGCTGCTGTCCCCCGGAGAGCTGCGCGGGGTACTTCTCGGCCTGGTGCGCCACCCCTACCCGCTCGAGCAGCTCCCTGGCGCGCTTCTCCGCGTCGCCCTTCTTCTGCTTGCGGACCTTCATGGGGCCGAGCGTGACGTTCTCGAGGATCGTCTTGTGCGCGAAGAGGTTGAAGCTCTGGAACACCATGCCGACGTCGGCGCGCAGGTGGGCCAGCTCCTTGCCTTCCTCGGGAAGCGGCTGGCCGTCGATGGCGATCGAGCCCGACTCGAAGGTCTCCAGCCGGTTGATGGTGCGGCAGAGCGTGGACTTGCCGGAACCCGACGGCCCGAGCACGACGACGACCTCGCCCTTGCCCACCGTGAGGTCGATGTCCTTGAGGACGTGCAGCTCACCGAAGTGCTTGTTGACCGAGGTCACCTGGACCATGGGCTGGCCGCTCTTGGGCGGGGGAGTCGTCGGAGCGTCGGTGGCCCGCGGGGCGTCCACGGCGCCCGAGTCTCGCCGCGGGTCCGCGGGTGCGTCGGTCATGGGCGCAACCTACCGGTCGGCGGGTTTCGCGGAGGTTACCGGCACCGCAATAGTGCCGAATCGTGAGGTACGCCTGTATGCCACCTGCCAACTCACCCAGGGTCGTGGCGGTCCATGCGACCCGGGAACAGCAGGATTGGTCGGAAGAGGAGCGGGTAGGGGACTCGCATGACTGAGAACCCGCATACCAGCCCTGACCCGGGCACGCTCGATACCGTCCGTTCGATCATGAAGGACGTCCGGACCTGCATGTTCGTCACCACTGCCGACGACGGCAGCCTGCACGCCGCCCCGATGACGACCCAGGACGCCGAGTTCGACGGCGACGCCTGGTTCATCGCGGGCCACCAGTCCGAGACGGTGCGCAACCTCACCAACCGTCCGCACGTCAACGTCTCCTTCTCCGGCACCACCTCCTGGCTGTCGCTCACCGGCTCCGCCGCCGTCGTCGACGACGCCGAGAAGAAGAAGGAGCTGTGGAACACCTTCACCGAGGCGTGGTTCCCCGAGGGCCAGGACGACCCGTCGGTCGTCGTCGTCAAGGTGTCGGGCGAGTCCGCGCAGTACTGGGACAGCCCGGGCCGCGTCGCGATGACCCTCGACATGGTCAAGGCCCGCGTGACCGGCAACACCCCCAACTCCGGAGACTCCGGCACCGTCAACCTGGAAGGAGCGTCATGACATCGACACCTCTGGAGGGCAAGACCATCGCCTTCGCCGTGGCCAACGAGGGCATCGAACAGGTGGAGCTCGAGAAGCCGTGGGAGGCCGTCAAGGCCGCCGGCGGCACGCCGGTCCTCGTCTCGATGGAGCCGGGCAAGGCCCAGGCCTTCAACCACCTGGACAAGGGTGACGCGTTCGAGGTGGACACCACGTTCGCGCAGGCGCCAGGTGTCGGACTACGACGGCCTGGTGCTCCCCGGGGGAGTGGCGAACCCCGACACGCTTCGCACCGACGAGGACGCCGTCCGGTTCGTCAAGGAGTTCGTCGACGCCGGCAAGCCGGTTGCCGCGATCTGCCACGCCCCCTGGACGCTGATCGAGGCCGGCGTGCTCGAGGGGCGCCGGCTCACCTCGTGGCCCAGCCTTGAGACCGACATCCGTAACGCCGGCGCCACGTGGGTCGACGAGGAGGTCGTCAAGGACGGGTGGCTCGTGACCAGCCGGAAGCCGGACGACCTGCCGGCGTTCAACCGCGAGATGGTCGACCACTTCTCCGGCAGCTGAGCAGCAGCTGGCTCACTCCGGGTAGCAGGAGTCCTGAGGACCGAAGCCGGCGCCCGCCCAGGCCTGGAACAGACTGAGCCGCTCGTTCTGGGTCTGGGCGACGTTGGTGGTGAACGCCTGCACGTCGGTGGCCTTCGCCGCGGCGATCTGAGCCTGAGCGAGCTGCGTGGACGTACGTACCTCGCCGAGCAAGGTATGCCACGACGGACCGCCCGTCGCCGGCTCGCCGAGGGCAGTCAGTTCGGTGACCAGGGTGTGGTTGTTCGGGTTGCGGTCGAAGAACTCCCCGATTGCCGGTAGCCGGGCGGCATCGGGCTTGTAGGGGTCGAAGTCCGTGAACGGGAAGGGATTGGCCGCGTTGTAGGCGTCGTAGGACTGACAGACCGCGTCGGCGCGCATGATGAACGCGGCGTCCACGGCAGCCGATGTCGTGGCGGTTGCGGTCGCGGTGAGTGCAGGGGCCGGACCTGGCGACTGCGCGTCAGAGCAGCCGCTGGCCGTGAGCGCCACGAACGCGGCGGCGAGAATCGGGCTACGGCGTGAAAGGTGTCTCATCTCGGCCCCTGTCCGAACGGTGACCCCTTCAGGGTGGCGCGTCGCCCGCAAGAGCGACACCCTTTTTCCGGCGACCGCGTTCCCGGGTGCATCAGGACGGCCGCACTGGGCTCCTCCTGGTATGTCTGACGACCACGCCTGGGGAGTGCGTTACTGCCCCGAGTGCGGGATGCCCGCCTGGGTGGAGTGGCGGGATGCCGCCGGCACCGACGGCTCCGAGTACGTCAAGGTGCGCTGCTTCGCCCGGCACTGGTTCCTGCTGCTCGAGGACCGGTTGACCGCCGCCTGAGGTTGTGAGAGGTTCCTATCGATAGGATTCTCTCGAAGGAGTGGCATGGCGAACCCCTACGGCGACGTCGAGCTCGACGCGAAGGGCATGCGGGCGCTCGCGCACCCCGTGCGGCTCGCCATCCTTACCCGGCTGCAGTCGGACGGCCCGTCGACCGCCACCCGCCTCTCGGAGACGGTCGGCGCGAGCCCGTCGGTCACCAGCTGGCACCTGCGCCAGCTCGCGGCTCACGGCCTGGTCCGGGACGCGTTCGACGCCTCGACGCTGCGCGACCACGGTCGGGAGCGGTGGTGGGAGGCGGTCTCCCGCGGCTTCCGGTTCGCCGCCCAGCCGGGGGAGGACGCCATCGAAGCGGCACGGCTGCTCGAGCGCGTGATGGAGTCGGTCGACGGCGACATCGTCGGCCGCTGGCGCGAGTCGGAGGAACCACACCTGGAGCCGCGGTGGCGCCGGCTGGCCGGGCGGGCGAACACCCGGATCGTCGTCACCCCCGCAGAGCTCGAGGCCGTGGAGCGGGCCATCGAGGAGGTCCTGGCTCCCTACGTGCTGCGCAAGGACGAACCGGAGCAGACGCATCCGGCCGGCGCCCGCTCGGTGCGACTGCTGCGCTACACCCTGCCCGCCGCCGATCCCGAGCAGCCAGGGCAGACGACGGAACCGTCATCGTGAGCACCCGGGGCGACACGCATACCGCGCCGCTGTGGCGCGACCGCCGGTTCGCGACCTACTGGTCGGGGCAGACGCGTCTCGCAGCTGGGCGACCGGGTCTCCGAGCTCGCCCTGCCGCTCATCGCCGTGACCACCCTCCGGGCCAGCCCGGCCGAGGTCGGCCTTCTGACCGCCGCGATCTGGGCGCCGAACCTGCTCTCGCTCGTCGTCGGTGCGTGGGTGGACCGGCAGCGGCGCAAGCGGCGGCTGCTGGTGGTGGCGAACCTCGTCCAGGCGGCGGCCGTCGCCGTCCTCCCGATCGCACACCTCGCCGGCTTCGTGTCGATGGGCCTGCTGTATGCCGTCGCGTTGGTCCTCGGGGCCGGCGGAGTGCTCTACCAGACGTCGTACCCGTCGTTCTTCGCGCGGCTCGTGCGGCGCGACCAGTACGTGCAGGCCAACTCGCTGCTCAGCGCCACGCGGTCCGGGTCATTCATCGCCGGCCCGGCGTTGGGCGGGCTGCTCATCCAGGCGGTCACCGCGCCGGTGGCGATGGCGGTAGACGCGGTGTCGTTCCTCGGGTCGGCGTTGGCCATCGGATCGGTCCAGGTCGACGAGCCGGCGGTCGAGGCCGATGGGGAGGGACCGGGCCTCTGGCGGCGCGCGGTCGAGGGCCTGCGGTTCCTGCGGCGGCACCCCTACCTGCGCGCGACGCTCGGGTGCTCGACGGTGATCAACCTCTTCTCGTTCCTCAGCTTCGCCGTGGTCATCCTCTTCGCCAGCCGGACGCTGCAGCTCGACGCCGGCCAGATCGGGGTCGCCTTCGCGATCGGGGCGGTGGGCGGCCTGGTCGGCGCGGTGGTCGCCTCGCCGCTGGCGCGCCGGGTGGGCCCCGGGGTGGCAGCCAGCATCGGGGCGCTGACCTTCGTGGCACCGGCCGCGTTCATCCCGCTGGCCTCCGGGCCGGACTGGGCCAAGATGGCGGTGCTGGCGGGCACCGAGCTCGTCGCGTCCCTCGGCGTGATGCTCTACGACATCAACGTCAACTCGATCCAGACCGCGGTCACGCCGGACCGGATGCGCAGCCGCTCGGCGGGGGCGTATGCGACGGTGAACTACGGCATCCGGCCGCTCGGGGCGCTGCTCGGCGGGCTGCTGGGGGAGTGGGTCGGGGTCCCCGCGACGCTGGTCATCGCCGGCGTCGGTGGCTGCTTCGGGGTGATCTTCCTCTGGCGGTCCCCGGTGGTGCGGATCCGGCGGGTCGACGACCTGGAGGCCGTCGAGGTATGACGTCGGTCCTTACTCGCGGACGACCTTCGCCGGGTCGTAGTCGTCGCGCAGCCCTTTGAACGACGGGTGCCGCATCCGGCCGTCGCGGGTCCACTCGGTGTAGTCGACCTCGGCGACGAGCGTCGGCTGCACCCACACCGCGTCCTTGGCGTGCGCCCGCGGGACCGGCTGGTCCAGGGAAGAGGCGTCGATCGTCAACGGTTCCAGCAGCGCCTCGAGCTGACCCAGCGTCGCGGCGGTGAAGCCGGTGCCGACCTGGCCCGCATACTCGAACCCGCTCTCGCCGTGCACCCCGAGGAGCAGCGAGCCGAGGTGCCCCTCGCGGTTGCCCTCGCCCGGCCGCCAGCCGACGACCACCGCCGACGTGCGCCGGATGTTCTTCACCTTCAGCCACGTCGTGACCCGCCGCCCGGGCAGGTAGGGCGAGGAGCGCACCTTGGCCATGATCCCCTCGAGCCCCTGCTCGCGGGACGCCGCGAGGATCGTCGGCCCGTCGCCCTCCACGGCCCGTGGCGTGTCCCAGGCGGCCGCCCGCAGCCCGAGGTCCAGCAGGGTGGCTCGGCGCTCGTCGTAGGAGCGCGGCAGAAGCGAGGCGCCGTCGAGGTGCAACAGGTCGAAGGCCAGCAACCGCACGGGAGCGGACCGGCGCAGTGCGTCGGACGGCGCGCGCACGTGCATCCGGGACTGGAGCAGCGAGAAGTCCGTTCGGCCCTTGGGGTCGAACACGACCACCTCCCCGTCGAGGATCGCCGACCGGCCGTCCAGGGCCTCGCCGATCTGCGCCAGCTCGGGGTATGAGGACGTGACGTCGTTGCCGTTACGGGTGACCAGCTGCGCCTGTCCCTTCTCGACGAAGGTCAGCACCCGCACGCCGTCGAACTTGATCTCGTAGGCCCAACCGTCATCGTGGTCGGGCAGCCGCCCGGCGGTGGCGAGCATCGGCGTCACGTCCCTGGGCAGCGCAGCGGGCATGCGGCCACCGTCTCACGGCGCTCGGCCCGCATACGCCCGAGCCGACCGGGTAACCGAGCGGCATGAACCAGCCACCACAGACCCAGGAACCACCCGGCACCCAGTCCGCCATGACGCCCCGCCCCGACTGCGGCGAGGAGTCCTACCGGGGCACCGGCCGTCTCGCCGGCAAGACCGCCGTCATCACCGGGGGCGACAGCGGCATCGGCCGAGCCGTCGCCATCGCCTACGCGCGCGAGGGCGCCGACGTGCTGATCTCCTACCTCAGCGAGAAGGAGGACGCCGAGGACACCGCCCGCTTCGTGCGGGAGGCGGGCCGTACGGCGGTCCTCGTGCCCGGTGACATCTCGAATGCTCAGCAGTGCCGGGACGTTGTCGACCGCGCGGTGTCCGAGTTCGGCCACATCGACATCCTCGTCAACAACGCGGCCTACCAGATGAGCCACGAGTCGCTCGCCGAGATCTCCGACGAGGAGTGGGAGCACACCTTCGCCACCAACATCTCGGCGTTCTTCTACCTCGTCAAGGCCGCCCTCCCGCACATGCCGTCCGGCGGCTCCATCATCGGCAGCTCCTCGGTCAACTCCGACATGCCGTCGCCCACCCTGGCTCCGTATGCCGCGACCAAGGCGGCGGTGGCCAACTTCTGTGCCAGCCTGGCCCAGCTGTTGGGGCCGCAGGGCATTCGCGTCAACAGCGTGGCGCCGGGCCCGGTGTGGACGCCGTTGATCCCCGCGACGATGCCCGAGGAGAAGGTCGCCGAGTTCGGGTCGGACACCCCGCTCGGACGCGCCGGCCAGCCGGCCGAGCTGGCCCCGGTCTACGTGCTGCTGGCGTCGGACGAGGCGAGCTACGTCTCCGGGGCGCGGGTCGCGGTGACCGGAGGACGGCCGGTTCTCTGAGCCGGATTGCCCGGCGGCTTCGGCCGGTATGCGTCGGGCTCAGTGCAGGGTGGGCAGCGTCTGCGGGGTGCTGAGGACCGGGGTGAACAGGTCGCCCCGCTCCTCGAGCCGGCGCAGGATGGTGTGGATCGTGTAGCGGTCGGGGCGCAGCAACGGGTCGTCGAGCTCGTCCCAGTCGATGGGCGCCGACACCGGGGCACCGGCCGCGGCCCGCGGGCTGTAGGGCGCCACCAGCGTCTTGTTGATCGCGTTCTGGGTGTAGTCGAGCCGGGCCAGCCCGGCCCGCTCGCGCACCACCCACTTCCAGCTCACGAGGCTGGGCACCACGGCGCCCACGGTGCGGGAGACCCGTTCGACCCACTCGCGGGTCTCGTCGAACGACGGGCCGGTTTCGATAGGGACCCAGATCTGGATGCCACGGCGGCCGGTGAGCTTCGGCCGCGCCTCGACGCCGAGGTGCTCGAACGCCGTCCGGTGGAGGCGGGCGAGGGCGAGCACCTCCTCCCACGTGGTGCGCTCGCCGGGATCGAGGTCGACGAGCGCGTAGGTCGGCAGCGACGGAGCGTCGACCCGAGAGGTCCAGGCGTGCCACTCCAGGGCGCCGAAGTTCGCGGCCCACACGACAGCGGCCGGTTCGTCGACGACGAGGTAGGTCTGCGTCTCGCCCTCGTCGGCGTCCGGATTGTCCCAGCGGGCCAGCCACGACGGTGCGTGGCTGGGCAGCTCCTTGTGCCAGAAGCCTTTGGTGCCCACCCCGCCCGGGTACCGGTGCATGTTGAGCGCCCGCCGGGTCAGGTAGGGGACGATGGTCGGTCCGATCTGGGCCGCGTAGCGGATGAGGTCGCGCTTGGTGACCGGCTTCTCACGACTCGTGGCGGGCGGGAACAGCACCTTGTCGAGGTTGGTGACCTTCAGCTCCCGGCCGAAGACCTCCCACCGCCCGCCGGACGGGCCGAGCCGGTCCAGCGCGCGCAGCTCCGCCCGCGACACCGGGTCGAACACCGGTGGCCGCAGGAGCACCGCCGCCTGGTCGGCCGGCAGGTCGGAGCGCCAGAGCCGGTCGGGGTCGGCCTTGACCTCGTCGTTGGTTCGCCCGGACAGCACGGACCGCGGGTGCTCCTCCGGGTCCCACCCGGCTTCCGCATACTCGTCCTTCTTGTGCAGGAGCAGCCAGCTCTCCTTGCCGTCGTCGGCGACGCGGGTGCGGACGAGGACGAACTTGCCCTTGAGCTTCTGACCGGTCAGCTCGACGTGCAGCTCGCCGTGCGCCACCGCGTCGACCGGGTCGCGGCCCTCGCGCTGGTAGTAGTGCTCCCACGTGCCGGCGTCCCAGACGATGACGTCCCCGCCGCCGTACTCGCCGGCCGGGATGACGCCCTCGAAGTCGTAGTACTCGACCGGGTGGTCCTCGACGTGGAAGGCGGCGCGGCGCACCGACGGGTCGAGGGTCGGTCCCTTGGGCACCGCCCAGCTGGCGAGCACACCGGCCATCTCGAGGCGGAAGTCGTAGTGCAGCCGCCGGGCCCGGTGTCGCTGCACGACGAACCGGCTCCCCACCGGCAGGGCTCCGACGGGCACCACCGCGCCGGCCGGCTCCCGGGTGCGGGTGAAGTTCCGCATCTCCCGGTAGGTGTCGAGCCGGTCACCGGACCCGTGTGACGCGCCGGCTGCAGCCGGCGTCCGCCGACGAGGAGCGGTCCGCGGCATACCCGGCCTCCTTCCTCGTCGGCGACCTCCTCAGTCTTGTCCTACTGCGGTCCTCGAGAGCCGGCGGTCAGGCGGCCAGCGGCCGCGGGCGCAGCAGCACCTTGGTCCAGCCGTCCTCGCGGGCGTCGAACTTCGCGTAGGCCGACGGCGCCTCGTCCAGGGAGATCTCGTGGGAGACGATGAACGAGGGGTTCGCGCGACCGCGGATGATGAGGTCGCGCAGGTGCCGGTTGTAGCGCTTGACCGGGCACTGGCCGGTACCGATGGTGATCCCCTTCTCGAACGCCGTCCCCCACTCGAAGCCGACCCGACCCTCCTGAGCGGGCTCGGTCGCCGCCTTGGGATCCTGCGGCACGTAGACCCCGACGACGCCGATCCGTCCGGTGGCCCGGACGACGTTGACGAGGTTGTCCATCACCAGCGCGGGGTGTTCGTGCCGGAGGCGTCGTGCGCCTGGTAACCCACGGCCTCGACGCCGCAGTCCGCGCCGAACCCGTCGGTGCCGTCCATGATCGCCTCCACCGGGTCGACGTTGGAGAGGTTGACCGCCGTGGCGCCGATGCTCTCGGCCAGGGCCAGCCGGTCGGGCTCCTTGTCGACCACGAAGACCTGCGCCGCTCCGCGGAGAACGGCCGAGTAGGCCGCCATCAGGCCGACCGGGCCGCCGCCGAAGACCGCCACCGCATCGCCGGGCGACACCTGGGCGAGCTCCGTGCCGTGGAAGCCGGTGGGAAAGATGTCCGACAGCATGGTGAAGTCGTTCTCATGCTCGGTGCCGGCCGGCAGCTCAAGCAGGTTGAAGTCGGCCCACGGCACCCGGAGGAGCTCGGCCTGGCCGCCCCAGTAGGGGCCCATCTTCGGGTATCCGTAGCCGGCCCCGGGGTCGCCCGAGGGGTTGGCCCGCAGACACGCCGACGTCCAGCCGTCGTTGCAGTTGCGGCAGGTCCCGCAGGCCAGGTTGAACGGCACCGACACGCGGTCGCCGACCTTCACCCGGTTGACGGCGGATCCGACCTCCTCGACGATGCCCATGTTCTCGTGCCCCAGCACCATGCCCTCGTCGAGCTGCGCTCGACCCTCGTAGGGGTGCAGGTCGGACCCGCAGATGTTCGTGGTGGTGATGCGGATGACCGCGTCGAGGGGCTGCTCGATGCGCGGGTCGGCGACCTCTTCGACGGCGAGCTGGCGGGGAGCATGGAACACGACTGCCTTCATCACACAGGTCCTTTCGGTCATCGGGGCTAGGTATGCGTACCCGCCGGCGGAGCCCCGAAACTGAGAGGTTCCGGGGCGGTCAGCCGGCGGGGTTGAGCCGCAAGCTGCGCTCCTCCTCGCGCCGGACCTGGACCCGCCCGTCGACGACCCGCGTGTCGAACACCGCCGCTGGTCGAGTGGCCGGCCCCTGCACGACCGCCCCATCGGAGAGCGCGAACCGGCTCTGGTGCCAGGGACATTCGACGCAACCGTCGGCGACCGGCCCTTCGTGCAGGGGACCACCGCGGTGCGTGCAGCGGTCGGCGAGGGCGTGCACCTGACCGTCGGTGCGGACGACCATGACCGACATCCCGTCGAGCGAGACGACGACCGGGGTGCCGTCGACAAGGTCCTCCTCCGCGACCGCGTCCACCCAGTCGACCGGTGGGCGCTGGAACGCCGTCGTGTCGACGCCGACGCCCAGCGCGTAGGTGAGGTGTCCACCGAGCCAGGCGGACACGCCCATGATCCCGAACCCGGTAAGTGTCAGCCACGGACCGTGGGTGTCGAAGCGGCCGGTGCCGGGGTTGCGCCGGCGCGCGAACCAGGAGGCCGCGATGACGCCGAGGCCGGCGACGTTGAGAGTGAGGTGCGCCAGGCCGACACGGCGCTCGGCACCTTGGGTGTCGCTCCAGTCGCTCAGCCCGGCCAGGGCGGTGGGCACGCTGCTGAGCAGGCCGAGCCCGACGAGAGTGCGGGCGGCGGACTGCTGGTTGCCCGCCAGGTCCAGCACCACCGCACTGGTGAAGGCGCCGATCGGGACGGTCACGAGCACGGGATGGACCGGGTGCCCCACGGCGACGCCGGAGAGCAGGTCCTTGACCGGACCCGCGGGCAGCCGGGAGACCACCGTGTCCAGGGCCTTCGACGGCGGGTCGAGGAACGTCGCCCGCTCCACCGCGGTCGTCGAGCGGTCGAGCAGCCGGGACAGGGTTGCGGTGAGCGCCATGCACAGCACGTACCCCGCGGCCCCACGGCCGAACCCGGGGCCCGGTCTTCCCCGAGGCGTTCCTTGGCGTCACACTGGAGGTACTCCACGCTTCCGTACCCGGGCGTGGCCGGCTTTCCTGAACGTCTGAGGAGGGACCGTCAATGGCGACGCTCCTGAGCTGTACTGCTGAACCCCTTCCCACACCCCTCACCACCGGGCACCGGCTGTGACGCCCGGCCCGGGCTCCCGCTCCGTCAGTTACGACGGGTTGCGCGACCTGCCGTTGCAAGACCTGCTCACCGAGCTCGACCGGGTCGAGCGGCTGCTGGCCGAGGCGCCTGCCGGCTCGTGCCCCGTCGGCTCGGGGTCCTTGGGGCGTCTGAGTCGCGACCTCGCGGCCGACGCCCTCAGGTGTCGAGAACGGGCCCTGGAGGCCGAGATCCGGCGCCGGCCGGGTGGCCTTCGCCGACGCTCACAGCACGCCCTCGAGACCGCCTCGCCGTCAGGGTGACCACGGCGGCGGTCAGCGCGACCGCTCCGCTGACCAGCGCCGGCCGCCGGCGGCGGTCGTCGACGGCGGCGAGCCAGAACATCGACGCTGCGTGCGTGACGTCGACGGCGACGTAGAGCCGCTGGAACCGGCTCGGCAGCGCCGCCTGCACCACGCCCTGCGTGAGGTGCCGGACCCCCAGGATCCTGACCGCCACCTGATCCAGGTCTCCAGGACGGCGACCGTCGACCACGTACCAGACGTCACGGCCGGCCGTGAGCAGCGTGCCACCCCACAGGGCCGCCGCCACACCGGTAGCCCGCGACAGCCGGTCGGAGCCCTGCGTTGCGCCGCTCATCGCCGGCGCGCCAGGGCCCAAAAAGCGAGCCCTCCGGCGGTGGCCCCCAGGGCCGCCCCCAGCTGGGGGTACCGGTGGGCGACCCACTGCTGAGCGCTGCCCGAGTGGGCCCGGTCGTCGAAGGCACCGTGCGCCCCGAAGTCCCGGCCATCCGGGCCGTCGGCCGGCTGCCAGAGATTGACCGGAGCGTCGTCGCTGCGCGGCTCGGAGGTCTGCTGCGAGGCGAACCCGGTGCGGCCGAGGTACCGGTCCAGCAGGCCGGGAGCTACCGCGTTCGCCATCAGGGTGCCAACCGTGCTGGACCCCACCCAGTACTCCCGACGTCGCGGATGGTCCGCGGCGAAGACGACCGCCCGGGCGGCCACCTCCGGCTGGTAGATCGGCGGCACCGGCTGCGCGTGCCGTGGCAGCTTCGAGAGCACCCACGAGAACTGCGGCGTGTTCACCGCCGGCATCTGCACCATCGTCACGTGGATCGGGCTGCGCTCGTGAAGGAGCTCGCAGCGCAGCGCCTCGTGGAACCCCTGTATCGCGTGCTTGGCGCCGCAGTATGCGGTCTGCAGCGGAATACCGCGGTACGCCAGCGCGGAGCCCACGTGCACGATCGTCCCGTGGTTGCGCCGTTTCATCCGCGGCAGGACGGCCATCGTCGCCCAGACGAAGCCGAGGTAGGTCACCTCGGTCGCGCGCTGGTACTCCTCAGGCGTGATGTCGTCGAACTTGGCGAACACCGACGTGAAGGCGACATTGACCCAGACGTCGATGGCCCCCATCTCGGTCTCGATCCGCTCCACCGCGGCCGCCACCTGAGCGTGGTCGGCGACGTCGGTCGGAACCGCGAGCACGTCGACGCCGAGCTCCCGGATCTGTGCGGCCGCGGCATCGAGCCCCGTCTCCCCGCGGGCGATGAGGGCGACCCGGTCACCCCGGCGGGCGAACTCGAGGGCGGCGGCGCGGCCGATGCCGCCGCTCGCTCCGGTGACCGCGACGAGTCGGGACATGGCTGACCAGCTCCTCCGTACGAGATGGCTCGGACGCCGGTCCGCCGGCGTACCCCCGCATTGGTGCTCCTGCCCACGAGCCGCGCCCGGCAAACCCGCATACCGGCCATCCCGGCCTTCCCCGGCTTCCCGCGCTTCCCGGCCTTCCCGCCGCAGCAGGCCACGAGGTGGGATTGACTGCTCGCATGTCGAACCGGTGGTACCAGCAAGCAGTCATCTACAGCCTCGAGGTGGACACCTTCCAGGACTCCGACGGCGACGGCTGCGGCGACTTCCAGGGACTGGTCAGCCGGCTCGACTACCTCTCGCGGCTCGGCGTCACCTGCCTGTGGCTCAACCCGATCCACCCCAGCCCGATGCTCGACGCCGGCTACGACGTCAGCGACTACTACGCCGTGGACCCCCGGCTCGGCAGCCTCGGCGACTTCGTCGAGCTGTGCCGCGAGGCGCAGGAGCGGGGCATCCGGGTGTTGCTCGACCTCGTCGTCAACCACACCTCGGACCAGCACCCGTGGTTTCGGTCCGCGCGCAGCTCACCCGACTCGCCGTTCCGAGACTGGTACGTGTGGAGCGACACCGAGCCGCCGGACCGGTTCGAGGGCATGGTCTTCCCCGGCGAGCAGACCGAGACGTGGACCTGGGACGACGAGGCCGGCGCCTGGTACTACCACCGGTTCTTCGACTTCCAGCCGGACCTCAACTGGTCGAACCCGATGGTGCGGCGGGAGGTCAAGAAAATCATCGCGTTCTGGCTGCAGCTCGGCGCCTCCGGCTTCCGCATCGACGCGGCTCCGTTCATCCTCGAGCGGCGCACCTCGCACGGTTGGGTCGAGAACGACTTCGCCATCCTCGACGACTGGCGTCAGCACCTGCAGTGGGTCCGCAACGACGCCGTGCTGCTCTGCGAGGCCAACGTCGACGCCGACGTCCTGCCCCTCTACACCGCGTCCACCCACGGCGGTCAGAACGACCGTGCCCAGATGCTGTTCGCCTTCGAGATCAACCCGATTCTCTGGCTGGCGCTCGCCCGCCGCCGCGCCGAGCCCTTGGTCAGCGGGCTCAAACACCTGACCCCCCTGGCGGACCGCGCGCAGTGGGTGACGTTCCTGCGCAACCACGACGAGCTCGACCTCAGCCGGCTCACCACCGAACAACGCGACGACGTGTATGCGGAGTTCGCGCCGGACCCCGGGTCCCGGGAGTTCGACCGGGGCATCCGCCGCCGGCTGGCACCGATGTTCAAGGGGGACCAGGCCCGGATGCGGCTCGCATACGCCTTGCAGTTCGCGCTGCCGGGAACGCCGATGATCCGCTACGGAGAGGAGATCGGGATGGCGGACGTGCTGGCCCTCCCCGGCCGGGACGCCATGCGCACCGTCATGCAGTGGGAGCCCGGGCCGGGGGCCGGCTTCTCGCCCGCCGACCCGGAGGCGTTCGCCCACCCGCTGGCGCCGCGGGGCGTCGGCGGCCGCACCCGACCCAACGTCATCGACCAGCAGCGCGACCACACCTCACTGCTGCGCTGGTTCGCGGAGATGATCCGGACCCTCAAGGAGTGCCCGGAGGTCGGCACCGGCCGGCTCACCGTCCTCGACCAGGAGCTGCCGCCGGCGGTGCTGGCGCACCGCTTCGACGCGGAGGAGGGCACCCTGCTGCTCCTGCACAACCTCGACTCCGAGGCGGTCACGGTCACCATCGGGCCGCAGCCGGACGTGGCCGTCGAGACGCCACGCGAGGTGTTCGCCGACGACGCCTACGCTCCGCCGACGAAGTCCCTGACTGGGCTGACCCTGGGGGGTACGGCTACCGCTGGATCCGGTTGCGTCGCGGCTGGGTGACCTGAAGCCGAGGAGATCAACAGCGACGTGTCACGTCGCCGCCCTGACCGCAAGGCTGCACCGGTGCGGTCAGGCGGCCTCGAGCACGGGACGGGGCCGAGGTACGCACAGGGCGGTCACGAGCACCGCCAGCAGGTAGCCCGCGGCGCCGATGGCCATGAAGATGGTGATCCCGCTGGTCAGGCCGAACGCGGCCACGAGGGAGCCGCTGATGGCGACCCCCGCCGCCGACCCCGTCTGGCGCGCGGTGTTGAGGGCGGCGGACGCCGTACCGGCATAGCCGGGCGGCGCGGCGCCCATCACCGTGGCGGTGGCCCCGGTGAGGGTGAACGAGGTGCCGAACCCGCACGCCGACCATCGCCACCACCAGGAGGACGTAGCTCGGCGTCGCGCCGGCAACGGCCCACACCGCCAGGCCGGCCGCGGCGGTGAGCGAGCCCGATCATCATCAGCCGGCGGTGCGGGTGGTGGCGCGACAGCCGCGCCGACAGCGTGGACGCGACCATGGTGACCGCCATGGCGGGCAGCAGGGCCAGGCCGGTCATCGTGGCGCTGAGGTTCTCGCGCTGCTGGAAGTACACGCTCGCGGCGAAGATCATGCCGTAGAAGCCGAAGTTGAAGAGCAGCCCGATGACCGTCCCGCCGCTCAGCGGTGGGGACGCGAGCATCGCCCGCGGAACCGGGGGAGCCGCGGCCAGCCGCTCGCGGAGCGCGAACACGGCGGCTCCGACGAGGGTAAGGACGATGCCGCCGACGACCAGCGGACCGGTGAGCCCCTGCCGCCCGACCTCGTTGAGCGCGGTGATGAGCGCGGCGACCGTGACGACGACGGCGGCCTGCCCGAGCCAGTCGATGGTCCCCGTGAGGTTCCGCTCGGACGGCCCGACGACGGCGAGGGTGGCGGCGAGGCAGGCGACTCCGACCGGGAGGTTGATTGCGAAGACCCAGCGCCAGCCGAGCGTGTTGGTCAGTACGCCCCCGAGCAGCGGACCCGCGGTCGCGGCCACTCCGGCGATCGCCCCCCAGAGCCCGAACGCCCGGGACCGCGCCTGCGGGGTGACGTAGACCTGCTGGAGCAGGGCCAGCGAGCCGGGCACCAGCAGGGCCGCGCCGACCCCCTCGATGATGCGCATCGTGGTGAGGACCGTCTCGTTGCCCGCCACCATGCAGCCGAACGAGGCGAGCGTGAAGACGACCACGCCGAGGGCAGAAGACCCGCCGGTGCCCCCAGCGGTCGCCGAGCGCGCCGCCGAGCAGGAGCAGTCCGGCGAACGCGATGGTGTAGCCGTCGACGATCCACTGCACGTCGGTCAGCGTGATCGACAGGTCCCGGCCGATGGCCGGTGCCGCGACGTTCACGATGGTGACGTCGAGGATGACCATGAAGTAGCCCGTGCAGATCGCGATGAGCGGAGCCAGGCCGACGCGCCCGACCTGGGCGTCCGAGGGTGAGTGCGCCGACACGGTGGACATCATCTACCCCTGGCGCCCCGGCGACCGGGTCCCGCGACGGACAGTTCGGGCCTACGATCCCGCCCGTGGATGATGACCCGACCGCGGACGCGCCGAGCCCGACCGCATACCGATCCTGGGTCGACCGGATGCTGGCCGGCTTCCGCGAAGAGCCCGACCGGGTGGTCGTCCGCGACGCCACCCGAGCGCTGACCGGCCGGGACTTCGCCGCGCATGGTCGACCGGTATGCGTGGGCCCTCGCGGCCCGCGGTGTGGGGGCGGGTGACCGGGTCGCCCTGCTGGCGACCGAGTCGCCCGAAGCGCTCGCGGTGCGCTACGCGGTCGCGCTGGTAGGCGCGGCCAGCGTCTTCACGCCGGATACCGGACGGCCGGAGCGCCTGGTGCGCTTCCTCAAGCAGATCCATCCGCGGCTCCTCGTGGTCTTCCCGGAGACGGCTCCGCACGCACAGGCGGCTGCGGCGCGGATCCTCTCCGACGCGACGGTGTCGATCGGACCGGTCGACGGGCTCGACGACCTCGCCGCCGAGGCGTTCGCCGAATCGGACCAGCCGTACCCGGGTCGGGCCCGCCCCGACCACCTCGCGGTCCTCATCGCCTCCGGCGGCACCACGGGGACCTCCAAGGCCAGCATGCGCAGCTTCGACGCCTACGCCGCCCTGCTGGGCGATGCTGCTGACCCCGAGCGAAAGTTGTTGACCTGCAGCGCTTTTGCCTACGTGTCGCAGGTTCTCATCGCGCAGACCCTGCTCGGTGGTGGGTCGGTCACCCTCCGGGACCATTTCGACCCGGCCGAGCTCCTGCGGGTGGTCGAGGCCGAGCGCATCACCCAGCTGAGCCTCGTCGAACCGCTGCTCGCGGAGCTCGCCGACCACCCCTCGTTGCCGGAGACCGACCTGTCGTCACTGCGTCGGGTGAGCCATATCGGTGCCGCAGCACCCGCCAGCTTCCGACGACGGCTGCTGACCCGGCTGGGCCCGATCCTCGTCAACACCTACGGCGCGAGCGAGATCGGCATGGTCAGCGTCCTGGCGGCGCCCGACTACAGCCTGGAGCATCCTGAGCTGCTCGGCACCGCCGGCCGGCCTCGACCCGGGGTGGAGGTCCGGATCCGGACGGCCGACGGCGCCCTCGCATTCGACGGTCAGCCCGGGATCATCGAGGTGCGCCTGCCTGGCATGTCGTCCGGCTACATCGGCCGGCCGGGCGACCCCGCCTTCCGCGACGGGTGGTATGCGACCGGTGACCTGGGGCGGTTGGACGCCGGCGGCTACCTCCACGTCCGCGGCCGCGCCGCCGACGCCCGCGAGGTGGAGGGGACCACGGTGCTGCCGCTGGACCTCGAGGACGCGGCGTGCACTCATCCCGATGTCGTCTACGCCGTCGCCCTCCCGGGCGTGGCCGGGGTATTCGGCGTGCTGGCGCTGCGCGCCCACGGTTCGGCGGTGGACGCCGACGAGGTCGCCGCGCACCTGCGCGCCCGTGTCGTCCCCGCCGCCGCCGTCGGCCCGGTCGTCGTCGTCGACCACCTGCCGGTCACCGAGCAGGGCAAGCCCGACCGGGCGATCGTCGGAGAGCTGCTGCGCCCCTAGCGCGACTCGATCCAGTGGTCCGGCGCCGCCGCCGGCACGCCGGGCACCTCGCGCTCGACCTCGGTCCACCCGTTCGGTCCGAAGGCCACGTCGGCGAGCCGTCGCCAGAACCGCCCCGCATTCTCGTTGTCGTGCTGGAAGGCGACCGCCCAGGGCGGCTCATGCCGGCTCAGGACGTCCAGGGCCAGCGCCCGCCCGACGCCCTCCGAACGGACGACCGGGGCCACCCACAGCGCCGCGATCGACCGACGTTCGGCCGTCAGGCCGTCGACGACCGCGAACCCGACCGGCGCCGGCTCGCCGGTCTTCGGGTGCGCACTCCACGCGAGGTATGCCGTGACCTCTGGAACCGGTCGCTCCGGCAGGCCGCGCGTCTGGTAGCGACCGTCGCGATACGGCAGGCCACCGACGACGAGGGCAAGGTCGTGCCGGAAGCACTGCCACAGCCACGCGAGGGTCGTCCAGTCGTCGTCGGTCACGGCTCGGATGTCGATGGCCCGCACCGCGACAGCATCGCATCGGGCCTGCGCCTCAGGTCGTCGCGACCTGGGACCAGTCCAGGCCGTCGAGGTTGACGACGATGGCCTCCTGGGTGCTCGCGCGCGATCACGACGATCGCCTCGGAACCGAGATCCGGGTTCTCCTCACGGTGCGGCACGAAGGGCGGGACGAACACGTAGTCGCCGGGACCCGTCTCGATCCGCGTCTCGACCGGTTCGTCGCCGTCGACGTCGAGGAACACGAACACGGGGTGTCCCGAGACGACGTAGATCGCCGTCTCCGAGGCACCGTGGTGGTGGTTCGCCGACGCCGTGTCGGCGGGGACGTGGGTCTCGCCCATCCAGACGTGGCGGGCCCCGACGGTCGTGCCACTGATGGCCTCGAGCCGGCGCATACCGGCGGTCTGCGCCGTCTGGTCGAGCAGGCCGCCGGGAGCGATGTGGCGCAGCGCCCGGTGGAACGGGTCGACGACGGCCGGGACCAGCACCCCGCTCGAGCTGCGGACGAAGGCCTCGTCGGACGATCCGGCGGGGACGTGCTGCGGGGGCGTCGGGCTCATGGCGCCATCCCAGCAGATCAGCCTCACTCGATGGCCGTCTGCTGCACCCGAACGCGTAAAGAGTGGAGCTTCGCGGCGGTTGCCACGAGCTGGACCGAAGCGACGACGTCGCCGTCGACCCGGACGGCGAGGGCGCAGACCGGGTCCCCGTGCGCACCCGCCACCACCCCGGTGGCACCGTTGAAGCGGAGGAGGTCGACGACGGCCCCGCGCGGGAGCCGGCGCAACACCGCGAGAATCACCCGGGCCGTACCGTCGCGGCCGACGGTCACGCCGGCTCCGGTGGCTGCCGGCCTGGGGTCGTCGGTATGCAGGACGACCTCCGCGGCGAGCACGCGGGCCAGAGCCGTGAGGGAGGCGGACCGGCACGCTTCGGCGAGGCGGCGGACCACGACCTCGTGACCGGAGTGGTCCCCGTTCATTCGCAGCTCGGTGGGCGGCAGCCGGGCTCGAGCCCGGTGCACGAGCTGCCGGACGGCCGGCTCGCGACGCCGCAGAGCGGCCGCCACCTCGGGGTAGGGGTCGGCCAGGGCCACCCGGAGCACGTAGGCGGCTCGTTCCAGCGGCGACAGCGACTCGAGCGCGAGGAGCAGCTCCAGCGAGAGCGACCGTTCGGTCCCTAGCGGGTGAGCCTCGTCGCCGCACCACCGGGCGCCAACCGGTTCGGGCAGCCAGGTCCCCGCATACCCCTGCCGTTGCGCACGGAGGTGCTCGAGCCGGCACAGCGCCAGCCCGGTGACGATCCTCGTGAGGGCGGTGCTCGGGTCGAGCAGGTCCCCGACGCCGCCGGCCGACCAGCGTCGGCGGGCCTCGTCGAGGACGTCGTCCACGTCGGCGACGGTGCCGAGCATCCGGTAGGCGATGCCCACGAGCCGCGCCCGTCGCTCCTCGAAGAGGGCCGCGCGACGCTGGCGCGCAAACGTGTCGGCTGTCGGCACCTGGTCTCCCGTCGATCGATGGCCGCTCGCCAGGAAGACGCGGCCGGCCTCGATCCTGTGACATGGCAGCAGCGAGGTCCGTGCGGGGGGCACTCGCCCGGGGGCAGCCGGAGCTGGTCAGCCCCGAGGGGTGGGCGTGCCGATGGGCTCGGCGGTGACGACGAGGTTGTCCGGGTAGTGCGTTGCGGGGCTGTACATCCCGGTGCAGGTCAGCAGGACCAGGCGTCCGGGAACGGTCGACGAGAACGTGTCCGTGCTGGTGGCGAGGCTCGCCTTCGGCACGTTGCGGGTGTCGGTGACCCGGTAGTGCTGCTGGTAGGCGCCGTCGGTGAGCAGCACGTCATCGCCGGGCCGGACGCCGAGCAGCCGCACGAAGAACCCCAGCCCGCGGTCCTTGGAGTCGATGTGACCGGCCAGGACGACCGACCCGAACGCGTCACCCGCCAGGGCCCCGCTCTGCCACCAGCCGACCTGGCCCGGGTCGGGCGGCAGGCTCAGCTCTCCCGACGGCCCGGTGTCGATGACGTCGACCGTCGCGCTCGCGGTCACCCCTGCGCGCGTCGACAGGGTGATCGAGGAGGGTGCGAACGTATGCCGCTGCGTCACCCCCGTCCCGCCGGGGCGGGCCGGCGGGGCGCTCGACCCGGTCGTGGTGCCGTCCACGGGCCCCTGGGGGGCAACGGGAGTCGACACCGCCAGCGGCTCGGATCCCGGCCGGGTGCGGGTCTGGGTGGTGGTCGAGGGGTCAGGAGCGGTGGTGACTACCGCGGTTGGGGCGGGCTCGCCCGCCGCCGGTGCCGAGCAGGCAGCGGTCAGGGCCAGCGCACCCGCGGCGAGCGCGCCGGCACCGAGGACCGTGAGCTGCCGGGTCAGGAGCCGCCACCGGCGCGAGCCGCCAAGACCCGCCGCCGGGACACCAGGAGCGCGCCGGCGCCGGTCGCCGCCAGGGCAGCGAACAGGGCGAGGCCCCATGCCGGTGCGGAGTCCGCCGTGGTCCCCTGAGCGGCGGCGATGAGTCCGGCCGCCTGCCCGCCGTCACCGGCGTTGACCGCGTTGGGCGTCGTGCCGGCGCCCCGCACCGCGAGGGGGAGGACCTGGACGACCGCGTCCATCGAGCTGTTGGCGGCCACCCCGATGGCGAAGACCCGGGTCAACGACGTCGCGGCGACGGGAACCTGGGCCGGACCGAACACCACCGGTCCGGACGTCGCGGTCGGCACGATGTCGACCGTGTAGGTGCTCGCGGGGACGGTCACGGTCAGGGCCTCGCCGTTGGCGATGTTGGCGAAGAGCACCTTCTGGTCGACCCGGACGTCGGCCGGGCCGACGGCAGCGGTGTGCGCGACGACCAGGCGGCCGCTGCCCGCCGTGACCGCGCTGAGGTCGTTGGGGAAGGTCGTGATGAGCGGCGCCTTGGACGGGTCCACCTGCCGGTGCACGACGGCGTCGAGGTTGGCGCCCGCCGTTACCGAGACCGAGGCCGAGACGGAGCCGGTGCCGGACGGGCTCTCGGCCGTGACCGTGTGGCTGCCCGCCGTCATCGTCAACGGTCCGACGACGGTCTTCGCCGCCGCGCCCGTGGCAACCGCGTTGCCGTCGACGGTCAGGGTCATCGGGCTGTCGGCGACGCCCTGGACGAGGTAGACCGTTCCGGTGGCGGGAGCGGCCGACGCGTCGACGGCGGCGAGGGGCGCCACTGCCAGGGCGGAGCCCAGGACGAGGCCGCCGACGATGGCTCGGCGACGAGGAATAGACACCACGGGTCCTCCTGGAGTTGACGTCGTTCCGGTTCGGACACTTCGTCCGGTACAGGGCTTGACGAAAGCCATTGTGGTGGTTCGCATTCCGAGAATGGGGCATGATCGCAGGAATAGCCAATCGACGTCGGGGGAAGAATTCGCCGGACAGTCGGGCATAAGGGACATAGCTGTGGGGGCCGGGGATGAGGGGTACGCCGCGCTCCGTCGTCGTGCAACGCATCCTCGGGCTCGTCGCCGCCGTGGTCTTCGCCGCAGGCTCCTTCTGGGCCCTGGGCCGCACCCCGTCCCCTCGGTCCGTCGCGACGTCCGCCGGGCTGGCCGCCGGCGGACCAGAGTCGTCCTCCGCGGCGCCGGGCCCCTCGTCGACCTCCTCCACGTCGACCGGCGCCTCTGCGAGTCCTGGCGGCACCTCGGCCTCCGGTTCCGCCCCGGTGGCCACGAGCGGGCCGGGGCTGAGCGAACCGGGCATCCACGTCGTGGCGCAGGCCGAAGCCGACGGAGCCCTCGAGGTCCTCGAGCAGGTCCGGCTGCCGAAACCGGCCTCGACGCTCACCGTGAGGGTGCCCCGAGCCTCCGGCTCCGGCGTGGCGGCAGCCGCTCCGACGATCTCCGACTTCCAGGCACAGGCCGGCGGCCAGGTGGTCAGCGACACGCTCGCCACACCGATGCCACCGGCCGGCGACCAGCTCGCCCTGCCGGCGCCCTCGACGGACATCACCATGCGCTACCGCCTCGAAGGCGGCGCCGAGCGTAGCCAGCCGGCGCCGGTGGGCCGGGCCCTGGTGCTCCTGCCTCCGGTGACCGCGGCCGAGCCCGCGCTGGCCGGGCTGCCGGTCGTGGTCGAGGTCGTCGGAGGCAACATCCGCAACCTCGTGTGCCCTGACCTCGACGCGCGGGACCAGCTGTGCGGCCGTCAGCAGGGTTCGCTGTGGTCCACCGCGCCGATTCCGTTCGGCCGCTCGCTGGTCGTCGCGCAGATGGACCTGCCCGCGCCCGGAGCGGGATGACGGCGCTGACCTCGCTCGCCTCAGCGGCCGCCGAGGGGCAGGACCTGTTTCCGCTGCTCGCGGGGTGTTCCGCCTGGTGGGCTATCTCGGCTTCGTTCTCGTCGTCGGTACGACCTTCTTCCTGGCGTGGCTGTGGCCGAAGGACAGTGTCGAGTGGGTGTTCATCCGGCTGTTCCGCCTGGGGGCCGTGCTGGTTTTCGTGGGGACCGCGCTGGTCGCCTACTTCGCCGCGGACGGCTCTCTGGGTGACGCGTTGGCGGGACGGAGCGGAGCGGCCGCCCTGGCCCGGATGGCGTTGCTGGCGGTGGGCATCGCCTTCGCCTGGGAGATGCTCGGCGACGCCCGCCGCTGGCGGATCCCCACCGCCTTCTGGCAGCTCCTCCTGATCGGCACCTACGTCGTCGACTCCGACGCCTGGAGCGAGCCCTGGCAGGTGGTCAAGGTCGTCGCCACGACCGGCCATCTCGCCGCCACCGCCGCCTGGCTCGGTGGGCTGCTGGCGCTGGCGGCGATCCTCGTCCCGAGTGCTCACCTGGAGGTCCTGCACGACGTCCTGCCACGGTTCTCCGTCGTGGCCATCGTCAGCGTCGTCCTGCTCGTGGTGACCGGCTCCCTGCACGCGCTGGCGATCGCCGGCTCGGTGAGCGCGCTGTTCATGTCCACCTACGGCGCGGTGCTGACCGCGAAGGTCATCGTGTTCGGGGTCATGCTGCTGCTGGGCAACGTCGGCCGACGGTATGCGGCGCGGCTCGCCCATCGCCGGTTGAGCGAGATGGACGCGTCGGCTTCCGACCAGAGCATTCGCGTCTTCGCCGTGGCCGTCGGCGCCGAGTTCGCGCTGGCCACCGCCGTGCTCGCGACGACCGCCGCGCTGGTGCACGTCTCGCCCCTCGGATAGAGACGCTCAGGACGAGCGCGGCGAGCCGGTCAACGTCATCAGCTCCCGGAACACCTGCGCCGCGATGTCGGCGAACGAGCCTTTCTCCGGGTCGCCGAGCCACTGGCCGAAGGCGACGCCGAAGACGGTGATCCCCGACTCGGCCGCCAGCGTGGCCGCGGGCTCGGTGACTCCCCGGGTGCGTAGCGCCAGGCCGACCCGCTCGCCCAGCACCCTCAGCTTGTGGCGCTCGCGTTCCTGGAGCGCGGGGTTCTGCTCGATGACCGTCTGCCGCATCCGGCTGTAGGACCGGCGGTCGTCGGGGAAGAACGCGGCCGCCGACTGTACGGCCGCGGCGACGACCTCGAGCGGAGTGGCAGTGGGAGGCGCCTGGTGGATGGCGTCGAGGAAGATCCGCGTCAGCTCGTCCTGGCCGAAGAAGAGCACCTCACGCTTGTCGCTGAAGTGCCGGAAGAACGTGCGTTCGGTAAGGCCCACGGTCCGCGCGATCTCGGCCGTCGTCGTCTGGTCGAAACCCTGGGTGGCGAACAGCTCGAGCGCGGCCGCCTGCAGCCGCTCCCGCGCGCCCGGCTCCCACCGTGTCATGTCACCACTCTAGTGATGACAGTGGCTGACACACGGTGCTACGGTCATGTCAGTGACTGAAATCAGTCACCGGCACGAACTGCACTCCGCCAGACCGGCGCGGAGCATCGAAAGGAGCTGACGCCATGCGCGTCTTCGTCACCGGAGCTTCCGGCTGGATCGGGTCGGCGGCGGTCGACGAGCTGCTCGCGCAGGGGCATGAGGTCACCGGCCTCGCGCGGTCGGACTCGTCCGCCGATGCGCTGCAACGCAAGGGAGTGCGGGTCCTGCCCGGCGACCTCGACGACCTCGACAGCCTTCGGCGAGGGGCCTCCGGTGCGGACGCGGTGCTTCACCTCGCCAACAAGCACGACTTCGCCAACCCCGCCGCGTCCAACGCCGCCGAGCGCTCCGCGGTCGAGACCATCGGGGACGTCCTGGCCGGCAGCGACCGTGCCTTCCTGCTCGCCTCCGGTGTCGCCGGCCTGTCCACGGGAGGCCCGGCCACCGAGGACGACCCGTCGCCGTTCCACGGACCAGAGTCACCGCGAGGGGGAGCGGAGAACCTCGCGCTCGAGCTGGTCGACCGCGGAGTGCGCACGATAAGCCTCCGGTTTGCCCCGACCGTCCACGGGGCCGGGGACCACGGCTTCATCGCCGTCATCGCCGGGGTCGCTCGGGACAAAGGGTTCTCGGGCTACCCCGGTGACGGGACCAACCGGTGGGCGGCCGTCCACCGCTCCGACGCGGCTCGGCTGATCGCGCTCGGCCTGGACCGGGCCCCGGCCGGCAGCCGACTGCACGCCGTCGCGGAGGAGGGAATCGCGACCCGCGAGATCGCCGAGGCGATCGGCCGCACCCTGCGGCTACCGGTCCGCTCGGTCGACCCCGACGACCTCGGCGACCACTTCGGCTGGATCGGTGGCTTCTTCGCGATGGAGCTCACGGCGACGAGTACGCGCACACGAGAGCTGCTGGGCTGGGTCCCCTCGGGCCCGACGCTGCTGCAGGATGTGGACGCCGGCGCATACGGGGGCGCGGTTCCGGCCTGAGGAGCGAGCGTCAGCCGACGGCCTTGCGGATCAGCGCGACGACCTTCTTCTCGTCCGCGCCGGTCAGCGCGGTCACGGCATACGCGCTGGGCCACATGGAGCCGTCGTCGAGCTGGGCCACGTCGTTGAACCCCAACGTCGCATACCGGGCCTTGAACTTCGTGGCCGGCTGGAAGAAGCACAGGACCTTCCCGTCCTTGGCGTAGGCCGGCATGCCGTACCAGAGGCGAGGGGCGAGGCTCGGGGCCGCGGTCGTGACCAGCTGGTGAACCTTCTCGGCCAGCTCACGGTCCGGGCCGTCCAGCTCGGCGATCTTCTCGAGGACCGCAGCCGCCTCGTCCGCACCGCTCTTCGCCGCCTTGACCTCCTTGGCGCGGTCCTTCATCGCGCTCCTCTCCTCGGCGGTGAAGGCGGGGGCGGTCTTCTGGGTGGCGGTCTTCTTCGTGGTGGCCATGACTCTCCTGGTGGCAGCGGGGGACGGGTGGGAAGACCCTCACGCTAGGAGCCGAGGCGGTCCCGGTGCTTCTCGAAACCTGATCGATCCGCATGACGGCGGTCAGGTCAACAGCCGGCTGATCTCCGCCCGAACGAAGCGGCGAACCGCCTCCGCCCGCGCGTCCCGCTCGGCCGCCGTGATGGTCACGGTCTCACCGTGTCGCCTCCGGTGGACGCCGTCGACCAGCTCGGGGGCCAGGCCGAGCTCGCGGAGGTGGCCGATCGCCTCGGACTTGGTGACGAGGCGTCCGTCGCGGATGGTGAGGTCGGCCCGCGCCACGGTCGTCACGCCGTGGTCGACGTAGACGTCCTGCTGCCAGATGGCCCGTTTGCGGACCGCCGCTGCCCAGTACCCGGCCAGTTCCCCCCGAGCCGCCGCGCGGAGGTCGTCCGGACCCATGGGCGCCAGCCACTCCGCGGGTGCGGGCCCCCGGACGACCACCGGAGCCGCCAGCAGCTCCGCCCGGCCGATGCCGCTGAACGGACGCCGGAACAGCTCGCCGAACGCCCAGCTCCAGTGCCGGTGTGCCGGGTCCCCGAGGTGTCGTCGAGAGACATACGCGCAGTGCAGGTCCGGGCCGAGCGGCACTTCCTCCAGCCGTCGGTGGATGGCGACGAGGGCGCGCCGCACCGTGCGGTCCGCCGGCCGGTCGACGAGGGCCACGGCGTCGATGTCGCTGACTCGCGGCCGGAAGTCCCCGGTGGCCACCGAACCTCCGACGTAGAGTCCTTCGACGAAGGAGCCGAGGGCGTCGTCGAGCGCACGAACCACCGGCACCCACGTCTGGTCGGGCCGTCGGGCGTCCACGTCGGGAGGTTAGCCGCGCGTGGTGCACGGCGAGCAGAGCAGCGGGCCGAGAGGCTCGTGGTTTTGAACCTCCCGGCCCTCGGCCCGGTCGGTGCGGCCGCCAGCTCCCGGACTTGCTCGCCAGCGTACCCAGCACGCCCCGAAGACGCTGGTTCCTCACGTGCCGTCCCGGGCTATCATGGAGGGGGCGGCTAAGCCCCCCCCGGTCACTGGCCGCACCTGGAGTCGACCGCCGTGCGACGGTTCCGAGCAGCTGAGGGGGTGGGAGGTCGGCATGGTCAACGATCTGGCTAGTGGGTTCACCGTGGACGAGGTCGCCGGCGCCTACGAGGCGATGGAGTCGCTACTGCGGTCCGCTCGCTTCACCCAGGACCAGCACGGGCTGCTCGCGGCCGTGACGGGTCACCTCGACGGTGCTGACTCGGCCAGCATCACCGAGCTGCGCGACCAGACGTTCGTGACGCTCGCGGCGACCGACCAGGCGGCGCGGGACGGCGATGCGCTGCAGTATGCCCTCGGCTCCGGCCCGTGCGTCGACGCCATCGTCGAGGAGTCGGTGCTCGCCCCGGTGGACCTCTTGGCGGACCCGCGGTGGCCGACCTTCGGGAAACAGGTCGCCACCACACTGGGGTTCCGCAGCATGCTCTCCATCCGCTTGTTGACCGACGCGCCGGACAGCCTCTATGGCCTCAACGTCTACGGTCGGCAGCGGCACGCCTTCGACGCCAAAGCGGTGCTGTTCGGGCTGCTCGTCGGCACGTATGCCTCCTCCGTGGTCTTCTCGTCAGCCACCAGCACGACGATTCTCAACCTCGAGAAGGCCTTGGCGACGAACCGCCAGATCGGCATCGCCATCGGCGTCGTCATGACGACCTACCGGCTCACTCCGGAGCGCAGCTTCGAGCTGCTGCGGCTGGCCAGCATGAACCGGAACCGCAAGCTGCGAGACGTCGCCGAGTCCGTCGTCACCACCGGCTCGTTGGATTTCCAGCACCCCTGACGGCCGACACCAGGGCCGTCGAGGCGCCCTGGAGGCGCGGCGCGGAGGTGTGAGTAGGGCGTTCAGGGGGAAAGCCTTCGTCGTGAGCAGTCAACGGCAACGCGAGACCCCTTCCCACGGCGACACCGACGAGACGCCGGACAGCCCGACGGACCTCCCGAAATCGAGCCTCAAGGACGTCCTGAAGCGAGCGCGCGTGGAGTTCCGCCGCGACCACTTGACCGACCTGGCCGCCGGGCTGACCTACTACGCAACGCTGTCGGCCGTGCCGGGCCTCATCGTCCTGCTGGCGATCCTGGGGCTGCTGGGCCCGGACACGACGTCCCAGCTCACCAACCAGGTGCAGTCCATCGCGCCCGGCTCGAGCGCCCAGGTGGTGAGCAGTCTGATCAACCAGGTGCAGTCCAACCGCACCGGAGCCGGGATCGGCGCCATTGTCGGCATCCTCGTTGCCCTGTGGTCGGCGTCCGGCTACGTGGCGGCGTTCATGCGTGCCTCCAACGTCGTCTACGACATCGAGGAGGGCCGACCGATCTGGAAGACGCTTCCGATCCGCATCGGGCTCACGGTGCTGGCCGTCGTGGTGATCGTCATCAGCGTCGTCATCGTCGTGGTCAGCGGCCCCGTGGCCCAGCAGGTCGGTGACCTCATCGGCGCCGGCGACGCCACCGTGACCGTGTGGTCGATTCTCAAGTGGCCGGTCATGCTGGTGCTCGTCGCCGTGCTGCTGGCGGTCCTCTTCTGGGCCAGTCCCAACGCCAAGCAGGGCGGCGTCCGCTGGGTCAGTCCGGGCGGGGTCATTGCGGTGCTGATCTGGGTCGGTGCGTCGGCGCTGTTCGCGGTCTACGTGACCCACTTCTCGTCGTACGACAAGACGTACGGCTCCCTGGCCGGGGTCGTCATCTTCCTGGTCTGGCTGTGGATCACCAATATCGCGCTGCTCCTGGGGCTCGAGATCAACGCCGAGCTGGACCGCAGCCGGGCGATCGCCGAAGGGCTGCCGCCCGATGCGGAGCCCTTCGCCGAGCCGAGGGACACCAAGAAGCTGGATCCGGAGGACAAGGCCGCGGTGGAAGAGGTCGCGAAACGACGCTCGACCGACTCCCACTGACCTGATCGGAGGTTTGCCCCTCGCCACGATGGGTACCGAACCTCACACATTGGCCGTCGGCGCGGTCGTACCGCCGACACGAAGCCATCCGCATCCCCGAACGGAGCGAATGATGTCCGATCCAACGTATTCCCCTCCCACCTCCGGGCCCTACGACACCGGCAGCACCCAGGCCGGAAGCACGCAGGGCTCGACGGGCGGCGGCAGCACCACCCAAACGGTCTCCGCCGAGGGTCAGCGCGTCGCCCAGGACGCCGCGGAGAGCAGCAAGCAGGTCGGCCGGGTCGCGAAGGACGAGGCGGCTTCCGTCGCCCAGGAGGCCAAGTCCCAGGCCCGTTCGCTCGTCGACCAGGCGTCCTCCCAGCTCTCCGAGCAGGCCTCGACGCAGAAGGACTCGCTGGTGTCCTGGCTGCGGTCCATGGCCGACGAGCTGCGCTCGATGGTCGAAGGCGCTCAGTCGCAGTCCAGCGACGACGAGTCGCAGCAGAGCCAGCCCGGCTATGCGCGTGACCTCGCGGAGCGCGGCGCCGACTACGCCCACCGCACGGCCTCGTGGCTCGAAGACCGCGAGCCGAGCGACGTCTTCCAGGAGGTCGGCCGCTTTGCGCGTCGTCGTCCTGGCACCTTCCTTGTCATCGCCGCCACTGCGGGCGTCGTCGTCGGCCGGCTGACCCGGGGGCTGACCTCCGGGTCGTCCGACGACTCGGGTCCCACCCGGCTCAGCGGCTACTCCGCGGGCAGCGGCTACAGCACCTCGGTGCCGCAGGCCACCTCGTACGGCACGAGCTACGACACGGGCTACGACACGGGCTACGAAACCGGGTACGCGGGCGCGGGCGCCGGCACCACCGGTATGCGCCAGGACCCGTTGGGGCTGGCGGGCGAGGCTGACGTCGTCGTCCCGGATGCCGGCACTCGTCCGGGCATGGAGAGCCAGCGGCACGAGATCGGCACCACGTCGCTGCCGTCGACGACCCCCAGCTCCGTCGAGTCCGGCGGCTACGCCGAGGACGGGCGATGAGCCACCAGGATCCCCAGCTGCGGGCGCCAGCCCAGGGTGACGAGCGATCGATCGGTGAGCTGTTCTCCGCCGTGAGCCAGGACCTGTCGACGTTGATGCGACAGGAGGTGGCCCTCGCCAAGGCGGAGGTTCGCCAGTCCGCGACCCAGGCCGGGGCCGGTGTCGGCATGCTGGGCGGAGCCGGCGTTGCCGGGCACTTCGTCCTGCTGTTCCTGTCCATCGCCGCCTGGTGGGGGATTGCGCAGTGGACCGGCCAGGCCTGGTCCGGCGTGATCATCGCTGTGGTGTGGGCCATCATCGCCCTGATCCTCTACAGCATGGGACGGTCCCGGCTTCGCCAGGTCGAGGGTCTGCCTCGCACCGTGGAAACCACCAAAGAAATTCCTGATGCGCTTGCCGGAAGAGAGGAAGCCTGATGAGTGACCCAGACCAGATCCGTGACGAGATCGAGGCGACGCGGGCAGAGCTGAGCGGAAACGTCAACGCGTTGGCCGACAGCGTGAAGCCCAGCAGCGTCGCCAAGCGACAGGCCGACAAGGTGAAGAGCGGTGTGAGCCAGCTCAAAGACAGCGTCATGGGCTCCGCCGGCGACCTCAGCGACAACGTCAAGGGCACCGCTTCGGACCTCGGCCAGTCGGCCTCGGACGCCACCAGCGGGACCACGACCGCGGTCAAGCAGCGGACTCGGGGCAACCCGCTCGCCGCCGGCCTCATAGCGTTCGCCGCCGGCTGGCTCGTCTCCTCGCTGCTGCCGGCGAGCCAGGCCGAGCAGCAGGCCGCGACGGCGCTCAAGGAGCACGCGGAGCCTCTCAAGGACGAGGTGACCAGCGCGGCCAAGGAGATGGCGTCGAACCTCCAGGAGCCCGCTCGCGACGCGGTCGAACAGGTGAAGGCCAGCGCGACCGACTCCGCTCAGACCGTCAAGAGCGAGGCTCAGGGCGCCGCGTCCGACGTGAAGGACTCCTCCCAGGAGGCGGCGGGCCGGGTGCGCGAGCAGTCCTGACGCTCCCGCTCCTTCCGAGCAACCGCCCCGGCGTCCCGCCAGACGCGCCGGGGCGGTCTGCTGTCACGCGCGGGTTCGCGCTACCGGCTCCGTCGACCGACGGAGCCGGTAGCGCCGGCCGGCTGCAGCTGACCGCTCGACGACGCGATCAGGAGTCCGGCGCGATCACGAGACAGCGTTGCGGTGTCAGGAGACGACCGCGTCGATCGCCTTCTTCAGCGCACTCGGCGCCTGCGGTGAGCGAGGCGCCCGCTTCTTGGCGGCGAGCAGCTCCTCGCCGAGCTCCTGCAGCTGTCGCCGGCCCAGGCCCTCGCGCACCTTGGGGAACCAGTCCTGCTCCTCCTCGTCCATGTGGTGCGTGACGTTCTCGATGAGCACCGTGGTCTTGGCCTCGAACCGCTCGTTCTCTGGCGTCAGCTGCGACAGCTCCATGACCAGGACGTCGGCGACGTGGTGCTCCTCGTAGGACTCGAGGATGTCTTCCTCCAGGTCCGGCAGCAGATCCCGGACCCGCGGGTACATGACCTCGTTCTCGATGTACGTATGCACCGTGAGCAGCTCGATGATCCGCTTGACGATGCTGCCCTTGCGGGCGTCCGTGGTCTGCGGCTTCTGGAACTCGCGGAAGAGCTTGCGGACTTCGGTGTGGTCGTTGCGTAGCAGCACGATCGCGTCGGTGGACACGAGCAACCTCCAACAGGGGATGGGGCCTCGACGAGCGGAGGCGGACGGCGCTCGCCTACCCGGCAGCGGGTTCGGCCAAACCGGCGCTTCAGGAGCCGGACATGGGTGCCCCGGCGGCCGCGTGGTTTGGAGCCGCCGGGACTTGGCGCCCGGATGATCCGGAATCTTCGGTCGCCCACGCCCTTCTTGCCCAGATTCTGGGCGGTCACACCGACCTGAGCGGTTCCGGCGAACCTCAGCTCCGGCGCAGCTCCGGGAGCACCTCGCGGCCGTAGGCGCGGATCATGTCCGCGTAGCTCGGTCCCATGTTCGCGACGTAGACCTCGTCGAACCCGGCATCGAGGAACGGCTGGTAGGCCTCGAGGTGCGCCTTGACGTCGGGACCGCCGACGACCGACCCGGCGATCGCGTCGCGGGTGACGAGCTGCGACGCCTGCTCGAAGTGCTCGACGGTGGGCAGCACCTGGGACAGCTCGCCCGGCAGGCCCGAGTTGGGCCAGATGCGGTAGGCGTGGTCGATGCCCTCGTCCTCGCGTGTCGGCCCACGCCACCTTGAACCCCGCGTGCGTCGTGGTGCCCCGCTGCGCCTGTTTCCGGAAGCGGTCCAGGAGCTCCTGGTCCGGGGTGGTCGTGACGTAGCCGTCGCCGACCCGGGCCGCGACGTCCAGGGCCTTGGGGCCGAAGGCGGAGACCAGGATCTCGGGCGGCGTCTCGGGACGGGTCCAGATCCGGGCGTTCTCCACGGTGTAGTGGCGCCCTCGGTGGCTGACGTCGTCACCGGCCCAGAGCGCCCGGATCACCTCGATCGCCTCCTCGAGCATCTCGAGACGCACGTCGGCTTCCGGCCACGCGTCCCCGAGCACGTGCTCGTTGAGCGCCTCGCCGGTCCCCACGCCCAGCCGGAACCGCCCCTCGCCGAGCAGGACGGCGCTGGTCGCGGCCGCCTGGGCGATGACCGCCGGGTGGATTCGCAGCGTCGGGCAGGTCACGGCCGTCGTCACCGGCAGGTCGCAGACCTGGGAGAGCGCCCCGATCATCGACCACACGAACGGCGACTGGCCCTGTTCGCGGGTCCAGGGATGGAAGTGGTCGCTGACCCACAGCGCGTCGAAGCCGGCCTCCTCGGCCAACCGCGCCTGCTCGAGGAGCTGCTCCGGCGCATACTCCTCGCACGACAGGAAGTACCCCAGTTTCGGCATGCCGAGGTGGTACCCGGTTTCTCGGGAGTCGAACCGGGCCGCCCATGGTTGAGCGGCCACCTCCCGGGGTAGCCACCGCGAGTGACGTCATCACCCTGGACCGACCGCATCGACACCGTGCTGCTGGATGTCGACGGGACGCTCGTCGACAGCAACTACCAGCACGCGCTCGCCTGGTACCGCGCCTTCCGGCGAGTCGACATCATCCTCCCGGTGTGGACGATCCACCGGTCCATCGGCATGGGCGGCGACCAGCTCGTCGCCTACCTCACCGACGACTCGGTCGAGGAGCAGCACGGTGACACCCTGCGCGAGGCGTGGCGGGAGGAGTTCGACCCCATGCTCGACGAGATCCGGCCGCTGCCCGATGCCCACGAGCTGTTGACCGCGGTGAAGGAGGCCGGCTACACGCTGGTGCTCGCCTCGTCCGGGCCCAAGGAGCACGTCGAGCACTTCCTCGACCTGGTGCGGGGCAAGGGGCTCGTCGACGAGTCGACCAGCGCGGACGACGCGGAGCACAGCAAGCCGGCACCCGATCTCATCGAGGTGGCCCTGCGCAAGGTCGGTGGTAGTCCTCGCCCGGTCATGGTCGGCGACTCCACGTGGGACTGCGTCGCCGCCGGCCGGGCGCACGTGCCGGCGCTGGCCGTCCGGACTGGTGGCTTCGCCACCGACGAGCTGAAGGACGCCGGAGCCGAGGAGGTGGCCGCCCACCTGGAGGAGCTGGCGACGATCCTGACAGGGACGCATACCGGGAGCGCAGCCGGGTAGGGGGTCGGTATGCGCGCACTCACCTGGCAGGCCAAGGGAAAGGTCGAGGTCCACGACGTCCCCGACCCACGGATCGAAGAGCCGACCGACGCGGTCGTCCGCATCACCTCGACCGCCATCTGCGGGTCCGACCTCCACCTCTACGACGTCCTCGCCCCCTACCTCACGCCCGGTGACGTCCTGGGTCACGAGTTCATGGGTGTCGTCGAGGAGGTCGGCGCCCAGGCCGGTGACCTCTCGGTCGGCGACCGGGTCGTCGTACCGTTCAACATCTCGTGCGGCCACTGCTGGATGTGCACCCGCGGACTTCAGTCCCAGTGCGAGACGACGCAGGTGACCGAGCAGGGCAAGGGAGCGCAGCTGTTCGGCTACACCAGCCTCTACGGCGCGGTCCCGGGCGGTCAGGCGGAGTACGCGCGGGTCCCGCAGGCGCAGTACGGCCCCATTCGCCTTCCTCAGGAGGGCTCGGACGAGCGGTACCTCTACCTCTCCGACATCCTGCCGACCGCCTGGCAGGGCGTGCAGTACGCCGACCTCCCGGAGGGAGGCACCCTGGTGGTCGTCGGACTCGGACCGGTGGGCCAGATGGCCACCCGCGTCGGGCTGCACGTTGGGGCCAGCCGCGTCATCGGCGTCGACCTCGTCCCCGAGCGGCTCGCCATGGCGGCGGCGCACGGCGTCGAGACGGTCGACGGCAGCCAGGTGAGCGACCTGGGCGAGGCGATCATGGAGATGACCGGCGGGCGCGGCGCCGACTCGGTGATCGACGCGGTCGGCATGGAGGCGCACGGAAGTCCGGTCGCCAAGGCGGTCATCGGGATGGCCAGCAGCCTGCCCAAGCCGATCGCGCGGGCAGCCACCGACCGGTTCGGCATCGACCGGCTGGCGGCGCTGCACGCGTCACTGTCGTCGGTGCGGCGCGGCGGGACGGTGTCGTTGCTCGGGGTCTACGGCGGCATGGCCGACCCGATGCCGATGATGGAGATGTTCGACAAGGGCATCACGCTGCGGATGGGCCAGGCCAACGTCCATCGCTGGAGCGACGAGCTCCTGGGGCTGCTGCAGCAGGACGAGGACGTCTTCGACGTCGAGGGGCTAGCGACGCACCACCTGTCGCTCGAGCAGGCCGCGGAGGGCTACGAGATGTTCAAACAGAAGTCCGACGGCTGCATCAAGGTGATCCTGAACCCGGCGGCGTCGGCATGACCGACAAGCGCGCCGCCTCGGAGTTCGATCCCACTGCGGTGCCGGTCGAGAAGGACGAGCCGCCGATGACGGCCGAGCAGAGCCGCGCCAAGGCGGATCCGGACTCGCCCCTCGGTCCGGACGCCGACACGGTCGACGACGAGTTCACCGACCCCAACGCCCAGCCGCCCGCCTAAGGGGCGGGAACGGCGGCGAAGCCCGGAGCCGGAGCGGCCTAGAGCAGGTGGACCTTCGGGCTACGGGTGTCGATGTCGATGACGACGTCGCCGAACTTCACGTTCATCCGGCCGGTGTGGAGCTGGACGACCCGGCCGATGCCGTAGCGGTCGTGGATCACGCGGCTGTCGAGCTCGAAGGTGTCGTAGACCTGGGCCGGCTGGTCACGAAAGGGGCTCGTGGACGGGCGGCGTCGAGCGGGGCCGGGTTGCTGGGGCATGAGCCCAGTGTCGCCCTGTTTGGCCCTTCCCGGTCAACCGTGCTGGTCGGGTTACCCCCACGGGGTATGCGTGGTCAGCCGCCGGGCGGTGACCCGGTAGAGTAGAGCCTGCAGTGGCCCGCCCAGTTCTGCCGCGGGCCCGATGTGATGTCGATGCCAAGCTCATGCGCCGCGACCGCTGACGGTCGCGCCGGGCGGAACCGATCCCACCAGCTTTGGAGTACCCACCTGTGTCTACTGACACGACCTTCGCCGCTCTCGGCGTCCCCACGTCCCTCGCCGCGGTTCTCGCGAACCTCGGCATCACGACCCCCACACCCATCCAGGCGGCCACGCTGCCCGACGCGCTCGCCGGTCGCGACGTCCTCGGGCGCGGTCGTACCGGCTCCGGCAAGACGTACGCCTTTTTGCTGCCGCTCGTCGCCCGCCTCTCCCGAGGCTCGGCCGGCTCGGCCAGCTCGGCCGGCTCGGCCAGCCGGACCCCTCGCCGCCCGGGTCGGCCCCGCGCGCTCATCCTCGCGCCGACCCGCGAGCTCGTCACCCAGATCGACGAGGCCCTCGCGCCGCTGGCGGCGGCGGCCGGCCTGACCCGGATGACGATCTTCGGCGGAGTGAGCCAGAACCCGCAGGTCGCCAGCCTGCGGCGCGGCGTCGACATCGTCGTCGCCTGCCCAGGGCGCCTCGAGGACCTCATGGGTCAGGGTCACGTCGACCTGCGCTCCGTCGAGGTCACCGTGCTCGACGAGGCGGACCACATGGCCGACCTGGGCTTCCTGCCCGGTGTCCGCCGGATCATGGACACCACCCCGCGTGAGGGGCAGCGCCTGCTGTTCTCGGCGACCCTCGACGCGGGCGTCGACGTGATCGTCAAGCGCTTCCTGTCCAACCCCGCCACGCACCAGGCCGACTCGGCGCAGAGCCCGATCTCGACGATGACCCACCACGTGCTGCACGTCACCGCCGAGGGTCGTGTCCCGGTGCTGCTCAACCTCACCTCGGCTCCCGGCCGCAGCGTGGTCTTCACCCGCACGAAGCACGGCGCCAAGAAGCTCGCGAAGATCCTCAACGCGTCCGGCGTCGCCGCCGTCGAGCTGCACGGCAACCTCAACCAGAACGCCCGCACCCGGAACATGAACCTGTTCCACAGCGGTGCCGCCTCCACCCTCGTCGCCACCGACATCGCCGCCCGAGGCATCCACGTCGACGACGTCGAGATCGTCATCCACGCCGACCCGCCCGTGGAGCACAAGGCCTACCTGCACCGCTCCGGCCGTACTGCTCGGGCTGGGGCCGACGGGGTCGTCGTGACCCTGATGACCGACGACCAGGTGCGCGACGTCCGGGACCTGACCCGGCGGGCCGGCGTCCACCCGACGACCACGCGAGTCGACGCGACGCACCCGATCCTCGCCCAGCTGGCACCCGGCGACCGCGTCACCACGACCCTTCCTCCGGCCGCCAGCCTCGAGACCGTTCAGACTTCGGCGACGCGGTGGGGGCCGGCCGCGCCGACCGCAGGGCGGTGCCGCTGCGCCGAAGGCGACGAGCCGGCCACGTCGCGGCGGCGGCCCTCGCCGCGGTGGCGCTCCGGCGCACACCACGACGTCCCGCTCCGGCGGTGCCGCTGCCTTCTCGGCTGGGTCGAGGGTGGGCGCCCGCACGCGCTGATCCGGCGACCGGCCTAGGCATGGTGGCCACCTGGCGGGGTATGCGGGTCCTGTCGATGTCGGGTCCGGTCCAGCGGGCTCGACCCTCTCCCGCAGGAGGCCACCATGACCAGCGACCCCACTACCGCCGCAGCAGGGGCCACCCGGCCGTTCGCCGTCGTCACCGGTGCCTCGAGCGGCATCGGCCTGCACCTGGCCAAGGAGCTGGCGAAGCGAGGCTACGACCTGCTCGTCAACGCCGAGAACTCGGCGATCCGCGAGGCGGGCGACGCGCTGAGTGCCGGCGACGCCGAGGTCGAGATCGTGCAGGCCGACCTCACGACCGCCGAGGGCGTCGAAGCCCTCCTGGCCGCCGTACGGGGCCGGCCCGTGGATGCGTTGTGCCTGAACGCCGGCGTGGCGAACGCCGGCCCGTTCGTCGAGACGTCCCTGGAGGACGACCTCGCCCTCATCAGCCTGAACGTCACGGCTCCGGTGCATCTCGCCAAGCGCCTGTTGCCGGCGATGGTGAGCCGCGGTGAGGGCACGGGTGCTCGTCACCGCGTCGATCGCCGGCATCATGCCCGGCCCCTGGTACGCGACCTACGCCGCGTCGAAGTCGTTCATCCTCTCCTGGGCCGAGGCGGTCCGCTACGAGCTGAAGGACACCGGCGTCACGATCACGGCGCTGATGCCGGGGCCCACCGACACCAACTTCTTCGACCGCGCGGGCATGGAGGACACCGAGGTGGCCGACATGAAGAAGGACCAGCCGCAGGACGTCGCCCGCGACGGGATCGACGCCCTGATGGCGGGCAAGGACCACGTCGTCGCGCACTCCTGGCGCAACAAGGTGCAGGCGACGCTGGGCAAGGGCATGCCCGAACCAGCCAAGGCCCGCGTGCACGCGGCGATGACCAAAGACAAGGACTGAAGGACTGAGAACGGCTGGCCGGTTGGTCGGCCGCTCAGTCGGCCGTCACTCAGCGACGAGGAGGGTCTGCGCGCTGGCCGTCTTGACCTGCGTCGTCAGCCACGCGAGCTGAGTCTCCAACTGCGCCTCGCTGTCGCTGGCCAGCTCGCCGAGCTCGCTGTCGCGGTTGCCCTGTGCCGCCTGGCCCACGATGGTCCAGGCGAGGTGCAGGTGGGAGGCGATGTCGAACAGCTCGTGCAGGTCGCGCAGCGTCCCCAGGCCCCCCGACCGCGGCTGCTCGATGCCGGGTACGTGCAGCCGGTCCGGTGGGGGCGCCGGATGGTCGCCGTACCGCTGCCGCACCGGACCCAGGCGCTCGGCCTGCGACCGGCACTGCTGCTCGAAGCGACCGGACTGCGCGACGATCTCGGGTTCGCTGGCGTGGCCCTCGGCCACGACGTGGTACGACCCGGCGAGGGTCGTCGGAGCCGTGCTCCAGGAGGTTCACGTAGGTGGCCAGGTGCATGGAAACCCCTCTCAGGAAACGGTACTCACGCGGACCCGCACGCTGCCGCCCTTGAACTCCGGCTGCTTCGACACCGGGTCCCAGCGGGTCATCGTCAGCTCGTTCGCCGCCGTCCGCGGCGTAGTGGAACGGCAGAACACCTGCCCTCGGCGGTCGCCGTTCAACCGCGCGGCGACGGTGACCGACCCCCGGCCCGACTCGACGCGTACCTGCTGCCCTCCTCGACTCCGAATGCGGCGGCGTCGTCGGGGTGCAGCTCCACCCACGGCTCGGGAGCGGCAGCCTGGAGCTGCTCGGCGCGGCCGGTCTTCGTGCGGGTGTGGAAGTGGTAGACGGTGCGGCCGGTCGTGAGCCGCATCGGGAACTCGGTCGTCGGGCTCCTCGGCCGGGGGCTGGTACTGCGGCGGGCCGCAGCCAGGCGCGGCCGTCCAGCCGGAGCGCCGCGTGCTGCTCCGGCGTGACGCTGCCGCCGGTGGCGAGGTCGTGCCCGTACGTCTCGCAGTAGTCCGGCGTCGGTGTTGAAGCGCCCGTCGGTGTAGAGGTGCTCGGCGCCCTCCGGTGCCTCGTCGGTGCAGGGCCACTGGATGCCGCCGCCGCCGGCGCAGCATGCTCGTAGCTCATGCCGGTGTAGTCGCAGGGCCGCCCGGCGCGAGCACGCCTTCCACGCCTCGAAGGCCTCCTCCGGGCGTCGACCATGGGTCAGCGGCGCGCCGTCGCTTGTCCCGGAAGTCCATGCGCCGGGCGTAGTCGAGCAAGATCTCGAGGTCCGACCGCGCCTCGCCCGGCGGCTCGACCGCCTGGTCGGCGAGATGCACGGTGCGGTCCACGTTGGTGAAGGTGCCGGTCTTCTCGCCCCAGAGCGCGGCGGGCAGCACGACGTCGGCGAGCTCGGTCGGTCTCGGTCAGGAACCCGTCCTGCACGACGACGAACACGGTCGCCGGCCGAGGATCTTGCGGATCGCGGCCCAGCTCGGGCAGCGAGACGGCGGGGTTCGTCCCGGCTGATCCAGAGGAACCCGATCGAGCCCTGCTCGACGTAGCGCACAGATCTGCATCGCGTGCGTCGGCGGCGCCCAGTGGGGGATGACCGAGCGGTCGACGTTCCAGAGCTCGGCCAGCTGCTGGATGTGCTCCGGGTTGCTCCCAGTTGCGGAAGCCCGGCAGGTCGCCGTCGGCGCCGCACTCGCGGTTGTTCTGGGCCGTCGGCTGGCCGTTCATCTGGAAGATGCCCGGTTCCGGGACGGCCGAGCATCCCGCGCAGCAGGTGCAGGTTGTTGACCTGGCACGGCCGCGGCGGTCGCCTGGTTCGACTGGTAGAAGCCCTGCAGCACCGTGGAGACCACCCGCGTGCGGTGCCGAAGATCTCGCGCCGCCCGCGCGACGTCTGCTCGGCGGGACGTCGCAGATCTGCGCGACCCGCTCCGGCGGGTAGTCGCGCCACGGTCTGCTCGCAGCTCCTCGAAGCCCACGCGTGTGCGCGGCCACGTACTCGCTGGTCGACCCAGCCGTTGGCGGATCACCTCGTGCAGCAGGCCGTTCATCAGCGCGACGTTGGTGCCCGGGCGCACCGCGAGATGCAGCGTCGGCCTGCGTCGCGGCCACCGCGGTGCGCCGCGGGTCCACGCTGACGATGCAGCGGCGGGTCCGAGCCCTCGAGCCGGTCGAGCATCCGCGCCCACAGCACCGTCTGCGTCTCGGCGACGTTGTGCCCGAAGTGGAACATCGCGTCGCAGTGGTCGAGGTCGGTGTAGCTAGCCGGGCTGGCCGTCGGTGCCGAACGACTCCTTGAGCGCGGCCGCCGCGGTGGCGGTGCACAGGCGGGTGTTGCCGTCCATGTGCGGAGTGCCGATCCCCGCCTTGCCGATCACCGCGAGGGTGTAGTACTCCTCGAGCATCAGCTGGCCCGATGTGTAGAACGCGTGCGACAGCGGCCCCTTGTCGTCGAGCAGCTCGCGGGACCGCGTCGACGATGGTGTCCATCGCCGTCGTCCCAGTCGGTCTCGCGCAGCACGCCACCGCGGCGGACCAGCGGCCGCAGCAGCCGGTCCTGCTGCTGGCCCTGCCAGCCGAGGAGACCCTTGGGGCCGAGCCGGCCGGCGTTGACGCGGTCGTGCTCGCGGCCGCGGACGCCGACCATCCGGCCGTCCTTGACGGCGATCTCCAGCCCGCAGCCGTTGCTGCACAGGACGCACGCCGACGGCACCCACCGGTCGACGTCGGACTCGGCGAACCCCGGCTCGAAAAAGCTGTCGGCGCGGGCCGGCCACGACTCGGAGCGACGCGAACGGTGCGCGCTCTCCCCAGATGTCCGCGATGCGCGGGTGGCCGACCTCCGCCGCTCGAATCTGCACCTTTGTCAGCGCTCCTCATCTCGACCGACCCCGAGCGTCTCGTGACATACCCCAAGGCGGCGCGCTTCACGCCCCGAGCGACCGGCCGGGTCTATCGTCCGGGCCAGACGGGTAACCCCGTCATCGATCGCCGTTCACTTCTCCGTCGGAGGTTCGTATGCGTTCACGTCCCGCCGTACTGCTCACGCTCGCGCTGACCACCGGACTTGTCGCCGGCTGCGGCGGCGTGGGCTCGTCCTCCGGCAGCGGAAACGGAGGCCAGGCCACGGCGGGTTCGTATGCGGGCCAGCCCACCGGAAACCTCAACATCATGGGTTTCGGCGGCGAGGACGAGGTCGCCAAGGCCCGCATCGACACGTTCCAGAAGGCCGCGCCGGACGTCAAGGTGACGCACAACAAGGGTGACTTCGACGCTCAGCAGTTCCTTACAGCCCTGGCCAGCGGCAACCCGCCGGACCTCGTCTACATGAGCCGGGCTCTGATCGGCACCTATGCAGCCCAGGGCGCCATCCAGCCCCTCACGGACTGCATCAAGGACCAGCAGATCGACACGTCGCAGTACCGGCCGGCGGCGCTGACCTCGGTGACCCTCAAGAAGGTCGTCTACGGGATTCCGGAGTTCTACACCGTCAGCGTCAACCTCATCGACACCACCAGCCTGAAGGACGCCGGTCTCACCAGCGCCGACATCCAGACCAAGGACTGGGCCGCGCTGCAGGCCACGGCGACGAAGATGTTCAAGGCCAACGGCAACCAGATCCAGCGGGTCGGCTACGACACCAAGATCCCCGACTCCTTCCCGCTGTGGGCGCTGGCCAACGGGGCGCAGCTGGTCAAGGACGACGGGGCGCCGAACCTCAACGACCCCAAGGCCGTCGAGGCGCTCGACTTCAACCTCAAGATGGTTCAGGCGCAAGGCGGTTGGACCAACTTCAAGTCCTGGCGCGACTCCTTCGACATCTTCGGCGCCCAGAACCCGATCACCAGCCACCGGCTCGGTGCGATGCCGATGGACAGCTTCTACGTCAACGTCCTCTCCGGGTTCATCGACAAGGGCACGACGCTGGACTCGACGCTGGTGACCGACAAGCAGGGCCAGCCGGTCAGCACCATCGGCGGGCAGGCGTGGGCCATCCCGAAGGGCGCGAAGAACCCGGTCGCGGCGTGCGCCTGGGCCAAGACGATGACCCAGACCGACACGTGGATGGCTGCGGCCAAGGCCCGAGCGGCCACCGTCGCCTCGAAGAACTCGCTGTTCACCGGGCTCTACACCGCCAACACCAAGGCGGACGCCCAGATTCGCGAGATGTACGTCAAGCCGGGCAAGGACCCCGGCTTCGACCGGGCGATCGCCAACGTCTACACCGCCCTGGACGCGGGGACGTCGCTCAACCCGTCGGCGGCGGGCGCCGAGATCGACGCGGCGTGGAAGAGCGCCGTCTCCCGCGCTCTCGGCGGCAGCCAGAGTGCCCAGGCGGCTCTGGACCAGGCGCAGCAGGAGGCGCAGGCGGCCTTCGACAAGGCCCCCAAGAATGGCTAGGACGTCGCCGCTGCGCCGGCGGGAGAACCGTGCGGCGCTGATGTTCCTGTCGCCGTGGATCATCGGGTTCCTCGTCTTCACCGCCGGCCCGATGGTCGTCAGCCTGTTCCTCTCGTTCACGGACTACTCGTTCGTCAAGCCGGCCGAAGGCGTCGGCACGAGCAACTACGCCCAGCTGGTGGCCGACCCACGGGTGGCCAAGTCGCTCGCCAACACGTTCATCTACGCGGCGCTGTTCGTCCCGCTGGGGACGATCGTCAGCCTGCTCCTCGGCATGCTGCTGCTGCGCGTGGGCCGGGCCGCCGGCTTCTTCCGGACCGCCTTCTACCTGCCGGTCATGACGCCCGCCGTCGCGGCGGCGGCGATGTTCCTGCTCCTGCTCAACGGGCAGAACGGCTTGGTGAACCACGTCCTCGGCTGGTTCGGGATCCAGGGCCCTCAGTGGACGACGGATCCGAACTGGCTCAAGCCGTCGCTGGCCATGGTCAGCCTCTGGACCGTCGGTGGCAGCATCGTCATCTTCCTTGCCGCGCTGAAGAACGTCCCCCAGCAGCTCTACGAGGCGGCGCTGCTGGACGGCGCCGGACCGGTGCGCCGGTTCTTCAGCGTCACGCTGCCGATGATCTCGGGGACGGTGTTCTTCATCGTCATCACCCACACCATCTCGGCGCTGCAGATGTTCGACCAGGCCTACACGATGTTCTACGGGCCCCAGCAGAAGGCGACCGCCTCCGACGAGTCCCTCGTCTACATGGTCTACCTGTTCCAGCAGGCCTTCCAGTTCTTCAAGATGGGCTACGCGTCGGCGTTGGCGTGGCTGTTGTTCGTCATCATCGTCATCATCACGACCATCCAGGTCCGCGTGGGCAACCGGTTCGTCTACTACGAAGGAGGCCCGACGCGATGACCGATGTCGAGGCCCGGCACCCGGAGATCGTGCAGGGCACGACCGCCTCCGTCGTGACCCCGCCCCGCTCGCGCTGGCGCCCCACGGGGAACCTGCGCGGACCGGGCCGCGCCGCATACCTGTTCATCCTCACGGTTGCCGTCGTCGTCTTCGTCTACCCGCTGGTGTGGCTGGTCAGCGCGTCGGTCAAGCCCAAGGACCAGGTGTTCGACAACCGCCTGTGGCCGCAGGAGATCCGGCTGCAGAACTTCGTCGACGTCTTCAACGCGGGGCCCGTGCTGCAGTGGCTGGTCAACTCGGTCACGGTGAGCGTCGCCGCCGCGGTCACCGTCACGTTGTCCAGCTCCCTGGTGGCGTTCGGGTTCGCGTTCTTCCGGTTCCGCTACCGCAACCTGCTGTTCGGGCTGGTCCTGGCGACCATGATGCTGCCCGGAGCCGTGACGATGATCCCGGTCTACCTCATCTGGAGCCATGTCGGGCTGGCGAACACCCAGGTGCCGTTGTGGGCGCAGAACCTCTTCGGCTCCGCGTTCTACATCTTCCTGCTGCGCCAGTTCTTCCTCGGCGTCCCGCGGGAGCTGTTCGAGGCGGCCCGGGTCGACGGGTGCAGCTACCTGGGGCTCTTCTGGCGGATCGCGCTGCCGCTGTGCCGTCCGGCTCTGGTGATCGTGTTCGTCTTCGAGCTGCAGGCCAGCTGGTCCGACCTGCTCAAACCGCTGATCTACCTGCAGACCCCGGAGCTGTTCACCATGCCGCGCGGCCTCAAGCAGATCGTCGACGGGTTCGCCCTGTCGGGGGAGTACCACTGGGAGGTCGCCATGGCGGCCAGCCTCATCGCGGTCATCCCCATGATCGTCGTCTTCGCCGTCGCGCAACGCTCGTTCCTGGACGGCCTGGCCACCCAGGCCCGACAGGGCTAGTCGTCGCAACGTCGGCACCGCATACCTCTCGCTGGCCCGGGTACCACCGGTAGCCGACCCCACCGCCCGAAGGAGCGCCATGACCCCGACCGTGCCGTCCGAGGACCCGCAGCCGAACCCGGCTCAGGGCGACCCCCGACCGTTGGAGCCCGGGGTTCCCAGCTCGGAACCGGTGGCCCTCGACGAGCCGACGACGCCACGGACCCCGCCGGAGCCGAAGCCGGACCAGGGCGAGCCGGCGGCCGTCTCGCCGACGGGCGTCCCGACCGGCGCACCGCTCGGGTCCCGCGCCCAGCACGGGGAGTACCTCACCACCGCCGGCGGGAGTACGCCTGCCCGACACCGACCACTCGCTCAAGGCCGGGCCGCGCGGTCCGGTGCTGCTGCGCGACCATCACCTGCGGGAGAAGATCACCCACTTCGACCACGAGCGCATCCCCGAGCGCGTCGTCCACGCGCGGGGCGCGGGCGCCCACGGCGTGTTCCGCTCCTACGGCACCGCGACCCCGGCGACCCGCGCCGCGTTCCTGGCCCCGGACACCGAGACCCCGGTCTTCGTCCGCTTCTCCACGGTGCTCGGCTCGCGCGGGTCGGCCGACACGGTGCGCGACACCCGCGGCTTCGCGGTGAAGTTCTACACCGACGAGGGCACGTTCGACCTGGTGGGCAACAACATGCCCGTGTTCTTCATCCAGGACGCCATCAAGTTCCCCGACGTCATCCACGCCGGCAAACCCCATCCGGACCGCGAGATCCCGCAGGCCCAGAGCGCCCACGACACGTTCTGGGACTTCGTGTCGCTGCACACCGAGGCGCAGCACCACACCATCTGGAACATGTCCGACCGGGGGATCCCGCGCTCCTACCGGATGATGGAGGGCTTCGGCGTCCACACCTTCCGGCTGGTCAACGCGGCGGGCGAGACCTGCCTGGTCAAGTGGCACTGGAAGCCGGTCGCCGGAGTGCACTCGCTGGTCTGGGAGGAGGCCCAGCTGCTGAGCGGGGTGGATCCCGGACTTCCACCGGCGCGACCTCGCCGACGCGATCGAGGCCGGCGCCTACCCCGAGTGGGAGCTGGGCATCCAGGTCTTCCCCGACACCGAGGAGCAGACGTTCGAGGGGATCGACCTGCTCGACCCCACGAAGATCGTCCCCGAGGAGCTGGCCCCGGTGCAGCCGATCGGGCGGATGACGCTCACGGCCAACCCCAGCAACTTCTTCGCCGAGACCGAGCAGGTCGCCTTCCACACCGGTCACCTCGTTCCGGGCATCGACGTCACCGACGACCCGCTGCTCGCGGGCCGGATGTTCAGCTACCTCGACACCCAGATCACCCGGCTGGGCGGCCCGAACTTCACCCAGCTGCCGATCAACCGCCCGCAGGTGCCCGTCAACGACATGCTGCGGGACGGCATGCACCAGACCGCCGTGCACCGCGGCGTGGCGCCCTACCGGCCGAACTCGCTCGACGGCGGCTGCCCGTTCGTGGCCGGCGCCGACCTCGGCGGCTACGTCGAGGTGCCGCAGCCGCTGCCGGCCTCCCGCAAGGTCCGCGAGGCGCCGGCGTCGTTCGACGACCACTTCAGCCAGGTCCGGCTGTTCTGGCTGAGCATGAGCCCGGCGGAGCAGGAGCACATCGTCGACGCGTACTCGTTCGAGCTGGCCAAGTGCTACGACGCGACCATCCGCGAACGCCAGCTGCTGGCGCTCGCCCGCGTCGACGACCGGCTCTGTCGCAGCGTCGCCGCCGCCCTGGGGGTCGACGCCCCGCCGTCCGCCGTCGAGGCCGAGCCCGCCCCGAGCGCGGCGCTCAGCCAGGCTCGGGGCCGGTGGCCGGTGGTAGGGCGGGTGGTCGGGGTGGTCGTCGGACCGGACTCCGACCAGGGCGGCGAGCTCGTGGCGGCGCTGGCCGCGCAGGGCCTGCGGGTGCTCGTGCTGAGCCCGGTCGGAGGCACGGTGGACGCCGGCGGTGGGGCGACGCTGACCGTGAACCGCACCTACGCGACGATGCGTTCCGTGGAGCTGGACGCCGTCGTCCTCGCGACCGGCACCCGCGACCGCCGCGTCACGGTGCTGCTGCAGGAGGCATACCGGCACGCCAAGGCGATCAGCGCGGTGCCGGCGGCTGCGGACCTGCTGCAGGCGGCCGGGGTGACCCCGGGCGACGCCGGTGTGGTGGTCGACGCGGATCTCGACACGCTGGCCGACACGCTCGTCGCCGCGCTCGCCCAGCACCGAGCATGGGATCGGGCGGCGGCGTCCTCCGGGTCGCTGACGGAGGACGCCGGCTGACGCCTGAGGGGTCCCCGCGAAGTATCGGAGCGAAGCGGAGAACTTCGCGGGGTGATCTCAGCCCTGGTCTTTGCTGGGGTCAGGGCGGGGGACGTCGTCCGGGATCTCGGGGATGTCCTCGGTGACGTTGTCCTCGGTCATCGGGTCCGACGGGTCGGACGACGTGGCGTCGTCCTGGTTGGCGTCCTGCTGGCTCATGCGCTCTGCCTTTCGGTGAAGGGTCTATCGACGGTACCCCCGGCCGGCCGGGGGCAAACGGCAGCGCGGCTCAGGGACGTCGCAGCACCCGGTCCCATGCGGTATGCGCCAGCGCCCGGCGGGCGGGTCCGGTCCACGTCGACGCCCCCAGCGCCACCTGCGCGGCGTTCCACCCGCAGGCACCGTGGACCCCACCACCGGGATGCGCCGAGGCGCTGGCGAGGTAGAGGCCGGTGATCGGGGTCTCGGGCCGGCCGAGCCCCGGGGTCGGTCGGAAGATCAGCTGCTGGTGCAGGGCCGACGTGCCGGCGTTGACCGCTCCGCCGACCAGGTTGGGGTCGGCGTCTTCGAGGTCAAGGGGTGACTGCACGTAACGGCCGAGCACGTGGTCACGGAAACCCGGCGCCACCCGGTCGACGGCGGCCTCCATCCGGTCCACCTGCTCGTCGAGCCGGCCACCGGTCCAGTCCTGGCCGTGGGGCACGTGCGTGTAGGCCCACGTGGACTCCGTTCCAGACGGTGACCGGGAGGGGTCAGAGGTGGTCATCTGCCCGAAAAGCAGGAACGGCCGCTGCGGGATCCGACCCACCGACAGGTCGGCGGCCATGTCGACGAAACCGTCGAGGTCCACGCCGAGGTGCACCGTTCCGGCTCCGTGCGCGCCGGGGGACGTCCAGGGCATCGGTCGGGAGAGCGCCCAGTTGACCTTGATCGTGGGGTTGTCCCACTGGAACCGCTCGAGGTCGTCCGCGAAGCTAGTGGGGAGATGCTGAAGCCCCACGAGGCCCTGGTAGAGCCCGGGGGCGGGAACGTCGGCGAGCACCGCGCGGCGTACCCGGATCCGGGAGCCGTCGGCGAGGTGCACCGCGGTGGCCCGGCCCTGCTCTACCTCGATGTGGACGGCGGCGGTGTCGAGGCGCACTCGGGCGCCGGCCGCCTCCGCCCGGCGCGTCAGGGCCTGGGCCAGCTCCCCGGCCCCGCCCTGGGGGACGGGGAACCCGACGTCCTGTCCCATCATCGCGAGCAGCCAGCCGAGCAGGCCGCTGCCCGCGGAGTCGGGCGGCACGTCGCTGTGCATCGCGTTGCCGGTCAGCAGCAGCGGACCTCCGACGCCGCGGAAGGTCTCGGTGCCCAGCCGGCGAACGGGCAACAGCGCGAGCCGGGCCAGGTCGACCATGCCCGCCGTGCCGACCCGGGCCAGGATTCGCGTTACGGCCCGCACCGGTGGGATCGGCGTGAACAAGGCGTCGAGCAAGGGGTCGCGTATGCGCCGCCACCCCTCGAACATCTCGACCCAGGCGTCACCGTCGCCCGGCGCGAACTCCTCCAACCCGGCGGCGGTGTCCTCCACCCGGCTGTGGAGTACCGCCGCCCGGCCGTCGTCGAGCGCGTGCGCGAGGACGCTCGGCGCGCGGCACCATGTCAGCCCGTGGCGCTCCAGCTCGAGGCCCTTGATGACGGAGCTGGCCGCGGCCAACGGGTAGAACGCGCTGAACATGTCGGTCACGAAGCCCGGCGCCGTCACGACGTCGCTGCGGACCGCACCCCCGGTCCGGTCGGCCTGCTCGACGAGGACCACGTCCCAGCCGGCATCAGCCAGGGCGTTGGCCGCGACCAGGCCGTTGGGGCCGGCGCCGATGACGACCGCGTCAGCGGCCTCGACCCGACCGGGAGCCCGCGCCGGGGAGGTGGTCGTCGACGCGGCGGCGGTGACCTCCGCCGTTGTCGCGGTCATGCCTCGTTCGTCCACTCACGATGGCGTCCCTCGGCGATGAGCGCGAGCCGGCGCAGGCCCTCGGTGTTGCGCACGGCGATGGCCGCCTGGCGTACCACGCGCGGGACGAGTACGCCCGGGCCGGTCACCGCGTCCTCGACGAGGGTGACCACGCACCCTCCCGAGGGCTCGCCGCTGATCGAGAGCTCGACCTGAGCCTCGCCCATCGGCCATCCCTTGGCCCGCAGCCGGATGCGCTCGCCGGGAACGGCGGCCAAGCAAACCGTCTCGTCGTCGATGAGCAGCGGCCACACGCCGAAGGAGTGGTGGATTCGGCTGCCCTCCTGCGGCCAGGCCGAGTCGACGGCGCGCACCCGTGAGGTGCCGACCACCCAGTTGGCGTAGAGCCAGCCGTCGGACACCACGGCCCAGACCGCGTCGGCGGGCGCATGGATCCGGCGGACCACGCGGCGTCGTCCGGCCGTGCTTAGCTGCTGCGTCATGACGTCCTTCCCGAGAGGGAGCCTGCCTCGTCGATCCCGTCGATCCCGTCGATCTCATCGATCTCGTCGATCGCGCCGATCCCGTCCAACTCGTCGGTGTGCGGCTGCCGCGCACCGCGCGAGAAGAGCCCGCCCAGAATGCCCGGCCAGGGGCCCTCGACCGCCTCGTTCTCGGCCCGCGGCCGCAGGACGTTGCCGGCGGTTGCCCCGACCTCGACGGCGAGACCACCCAGCCGCATCAGCGGGGTGACGATGCGGTCGTAGACGAAGGGCAGCGCCCGGAAGCCGGTGATGGTCAGGGCGTTCGCTGGTCCCACGTTGGTGTCGCGAGCCGGGTGTTCGAGCCGCTTCGCGATGGCGCGCGCCACGCGATCCGGCCCCACGACGGGCGGCGGCGGCCGGCCGTGCACCCCGGCGTAGCTGCCGGCCTGGAGGTAGACGGGGGTGTTGATCGCACCGGGCGACACCAGGCTGACCTCGACTCCCGGCGTCTCCCGAGCCTCGATCTGCAGGCATCGGACCAGCCCCTGCACGCCCCACTTCGCCGTGACGTAGGAGCTCATGTAGGGCGTGGCGATCTTGCCCAGCAAGGAGCCGACGACGACCAGCCGGCCACCGCCCTGCTTCTCGAACTGGCGCAGTGCGGCCCTCGCGACGTTCGCCGTACCCGAGAGGGTGACCTCCAGGGCGTGGTCGAACACCTCGGCCGGGACCTGCTCGAACCGGCCGTAGGCCAGGACGGCGGCGCTGTGGACGACGGCGTCGACGCGCCCGTAGGTGGCCACCGCCGCCTGGAAGAGGGCGTCGACCTGAGCAGCCGACGAGACGTCGGTGGGAACGACCAGCGTCGCTCCGTCACGGCATTCGAGCTGAGCAGCCTCGAGAGCGGTCTGCGAGCGGGAGGCGAGAACGACCCGCATACCCTGCTCCGACAACAGTCGACTGGTCGCCCGGCCGATCCCACTGGACGCACCGGTGACGATGACGACGGGGAGCGCTCCGGTCGCTCCGAGCTCGACGCGTCGTCTCCGCTCATCGCGGTCGGCACCACCGTCGTGGTCGCATGGGCCCTCCCGTCCAGCGTCGTCGTGGACCGTAGATCCTGTGAGCCTGTCGGCTACCCCGGCGCCGCCCCCGTCAAACCGGGTGACGACGGTCGCGCCCTCAGAAGCTCAGTGCGACAGCTCCTGGAGAACCGCACGGGCCACCTTGTCCGGGGCAACCCCGGCCAGCGCGCCGGCTTGGTGCAAGCGACGCCTCGCCTCGCCGACGCTGATCTCCTGCGTCGACGCGATGATGCCGATCGCCTTGTCGATCGTGTAAAGCGCCTGGAGGCGATCACGAGCCTCCGCCGCCTGGAAGCGAGTCGTGAACGACAGGTCCGCGTTGGTGACAGCACCACCGGCCCAGGCGCCGAAGACGTCGGCAAGACTCTCGTGGCGGTGAACGAAGGCACCGACCCGCGATGCGTAGAGATTGACGCCACACAGCGCGCGCCCGTCCGTCACGACCGGTAGTGACAGGGTCGAAGCAATGCCGGCGACCGACTCGGCTCGGGTGAAGAGCCGCCAGTTCCCCTCGTCCAGCACCGCCTCCTCGACCTCGATCACCCGGTTGTGCCGCACAGCCTCGACGCAGGGACCGCCGTCGAGGTACTGCATCGCGTCGAGGAGCGCGATCGTCTCGCTGCTGGCGACGAAGGTGAAGGTGAGGTTCTCCCGCAGCAGGGTCACGCTGACGCCGACCAGCTCCGGGACGATCTTCTTGGCTCGCTCGACCTGCTCACGTAGCTCGCCCGCTACGGCTGACGGTTCTGCCCAGGAGAGATCGGACAGCGCGGCCTGAGTCTCAGGTAACGGTTCCACGTTTTCGTGGGTACCCCGGTAGCCGCCGTTGCATTCATCCGTGAGAACTGACGGGGCACGTCACCGACGCGGTGGTCCCGGCAGCCGCCCGGTGAGATGCACCTGCTCGGCGATGTCGACGAGCTTGCGGTTCAGGTGGTTGCTGGCCTGCCGTAGTAGCTGGAAGGCGTTCTCCTCGGTCACCTTCTCGGTCGCCATGAGGATGCCGACGGCCGTCCCGATCTGGCGGTTCGTGCGCAGGGCCGCCTCGAGGTTGGCGGTGTCGCGCTCGTGCAGCTCGCTCACGACTGCCAGCGCGGCGAAGGTGGCGAGGATGGAACCCACTCGCACGTCGAGCTCGTCGAAGGACGCCGGTCGGGTGGCGTAGAAGTTCATGCCGGCGCGGTCCGTTCCACGGACCGGTAGGCGAAGGCTGAGCATGCTGCGGACCCCGGTCTCGTCGACGCACCGGTCTGCGAACTGCGGCCACCGACGGTCTGCCGCGAGGTCGTCGGTGTGAACCACGGCGGCGGAGTCGGCGGCGTCGAGGCAGGGGCCCTGATGCACCCGGTACTGGAGCGAGTCGACGGCTCCGGGTAACTCGTCCGTGGCGGCGATCGTGCGGGGCCGCGCGTTGGGGCGGATCAGCGTGATGCCGCAGTGGTCGGTGTGCGGGAGCAGCTCGGCGGCCAGATGGACCGCCTTGGCAGAGTCGACCGAGCCGGCCTGGTTCGCCAGCATGGAGGTGATGTCCCGGAACGCGCTCTCGACCGAGCGAAGGCCGTCCCGCCGAGAGTCATCGCTGGTCGACGATCGCAACATGGTGTGCTCCTTCCTGGCCCGAGCACGGCAGCGTACAGGTGAGCACCTACCCCGCCTGGCGGACCTGACACCCCGGAACGAGAGTAGATCGGGGACCGGTGGCGCGCGAGCGCAGCCGCGGGACACGAACCACCGGTGCCCGGCTCAGAATTTCTCGTCGGTCCCGACCGGTCTTATCTTGTCCTCAACGACTTCAACAACTCGTCTGGCTCCGTCCCCGATGGCTGCGGCCAAAGGCCAGGCGTCGAAAGGATGGTGTAGGTGCTGTGGACCTCGGCGCGACTCGGTTTGCTCAGCTGGCTCGCGAGCTCAGCAGCCATGAAGAGCGGACGACGACGGTAGCGGTTATCTCCACGCTGGCCGTGCAGACGCTGGAGTGCCGGTGTGCGGGGGTAGCCGGGAAGTCTCGGGCGGGGTACCAGTTCGACGGTGGCACCGACGAGGTCCTGCTGGCCGCCGTCCAGCAGATCGCGAACGACACCGGCCAAGGGCCTGGGCTCGACGCCCTGGCCGGCCGGGTGACCGTGCTCATGGACGACGTGGAGACCGAGGCGCGCTGGCCGCAGTACCGGGCGCGGCTGGCCGCGGAGACGACCGTACGGTCCGCGCTGACGTTCAACCTCGAGCTGGCCGGTGAAGGGGTCGGCCTCCTGGCGCTCTACGACGACCGACCGGGGTGGTTCACCGAGGAGCGGATCCAGGCCGCGCGCGCCTTTGCGGACCATGCTGCGGTGGCATTGGCCAAGGTCGCCGCGCACGACCAGGCCGCGCAGCTCGAGGTGGCGTTGCGAACCAACCGCGTCATCGCCGAAGCGGTCGGCATCCTCATGGCCACCTATCGAATCGACGAGCAGGCAGCGTTCGACCTGCTCCGGATCACCTCGCAACACCACAACCGCAAGCTGCGTGACCTCGCCGACGCGGTGACCCTGACCGGAGAGCTGCCGGATCCGGCCGCCATCCGGAACACCGTGCAGCGGCCGGCGGTGGAGTCGGTACCACCCGCCACGCCGTCCGCACCGAGCCACTGAGGCCCGCAACCGCCAAGGCGACGCCGCAGATGCGATCCTGACGGTATGGACAAGGTCTCGGTGCTGGCGGAGCTGGCCCAGGTCGTCGCGAGGCAGGATTCTCGGACCAGCCTGCCGGAGCGGCTGTGTGCGGCTGCCGTCGCGATCACGGGAGCGACCGGTGCCTCCCTCACCATCGCCTACACCAGCCCGCACCGGGTGACGCTGTGCTCGACCGACGAGGTGTCGGCCCGGCTGGAGGACCTTCAGGACGTCCTCGGCCAGGGGCCCGGCCCAGCTGCATACCGGTCCGGCCACCAGGTCCGGATGGACATCGGCCCCGGGCCCGACGACGGGTTCGACGAGCGCTGGCCGGCGTTCGACGACGCGGCCCGTGCGGCGTTCACGAGCCTCCAGGTCATCGCCATCCCCATCCACCCCGACTCCGACGTGCTCGGCGTGCTCACCTACCACCAACCCCATCTCGTCGAGGAACGCCTCGAAGCCGCGGCAACCCAGTTCCTCGCGGACGCGGTGGGGGTGGCTCTGCTCAAGGACCCCGACGAGCTGGCTCCCGACTCCGAAGGGCCATGGGCGAACCGCGCGTCCGTGCACCAGGCCACCGGGATGGTGATCGCTCAGCTGCACGTCGGCGCGGACGACGCGCTGGCCCTGCTGCGCGCTCACGCCTTCGCCCACGGCTGGCCGTTGGCGCAGGTGGCCCAGTCGGTCCTGGACGGACATCTGAACTTCGCGGCCCCCGATGCGGACACCGACCCCGAGAGTGCTCGCCAGCCCCGAACCTCATCCAACAAGGAAGATCCGTCATGACGTCGACGACGCAGCCATTCGCTCGAGCGGTGGCCTCACTGGTGGCCGAGCACGACGTTGCCGATGTCCTGGCCCACTTCCTGGTCGAGGGTCAGCAGGCCCTCGGCGGAACCGCGGCCGGCTTGTTGCTGCTGACGGGCCGAGGAGAGCTGGAGGTCCTGACCGCCACCTCTCACCGCGTGCAGGACCTCGAGGCCTACCAGGCGCAGCAGGACAGCGGGCCGTGCGCTGAGGCGGTCGCGAGCCAGGAGCTCGTGTTCGAGAGCGGCGCCGAGCGCATGGCGGCGCGCTGGCCGGAGCTCGCCTCCTACCTGGAGGCGGCCGAGGTCGAGGCGGTCCAGGCGCATCCGCTGCGGTGGCACGGACAGGTCCTCGGTGCCGTCAACGTGTTCTACGCGGAGCCGGTGACGCAGACCGAGGAGCGGGTGACCACGGGGCAGGCCTTCGCGGACATGGCCACGTTGATCCTGCTGACGCCTCACGACATCACCGCTCCCGACATCGTCCGTCGCACCACCGAGGCGCTCGGGGCCCGGACCATCGTCGAGCAGGCCAAGGGGGTGATGGCATACGAGAAGGGCGTGTCGGTCGACCGGGCCTACGAGCAGCTCCTCGAGCTGGCCGAGAGGGACGGGTTGACCTTGACCGCGTCCGCTGCGGCGGTGGTCCGGCGCGCGTCCCGAAGCCCCGCCTGAGCAGACCGGTCAGCGGAGCCCGTATGCGAGAGCTAGGGCTCCCGGGAGCGCCGGGCCGCCTGCCACGTCGGTGGGAGAAGCGGCGCGGCGCGGCGCGCCAGCCACGCCTCGGTACGCCACTCGCCCCGCTCGAGGTCGAGCTGCCGCAACACGTGGTCGACCGCCGCGAGCACCGAGCCCTGGAGCATCCACAGGTCGGTCTGCCGCCGCGGGTCGACGTCGATGAGCATGAGCTCCGTCACGACCGCCCGCGCCTCCCGGACGATCTCGATGGTTTGTCTGGTTGCCTCGTCGACGCGGTCCGGGTTGCCGGAGCCGAACTCGGCGTCGACGAGCTCCGCGAAGGACCGCAGACCGCCGGCCAGCTCGTCGAGGACGACCGCGAACGCCCGACGCAGCTCGACGGCCACCTGGTCGTCGTTGGCGCGACCCTCGGTGGCGCGACCCTCGCTGGTGCGACCCTCCGAGTCGTCGGTCGCCTGGAGGGCGATGACCGACAGCAGCGCCCGAACTGCGCCGAGGCAGCCGTCGAGCCGCCCCAGGGCATCGGCGAGCCCGGGATGGACCGTGGCGCTGGCCAGGGCCAGCGGGTTGAGCTTGCGACTCTGGGCGACGGCCTCGACCGACGCGCCGGCCCGGTCGAGGTCACCGTCGATGTCGTCCACCCAGGCCAGCCAGGCCGACACCTCCTCGACGTAGGGCGTTCGGCTCGCCACCGTCAGCGCGACCTCGTCGAGCAGGCCGGCTTGCGAGCGAGCCACACCGCGGACCGCGTCCCGGGCGCGCGTGTTGGGGATCGCGACCGGAACCAGCAGGCTGAAGGCGATCCCGACGACCGTGCCGATCAGGGTGTTCACGACACGAACCTCGGCCGCGAGCCCCGGTGAGGAGACGGCAAGGATCAGCATGGCGCTGATCGGGGCTTCCAACGACTGCTCCCCGAGCCGCAGGACCTTGGCCAGCACCAGGGCTGCGGCGATGACGAGGGCCAGGCTCCACCACGTCAGTCCGAAGGAGCTCGCCACCGCCACGGCCACCAGCACCCCGGTCAGCACCGCGCCCACCCGGACTAGGCCCATCTGAAGCGTGCCGACGGTGGAGGCCTGCACGACCAGCAGCGCCGTCAGCGGGGCCGTGAGGTCGAGGATGCCCGGTGACACCGCGTTCGCCGTGAGGTAGGAGACCACCGCTGCCACGGTCAGCCGGGCGATCTGCGCCGCCGCGGGCCGGACGCGGGCGGGAACCTGCTCCCACGACGTCGGGAACGACGGCCACACCCACCACAGCAGGTTGCGCAGCCGTGACCGGAACCGCCCGGTCAGGCGTCCGAGATCCAGTCGCTCCACCGCCTCCACCTCGGGGCCACGATGCCGGGGCCGGCCAGACCCGGTAAGACCCGTGCGCCCCTCACTGTAGAAGCGTTCGTCGGACGCTAACCCCATGGACCAGCCGGGTGCGGCCTAAGCCCTGATCCACCGACGTTGATTCTGGATGGTTTGTCGTCGTGATTTCCTGCTGATGGTGTCGGTGCTGTCGGTGCGTGGTGGAGGTGGCTTGCTCGCCGGTGTGCCCGGCCTTTCCACGGCGGGTCGTTTCTCGGGGCCGGTCGGCGGCGATGGTGTCAAGGACGGGAGCCGACGGTCCACGTGTCTTGGCGGGCGGTCTGCCTCGGCCGGTGGGTGGGCAGGTGCAGGACCAGCCGCTTTCCGCTGGCGGCGATCGGGCCGCAAAAGCCAATGATGACAGCGAAATTCGCGTTGATCGGTGCTTGCGGTGCGGTTCGAACGGATGTACGATTAAGCCATGAGCCTTCCCGCCGCGGTGGTCCTGCACCAGCAGGAGATCGACGCCCTCGAGTTCGAGGTGTCGCTGATCGCGGCGCGGCTGAACCAGGCGCACGCGGACCTGGCGGTGTTGACCGTTCGGCTGCTGGAGGATGAGCGGTGGGCCGGGGACGGGATCCGGTCGCCCGAGCACTGGCTGGTGCTGCACGCCGGCCTTTCCCCGGCGCGGGCCGGGGAGGTGGTCCGACTGGCGCGGCGAGCGGAGGCGCTGCCGACGACGATGACCGCGCTGGCGGCTGGGCAGTTGTCGATGGACCAGGCTGCGGTGGTGGCCCGGTACGCGCCGTCGTCCCACGAGCAGTCGATCGGGGAGCTGGCGCCGATGACCACCGTGCCGCAGCTGCGGCGGGCGTTGTCGCGCTACGACTTCGCGACCAAGGCGGGCCACGTGAGCGAGGGACCCGAGACGGCCGCCGCCCCAGTCGAGCGAGCCCACTGCGGAGAACCCTCCGCCGGCAGACCCGTTGGGTCGCGACGAGTGCGACGTGCCGGGCACGGAGGCTTTTGCGCTGAAGGCGGCGGAGCTGTCGATGTCGTATGCGGACGGCCGGTTCCTGCTGCGCTATTCGGGCGCCGGCGGACGTCGGGGCGTTGGTGGAGCAGGCGATCCGGGAGGCCAAGGACGCCCTGTTCGCCGCCGGTCAGACCACCGCCACCTACGCGGACGGGTTGGCCGAGGTGGCGTCTCGCTCGTTGGCGTCGGTCGAGTCCGAGAGCCGGGCAGCCCGGTACCGGGTGTACCTGCACCTGTCCACGGACGGCGCCTGGGTCGGCGGTCGGGGTGCGATCCCGGTGTGGCTGGCGGCGAAGTACACCTGTGACGGGGTCGTGCAGCCGGTGTGGGAGACGGACGGCACGCCGGTCAGCGTGGGCCGCAAGCAGCGCAGCACACCGGCCCGCACCCGCCGGTTGGTCGAGGACCGCGACCGCGGCTGCGTGTTCCCCGGCTGCGAAGCCACCCGGTTCCTCGAGGTCCATCACCTCGACCACTGGGCCGAGGGCGGCGGCACCGACGTCGACCGCTTGGTATGCCTGTGCCCAGCTCACCACGACGCCCACCACCGCGATGAGTTCACCATGGCCGGCGACCCGGCCGGCGGCCCGGCCGGCGGTCTGGCCGGCGGTCTGGACGGCCTGCAGTTCACCAACTCGCGCGGACTGCGCATTCGTCCCAACCCCCGGCGCCCCGGCGGCGAAAGCCGCGAGCAGCCCGACCGCACCGCATACCAGGGTCCGACAGGTGAACAGCTGCACACCCGATGGCTCGACCTGACCCCCAACCCCCCGACGCTGACGCTCGTCCCCGAGTGCCTCAACCCGCCCGACGACCGGTAAGTGAGCTCGGGTCAGAGGCGACCCGGGGGCAGTGGCGCCCTTGTCGGTGGGCACGCTTAGGTGCTGATTAGCCTGAACCGCAGTCCCCGCCGAGTCGGCCAACGCAGGACTGGCACCAGCCCCGCAGAAGACACCAGATTCGAATCGTCGAACGCCGCGGAGGGCGCCGCGCTCGTGTCAGAGAGTTGCACCTACGAGACGCCCTTCGCGAGAGCCGGAATCGGACCTTAGACAAGCCCAGTCCTGCTGCCACGCAAAGGCACCTCACGCTCCGACGCGCTCAACTCACGCAACCCATGGGCGGATCGCGGCTAAGGGGTGGGCCGCGGGAGCCCGTAGTGAGCGTAGAGGCCGACGGCCTCCGAGGGGGTGGGGCGCCTGTCCCCGGGGTCGAGAGCGGGCGCGTCACGTACGTGTTCGCTGCTGAAAGGGACCACGATGCGGTGGTCCGACACCTGGGCGCTCGACAGCGGGATCAGGCTGTGGTGCGTCCCGAACAGGCCGGTCTGCACGCCGACCCACTCCGGGTCACCGGTCCGTTCGTCGACATAGACCTGCTCGGCGGCGCCGATCTTCTCTCCGGTCGCGCGGTAGACCTCCGCTCCGGTCAGGTCGCTGGCTCGGTTCGGTTGGGTCACGGGTACGGGCCTCCTCGACGGTTCGGAGCTGCGGTGTGGCTGCTCACCCTGAGGACTCCGCCATGGGCGCCATATGACGCGGAGAGCGCTTCGGTCGCGGGCCAAGCCGGGCAGCCGCGCTTCGGGTGCTGCGGCTGACGCCCCGGTCACGCTCGTGGGTGGACGTCTCGGCGGGCCACGCGGTTGGACCCGCCGAGACTGAGCCGGCCCCATCCGGACGGGCGCAGGCCGTGCCGTCGGCATACCCGTCGGGAAGCTCGTCACACCGGGCGCGCCACCGCCAGGTCAAGGCCGGGTCAGGAGCCGCCACGCCAGTGGTCGATGCGGTGGCGATCGGGCGCGAAACCGTTGCGGATCCCCCACAAGACGGCCTGAGTGCGGCTCGTCACGCCGATCTTGCGGTAGATGGTGCGGATGTAGGACTTCACGGTGTTGGGGCTCAAGTAGGTGAGCCGGGCGACGTCGGCGTTGCTCATCCCCTGCGTAATGAGCGCCAGCACCTCGGACTCCCGGTCGGAGAGCCCCTCCCTGCGGCCCGGCCAGTCCAGGCCGTTGACCGCCCGTGACCGACCCGGAGGCTCGCTCACGACGGTGTCGCCGGCCTGCACCGCGCACAGGGCCGACACCAGATCCCGCGCCGGCAGGGCCTTCGACAGGTAGCCGCTCACCCCCTGCCGCAGCGCGCTCTCGACGAGGTCGGGCTCGAAGTTCCAGGTGTAGACGACGACGTGCCGAGCATTCGGGTTCTCGATAAGCACCCTGATCTCGTCGTGGTCGGACTCCGGCTGAGCGAACGAGTCGTAGAGGACGACGTCGACCACCCGGTCGACGGGGTGGTTGGCGTCGAGCTCGGCTATGGCGACCTGATCCTGGTACTGCTCCAGGATGTTGGCGACCCCCATGACCACCACGTCGTAGTCGTCGACGATGGCCACGGTGAGGGGGCGGGTCAGCGTGAGGGAAGACGGCACCAGAACACATTAACCTCCCTAAGGGTGTACTGGACCCGCCCTTAGGGGTGGTTCTGTGTGAAGCGCGACGGCTGGCCCGGACCGGCCCCGCTCCCTTCACCCGAAAGGCTCAGCTCATGCTCGGACTCATCGTCTCCATCATCGTCATCGGCCTTATCGCCGGCGCGCTGGCGCGGTTGATCGTCCCGGGTCGGCAGGACATGTCGATCCTCATGACCATCGTGCTGGGGATCGTCGGATCCTTCGTCGGCGGGTTCCTCGGCTACCTGCTCTTCCACAAGGACGCCCAGGACGGCTTCCTGCAACCGGCGGGCATCATCGGCTCGATCATCGGGGCCGTCATCGTCCTGCTCATCTGGAGCCGTGTCGGCGGTCGTCGCTCGGTCGCCCGCTGACGGCCCTCCCTTCAAGCTGGCGCTGACACCGCGCCCTTCCGACCACCGGTCGGGTCGCCAGCAGGGGGCGACCCGACCGGTTCGTTCACGCCGAGGCTCCGATGGACCGGTCCCGCTGCCGGGCGCCGGCCGCACCGTAGGGGTACTCGGACACCGCCGGCGCGCTCACCTCGTCGAGCCGGCCGCGCTCCTCGTCGGTGAGCTCGACCGACGCCGCGCCCAGGTTGTCGGCCAGCTGCTCCGTGGTGCGGGCGCCCAGGATCACCGAGGTGACCGCCGGCCGTCCCTCCAGCCACGCCAGCGACACCTGACCCGGGGTGACGCCCCGGGCGGAGGCGATCTCCGAGACAGTGTCGATGACGCGCCAGGTGCGGTCCTCGCGGTTGCGCGGCTCCCACGCCTCCATCCCGCGGTTGGGGTCCTCGCCGAGACGGGTCGCTCCCTGGGGGCGGGTGTCGCGCTGGTACTTGCCGGTCAGCCACCCACCGGCGAGCGGCGACCACGGCAGCAGCCCGATGCCGGCGTCGAGGCAGGCCGGCACGATCTCCGACTCGATCTCCCGCACGAGCAGGCTGTACTGCGGCTGCAGCGTCGCCGGCGGAGCGAACCCGCGAGCGCGGGCCACGTGCGCGGCCTTGGTCAGCTGCCAGCCGAGAAAGTTGGAGAAGCCGTAGTAGCCGATCTTCCCGTCCCGGACGCTGTCATCGAGGAACCTCAACGTCTCCTCCAGCGGCGTCACGGCGTCCCAGGCGTGCACCTGATAGAGGTCGATGTGCTCGACCCCGAGCCGGCGGAGCGACGCGTCGAGGGCACGGCGCAGGTGGAACCGTGAGGCACCGATCTGGTTGAGGACGCCGTCCCTCGCGAAGCGGCCCTTCGTCGCGAGCACCACCTGCTCGCTCTCGCTTCGCCGCTCCGCGATCCACCGGCCGATGATCTCCTCGGAGGCTCCCCCGGCATACACGTCGGCGGTGTCGACAAGCGTGCCGCCGGCGGCGACGTAGTCGTCCAGAATGCGACGCGATGTCGGTTCGTCGGCCTCCGCACCGAACGTCATGGTGCCGAGGGCGTAGGTCGAGACGACGGCGCCGCTGTTGCCGAGTGGGCGGTAGTGCACGAAAAGGTCCTCTCATGGTCGGTTCACTGGCTGGAACCCTGGCAGGGGTTCGAGGCCCCGGTCGGGTTCGACGGTATGCCGGTGGCTGGCCGTCCGCTCGCCGGACCATGTCTCCTCTCCGCGCGCCGTCTGATGGAGTGTCGGCCGTGACCACCACCTCCCGCGCCGCCGACGCCGCCGGCATCGCCGCCACCCGGGCCACGTATGCGGCGTTCATCGCGTCCGGCTTCGCCTTCGCCAGCTGGGCGTCCCGCATCCCCCAGGTCCGGGACCGGCTGGGCCTCGAACCCTCGCAGCTGGGCCTCGTGCTGCTGGCCATCGCAGCCGGATCGCTCATCGCGCTCCCCGCGTCCGGTTTGATCGTGGCCCGGTTCGGGTCGCGCAGGGTCGTGGCGTGGATGGCGTGGACCACCGCGGTCGGTTTCGTCATCGTGGGGCTTGGCTACCTCGTCGGCGTCTGGCCGCTCGCGCTGGGGTTGTTCGTGTTCGGCTTCGCGCAGGGGACCTGGGACGTGGCGATGAACGTGCAGGGCGCGTTGGTGGAACAGCGGATCGGGCGCGCGATCATGCCGCGCTTTCATGCCGGGTGGAGCGTCGGCACCGTCGGTGGTGCGCTGAGCGGTGCGGCCATGGTGGCCCTCGGCGTCGAGGTGAGGATCCACCTGGTCGTGGTGGCCGCCCTCGTCGCGGTACTCGTCCCGTTGGCGGTGCGTCGCTTCCTCGTCGACCCGACGCATACCCCTGCCGATTCGCCGGACGGGGAGCCGGCCGCGCGTGGCGGAGCCCTGCGCGCCTGGCGCGAGCGGCGGACGCTGCTCATCGGAGCGTTCGTGCTGGCCTTCGCGTTCGCGGAGGGCACCGGAAACGACTGGACCAGCATCGCGCTCATCGACGGGTATGCGACGTCGGCCTTCGTCGGAACCCTCGGCTTCGCCACGTTCCTGGCCGCGATGACGGCGGGCCGCTGGTTCGGGCCGTTGTGGCTCGACCGTTACGGCCGGGTCGTCGTCGTGCGCTGGATGTCGGTGGTCAGCCTGGCCGGGGTGCTGCTGTTCGTGTTCGGGCAGGTCCTGTGGCTGGCGCTTTTCGGTGCCGTGCTCTGGGGGTTTGGGCTGTCCCTCGGGTTCCCGGTGGGGATGAGCGCCGGCGCCGACGAACCACGAATGGCCGCGCCCAGGGTCAGCGTCGTCGCTTCGATCGGCTACTGCGCGTTCCTCGCGGGGCCGCCCGCGGTCGGGTTCCTCGGAGACCACATCACGGTGCTGCGCAGCATCACCGCGGTGGCGGTCCTGCTGTGCCTCGCGATCCTGATCGCCGGCAACGTCGCGCCGCTCGGCGACCCAGTCGGCGACCCAGTCGGCGACCCCGGCGACGCGAGGTGACCGTCAGCGGGCGGTGCGGCGGGCGACGCGGATCGCGTAGAGCACCAGGCTGACCACGGCGGCAAGGCCCAGCAGCAGCGCGAGGTTGCCGCCGTAGTTCTGTTGCAGCAGAGCCTTGCTCGCCGGCTGGCGGTCGCGCTGCAGGATGAGCGGGATGGCCACGATCGTCATGAGGCCGCCCACGACGAGGAAGGCCTGAAGGTAGCGGCGAGCGCGCGCCGGGACGGTGCGGGCGAGGAACCAACCCACCGACACGACCAGCGGCGACAGGATGCCGTCGTGGATGACCACGGCACCGACGAGCCACGCCGCGAGCACGAGGAGCTCGACGAACCCCACGGTGGTCACCAACCGAAACACGCCGTAGAGCCCCAGCAGGACGCCGACCGACCCGAGGCCCAGGCGCCAGGCTCTCACCTCAGATCACCTCGACGGTGGTCAGCCATTTGGTGTTGAGGACACCGGGCCGGTTGGGGCAGATGAGCCGCAGCGGATAGCCGTGATCGAGATTCAGCCGCTCGCCGTTGAGGTGGGTGGCCAGCAGGGCAGCGGACACCTGGGGCCCGGCGACGACGCTGCTGCCGTAGAGGCCTTGTTCCAGTGAGACCAGCCGGACACGGGAGTCGGCGTCGCCGCCGACGCGACGAACGACGTCGAGCAGAGGTATGCCTCGCCACCGGGCTCCGACGCTCCAGCCCTCCACACACGTCACGGGAAAATCGGCCTCGGCCTGGGCGAGCTCGTCGAGGTCGGCGAGGGTGAGCGCGTAGGGCGCGCGGCCGGCGACCTGGAGCCGCCACTGCCGCGACGAGGCCTGCGCGATGATCCCCGCCTGGTCGACCGTCTTGTTCACCGGAACGCCCTGCGGACCCTTGGTCCACTGACGGACCGCGAGAAGCCCGACCGGCTCCAGCGGCGTGAGCGTCTGCCCGACCGTCGTCACGACGACCGCCCCGATGCCGACCGCGCCCGCGACCAGGACCCCGCGCCGCGACAGCGCAGTCGCCGGCGGTGGTGCGACGTCGCCGGCGTTGCTGTGCGCCAGGGGGTTCTCGCTCCACGGAATCTCGGTGAGGACATCAGCCGTCTGGAGCTTCGCTTCGAGCCCGTACTTGATGTCCGGCAGCTTGAGACCGACGTGCAGCAGGATCGAGCCGATGAGGACGTAGGCGAGGAACCGGTGGACGGACACGAAGTCCCACGGCCACGGATACCAGTTCAGGACGTTGAGGAACCCGGTTGTCAGCTGCACCAACGCCGTCGAGACCAGGACGAACACCGAGAACCGTTCGGCCCCGTGCTTGAGCGAACGGACGGCGGGCCAGCGGAACAGGTTGGGGTAGACCGACCACAGCTTCACGAACAGCAGGGGGATGGTCGCGGTTCCGGTGGTCACGTGCAGCCCTTGCGTGAACCGGTACAGCCACACCGGGCTGGCGGGTTCGGGCAGCCACGACCACGGCGCGTACTGGTAGTAGCTGAGCATCCCGGTGACGAAACAGATCCCGAAGCAGATGCCGAGAACCCGGCCGATCCGAGCAGTGAGCGCCGTCGAACGCACCGGGCTGCTGAACTCCGGCCAGCGCTCCGGCCTGGCGCCGGTCAAGCGATCTCGGATGACCACGCCCGCCATCATCTCGGCGTCGCGGTGTTCCGGGCGGACCGCAGCGGTTACCGAACGCTGACGCCAATCGTCCCGGTCGGCCGCCGTCGCCGGTAGGTTCTGGGTGCTGAGGAAAGCCGGGGAAAGCCGAGGAAAGCGGCCACGTCGGCCGGTGGCCTGACCGGGAGGAGGACCCGATGGCGATGACCCTGCCTCCGGAGCTGGCCGAGCGCTACACGATGCGGGAGACCACCTCCGAGGACCAGGATTCCGTGCACGCCCTCGTCGTTGCGGACCGGACCCATTTCACCGGCACCTGCCGGGTGTCCGCGGTCATGGTCGGGCACTGGATGGCGCCCGGGTGGCCCAACCGGTCGGTCGTCGTGGAACGCGACGGCCGAGTCGAGCAGTGGTGGTGGGTCTACGAGGAGCCGGGCACCGACGCCTTCGAGGGCATGGTCACCCTCCGGCCCGGTGTCGCGGACGCCGACGCGCTCACCGCGGTGGCCTTCGACCACATTGCGGCGTGGGCGCGCTCGAGGTTCGGTCACGCTGACCAGGGAGTCCTCCGCACCGGGCGCTTCATGCAGGACGCGTCGGGCCTGGAGCGGATCCAGCGGGCCGGCTTCACGAGGACGCATACGTTCTGGCACATGGGCGGTCCCGTTCCGTCCGTGCCGCCGCCGGAACCACACCGTCCGCCAGACGGTCTTCAGCTGGACGGCGGCGCTGACCAGCGAGTCGTCCACGACGTCATGCAGAAGGGGTTCGCCGAGCACTACGCCTTCAGCCCGCAGACGTTCGAGGCCGCCATACCGATGTACCGGGATCGACCGGGCTACGACCCCGCGGGCTGGTTCGTGGCCCGGCTCGATGACCGACCCGTCGCGGCAATGGTCCTGTCCTGGGAGGCGGCCGGCCGGGACGCTCTGCTGGTGCTCGAGCTGGCTACGCTGGCGCCGGTGCGAGGCCGAGGGATCGGGACCGCGTTGCTGCGGAAGGCTTTCGAGGTGGCGCGGGAGGCCGGGCTCGGTCGGCTCGAGCTGTTCGTCGACTCGCAGAACACGACGGGTGCTCCGGCGCTCTACCGCGGTGTCGGCCTGGACGTGATGCAAGCGATTGTCCAGTTCGAGCGACCGTTGTTCCTCAGCAACAGCGCAACGTGACGGACCGGGGATTGCGCGAATCGATGACCGACAGCGCCCAGACCAACGGCAACGGGTCGCCGGCCCGGCTCAGGGACGGCGACCCATCGGAGGGGCTGACCAGCGCGTCAGCTGGTAACCCCACTCTTGAGAGGTGCGACTTTCGCAGAGGTTGAACCCTTCCTGATGTGACCGCCGCCGGTGTTGGTCGAGTCGAAGACCTGAGTGTCATACGCCATCTGTCCGACCATGTTGGCGAACGTCTTGGACATCCAGGTCAGCACCTCGGGATCGTTGTTGCTGAGGTTGTCGCACCACCGGAACGGGTTGTCGACGCAGCCCCCATCGTCACCGGGAACGGTGCCCTCGAAGTTGCCCTCATAGCCGCCGAACAGGCTGACGTCCGAGGCGAGCTTGCAGCAGTCCTGTCCGGTGATGACACCGCTGGCGGGGATCCCCGCCTGCTGGAAGGCGAAGGCGTCGGTGCCGTCGGCCGAGAAGAGGATGTGGTTCTTCCCGATCGAGTTGAGGTAGTCGATCCCGTAGTCGCGGGCGATCGCCGACGGGGCAAAGATGCTGGGTGGCATCGGCGTTCCGGGGGTGCGGCCGAAGAAGCTGGACGCCGTCCTTGGGGTCCAGCACACCCGCGACGTAGTTCGGCGTGGCCAGCACGTCGGCGTCCAGGTCGAACTTGATCTTCGCCAGCTGGTCGGCCGGCAGGGTGTCCACGTAGTGGTGCGAGCCGAGCAGGCCGAGCTCCTCGCCGCCGAACCAGATGAAGCGCAGCTTGTTGCGGGTGTTGGTGTTCTTCAGCTGCTGGCCGATGTCGAGAATCGCGGCCGAGCCCGAGGCGTTGTCGAGCATCCCGGCCCCATAGATGGCGTCGAGGTGGGCGTCGATGACAAGGATGTTGTTTGGGTCGCCGCCCTTGGAGTCCGCGATGACGTTCCAGTCCGAACGGTTGGGGTCGTCGATGGCCTTGACGTCGATGGTCAGGACCGGGCCCGTGCCGGGGCTGTACTGACCCAGGAGCTGGGTGCCGACCGCGTACGACGTGAAGAGGACGGGGATGTGCTCGTCCCCGGACAGGCTCCCCGAGAACAGGCTGGTACGTCCGGGGTTGCCCTCGTTGAAGATCACGACGCCGGAGGCGCCGGCCGCCTCGGCGTTGGCCACCTTTTCGGCGAAGGTGCAGGTGCCCCGCTGGATCAGGGCGATGTTGCCCGCAGTGAACCCGGTGAAGTCGGAGGCGGCGCAGCCGCTGGCCGAGCTCGGGGTGGGCGTCGCGGGCACGACGATGCCGCCCGCGGGTTGCAGCTTCGCGCTGGCTGAGCCGGCGACCGGTCCAGGGTTGAAATCCGTGCCGAGCCCGAAGGAATGCGGTGTCGGCGACTCCTCCCGCATGACCGGGGTGCCCGACGAAGCTGAAGTAGTGGAACGTGTACTCCTGCAGCGTCACGTTATAACCGGCTGCTCGCATGACGTCGGCCACGTAGTCGGCCGAGGCCTTGTAGCCGGGCTCTCCCGAGTTGCGGGATGGATGGCCGTCGGCGCCGGGATTGGCGTCGGCGATCTGTTGGAACTTGACCATGTGCGCCCATAGGTCAGTCTTGTTGACGCAGTCGACGAGCTTCTGCGGAGTGTTGTTGACCCGGTGCGCGCAGGCGGTTGCGTTGGCGTCGGCAGTCGAGATGGTGGCATTGGCGCTGGAAGCGACGCCGGCGAGGGCAGCGGTCACCGCCACTGCAGTCGCGGTGGCCACGGCGAGTGGCCAACCTCGACGGCGTCCTCGTCCTGCGCCCACGGCGATGCTCCTTGGCTACGGAGACGACTCGCCGGCGTCGTCGTCAACGAGCCATCCGAGGGTACTGCCGCTGCGCTTTCGGGATCCCACGCAAACGGCCTCACCAACTCCGGGTACGGCACAGATCTGATGTCCACCGATCGGAGCGAGATGCGTCACCATGGACGTCGTCCCATCGGAGGAACCGAGGACGGGCTCCATACCGGCACCGTCGAATACCGTCGGTAACGAGCACCGAAGGTGCCCTCTGCAAAGGAGATGGTCATGGTCGTCAGGTCTACGAGTCGCATACGAGCCGCCACGGTGGGGGCGGTGGTGCTCGTGGCCGGACTGCTGTCCGGAACGGTGGGCACCGGAGTGGCCGCGGCCGCCACCAACGATGACCTGGGCGTCCTGGCCTGGGGGAACGACAGCGTCGCCGCGGGCGTGCCCCTGGAGGCGCAGCACTACGTGATGGCGGTGGGCGGCGGAACCAACCACGGCTTGGCCGTGAAGACCTCCGGCTACGTCCTGGGCTGGGGTGACAACGACTCAGGGCAGATCGACATTCCGCAGGAGGCGTCGTCTGGCGTCACTGCGGTGGCGGGTGGCCTGCTGTTTTCCATGGCGTTGAAGGGTGACTCCGTCATCGCGTGGGGGAGCGACAGCTGGGGGGCGACCGACGTCCCGGAGGCCGCGAAGTCGGGGGTGACGGCGATTGCCGCCGGCAGCAACTTCGGACTGGCCCTCAAGGGCGGCTCGGTCATCGCCTGGGGCGCGCAGAACTATCCTGTGGCCAAGGTGCCGGCAGCGGCGCAGTCCGGGGTCACCGCCATCGCGGCGGGCGAGGGGCACGCGTTGGCGCTGAAGTCGGACGGCACCGTCGTCGCCTGGGGTGACAACAGCGATGGCGAGATCGACATCCCGGCGGGCCTGTCGCACGTCACGGCCATCGCCGCCGGTGACGACTTCTCGTTGGCCGTGCGCGACAACGGCCCCGTGGCCGGGCAGGTGGTCGGGTGGGGCAACAATCGCCGGGGACAGGTCTCGATCCCGCCGGCCGCCCAGTCCGGCGTTAAGACGGTGGCGGCCGGTGGCAACTTCGCGCTGGCGCTCACTCAGAGCCAGTCCGTCGTCGGCTGGGGGGACAACCGCTACTCCTCGGTCAGCATCCCGGCGGACGCGAAGTCCGGTGTCACGGCGATCGCCGCCAACGGCGTCCACGGGATGGCGCTGAAGACGCTGAGCGATGCGGCCCCACCGAGCGTCTGTGACCAGGCGATCGCCGAAGCGGGCACCGACCACGGCCGGTACGGCCACTACGGGTTGGTGCGGGCTCCGGCCGTCGGCGGGTCCGGCTCTCAAGTCGTGGTCGGTACCGCCGGTAACGACCATCTCGTCGGCGGGTCCGGGAACGACGTGCTCTGCGGTCTCGGTGGCGACGACGTACTCGTCGGCGGAAGCGGCAACGACTACCTCGACGGCGGCGCGGGTGTCGACCAGCTCTCGGGCGGCACGGGCCACGACACGCTGGTCAACGGCGAGGTCGACACGGACGCCGTTCGGGGCCGTTGATCGGGGGAGGTGGCGCTCACCCCTGAGGTCCGCCGATCGTCGACCGCTGACCCGCCCCGGCCGACCTAGCCTCGTGGTGTCGAACGAAAAACGTTGTCACTCGAGCGAAAAGGCCAATGCGTGTTCATGAAGAGGTTCCTGCTTGCTGCTAGCGCGGTCGCCATGGTCGGTGCGGGGATGGTTGCCACTGCGACGCCCGCAGCTGCGGTCCCGGTGACCACCGAGAACCACGTCGAGTTCCTGGCCACCTCGGTCACTCCTGACCGGTGGACGGGAGGGACGTTCAGCGTCAGCTGTCCCGAGTCGGCGCCCTACGTGAAGCGCTACACCACGGACGCCTACGGCGGCACCTCCGCTCGCAACGAGCTGTCCGAGGGGTACCTCAACCCGGGAGGGGTGAGGATCTGGGAGAACGGCTCGATCGCCATCAGTACCCACATCAACGAGAACACCAAGCGGACCGCACGTTTCGACGGTGGCACACACGTCGCATACACCGGGATCGTGGGCGACTACTTCAACTACCGCACGGTCTTCCACGGCCACAGCGGCCATTTCACCATCACGCTGCAGTGCGTTGCGAACATGAAGGACGGGGCCTCGCAGCGGATCGCCTGAGCCGCATGGCGCTCACGGTCGTCCACGCCGACCCGGCAGGGCTGGCTGCCACGCGAGAACCGCCACGACCGCCGCCATCGTCACCGCAAGCAGGGCGGCGACGACACCGGACCCGATACCCCGCCCTCCGTCGGACAGCGGCTTACCCAGCCAGTCGGCCACCGACGCGCCGAGCGGCCGGGTGAGGGTGTAGGCCGCCCAGAAGCAGGCGACCGAGTTCCAGGCCCGGAAGCGGTGTCCGAGGGCGGGGACCACGATGAGAGCCGCGAACATGACCGCCGACCCGAGATAGCCCAGATGAAGGGTGACCGACGTCAGGTCTCCCAGGGCGGTGCCCATCGCGAAGGTCAGCACCACCGCTCCCCAGTAGAAGTACTCGCGGGCAGCGGTCGTGACCTCGTGAACGTCGACGGTGCCCTCTCGGCGCCGCCAAAGCACGAACAGCAGAGCCAACAGCCCGCCGTATGCGAGGAACGACACCGCGTACGGGGCGTGGAGCACGACGTGGGCCACGTCGGCGGCCATCGTGCCGAAGACCCCGACCATCGCCACCGCGGTCCAGTAGGCCCACGGCGCGTACCGGCGACGGCGCAGCTGGACCGTCAGGGCGGCGGCGAAGCCGAGGAAGCCCAGCAGCACCGCCAGCTCCGGAACCCAGGCGCCGACCGACCAGTCGGAGACGGCCTCGCCCAACGCCGTGGACAAGGCCTTCGCCAGCCAGAAGCCTGCAGTGGGAAGGGCCACCCGACTGACGTCCGACGGGCGCAGCCTGGTCCGGTCGGCGGGTTGACGGCTGGAAGTCTCGGTCACGACGCTGATTCTGAGGCACACGGGCTGAACGCATGCTGAGGAACGCATGAGATCTCGTCGCTGCGGTGGCGGCCATCCGGCTTCGGGAGCTGTCGGCCTTGGCCGACATCTCGGCGGTGGCGGGACGTTCTTCCCGGGCTTGCCGGGACATGGCTCATGACCGGGGACAACGGCGGCAAGCGCGCTGGTGGCACACCAGGCGGCCTCCGGGTCGCGGGCCTCAGGGAGTTGTCATGAGCATTGCGGTCGTCGGAGTGCAGGGAGGTGGCCTGTAGGTGCGGATGAACTGGTTACCGTCGGTGGGGGTGACCAGGGTGAAGCGCCTGTCTCGCCCTGCGGCAACCGACCCGATGCTCAACCGAGAGCTGACGGATCGACCGCACCTGACCGGGTCGCCGGGCATTCTTGCTGCACAGTGCAGACCGTGAGCAGATCGGTTCGGCGGTCAGTGGTCAACCGCAAACACTGCTGACCTCTTCTCGAGCGCTCACCGCCGCGCGCTGAGCACTCACGGACGTTGACCGACGACCGCCGGGTCAACAAAGAGCACGCCGTGGTGCGGTTCGAGCGTGATGCGATGCGGTGCTGCCCGGCCGTCGACCCCGATCAACCCATCGGGGACGTCGAAGGTGACGTGTCGTCGACGCCGATTGTTGAAGTTCACGGCGGCCCAGCCGGCGGTGAACCTGCGGGTGTAGGCATTGCCCCGGACCTGGGGGGATTCCGTGGGAGCTCCGAGGTCCCAGCTGAGCTGAGGAATGTAGGGGTAGTCGTCGTACCCGTCGTGCGCGGTTGCGGTGTACGCCGCTCCACGCCCATCACCGAAGATCCAGAAGGCAGCGAGACCGTAGAGGAAGTTCGGGTGCTCGTTGGTGCCGTCGGAGGCGGTGCGCATGATGGTCAGCCCGGGCCCGGAGACCTGTTCGCACTGCTGCAGAGCGCTCGTCGGCTCCAGGAACTCGTCCGGCCCCCAAGCGAGAAACACCTCTTCGAAGCCGCCACCGAAGGCGGCGTGGCGCGCCCAGCGGCCGGGATCGCGTCGGGACTCGGCGATGTTGGGAATCAGCAGCTTGTCCATGGCATTCAGCCGGGCGCCCACCTGTGGCACGAACTCGTCCAGTGAGCGCCGCAGGTCGACCATCGTTCGTCCGCCTTGCAGGGGTGGTCGCAGCCCGTAGTAGTCGTCGAACACGTCGTTGTCGGCCAGGACGCCGTCCCACGGCGAGTCTTCGAGCTCGTCGGCGACGTTGTCGCACCAGCGCTCTCGGTAGTCGGGATGCCAGGTCGCCATCTGCCAGTGCCCGGGGTAGTTCTGCCACTCGACGCGAGACGTGTCGTCCATGCGGTGGGCGAACCAGTCCTCGCCGGCCTCCTCGGCCTCGAGGAAGTCGACGCCGGAGCTGTAGGTCGGCCCGGGCTCGTAGCTGCGCGTCGAGGACAGGCACTTGTAGCACAGCACAGTCATGTCGGGCCGGGCCGACTTGAGGCGCTCGGCCGCCTGGGTTTCCCACGGCTGCAGCACCACCACCCGGTAGTGCTCGATCGCGAAGTCGATCTGCCGGTCATCGAGGGCCTTGCCGTACCTGATCCAAGCGCCATGGAGTGCGGGCATGGCTGCACACAGTATCGGGTTGGCGCGCACTGCCGAAGCGCCCGATATTTCCCGGATTGGGGGGAAAACGGGAATACGCTTCGCGGCGTTCGCGCCAACTGTGCTTGCCGACGGGAAAGACCGTGATGGACCCCACATCTCACCTGCAGCCTCGCCGCTCCGCATCGTCCCGAATGCACGACAGGATCCTGCTTCGACTGCTGCCAGCGGTAGCTGCGCTGTTCGTCCTCACCGTGGTCAGCGCATCGTCCGGCATTGCCGCACCAGTCAGGGTGGCGCTAGCCACCCAAAACTTCGAGGGGTCGTCCTCGGTGATCGCGAATCCGGACCGGGGACTCTTCCACTACACCGAGACACATAGCCGAGCGGACGGTTCGGGCTATGTGCCGCTCGATGCGTCAGCCGCTGCCAACTCGCGCACGCGGGAAGGCGTGACCCTGGTGTACCGAATCTTCTATCTGGAGCGGTTCGTCGCCACCGACCAGCTGGATGCTGCGTACCTCGGCCAGGTCTCCGCGGACCTCGAGGCGGCACGGGCGGCCGGCGTCAAGCTGATAGTTCGGTTCGCCTACTCGGCGGACACGAGCGGTGACGCGGCCGTGACCACCGTCGTGTCGCATATCCGACAGCTGGCGCCGGTGCTCAACGCCAACGCCGATGTGATCGCGACCTTGCAGGCGGGCTTCGTCGGGCGCTGGGGAGAGTGGTACTACTCCGATCACTTCACTGCCGACGCACAACGGCCGTGGGCGCTGACAAACGCCAACTGGCAGTCCCGAGGCGTGGTGCTGGAGGCGCTGCTCACCGCCACGGACCGTTCCATCTTCGTGCAGGTGCGCTACCCGGCCATCAAGCAACGGCTTCTGGCCGGCGCGGCACCGGAGACTGCCGCGCGAGTCGGCATCCATGATGACTGCTTCCTGGCCAGCGCCGACGACTACGGGACGTTTGCCAGCACCAACGACTACAGCTGGCTGCAGCAGCAGACGCTCACCATGCCGATGGGTGGAGAGACATGCGCGGTGAACGCACCGAGATCTCAGTGGCCCTCCGCTGCCGCGGACCTGTCGACCTACCACTGGAGCTACCTCAACGCCGACTTCCAGCCCGAGGTGCTGCGGTCGTGGGGCACAGGGGGGCTTGATGAGGCCCGCCGCCGACTCGGTTACCGGCTACGGCTGACCCAGGTCACGGTGCCGAGCACGGCCCTAACCGGCGGAACCGTCAAGGTGCAAGTGGTGCTGGCGAACGACGGGTATGCGGCCCCGTTCCGCTCCCGACCGGCGCAACTGGTCTTCCAGGACGGTAAGGGCCTCAAGGCGGTTGCGGTACCCATCGACGTGCGGGCGGTGGCGCCCGGCCGGACGGCCACCTTCTCTGTTTCGGTGTCCGCACCATCACGGCCGGGCAGCTATGCGCTCTCGCTCGCACTGCCCGACGCCTCGGCGAGACTAGCTGAGGTGCCCAGCTATTCGATCCAACTGGCCAACATCGGCACGTGGGACGCTGCGACTGGCCGCAACGACCTCCGCACGCTGATACAGGTCGTTCCGTCGTGACGAGGGGTCCGGCGCTAATCGGTCATCTCCATGCCGACAAGGCCTCATCCGACAGATAATCATGGATCACTAGGTCCCCTTGATCGTCCTGGCTCCTGGCCGACGTTGGCGTCGCCTGCGGATCCGGTTCGGCCATTGCGCCCTCCTCCAGGCCGGCCATCGGCAGGCCGGCGAGCTCGCGGTAGAGCCGGTTGTAGGCGCTCATCGCATCTTCGAGCTGGAAGAAGTCTTCGACCCGACCGCGGGCGTTGATCGAGTACCGCTCGTACTGCTCAATATCGCTCATCATCCTCTCGAGGCCGTCCGCCATCCCGACGACGTAGTCGGGGACGACGAGAAATCCGCAAGGGCCCCAGGTATGCCCATCGGGCGTTGTCAGCGGGTCGTCGATCAACTGGTCCATTCCGCCCACTGCGGTGCCGACCGTCGGGATGCCGGCGGTCATGGCTTCCAGAACGACGATCGGTTGACCCTCGTTGTAGCTGGGCAGCACGAGAATGTCGAACTGCCCAAGCATCTCCCGCACATTCACGGTGCCATGGAACGTCATGTACTTCTCAACATTCAGCTCCCGCGCCTTGTCCCGGCACAGCTGGTAGTAGTCGGGAAAGTGATCAGTCGGTCCCAGCACGTCCAGGTGGAAGTTCGTAGTGCCGCGCTCGACGAGCAGACCAAGCGTCTCGATGAGGTCGGACAAGCCCTTGATCGGCACCACCCGCGCGATGTAGGCCAGTCGCCACGTTCGATCGGTACCGTGCGCCTTGATCTCTTCCATGGCGCGTTGCCGCTCAGCGACGACCGCGTCGAAGCTGCGGATGACCATACCGTTGGGAATCACGACGCTGCGCTCCACCGGCGCGCCGAGATCTGCGGCCTCCGAGATCGCCTTCGGATACAGGTAGGTCGTCAGTTCTGCGCTCGGGTAGCAGAACCGCCCCATCTCGATCCACCATGCCATCCACGCACGCTGCTGCGGTGTGACATCGAACTCCCGCCAGTCCCGCGCAGTGAGCGGTAGCGCCATGCTGCGGTCCAGCATCAGGTTGACGGTGTCCCGCACATAGAGGTTGTGTTCGGTGAGCAGGAACTTCGTGTCGTTCTGGCGGGCCGCAGCGGCTCCCAACAGCGCCGCATATCCGGTGGTGTGCGCGTGATAGACCGCCGCCCGCGGCATGTCCCCACCCAGCACGGCGCAGGCGAGCGAAAAGAACTCACGCATCAGCCAGAAACTATCGACGAGGGGCAAGTCGAGGGCCTTGAGCCGGTCTGCCGATACGAGCATGAACTCCTTGGTTCCCAGTAGCGCCCACAGGGGATACTCACGCGTGCGTGGGTTCATGCCGAGGTCGTACAGCTCCCACAGAGGACCGGGGTCGCCGTCGACGGCCGCTTCCGCGGCGTCGAACAGCTGGTTGGCGAGGCGGCGCCGGGCGGCGGGGCGCATCCGCAGGTCTCGTGGAGTCAAAGCCCGGAAGTCGTCCTCGTGCTCCGTCATGCTCAGGTAGACGGGTCGAACCCACTTGACGTTGCTGGGCATCCCGTACAGGTCCTCATGCGCGGCACTACGGTCCCACGTGATGTGAATGATGCCGTAGGTCAGATCCGGGTTGCCTGCAACGATGTCGTGGATGACGGCCGACACCCCGCCCTTGAGGTAGGGGTAGGTGGACTCCGCAACGATGGCGACATCCACGGCCGGGTATGCCGGCCCTCGTGCATCGAGCACGGGTAGCTCCTTCGATCCCTCGCGGGGGAGAGGTGCAGCGGCGAGGTAGGTGTGGTTGTGCTGGGTCGGAACCTTGCGTCCCGGCTTTCGGGTCACCATGCGGTTGCGTGACGCCAGAACAAGGCGTACTCGGAGGTGCGCCACTGGACGATGGCTTCACGGAGAGCCGCCACGAAGATGAGGAACTCGGCGGCGATGAGCCACCCGTACAACACGACGCCAGCCGGCAGCAGGAGGAACACCGCCGAGGCGGCCGCCAGGTGAGCGGCGCTGAACGCCTGCGCTTTTCGACTCTGGCCGATGTAGTCAAGCTTGTAGCACAGCAGCGTCGTCATGAGGAACAGCCAGGTGCCCAGAGCCACGGCGCCGACCAGCGACAGGGAGGCCTGCGCCCAGTGGTAGGCGGCGAGCACTACGGCGAAGCTGAGGACCGCGCCCACGAACGCCGTCCGCGAGATGGTTGTGATGACGGTCACCGAAAGCGTTCGTGAGCTGTGCGCCAGGATCGACTGCGAGTAGTTCTCCATGGCGGATCGCACGACCAGCACACCGCGGTCGAAGGCGGGTGCCAAGCGCACGAAGTAGTAGTTGTAGGCAAGCACGGCGGGAAGTACCGCGAAGAAGACCACGGTGACGTCGAAGGCCGCCTGGGTCTTGAGGAAGAGGAACAGAAGGTGCGCCCACAGCACCGATCCGAGCAGCACCCCGCGCCCCAGGTCAGCTGCCACGTCCCGGCGATCCAGACGAACCGACCGGTCGAACCGATCCAGGACCGAGCGCAACGGGACGAGCTGGGTCAGCAGGCCTACCAGGGGTGGCAGAAACCAGGCCGCCGGGAACAGCAACAAGGCGGCGGCATAGCCGACCCACGCAGCCGCCCACATGACGCGGTCGCGAGTGACGTTGACCAGAACTAGGGACTGCGCGAACGCCGCGTGCAGGAGGCATAGGACGACGTAGGTGAGTACCGCGGTCAGCGACCAGCGCATGACCAGCTCAAGAGGTACGGCGAAGAGCAGGACGATGGGGCAGGCCTGCAGAAAGGTCACCGGCCACACCTGCACGAAACGTGTGCGTACGGCGGTGATGTCCTTCACGGGCAGCAAGTGCCCGATCGCCCGGTAGAGCGGTAGACACACCGCCATGCTGAGCCACGGCACCGTGATGGAGGACGCCAGCAGCAACGTGGTCAACGCCACCCCGCCGACCTGTGTCCCGGAGATCCGCGCCACCGCGACGGGAAAGATGAACGTGAGCAGCAGCACCGGCGACAGCACCAGCAGCATCTCGAGCGTCCCGCGTCGAGGTCCGCCCCACGCCGGTGCGACGCCCGTGGCGTCTGGTGACCTCGTGGGAATCGTCACTCGGCGAGCCTGTCCCCTCGCTTCCCCAGCAAGCCAGGCCGCGCCAGCCAGGACTGTCGTCCCCAGTCCGACGGCGTTGACGAACAACGCGTCCTGGCGCAGGAACGCCACGAGCGCGGTCATCACCAACAACACGGCGGTGACGGCGGGCAACATCACGAGGCGGGCGCGGCCGATACGCGGCTCAGACGCTTGGGCATTCTTCCCTTGGGCAACGGAAGACTGCGTAGAAGATGACATGCGGAAGTCCTAGGTCGGTGACCACTTCTCACCGGTGAGAAGATACGAAGGACACGGTGGCCGTGAGCCGTCCCGTGCCGTGCATCCCTACTGCCAGAGACGTCATTACTCGCTCTGCCGAGACCGCTTGCTGATCGGCGCGCCCCGACGCCCCGCATCCCGCTCGGCCGACGACATGACCGCCCCCGCCGGTCTGTCATCACCTACGCGCCATGCTACCTCAGGATGACGACCCCGCTTCCCGAGGGAAAGCGGATGAGGTGAGCTGCATCAAGCCAGCTCCGACCATGACGAGGCTGACTTTCTCCTCGCGCGATGCGCCTGGCGTCCGTGGGTCAAGCACCAGCAGCCCACCGCTGTTCGCCTCTCATCCCTTGAGCTCCGTCCCAAGCGAGCGGAACGCACCTACGTGAGCACGGCAGCGGTCGTCGGGTCGTCGGTGAGCCGGGACGCGACCGGCGTGTTGGCCCACCGGGAAGCGTGTCGGTGCCCCTGCTGGCCGATCGGACCGCGCTGACTGCTCCGGCGTAGATTTGTCCCGTTTCATGACCGCCAGCGGATGCTGATCGAGATCGCGGCGATGATCACCGCCGGCGACGAGGTGATCGCGACATCGACACCTTGCACGACCAACAGAACGTCCTGATTCTGGTGGCGTCTGCTCGTCGACTCTGCCGAGAGATGCGTTCGTGACCGCATACGCGGATTTGTTCTCCTTCGGCAGTCATGGCGACTGTCCCTGGCGGCCAGGTCGATGATGTGCCGGCAATCAGGACGCGGTAGGCACCCCGCGCGCTCGGTACCGGAGGAGGCCCACGGCCACCGCCACACCGAAGACTTCGAGGAGGAACGTGCCGGCCCCGATGAGGTCGACCGGCTCGCCGGCTCCCAGGACGAGGCCGTGGTCGTCGTGCATATCCATCCCGGCCATGCCGGCCATCCCCGCGTCACCGGCGAACGGCAGTCCGATGACCACGGCGTAAAGGTAGACGGCCATGACCGCCACGCTGACCATGACCACCAACGACAGCGACATCAATGACGGTCGAGCGACCACGGCCACCGCGAGCAGGACCTGGACGATCCCGACCACGATAAAGCCGGCGCCGAGCAGAACCTGCTCCTCCAGGTGCTCGGGAGCGAGCAGCAGGTGGATCCATCCAGCGACCAGGACAACCGCAGCCAGCAGCAGCTGCACCCACTGCAGGCGGGTGAGCGAGCGCCGCACGGTGGGCGCGACGAGTGCTGCGGCGACCAGCGACACGCCACCGGCCGCCATGACGTATGCGCCGAAACCGGCCTGCGGCATCAGCAGGGGGCCGGCCGGCCCAGGGTCGGCGACGTAGCCGAGGACCCCATGGGCGACCACCAGGCTCTCGACGACGACCACGGCACCGGCCAGACCTGCGAGGGGGCGAAGCAGCCGGCCACCGCCGCGATGAGCCGCCACGAGGACGAGACCGGCACTCACCAGCGCTAGTCCCGCGAGCGGCATACCACCAAGCCGGTAGCCCGGGATCGCGGTGAGCCCGTTGTAGACCAACAGCCACGGCATGGCAGCGCCCGCGGCAGCTAGCAGCAGGCCGACGACCACCAGCGCGTGAAACACGGTGGACCGAGAGGCAGGTTCGGCGCGAGCCGGGGCCTGCGCGGCTCCCGCAGGCGCTGCCGGCAACGGTTGAGACAAGACGCTCATGAACGCTCCCTTTCCGGTGACCGACCAGGCAGGACCGGGACGCGGCACCTCGCCGGGTCCCGAGTCCCACCTGGCCACGAGGTCAGTGTCCGACGACGTTGAAGAAGAGGTAGAGGTTGGTGGGGATGGGGCCAACGACGCCACTGGACGGGTCGGCGATGAGCGCGTTCATGGTGCTCTCGGACTTGCCGGCCGCGAGCTTGGACCACGGGGTCTGGTTCGTGACGGCGACGATCTTGACGTCCCACCAGCCACCGGCCGGACCGTCGAGGATGTGGCTGTGCGCCGGAAGCGGCACCGAAGCCACGGCCGACGGGTCGGCGCCGAGCGCCCCCGCGATACGGGAGAGGTCGATGGTTGTCGGGTGGTTCGGGCACGAGGCGACGGCGCACATCGGGGCCGGGCTCGGGTTCGCGAACAGCGGGACCAAGACGTAGAGGACCGAGCGGTCGGCGTGGGGCACCGGCCCGGCGTTGCTGTCGGTGCCGACCTCACATCCGCTGGGTGCGGACGACGGGACGCTGGTGTCGCAGAAGAAGTTCTGCGGGTACTGGATCGTGACGGTCTTGCCGTCGACCCAGGCGGGTGTAGTGGCCTTGGCGACCGGCCGCGTCGTGGAGCCGGACGCGAATGCTGCGCCCGCCACCCCGAACGAGGCGAGGACGAGACCGACCAGCACCGAGACGAAGATCCGAGCGAACGGACTCCGCTTCTTTGCCATTGTGCTCATGTGAGCTCCTTGCTGTATGCGGCCGGGTGAGGGATTCCCCGAGATTCCGAGACAGGGGCCACAGCACTGCCCACGGAGTACCCGGAGTTCGACGGCCGTCCTATCGGATGCCGATTGGCAGCAACGAAGTAGACAGACTTTTTGGGGCCCACCGGGAGCTGCCCGCTCGGCGCCCTCGACGCCACGCCGCTCGGCGCGCCGGCGGGCCTCGACCTCGCTACGGTCGGGAAGTGCCCCATGACGTAGAAGCCGACGTCCGCCGCTTGGCCGGTTGGCTCCCGAACGACCAAGAGGATCTTGAGGAGTGGGTAGGCCGGCTCTGTGACCGGGTTGACTCGCGACCTCAACCGGTGGCGTTGCAGCCGGTGATGAAGGACTTCCAAGCACTGGTGGACGCCGATCCGATGGTCCGGATGTACCTCCAGCGGATGCTCGACGAGGAGCCGCGGTCCAAGCCCTACCAGAACCGATACGTGGAGGACGTGCCGCAGCTGTTGCGCGTCATCAACGAGGTGCTGACCATGGCGCCGGATTGGAGTGACGACGCAGCAGTTCTGTTGCCGCTCAACGCCGTTCTCGACTGGTCGATGGGCACGTCGGCCGGGTTCGCGGCATACCGAGATCCGCGGGTAAACGACATGCTGCGGCGGGTCCTCGACACCTGGTGCACGTTCCTCAGTGGACCGGATTCTCGATACGTGCTCAACAACTCCCCGACCGGGTGGCGCAGTGAGTCTGCGCAGCAGGCCGTCGGCATCGAGCAGTTCGAGCACGACCCGGACGACGAGTACTGGGGCTTCGCCTCGTGGAACGACTACTTCACCCGACGGTTCCGGGAGGGCGAACGGCCGGTCGCAGCGCCGGACGACGACACGATCGTGGTCAACGCCTGCGAAGCCACGCCCTACGGGATCGCCACGAACGTCCAACGCCAGGACCAGTTCTGGGTCAAGAGCCAGCCCTACTCGTTGCAGGACATGCTTGCCGGCGACGAGTCGGTGGACGACCTCGTCGGCGGGACCGTCTTCCAGGCATACCTGAGCGCTACGAACTACCACCGCTGGCACAGCCCTGTCAGCGGCACCGTGGTGCGCGCCTTTCGGGTCAGCGGCACGTACTACTCCGAAGCCGACGCCGAGGGACCGCAAGCGCTCGACCCGCAGAACTCACAGTCGTACCTGGCGCACGTTGCCACCCGAGCCATCATCGTCGTGGAGGCGGACGGCGCTGCCGGGCTCGTGGCCTTCGTCGCGATCGGTATGTCCGACGTGTCGTCATGCATCATCGGCGACCACGTCAAGCCCGGATACCACCTGACCAAAGGCGAGGAGATCGGCTACTTCCAGTTCGGCGGCTCGACGTACTGCCTCGTGTTCGGACCCGGCGTCGTCCGCGACGTCGCCCTCGCCGCCGTACCTCAGCCGCGGAACCCGTCCCTCGTCCCGGTGTGCTCAGAGATCCTCACCACGCGCTGAAGTGCGGAGGAGGTAAGCGAAAGCCCTCCCCCGGCGAGCGGGGGAGGGCTTCGCTGCCATCGAGGCAGTCGCTGCTACCGGAGCAGCTACCGGAGCTGCTACCGGAGCCAGGGGTGGTTCTTGACGACCTCGAGGTTTCGCCACCACTTGCCCAGGCCCCAGGTGTCTCCGGAGAGGGTGACGGCGGCGATGATGAGCAGCAGCGCCTCGTGCCAGTGGGAGTCCACGATGGGGTTGCTGGAGCCGCTGACGAGCTTGCCGTCAACCAGGGTCGTGGCCGCCGGCCACTCCGCCATGAACATGAACAGCAACAGCAACGTTCCCGCGACGGCGGCGATGCGCAGGCCGGCGCCGGCGATCATGGCGACGCCGATGCCGAGCAGGCCGGCCATGAACAGCCAGTCACCGACGGGGTTGGCGAAGTTCTGGAAGATGTCCCTGAACGGGCCGTCGATGCCCTTGATGAATCCTTGGGCGGGGGCGCCGCCGTTGATCCAGGCTCGGCTGGAAGGGGTGGCGAAGCCGAGGCCGAAGACCTTGTCGACAAAGGCCCAGAGGAAGGTGAACCCGATGACGACTCGTGCGACCGCCAGCACCTTGCGAACGTTCGGGCGGGTGACGATGGACTCCTGGGTTCCGGCCTCGACCCGGTATTCCGTTGGGTGGATGGTGGCGGACATGGCGAGCTCCTCAACAGTTCGGTGAGGTCCTTTCTGGCCTCAATGCCATCCTGTTCGTGGCAGCTCCGCTGCGGCAGGGCCGAAGGTCCCCTTCGATCGCACGCGCGAGAGGTTCACGCGCTCCGGACGTCCGAGCGCCCCCAACGACCCGGCACTCCGCTTAGCGTGAGGGGTCCGATGCGGTCGGGGACGTGCGGGTCGGTGGCGAGCTGATCGCCCTCGGGACGCATGCCGAGCAGGACCCGCAGCAGCAGCAGGGGCGCTCCCGACGCCCAGGCCTGTGGTGAGCAGGCGGTCGGGTACTGCACCGGAAACTGGGTGTCCGCTCGGGAGTAGCCCGCGAACACCTCGGGAAGGCGGTGCCCGAAGTAGGGCGTCGCCTCGAGGACGCTCTGCGCCACGCGCCCGGCCTCGTCCCGCCGTCCATAGCGAGCCAGCCCTGCGGCGATCAGGGCGTTGTCGTGCGGCCACACCGTGCCGTCGTGGTAGCTGAGCGGGTTGTATGCGTCCTGGCCGGTGGCCAGGGTGCGCACGCCCCAGCCGCTGAACAGCGGGTCGGCCATCAGGTGCTGGACGACCGCGTCGACCCGGGAGTCCTCGACGATGCCGGTCCAGAGCAGCTGGCCCATGTTGGAGGTCAGGGTCGGCACCCGGTTCTTCTGCCCGTCCAGGGCCAGGGCGAAGAACCCGGGCGCCTCGACCCAGAAGTCGGTGTTGAAGCGCGTCTTGAGGGCCGCGGCGTCGTGCTCGAGGCGCTCGGCCAGCGGGACGTCACCCCAGATCTCCCGGGCCAGCCGGGCCGTGCGCACCCGGGCGTCGTACGCATACCCCTGCAGCTCGCAGGTCCCCCTGGGCTGCGATGCGAGCCGGCCATCCGGGTGCACGATGGAGTTCCACGAGTCCTTCCAGCACTGGTTGACCAGTCCGCTGTCGCGGTTGCGCCGCTGGTACTCGATGTAGCCGTCACCGTCGAGGTCGCCGTACCGCTCGACCCACTCCAGCGCCGCCCGCGCCTGCGGCTCCAGCTGGGCGACCAGCGCCGCGTCGCCGGTCCACCGCTCGTACTCGTCGAGAAGGATCAGGAACAACGGCGTCGAGTCGGCCGAGCCGTAGTAGGGGGACTGCGGACGCTCACGGAAGTAGGTGAGCTCCCCGAAGCGCAGCTCGTGCAGGATCTTGCCGGGCTCGGCGTCGCGGAAGTCGTCCATCTCCGTCGCCTGACGCGAGGCGAGCGCCTGCAGCGTCGTGCGCGCCAGCTGCGGCGCGAACGGCAGTGCTTGGTAGCTCGTGATCAGGCTGTCCCGGCCGAACACCGCCATGAACCAGGGCAGTCCGGCGGCCGGGAGCGAGGGCCCGTCGGGCAGGGTGTCGGCCCGGAGCCGCAACGCCGCGAGGTCGAGCAGGCTCCGTTGGTAGGTGTGGTGCAGGTCGTCCCATACGGTGTCGAGGTCCGGCGCCTGTCGGAGCCACTCGTCCAGGTTCTCCTCGTGGTCCTGCCCGTGGTAGTCGGCGTTCCCGCCCTGGCGCGGCCCGGACGACGTCCGGTTTGAGGGAGTCGCTGAGGAGAACGAGACCGTCACGTCGGTGGACCACGAGCCGCCAGGCGGCAGGTGCAGGAGGTAGGTCGCGGAACCCTGGCTGAGGGCGGCGCCCTCCGCCCGCACGACCGTGGACCGGACGAAGTTCTCGCGCCGGTAGGTCAGCTGCACCCGGTCGTGGTGGACCCGGTGGCTCACCTTGCCCTTCTTGTCGAGGTGTTTGTCCTTGACCTCGAACAGGTCGGCGAAATCCGCGTCGAAGCGCAGCGACAGCTCGACGACGAGGTCGTCCTCCCCGGAGTTGAGGACGCGAAGCTCCTCGTGGAGGTCGTCGCCGCCGGCCTCGCCGAGGGTGCGCTCCCGGAACACCGAGACGGTGGCGTTGTCGTAGACGTTGCTGCCCGGTGCCGTGAGGAAGAACCTGCTCCCCGGTATCCCTGCGCGTCGGTCGACAAGGCGTCGAGGGTGCGGCCGTCGAACGCCAGCTGCCACGTGGACAGGTGCCGCATGTCTCGGTAGAAGAGGCCGAGCACCCGCTCGGGGTCGGGCATGGCGTCCCCGACGAGGTCGCTGACGATGAACGTGTTGCCGTCGAGGCAGCTGACCTGAGGGAGCTTCACCCCGCAACCGTCCCACCAGAGGCGGTGGCCCTCCTGCGCAGCGAGCCGCCCAGGCCGGCGGAGAAGGCCGCACCAGGAGTGCGGAGTGGCCGTAGCGGATGCGCGGGTCCGCCCCGTTTCCTGCGGCGCCGACGTGGGCACGGTCACAAGGGGCGTCTTGACAGTGCGGGTCGGCTGACCCGCCGGGGAGGAGCCGTCATGCGAGTTGGCCTGGTCGCGCCGCCGTGGATCTCCGTTCCGCCCAAGCGCTACGGCGGCACCGAGTCGATGATCGCGTCGTTGGCTCGGGGGTTGGTGGCGGCGGGGCACGATGTCGTCCTCGCCGCCCCTGCGGGCAGCAGCGGCCCGGTGCAGCTCGTTCCCGGACTACCCTTCGCGCCGGACTCGAGCCGGATGGGCGTGGCGATGGTCGAGCTTCCCTACGTCCTCGCCGCATACCGCGGCCTCGGCGACGTCGATCTCGTCCACGACCACACCCTGACCGGTCCGCTCGCAGCGCGGCCACCGTTCGGCGTACCGGTGGTGACGACGAACCACGGGCCGTTCGACGCCGAGAGCACGCCGGTCTACCGAGAGATGGCCAACCGCGGGGTGGCGGTCGTCGCGATCTCCCGCGACCAGGCGACGCGGGCTCGAGCCGTCCCGGTGGCCGCGGTGATCCATCACGGTATGGATGTCGGCTCCGTTGCCATGGGTTCCGGTGCCGGCGGATACGCCTGCTTCGTGGGCCGAATGTGCCCCGACAAGGGAATCCGGGAGGCAGTGCTCGTCGCCCGGCACGCGCACGTGCCCTTGCGGATCGCCGCGAAGATGCGGGAGCCCGCTGAGCGGGAGTACTTCGAGCGAGAAATCCGGCCGCTGCTGAGCGACGACGTTCGCTACGTCGGAGAGCTCGACGCGGAGCAGAAGAACCAGCTGATGGGGCGCGCGACGGCACTGCTGAACCCGCTGTGCTGGCCGGAGCCCTTCGGCCTGGTGATGATCGAGGCGCTGGCGTGCGGCACGCCGGTCGTCGCCACGCCCTGCGGCGCCGCCCCCGAGATCGTCGACGACGGCGTGACCGGTTTCCTGCGCACCGGCATCCCCGGTTTGGCGGCGGCACTGCGCGCGGCCCGGGGCCTGGACCGGGCCGCGTGCCGGGCGGCGGCGCTGTCCCGGTTCACCACCTCCCGGATGGTGCGGGACCACGTCCACCTCTACCAGCGGTTGCTGCGCCAGCATCGCCGGCGGGCCGCCGACCTGTTGCCGTATGCGTGGCAACCTCCCGCCGCCAGCGCGCTGAGCTGACCCTCCCGGCCAGCCCGCACTGGCTAGTTCGGAGGTGCCCCCGGGTTACGCGGGGGTGCGGCGCGCAGCCTCAAGGGCGGATGTCGCCGGTAACCGCCACGTGTCGCACTGGACAGGCGGCCGCCGTGGCGCACTGCTGGGCGAGGGAGAACCGGCCGGCTCGCCCGCCCTCGGCGCCGACGACGACGAGGACGGCATGCTGACTCCGTGACCGGATGACGGTCGGGACGTCGGTGCGGACGACCTCGAAGACGCTGTGGGTTCGCGGGTGCCCTCGGAGCGCGCGAAGACCGGCGCGGAACATGGCCTCCTCCGCCAGCGAGCACCCCTCGTCGTCGAGGTGGGGGGGCACGACCTGCAGGAACCGGACGGGGATACCGCGGGTTACTGCCTCCTGGACGGCGACACCAGCGACGGCGCCGGCACCATCGTCGTCCTTGATCACCGCCACCACCTCGGCGGGCTGACGCGACGGGTAGCCGAGCTGATGTGCCTCTCGCGCTGATGTGGTCATGACCGACACCTTCCGTCGGCTGAGGCGTCGCCCGGGAGGGCCGAAGGTCCCGTCCGCTGGCGCCCGTTCATGGCGCCGGTTGCTGGCAGATCCAGGCCCATGTCCTCGGCTCGTACGATCGGGCCTGTGGAAGCGTCGGAGGAAGGGCGGACGATCTCGTCGGCGTGGCCGGGCGCTCGGACGCTGGAGCTGGAGGACCTGCTGGATGAGCTGCGGTCCAGGGCCCTGACGGCGCGCCGGTCGCAGGAGCGGATGAGCCAGCTCCTCGATGCCGTCGTGGCGGTCAGCGCCGACCTCGATCTGGCCGAGGTGCTGGGCCGGATCGTCGAGTCGGCCGCTGCCCTGGTCGACGCGCGCTACGGCGCCCTGGGCGTCATCGGCGGCGACGGAGAGCGGCTCGTCGAGTTCGTGACCCGCGGGTTGTCGCCGGAGGAGCGGGCCCGGATCGGTCACCCGCCGCGCGGCCACGGCGTCCTCGGCCTGCTCATTCGCGACCCGAAGCCCCGGCGCCTGACGGACATCGCGAACCACCCGGACTCTTACGGCTTCCCGCCGAACCACCCGGAGATGCATACGTTCCTCGGAACCCCGGTGCGAATCCGCGACGAGGTGTTCGGCAACCTCTACATGGCCGAGAAGCAGGGCGCGGACGCGTTCAGCGACGAGGACGAGGCCATCCTCGTCGCCCTTGCCGCTGCGGCCGGTGTCGCCATTGACAACGCCCGTCTGTACGACGCCAGCCGGCGTCAGCGGGACTGGTCCGACGCGGTCGCGGAGATCACCCAGGACCTTCTGGAGCGTGAGGACGAGGACGCCGCCCTCGGCCTGGTGGCCCGCCGAGTTGTGGCCCTCAGCCGAGCATCCGCGGCGCTCGTGGCCATGGTCGACGAAGTCGGCCAGCTGCAGGTGAAGGCCGACACCGGCACCGACGGACGACGAGAAGCGGACGGCGCCACCACCGTCCTCGCGGCGCCGATGTGGGCCGATGTGCTCGCCGCGAAGCAGCCGGTCCTGTTCACCGCAACGGAAGAGACCGGGGCGCCCTCCTGGCGACAGGAGCTGAGCAGCGTGCTCGGGGCGTCGGCGCAGGGAGCGACGGCAGTGCTGCCGTTGCCGTCGAGTCACGGCAGTCTCGGGCTGCTTGTCGTGTCGTGGAGCTCAGCGGCCGAACACCGGCCGCAGGAGTCGATGCCCGGGCTCACCGACTTCGCTCAGCAGGCCGGGCTCGGCCTGCTCGCCGGGCGAGCGCAGCGCGACCGGGCCCTGATGGCAGTCCTGGACGACCGGGACCGGATCGCTCGCGACATGCACGACCACGTGATCCAGCGCCTGTTCGCCACCGGCCTGTCGCTCCAGTCGGCGGCCCGCCTGGCGACGCACCCGATGGTCCAACCGAGGATCGAGGATGCCGTCGACGACATCGACGCCGCCATCAAGGAGATTCGTCAGGCGATCTACCAGTTGCACCGTCGGGTGCGTCCGGACGAGACGTCTGAGCGCCTCACGGCGCTCACCGACTCCTTCACCGAGCTACTGGGCTTCGCTCCGGACCTGACCACCGACGGAGCGCTGGACGGGCTGGGGCCGGCGTTGGCGTCGGACCTGCTGGCGGTGGTGCGGGAGGGGCTGGCCAACGCGGCCAAGTACGCGGGCGGGTCCCGGGTGGAGGTGAGCGTCAGCGTCGACGACGACCGGGTACGCGTCCTCGTCGCCGATGACGGCCGCGGGGTCGCCCCCGCCGCCGCCAAGGGCGGCCTGGTCAACCTGGCCGAGCGAGCCGCTGCGCGGGCCGGCGCTTTCGAGATCCTGCCAGCCGCACCACACGGGACCCAGCTGCTGTGGAGCGTCCCCCGATGGGAGAGCTGACCGCACCGGCAACGGCAAAGGCCAGGACCTTGGTCCTTCGCATGATGGAGGCTTCGGGGGAAGACTGACGGCAGCCTGAAGCGTGTCGCGGAACTGTCGAGGAAACGGTCGAGAAACTCTCGGGGAATGGACGGGGGAATGGGGCGAGCAAGGTGTCCGGCGGTGGACGAGCGGTGAGCATTCGCGTCTTTCTCCTCGACGACCACGAGATCGTCCGCCGAGGGCTTCGTGAGCTGCTCGAGTCCACCGAGGACATCAAGGTCATCGGGGAGTCCGCCTCCGCTGCGGAGGCGACCCGGCGCATACCCGCGTTGAGACCCGACGTGGCGATCTTCGACGCCCGGCTCCCAGACGGATCAGGGATCGACACCTGCCGTGAGGTGCGATCGGTGGACCCGACGATCAAGGGGTTGATTCTGACCTCCTATGACGACGAACAGGCCCTGATGACCGCAATGCTGGCGGGAGCGTCCGCGTTCGTGCTGAAGGACATTCGCAGCAACAACTTGATCGAGACGATTCGTCGGGTCGCGGCCGGTGACAACCTGCTCGACACCGCTCGAACCCACCAGCTGGTGGAGAACTGGCGCGTCCACGGTGACGCCGACCCTCGGCTACGGGTCCTGACCCCGCAGGAGCGGCGCATCCTCGACCACATCGCCGCGGGTCTGACCAACCGGCAGATCGGCGAGGAGATGTTCCTCGCCGAGAAGACCGTGAAGAACTACGTGACCTCGGTGCTGGCCAAGCTGGGGATGGAACGCCGGACCCAGGCCGCGGTATTTGCGGCGACGCACGAGGGTGGCGCCGACCGCGGCCGTCGGCTCTGACGGGACGGCTGACGGGACCTTCGGCCCTGTCCACGGCAGCCCGGCCCGGCGACTCTTGCGGTATGACGACTGAACAGAGCACCGACACGGAGGTCCTGTCGACGAACGAGTGCTGGGCGTTGCTGCGCGGAAGCGTGGTCGGCCGCCTGGCCGTCGTCGTGAACGGCGCCCCGGACATCTTTCCCGTGAACCCGGTCGTGGACCACGGCACGATCGTCTTCCGCACCTCCGCGGGGACCAAGCTCGCCGCCACCAAGGGCCGGAACGTCGCCTTCGAGGTGGACGGCTACGACACCGATACCGCCCGCGCCTGGAGCGTCGTGGTCAAGGGCAAGGCGCACGAGATCTGGGAGATCGAGGAGAGCCTGCGCGCGCTGCGGCTGCCGCTGTCCCCATGGGAGTCCGGCCGAAAGCCGCGCTTCGTGCGGATCGAGCCCACCACGATCACCGGCCGTCGGTTCGTCGTCGAGGGCGGTTACACCTCAGCACCAGCCGAGAAGAGCTGACGGATAGTTCGCGTATGCGGCTCGCGACGGTGCGAGGGACGATCGCCTGAGCCGCACTCCGGTGACGTGGTAGCAGCCCGGTCAAGCCTGCGGTGGGTGACCATGGCCGTGGGCATCGGCGATCAACCGTCGGTCGGGATGAGCCTGCTGCCACGCCGCCATCGCGGCATCCCAGTCGTCGGCCACCAAGGCGGTGAGCGAAGCGGGGAACAGCCCGTCCTCTTCTTTGGCGATGTGGGCGTGGAGGTCGTGGACCGCACGTCGTAGGCGGTCCTGGTCGTGCGGGTTCGACAGCTCCATCGAGTCGAGCAGGGTTGCCAGCTCACGGTGCTCGAGAACGAGGGGCGCGATGTGCTGAGAGAACAGCTCATCCCTGCGCATCACCGCGAACAGGCCGTCTTCCTCGCCCTGCCAGTGCGAGGCCAGCTCCGCGCCCATTGCGGTCACCAGCTCTCGTGCGCTGCCGAGGTCACCGTGGTCCAGCGCTCGGACCGCCGCGCCGCCGAGGTTGACGACCCGCTCGTGCTCGGCGACATAGTCGCGCAGCAGCGGCATGTCGCGGCAACCGCAGTAGTGGCACATCACAGCCTCCAGGGGTCGGCTGAACGCGAGCGCTAGCGCGGTGCGCCGGTCTTGGCGACGGTGAGCAGGACGACCGAGTCTTCGACGGCGTCGAGAGTGTGCCGAGCCGGCGGCACGATCAGGAGGTCTCCTGGTGCCCCGTCCCATGCCACACCTTCGGCGGCGTGGAGCCGGACACGGCCCTGGAGCACCTGGACGGTGGCTTCCCCGGGGTTCTCGTGCTCGCTGAGCTCGCGCCCGGCGACCAGCGCGATCATGGTCTGACGAAGGGTGTGTTCGTGGCCGCCGTAGACCGTCTCGGCGGCACGGCCGCTGGAGGCCTGCTGGGCGAGCTTCATCAGCTCGCGGGCCAGAGCGGTCAAGGATGACTTCTCCATCGCTCCACCCTGGCACACCGACCCCGTTGGCACGTCGCAGCTCACGCAGTGCGACGGGAGGCCGGAGTGCGGGCGGAGCGAATACCCAGGTACGTGAAGGCCAGGGCGCCCACAGCGACCAGGACGAGAAGGGAGAGGCCGAAGCCGTACCCCGGGAAGAGCTTCTCGTATGTCGCTCCCATGATGAGGGGCGGGAAGTAGCCGCCGAGGCCGCCGGCGGCGCCGACGATGCCGGTCACACTGCCGACCCGCTCCGGCGGGGACACCTGCGCCACCCAGGCGAACACCCCGCCCATCCCGAGGCCCAGGGCGAAGGAGAGCAGGACGAAGGTCGCGCCGGCGGCCAGCTCCAACGGCGGCTGCAAGGCCACCACCGCGGCCAGCACCGCCGTGGCGGCCATCGAGATGCCGACGACGTTCCGCGGCCCCATCCGATCGGCGAGGATGCCGCCGATCGGTCGGGCAACCACCGCGGCGATGGCGAACCCGGAGGTGCGCGTTCCGGCCGCGGTCAGGTCGAAGGCGTAGATGTCCTTGAGGTAGGTCGGCAGGTAGGTGGTGAAGGCGACGAACCCGCCGAACGCGACCGCATACAGGAAGGACATCTGCCAGGTGACGGCAAGCTTCATGGCGGCGACGAGCTTCGGCACCACGGGGTCGCTGCTGGGCTTCCACGCCGGCGACGTGGTCATCGTGAACCAGCAGATCGCGGCCATCGCCAGCAGCGCGACGGCGATGATCACGTGTGTCGTCGTGTAGCCGAACCACGTGACGAAGCGCGGGGTGAAGAACGCAGACAGGGCGGTGCCGCCCATCCCGGCGCCGAACACGCCGGTGGCGAACCCGCGCCGGTCGGCCTGGTACCACGAGTTGACGAAGGGCACCCCGACCGCGAACGTCGTCCCAGCAATGCCCAGGAAGAACCCGAACACCAGCATCAAGCCGTAGGACCTGGCGTTGCCGGCGACGGCGACGAGGAGCACGAACGGGATGGAGGCGAGGATCAGCACGGGCATCATCACTCGCCCGCCGTAGCGGTCGGTCAGGGCGCCGGCCAGGATCCGCCCGAGCGACCCGACGAGCACGGGAGTCGCCACCAGGAGGGCTTTCTGGTTGCCGTCGAGAGCCATCTGCTGCGTGTAGGTCACCGCGAGGGGGGCGATCATGTTCCACGCCCAGAAGGAGATGGCGAAGGCCGCCGTGGCGATGACGAGGTTCTTCGTCTGCCCGTGCAGGTTCACGGCCGGTACGGTCCCGGCCTGGGTCGGGGTGCTCATGGACGGCTCCTCGGTCCGGTGGTCAGCCACGGTCGCGGTCCCGGGTGCCGATCGGGCTCCACCCGCTGCGGGAGGGCCGGGCACCGGTCGCGACGCGGTCGCGGCTGCGGTAGACGATGTAGGGACGGAACAGGTAGTGCAGCGGCGCGGTGAACGCGTGGACCAGCCGGGAGAACGGCCAGAGCGCGAACAGCGCCATCCCCACCAGGGCGTGGATGTGGAACTGGATCGGCGCCGCGGCCATCGCCTCCACGTCGGGCCGCAGGAGGAACACCGAGCGGAACCACGGGGAGACGGTCTCGCGGTAGTTGTGCGCCTGGGAGCCGGCTCCGACACTGACCAGCGTCGTCCACAGCCCGAGCACGATCGCCCCGACGAGCAGGACGTACATGAGCTTGTCGTTACGTGTGGTCGCCATGAACACCGGCCCGGTGGTGCGTCGGCGGTACACCAGGATCAGGATGCCGACGAGGGTGCAGACTCCCGCGATGCCGCCGAAGAGCAGGGCGTTGAAGTGGTAGAGGCCCTCGCTGATCCCGACCGCCTCGGTCCACGACTCCGGGATCACCAGGCCCCCGATGTGGCCGATCAGGACGATCAGGATGCCGAAGTGGAAGAGCGGTGACCCGATGCGCAGCAGCCGCGACTCGTACAGCTGCGACGACCGGGTGGTCCAGCCGAACTTGTCGTAGCGGTAGCGCCACACGGTCCCGCCGACGAGGACGACCAGGACGAGATAGGGCAGCACACCCCAGAGCACGACGCCCATTTCAGCGCTCACCCGCCGGCTGCAGCGGCAGGAGCCTGGGGTCGTACGGGTCCAGACCGACCGACTCGATAGGTGGGCCTCCGGCGTCGACCAGGGCCTGCACCTCGGCTCGGCTCGCCGGCGACTCGCCCGGTAGCGTCTCGCACACCGCAACGAGCGCACCCGCATACGGGCTGTGCCGTTCCGTCAAGGCGATCCGGAGCAGCTCGAGGCTGGGCCGGTACGCCTGCAGCAGGTCCCGTCCGGCGGCCAGGTCGGCGCAGGCGGCGAACTCGAGGACCATCGGCAGGTAGTCGGGCAGCTCGCCGTGGGTGTCGACGAGGAAGCCGCTGCGGCGGTAGGCGGTCTTGAACCGGCCCAGCACCTCTCCGCGGCGACGGGTGTCCCCGTCCGTCCAGTACGACAGGTACAGCGCGTGCTTGCGGTCGAGGTCGAACACGTCGACGTATGCGTGCTGCAGCCGGTCCAGGGGGTTGCTCCCGAGGTGGTCGACGAGGCGGTCGAGGTCGGCGATCCCCGGCGAGCCGGGCTGCTCCGCCAGCGCGTCAGCCAGCAGGGGCAGTCGCTCGACCAACGGCACCGTCGGGTAGTCGAGGCACCATGACGCCACCTGGTAGACCACGCGCGGATCCGGGTGACGTCTGCGCAGCGGCCTCATGACGGCGTCCTGTCGTCGTTCTTCGTCGGGAACAGCCCGTCCGGGGCGCCGTTGCCGTCCCAGTTCAGCAGGTTGACCCGACCGGTCAGCTCCCCCGAGGAGGTGGTGGAGGCCCTGGAGTCGGACGTCTGTCGCTGTTTCAACGCGTTGAACGTCTCGACGGCCACCGGGGCCGGGCGACCGCTGGCTTCGCCGAACGGGCCGGACTCGTACATGCCGGGACCTTCGTCGTAGTCCAGTGAGCACGCGATCTCCTCGAGCTCGTGGGCCCGCTCGACGTGGGCGGTCGGGATGACGTAGCGCTCCGCATACTTGGCGATGGCCATGAGCCGGTACATCTCGTACATCGACTCCTCGGTCATCCCCACGGCGGCGGGGATCGCGGGGTCACCGTCACGGCCCAGCGTGATGTCACGCATGTAGGCCCGCATCGCCGCGAGCTTCTGGAGGACGCCGGAGACGATGTCGGTGCGGCCGGCGGTGAAGAGCTCGGCGAGGTACTCGACCGGGATCCGCAGCGCGTCGATCGCGCCGAACAGGGTCGACCGGTCCTCGGCGTCGTGTCCCTGCGCGGTGAGCACGTCGACGATGGGCGACAACGGCGGGACGTACCAGACCATCGGCATGGTCCGGTACTCCGGGTGCAGCGGCAGCGCGACGCGGTAGCGCTTGGCGAGGGCGTAGACCGGTGAGCGTCGAGCGGCTTCCATCCAGTCGGCCGGTATGCCGTCGGCGCGGGCCTGCGCGACGACCACGGGGTCCTCGGGGTCGAGCATGAGGTCGAGCTGTGCCTCGTACAGGTCGCCGTCGTCGGGAGTCGCGGCGGCCCGGGTGACCGCATCGGCGTCGTAGAGGACGAGGCCGAGGTAGCGCAGCCGGCCGACGCAGGTCTCCGAGCACACGGTCGGCAGCCCGACCTCGATCCGCGGGTAGCAGAACGTGCACTTCTCGGCCTTGCCGGTCTTGTGGTTGAAGTAGATCTTCTTGTAGGGGCAGCCGGTGATGCACTGCCGCCAGCCGCGGCAGCGGTCCTGGTCGACGAGCACGATCCCGTCCTCGGCGCGCTTGTAGATCGCCCCTGACGGGCAGGACGCCATGCACGACGGGTTGAGGCAGTGTTCGCAGATCCGGGGCAGGTAGAACATGAAGGTCTTCTCGAGCTCGAACCGGACCTTGTCCTCGGCCTCGCCACGGGCCTTCTCGCGCATCGCCTGCACGACCGGGTCGAGGTGCCCCATCTCGCTCGACCCGCCGAGGTTGTCGTCCCAGTTGGCCGACCAGGTCACCTTCGTGTCCTGACCGGTGATGAGGCTCTTGGGCCGGGCGACCGGGAAGTCGTCGCCCAGCGGGGCCTCGACGAGCATCTGGTAGTCGTAGGTCCACGGCTCGTAGTAGTCACTCAGCTCGGGCTGGACCGGGCTGGCGAAGATCCCCAGCAGCCGGTTGACCCGGCCCCCGGCCTTGAGCTTGAGGTTGCCGCGGCGGCCCAGCTCCCAACCACCCTTCCACGTAGTCTGGTCCTCGTAGCGGCGCGGATAGCCCTGGCCCGGGCGGGTTTCCACGTTGTTGAACCACACGTACTCGGTGCCGGCCCGGTTCGTCCAGGCCTGCTTGCAGGTGACCGAACAGGTGTGGCAGCCGATGCACTTGTCGAGGTTCATCACCATCGCCATCTGAGCCATGACGCGCATCAGTAGGTCACCTCCTGGGACCGCTTGCGGACCGTGGACACCATGTCGCGCTGGTTCCCCGTCGGGCCGAGGTAGTTGAACGTGTAGGACAGCTGGGCGTAGCCGCCGATGAGGTGGGTGGGCTTCACCAGCAGGCGGGTCACGGAGTTGTGGATCCCGCCGCGGCGTCCCGTGGCCTCCGACTTCGGCACGTCGATGGTGCGCTCCTGCACGTGGTGCACGTAGACCACGCCCTCCGGCATCCGGTGGCTGACGACAGCGCGGGCGACCAGGACTCCGTTGGCGTTGACGCACTCGACCCAGTCGTTGTCGTGGACGTCGATCGCTCCGGCGTCCTGCGGGCTCATCCACACCGTGGGACCGCCGCGGGAGAGCGAGAGCATCAGCAGGTTGTCCTGGTACTCGGAGTGGATCGACCACTTCGAGTGCGGCGTCAGGTAGCGGACGGTGACCTGCTTCGCGCCGTCCGGTCCGAGGGTCGGCTCCCCGAACAGGCGGTGCATGTCGAGCGGTGGCCGGAAGATCGGCAGCGCCTCGCCGAGGTCCAGCATCCAGTCGTGGTCGAGGTAGAAGTGCATCCGGCCGGTCAGGGTATGGAACGGCTTGAGCCGCTCGATGTTGACGGTGAACGGCGCATACCGGCGACCTCCCGTCTCCGAGCCGGACCACTCCGGAGACGTGATGACCGGGACCGGGGCGACCTGGGTGTCGGCGAAGGTGACCCGCCGCTCCTCAGATCCTTCCGCCAGGTCGACGAGCTTCCGCCCGACCCGCTCCTCGAGGGTCCGGAACCCCTGGACCGCCAGGCGACCGTTGGTGGTGCCGCTGAACCGCAGAATCGCCTCGGCCATCTTCGCGTCGGTGTCGATCGCCGGGCGCCCGTCCCCGGCGCCGCCCAGCATCACGCCGTTCTTCGCTGCCAGGTGCGCGACCTCTTCGTCCACCCGGTACGTCACGCCCTTGACGGTGAAGCCGAGCGAGTCGGCGAGCGGCCCGATGGTGGCGAGCTTGTCGGCGATGGTCGTGTAGTCGCGCTCGACGACCTGGAAGGCGGGCATCGTCTTCCCGGGCGTCCCCGCGGCCCCCGTGCCTCGCCAGTCGACGACGCGACCGCCGGGCTGCGCCGTCTCACCCGGGGTGTCGTGCATGAGGGGCACGCTGACCAGGTCCCTGCGCACTCCGAGGTGGGTGCGGGCCATGTCGGAAAAGCGTTGCGCGAGAAGGTGGAACAGCTCGAAGTCGCTCTTCGCCTCCCACGGTGGGTCGATAGCCGGGGTGAACGCGTGGACGAACGGGTGCATGTCCGTCGACGACAGGTCGTGCTTCTCGTACCAGGTGGCGGCCGGCAGGACGACGTCGGACAACAACGTCGTGGACGTCATGCGGAAGTCCGCCGACACCAGCAGGTCCAGCTTGCCCTCGGGCGCTTCGTCCCGCCACGCCACCTCGGACGGCCTTGGTGCCTCAGGGTTCTCGCTGCCCATGACGTTGGAGTGGGTCCCGAGCAGGTGCTTGAGGAAGTACTCGTTGCCCTTCGCCGAGCTGCCCATGAGGTTCGAGCGCCACAGGACCAGCGTGCGCGGCCAGTTCTCGGGAGCGTCGACGTCCTCGATGGCGGTACGCAAGCGGCCGTCCTGCAGGGCGTCCGCCACGTATGCCGCAGGGGTTGCCGCCGCACCCTCGTCGACGGCGGCCTGCGCGTCCTCGGCGACCTGGAGCGGGTTGGTCGAGAACTGCGGGTAGAACGGCATCCAGCCGAGGCGAGCGGACTCGGCGATCGTGTCGGCGGTGTGCCGGCCGGCCAGGTGCCCCTTGGCCAACGGTGAGGCGAGCGAGTCCGCCGAGTAGCCGTCGGTACGCCACTGGTCGGTATGCATGTACCAGTAGGAGGTTCCGGTCATCGTCCGGGGCGGTCGCGTCCAGTCCAGGGCGTTCGCCAAGGAGATCCACCCGGTGATCGGACGGCACTTCTCCTGGCCGACGTAGTGCGCCCAACCGCCGCCGTTCCGGCCCATGCACCCGGTGAGGATGAGCAGCGACAGAATCGCCCGGTACGTGACGTCGCCGTGGAACCACTGGCACACGCCCGCACCCATGATGACCATCGAACGCCCCTGCGACTCCTCGGCGTTCGCGGCGAACTCCCGGGCGATCCTGATGCACTGCTCGGCCGGCACACCGGTGATCTCCGCCTGCCAGGCCGGGGTATAGGGCTGCGTGACGTCGTCGTACCCACCCGTCCAGACCCCAGGCATACCGTCGCGGGGGACGCCGTACTGCGCGAACATCAGGTCGAGGACCGTCGTGACCAGGTGTCCGCCCACCCGGCGGGCCGGCACGCCTCGGCGGAGCACCGAACCCGTGCCGTCGGCCTCGGTGAAGGCCGGAAGCAGCACCTCGACCGGGTCGGACTCCGGGCCGGCAAGCGAGAGGGCGGGCGTCACACCGTCGAGGTCGAGGTTCCAGCGGCCCTTGCCGGTGTCCGCGTAGCGGAAGCCCATCGAGCCGTTCGGGACGACGGGTGCGTGCGTCTCCTCGTCGAGGACGACGGTCTTCCAGGCGTCCTCGGCCGCAGCGCCCTCGGACAGGTCCGCGGCAGTGAGAAACTTGCCCGGAACGTAGGCTTCACCTCCGTCGTGCGGCTCGAGCCGGATGAGGAACGGCAGGTCCGTGTACTTCTGCGTGTACTCGTGGAAGAACGGCGTCCGGCGCTGCACGAAGTGCTCGGTCAGGATGACGTGACCCATCGCCATGGCCAGAGCGGCGTCGGTCCCCGCCTGTGCGCGCATCCACTCGTCGGCGAACTTGGTGTTGTCGGCGTAGTCCGGGCTGACCGCGACGACCTTGGTGCCGCGGTAGCGCACCTCCGTCATCCAGTGCGCGTCGGGGGTGCGCGTCACCGGGACGTTGGAGCCCCACATCATCAGGTAGGTGGCGTCCCACCAGTCGCCGGACTCCGGGACGTCGGTCTGGTCCCCGAAGACCTGCGGGCTCGCGACCGGCAGGTCGGCATACCAGTCGTAGAACGACGTCATGACGCCACCGATGAGCTGGATGAACCGGGTGCCCACGCAGTGCGACACCATCGACATGGCCGGGATGGGCGAGAACCCGGCCACCCGGTCGGGGCCGTACTTCTTGATCGTGTGCACGTGCGCCGCCGCGGCGATCTCGACGGCCTCGGCCCACGAGGCCCGCACCAGGCCGCCCTTGCCGCGAGCCTGCTGGTATCGGCGCCGCTTCTCGGGGTCAGCGGTGATCTCCGCCCAGGCGAGCACCGGGTCGCCCAGCCGCTGGCGGGCCTCGCGGTACATCTCCAGCAGCACGCCCCGCACGTAGGGATACCGCACCCGGGTGGGCGAGTAGGTGTACCAGGAGAACGCCGCCCCGCGGGGACAGCCGCGGGGCTCGTACTCGGGACGGTCCGGTCCCACCGACGGGTAGTCGGTCTGCTGGGTCTCCCAGGTGATGATCCCGTCCTTGACGTACACCTTCCACGAGCAGGAACCGGTGCAGTTCACGCCGTGCGTGGAACGCACCACCTTGTCGTGGCTCCACCGGTCCCGGTAGAAGACGTCGCCGGCTCGACCGCCCTCCCGGAACACCGCGCGTCCGTCGCGGGTCTCGTCCCACCGCGTGAAGAACCGCCCCGCCTTGAGCAGTGCCTGGGTGGCGGAACCATCGACCTCTGCATCGCCGGACGCGGACACCGATCGTTCCCCCACACTCATCAGCCCCCTGGAATGGACACGGGTCACCCGTGCGACCGCCCGATCGTTTCAAGGCGGCACGGGTCCCGGCAAGGACCAAGGTCCCTGATCCTCAGGGGACCTATTCGGTCAAGGTCTGAGTGCCCAGAACGATGGCCAGGGCCAGTCGTTCGGCATCCTCCGTGTCGGGCTCAGCGGTGTAGACCATGATCCGGAGGTCGTCGGCGGCGACGATGAGGGTGTCGCAGTCGAGTCCGATGCGGCCCACCTCGGGATGCGCGAAAACCTTGTGCCGCGAGCGTTCCTGGTGCGGCCGAAGCTCGGCCGACTCCCACAGCTCTACGAACCGGGAACTGTGTCTGCGCAGCTCCGCCACGAGGTGGTGAACGCTGCGGTCGGCCGGATACTTCGCTGCGGTCAGGCGAAGGTCCGCGACGAGTCCCTCCTGCTGCTCGGCGAGCTGCTCGGGGGTGTGCTCAGCCACGGGGCCGGGCCCGACGAGGTTGCGCCACAAGCCGTTGCGCTCGATGCCGGACCAGGCGGACGCACCGGTGAGGACGTCATACGGTGCGTTGGTATCCAGGAGGTCCCACAGCGCGTTGTAGACGGCGACAGGCGTCGTCGCGAGCCGGTCCAGGAGACGTTGCAGACTCGGCGGTATGCGCCGGGAGACCAGCGCGAGCCCCGGCGCGGTCTGGCCGCCGAGCCGGAAAAGCAGCTCTCGTTCCGGGTCGGATAGGCGCAGCCCGCGGGCCAGCGCCTCGATCACCTGAGCCGACGGCGAGGTCGCGCGCCCTTGTTCGAGCCGGGTCAGGTAGTCCACCGAGATGCCGGCGATGTTCGCGAGCTCCTCGCGACGCAGTCCGGCCGCCCGACGTCGTCCACCGACCGGCAACCCGACGGCCCCGGGGGACACCCGTTCGCGCCAGCGACGCACCGCCGGGCCGAACTCCGAACCTTCCACCCGTCCAGTGTCGCCCGTTGCCCCACTCGTCGCCCCACCCAGTCGTGGTCCTGACAGTCCTACGACAGGCGGACGACTGGCTGATCCCGCGGGCGACCGCCAACCTGAGCTCATGACAACGACACTGGTCACCGGCGCCAACACCGGCCTGGGCAAGGAGACGGCGCGTCAGCTCGTCGCGGCAGGACACACCGTCTACGCCGGCTCGCGCGACGAGGGACGCGGACGGACGGCCGCCGAGGAGATCGGCGCCCGCTTCGTCCAGCTCGACGTCACCGACGACGCCTCGGTCCGTGCGGCCCTTGCCGTCATTGAGGGAAAAGGCGGGCTCGACGTCCTCGTCAACAACGCCGGCATCGCCAAGCGAACTGGGGACGGTCGTGGCGAGGCGCTCGACGGTCCCAGTGCCCTCGAAGTGTTCGACACGAACGTCGTCGGCATCATCCGGGTGACCGAGGCGGCGTTGCCGTTGCTGCGCCACTCGGCCAACCCGGTCGTGGTCAACGTCTCCAGCGCGCTGGGCTCGTTCTGGGCCACCCACGAGCCGTCCCGCCCGGCGTCGCGGTTCCCGTCCGTCGTCTACGGGTCCAGCAAGGCCGCCGTCTCGATGGTCACCGTCCAGTACGCCAAGGCCGTGCCCGAGGTGAAGTTCAACGCGGTCGAACCGGGGATCACCGCGACCAACCTCGGTGGCGGCGACCCCGGCAGCCACCCTGGCCGTCCTGCGTCCGACAGTGCTCGGGTCGTCGTCCGGCTGGCGACGATCGACGAGGACGGCCCCACCGGGGAGTTCCACGAGGACATCGGCCAGCTGGGCTGGTGACGACCCTCAGTCGAAGACCTCGACCCGCGCGTCGGCGGGGATGTCGTCGTTGACCCGGACGGTGTCGTTGATGTCCCGCCAGATCTCATAGCCGTGCTCGCGACAGATCAGCCCGTCCCGCATCTGGAAGGCGTGCAGGAGCCGGATGCTGCAGGTCGTACCCACCGGCAGGGGAGCGTTGCGGAAGCCGTCGCCGGTCATCGTCCACTCGAAGATGCTGTCGTCGAAGACCCACTCCTCGGTGGCGAACCGGTGCAGGTTGGTGATCTTGTGGATGGTCATCGAGCCGAAGATCTTGAGGTACTCCTGCTTGACGTCCTCGACGTTGCGCAGCACGAGGCCGCGCGCCGGGACCTCCCACACGATGTCGTCGGTGTAGACGGAGATCGCCTCGTCGATGCTGTCGGCGTTCTCGTTGTGGAAGTGGACCTCGACGGCCTCGAGGTTCCGCGCGATGATCTCGTCGCGGCTTAGGTCGGTCTGTGCCGTCATGGCAGCTCCTCGGGTGAATCGACAGATGGATCGACACTGATCAGGTGGGCGAAACGCTAATCGATATATGTGATAACAGCAAGAGGTGCCGGCGGGCGGTCTATCCCATCAGCTCGTTCAGGCGCTGCGTGGCCTCGATGTCTCCGGTCCGCTGGGCGTCGCGGCGTTGTCGCGCGGCGGCCACGTAGGCCTCGGGTTCGCCGCCGGCCAGCGCGATGACGGTCTCCTGGACGAAGGCGTCGAGCGGCATCGCGCGGGGGTCAGTGAGGTTCACCGGCTGAAGGGCGGTGGTGGTCAACGGCGGCGCGATCTCGACCACCTCGACGTGGGTGTCCCGCAGCTGGTAGCGCAGGGACAAGGTGTACGAGTGCAGGGCGGACTTCGTCGCGGAGTACAGCGGCGCCCGCGCAAGCGGTGCGTAGGCCAGCATCGAGCTCACGTTGACGATGGTCGCCGAGGGCACTGCGCGCAGGTGGTCGATCAGCGCGGATACCAGGCGGATCGGGCCGATGAGGTTCGTGGCGACGGTGCGCTCGAGCTCCTCGTCGGCCACCGGCCGGGTGAGATCGGTGTCCGGCATCAGGCCCGCGTTGTTGATCAGCACGTCGAGCTGGGGGTGGCTCTTGACGACGTCGCGGGCGACGCGCGCGATGCTGTCCGGGTCGGTGATGTCCAAGGCCATGGGGTGGATGCCAGGACTGGTGATCGCCACGGCTTCCAGCTGGTCGACCCGGCGGCCCGCGACGATCACGGTGTTTCCCATGGCGTGCAACGCCTCAGCCAGCCCGCGACCGATGCCGCTGCCGCCGCCCGTGACCAGAACGGTCCGCCCGGTCAGCCTCATCCGGCCTGAACCGCCGAGTCGGTGATGTATGCGTCCCACTCGCGACGCACGAACTCCTCGAAGGAGGTCGGCTGCCGTCCGAGCAGCCAGGTGAGGACGTTGGCGTTCCCGACGAAGTCGTGGGCGCTGTAGCGCGTACTGATCGAGCGGAGCACCGACAGCTCGTGAGTCGCCTCGGCCTGGTCGCGATCGCCGAGCCAGGCCTGCGCATACGTCTCCGCGTCGATCTGGCGGACGTCGACCGGCTGGTCCATCACTCGCGCCACGATCTCGCCCAGCTCGGATGCGGTGTACCGCCCGGGAGCGACGAGCTCGTAGGTCGCCGCGGCGTGCCGCGCGCTGTCGGTCAGGGCCATCAGGGCGACATCGGTGACGTCGTCGAGGTCGACCAGCGACTGGCGACGGGTGAGGGACCAGGACAGCTGGAACACGTTGCGGGCGAACGCCGGCCGCAGCTTGAGCGGGAGCATGTAGTTCGACGGCTGGAGGATGGTGAACTCGACGTCCGACGCGAGCAGGTGCTCCTCGATGTCGCGTTTGATCGTGTGCTGCACCAGGTCCGTGACGATCGAGTGCAGGACCGAGCTGAACACGAAGTGCTGGACGCCCTCGGCTCGGGCCGCGTCGACGAGGCCGAGGCCCATGGACCGTTCACCGGGACTGAGCGTTGCGCCGACGTGGTAGATCTTCTCGACGTCGCGCACGCAGCTGCGCTGTATCGCGGGGTCGGCGAGGTCCCCGACGATGACCTCATCGACCCCCACGCTGCGCAGCTGCTCGGCGGAGACCTCCGACGCGACGTTGGCCCGCACTCGTTCGCCGGCTCGAACCAGCTTGGGGACGAGCAGCCGCCCCTGGTTGCCGGCGGCAGCGGTGACGAGGATCACGGGACGCCCACTACCGGTTCTCCCGCGATCCACACCCCGCGGATCGCGCGCGAGGCGCTCGATGTCCAGCGTGGGGTCCCGGTCGAGCAGGACCAGGTCGGCCCGTAGCCCGACGGCGAGGCGCCCACGGTCCGGCAGGTCGAAGTGGTCGGCGGCCGCCGAGGTGGCCGCGCGGAGTGCCTCGGCCGGGCTGAGGCCGGCTGAAACCAGCAGCGCCAGCTCGTCGTGGAGGCTGGCCCCCATCGGCGGTGAGGCGGGCGCCGCCGGAGTCTGGTTTGCGTCGGTGCCGGCGAGCACCGTGACGCCGGCCCGATGGAGGGCGGTGACGCTGGCGACCGCCGGCTCGTACCGGGGTCCGGGGCCGCCGGTGCCGGCGAGCCGCTCCACGATGCCCTTCATCATGGTGAGCGTGGGCACGACCACCACGCCGGCCGTAGCGAGCGCACCCGCCTGCTCGTCGTCGATGGGCCGGTCCAGCGGGACGTGGGTGAGGACGTCGAACCCGGCCCGCTGCGCCATCGCGACCGCGTCGAAACGGGAGGCGTGGGCGATGGTCTTGAGACCATGCCGGTGCGCCTCCGCAACGATCGCGTCGACCGTGGCCTGGTCGAAGCCGGGAAGGTCGATGACCACCTTGATGTAGTCGGCACCCTGTTCCACGCGCCTCGTCACTGCCGCCGGCACCGCCGCGATGTCCTCGACGAGAGCCTCCTGCGCCGCCGGGATGTCCTTCAACCGTTGGGCGTGGGCACTTGCGGGGGAGGACAGGGCCATCATCCCGCTACGGATATCGGTGACCCCGCCTCGACCACGAAGCGCGCGGACGAGCGGCGCCGGAGAGCCCATGTCGAGCGCCGTCGTGACTCCGTACGCCGCGAGCGAGGTCAGCGTCTCCGGGCCGTACAGGTGGACGTGACAGTCGATCAGGCCGGGAAGGACGAACCCGCCGCCGCCGTCGACGACGCTCGGCGGTCTCGGGGGTCGCCGTGATTCTGCCGTCCTCGAACGCGAGGTCGGTCGCCGGGCCCGAAGGCGTCACCCTCGAAGAGCCGGACGTCCCGCAGCACCGTGGTCGTCATGGCGGTCAGGCCACCGAGGCCTTCGCGCACTCCTGTGCGAAGTCGAGCTGCGAGGTCTGGAACTCTTCGCTCGGGAGGTGGAAGTCGATGCAGTGCCCGCTGCCGAGCTGGAGGGCCGTGTCGACCGACGGCGCAGCGCCGAAGCCGCTACGGAACTCGTCGATCTCGTCCTGGCTCGTGATCCAGAGGGCGTCGAACTCTCCCTGCCGGTGGTGGACGGGAACGGTGACCCGCCCGCAGACCTCGGCGCGGCGTTCGATCCAGCCACCGGTGATGTCGAGAAGCTCGGCCTTGGGGACGAGGGTGTCCGACGGGTGGCTGGCCGCCGGCATGTCAGAGGCGTAGGTACCGGCCGGACCGAACATGACCTGGTCCTTCATCGGGACGGGCAGTTCGATCATGGGGATCGGCGGGAGCGCCTCCCAGGCGCCGCGGGACTCCTGTGGCACCCGTACGAGGCATCCGGAGATCGCGAGGCCGAGGAGGGGCCAATCCGGTTGCGATGCGGCGATGGCCAGAGCGGACGCTCCGCCGATCGAGTGCGCGATGAGCGCGACTCCGGGCGCCTCGCCACCATGGTCGGCCCAGATCGACCCGATCGCTTCGGTGAGCACGTCGGCGTTGGCGAGGAGGATCGACTCGTCGGTCTCGAGGGGCGTCGAGCCGCCGTAGTTGGGGCGGTCGAGGGCGATCACCGGTATGCCTCGGCTGGCCGCCCGGTCGAGCAGGGAGTAGCCCGGGATGTCGAAGTACATCGACGAGTAGGTGCCGCCGTGGAGGGCGATCACCAGTGGTGCGCCGGGACTGAGCACGAAGCCGTCGCCGGTGTTGGTGCGGCCGGTGTAGGTGCGGTCGCCCTGGGTGTGCGTGAAGCTGGTGGACATCGTCGTCCCTTTCGTGTGGGTGGTCGGTTTCAGTCGGTGGAGAGGGCCTGCCGCACGGCTGCGGCGGAGGCGAGGGCTGCGGGCTGGTCGCGATGCTGGTCCCGCAGGGTGAGGATCGCGGCGCCCCTCAGCTCGGGGGCGAGCTCCGCGGGTCGGGCGATGAGCAGGAAGTGCAGGTGGGCGTAGTTCTCCCCGAAGCTCAGGAAGTAGACGGTGGGGGCACCGGTCACCGCCTGGATCGCGCCGGCGACCCGCTGGGAGACGACGCCGAGCCCGGTCGCCTCCGAGTGGGTGAGTGCCTCCCATCCCTCGGCGTGCCGTCGCACGCGCAGGATGTACCAGCCCGGTACGTCGTAGCCCTCGGCGACCTCGCACGCCCAGTCGGCGTCCCGGTAGACGACGGCCTCAGCCGGCGCCGACTCGAGGTCACAGGGCAGGCACGCACTCATCGGCCGGCTCCGGCCGGCTGCAGCACCTCGTCGAGGAACGCCTCGACCGTCCGCGCGGGACGCTGGGTGACCTGCTCGACGGTGTCGGTGACGGACTCGGACTCGCCGGCGCGAAACAGGTCGTACATCTCGGCGAAATGGTCGGCTTCCCATTCGGGCGTTCCGCGCGCGACGAGACCGGCTCGGACTTCTGCCGACGTGACGTCGTCGACCCGGACGGGTTTGCCGAGCCGGTCGCTCACCCAGGTGGCGATCTCGGCATACGTGACGGATCGAGGTCCGGTCAGCAGGAGCGTCTGACCGTCCCAGCGGTGGTCGGTGAGGACGCGGGCCGCGACGGCACCGACGTCGCGAGCATCGACGAGGCTGATCCCTGCCGTACCGATGGCGTTCGTCACCGTGCCGGTCGCCTCCAGCGCCGGGAGCATGAGCCGTCCGATGAGGACCTGCGTGAACGCGTTGGGGCGCAGGATGACGTAGGGCTGGCCGCTGTCCGCGAGAACCCGCTCGACCTCCCAGTGCTGTCGGCAGGCGTGCGGTCCGTCGGGGGTGATGGCGGAGCTCGTGCCGGACAGCTTGACGATGCGAAGGTCGCGGCGGCGCAGGGCCCGGATGACGCCGAGCTGCAGGTTGGCCATCTCGAAGCTGTGCGGCGACAGCAGGAAGATCGAGTCGATCCCCTCGGCGGCGTCCTCCACCACGCCAGGTTGGGTGACGTCGCCGGAGACGATGTCGACGGTCTCGCCGAAGAGCTCCCGCGCCCGGTCGCCGTCACGGACGAGGACGCGTGGCCGGTCACCGGCGGCGACGAGCTCGGCGACCACGTGTGGTCCGACGTTGCCGGTGGCTCCGAGAATGAGTGCTGGCATGCCTGTTCCTCTTCAGCTGGAGGTGGGTGCGATGGAGCTGGCGTGTCCGGAGAGGGTGGTCACCAGGTCTCGGCCTGGCGGCTCACCCGCCCCGGCCGCGGCCACGATCTGGTCCGGGCGGACGACGACCCAGTCGGCGCCGAGCCCGGCCATGACGTCGGTCGCGACGCGTCGGACGTCGAGGGGCAGGTGCTGCTGGTCGGCGGCCGCGCGCAGTGGACCGAGCTGGGTGTGCGGGGCGGCGAGCACGACGTGGTCGAGGCGTACGAGGTCGAGCGTCGATCGGCCGGGTTCGAGCCAGACGTGGGGGAGCCGGCGACCGGGGACGGCGGCCGACGGCCAGGGGCCGGCCTCCTCGGTGCTCGGAGCCGCGATGATCGGCGAGCTGTCGTACCGGTGGCCGAGGACCAGGTCGAGGCTGAAGAACTCTTGGGCCTTGGTCTCCTGGATCCGGCCGGCCGCTCGGGCCCGCGCCTCCTCACCCCGCAGCCCGGGGTCGGTCAGGTCGTCGCCGAGCAGCTCGGGGGAGAGGGTCGACATGTTGGCGACGGCCTCCTCGATGACGCGGCGGTGCAGCGGAACCCGCTCCGCCGCATAGGAGTCGAGCACCCCGGGCCCCGCCCAGCCGTCGATGGTCGCGGCGAGCTTCCAGCCCAGGTCGACGGAGTCGCCGATCCCGGTGTTGAGGCCGTGACCGCCGAACGGCGGGTTCAGATGCGCCGCATCCCCGACGAGGAAGACCCGTCCGGCGCGGCACCGGTCGACCAGCTCCATCCGCGCCACCCAGGGGTCGGTGCTCACGATGTCGACGGGCAGGTCCCGCCCGACGGCGCCGGTGACGAGACGGCGCGGGTCGAGGTCGGGGGAGGTTCCGTCGACGCCGAACGCGATGAGCCACCACAGCCCGTTCCGGTCGACCGGCCCGAGCATGCCCGGGGTCTCGTCGTTGATGACCCATGTCTGCACGGCCGGCGGGTGTGGCACCAGAGGCGCAAGGTCGTCGCACCGGAAGACCACGCCGGTGTTCGGCCGCAGTGCCTGCGCGCCCACGTATGCGGCACCGATGCTCTCGCGCACCACGCTCCGGGCGCCGTCGGCACCGATGACGTAGTCGGCGACGACAATCCGCGTGGTGCCGTCCGGGTCGACGACGGACACCGCGACGCTGTCGGCCTCGGGATGGAGGCCGGTCACGCGCGATCCCAGGCGCAGCTCGACTGGCGCCAGCTCGGCGGGCCACCTCGCGGAGCACTTCCTCGGTGACGTACTGGGGCAGCTGCTGGCCCAGCTCGGGAGACACTCCGGTGTCCTGCAGGCCCAGGACGCCGTGGAACCGGGTGATCTCGGTCCCGAGCAGGGTGGTGCAGAACGACACGTCCTGGGACCACGACACCGGCAGCGGGGCGGCGGCGCGAACCCGGTCGGCGATGCCCCAACGGCGGAAGTGTTCCAGCGTGCGGGTGTTCAGCGTCTTGCCCCTCGGCCGCAGTCGGGTGGGCTGCTGTCGAGGTTCGACGACGAGGCACGGTATGCCGCGCAGCCCCAGCTCCACGGCCAGGGCGAGGCCGACCGGTCCGCCGCCGCAGATCAGGACGGGCACCCGGTGGTGGTTCTCGCTGGCGATAGGGCGGTCCATGTGGGGTGAGCCTCCTATCGGCCGAGGAGGGTGAGGGCGGCGTCGGTGATGGTGTCGGTGTCGATGCCGTGCAGCCGGTGGGCGTCGTCGAGGCTGGAGGACTGGCCGAACTCGGTGACTCCGAGGCACCGGATCCGGTCGCCCCGGGCGGCGGCGAGAAAGGTGAGGGTGTGCGGGTGTCCGTCGAGGACGGTCACCAGTGGCGCCCGGTGCTGCGGCGGCAGGAGCTCGTCGATGATCGCACCGCCCACGCCCGGAAGCCGGGTGCCACGGTGCTGGAACGACCGGAAGACCAGATCCGGACTCGTCAAGCAGACGACCCCAGGACTAACCCCTTGCGACTCAAGGGATTTGGCGGCTGCGATGACCTCGGGCATGATCGCGCCGACGCCGACGAGCGTGACGTCCTCCTCGGCCGGCGCGCGGTCGACCGGCAGCCGGTAGCCGCCGGCGATGGCCTGTCGCCGGCGCCGTTCCCGCAGGGCCGGGTCGTCCGGCAGCTGCGCGAGGTCGGGGTCGATGGGCCGCGTGGAGAGGCGGAAGTAGGCGGACGTGCCGCCCTCCACCCCGACCTGGCTCATCGCCTGCAGAAGGCACCACTCCAGGTCCGGAGCGAAGGCCGGCTCCCACGCGACGCAGCCCGGCTGCTCGAGCCCGATCGACGGTGTGGTGATCGACTGGTGGGCTCCGCCCTCGGGCGCGAGGGTCACCCCCGACGGGGTGCCGACGAGGATCGACTGTCCGCCCGCATACATTCCGTAGGACCAGGGCTCCAGCGCCCGGGAGACGAAGGGGTCGTACAGCGTCGCGACGGGGATGAGCCGTTCTCCCCATCGAGACCAGGTGGCGCCGAGCTCCCCGAGCAGGGAGACGAGGTTGACCTCGGCGATGCCCAGCTCGATGTGCTGGCCGTTGGTCACCTCCTGCCAGCGCAACACCCGCTGGGTGTCGTCGGCGAACCAGTCGCGACGGTCGGCGACCGACCAGACTCCCGTCTTGTTGATCCAGCCGCCGAGGTTGGTCGACGACGCCACGTCGGGGGAGCAGGTGACGACGCGCGCTGCCATGTCCGGGGCGTCCCGAGGAAGGTCGGCCAGCAGCCTTCCGAGGGCGGCCTGCGTCGAGATCGGCTTGCGGTAAGCGTGGCCGAGCGAGGTAGGAACGTCCAGCGGTTTGGTCGGCGTGACGGCGTCACGGCGCAGCGCGGCGCGGCGCTGCTCACAAAGCCCACCGGCAGGGCTGTCCGCCGGGAACCGCTGCCACGGGTTGCTGCGCTCCACACCGGAGTCGGCCGCCAGGACGTCCATCTGTTCAGCGGTGAGCAGGGCCGAGTGGTTGTTGGGATGGCCCTCGGTCGGCAGCCCCCTGCCCTTGACGGTGTAGGCGAAGACCACCGTCGGGCGGTCGGCCGCGACCGTGGTGAAGGTGTCGACGAGCAGACCGAGGTCGTGCCCGCCGAGGTCGCGAACCGCCGCCGCCAGCTCGGCGGCCGGCATACCGGTCACGAGGTCGCGCAACCCGTCGGCCTGCTGGCCCTCATCGAGGCCGCTCAGCAGTCGTTCGGCGAGGTGGGCGGAGTCGACCCGCAGCATCCGCTGGTACTCCTCGTTGGGCATGGCCTCCAGTCGCGCCCGCAGCTGTTCACCACCCGGCCTGGAGAAGACGTCGGAGATGAGCCGGCCCCACTTGAGCACGACGACTTGCCAACCCGCGGCGGCGAACATCCCTTGCAGCTTGGCGATCTGGATGTCGGGCACCACCCGGTCCAACGACTGCCGGTTGAGGTCGACCACCCACAGCAGCTCGCCGAGTCGCGCGACCTGCGGATCCATCACCGTCTCCCAGATCGCGCCTTCGTCCAGCTCGGCGTCCCCGAGGAGGCTGACGAAGCGCCCGGCCGGTGGCGTCGTGGGGAACTGGGAGGCGACGTAGCGATGGGCCATCGCGGCCCACACGGCGGCGGTGGCGCCGATCCCGACCGACCCGGTCGAGAAGTCGACGGTGTCGGGGTCCTTGAGCCGGGAGGGGTAGGACTGCAGGCCGCCCTTGGCCCGCAGGGTCGGCAGGAACCGCTCGTCCAGGTCGCCGAGGAGGTAGTTGATCGCGTGCAGCACCGGTGAGGCGTGAGGTTTCACCGAGACGCGGTCCTGGCAGGTCAGCTCGGCGAACCACAGCGCCACCATGATGTCCACCATCGAGGCGCTCGACGCCTGGTGACCGCCGGCCTTGACGCCGGAGTCGTTGGGCCGGCCCGCGTTGGCCGCGTCGACGATCGACGCGGACAGCCACAGCACTCGGCGCGCGATCTCGCGCAGCGTCTCTGTGTCGGTCGATGTCACCGTGTCAGCGGGCGCGGTTGCGGCGTCCCGGTGCTCCGGCTCGGAAGGTGCCATCGTCGGTGATCCGGACCGGCGTCAGGCCGCGGTGAACGTGGTCGTCATCTCGCCGATGACGTCGGCGTGCGTGACCAGCCGGTCGCCCGGCTGGAGGACCACTCGAGGGTCGCGAGTCCATCCGATCCCGGCCGGCGTACCGGTGAAGACCAGGTCGCCCGGGAGCAGGGGCACGATGGCCGAGAGCTGTTCCACGAGCTGCGGGATGGTGAACACCATGTCCCGGCTGGAGCCGTGCTGCATCGTCCGGCCGTTGAGCTCGCAGCCGATGCCGATGTCCTCCAGGTGCGGGAACTCGTCGAGGGTCACCAGCACCGGGCCGATCGGAGCGAAGCCCGGATAGGACTTGCCCAGCGAGAACTGCGGGCTGGGACCGCGCCACTGCACCAGTCGCTCGGAGAGGTCCTGGCCGAGGGTCAGGCCCGCGACGTGCTCCCACGCGTTCTCGCGGCGAATGCGGTGCCCGCCCCGTCCGATGACGGCAACGAGCTCCGTCTCGAAGTCGACGGCGTCGGAGGGCAGCTGGACCTCAGCGAACGGTCCGGTGACGGAGGCCGGGAACTTGGCGAAGACGACGGCGTGCTCCGTCGGGAGCTCGAGATTGGCTTCCGCGGCGTGGTCGCGGTAGTTGAGCCCGATGCCGAAGATCTGTCGTGGTGCCGGGACCGGTGGGCCGAGGTCGGAGGTGGTGTAGGCGTCAGGCGTGGCGGCCGTGATGGTTTCCTGGTTCTCGGCGTACCAACGCTGCAGCTCGTCCCAGCGCTCGAAGGCATGGTGCGGATCGGCGGAGAACTCGCCCTTGCTCACGCTCTCGAGATCGAGCGCACCCTCCTCGCGAACGATGCACAGACGCATACCGATGGTTGCGAGTCTCATCGTGAACCTCCATGGTTCAGGGGACCGAGGGCACCGTCACGCTAGCATGATATGTGATAACACCAAGGGCGGTTCTTGGTAACATCGGCGGGCCGCCGCCACGAGGGAGCACACCGATGAGCGTCACCACGAGCACGCCCGGTTCGGTGCGCGCCATCGAGCAGCACTCGGTGTCAGACCAGGTCACTGACGAGCTGCGGCGCTCCATCGTCTCCGGTGACCTCGCCCCCGAGCAGAACCTGTCGTTGCGCAAGCTCGCCGAGCAGCTGGGGGTCAGCTTCATCCCGGTCCGGGACGCCCTCCGAGTCCTCGAAGCCGAAGGTCTGGTCGTCAACCCTCCCGGACGCAGCGCGACCGTCGCTCCGCTCGACCTCGACGAGCTGCACGCCATCTACCGCAGCCGCCGGTTGCTGGAACCGGACCTCGCCCGTCGCGCCGTCAGCGGGCTCTCCGACGAGCGACTCGACGAGCTCTATGTCGTCGCCTCCGAGCTGGGGGACGCCGACCGCAGCATGGACGACATCTACGACGACCACCGGGCGTTCCACCTGGCCCTGATCGCGCCAGCCGTGACGGCCTGGGACGAACGCATCCTCAACCTGCTGTGGCGCGCCGGCGAGCGCTACATCCGGATCGGCTTCGGCCTGCTGGACCCTGATCCTCACGAGCACGACCGCCGGCGCGAGGCCCATCAGCTCCTCGTCGACCAGTTCCGCCAGCGCGACCCGGACCGCGCGGCCGCAGCACTGGACGAGCACCTCGCCCACAATGAGGAGCTCGCGCGGAATGCTCTGTCGCACTGGGACGCCCGCGTGCAGACGTCCACCTGACTGTGGCTCGTCGCTGCGTCGGCATGGCGCTGACGCGCTGCCCGAATGGAGTGACGCCGTGACGCTGTCCTACCTCGGACGAGCGCAGGTGGACTGAAGGGGTGAGGCTGTGTGTCGTGACCATGCCTCCACACACAGCGCCACCGCTGCCGCCATCTTCCTCAGCAACACCGGGCGACGTTGTGGAGGTCGGTGCTCTCCTGGGTCGTCCGGTGTCGTCGTCGGCCGACGACTGTGTCCGCCTTCGCAATCCCCAGGGAAGTAGTTCGGCATCGCGCCCGCAGGCCCGGCCACGGTGAAGATCGCCCACATCAGCGACTTCTACCTCCCCAGGCTTGGCGGGATCGAGACGCACGTCGCCGATCTCGCTGCGTTGCAACGGCGCAACGGCAACGAGGTCCACGTGATCACCAGCACGCCAGGAGTGAGCGATCGGGGCGTGCACCGCGTCACGATGTCGTTCCGCCGACCGAGCGCACTGCACCCGATGGCGACGGCGGCGGCCCTTCGCACGCTGCGTGACCTTGAGGTCGACGTCGTCCACGCGCATCTCGGGGTCGGGTCCCCGCTGGGATTTCTGGTTGCGCGTGCCGCGGCGCGACAGGGAATTTCCACGGTGGTCACCGTCCATTCCATTTGGGCCGGGGTCGCGCCGATCGTCGTTGCGGCAGACGCACTCGGAGGGTGGTCGAGCCTTCCCCTGGCCTGGACGGCGGTGAGCGAGGCGGCGGCGGCACCCGTGCGCCGGCACCTGCCGGCGGGGGTCGGGATATCTGTGCTGCCCAACGGTATCGATCAGGCCGAGTGGCGTATGCCGGCGTCGCCTGAGCGGCCGGGACAGCTGGACCTCGTGGCGGTGATGCGCCTGGCCTGGCGTAAGCGGCCCCTCCCGTTGTTGAGGGCGGTGCACCACGCACAGACGGCGCTGGACCGGCTGAGTGAGCCGACACGTTTGCGGCTGACGGTTGCCGGTGAGGGGCCTCTGCGGGGTGCGATGGAGCGGTTCGTGGCCCGGCACGGCATGTCGGACCAGGTCACCCTGGTGGGCCGGTTAGACCGTCAGGACGTCCGGGGCTTGCTCGGCCGCTCGCACGTGTTCCTGGCGCCTTCGGATCTCGAGTCCTTCGGCATCGCCGCCCTCGAGGCCAGGTGCGTGGGACTACCGGTGGTCGCGAAGGCGCACGGTGGAATCGGCGACTTCGTCCGCCACGAGCGCGAAGGACTCCTCTGCGATTCCGACGCGGCCCTCGCAGACGCCGTGGTCCGGCTAGCGATGGACCCTGGCCTTCGCCTCCGGATGGCCGCGCACAACCGGACAGCGCCTTGTCCGGTGGCGTGGGACGAGGTTCTCCGAGCGACTGACGCAGCGTACGAGCGCGCGCGCCGCCTGCAGGAGAGCAATGGTCTCGACCGCGAGACGTCGCGGCCAGGACCCAGAGTTGCGGCTGCCATGACCGAGGCCGGTTCATGAGCCTCCTGGCCGTGGTCGTCCTCTCCCTGGGCTCGGCGGCCTTCTTCTCGCTGGCAACCGCGCTCAAACACCGAAGCGCCGGTGACATGCCACATCTGAAGCATTTCGGCGTCGCCGAAGTAGGCGCCTTCGCCGTGGCGACGTTGCGGCACCCGTTGTGGCTGGGTGGCATTCTCGCGGATGTCGGCGGCCTCGTTCTGCAGGTCGTGGCGTTACACGTGGGCGCCCTGGCGGTGGTGCAGCTCATCCTCGTCGTGGCGGTGTTGTTCTCGTTGGTCGTGGCTCATCGGATCAACGGCACCAGGGTCAGCCGTCGCGAGCTGGTGCTGGGCCTGGTGCTGGTGCTCGCTGTCGCGGCCTTTCTCCTCGCGTCCGGCATCCTGACCGCTCAGCCTGACCAGCCGGACCGGCTACCAGCGGTCCTGGCCGGCGTGGCGATCGTCGGTGCGGTGATCAGCCTCGTGACGGCGGCCCGGTGGTTCACCCGCCGGAAGTGGAACTCACGCAGGGCCGCGGCGCTCCTGGGAGTCTCCGTCGGCGCCATCTATGCCGGCACCGCGGCCCTGATCAAGACCTGCGCAGGCATCGTCGCGACCCACGGAGCGCTCGCCTTGCTCGGCAGGTGGCAGCTCTATGCTCTGGTCGCCGCCGGTGCGTCAGGCCTCTTCTTGGCTCAGATGGCCTTCCAGGCCGGGCCCCTCGCGGCGAGCCTGCCCGCGACCGCCACCACCGACCCGCTCGTGTCGGTCATCCTGGGGGTGGCAGTGTTCGACGAGCAGCTCAACACCGGTCCAGTCGCCCTGCTGGTCTCGGGGGTATGCCTGGCGCTCCTGCTCGTGTGCGTGGCGCAGCTCAGCCAGGTCCGGGTCGCCCTCGAGCAGGCACCGGACCGGCTTCCATGATCGAGCCCGGCGCGGCAGGCGGGTGCCTGCGGAGCGCATACATTCCGGTCCGGCCGGCGATAGGGGAACCGCGGGTAACTGAGCAGGTCGTCGACTCGAAGTCTGCACTGCGCCGCGCCCCGTCCCGTGAGTGTGCTGCCGCGTCGCTCAGGCCGGTTCAGCGGAACGGGGCAGTCGGAGTTCACGAGCATCAGGGGCAGCGGTTTGGATCGTGCTTACTGCCCGGGCGCAGAGGAGCTCGGCGGCGGCCCGCACCGCATCCGCGTCTCGTGGTTGAAGTATGCGCTGTTGCGCGTCGGCCGCCACGAGCTCGGCTTCAGCGATGATCGCCCTCCGACGGGCCGAGTCGAGGGGGGCGACGGCAAGGCAGGTGCTCAGGAGCTGCAGCAAGGCGAGGCAGACGGTCGGTTCGCCAGCCCCGTACCGCCGGATCAGCCCACACATCACCGCGAGGTAATCCCCGAACCGTCGTCCTGGGACCAGCACCAACGGCCAGCCGTCGCCGCGGGACGCAATATGGTCGCCGAGCGGACGTGCGGCCATGGCCGCGAAGATCACCGCGAGATGGTGCACTGCCTGCACGGCCGTGTAGGGGTCGTTGACCGCGGGCGACAACGCCTTACAGGCCACGTCGACCAGCTGCCGGATGCCGAACGCGGCGTCCTGCACCAGCGTGCGCTCGAAACCGATGTCCACGACCTCTTCGAGCGCGGCGATGGAAGCCTCGGATGCCGGCGTCGTCTCGTCGGCGTCGCGGCCCCACATCAGCGCGAGGGTCGACCCGGCCACCACGTGCTCGCCGACTCGGTGCTGCAGCAGGACCCGCACCCCCTGCTGTTCGGCGAACGGTAGTAGCGCCTCGGGATGCGCGGCTTGGATGTAGCCCGAGTGCCGCGCCGGCATGGGGACTGCCGTCGACGGTGGTTTGGGCGGGTCCTGCTCATGCGTTCCCGGCAGACGCTGCACCACGTCGAGGACGGCGACCTGGACCTGACCGGTGATGGTGTCGATCTGGATGGAGTGCAGCAGATGGTTGGCGAAGTACACGACCATGGCCAGACTGGCGAAGAGGAGCAGCAGGGCACCGGTCACCGCCAGCCGGGGATACTGCTCAGTGCGCGCACCCGCCGCGACGCCGACGGTGTACAAGCCGGCCGTGCTGTAGGTGAAGGTGGCCAGGAAGACGCTCAACACCACCTGCGTCGGGCGGTCCCGCAGGAAGTTCCGGAGCAACCGCGGCGAGAACTGCGTCGATGCGAGTTGCAACGCGACGACGGTCAGACCAAGCACCAGGGCGATGACGGTGACCACCGTGCTGCTGATCGTGGACAGCAGGCTTCGCGCGTCGTCCGCCGTTCCTTGGAAGGCGAGCCTGGACAGCACCGGGCCCGGTGCCGCCTGAACCTGCCCCATGATCAGGCCGGCGGCCAAGGCGCCCACTGAGGCCACCCCCGGCCACACCCACAGTGCGCCGGCTGCGTATTCGCGCAGGTCGTCGCGAGTGACCATCCCACCTCGGAACATGCCGCCCTGCCATCCAGAGTCACGTCAACAGTCGCCATCGGCGGCCTGTCGAGGCTATCTGGACTCCTCAGCCGACGTGAAGCGCCTGGGCAGGTGCAGGATGAGGCGGCGTGCTGAGGACACGACTTCAGCCGCGATTTCGGTGAGCTTGCGGCCGATGGTGCCGCTGGTCGCCCCAGCAAGCTCACCGCCGCCCGGGGCGCCGGTGGCGCCGATGAGGTTGCCCAGGTCCGGGATGCGGCGCAGCACGAGCCGGCCGGACACCTGGTCGCCCTTCTCGTCGGAGGTGAACGCGACGAAGTCCATCCCGGCGACCGGCGCGAGGGGAGATCCGTAACCAGTGGCCTCGTCCAAGAACGCGATCGTGCTTCAGGCGTCGTCGCTGGCCTAGTGTGCAGCGTCGTACGCCCGCTGCGTCGCAAGCTGATACGCCACTGATGCGCAGAAGCGCGGTGGGGCAGGTGGGGCTTGAACCCACGACCGACGGATTATGAGTCGCTTCGGGCCGGTGTCGTCTGGTGTTGGCTGACCCCTCTGCAGCGCGTTTGTGCAGGTCACAGGACAGCCGGATGGTTAGTGGTCGCACTTCGGAGTCATTCGGCGGCAGTGGTCGGTGGAGCATCTTCGGCGGCGCTAGCCTTGTGTTCCGCCGTCGGGCGCGAACCATTGACTTGGTGCGACAAACACGGCTTCGGACCGCAGTCGGCGGAGTTCGTGGCGGTTGCTGACGCCGAGCTTGGCGTAGACGTTGCGCCGGTGCCACTCAACCGTCTTGGCGGTGAGGAACAACTCGGTCGCGATCGCAGTGTTGGTGTAGCCGCGCATGACGAGGGCGACCACGTCCTCCTCCCGGGCGGTGAGCGCTAGGGGGTCCGTGATGGGTGACCGCAGGCCCGGCGACCAATTCGTCCGTGCACCGTTCGAGGAAAGGAGTCGCGCGAAGCCCGGCGAAGATGGCGCGCGCCCTCGTCAGCCGATCCACCGCCTCCCGACGATTCCCCATGGCCCGCTCCAACCGCCCGGACGCCAGCAGCAGCTGTGCCAGTTGGAAGGGGTAGCCGGACAGCGCCCGGTCGCCGAGGTCGGAGGCGTAGTACACCTGGGCCGCTCGCGGTTTCCCCCAGGCTTCGGCGAGGAGTCCACGCAGCCAGCCCAGCGCGAGCGGGATTTCTCCGCCGGGCCACTGGGCACTTAGGTGCTCGTAACGGTCCAGGTCACGCTCGGCAGCCTCCAGCCGGCCCGCGGCGATGCAGGCGGTAACCCGGGCCTGCATGACCGATCGGAGGGTACGGTTCCGCGAGATCCGCTCCAGATAGGCGTCCGACCACAGCGGCTCTAGGACTCTGAGAACCTCGTGGTAATCGCGCTTCGCCAGGGCGAGTCCGATTCGACGACTCACTACGACGTCGGAGAGCTGGTGACCCAAAGGTGACGACATCTCGGCTCGGGCGAGGTAGTCCTCGGCGACGTCCCATTGACCGCGGTTGGCGGGAACATCGACGGAGACCGAGAGAGCCAGGGCAGCACTCCAGAGCGGTGCTGGACCTTCGGCGAGAGCCCTCGCGGCTGCCGCATCGACCGCAGCGCCGTCCCAGTCGCCGACATGAAACCGGGCCATGGAGCGCAAGAAGAAGATCCGGCTCTGGTTGGTTGAGGGACGCCAGAAGTGCATCAGGCCGACAGCCTCGTCGAGGTCGTTCAGCGCGTCGGCGACGTGACCCTTGAAGAGAGAGAACATGCCGCGGACAGCGACCAGGTCGGCTTCCCAGGGCGTAGAGGCCCTTCTCGGCTCGAGGGTGGCTAGCCTGTGCGAGGGCCCGGTCGAAGTCACCGGTGTGCCAGAGCGCCAGTCCGGTCGTGGTGCGGATGTCGGTGGCGATCTCAGGATCTCTGTCACCGTCAGCCCTGTCGGCGATACGGCTCAGGAGGTCTAGCGCTGCCGCACCGTCGCCCAACCGGACCTCCAGAACGGCCGCTGCGAGGGCGGCTCGGGCGGCCGCGGCTTGGTGATCTCCACCTCGGCGAGGTCGATGGACTCACGCAGCAGGCTCCGGGCGGCACCGACCTCGCCGTTCTCACACGCATACAGGCCCAAAGCCAGGCTGCGGTGACAGCTGGCCGCTGCCTCGTGGGCCAACGCGACGAGCCTCGCGCGCGAGGTGAAGTTCCTGGGCCTCGACCCGCTCGATGAGCGCGTCCAGCAGCAGCCCTTCCCGTTCGGCGGCGTCCGCGGAGACGGTCCGAGCCCGGAGTCGGTGGGCGGCGGCCACGCTGTACTTCAGGCTGGCTCGAGCGGAGTCGGCGGCATCGAGCAGGTCGGCGACCAGCTGTGGGTCGGGACGGTCTTGGGCCGCCGCCCGGTGGGCGGCTTCCGGTCTCCCGTCGCGTGCCGTGCCGCGCGTGAGTGCAGGTCTCGTCGCCGTTCGGTGGGGATAGTCCGCGGCAGGATCGCCTCCCGCAGAAGGTCATGTGCGCAGTCGACGTCATCGTGGTCGTCGACGGACGTCAGACCGGCAAGCGCGGCCGCCGTCAGCGCCGGGGACGGGGTGGGGCTCACGGCCGCTACCTGACCGAGCACGACGAGCGGCGTCGGCTCTGCCATGACCGCGGCTGCCTCCACCAGCCGGCGTGCCGACGGGTCCAGCGACTCGAGCATCCGGCTTACTACCGTCGCAGCCGATGCCGGCATTCCCGTTCCGGACTCCAGCTGGTCCCGGTCCGCTGCCCCACGGACGAGGGCGCTAACTAAGAGTGGGAGACCGCCGGTGCGATCGACGACGTACTCAGCGGCACCGGTGGGGAGGTCCCAGCCACGCAGTCGGCAGGCCAGGTCGCATACCGCCTCGGCGTCTAGGCGACCGAGCCGCAGTATGGTCGTCGCCGCCGGGTCGTCAGTGGCGAACTCACCCACGTCCGCCGGGTCCAGGCGACGGGCCACCAGGCAGAGGACCCGGTCGGCTCGCAGCCGTCGAACTGCGAACTGGAGAGCGTTCGCCGAGGCGCGGTCCATCCACTGCGCATCGTCGACGACGACCAGCGCGACGTCCTCGCCTTCCCCTTGCTGATCGCCGAACCACGCCAGCAGCCGGTGGCCGACCTCCACCTCGGAGCATCGGCCGATTGAAGTCGTCGTCCAACAGGCGACCGGGCACGTACTTGAACCGGTGGCTCTTCTCGAAGTCTTACCCGCAGCGCAGCCACCGGACTGTCCCAGGCGGTGCTGTCCGCGACGTAGGACGCCAAGAGCGCGGACTTGCCGATCCCCGGTTCGCCCTCCACGACGACGACCTGCGCGTGACCCGAGCGGGCCCGATTTCCGGCTTGGGTCAGGGCCTCG
>CAVVTH010000001.1:0-464461 GCA_963751085.1 uncultured Actinomycetota bacterium | reverse complement strand
TCCGACTGGCCAACCGCTGCGACAAGTCTCTCCCGGGAAGTCGTCACCAAGAAGGAGGGCACGTCGAATCCCAATTCTTCCGCGGCGGCCAGCACCATGAGTTTGTGCAGATCGCCCCGGTCGGGATGCCCCAGACACCACGCCCGCTGCACGACCCGGCTGTGGACAAGTTCTGACAGCCGCTGCTGCTCCAAGCGGACCCGTGCTGCTAAGTACCGCCGCAGCTGAGGCTCAACCGGAGAATCGACCGGTGGAAAGATGTTGCATAACCAGCTGTGGCCCTTGCGGTACCAAACGGACGTCAGATCATCGACTGTCCATCTTGAGTCATCCATGACGACGTCTACATCATCATTCGTGACGTGAAGTTCGGTGACCCGCTCCGGCTCGTCTGAATTCACCCGCACTACCGCCGTGCCCGAGCTGAGGTGCCCGATCCAGCGCAACACATTGTTCGGAGTGATCGATGGGTCCACGGCAGTACTAAATAACCCGATCATTTCCCTCCACAACACGACCCGAACTCCGCTCCCCTGATCATGCCGCGGTCGCAGGGGAGGCGGAAGACTCCCGTCGCACCGTGTCCCGGATCTGCACGCCTGCCAGGTTCCGCCGCCACGGCGCGGCCAGCGGCGGCACATTGGGGCGGCGAGCAGGTGCTTTGTTCCACGCCGCATCCCCAGACTGTGCGTCTAACTGGGCGGAGTGCAGCGCCACGAGTCGCACTTTCAGGTGTGTGCCTGTGGGTTCAGCCCAGGTGCTGGAACTGCGGCAGAACGCCTGCCATGGCCCGCGCGCGTCTCGGCACACAGCCACGGGTTGACCCTGCTCCTCGTTGGACGCGCCGACTCCGTTGTCCAAACGGGCAACGACCGTGCACGTCGCGTTGTGCCCGGCGACGCGGACCGCGCCGCCACCGACCGCGAGGAGGGTGACCGGCCGGTTGTGGGGCTTGGCCCGTCGGAACAGTTCGTTCTGCCCGCTGAGGGCAGCCGGCAGGCCAAGCGCGGGCCGAACCGGTCGATGGCTCCCGCCTCCCCGTAGTTGCTGGTGACGATGACCGCGTCCCGGCGCTCATCCGCGTGAAGTGTCCCGTACACCTGCGCCGGTTGTTCCCCGTACGCCGGCCAGCCCACCTGGTCACCCACCGTGCTGTCGGGCCCGGGCACGCCGCTGCGCCCCAGGTCGGACAAGCCAGCCGCCTTTTCCGTCGCAGCAGGAGCACGAGCGCGACCACCACAGAGAAAATCTGCCAAGCCAGGGACGACCCCGAGTCACTGAACGTGCGCATCGTGGCGCGGAACCACGAGTGGCCAAGCGCAAACACATGTAGGGCATCCCGAGCGCCCTGGTCCGCCTCGATCAGGGGGCCGCAGTTGTCCGTGACGAGGAGCAGAAACGGAACCGCCAGGACACCGAGGGTGAGGAAGTAGCCATGCTGCGCTGCCAGTCCCGGCCGGTCGCGACGCGAGCCGCCGCAGAAGACTGGTCCATTGCATCGCTCACCGTCCGCATCCTCGTCGGTCTGGGCCAACGGCGAAAACCCGGCTCTCGGAATCGATGCCCGGGATGCGAGCCCGCCACCCGCCCCTGCGTCTCCGAGTCTTCTATCTCGCGTCCCTCTGATGAGTCGGTATGCGATCGTCGTCCCGCTCGCCCAGCGGGGTGACGGCGGGGAGGACGAGCGTGAACTGGGATCCTTCTCCAATGCTGCCAGCGATCTGGAGCCGGCCGTCGTGGGCGCGGACCACCTCGTCGACGAGGGCCAGGCCGAGCCCGAATCGTCGGCCGGTGTCGGCTTCAGAACCGCGGGCGAAGCGTTGTGTGAGTCGGTCCGCGTCGTCGGGGTCGAGCCCGTCGCCGTGGTCGAGGACGCTGATGCCGATCTCGTCGGTGGTGCGGGAGACCTCCACCTGGACCGTTCCTCCGTCGGGGGAGTGCGCGATCGCATTGTCGACGAGAGCGGCTAGCGCCCGGCGTAGGGCGGTCCGGGCCCCGAGGACGAGGTATCGGCCCGGTCTCGATGACTCGGAGTCGGTCGGAAGGGTGGTCACGACGACCCGGATATCCCGTTCGGCGGCAAGGCCTGCCATGCTGCGTACGACGAGCTGGGCGAGGTCGCCGGCATCGACCTCCTCGCCGACCGGGGCGGTGTGTTCGAGCTGAGCGGACGTGAGCAGGTCAGTCACGACGTCGCCCAGGACTCTGGTGTCGTCGATGAGCTGATCCAGTTCGGGCCGGTTGGGGTGGTCGGGTCGGGTCTGCATCCGCAGGAGCTGCGCTCGGGTGTGGACTACCGCCAACGGAGTCCGCAGCTCGTGGCTGGCATCGGCGACGAACCGCCGCTGCAGCGTGAGGGCCGCTCCCAGGGGTCGGACGGCCCGACGGGCCACGAGCCAGCCGATAAGCGCAGCGAGCACGATGCCCAGCAACCCGGCGACGGTGACCGCGACCATGAGGCGGTGTTCCTCGGCGACGTGCCGTGACTGGTCGTAGATCGCGACGAACCGCGCACCCGGGCGGACGTCCACCCACGCCGTCCAGAACTGGCCGTCCGCCTCAACGCTGAGCAGTCCTGCCGGTGCGGAGTCGATGAGCGGGGACGAGGCTGCTGCGGTCGGTGTCCCCGCGCCCACCGTCCGCTCCGCGGGACGACCCGCGGGATCCAGCCCGACCCGTACGAGCCACACGCCGTCCGGTGGGTCGTCGACGTCGTCGGCCGTGGTCGCCGCCCGCTGGAGGACGTCCCGGATCTCCGCCGCCTGTTGCCGATCGAACACGAGGACTGACAGCGCCGCGACGACGAGGACGACGAGGGTCACCGCCACCGCTGTCTGCAGGGCGACCGACCACGCCGCCCGCCGGACCATGCGCGTGTCGGCCGCGCTGCCGGAGAGCCTCCGCCGGCGGGCACGAGTCCTCCCTGCGAGGCCGGTCGGGGGGTTCACCCTCGCCCCAGCCGATAGCCGATCCCGTGGACCGTCTCGACGACGGGCCGTCCGAGCTTGCGGCGAAGGTAGTACACGTACGTGTCGACGGCCCCCGGTGTCGCTGCCTCCTCGAAGACCAGGTCCAGCAGCTCGTCCCTGGTGAAGATGCGCCTGGGACTGCGGGCGAGCACGGCCAGGAGCTCGGCCTCTCGACGGGACAGGTCGACCTCGGTGTCGTCGATGACGACTCGGGCCTCGGTGACCCGGAGCTCGCCGCGACCGACGGGGAGCTTCGCCGGGTTCCTCCCGCGCGGCCGAAGGAGGGCTCGCAGTCGCGCCAACAGCTCCTCGACCTCGAAGGGTTTGCCGAGGTAGTCTTCCGCGCCCGCGTCCAGGCCCTCGACCCGGTCGGCAACGGTGTCCCGGGCCGTGAGCATGAGTACCGGCGCCGAGACGCCGCGGGCGCGAAGCCTGGCCACGAGGTCGAGCCCCTCGATCGCGGGCAGGCTGCGGTCGACGACCAGCACGTCCCAGTCGCCGACCAGACCCCGGTGCAGACCCTCCTGGCCGTCGCGGGCGGTGCTGACCGCATACCCCTCGCCGGTCAACAGCCGTTCGAGCAACCCGCAAAGGTGTCGGTCGTCCTCGACGAGCAGCAGGCGAGGACCCGGCATGGTGGCATCGTGGCACGCGGTCCTCAGATCTCTCTGAGATCGACACCGTTGCATGGGGGCATGGCCACCCAGACCCACCGACCGCCAGGAGCCCGCCCCAACCGCCACCGGCTCGTGGCGGGACGAACCGGCCTGAGCGAGCGTCGCTGGCGGGCCCGCGTCGGGGACATCCTCGAGGTCACGGCACTGGCCGGTCTGGTCCTCGTCGTGGTGCTCTTCCTCCGGGACGGCGGCAGCCTCGACCTCAGCACCGGCCCGTGGCCGGACCGGATGGTCGCCGTGGGTCGCGTCACCGGTCTCGTGGCAGTGAACCTGCTGCTCCTGCAGCTGCTCCTCGCCGCCCGGCTGCCGTGGGTCGACCGCGTCTACGGCAACGACCGGGCCCTCAAGGCGCACCGGGTGCTGGGGCGGGTGACGGTGCCGCTCGTGCTCGTCCACGTCGAGACCCTGGTCGTTGGGTACGCGGCACGCGACGGCCTCAGCTCCTGGACCGGTTGGGCGGTCGAACCCTTCCGGATGCTGCACGACGTGCCGGACTTGCTCACCGCGAACGTCGCCACCGCGCTGCTCGTGGTCATCGCCGTCACCTCAGTGCGAGCCGCCATTCGCGCCGTGGGTTACGAGAGATGGCACCTTGTCCACCTCACCGCATACGCGGCAGTCGCGCTCGCGGTTCCGCACCAGCTCTCGACCGGCTCCGACCTGACCACGTCGCCAACGGTGCGCGTGTACTGGCTCGCTCTGTATGCGGCGACCGCCGGCGCGGTGATCTGGTGGCGGGTGGCGGTTCCGGTCGTTCGCAGCCTCCGCCACCGGTTGCGTGTCGACCAGGTCGTCATGGAGGGGCCCGACACGTGGTCCCTGTGGGTCAGCGGCCGGAACCTGGATCAGCTCGACGCGCGGGCCGGGCAATACCTCAACTGGCGGTTCGTGGCGCCTGGATTGTGGGCGTTCGCCCATCCCTGGTCCCTGTCCCGTCGACCCGACGGCCACCGGTTGCGCCTCACCGTGCGTGACCTCGGAGACCACTCTCGCGCCCTCGCCGAGCTGCGACCCGGGACGCACGTGCTCATCGAAGGCCCGTACGGCGCCTTCACGACCCTCCAACGAACCCGCCGGAGGGTGCTGCTCATCGCCGCCGGGATCGGCGTCACCCCCGTGCGCGCGCTCCTGGAGGAGATCGTCCGCGACCGCGCCGCCGAGCCGGGCGACGTCACGGTCCTTTACCGCGCCGACAGCGAAGACCAGCTCGTGCTGCGCGACGAGATAGTGACTCTGGCGCGACGCGGAGGCCACGACAGTCGCCTGCTGACCGGCCCGCCGGTGCCCGGATCCTGGCTTCCGGCCGGCCTGCGCGGGACGGACGATGCCGACCGGCTCCGGCGCCTCGTCGGTGATCCGCGCAGCCACGACGTGTACGTCTGCGGACCCCCCGGATGGATGGACCTGGTCCACCACAGCCTGCGTGAGGCCGGGGTGCCGCCTACACAGATCCACGACGAACGGTTCACCTGGTGAGGGCGCTGACCGCCGTCGCCGCCTCCGTGGTAGGCGCGGGCGCCTTGGTGCTCGCCTGGAACGCCGGTGACCGGCCGTCCGTGACCCAAGTCGTCGCGGCCGGCCCAGCCCTCTCGCCGACTTCGACCGCACCGCCGACCCGAGGATCGGCGTCCGCCCCTGCCTCGGCCCCGTCGCCGCAGTCGGCCGGGGGGTCCGTCGCCACGTCATCCTCCCCCGCAGGGATCGACCACCAGGTCACCGGCCCCACGGTGTCGACCCGCTACGGACCCGTCCAGGTCAAGGTGGACCTCTCGGGCTCGAGGATCACCGACGTCGTCGCGGTGCAGCTGACGAACAGCAACCGGACGTCCATGCAGATCAGCGCCTCGGCGGCGCCCATCCTGCGACAGGAGGCGCTTCAGGCGCAGTCGGCGCAGATTGACACGGTGAGCGGCGCGACGTACACGAGCGAGGGTTACCAGCAGAGTCTGCAGGCCGCTCTCGACGCCGCTCACGCCTGATCGGTGTGGTTTCGGCCCCGAACGGTGAGATCGACCGGTCGCCCGCGTCAGCCATGGCTTCGGCCCGCGGTCAGGTCCGGATCCCATGTCGACGTGGTCATCGTGGGTGAATTAGCTCAGAATGCCGACCCGCTCATCACGACCGGACCCCCACGTTGTACGAAGCCACTGAGGCGGTGGCCCGCACGTAGGCCGTGACGAGCGCCCTCGGGGTCGAGGCCCCACCCGGGAAGTGAGCCCGACCGCGACCAGCACGGCGACGGCCGCCATCACGCCCCGACTCTAGGAACGCCCGCCCCCTGGTGACCCCAGAATCAGTTCAGTCCGAGGCGGCCCTCCGGCCCCGACGACCGCCGGCCGCGCCCGCCAGCAACCGGACCACGAACGCGAAAAGGCCGAGGTCAAGCAGCACTAGTGCGCTCACCGCCATCCGCGCACCCGCACTCACGAGGGCATTGTGTCCGTACCCCAGCATCCCCAGCGTGACAATCGTGAAGTAGCGGGCGGTTATCCCTCCAACGGTTCCATAAGACTGTCTGGCGCGACCACCGCCGCGACGCTCACCTACGTACAGGCAGACACGACGATGAACGTCGGGATCGCGACCACGAGCGCCCCGCCCCCCTCTAGTGCGGGCACCGTGGACGCGTCCAACTGGGCGGTGTGCAGCATCTTGCGTTGCCGCGATCGGGACTCCATTTTTTTGCGCCTGGGCGGTCAGGGGGTGGGGGGAGTGCTAGGCGGCTCGGATGAAGTGGTGCCGTGGTTGTTGTAGGCGCGGTGGTTGTTGTCTGGGTTGATGGTGTGTCGGGCGAGTCGTTTCAGTAGGCCCCGCAGGAGGGGCACCCGGTCGGCTGGAGGGTGGCGATGCAGGGTTCGATGCCGCCGGCGCCCGGGCAGGGCTAGCCGTTGCGGTGGTGACCGGTAGTTTCGGGTAGCTCGCTGTGGTAGAGGCGTCGTTTTGCGCGGGCCGGCTGATGCGGATGCGGTGCGCGAGCTGGCGGAACGTTTGGTGCCCGGCGGGCGCGCCCTGCGGGATGGGGCATGGTCCGTATGGGTGGTGGCTACGGGATCGGGGTGGTGTCGTGGTCGCTGGCGATCTGAGCGGTGGAGGCGCCGCCCGTCAAGTCTCTACCCACTGGCTGACCGTCCGGACATCTAGGAGCGATCGGTCGGGTTCCTCCCTTGGCGGTTGCGGGGGCGCGGGTAGGGGCGAATCTTGCGGGTGGCGTGGCGGATCGTCACCGTGTAAGCGCCGCGCTGGCGCGGCAGGTCCGCGACCGAGACCCGTTGCCGGCGGCGATCAGACCACGGTCGTACCTGAGCTGGTGACGAAACGTACTCGCGCTGCCGGTGGTGCGTGCATGCGGGTGGAGGTGGCGCGGGAGGCCGTCGCGGGAGATTCTGGCGTCGTGGCCAATCAGGGCGACCGTACCGCCGGGCAGCCGGGCCTGAACGGGGCGCGGTGACCGGGACGGGGCGCAGCAACCGCCGCGAGTGGACTGTAGACCATGCACAGGATGTCGCTGTGTCCTGTGCAGTTTGCCTGGTGACAGGGGTCGCCGTTCGTCTCTAGCGTCTAACCAACACCTCTTCTTCGCTTGGGAGCACAGATGTCGGCTGGACACGTCGGTGTGGACGACTTCGCCCTTACGAGGGTCCCACTCTCGGCCCGTTATGCCTGGTGGCAGGTCGCCGTGCAGCGCTTCGGACAGATCTCGGCCCTGAGCCAGTTCCTCCTTGGGGCGACGCTGGGCTACGGCATGACGTTCTGGGGAGCCTTTTGGGCTCTGACTCTCGGCGCCGTAGTTCTTGAGCTGGTCACCATCCTCGTCGGTGTCATCGGCGTGCGAGAGGGCCTTCAGACGTCGATGGTGTCCCGGTGGACCGGCTTCGGGCAAGGCGGTTCCGCGCTCATCGGGCTCGCCATCGGCATCAGCCTCATCGGGTGGTTCGGCATCCAGTCCGGAGTCTCCGCCGAAGGCCTGGCGAGTCTGCTCGGGGTCCTCCCGGCGTGGGGCTGGTCGCTGGTATTCGGCCTGCTAGTCACGGCCGTTGTGGTGTGGGGCTTCAACTCGATGCAGTGGGTTGCAAACTTCACCGTGCCCGCCTTCCTCATCCTTGTCGGCTGGTCGATCATCCGCACTCTGACCAGTCACGACTTCGGATCCCTGGTCTCTGCCGCCCCTGCCGGCCCTGAGATCTCACTCATCCAGGGCACGACGCTCGTGGCCGGAGGCTTCATCGTGGGCGCCGTCATCACGCCCGACATGACGCGGTTCAACCGCACGACCGCGGATGTCGTCAAGCAGACCGTCCTCGGCATCACCCTCGGCGAGTACGTCATCGGCCTCTCCGGAGTGCTCCTCGCTCACGCCATGCGCTCGGCCGACATCATCACGATCGTGACCTCGTCGATCGGTTGGATCGGGACGCTCATCATCATTCTCGGCACGCTCAAGATCAACGACTGGAACCTTTACAGCTCCGGCCTGGGAATCGTGAACTTCGTCGGCTCGGTCTTCGGGCGCCACGTCAACCGGGCGGTCGTCACGCTGGTCGTCGGCGTCATCGGCTCCCTTCTTGCGGCGGCAGGGATCCTCTCGAAGTTCACCGACTTCCTGATCGTTCTCGGCGTAGCCTTCCCTCCCATCGCGGGCATCATGGTGGCCGAGTACTTCGTCGTGAAGTTGTGGCGCCCCGAGCTCGACGCGACCCGCGGCGCCGGCGACGTCCCGTCATCCGCGCCGATGTGGGTGCCGACAACGCTCGGGATTTGGTTGGTCGCCGCCCTCGTCGGGAATTTCGTGACCGTGGGGCTGCCGAGCATCAACTCCCTCGTCGTGGCCTTCCTCGGCTACGTCGTCCTTGGCAAGCTGGGCCTGATCCGAGGCGTCGGCACTCACCGGACTCAAGATGCGGTTATCGACCCTGCGGACCTCGAGCGGGTTAGCCAGCGCTCGGCCCACTGAACCGCGGCTGCCATCCCACCGCTCACCACTCATCACCATAGGAGACCCGTGCGCATCGGCATCGACGTCGGCGGCACCAACACTGACGCCGTCCTCCTCGAGGGCAACGACGTCCTGGCAGCGACCAAGTCGCCGACCACGTCAGACGTGACAGGCGGCATCGTGACGGCGCTGGACAGCCTGCAGGCCCAACGCAGGTTCGACCCCGGGCAAGTCGAGGCGGTAATGATCGGGACGACGCACTTCATCAACGCGCTCGTTGAGGCCTCGCGCCTGGCGCCCACGGCGGCGCTGCGTCTCGGCCTCCCGGCAACGGCATCGTTGCCTCCGATGGTTGGGTGGCCGCAGCGGCTGATCGAGGCGATCTCCGGGCGGTCATACCTCGCCCACGGGGGCAACGAGTTCGACGGCCGGCACATCGCCGAGATCGACGAGGACGAGCTCCGCCGGCATACAGCCGACATGGCCGCGCATGGCATCCGCTCGGTCGCGATTTCCTCGGTGTTCTCCCCGGTCAGCCAGGAGTTCGAGGTGCGGGCCGCCCAAATCGTCCGGGAAGAGCTCGGCGACAGCGTCGCTATCTCGCTGTCGCACGAGATCGGCCGGATCGGGCTCCTGGAGCGCGAGAACGCCACGATCATCAACGCCGCCCTGCGGGAGCTGGCCGAAGGCATCGTCGGCGGGCTCGCCAGCTCGGTCAGCGGTCACGGCATCACCGCGCCGCTGTTCCTCAGCCAGAACGACGGGACGCTGATGGATGTCGACTACGCACGCCGCTACCCGGTGGCGACCTTCGCGTCGGGGCCGACCAACTCCATGCGCGGGGCCGCGCTTCTCTCTGGCCTCGAGACCTGTGCGGTCGTCGATGTTGGTGGGACGACGAGCGACATCGGCGTGCTGACCCGCGGCTACCCACGTGAGGCCACCACCGAGGTGGATGTCGCCGGGGTGCGCACGAACTTCCGTATGCCGGATGTCCTCAGCATCGGGATCGGCGGCGGCAGTCTGGTCGTCGACGGCCCGGACGGCTCCGGAGTCCTGGTCGGCCCGAAGTCGGTGGGATACCGGCTGACCGAGCAAAGCCTCGTCTTCGGCGGGTCCACCCTTACCGCGACCGATGTCGCGGTGGCCGCCGGCCGCGCCGACATCGGCGATCCCACAACCGTCCGAGGCCTGGATCCCGCCCAAGTCCAGGCCGCCCTGGACCGAGTCGCCGCCGATCTGGCCGACGCGGTCGAGCGGATGCGCACCTCTGCCGAACCGCTTCCCGTAGTGGCGGTGGGCGGCGGCTCGATCCTCGTGCCGGACAAGCTGCAGGGTGCCGGGGACGTGCACCGTCCTGAGCACTACGCCGTCGCGAACGCCATCGGGGCGGCGATCGCCCAGATCAGCGGCGAGGTGGACCGCGTTTATGCCATCGAGCCCGGGCGCCGAGACGCCGTCGTGGACGAGGCGCGCCAGGAGGCAGTGGACCGGGCGGTAGCAGCGGGCGCCGCACCGGACGGCGTCCACATCGTCGACTTCGACGAGGTGCCCATCCCTTACCTGCCCGGGAACGCAACCCGGATCAGGTGCAAAGCGGTCGGCGACCTGGCGGTGATGGCCCGATGACGACCACCACGACCACATCGACCCACACGTCGACCTCGACGTCGACTGCCACGTCGACCTCGACCTCGATTCGTGCGGTTGACGTCGAGGCCCTCGCCCGGGGGGCCGCAGTGCTCGGCACCGGAGGCGGAGGTGATCCCTACATCGGAAGCCTCATGGCCAGCCTTGCCCTGGAGCGGGTCGGCTCCGTCGACCTCGTCTCGATCGACGACCTGCCCGACGACGCCTGCGTGCTGCCCGTCGCGATGATGGGTGCTCCGACGGTGATGGTGGAAAAGCTGCCATCCGCCGACCAGGTGGCGACCGCCATCGTGGCTCTGAGCCGCTATCTCGGGATCTCGCCGACCCACGTCGCCTGCATTGAGGCTGGGGGCGTCAACTCCACGGTGCCGATCATCGCCGCCGCCGACCTCGGCCTCCCGCTGGTCGACGGGGACGGCATGGGCCGCGCCTTCCCTGAATTGCAGATGGTGCTGCCGACGCTCGCCCAGGTCGCGGCGACGCCGATGTCGATCGTCGACGAGAAGGGAAACCGCGGGATCTTCGACACCATCGACAACCCATGGGCCGAACGACTCGCGCGAGTGGCCACCGTCGAGCTCGGCTGCTCGGTCATCGTCTCTCTGTACGCCATGACCGGCACCCAGGTGCGCCAGTCCTTTGTGCCCGGCACCCTCAGCCGCTGCCTCGCGGTGGGACGGGCTATCGCCGACGCCCAGCGCACGCACGCCGACCCGGTGGACGCGGTCTGCCAGCAACTCGACGGCTCGATCCTGTTCGCCGGAAAGGTCATCGACGTCATGCGCCGAACGACGACGGGCTTTGCCCGAGGCGAGGCAAACGTAGCCGGGTCTGACGCCTACCAGGGCCGAGCCCTTCTGCTGCGCTTCCAGAACGAGCACCTCATCGCCGAGCTCGACGGCATACCGGTGGCGACGACCCCCGACCTGATCATCGTGCTCGACAACGACACCGGCGAGCCGATCACGACCGAGGCGCTGCGATTCGGGCACCGGGTGGTCGTGGTCGGCGCTCCGGCCGACGAACGGTGGCATTCGCCCGAGGGCATCGCCCTGGTGGGGCCCGGGTACTTCGGCTACGACACCGAACCGGTCCGCGTCCCGCCCAGGACCGGAGCCTCGCAATGAGCTGGAAGCTGGACATCGACGACCTTCCCGACCTCGCCAGAGGCGCCGCCATCCTCGGTACGGGCGGCGGAGGTGACCCCTACATCGGCCGTCTCATGGTCGAGGCCGCGATCGCCGCTCACGGTCCGGTGACGATCCTCGACCCTGAGGAGGTGCCCGACGACTCCTTCGTCATACCCACCGCCCAGATGGGAGCCCCGACCGTCGTCGTGGAGAAGATCCCCCGGGGGACCGAGCCCGAGCTGGCTCTGCGGGCCCTGGAGCGCCGACACGGCAGATCGGCGGACGCCACGATGCCGATCGAGTGCGGCGGCATCAACTCGATGATCCCGCTCCTGGTCGGAGCGCGGACCGGCCTGCCCGTGGTCGACGCGGACGGGATGGGGCGCGCGTTCCCTGAGCTGCAGATGGAGACGTTCTCGGTCTACGGGGTCCCCGGCTCGCCCATGGGCATCGCCGGTGAGCGGGGAGAGACGGTCCTCATCGACACCGGCAGCGACAACCGCCAAATGGAGTGGCTGGCTCGCGGCATCACTATCCGGCTCGGCGGAGTGGCCCACATCGCGGAGTACGCGATGACCGGCCGAGACGTCAAGCGCACCGCCGTTCCGCGCACGCTGTCGATGGCGCTGGCGCTCGGCCGCGCCGTCAGACAAGCGCGGGCCGCACATACGAATCCTGTCGTCGCGCTGCAGCAAGTCCTCGCGAAAACCGCCTACACGCACCTTCGCGTGCTGTTCCAGGGCAAGGTCGTCGACGTGGAGCGTCGCACCACCGAAGGGTTCGCGCGGGGCCGCGCCCGGTTCGTCAGCTTCACCGGGGACTCCACCATGGACGTGCGGTTCCAGAACGAGAACCTCATCGCCCAGGTCGACGGCGAGACAAGGTGCCTCGTGCCGGACCTCATCTGCGTCCTCGAGGCGGACACCGCGGAGCCGATCACGACCGAGGGTCTGCGGTACGGCCAGCGCGTCACCGTCGTGGGGATCTCCACTCCGGACCTGATGCGGACCCCGGAAGCGCTCGCGACCTTTGGCCCCTCGTGCTTCGGCCTCGACGAGACCTTCGTCCCGGTTGAACGTCTCCACCCGCCGAGAGCGGCGGAACCGGCAGCGCGTTAGCGACCAGCCTCGAACCTTCCGGCCTGGGATCATCCCCTCGTGACGCAAGCGCGCATCAGGGGGGCAGACGTCGAAGCGCTCGAGCTCGGCGTGCAGCTTCTTGGTTCGGGAGGCGGCGGTCGGCCAGGAGTGCACGGCAAGATGTTGCGGGGGCTTCTCGGCGGCAGTCAGATCCCCCTCTGGGCACCCGAAGACCTCCCGGCACGCGACATCGTGCCCGTGGGCATCGTCGGATCGACCAGCCTGTTGCTCGAACGCCTGCCCCGCGGAGGCGAACTGGCGTTGGCGGTCCAGGCGGTATCGCGCTGGACGGGGGTCGACGTGGGTGGCGTCATGAACGTCGAGGCGGGGGGTCTCAACGGGTTGGTTGGCCTCGTCGCGTCTCTCGAGCTCGGCCTGCCCTTCGTGGACGCGGACCTCATGGGCCGCGCCCTACCTCGCCTCGACCAGTTCAGCTGGGCCGTTGAAGGACGACCGATCACTCCATGTGCGCTCAGTGAGCCGTCCGGTCAGGTCCTGGTCATCGACGGCGCCAGCCCGGTGGCCTTGGAGCGCACCGCGCGGTCCTTCCTCATGGCTTCGGGCGGCTGGGCGTGCCTAGCTCTGCTGCCGATGCCCACGGACGAGATCTCGCCCATCTCGGTGACTGGCTCACTAAGCCAAGCTCTAGCGGTTGGCCGTGCGGTCGCCGCGCTCGAGGACACACCCGCTGCGACTGCGGTCGAGACAGTGCTCGGATGCCGAGTCCTAGGTGACGGTCGGGTGTCCGGTGTAAGCCGGTATGCCGCGCGCCCCGGCTTCGGTCGTGGCAGCGTCACCGTGCTCGACCGAGTGTCCGGAGCAGTGGTGCGCGTCGAGTCCGAGAACGAGTACCTACTCGCGCTCGTCGACGGCGACCCCCAGGCAGCAACGCCGGACCTCATCTGTCTGCTCGACCGGCGCTCGTGTTTACCGATCGCGGCCGACGACGTCCGGGCTGGGGACGAGGTACTGGTCGTCACCATGCCGGGACCCCACTACTGGACTCACACGGCATACCGTCGGCGGCGGGTCGACCTCGTCGCCTTTGGGCTCGAGCAGCCGACCATTGACCCAGACGCCCGATGACGGCGTCCGAACGCCTCACGGTGACCCTTGCCGCGCTCATGGAACACGGTGGCTGGGGTGACGTGGTGCACCTTGCCGGTCCGCCTCCGACGGCGCGACTGGTCAAAAACGCCGAGATGGTGCGCGACGTCCGCGCCACGCCACCGAGCGGAGCCGTCCTGCTGACCGTCCTCTTCTCAGCCGACCGCGACGACTGGCACCTGGACTCACTGCTCAGCAGAGCGCATGCCCGGGGCAACGCAGCGGTCCTCCTCGAAGGCTCAACCGGCGTCCGGGGAAGCACCGCGGCACTGGCGGAGCGGCTCAGGCTCCCAGTACTAGGCGCCCCTGACCCCCTGCGCAGCCATCGAGTCGCCGAGCGGCTGATCTCGGAGGTCGAGGCGGTGCACGCCTCCCGTGTCCTGCGCGCTGCAACGGCAGCCAGGGCAGCTCCTGCCGGTCTGGACGGTGTCGTCCGCGCTCTCTCTCGAGAGCTCAGCAGACCGGTTGCCGTGCTCGGTCTGGGTGGCGCCGTGCTGAGCGGCAGACTCGGTATTGCTGCGGAAGATCTCGCCGACGCAACCGCAGACCAACGCGTCGAGGACCCGCACTCACGGACCGTCGCCATCGGCGACCGTCACCTCGTCCTCTGCCCGGTGCACTCGGCGGGCACCTCCGCTTGGTTCGCTGCGCTCGTGCCCTCCGTATCAGTCGGGGAGCTGTGGGCGCTTGGCGCTGCCTTGCAGGCGGCCGCACCGGTTATCGAGCAGCGGCTCGCCGTCCAGTCCCTCCAGCTGGAGCGGGATCGGCGCCAGCGCAGTGCCGCGCTGGCCGGCGTCCTCCAGCCACCCGTCACCGACGCAACCCGTCGCCGGGCGCTCGGGCTGGGATGGGCGCTCGACGGCTGGCACACCGGCATACACGTCAGCCTCGGCGCGGACGGTGACTTCGCAGTACAGCGCGACGACATCGTGACTGCCCTCAGCGACCACGGGGTGGACGCGGTGGTCGTCGAGAACGGGGACGGGTTCGCCGCCTGGACCACCGCAACTCACCCACCCACAGCCCGGCAGACTGCCGCGCTCGCCACCCGACTCCGGGGCGCCCAGCACCGCCTTCGGGAGACCCTCCGCACCGCCATGGGGGTGGGACGCGCCCACAACGGTCCGGACGGGCTAGGTCGCACGCTCATGGAAGCCGCGGACGCCGCCCGGCTGGCGCGAGGCCGCGCCGAAAGCGGCTACTTCCTTCACGTCGACCGGCTCGGTCTGGCCCAGCTGCTCCTCGCCTGGACGCGCACCGACACCTTTCAGCCAGCGGCGTCGGCACTGCTCGAACCGCTCAGAGAGCAGCAGGGAAACCTCGTTGAGACCCTGCGGGTGTTCCTGGACAGTGAGTCGTCCATCGCCGACACCGCAGCGCTGCTCGGCGTCCACCGCAACACCGTCACCGGTCGAGTCGCTCGGATCCGCGAGCTGCTCGGCGTCGACCTGGCGAATGCCGAGGAGCGGCTCGCGCTCCACCTTGCCGTGCGCGCCGACCTGCTGAACGTGCGGGACACCGCCCGCTGAGGGCCCTCCGTATGCCGCAGGCAGACCGCCGCCGCCGGCGGCCTGACGAACCGCTCGGATATCGATGATTTCGGTGTCACCTCGATCGTTCGAGCGGAGACGCAAGTGTCAGGATCGGGCGATCAAGACGCTCTACGTCGCTGCAGTCCATCCAAGGTGGGAACTTCTACCTGAAGACGGGATCTGGCGACACGCGTTGCGTTGGGGCGATCATCGCCGAGACAAGGTAGCGATCTGGCGATATGTCGCGGCGCTCACGCGGCGCGGACCGGGGTGACCTCCTTCAAAGAGGGCTGTACGGGCGAGTCGGGTCAATGACCCGGCGTCACCACGATCGCGTCGCCGACCGGACGCTCTCCGGCGGCGTCGGAGGGATGGGTCATCAGCGCCCCGTTGACGGCCATGGCCGTCGAGCCACCACCGTCGAGGTTCATCGCGTCGACGAGCCCGAGCGAGCGGGCGACATCGGCCGTCTCCGGGATCGAGAGTCCGAGGTCCGCAGTGGTCCGGCCGTCGACGGTGACGAGCACGGTCCGGCCTTGGGCGTCGACGCCGGCAAAGGTGCGCGGGTTGCGTTTGACGACGAAGCCGTAGGCGAAGCTCGGATCCCCGGGGTGGACGAAGCCGTCACGAGCCTGGGTGATCTCCTCTCGGCCGTCTCGAACCAGCTGGGGACCGCCATTGACGATCGTCTCCGCCTTCGCCGTGTGGACTGTCCTACCGGAGCCGTCGCGCAACCTGGCGGTGACGACGACGCGGTCACCGACACGGACACTGCCCAGCTCGCCGACCCGGTCACCGGTGGCCTGGAGCGAGATCTGGCCGGTGCCGAGCGTCGTGCCGCGGGTCCCGAGCACCGCGGCCACCCGGTGGTCGGCGCCGATGACGACCTCCCGGCCCGGCCCGGTCGGGGTCATGGCTCCGAACGCGGGCGTCAACTCGACGACCTCCGCCGCATCGGTGCAGGTGATGTCGTGCAGCGGCTTCGCCGTGGGGAGGTCGGTGGGATCCCCGCCGCAGTTGCGGATCAGACCGGGGACGCGGTCGATGCCGTCCAGCTGGACGGTCTGGTGGCCGAGGTCCGCCGTGCCCTGCCACCACAGTCGCTCGATCTCGGTATGCCGTGCGTCGTCCCGCATGACCAGGGCGGGGCGTCCCGCGATGGGTTCGGAGTCGAGCTGGCCGTGGTAGACGCCGATGCCGGCCGGGTCGCCCGGCGCGCCGGACGCCGGGTCGAGGACGAAGTAGCCGCCGTTGACGCCGACGGTCGCGCCGGCGGCGGCGCTTAGCGCCGACGTGGTCTCGCGGTTGAACAGATCTGGCCCGTACGTGGCGCCGAGGGCGCCTCGGAAGGTCTTCGGATCGATGGTCACCACGTTGACGTTCCACGGGCCGCGGGCGGACCGGTCGCCGTCCCAGCCGGTGTAGACCGAGTTCGCGGACTCACCCGCCGCGATCAGGGCGGCGCGGGCCAGGTCGGCTGCCGCCTGGTTCGGGAAACTTCCGACCCGCACTCGGTACCCCAGGGTGCCGGGAACCACGTCGACGGCCCTGGGCTGGGCCACTGCCTCCACTCGCGGGCTGAATCCCTTGCTGCGCAGACGATCTGCGGTCGCGTTGGCACTGCCCAGGTCCGAGATCACGCTGGGTGGGGCGTCCGGATCGGGGCTCCCGGCCGTCGGTGCGATGAGGATCTCGAGCGTCCACACCAGCGCTGGGTCACTCGCCCCCCGGGTGATCTTGGTGAGCGTCACACCTCTGGCCAACGTCGAGGTCACCCTGGTCTCCGAGAGGTTAGCCGGCCCCAGGTTGAGGGCGCCGCCCCCCGGCGAGCCGCCATGGGCCTCCGCGGCGGCCGGCCCCAGGAGGCCCGTGGCCAGGGCCACCGCCGCGGCGGCGCCGATAACGGATAGTCGGCCGTGCCGACCGAGACTGGTACCGACTGAAGACCTCGTCGCCTGGGTCACAGACCTCGACGCTACATCCGTCTCGCGTCGGCGGCGCCCTCGAGAACCCGACTGCTTTCCGAGGCCGTCGGCACGAACGCGCCATCACACCTGATCCGACGGGCCCTGGTGAGCGTGTGCCGCCGCTTGGTCCTCCAGATCTGTCTCGACACGCATTTTCACGGTTCAGTCTGACTCCCCGCCACGTCACCACCACCATCGCCTCCCGTGCCGACCCCGGCTGGACTCACCGACACCATTCGTCCCCGGCAGGCAACCGTCGGGAGCTGTCCGAACCGGGTAGGCCGGCCGCCCATGCGGGCTGTCGGCACCCACAGGTTCACACCGCCGCCTGCGGAACGCCAGCCATCACACCGCAGGACAGAACCAGGTGTCTCAAGCCGGTACATCGCGTCTCAGCATTATCCGGGGTGCCGGTGTTGAACGCCGAATACCTATGCCGCAGTCTCGGCGAGGGCCTATCTGGATGTCGGCGGTGAAGTCGGCGGTGCAGTTGTCGGGGGTGCGCTGGTACCGATCGCGGCGCGGATTGGATCGCTGGAGGCGACGTGGCTAGTGCGCGGCGTCGTAAGCCTGCTGCACGGTGGCACTGATGCGGCCGCGGTCGCTGACCTGATGACCGTTGCTCTTGGCCCAATCACGCACCGCCGCAAGGTCTGTCCGCGGTTTCCGCCCGGCCGTCTTCTTCGCTGAGGACACTGGGCGGCGGCGTCCCTGTTTGGTGGCCTTGGCGATGTACGGCTTGAGGGCTTTCTCCAGAGCCGCCCGGTTCTTAGGGCTCAGGTCGATGCTCCACGACTCTCCATTGAGGCTGAACGTGACCTCCTTCGCGTTCGCCGAACCGTCCAAGTCATCTGTCACTGTCACCGTGGTCTGTTTCGCCATGGAAGCGATCCTGACCCCTGCGGCGGTCCTTTGCCTAATCCACCGCAGTACGTCACCATCCCACCCCATTCATCGTGGCCGATCATCGCTGCCATTAGGAAGTCCTGGGCGGTCAAGTTCCTGTTGGGTCAGGGCGAGGGTGTGACGGGTTCCCGTCCCCGGCAGAGGCGAGCACTCAACTCAATCGGCGGCACGAGAGGATGGTGTTATCGGCGTTCCGTCGGGTTAGCCGCTGGCCGCGACGAGCGAATGCATCCGGTCGTTGACTGCGTGCAACCACCAGTCGGGTTCGAAGCGATATTCCACTTTGTCGTAGTCTCGATAGCTGACCGGGGCGCCCGCCTTGACGGTGCGCCGTGTGCCGAAGTTCCCCCAGGAGAGCTGTACGTACCCACCGGCTACGCTGATGATGGTGCCGTAGATGAAACCCAGCGCTGCCTTGTTTCCGGCCCGCACGTGGATTGAGCCCGCTACCGGGGCGGCGCCGGAGAGGTTCAGCGTTGCTGTCGGCAATGACTGATCGACAGGCCAGCCGACCGTGTGCCAGGTCGTCCAGTTGTTCATCGGCTGGGAAGCGACGTCACCGGTCGTGCCGATGGTGACGAACTCGCGGACGCTGCCGTACTGGACAGGTGCCCGGTAGATGTGACACTCGGAGTCGACGGTGAAGCGGTAGTACAGGCGCCCGGTTTGGGGGGCGGTCGGAAAGACGGCCGAGTTGCGCCAGTTGTGGATCCACCACCGTTCCGCCGGCCCATTGCTGCCATCCTGGCTCAGCGTGCCACCGTAACCGAGGCCGCCGGCGAACAGTCCAGCTGTGGCGATCTCACCTTCGGTATCGGCGGCGCCCGGCGTTTCGTTGATACCCTCGGTCATGTACGGCAGGTTGAGTGTCTGCCACGGGAACAGCAGGTCGCTGATCGCGACAACGCTCGCATCCAGTCGAGCCTGGGCCACGTCGAAGACCGGAGCCGTACCGACGCCGATTACGCAACAGCGACGCCCGTTCCTTTTCCACGCTGGCGAGGAAGGCGTTGGGTATTGTCGGATCGGGAAATTGTCGTCTAAGCCCGGCTACCTGATCGGTCAGCCGGTCCAAGCGGGTTTGCCCAAGAGCGGCCTCGGCTAGCCGGCGCACGGTGTCATCAGAGACCAGGTCGGCCTGAACGTCTTCGGTGGCGGCCATCCGGTCCTCCCCGATACGGCTACATGGATGTCGCGCGGGCTGCCTGCTGGCTCGACGAAGGCCAAAAGACCGCCCTCATGTTGCGGGCGGGTCGCTTGCGGGATCTACAACGCGAGCCTACCCGCGTGCCGTATGGGCGGGAAGACGCTCAGCCACGGAAACCGCAGGGCGACGTCAGTATCAGGTCGAGTCAGAGGCGTTGCGGCAGCGCGGAAAGCCTCTGCCAGCTGGTACCGCGACATGACGGGCCCGCAGACGGGAACTGCCACCGTCTGTGGTCGTCTCGTGTGCGGAGACGCTTCAGCACGGGTTCAGCCAGGATAACAATCTTCAAAGCGGCACATCAGGGGTACCTGATGGGGGCTCATCGGCACGAGGGCTCATCGGCATATGGGGTCAAGCGGAGCCCTAGTCGATGTGCGTCTAACTGGGCGAAAGGGGTCACTTCGGCCGGGCTCCGGCGGTACTCGTTCATGGCAGGATCAGCCCCTCCAAGCGGTGTCAGTGAAGGACCCTCATCGGCAAGCGGACGGGCGCGGCCGCATACCGGGTCGAGTGGGGAGCGGACGGCGTGGCGGTCGAAACCCGGATCGAGCCGCGCCTTTTACCCGGGAGCTCGTGAGCTCAGCCGGGGGCACACTCAGGTCGTGTGGCGGTGCAGCCAGACGAGGCGGCAGACCTGCGGCGGCCGACCGGGCTTCCCGGCTTGGTCCCGGTCGTGCTCGTCGTCGCGCTGGCCCTCGGGGTGGCCAAGCAGCTCTACGGACTTGGGGTCCAGCTGTTCCCGCTGCGGGGACCCGGCAACGGCGGTGGGCAGTACATCCCCCTCTCACTGCGGATGGCCCAGTGGGCGCTGTGGCCCGACTACACCGACGTGGGCCCGATGGTCCTCCTACCGGCAGTCGGGATGCTGTGGTTCACGGTGAGCCGGTCGTCCTGGACGCCGACGCCCGGCCGGCGGACGCGAATCTCGGCGGCCGCGCTCCTCGGGTTCTGTGCTGCTCTGGCGGTGCTCCGCGCCGTCGGGGTGCTGCTCTGGTGGGCGGGTACCGACGACGTGAGCCGGGCCAACATCGGCTACGTCACTGGCAGCGGCGCGCTGGTGTTCTTCAACTCCGGGTTGTTCGGGCAGCTCTGGTTCGCGGCCGTGGGAGGCGTCCTTACCTGGTGCCTCGTCGTGGCCGACGCCGAGTCCGGCAGTGTGCGCCGGAGTCCGGCCCTCGTTCCGAAGCCCGCTCCGGCCGAGCCGGCCAGGACCCGGGTGCAGGACCCATCGGACACCGGCGCGGGGGTCGACCCACCGCTCGACTTGCGGGTGGACTGGCGGACCGAGGGCGCAGAGTCGACCTATCGCCGCCCGCACGGCGAGGGGACCTGCATACCGGCTGAGGCGGACTAGGGACCATGTGGAGTGCCCCACGGCCGACCGGCCCCTGACGGGCTGGAACCGAGCCAGGTATTGGGCTACGAGTCATCACTGACTGAACGGGACGAGTGGCCCCTAAGCGCGGAGAGACGCATTGGCGTATTAGGGGTGTCCGGCTGCTGGGTGGTGCTGCGGTCGTCTGGGTGCCGCGACTTCGCTGCCGAAGCCTCAGGCCGTACTGATCAGGTGGGTGATCGGCATGGCTTAGGCGTCCTCTTTGCCCCAGCGTCCGAGCGCGACGATCGCCTCGCGCAAGGCGAGCCCGCGCTCGGTCAGCGCGTAGGCGCGGGTGTTGTGCCGGAGGGGTAGACGGGATAGCACGCCGGCTGCTTCGAGCTCGCGCAGGCGGGTCGCGAGGATGTTCGTCGGCACTCCAAGGTCGCGCTGCAGATCGCCGTATCGCTGCGGCCCGTCGAGCAGCTGCTCCACGACGAGCAAGGCCCATCGTGCTCCGACGACGTTGAGGGCCGCAGCTAGGTCGCTCACGCGTTCGGGTCGGTCTCCGGCTTCATCCAGAACGGCGAGTAGTGGTAGCCGTCGGGGTCGTCGAACTGGCGTTGATACATGAAGGGGTAGTCGTCGGTGTCGCCGATCCGCCCGCCGGCGTCGTCGGCGCGCTGGATGAGCTCGTCGACCGCTTCGCGGCTGCCGAGGTCAAATGAGACGGTGACCTTGGAGGGGGTGTCGGGTCCGCCGACCCGCTCCTCGACGCCGCCGACGTTGGCGTACATCGCGCGGCTGCCGAGCATGACGTACTGCTCCGGCGCAATCGCGAAGCATGACACGTTGTGATCGGACATCTGTGGGTTGAGGGTCCAGCCGAGGGCGGTGTAGAAGGCGGTCGCGCTCTCGACGCTCTCGACCGGGCAGGTGATGAAGAGGCTCATGCGTCCATACTTGCAAAAAGCAAGTGCGTGGTCAAGGTTGCGGCCAGGTGCAAAGTCATGTGGCGAGGTCGCCGCGAGCTGCGAGATCGGCTCGGCGGCGATGGTGGATTCGCCCGTCAGCCGTGGTGGGGGCAGCTGTAGGCCTGGTGACGGACATGCCGATTGCGGGGGCGGCCACCAGGGTCCCTGTCGTGGCTAGGAACTCGCGTAATCACCCGGATTCCCAGCGCAGGCGTGTCCGTCCGGTACGCGGCTATGACCCGAACTTTGTCCAATGCCCCTCAGAGACCACCTCGACGTATCCGTCGACCACCTTGATGGCGGTGTGTTCGTCGATGGCGTAGGCGAGGGTGCCGATGTCCGCAGCCCACTGTTCTGCCATGGCCATGGTGTTGGTCGGGAAGGCACCCAGGTGCGGGAAGATGGAGAAGTCGACGACCCCCAGGGTGCGGTCGTCCCGTGCGGACGGCCACTCGACGAAACGCTCCCCGATCCGAGGTGTCATCACCATGCTTCCGGCGCTGACTCCCACCCAGACCAGGTCCGGCAGCGAGGGCAGCAGGTCGGCAAGTCCGGACTCCCGCATCCAGTGGCACAGGTAGCTCGCGTCACCACCGTCGACCAACAGCACATCGGCTTCATGGATCCACGGCATCCATCGCTGCGCGCCGATGGTGGGCAGCGCCGTGAGCTCGAGGACTCCGAGGGACGCCCAGCCCAGCCCGGAGAAGTGCCGGAAGTCGGGCTCGGCCGCTATCAAGCCGCGTACCGAGGCTGGTCCGCACGACGGATGGCCCCACTGCGCCGTCGGGACGACGAGCGCGCGGCACTCCGCGACCGGCTTGCCGAGAAGCTGCACGAGCGCCGAGTGGATGCTCGCGTTGGTGACGCCGCCGGATGTCAGCAGCAGTTTCATGAGGCCTCACAGGTTGACGTGGAACTGGGATCTGACCTAAGACTCGAACCCGCCCCGCAACTCATCGCCGTTCGCGCGTTTTCAGGGGCCCCTTGCACCGCGACACACGACCTTCGGGTCGTCCTGCACCGCTTTGTGCCCGCACCGCGACCTCCCCGGGATCCACTCACGCAGAGTGCACATGTCGCGGCGATCGCGCACCGGCATACAACCTCGCGGCCGAGGTCTAAGTTGGCCGCGCGCACTTCACCAAGCAGTGCACTCAGGACGACGAAACGGGAGCCGGCATGGCCTTCGGATGGACGCTCTTCAACGGTGACGGCCGGACCCCTGCGCCTGGCCAGGCGGTGGCGCCACAGGAGCGCCTGACGTGGGGACGCACCGTCGGCATCGGCGCGCAGCACGTGGTGGCCATGTTCGGCGCGACGTTCGTCTTCCCCCTGGTCATGGGCCTCGACGCCAACCTCGCCATCCTGATGTCCGGTGTGGCGACGATCCTGTTCCTGCTGATCGTCAACGGGAAGGTGCCCAGCTACCTCGGCACCAGCGCGTCGTTCGTCGGCGCGGTCGCGGCCATCCGGGCCGGCGGCGGGGACAGCGGCAGCGTCACCGGCGCCATCCTGGTCTCGGGGGCGGTGCTGGGCCTGGTCGGCCTGCTGGTCCATTTCGTCGGCGCCGGCGTCATCCATACGGTCCTGCCGCCCGCGGTCACCGGCGCCGTCGTGATGCTGATCGGCTTCAACCTGGCCCCCGTCGTGGCCGGGGTCTACTGGCCGCAGGACCAGTGGGTCGCCTTCTTGACGATGGTCTTCGTCATCGTGGCTTCGCTGATGCTGCGCGGATTCGCGGCACGCATCTCGGTCTTCCTGGGCCTGGTCTTCGGCTACGTCCTGTCCTGGATCCTCGACAAGACCGCCGGGCAGATCACCTCGTTCTCCGCGTCCGAGGGCAAGGTGACGTCGCACTTCCGCACCAGCTTCGAGGCGGTCGGTGGAGCGGACTGGTTCGGCCTGCCGTCGGCTCACGCGCCGTCCTTCTCCGGCAGCTTTATCCTCCTGACGTTGCCGGCGGTCATCGCTCTGATCGCCGAGAACGCAGGCCACGTCAAGGCCGTCAGCGAGATGACCGGCGCAGATCTCGACCCCTATCTCGGCCGGGCCATCGGCGCCGACGGACTGGCCACCGTGATCTCCTCGGCCGTCGGCGGGTCGCCGACGACGACGTACGCCGAGAACATCGGCGTCATGGCGGCGACCCGGGTCTACTCCACGGCGGCGTACTACGTGGCGGCGCTCGTGGCGGTGCTGCTGGGCTTCTGCCCGAAGGTCGGCGCCATCATCAGTGGCACCCCCGGTGGCGTTCTCGGCGGCATCACCGTGGTCCTCTACGGGATGATCGGCCTGCTCGGCGCCAAGATCTGGAAGGAGAACCGAGTCGACTTCGCCAACCCCGTCAACCTCGTCCCGCTCGCGGCCGGGATCATCTTGGCTATCGGGAACGTGTCGCTGACCTTCAGCACCAGCTTTTCTCTCAGCGGCATCGCGCTGGGGACCATCGTCGCCCTCCTGGGGTGGCACGTCGCCCGCGCCGTCGCGCCGAAGGAGATGCGTGACGCGCTGGAGCAGGAAAAGGTCGCCGTCTCTGTCGCCGGCAACGAGCTGGGGTACGCCGGAGGCACCGGTCCCGCTCTCGGACGCGCCGGCGTCCACACCGACCTCGAGCCGGGGACTGCGCCGGCGGGGGAGCCCGACCGGCGACCGCCGCAGCGGAGCTCGTAACGGCGTCGGGTGCCACCGACGTCCCGGCGGCTGCCCTCGCCGTCGCGGCGACCGCCGCAGCCGTGCGGGTCGAAAGCTGAAGGTATGCGTCTCCGTGCGGCGCGCCGTGGCGGACCGTTTGGGAGGGGCATGGCCCCAAGCGAGCGCACCCAGGTCGCTCGAGATCGGCATCGGAGTCCCCTTGGTCGCCTGGACATCGGTACGGAATGGTTCGTTGTCTGAGACGCTTGAGCGGTGCCGTCTGGCGACCGGCTGAAGGTTTCGGGACTCCCGGGTGCGCTGGTCGGCCGGGAGCGCGAGGTGGCGCTGCTCGAGGCCTCTCTCCACACCGCCCGATCCGGGCGGTCACTCATCACCCTGGTGGTCGGCGAACCGGGGATCGGAAAGACGCGTCTCGTGAACGAGGCGGCCGAGATCGCGCGGGCCGCGGACATGCGGGTGCTCAGGGGCATGTCCGACCGGACCTGGCGAGAGCCGATGGGGCTCTGGCGCGGGGTGCACCGCGCGCTCGGGGTCGAGCCGTTCCCGGACGTCACGCTCTCGGCCGACGTGCGTCGGTGGGACTACCTGGAGAACCTCACCGACGCGCTGTCCGCGTCGGCACCGGCGCTGGTCGTTCTCGAGGACGTGCACTGGTCCGACCCGACGGCGATCTGGGTTCTCCAGCACCTGCCCGAAGCCCTGGACAACGCTCGGATCGCGTTCGTTGCCACCAGCCGCGACCACGAGGTGGACATGCCATCGTTGGCGGACCTGCGGAAAGCCTCACGGGTCGTCGACCTCGACGGACTCGACGTCGACGCCGTTCACCAGCTGGCGCTGGCGGAAACCGCCGGCTCGGCGGCCAGCCCAATCGACGCCGTGGCCCTGCACGCCCGCACCGGAGGCAACCCGCTGTTCGTCCAGGAGCTCGTCCGCTCGCCCGGTGGCAGCGGGGTGATCAGCGAGGTCCTCCGGGGCTCGTTCGAGCGGTTCGACGACGAGACGCTTCAGGGGCTGGCGACGGCCGCCGTCGCCGGTCCGGGCACGCCCCTCGAGCTGATCGCGACGGCGACCGACCGGTCCAGCGGAGAGCTGCTGGAGCTGCTGCAGCCGGCCCTTCGCGAGGGGGTCCTCGACCAGGTCTCGCCGGCCGGTGTGCGCTTTCGGCATGCGCTGTTCGCCGAGACCGCACTTCGTCTCGGGGACGTGCATCCGCTCGAGGCCCGGCTGGCGTCGGCGTGGGAGGCCGTGGGCGGCCTCGACGCCCGGGCCTGGGCCGTCGGCCACCGGCTGAGAGCCGCGACGACGACCGCCGCGATCGCCGATGCCGTGGCGAGCACGTGTGAGGTCGCGACGGAGCTCGTGGCCGCCGGCCGACAGGCGCGCGCCGCCGGACTTCTGGCGGAGGCCGAGCAAACGGCCACCGCCTGCGTCGAGCTTCCGGAGCTGCGCGCGCGGGTCGAGCTCGACCTGGCCGACGTCCTGACCTGGCTGGGTGACCTGGACCGGGCGCTGTCGTGCTACCAGGAAGCCGCCGACCTGGCCCGCTCCGCCGCAGACCCGGTGTTGCGCGCCCGCGCCGAGATCGGCGCGAACCTGTTCGCCTCCGCGTTCGTGCCCGACCTGCCCCGTATGCGACGGCTCGAGGACGCGCTGCAGGCACTCCCGGCCGAGGAGCGCCACCTGCGGGCGACCTTGTTGGGGCGTCTCACCATCGTCGGCCGCGCCGACGTCGACGCGACCGACCAGGTGGCGGCGTGGGCCGACGAAGCGGTGGCCGTGGCCCGGTCGACGGGCGACCCGGTCCTCGTCGCTCAAGCCCTGCTGGACCACTCGATGGCGCCGACGACGCCGGCGGAGATCGACGCCGGGCTGGTCGCGTCGGACGAGGTCGTCACCCTCGCGGTGCGGGCCGGTCGGTCGGACCTGGCCATGAGTGGGCACCAACGTCGCGCCGGCTACTACCTGAACCGCGGTGACCTCGGCGCGGCCAGCCTCGCTCTGGCGCGGGCCGAGGTGCTGGCCGCCCTGCTCCCCTCACCCGGCTGGCGGCATACCGCCCTCGTGCAACGAACAACGTTGTTGGCGCTCAGCGGAAGCCGCGAGGCGGCCGTCGCGTCGATGGAGGAAGCGGTACGCGTCGGCACCGGTCACGTCGAGGCCCTGGTGGTGACCGGGTGCGAAGCCATCCACCGAGTGATGCTCGTCGACCTGTACCGCCATCCCGACGCCGCCGCCGAGGAGCTCCACCACCTCACCTCGGCGATGATCGCGGACGTGCCCTCGCCGGTCTTCCAGGTGCAACGAGGGTTCGGCGCGCAGCTGTTCGGCGACAGCGCCAGCATGCACGACGTCCTGCACCGCTACGGGCCCGAGCCGGACGTGCTGCTGCGGTCCATGACCGGCGACAACCTGCTCAGGGTCTTCGCCGACACGGTCGCCCGGGCAGGAGCGACCGCATACGCCGGGCGCAGCTACCGGGCGCTGCTGCCGTACGCCGGGCTGCTCAACGTGGGTGGCGGCCACAGTGCCGGGCTCCCGGTCGACGACGTCCTGGGCCGGCTCGCAGTGCTCGACGGTGACCTGCGTAGCGCCATCACGCATCACCGCACCGCGGTGGAGCTCGCGCGGTCGATGCCCTCCCCGCCGCTGCTGGTCCACTGCCTCGACCACCTCGCCGATGCCCTCGTGCTCGTCGGCGGAAGCGACGGTGAGCCGGAGTCCCTCCGGGCCGAGGCCCAGGCTCTCGGGCTCGCCTGCGGCGTCCTCCGCTCAACTCAGGAGGCGTCGCCGCCGGCCCCGGCGGCCACGGCGTGGGTGCGCTGTGACGGTCCGACGTGGGCCTTCGACACGCCGTTCGGCCACGCTCGGCTGCCCGACAGCAACGGCCTGAGGCAGCTCGCTCGGCTGTTGGCCTCGCCGGGCGTCGAGTTGACGGTTCTCGACCTCACCGGCCGGACGCACGGGTCGATCGCCGCTGACCTGGGCGCCGGCCTGGACGCCCGGTCGAAACGGGAGTACCGCCGTCGGCTGGTGGAGCTGCAGGCCGAGATCGACGATGCCGAAGAGGGCAACGACCCCGTCGGCAGCGAACGGGCGCACGTCGAGATGGACGCCCTGCTGCGAGAGCTGAAGCGCGCCGTCGGCCTCGGCGGTCGGGACCGTCCGACCGGGTCCGACGCCGAACGAGCCCGCATCAACGTGGTGCGCAGCCTTCGACGGGCGATTGCGGCGGTTGCCGTCCAGGCGCCGCTGCTCGGCGCCCACCTCGACGACTCGGTCCGCACCGGCGGCCGTTGCATCTACCTGCCGGACCCAGCCGCCGCGATGTCGTGGCGGGTGGACACCACCGAAGGGCGCTCCGCCTGACCCCCGTTCGGAACCGCATGGAACGATTCGTTCCACCCCGGTGAACGCCTCCTGGGTATGGGGACCCACACGGACCGCAGCTCGGTGAGCGTGCCGTGCGGCGTCAGCCACGTCGCAGTGGTGACCGGCGACCTGGACGGCTACCGCGCCTTCTACGAGGAGGTCATCGGCCTCGAGACGACCCTGGTGCTCGGCCCCGGACCCGGGCACGGGCGACAAGCCGTGCTCTCCGCCGGGGAGGTCATGCTCCACGTCTTCGAGATGCCGGGCTACGACGCCGACCGTAGGCGGCTTCAGCCCGGCGATGTTCGAACGGGGACGACTGGACCACCTTGGCTTCACCGTGGCCGACGAGGCCGAGCTGCACACGCTGCGTGACCGGTTGGTCGCCGTGGACGCGTCGAGCGGCGTCATCCGCCGCGTCGGGCCGATGCTGTCGCTCCGGTTCCAGGATCCCGACGAGTCCGAGGGCGAGATCAACTGCCTCGACCCGGGCTACGACCCCTCGATGCTGCGCGACGAGGACGACGTGATCAACCCGTTGTGGTTCGCACGAATGGCGTCCGCGCTGCACGCCGATCCGACACCGCCCGACCCAGGAGGACCGAAGATGCGACCTGCCATCGAACAGAGCTCGACGGAGGCACCGCGATGACCGGACCTCGCCTGAGTCGCGCAGCCCGTCGGCGCGCGTCGGTCGCTGCCGTGGCCACCGCTCTCGTCCTCTTCGCCGCGGCGTGCAGCTCGGCCCCGACCCCCGCCACCACACCGTCGGCAACGACTGCGGCGGCCTCGGGCTTGAAGACGATCGACAAGGCCGCCCTGCAGTCCCTGGTGGACGAGACGGCACGCCAGCTGATGGTGCCGGGCTTCCTGGTGCTGCTGCGCACGCCGCAAGGCGAGTTCACGGCCGCGTCCGGCACCACCACCATCGGCGAGCAGAAGCTGCCCACCGTCGACACCCACTTCCGCATCGCGTCGGTGACCAAGACGATGACGTCGGCGGCGACCCTGCTCCTGGCTCAAGACGGCAGGCTGCGGCTCGACGACCCCGTGTCGAAGTACGTTCCTCAGGTTCCCAACGGCGCCAACATCACCATCGCTCAGCTCCTGGAGATGCGCAGCGGCCTTTACAGCTTCACCGACTCCGACACCATCGTCAACAGCCTCGACAACACGCCGACGAGGGCGTGGACGCCGCAAGAGCTGCTGGACATCGCCTTCGCCCACCCGCCGAACTTCGCGCCCGGCGCCGACTACGAGTACAGCAACACCAACTTCGTCATCCTCGGACTGATCGTCGAACAGCTCGAGGGCAAGCCGCTGGCCACGGTGTTCGAGAACCGGCTGTTCAAGCCCCTGGGCCTGACCAACACGATGTTCTCCCCAGTAACGTCCAGCACGATCCCCGAGCCGTTCTCGCACGGGTACCTCTACGGCAGCTCCTCGACCATGATGACGGGCCGGCCTCCGTACACCCCGGCGCAGGAGGCGGAGGCGAAGGCCGGGACGCTGAAACCGAAGGACTACACCGACATCAACCACTCCTTCTCCTTCGCGGCCGGAGCCGTCACCTCCACCGCCGCCGACCTCGCCACGTGGATCCGGGCCCTGGGGGGAGGCAAGGTGTTCAACGCCGAGTACCAGAAGATCTGGCAGGACAGCGCGAAGATGGAAAACCCCAAGAACTCGTACAACTGGTACGGGTACGGGATCGCCGAGCTTCGATGGGGACAGAACGTCATCGACCTGCACGGCGGCCAGACTCCAGGCTTCAACAGCGAAGCGCTCTACGACCCGAACAACGACATGACCCTCGTCATCTGGGGCAACCTCACCATGGCGTTGAACAACCAGTACACGGCCGTGGTGCTCATGCTGAAGGTGCTGGACCAGATCTACGTCAACTCACCGGTGCCACCCGCGCCGCCGACGACCGGCACGACGAACAGCCCGACCGGCTGACCGCTCGACACAACCCGGAGCAGATCGACATGCGTCGTCAGGAATCCGATGGAGCCGGGACGGTATGGTGCGGGCGGGCCATGAGCTCGTCGAGCCGACGGCCGAGCTCCCGTTTGGTGGCATCGTTGCCCGGCAAGGCAATTGCCGCGCGGAACTCGACGCGCGCCTCGTCGAGCCGCCCGGCCCGGGCGAGCAGCTCGGCACGGGCCGCAGTGAGCGGCAGGTAGTCCGGCATCGAGCCGGTGTCGCGGAGGGCGTCGATCTCGGTCAAGCCGGCTTCCGTGCCGTCGCGTTCGATGATGGCGATGGCCCGGTTGAGCCGGACGACGGGGGTGTCGTGGACGGCCAGCAGCACGTCGTACCAGCTGACGATCGCGGCCCAGTTCGTCGCCTCCCATGTGGACGCCAGATCGTGACACGCGGCGATGGCGGCTTGAACGACATACGGATCCGGCTGGGCGTTCGAGAGTCGTAGCGCGACTCCCAGCAAGGACAGGCCCTGCCGGATCTGCGTGCCATCCCAGAGAGCCCGGTCCTGGTCGGCGAGGCGGACCGGGTCACCGGCCGGGTCCAGGCGCGCGGGGCTGCGTGCGTCGTGGAGGCGGAGGAGCGCCTCGAGCCCGTAGACCGGAATCTGGTCGGGGAGCAGCTCGCGCAAGAGGGTCGCCAGACGGATCGCCTCGGCCGAGAGCCGGCGCCGCACGGGGGTAGCCCCAGCGCTCGCGTGGTACCCCTCGTTGAAGAGCAGGTAGACGGTGGTGAGGACGCCGTCGAGGCGGGCGGGCAGCTCGTCGGCGGTCGGGATGCGGTAGGGAATGCCGGCCGTGGCGATCTTGCGCCGAGCCCTCGTCAGGCGCTTGGCCATCGTCGCTTCGCTGACGAGCAAGGCGCTGGCGACTTCGGCGGTGGTCAGGCCGCAGAGGGTGCGCAGCGCCAAGGCCGTCTGCGTTTCGGTGGACAGCGTCGGGTGACAGCAGGTGAAGAGCAGCCTGAGCAGGTCGTCGCGCAGGACGCTGTCATCCGGCAGTGCAGCGTCGGCTACCCCGGGGTCGTCGGCGTCCAGCAGAGCCAACAGGGCGGCCGAGGCGGCTTCCTTGCCGACGCGCACGCGCTCCCGCCGGAGCAGGTCGATGGCTCGCCGGCGAGCGGTCAGGGTCAGCCAGGCTCGGGGCTCGGCCGGTATGCCGTCCCGCGCCCAGGCGTCCAGGGCGCGTACGACGGCGTCCTGCACGGCGTCCTGGGCGAGCTCGAGCGACCCCGTCGTCCGGACGAGAGTGGCGAGAACACGCGCACCCTCGTCCCGGACCAGCCGGGAGAGGGCGGCGTGCGCGTCGCGACGGTCAGCCGTCGGAACCGCCGAACTCGATGACCGGCCGTACCTCGACCTTGCCGGTCCAGGCGGCCGGGATCTGCGCCGCCCACCGGACGGCGTCGTCGAGGTCGGTGCACTCCAGGAGGTAGAAGCCCGTCAGGACCTCCTTGCTCTCCGCGAACGGGCCGTCGGTGGTCATCACCTTCCCGCCCTTGCCGCCCTCCACCTGGACGGTCGTCGCGCTGGTGGTCGGGAAGAGCGCCGCTCCTCCTCGCATGACGGCGGCGGCGGTCGCTCCGAACGCGCCGTACTCACCCATGACCTGCTGCTTTTCTGGGGTGTCCAAGGTGCTCCAGTCGGGGTCGCCCTGTTCGTAGATCAACGCTGCGTACTGCGCCATCACAGTCTCCTCTGCCTCGGCCGGCCCGGCGCCGGCGCTGACAACAGAACGAACGAGAACCGCGCGGATGGACAGCTTCTGCGTCAGCGCTGACCCGGAGCAGGACGACGCGCCGAATACGGGAGCTGAGAGCCCGCGCTCCTGCGGCCGCGTCACGCGACCGGGAACGCCTTGGCCAGCCGTTCATCAAGGCCGGATCAACGCCCGGTGCGGTGCACGACCCACACGTTCGGCTCGACGTACGCTGCGACCCCGTGCTCAGCGTCGCAGCTGACCGGCGTGAGCGCGTGAGGCACGACGACCGGGCCCGTCTTGTCGAACGGCAGCCCGGTCCACTTCCGCCACTGCGTGAGGGTTCCGGGGATGACCATCGAGCGCGGGGCCACCTTCGCGATGCGGCCACCCGCCCGCACGTGCACCCGCAGCCACGGGTCCACCGGCAGGCCGTCCTCGCGCACCCGGAACGCATACGTCGACATGGGTTCGTGCACGTCGGTCTTCCCGTTGGGACGGACCGGCGCGACGAGCTGCGCGAACCCCCGCCGCGCCGCGTTCTCGCGCATGGCCTCCAGCAACCGGCCGGAGACGCCGGTGCCCTGGTGGTCGGGATGGACAGCGATCTCGACCGCCGAGAGAGCGTCCGGCTTCTCGCCACTCGAGGTTGGCCAGCAACGCGTTGCGGACCACGAAGTCCCACCCGTCGTCGGGCAACGGGTCGTCCGCCGAGCACGAAGGGAACCGAGTAGCCGCACCCGACAACCTCACCGGTGTCGTCCTGCGCCACGACGACGAAGTCGGCGAACCGCGTCTCGACGTTGTTGTAGTAGAGCCCGCCCATGGGGTCATGGCGCATGAACTCCGGCCACGACTTGGGCATGTCCCACATGGGTCCCACGAGGTCGGGTCGGTCGGCGAGCAGGGAGATGGTGAGCGGCACACCGACATCGTGCCCGGTACGCCGGCGTCCGTCGCGGGCTTTGATGGCGTCCCGGTCACTCGCTCGAGCGCGGACCGCGCTCGAGGCCAGCGTCAGGCGCCCTTGAAGGTGGCCTGACCCGGAGACGCCTGCGGCCGCTTCGGGTCGACGGTCGTCCTCTGGATGATGGCGTCGACCACTTCTGCGGGGACGTCGCGGTGCTTGGCTTCCTGTGCTTCCTCCTGCTGGCGCACCTCGACGCGGGCGGCCTGCCATGCGGACCAGTGCCCCGATACCAACGCCCACAGCGACAGCGCGGAGACGTAGACGACGGAGTTGAGCCAGCCCCGCCACATCGAGACGGGGATCATCACGATCCAGAAGATCGCCAGCCACCCGTTGACCCGACGCATGAATACCGGGTCACCCTGGACCGACGCCCATATCGTCTTCACGACGCTCATTCCCGCGCTCCCATCGCTCATGAACCGTGACCGACTTGTGTAGCGAGCCCCCTTCGCTGGACTTCCAGTCTTCCCACCCCAAGGGGCGTTCTACCACACCCTTACGGAGGTAGTTCGGGTCCTGACCGAGAGTCATCGAGGAACACGCTGTAGGGCCCGGTCGGAGGCGACGCGATGCGCGGCCCTCTACCAGTGAAGACACCCATCGCCCTCCGACATGACGCGGCGAACGACAACAGGGGTGGCCGCCGGTGGGCGGCCACCCCTGTGGGGTACGGCGCGTTCAGGAGACCGGCTTCGCCGCCTTGACGAACTCGTCGGTGTAGGTCTTGGCGAGGTCGATCTGCTTTCCCTTGACCTTGTCGTTGAACGCCCCGAGAACGGCCAGGCACGTCGCGGGTCCGTCGGTCGGCATCACGCCGGTGGGGTTGAAGATCCCCTTCTCGCTGTTGAGGGCTGCCGCGTAGGCATCCTTGCCAACCCCCTTGTAGTAGTCGGCGGGCATCTTGTCAGCGATCTCCTGGGCCGAGTGGCCTTGGATCCAGGTCAGCGTGGCGACGTATGCGTTGACGAGCCGCTGCACCGTGTCCTTGTTCTTGTCGACGTAGTCGGTGGACATGTACAGGGAGGTCGCCGGGTACGTCCCGCCGAGTGCGGCCTTGGACCCTTCGGCGGTGCGCATGTCGAGGAGGATGAAGGCGGTCCCGTCCGACAGCGCCTGCGACACGGTGGGTTCGGTGGTCATGCCGCAGTCGATGGCCTTCTGTTTCATGGCGGCGATGAAGGTCTGACCGGCCCCGACTCCGCGCCTCGTGGTCGCGGATGGGTCCACGCCGTTCTTCTTGGCCAGGTACTGCGTCAGGAAGTCCGTGGACGACCCGGTGTCGGTGATCCCCAGCGACCGCCCCGTAAAGTCAGCGGGGCTGTTGACCACGCCCTTGAGGTCGCTGCGACACAGCTCCACCTCCCCGGGGATTTGAAGCATCGAGACGACCGACTCCGAGTACTTGTCCTGGGCTTGCAACGCGATGTTGTGGTCGTAGAAGCCGCCGACGCCCTGAACCTGACCGGCCAGCATGTTCTGGGTGGCGTCGCCGCCCGCCGGCTCGTCAACGAGGTTGACGTTGACCCCGATCTTGTCGTAGTAGCCGAGCTGCTTGGCCAGCATGAACGGCAGGTAGATCTGCTTGCTGAGGCCGCCCACCATGATGGTGAGGGATGGTGCGGAAGCATCAGCGCTGGTTGCAGCGGTAGTGGTGCCGGCGGCGTTGTTGGCGCAGCCGGCCAGGGCGACGGCGGCGACGAGGGCGGTCGCGGCAGCCGTCACGGTGCGGTGGTTCATGGTCTCTCCTTTGAAGATGGGGCAGGTGCGCAGGGGAAGAAGGTGGTGTCGGGCGTCACTCGATGGCGGCGGTCCCGTGCAGCTGCGGCGGCCGCCACCGCAGCAGGCGGTTCTCCAGGGCTGTGATCAGCCCTTCGGCGCTCAGCGCGATCACGGCGACGATCACCATGCCGGCGATCACGCCGTTCATGTTGAAGTTGTTCTGGGACGAGCGAATCAGCAGGCCCAGTCCCTGGTTGGAGCCGAGGATCTCTCCCGACGAGGGCGCCGATCAGGGCGAAGCCGAAGCTGATGTGGAGGCTGGCGAGGATCCACGTGAAGGCGGACGGCAGGACGACGTCACGCGTGACCTGCCAACGAGACGCCCCCAGCAGTCGGGCGTTCGCGACGAGGTTCCGGTCGACCTCGCGGCTGCCCTGGAAGGCGTTGAAGAACACCCCGAAGAAGACCAGGACGACCGCAAGGACGATCTTGGACTGGATCCCGAAGCCGAACGCGACGGTGAAGATGGACCCGAGGATGATGCGCGGGATGGAGTTGGCGGCCTTGAGGAAGGGCGCGAACAGCTCGGACAGGATTCGTATGCGTCCCAGGGCGATTCCGAACACGATGCCTAGTACCGATCCGATGATGAAGCCGATCACGGCTTCCTCGAGGGTGACGAGGATCTGCGCACCGAGGGAACCTTGCGGGGTGCCGACCGTGACCCAGTCGACGAGCTGTTGCCAGATTCCGGCCGGCTCGCCCCAGAAGAAGGGGTCGATGGTCCCCGCCTTGACGCCGAGCTGCCAGGCGAGGAGGACGACGACCAGGATGGCGGTCCTGAGGGCGGCCAGCGCCAACCGTCGACGTCGGATGCGGGTCCTGGCCGATACTCTCGGGCTGCTTTCCTGGGCGCGCAGAAGTCGCGAGGACGGGGGCGCTCATGACGCCTTCTCCACGGCCCGCGTCGAGCGCGCATACGCTTCCTCGACCTCGGTTCGCAGCGCCTCCCAGATCTGCTCGTAGAGGCGGGTGAAGCGCTCGTCGAACCGGATCTCCTGGACGACGCGTGGGCGCGGCAGGTCGATCTCGAACTCGGCCTTGACCGTGCCGGGGCCCGCGGTCAGGACCACGACCTTGTCGGCCAACGCGATGGCCTCTTCCAGGTCGTGGGTGACGAAGACGACCGCAGGTTTGGTCTGGTCCCACAGGCTCAGCAGCTCGGTGGACATGATGGCTCGGGTCTGCACGTCGAGGGCGCTGAAGGGTTCGTCCATGAGCAGGACGCGCGGCTGGTTGATCAAGGTCTGCGCGAGGGCGACGCGCTTTCGCATCCCGCCGGAGAGCTGGTGCGGGTAACGGTCCTCGAAGCCGTTGAGTCCGACGCGGCGTAGCCAGTCGCGCGCCAGCGCCACCGCCTGCTTGCTGCCGGCACCACGGTAGGTGGGTCCCGCGGACACGTTGTCCAGCACCGTGCGCCAGGGAAAAACGGCATCCTGCTGGAAGACGAAGCCCGTCGAGGAGTCGATTCCTTTCACGGGCACACCACGAACCAGCGCCTCGCCTGCTGACGGTCGCTCCAGTCCTGAGACGAGGGTCAGGGTCGTCGACTTGCCGCACCCCGTCGGGCCCACGACGGCGCAGAACTGGCCTTCCTCGACGGTCATCGACAGGTCGGCGAGCGCCGTGTAGACGCCTCCGTCAGCTGTGGCAAAGCGCTTCGTGACGTTGCGCAGCTCGATTGCCGCCATGGGCCGGCCTCCTGTTCCTACGGTGCTCGTCGTTGAGGTGCGTAACGGTAGGAAGAGGACCCGGCTCGCAACCAGCCTTGTGCGCGTTCGGGTAGTTAGCCGCGATAGCAATGGTTTTGTGCATTTGGGTCAGCCATGCTTGACGACTGGCGACAGGGTGGTCGCCCGCGTGTGACGCGCCTGAACCGAAAGGAGAGCGGTGTGACCTTCGGCAGGACTCTGGCCGCCCGGATCCTGCTCGCTGTCCTCGGGATCGTCGCAGCGACCATGGCCATCGGGTTGTTGCTCTACTCCCGCGAGACCGGCGCACTCACCGACCGGAATGCCGTTCAGCAGGCTCGGAGCATCGCCGTCGCCGTGGCGGACAGCGCCGACGTCGCAAAGGCGGTCACCGACGGCGACCCCGGCAAGGCCTTACCGGGGTTGGCGGAACGTATCCGGGCGGGAGCCGGTGCCTCGTACGTCGTCATCATCGATGCTCACGGGCGGCGCTACTCGCACCCGAACCCCGGGCTGATCGGCCAGCTGATCGAGGAGCCGGTCGTCGCGTTGGACGGTCAGGTGCATACCGGAGTGGATGACGGGAGCCTGGGCCGCTCCGCCAACGTCAAGGCCCCGATCTTCGACGGGTCCGGGGTTCCGGTGGGTGAGGTGTCCGTGGGAATTCTCGAGTCCGAGATCGGTACGCAGTTCGCCGACCTGATGGGACGGGTCATCCTGTACACCGCAGCGGTCCTGGGCATCGGGGTGGTGGCGTCCCTGGTGTTGGCTCGCACCATCAAGCGGGTGACGTTCGGGCTCGAACCGGCCGAGATCGTCGCCCTGGTGCAGGAACGTGAGGCGATGCTGCACGGGATCCGGGAAGGAGTCGTCGGGATCGACGCCCGTGGTCGGGTGAACGTCGTCAACGACGAGGCGCGGCGCCTGTTGGGCAGCCCGGGCGTCCAGCTCGGTGAGCCGGTCGAGGCCTCCCTGCCTCCAGGCCAGCTGCGCGACATCATCACCGGCGAGGTCACCGGAGAGGACCGCGTCACGGTGACCGACGACCACCTGCTCGTGCTGAACCGCATGCCGGTGCACGTCGGTGACCGGATGGCCGGGTGGGTGGTGACCATCCGGGACCGCACCGAGATGGAGGGACTGCTGCGTCAGCTGGACTCGGTGTCGAGCCTGACGACGGCGTTGCGCGCTCAGGAGCACGAGTTCACCAACCGAGTCCATGTCCTGGCGACGCTGCTCGAGCTGGGCGAGACCGAGGAAGCGACCACCTACAGCCGCGAGATCGCTGCGCATACCCAGCTGGCCAGCGAACAGTTCCGGACTCACATCGCCGCCCCCGTAGTGACCGCGCTGCTGGTCTCCAAGACCACCATCGCGGCCGAACGCGACGTCGCCTTGGTGCTCGACCCGGCCAGCCGCCTGGAGTCTCGTGACCTCGACGCGCTGCCCATCGTGACCGTGCTCGGCAACCTCATCGACAACGCCGTGGACGCCGTCGCGGACGACCCCACCAACGTCGCGAGCCACCCGCGAGGAACGGTCACCGTCCTCGTGCTGGAAAGCGCCGACCGGATCCACATGCAGGTGAGCGACACCGGCCCCGGCATCGCGGCCGAGCATGTCGGTGACGTCTTCGTCGACGGCTACACGACGAAACGCTCGAGAGACGGCATCCACCGCGGCATCGGTCTGGCGCTGGTGCACCGGCTGGTCAACCGGGCGGGCGGCCGCATCGACGTCTCCTGCGGGGAGGGAGCGACCTTCACCGCGGTCATGCCGATGGCCCGGTCGACGTCCCAAGCAGCCGCAGGAGCTCGAGCTCCGGTACCCGTGAACGGCTCGGCGCGATGACCCCGACCGACCTGACGGTTCTGGTGGTCGACGACGACTACCACGTCGCGCATGCTCACGCCCTGAGCGTGAGTCGGATCTCGGGGTTCTCCGTCGTCGGCGAGGCGCATACCAGCGCGGAGGCGGTCGCCTTTACCGGGGAGGCCACCCCCGACGTGGTCCTGCTCGACATGTACCTGCCCGACGGCTCGGGGCTGGAGGTGATGCGGCGCCTGGGGGACGGCGAAGGGCGGCAGCCGGACGTCATCGCGGTGACTGCTGCCCGTGACATCGAGACGGTTCGAGCGGCCTTGCAGCTGGGCGCCTTCTACTACCTCGTCAAGCCGTTCCCGGTCGGCGCGTTGCGAGAGCAGCTCGAGGGATATCGCGCCTGGCGAGAGCGGCTGCGGGACTCGACGAGGGCCGACCAAGAGCTCGTCGACGAGCTCTTCAACCGGCGCACCCACAAGGCACGTCCGACTCCCGGGACGGCGCTACCCCCGACCATGGCGAAGGTCCTGCAGATCGTCGAGGCGGCTGCCGAGCCCGTCGGCGCCTCGGACGTCGCGAACACTCTCGGCGCCAGTCGGCCGACGGCGCAGCGCTATCTGGCCTCGTTGTTGCGTCGGCAGCTCGTGGATCTCGACATCAGCTACGGGACGACCGGCCGGCCGGAGCACCGGTACCGAGTGCGACGACGATCGTTGTGACGGTCCGGAGTGCCGGCTGCGTCGCCCGTGCCGCCGTGGTCAGTCGAAGCCGCCGCGGGCGACGAGCTCCAGGGTCGTGGCCGTGGCCACGGCTTGGACGAGCAGCAACGCCGCCAGCACCAACAGCTGCACCGCCGCCGCCTGCAGCGGCGTCGCGCCGCCGAGCAGCATGCCCACGAACGCGCCCGGCAGGGTGACAAGTCCGACGGTGCGAGTCTGGTCCAGGCCCGGCAACAGCGCGAGAGCGGCGTCGTCGCGGACGATCAGCAGCCGGGCGTCGCGGTCGAGCAGGCCCAGGGAAAGCGCTGCCTCGACCTCGCCCCGACGCTGACGAAGGCCCTCGAGAGTACGCCGCCCGGCCAGCGTCGTAGCGGTCATCGCGCCGCCGACCAGGATGCCGACGATGGGCACGACGGCAATCGGCGTGGTCGGGACCAGCCGGCTCAACAACAGCACGGCCGTCACCGGCAGAGCGCTGAGACACACCGGAACGCACGCCAGGGGCCACCGACCCTGTCGAGCCAGTCGCCGACCAGCGGTGGTCGAGGCCACCGCCGCCATCATCGCGACGAACGCCGCGGTCAGCCACCACGACCGCAGCACCGCGGCGATCACCAGCCCGACCACGGCCAGCTGCAGGGTTGCCCGAGCGGCCGCGACGAGATCGTCCCGGGCGTGACCGAGCCCGCTCAGCCGGTTCACCAGGGCCGCGAGACCGGCCAACGCGGCAACCAGAACGGCAAGGGTGACGTACCCGGAGGTGTCGTCCACCTGGATCAGGGAGGCGGTCTGCACGGGCTCCAGTCAACCGTGGGCGCAGGGACCCCCGGTCCACCCCCGGCGCGAGCAGCGACGCAACGGTCAGTCGTCGCTGGTCTGAAGACCGCGACGGGCGCTGAGCAGCTCGAGCTCTGGACGGCCCGCGACCAGGCGTTCCACCGCGTCGAGCACCTCGACGACGTGATGGCGGTCGGCAGCGACCGCGGCTGCCCCTACGGTCGCCCGCCGGTGCAGGTCGAGTGTGTCGACCTCGGCGGCCGTCACCTCGAACCGACGGCGGATCTCCGCGACGAGCGGACGCACGACGGAGCGCTTCTCCTTGAGGGAGTGGACGTCCCCGAGAAGCAGGTCGAGCTCGAGCCATCCGATCCACATACGACGCAGCCTGTCACCCCGACCTGCGTCCCCGCGCGCGTCGCGGCAGCATGGGGCCGTGAGCGAGAGCGGTAATCCCGACCTGCGGCGGTTCGTCGAGGCGCAGGACTCCGCCGGCACGTATGCCGCTGCGCTGGCTGAGCTGCGGCGCGGCCACAAGACGTCCCACTGGATGTGGTTCGTCTTTCCCCAGATCGCCGGCCTGGGCCAGAGCCCGACGGCCCAGTACTACGGCGTCCGCGGCCTCGCCGAGGCGCGCGCCTACCTCGCCCATCCCGTGCTCGGCTCGCGCCTCGTCGAGTGTGCCGGTGTCGTCGCGGGTCTCGAGACGACCGACCCGGTCGACGTCTTCGGTGGCATCGACGCGGTGAAGCTGCGTTCGTCGATGACTCTCTTCGCGCACGCAGCGCCCGACGACGAGGCCCGGCGGCCGTTCACCGACGTCCTCGACCACTACTTCCGCGGTGACGAGGACCCCGCGACGCTGGGCCGGCTCTAGCCGGCCAACCGCGAGAGCCGGGTCAGCAGGCCGACAGCGTCCCAGGGCGCCCGTCCCCGGATGTCGTTGTCGAAGTAGACGTAGACGTCGCGACCGCCTGCCGCCCAGGCATGACACCGGTGCGCCCACTGGTCCAGTGACCGTGAGCTGTAGCCGCTGGCGTACAGCTCGGTATGCCCGTGCAACCGCACGTAGCGCACCCCGCTGGTGTCCGCGTCGATGACGGGGAACTTTCCGGCGGCGTCGGCCCACACCGTCCCGATGTCGTTGCTGCGCAACAGCTCCGGCCGCCTCCGGCGTCGCGAAGCTGGCGTGTCTCGCCTCGAGGACGTGGCGGATCGGTCGCTCGTCCAGGGCGTCGACCAGCGCGCGCGACTCCGGCACCTTCTCGTCGTGCGCACGGGCCAGGCCGGCCGCCTCGGACGTCGATCGGGGCAGCCGGTCGAAGAAGTCGGCCAGCCGGGGAGCGTCGAACCGGGTCCGCGCCGGCAGCTGCCAGAGAACCGGTCCCAGCTTGGTGCCCAGCGCCAGGACCCCCGACGCCCAGAAGTTGGCCATCGCGACGTCGATGTCGGCAAGCTGCTTCATGTGGGTGATGTAGCGGCTGCCCTTGACGGCGAACACGAAGTCCGCCGGCGTCGCGTCGCGCCACCGCGCATACGAGCTCGGACGTTGCAGCGAGTAGAACGAGCCGTTGATCTCCACGGACGTCATCCGCTCGGCGGCGTAGGCGAGCTCGCGGGTCTGCGCAAGGCCGGTGGGATAGAAGTCACCGCGCCAGGTCGCATACCTCCACCCGGAGATCCCGACCCGGATCTGACCGGCGATCAACAGGCCTCAGCCTTCGACGCCCGTGGCGATGTGCGGGGACCCCACCGGCTTCGACTCCGGCGAACCGCGTTGCCGTAGGTAGATGCTGAGGACGACCATGCTGCCCACCGCGAGGAACTCCGACTGCCAGTTCTGCAGTGTGCGGTTCCAGAAGTCGGGGGTGTGCCCGTAGTCCAACATGGTGATCGGTGCCTGCCGATTCTGGAGGCGCTCGCTGTTGTGGGCGCTCGTCCCCGCCACGAGCTGCGCGCCCCAGGAGCCGAGGAAGAAGAGCCCCATGACCATGCCGAGGGAGTTGGAGTAGAGGGCCGTTCGCCAGCCGCCGACCTTGGCCCATCCCGGCGAACTCGGATCCGCGTGCCGGCCCACCTTCTGCTTCTCGGCGTCTTCCCCACCCCGCTCGTCCAGCTCCTTCGACTCCGGCGAGCCTCGCTGGATGAGCCAGACGGTGAGCACGATGTAGAGCAGGAACTGGAGGTACTCGGACTGCCAGTTCTCCGCGACGTCGACGGCGAACTGCGACGAGGTGACGTACTCGCCGATGCTCATCGTCGGCAGGTCGGACAGGGTGACGGTCCGGTTGTAGTCGGCGAGGCCGGTAAACGCCTGACCCACAAGGGTCAGCACCATGATGAGGCCGAAGAACCAGCTGAGGCTGTTGTTGCGCAACGCTTTCGCGGAGGTTCATCGCTGCAGGAACCCCACGGTGAAGAGGTAGGCCAGCCCTCCGACGATGAAGACCAGGTATGCCACGAACATCGCTCTCATGTCAGTCTCCGGCCACGTCGCAGTCGTAGGGCTTCTGGTCGCTCGGTCCCGGCCGGCACCCGGCTGCGGTGATCCGCCAGCCGTCCGGGTACCGAGCCAGGAAGACCGTGTCGTTGGCGAACCGCACGATGGCGTCATGTCCGTAGACGTCGGCACCGGTGAGCGGCGACGGGTCGGGCAGATCCGCGTCACCCAACGCCTCCGGACAGGTCTTGTCGGCGGCCTTCTCGACCTGGTCGCGGGTGCCGGGCGCCAGCAGCTCACAGGCCTTGGCCGGGTCCTCGCCGACCAGGCGCCCGAAGGAGCTGGCCGCCTGACCGGCCTGGTCGGCTCCTGGCCCGGCGCATCCGGCCACCACTACCAACGCGGCGAGCAGCACTGAGGATGCGACACTCCGTCGCCCACCGACGATTCCGCAACGGTGGTTCACGGGTGGGACAGCTCCTCGGTGGCCGCGTCCTCGGTGGCGTCCTCGAACCGGCCTGGAGCGGCCTGCTCGAGGGTCACGACGCCACCGATCACCAGCCGGCGGGCCAGCTCCAGCCCGAGCTCGGAGACCAACGCCGTTCCGCGGTTCAGGACCGCCTCGACCAGGGCCCGCTCGTCGGCACTCACGCGGAGGTTGCCGGCCCGGCTGCGCACCCACTCGCCCTCGAGTCGGGCTGCGAGATGCGATCGCAGGGTCACGCGATCCGACTCGTCCAGGGCGGCGGCCGCACGGACGGTGGCGACGGGATTCAGAGGAGCGGCTCGCTGGGTCGGCCGGCTGCGCGCCGATAGGGCGGCCGCGAGCTGGTCCGGAGAGACGTCACGGAGCGCCCGGACCAGCGCCTCGCGGACGACGTCGAGGTCGGCGGACCAGTCGTCCGGGTTGGCGAGATCAGCACCCAGGGCGAGGGACCCGCGTACCCGCTCGTCCTCGCTGGCGGCGGCGACGGCACGCGCGACGAGCTCGTCGGCGAGGTGCCGCCGGGTCCAGGGGTGCACCCCGATGGTCAGGTGGGTGCTGACGTCGCCGAGCGCGCTGGCGGCGTGCAGGTAGCCCCTCGGCAGGTAGAGACAGTCACCCGGGTGGAGCGTCTCCTCGAGAAGCGGCGGCCGACCGGCGGCATCCTCGACGGCGGGCTTCCGATCGGTCCACGGCTGGTCCCGTAACGGGCTGCGGTGCACCGGTTTCCGGATCCGCCAGCGCTTCTCGCCGGCCACCTGCACAACGAAGACGTCGTGCACGTCGTAGTGGTCGCTGAAGCCGGTGTTCTGCGCCGGCGTGACATAGGCGTTGACCTGGACGGGATGCCCGAGGTCGGCCGCGAGGTCCTGGCTGAACTCGAGGACCGGCGCCCACGTGCGGTGTAGACCCTGAAGCACGATCGTCGCGCCGTCGGCGAAGAGGCCGAGCAGCCGGTCGTCGCTTGCCTGGTCGGCGATCCCTGCTCCGGTGCCGCCGCCGGCGGTGAAGGCGCTGTCCGGCAGGGTGGTGCCGTTCTTGGCGACCCGAAGGAAGGGCGTCCGCAGGCCTCGCCGCGAAACCAGCTCGTCCACCGCGTCGTTGGAGAAGAGGTCGTCAAACCCGCTGGGCAGGTCGGCTGCTCGGCTCAGTAACGGCTCGAGTCCCCAATAGTGAGAAGCGAACTCGTCGACCGGTACGGCGACCAGCCGATGCAGGGCAAGGTGCCCGCCGGTGAGGGCGGGCACCCGTGTCCTCGTGTGGAGGGTCACCTACGCGCCGGCACCGCTGTCGGCTCCACCGTCCGCGCCACCATCCGCGCCACCGTCGTGGCCGCCCGCGTTGGCGCCACCGTCGGCCGGGCCCTCGGCGCCACCGTCGGCTCCGCCGTCGTGGCCGCCGGCGTTGGCACCACCGTCAGCGGTACCCTCGCCGCCACTGCTCGCGCCGGTGTTGGCACCGCCGTCGGCGCCACCGTCGGCCCCGCCGTCGTGCCCACCTACACTGGCACCGCCGTCCGCAGGCCCCTCGGTGCTCGGGTCAACCGGGTTGTCGCTCATGACACTCCCTCCTCGTCGGGACGCGACACCGGTGTGCGCGTCGATGCCCGGCATACCCGTAAGGGACACTGCCCACACGTGGTCCGGCTGGTGCCGGACCCGAGCAGCGGCCGGGATTGCGAGCGTATGCCCGTGCGTCCGTCCGCGGGTACCCGGCCGGCAGCGGTCGGGGCTGGGTACGTTGTCGGTATGCGCGTCACCCATCTCGGCCACGCCTGCCTGCTCGTCGAGCTCGCCGACACTCGAATCCTCATCGACCCCGGGACGTTCTCCACGGGGTTCGAGTCGCTGCGAGACCTCGATGCCGTCGTGATCACCCACCAGCACCCCGACCACCTCGACGAGGAACGACTGCCTGACCTGCTGTCCCACAACCGACAGGCGCCGGTCTATGCCGACCCCGAGTCCGCGGAGCTGCTCAGCGCGACCAGCAGCGACGTCGTGGTCCTTAGCGACGGCGAGGACCAGCGGATCGGCCGGACCACCATCGCTCCCGTCGGCCGGTTGCACGCGCTCATCCACGATGCGGTTCCGCGGTGCACCAACGTCGGCGTGGTCCTTCGGGCGGACGGCGAGCCGTCGCTCTACCATCCGGGCGACGCGTACGACGGCGAGGCGGGCGCGGTCGACGTCCTCGCCGTGCCGCTCAACGCCCCGTGGTCCAAGGTGGCGGAGACCATCGGGTTCGTGCGGCGCATCGCTCCCCGCCAGATCGTGCCGATCCACGACGCCCTGCTCTCGCCGGTCGGCCGCCGGCTCTACCTCGGCCATGTCGAGGGCTACGGCGGCGACGACCTGACCGTGCACGACCTGGCGACGGGGGCCGCCGCCGACATCATCCTCGACTGAGCCGGCCGCACCTGCCGCTACGGGCGCAGTGGCAGCCGGGTGATCGAGTAGGTCGCCGTGTCCGGATTCGCGACGCCGAACCGCGCGTTGACCGCCCACAGCCAGGGACCGGCCGCAGTCGCCGTCGACGGGACGTCGAGGGACGCCGCGGTGAGCGCACCCTGCCAGGTGGCCCGCCAGCCCGGGCCGGACCTGGAGAGCCGCAGGACCGAAACCTCGTTCTGGCCGGTGGCGCGCACGTCGTAGAGCAGCGGGCCGCGCAGCTCCAGGCCGTCTCCACTGCTGAGTCTGGGACCGCCCGACACGGGGATCTGCGTGACGACTCCGGAGTTGGGGTCGACCTGCCACAAGCCTCCGACCCGGGTGTTGTTGAGCACGAGCGACTTGTCCCACAGCTCGCGGATGCCGTTGGCGTTGATCCCCACTCCGTTGCCGGCGGGCCACTCACCGCGCAGGGGCAGGAGACCGAGCAGGCCGTGGGGAGTCGGCCGGCCGCTCTGCTCGAGCCCCACCACTGCCAAGCGGTCGACCCCCGAGTCGGTGACATAGACGCGGGTCCGGGTGACCACGAGGTCGTTGAGGAACTGGGCACCGGGCACGACGCGGTCGTAGGCGATGACCCCCGAGCTTGCGTCGACGGCCCAGATCTGCGAGTCGGCACCGACGTTGCCCACCGCCCAGACCCAGTTCGTGCGCGCGTCCCAGTAGAGGCCGCGCAGGGAACGTCCGGGCGCTCCAGGCAGCAGGGTCCGGACGGTCCCGGACAGGAGATTGCCGCTGACGATGCGGCCGTCGGCCAGCGAACCGACGTAGTAGGTCAGGCCCGGTCCCGAGGTGATTCCTTCGGGCCGGAATCCCATGGGGAGCAGAACCTGCGCCGGTGCGCCGCCGGGGGCAGCCTCGGCGGTGCCCCCGGCGACCGCCAGGGGCAGCAGGGCAGCGCCGGAGGCCAACCTCAGCACGGCTCGGCGGGACAGGACGTTTCTGCGAGTTCCCTGTGTCATCCGGTCATTCTGGGCAGACCGACACGCCGGAAGTCGAGACCCCTAGGTGTCCACCCGGGGAAAGTGCGCGCGAGCGACAGGGCGCTAGCCGTGTCGCCCGCCCTCCTCGTGGGCGAGTCGAGCGGCCCCGATGATGCCCGCCTGGTTCTGCAGCGTGGCGGCGACGATCGGCGTACGCAGCTTCAGCTTCGGCAGGAACTGGTCCGACTCCTTGGAGATCCCGCCGCCGACGACGAACAGGTCGGGGGAGAAGAGGGCCTCGACGACCGAGTAGTAGCGCTGCAACCGCGGGATGTACTCCGCGTAGGTCAGCCCGAGCGTGTCCTTGACCGACGACGCCGCCTCGTCCTCGGCGTCCTTGCCGTCGATCTCCAGGTGGCCGAGCTCGCTGTTGGGCACCAGGACGTTGCGGTAGAGGATGGCGCTGCCGATCCCGGTGCCCAGCGTCGTGAGGATGACGAGTCCGTTCTCGTCCATGGCGGCGCCGTAGTGCAGCTCGGCGTAGCCGGCCGCGTCGGCGTCGTTGACGAGGTAGACAGCGCGGCCCAGCCGCTTCTCCAGGGCCTTTTCGCCCTCGAACTCGATCCACGTCGGGTCGATGTTGGCGGCCGAAAGCACCTTGCCGTGCTGGACGACGGCGGGGACGGTGACGCCGACAGCGGTCTTCTCGTCCATCTTGTCGGCGAAGTGCTCGACCAGCTGAGCGACGACCTCGATGACGGCGTCCGGCGTGGCCGGCTTCGGCGTGAGGATCTTCTTCCTCTTGGTCGTGAACTCGCCCTTGCTGAGGTCCACCACGGCGCCCTTGATGCCGCTGCCCCCGATGTCGATGCCCAGGGCCACATGGTGCTTCGCCATGGTCGTCCGCCTTCGCCTGCTCGTCGGTGAGTTGGTGGGTTGCAGTCTGGCAGGTCACCCCGCCCTCAGGGCAGGGTCAAGATCTCGTTCCCGTCCTCGGTGATGAGGATGGTGTGCTCGAACTGGGCCGACCGCTTGCGGTCCGCGGTAACGACCGTCCAGCCGTCGTCCCACATCTGCCAGTCGGCGGTGCCCAGGTTGAGCATCGGCTCGATCGTGAAGGTCATGCCGGGTTCGATGAGCTTCCCGTATGCGGGTGCGGCGTCGTAGTGCGGGATCACCAGCCCACTGTGGAAGCTGGTGCCGATGCCGTGACCGGTGAAGTCGCGAACGACCCCGTAGCCGAACCGGCGCGCATACGACTCGATGACGCGGCCGATGACGTTGATCGGCCGGCCTGGAAGCGCGGCGCGGATACCGCGCATCATCGCCTCGTGGGTGCGCTCGACCAGCAACCGCGACTCCTCGTCGACGTCGCCGCAGAGGTAGGTCGCGTCGGTGTCACCGTGCACGCCGCCGTAAAAGGCGGTGATGTCGATGTTGACGATGTCGCCGTCCTCGAGTGGCCGGGAGTCGGGGATGCCGTGGCAGACGACCTCGTTGACCGAGGTGCAGAGGGACTTCGGAAAGGCCTTGTAGCCCAGGGTCGACGGGTATGCGCCGTGGTCCAGGAGGAACTCGTGGCCGACCGCGTCGATCTCGTCGGTCGTGACGCCGGGAGCGATCACCGCGGCCGCCGCTGCCATCGCCTGAGCCGCGATCCGGCCGGCGACGCGCATGCGTTCGATGGTGTCGGCGTCCTTGACCTCGGACCCGGTGAACGGCTGCGGACGGGGCCGGTCGACGTACTCCGGCCGGCCGATCGTGGCCGGCACCGGACGGCGCGGCGAGAGGTCGTGCGGCGCGACGGTTGCGAAGGTAACCGGCATACGCTGGAGTCTAGGCACGGCGTCCGAGAGGCCGCGTTCCAGCCGAGCGAGAGCAGGTGAGCACCCGTGAGCTACTGGTACAACACGGCGACCGGTCAGGTCGAGACCGACGACAACCGGGGTCAGGCGCAGGACGTCATGGGTCCCTACGAGACCGAGGCCGAGGCGGCGCGCGCGCTGATGAGCGCGCACGAGCGCACCGAGAAGTGGGACGAGGAGGACCGCCGGTGGAACGCCGGCGGCGCCGTCTCGGACGACGGCGAGGACTGAGAGGTATGCGCGTCAGCCCGGCGGCTGCGCCCGCTGGGCTCGGACCGTGCGCTCGTGCACGGCGTAGCGGTCGGTGCGGTCGTCGTAGGTCCAGAAGCCGCGTAGCCACACCGTCGTCGCGGCCACCCCGAGCACGCAGAGGATGCCGCCGCTGGTGATGGCTTGGCGGACCCCGAACCGGTCGGCGACGAGCCCCGACCGGATCTCACCGCCGATCGGCCCGAGCGAGTAGGACAACATCTCGATCCCGGCCAGCCGGCCGCGCATGGAGTCGGGAATGGTCTGGTGCCAGATGATGCTGCGGAAGATGCCGCTGATGTTGTCCGCCGCTCCCGCGACGGTGAAGCACAGCAGCACCAGCCACGGGTTCTGCAGCAGGCCGGCGACCGCGACCGAGCCGCCCCAGGCCATCGCGGCGATCACCACGGCCCGGCCGTGGTGGTGCATCCGCCCGGCCCACCCGGACGTGAGCGACGCCGCCAGGGCGCCGACCGTCCCGGCGGAGTAGAGCAGGCCGAGCAGCTCGGGGCGTTGCAACACGTCCTGAGCCAGCGCCGGGAAGATCACCGTCGGCATCGCCATGAACATCGCCACGATGTCGATGACGTAGGTGCCGAGCAGGTCCCGGCGGCCGACCGCATACCGGAGTCCTTCACCGATGCCACGCAGGCTCGGTGGAGCGGCGTCCTCGACCGGCGGGTACGGGCGCATCCGGCTGAACAGCACTGTGGCGACCGCGATGCCCACCACGTCGACGAGGAAGCACCAGCCGGTGCCCACGGCGTGGAGCAGCAGGCCCCCGACGGCGGGTCCGGCGAGCATGCCGACCTGGGTGCCGACCGAAGCGAGCGCCACGGCCGCGGGCAGCTGGGCGTGGTGGACGGTGCGCGGGATCAGCGCCTCGCGGGACGGCCGCTGCAGCGACTGTGCGGCGGACAGGAACGCCGAGACGACGAAGATCATCCAGATCTGCGGTTCTGGCAGAAAGGCGTTGACGACCAGCAGGCTCGTGAAGGCCACCTGCGCGACGCCGGTCCAGACCAGGAGGGTGCGGCGGTCCACGTGATCGGCCAGTGCACCGCCGTAGAGGCCGAAGACGACCAGGGGGACCAGCTCGACGATGCCGACCGCTCCGACGACGAAGTTCGAGCCGGTGAGGTCGTAGAGCTGGAAGGGGATGGCGACGTAGGTGACCATCCCACCGAGGTAGAAGACCGTGCCGGCGAGGAAGAGGAGCCGGTAGTCGCGGGACTGCCGGAACGGGGTGACGTCCATCCGGATCCGGTCCAGGGCGGTCAGCCAGGCCACCTCGGGAGTGTGCTCGCTCGGTCACCGGGCCGACAACGGGTTTGCCGCGGTTGAGGAACACGCCGCAACTACTGACTGAGTGGTCGGTGGTGGTGGCCGTTCCGGCCTCAGCCCCGCAACGCCCGTCATTCGTGTCAGTAGATGCGACGAGGGTGCCGACAGGTGGACGGGTGGACAGGTGGCCGGTCGCCGGCCCTACTAGGCTCCCGACCGTGAACATCGTGTTCGTCGAGCCGGCCTTCCCGAACAACCAGCGCCGGTTCGTCGCGGCCCTGGCGGGCGTGGGCGCCAGCGTCATCGGCGTCGGCGAGTCGCCGGAGTGGGCGCTCGGCGACGAGCTGCGCGGTCAGATGCTCGCCTACTACCAGGTGTCCAACGTCACCGACGAGCAGCAGCTGGACGCTGCGGTGCGCTGGGCCCAGGACCAGGTGTGGGTGGACCGCTTGGAGTCGACGATCGAGTCGCACCAGATGGCCGCCGCCCGGGTTCGCGAGTGGCGCGGCATACCCGGCACCTCGGTGCGTACGACCTGGCTGTGCCGCGACAAGCCGTCGATGAAGGAGGCCTTGCGACAGGCCGGCGTCCCGACCGCTGCCTCCGCTGCGGTCGACACCGCCGAACAGGCCCGGGAGTTCGCGCGGTACGTCGGCTATCCGCTCATCCTCAAGCCGCGCGCCGGAGCGGGAGCGCTGGGCACGACCCGGGTCGACAACGACGGCGAGCTCGACGCCGCCCTGCTGTCGTTCGGCGACGCCGACTCCATCGCGATCGAGGAGTTCGTCGAGGGCCACGAGGGCTTCTACGACACCATCGCCGTCAACGGCCACGTCGTGCACGACTGGGCGACGCACTACTACCCGAACGTCCTCGAGGCGATGCGCCACCGGTGGATCTCGCCGCAGTTCATTACGACGAACCGCATCGACCAGTCGGCGTTCTACGGCGAGGTCCGCGAGATGGGGGCCCGGGTGATCCAGGCCCTCGGAATCGAGACGTCGGCGACCCACATGGAGTGGTTCTACGGACCCAAGGGCCTGCGGTTCTCGGAGATCGGCTGTCGGCCGCCCGGCGTCGGTGCGTGGGACCTCTACTCGGCCGCCAACGACGTCGACGTCTACCGCGAGTGGGCCAACGGCATCGTCCACGGCGGTCCCGACCGTGCCCTCTCGCGCCAGTACTCCGCAGGGATCGTCGCCCTGCGCCCCTCTGCCGACGGGACGATCCACGGCTACAGCGGCCTCGACGAGATTCGGGACCGCTACGACGAGTGGGTCATCGACGCCCACCTCCCCGACCCCGGCACGCCGACCCAGCCGGTCGAGGCCGGCTACATGGCCAACGCCTACATCCGGATGAAGCACCCGGACTACGACGCCTTGCGCGGGATGCTGGACGACGCGGGTCGCCTCGTCCAGGTCCACGCGGGCTGACTGCTGCCCGGATGACCTCCACGCATCTGCTCGGCCCCCAACGCTTCCTCACCACAGCGGGTGCCGTCGTACGCAGCCTCGACGTCGAGGGGCCCGTTGCCACGATCACCGCCGGCTGGGAGGAACGGGAGTCCGACGACGCCGAGCTGGACACCGTCCTGGACGGACGGTCGCAGAACCTGCGGCTCTTCGGCCGGATGATGGACGTGCTCGAGCGTGATCCCGTCGTCGCCGCGGCGGCCCTGACGCTCCGGGACGCCGTCGACGACCTGGCCGGCATCTACTCGGGGCGGCTCCATCACGCCCTCGACGCGGTCTACGCCCTGCGCCGCCGCAAGGGCCGGGAGGACCTGCTCGCCGCCGCATACGAAGACGGCATCGAGGCGGTCCGCCGGCTGGACCAGTGGTACCTCGACGAGGTCCGCCGCCTCTACGGGGAGGCGTACGCCACGGGTTCGGCCGGGCGCAGCGAGCTGTGGGCCGAGCACCGGGCGGACGTGACCGAGCTGCTGGCCGGCTCCTCGGTCCTGGCGGTCGCCGGCGGCCACGTCGGGATGCTCCTGCGCGCCATGCAGTTTTTCTCGGTCCGGCCGGCGGCGGAGACGCCGGTCGTCGCCTGGTCGGCCGGTGCGATGGCGATGACGCGAAACGTGGTGCTGTTCAACGACTTCGTGCAGTCGCACTCGGGCGCCGAGGTGTGGGACCGGGGGCTGGCGCGGGTCGAACACGTGGTGGCCCTCCCACATGCCCGCCGCCGCATCCAGCTCGACGACCGCGTCCGCATGCAGGTGTTCGTCAAGCGGTTCAAGGGGTCTGCCTGTCTTCTCCTCGACGACGGCGCCAAGGTCGCCGTTGGTCCGGATGGCACCCTGCCCGCGGGGGCCCGGGTGATCCGGGCCGACGGGACCGCCGGCGTGGTCGAGGCCGCCGCATGACCTCCCCGACGACGACGGCGCCGACCAGTGGCCACACCCGCAAGCTGGCCATCAACCGGCTGCGCGACCGCCTCGCCACCTCCGACGCCGGTGCGGTCGACCGGTTCCTCCAGCGGCACACCGCGCCGATCATCGAGGGTCGGTTCGCCACCTTCCTCTGGCGTGGCGACGCCGATGAGGTGATGGTGCGCCACCGCGTCATTGGGCTGCCCGACCCACTCCATCTGCGCCGGTTGCCCGACACCGACCTGTGGCACGCGACCATCGAGCTGCCCGAGGGCTCCCGCGTCGAGTACCAGTTCGAGGTGGTGCGCGGCGGGGTCCGTGAGGAGTACCTCAACGACCCGCTGAACCCGCGGGTGGCCCGGGGTCCGTTCGGGTCGCAGTCGGTGGCGGCCGCGTCCGGTTACGTCGTGCCGGCGTGGACGTTGCCCGACCCGGAGGCGCGTCCCGGCACCATCGAGTCCGTCTCGTTGCGCAGCAGGGCCCTTCGCCGGGACCAGGAGCTCCGTCTCTACCGGCCCGCCCGGTTCCGCGAGGTCCGTCGCTACCCGCTGCTCATCGTCCACGACGGCGACGACTACCTGAACTACGCCGCCGCCAAGACCGTGCTCGACAACCTCATCCACCGTGGCGAGGTCGCCCCGCTGGTTGCAGCGTTCGTCCCACCGGGGAACCGGCTCGTCGAGTATGCGAACTACGCGCCGCACGCGCGCTTCATCGCTCGCGAGCTGGTGCCGTTCCTCACCGAGGAGCTGCCGCTCGTGCGACCTCCCCGACGGTCGGTGTCTCATGGGCTCGAGCTTCGGGGGAGTGGCGTCCCTGTCGACTGCCGTCCGCTACCCCTCGCTGTTCGGCTCTCTGCTCCTGGAATCGGGGTCGTTCGTGTTCACGGACATCGGGGCCGAGCACGGTGGTGGGCCGGTGTTCGACCCGGTCGTGAAGTTTGTGAACGCCTATCGCGCGCGTCCTCGGCCGGTCGCCGACCGGATCTTCCAGACGTGCGGGATCTACGAGCCGCTGATCACCCCCAACCGCTCGATGGTCTCGACGTTCCGTGAGACGGGCATGGACGTGCGCTACGTCGAGGCCCGTGACGGCCACAACTGGGAGAACTGGCGCGACCGTCTGCGCGACGCGCTGACGTGGATCTTCCCGGGCGAGCAGAAGTTCGTCTACGAGTAACCCACCGAGCTGAACGAGTGAGAGGCACGGACACATGTCATCGTCTGGACTGGCCGACAAGGTCGTGGAGCGGTGGTACTCCCCACGCACACAGCGCGAGCTGACGCTGGCCCGGTGGGGGCACTACGGCACACCGCTCCTGGTGTTCCCTACCGCCGGCGGCGACGCCGAGGAGATCGAACGCCATCACCTGCTCGACCACCTGGGCGAAGCGGTCGAGGCCGGGCGCATCAAGGTCTACTCGGTGGACAGCACGGCCGGGCGGGCGCTGGCCACGCACGAGGGCTCGCCGGAGCACCGCATGTGGCTCTTCAGCCAGTTCCACGACGCCATGGCCTCCGAGGTCGTGCCGGCGATCCACGCGGACACCGGCGGGCATGAGATCATCGCCGCCGGTTCGTCGATCGGCGCGTTCAACGCGCTCGCCATGGTGTGCCGCTACCCGCAGCTGTTCCGCGCGGCGATCTGCATGAGCGGCACCTACCACCTCGAGAAGTTCATCGGCGCCTTCAACGACGACCTCTACTTCTCCTCGCCGGTCCACTTCGTCGCGGGGATGGACGGTCAGCAGCTCGACCTGCTGCGGCGGCGGTTCGTGGTGCTCGCAACAGGTTCCGGACGGTGGGAGAACGCGGGGGAGTCGTGGTCCGTCGCAAAGGTGTTGGGAGAGAAGGGGATCCCCAACCGCGTCGACGACTGGGGGCCGACGTTCGACCATGACTGGCCGACCTGGTGGCAGATGTTGCCGACCTATGTGCGCGAGATCGTGGGATGACGCTCGACGCCCTGGCGTCGGCGGTCGACCGGCTCATGCCACGGGCGCGAGCCGATCTGGAACGGCTCGTGTCGATGCCGTCGGTGGCATCCGAGGACCGGCTGCCGGTGCCGGCGTGCCGAGAGGCGGCTGACGCCGTCGCGGAGCTCTACCGCGAGGTGGGGATAGCGGACGTCCGGCTCCTCGAGGCCGACGACGGCAGCGCGGTGGTCATCGGGCACGCGGACGGCCCACCGGGCGCCCCCCGGGTCCTGCTCTACGCGCACTACGACGTCCAGCCGCCGGGAGACCCATCCGCCTGGGCCAGCGACCCGTGGACTCTCACCGAACGCGACGGCCGCTGGTATGCGCGCGGGGCGGCGGACTGCAAGGGAAACCTCGTCATGCACCTCACGGCGCTGCGGGCGTTGCGTGAAATGGATGGCGGATGGCCGGTCGCGCTGACGGTGGTCTGCGAGGGGTCGGAGGAGATGTCGACCGGCGGGCTGGAGCGGCTGGTCGAGGCCCATCCCGAGCTCTTCGCGGCCGACGTGATCGTCGTCGCCGACACCGGCAACGTCGAGGCCGGCGTGCCGACGGTGACGACCAGCCTGCGCGGAACCGGCAGCGTGCTGGTCACCGTACGGACGCTGGCCGCACCGGTGCACTCCGGGGCCTTCGGCGGCGCGGCCCCGGACGCGATGGCGGCACTTATCCGCGCGCTGGACACCCTCCGCGACGACGCCGGGACGACGACGGTGACCGGGGTCCCCTCGGACGGGACCTGGACCGGTGCCGCATACCCGGTGGAGCGGTTCCGCTCGGACGCAGGTGTTCTCGAGGGGGTCGACGTCATCGGCGGGGCCGAGGTGGCCGATGTCCTGTGGGCCCGGCCCGTGGCGACCGTGCTGGCGATCGAGGGCCCAGCGGTCAAGGACGTCACCGCGTCGGTGCAGGCGGAGGCGCGCGCGGTGGTGAACCTCCGGGTGCCGGCCGGCGTCGACGCGGCGTTAGCCCAGCGGCGGCTCATGGACCAGCTCACCGCGGCGGTCCCGTGGAACGCGCGCGTGACCGTCGAGGCCAAGACGCTCGGACGGCCGTTCGCGGCGCGGACCGACGGACCCGCATACGCGTCGTTGGCCGTGGCGATGGAGCAGGCGTACAGCCGCCCGATGGTGCAGACGGGTCAAGGTGGCGCGATCCCGCTGTGCGTGGCCCTCGCCGAGACCCAACCCGAGGCGGAGATCCTCCTCATCGGCGTCGAGGAGCCGGCCTGCCGGATCCACGCGCCCAACGAGAGCGTCAGCCCGGACGAGCTGCGCCGTACGGCGCTGGCCGAGGCGCTGCTTTTGCGGGCGATCGGAGCGGGTGGAGGACCACAATGACCTCGTGGTGAGGCGACGCATCACAATCCTCGACGTCGCGGCGCAGGCCGGCGTGTCGATTGCGTCCGTCTCGGCCGCGCTGAACCAGCGTCCGGGCGTCTCCGACGGGACCCGCTCGCGCATCCTCGCGGTCGCCGAGGAGCTGGGCTGGGTGCCGTCCCTGCGAGGTCGCAGCCTCTCCGCCAAGCGCGCGTATGCCGTGGGTCTGGTCATCGAGCGCCCCTCCACGGTCATCGAGTCCGACCCGTTCTTCGCCGGGTTCATGGCCGGCGTGGAGGCCGTCCTCAGTCGGCAGGGCTACGCGCTGGTGCTCCAGCTGGCCGGCAGCCGCTCGGCGGCGCTCGAACGCTACCGGCAGCTTGCGCTCGACCACCGGATCGACGGGGCCTTCCTCACCGACGTGGCTCACAACGACGCCCGAGTTCCGCTGCTGCAGAACCTCGAGCTTCCGGCCGTCGCGGTCAACCCCGCGCCGGACTGCCCCCTTCCGGCGGTGCGCCAGGATCCGCTTCCTGGTCTGGAACAGCTCATGGCCCGCCTCATCGGCCTCGGGCACCGCAGGATTGCTCACGTCGCGGGTCGACGTGGGCTCATCCACACCCGGCAGCGGATCGACGTCTGGCGCTCGGCGGTCACTGCCGCGGGCCTAACGCCCGGCCCGCTGGTCTACGGGGACTTCTCGACGGAAAGCGGCAGCCGAGCCGCGGACCGCCTCCTGGGCGGGTCGGCGGAGTGGCCGACGGCGGTCGTATGCGGCGGCGACCTCATGGCCATCGGCTTCATTGCGCGAGCGAGCACCCTGGGAGTGCACGTCCCCCGGCAGCTGTCGGTCACCGGATTCGACGGGCTGGAGATCGGCGCCTACGTGCGGCCGGCCCTGACCACGGTGGCCACGTCACCGCGGAACCTCGGGGAGGCGGCCGCCGGTCTGCTGCTGGGGATCCTGGCGGGGGAGCCGTTCGACGACGTCGACGTACCCGCCACGATCCCGCTCTTCCGCGAGTCGCTGGCCGCCCCGCCGGTGGAGCTCTCGCTTCCGGGGCAGCAAGCCTCATTGCGGTTGGGGCACGCCTCGGCCAGGCGACTTTCCTCCTGACCGAGGTAGGGCTACGTTTCCGATCACCTAAACGTTTCGGTCATTGGGAGAGTAGACATGGCGACGACGAAGTTGCGCATGACCCGGGTCTCGGCCGTCGCGGCCGTCATCGCCGTAGGGGCAACCCTGAGCGCCTGCTCCAGCTCAGACGGCGGGGGGACCGCAGCACCCTCGGTCGGGGGCGAGGTCAGCGGCACCCTGAACATCCTCGTGTCCAGCGCCACTGGCTCGGACGCCGGCTTCCAGGCGGTCAACAAGGCGTTCCAGGCGGCGCACCCAGGCCTGCAGGTGAGCTTCTCCGCGATCCCGAACGAGGACTACAACCAGGCGCGGTCGTCCCGGCTGACCGCGGGCAGCGCCGACATCGTCGTGGCGTTCCCGAAGGAGCTGCCGAGCTACGTCCCGCCCGGCAACGAGGGCGACGACGCCCGGCTGGCCGACGCCGGCGGGTTCCTCGACCTGACCGGTCAGCCGTTCCTCAGCGCATTCGACAAGACCGTCCTGGACGCGACGAAGTACAAGGGCAAGAGCTACAGCGTCCCCACCGGCCTGAGCTACTACACGGGCATGATGTACAACAAGAAGATCTTCAAGGACAACGGGATCAACGTCCCGACGACCTGGGCGGAGTTCACCGCCGCCTGTGACGCCTTGAAAGCCAAGAACATCACCCCCATCGGCTTGGCCGGCAAGGACACCGCGGGGGTGGCGACCCTCGGCATCGTGCAGAGTATCTACCCCTCCGCCGCCGACAAGGACGCTCTGGCGAAGGGGCTCTACGGCGGCTCCGTCAAGCTCAACGAGGGCAAGCAGCTCGAGGTCCTCACGAAGCTGCAGACCCTCTACGGCTACGCGGAGCCGAACTTCGCCGGCGTGAACTACACGACCATGACCGCCGACTTCGTCAACGGTAAGTCCGCGATGATCGCGGACGGCACCTGGGATGTCACCGCGCTGCAGAAGGCCGGTGGGGCGAACCTCGACTTCGGCTACTTCCCGACCCCCTCGAGCGACAACGCCGCGGACAACAAGGCCCTCGGCGGCAAGGTCGAGCTGTCCCTGGCCATCCCGAGCAACGCCAAGAACCCCCAGGCGGCGGTCAGCTGGATGGACTTCTTCACCAAGAACTACGCACTCTTCGACGCCCAGGCGGGCTTCGCTCCGTCGGTCACCGGGGCGAAGAGCAACGACTTCTACACCTCCATCGCCGACGCGACCGCGCAGTTCCAGCCCGCGTGGGACTTCATCTGGATCGTCAACACCAAGGCCGGGCCCGCGGCGTCGGTTCCTTTCAACTGGGCCGGGGTGAAGCCGATGGGCTCGCAGGACGCTGCGGCCGCGGCGGGTGCCGCCCAGAACGACTGGGCTGCCGGACTGTCGAAGTGAAGGGAAGCGTCTTCCTCTTCGGTCGGCGCTCGACCGCACAGCTGATCTTCGCTCTCGGTCTCGTGCTGGTCGTCGTCTTCTCGCTCGTCCCCGCCGTCGGGATCCTGGCCATCTCGTTCACCGACATCCGATCCTTGCCGTTCCTGCCGGTGCGCTTCGTCGGGCTGCAGAACTACGCGACGTTCTTCGGCTCGGCGCAGCTGGGTTACAACCTCCACGCGCTGTGGAACACGCTGGTGTTCGCGATCTCTGTCACGCTGCTCCAGAACGCCATCGCGCTGTTCGTCGCGGTCCTGCTGAACCAACGGCTGCGCGGCCGCAACATCGCTCGGGGAATCGTGTTCCTCCCCACCATCCTCGGGGTGACAGTCATCGGGCTGGTGTTCAGCCTGGTCTTCAACCCCACTGGCGGCCCGGCAGCCAGCGTGTGGAGCTGGTTCGGCGGCTCGTCGGCGTTCTTCGGCTCGCCGTCGCTGGCCATGCCGCTGGTCATCGCGGTGCAGGTGTGGTCGGGCGTCGGTGTCGCCGTCGTCATCTACCTCGCCGGCCTGCAGGCCATTCCGACGGAGCTCTACGAGGTGGCGTCGATCGACGGCGCCGGCAGCTGGCAGCGGCTGCGGCACGTGACCATCCCGCTGCTCGCCCCCTCCGTGACCGCGAACACGCTGCTCAGCGTCATCGGCGCCCTGCAGAGCTACCAGCTGATCTACGTCCTGACCGGCCCGATCAACCCCGCCACGCAGGTCCTGTCGCTGGCAATCTTCACGCAGGGCTTCGGTGGCGCCCAGGGCGGAGCGGCGCTGTCGCAGGGCTACGCGGCCGCCATCTCGATCGTCCAGTTCATCATCGTGATGATCGTGTCGCTGTTCCTCCTGGGCTACCTGCGGCGACGGGAGACCGTGCTGTGAGCGTCATCGGACCCGCCGTCGCCACGTCCGCGGCCACCGAGCGGCCCGACCGGCCCACTCCGCCCCCGGCGAAGGACCACCGCTTCCGCGGCAAGATTGTCCTCTACGCCCTGCTGGTGGTCGTGGTCCTCATCTACCTCTACCCGCTGCTCTTCCTCGTCAACACCGCTCTGAAGGCCGACGCGGAGTTCGGCAGCAACCCCACCGGCCTGGTGACCTCACCCGAGCTGAGCAACTTCGGCACCGCGTGGTCCAAGGGGAACTTCGCCGCATACTTCGGAAACTCGATCCTCTACACGCTGGTCGCTGCGGCCCTTGGCACCGCGATGTCGCTCATGGTGGGTTTTCCGGTGGCGCGGGGCTACCTCAAGCACACGCGGCTCTGGAACGGCCTGTTCGCGGCGATGCTGTTTCTGCCCAACACCCTCGTGACCGTGTTCCAGCTGGCGCTTCGGCTGAACCTCTACGACACCCGGCTCGGCTACGTGCTGATCATGGCGTCCGGGGTCGGTGTCGGTCCGCTGCTCATCACCGGCTACCTCAAGTCGGTGCCGAAGGAGATCGACGAGGCGGCGGCCCTGGACGGAATCTCCTACACGCGGTACCTGTTCCGGTTCATCCCGGCCCTGATCCGGCCGGTCCTCGCGACCGTCTTCATCCTCCAGGCCATCGGCGTCTGGAACGACATCATCCTCGCCACCATCCTGCTGCCCGACTCGAGCAAGTACCCGCTGACGTTGGGGCTGTTCGCGTTCAAGGGCACCTACACGAGCCAGTGGAGCTTGCTGGCCTCCGCGACGATCATCGTCGCCGCGCCGTTGCTTGTCGCCTATATCTTCCTGCAGCGCTACCTCGTCGCCAGCGTCGTCGGCGGCGCGGTGAAGGGGTAAGTCAGATGCAGCACACCACGACCCGCACTCGAGGGACCGCGCGAATGATCAGCCGTCGTTCGTTCATCACCGCCACGGCGGCGGTGGCCGGCGGCGGTCTGGCCGTCGCCACCTCGGCGTCGCCCGCCACGGCGCAACCCGTCGCTCCGCCCGGGCCCGCTCGGACACCGCTGACCAACCTCGCCCACCTGCGCTGGCTGCTCGACGAGGTCCGGCTGGTTCCGACCGCTACGCACACGACCATCGACATCGCCGCCAACCCCGCGGGGCTCGCGCCGTGGACCTACGCGAACGCCAACCCAGGGGGCGGGTGGACGCGAGTCGGCGGCGGCTCGTTCGACCCGGCGACCGGCTACTGGTCGCAGGGCGCCTACAACGCCGACGACATCGCCCGCGCGGCCGTCGTCTTCCTGCGCGCCGCGACGCAAGGTCTCGGGGGTCCATCGGCGGGCGTACCAAACCGTGGCGGGGCGTTGGCCGAGGCGCGCGGTCTGCTCCGCACGCTCACCTACCTGCAGGACGCCACCGGACCCAACGCGGGCAACGTCGCCCTGTGGATGCAGGCCGACGGCACCCTCAACCTCACGCCACAGCCGGCCGACTCTCCGAACCCGTCGGACTCCGCCGAGTCCTACTGGCTTGCACGGACGCTGTGGGCCGTCGGCGAAGGCTACGCCGCGTTCCGGAGCACTGACCCGGCCATGGCCGCCTTCCTGCAGGAACGGCTCCACCTCGGTCTGGACGCCCTCGACCGCGGCTGCCTCAGCGCATACGGTCGCTGGTTGGTCGCCGACGACGTCCGCGTCCCGGCATGGCTCATCACCGGTGGCGCGGACGCGACCGCCGAGGCGTGCCTCGGGCTCGCGGCCTACGTCCGAGCCCAGCCGGACGACCGCCGGGCCCGCACCGCGCTCAGCCGGCTGGCGGAGGGCGTGGCGGCGATGCGGTCCGGGGACACCGGCGTGTGGCCGTTCGGTGCTGTGCTCCCGTGGACACAGTCGCAGAGCTTCTGGCACGCCTGGGGTGGCGAGGCACCGCAGGCGCTGTGCCGGACGGCGGCGGTGCTCGGCGGGTCGGACATCCGGGACGCGGGGCTGTCGGACGCCGGGTCGTTCACCCCCCAGGTGCTGACGTCCGGTGGTCCCTACAACTCGTGGACGCCAGTCCCGGGAGAGGCACAGATCGCCTACGGCGCCGAAGGGCGTGTCTCCGGCCTGCTGGCCGCCGCAGACCTCACCTCCTCGGCCGGGTTCCTGACCCTGGCCGGCCTGGCCGGCGGCTGGTTCTTCGGCGCGAACCTCAGCGGCCGCGCCACCTACGACCCCTCGACCGGCGCGACTTTCGACGGTGTCGAGACCGACGGGCGGATCAACGCGAACTCAGGGGCGGAGTCGACGATCCACGGCCTCATGGCCATGCTCGGCCTCGACGCCCATCCGACCGCAGCGGCTCTCGCCTCCTTGATCACGGGCTACGCCTTCCACGGGCTGTTCGTCGTCGAGGCCGAGGCCAGTGTGCTCGACGGCGGAGCAGCCGTCGTCCGGCCGCCGTCCGCCTGGACCGGCGCGGCGAACTGGTCGGGCGGCGCATACGTCACCGTGCCGGCGGGCGGGAGGGTCACCTTCGACGTCACTGGACGCGACGGTGCCCTCGTTCACCCGATCGTCAACCGGCGACCGGGCAGTCACGGCACCAGCACCTACACCGCGGTCGACGGCCGCGGACGTCGCACCGTCCTAGGGCGGCTGGACAACGGCGGCCTCCGGGACACCGGTGTCGTCCAGGCGGACGGGCTGCTGAAGCCGTTCCCGCTCTCCCGCAGCCTGCCGGCCGGGGCCGTGAGCGTCGTCGTCGAGACCACCGGTGACCTCCAGCTCGACGCCCTCATGCTCCAGCCACTCGTCACGACGGTCACGTATGCGCGAGGGTCCGGCACGCCTGCGGTGCTTTACGTCAACTCCAGCACCCGCCCCACGAACACGCCGGCCCTTGCACCGGGCATCGGCTGGGCGTGGACGCCGGAGGGCGCCCGGCGCAACCTCGTGGGACTGAACGGCATTCACCTGTCCAGTGGCGGGTTCGCCATCACCGCCTAGGCGGCCGCAGTCACGAGCGGTCCTCGTCCTCCTCGCGCCACCGGCTGGTGATCGGCAGCCGGCGGTCCTTGCCGAAGGCCAGCGGTGAGATCTTGGGCCCCGGCGCGAACTGTCGGCGCTTCCACTCGGCGCGGTCCACGAGCTGGATGACCTTGTCGACCGTCGCCGGGTGGAACCCGTCGGCGATGAGCCGTTCGCGACCGTGGGCGACGCCGACGTAGCCGGCAAGGATGGCGTCGAGGACCTCGTACGGGGGCAGTGAGTCCTGGTCAGTCTGCCCCGGCCGCAGCTCTGCGGACGGCGGCTTGGTGATCGTCGACTCCGGGATAGGTGGCGGCTGACCGAGCGACTCCGCATACCGGTTCCGCCACGCCGCCAGCTCCCAGACCAGGGTCTTCGGCACGTCCTTGATCGGCGCGAACCCGCCCACGCTGTCGCCGTAGATGGTCGAGTAGCCGACCGAGACCTCGCTCTTGTTGGAGTTCGCGAGGACCAGCGGGCCCTCCTGGTTGGAGACGCCCATCCAGATGACCCCCCGCACCCGCGCCTGGAGGTTCTCCTCGGCGACGCCGGTCAACCCCAGCTCGGTGAGGAACGGGTCGACCATCGACTGGATAGGCACGACGCGGTAGTCGAGGCCGAGGTTCTTGGCCAGCTCGGCAGCGTCGTCCTTGGATCCCTCGGACGAGTACTTGCTGGGGTTGCTGATCGCGACGACGTTCTCACCGCCGAGGACGTCCGCCGCGATCGTCGCGACGACCGTCGAGTCGATGCCGCCGGACACCCCGAGGAGGACCTTGCGGAACCCGTTCTTGTGGACGTAGTCGTGCAGGCCGAGGCCGACCGCGCGCCACACCTCTTCGACCGGGTCCAGGCGCGGGTACATCGGCGGGTCGGCCGGCGCATACCGCTCGACCTCGTCCGCAGAGACGACCACGTGCACGACGCCCGGCGGGGGCGAGGCCTCGTCCACGGTCGACGGGGTCAGCTCGAGGTCGACGACGACGAGCGACTCGACGAACTGCGGCCCGCGGGCGAGGACCACCCCGTCGGTGCCGACGACCATCGAGTCGCCGTCGAAGACCAGCTCGTCCTGGCCGCCGACCATGTTGAGGTAGGCCAGCGCACAACCCGCCTCCGCCGAGCGGCGGCGGACCAGCTCGAGCCGGGTGTCATCCTTGTCCCGTTCGTAGGGCGAGCCGTTGATGACGAGCAGGAGCTCGGCCCCGGCGTCGCGAGTCTGGGCCACCGGTCCGCCCTCCTGCCAGAGGTCCTCGCAGATGGCGATGGCCACGTCGACGCCCCGCACCCGGATCACGGTGAGCGAGTCGCCGGGTGCGAAGATCCGGTACTCGTCGAAGACGCCGTAGTTAGGCAGGTGGTGCTTGGCGTAACGGCCGACCACGCGTCCGTCGTGGATGACCGCCGCACAGTTCTGCGGCAGCGTTCGGCCGGGATCGGCGTCGAGGGCGCCTCGGTCGGCGCGGTCCAGGTAGCCGACGACGACCGGAACGTCACCGTGGCCGTCGGCCGCGAGGTCGGCGGCCAGCTGCACGATGGCACGGCGGCTCGCCTCGACGAACGACTCGCGCAGCGCCAGGTCCTCGACCGGGTATGCGGTCAGCACCATCTCCGGGAACGCGACGAGGTGCGCGCCGGCGGCGACCGCCTCGGCCACCCGCTCGCGGATCATCCCGGCGTTGCCGGGCAGGTCGCCGACGACGGGGTTGACCTGGGCCATCGCGAGTCGCAGCTGCGCCATCCGTCGAGCGTAGTTGGCGGTGCGCGAAGCCGGTCAGCGGTAACGGCCTGGCAGGATCGGCTCGTGCCTGGCACCCGTAGCTACGACGACATCGTCGTCGGCGGCGGCCACAACGGGCTGACGGCCGCCGCCTACCTCGCGCGGGCCGGCCGCCGGGTGCTGGTCCTCGAACGGCTGGACCACCTCGGCGGAGCGGCCGTCTCGGCGGCGCCGTTCCGAGGCGTCGACGCCCGGCTGTCGCGGTACTCGTACCTCGTCTCGCTGCTCCCACGACCGGTCATCGAAGACCTCGAGCTCGACGTCCGGTTGGTTCGCCGCCGGTTCTCGTGCTACACGCCGCTGGCGCACGACCCCAGCCGCGGACTGCTCGTCGACGCCGCCGACCCGGACGCGACCCGCGCGTCCTTCGTGCGAGCACTGGGCAGCGACGCCGACTTCGTTGCCTGGCAACGGTTCTACGCCCGGATGGCCCGAGCTGGCCGAGCCGGTTCTGGCCCACCGTCCTGGAACCGCTGCGCTCGGCCGACGACGTCCGCAAGCCTGGTGGACGACGACGAGCTGTGGCACGCCGCTGACCGCCGAGCCGCTCGGTGCCCTGCTCCGCGAGACCTTCGCCGACGACACGGTTCGCGGGATCGTCGCGACCGACGCGCTCATCGGGACCTTCGCCGACCTCGACGACCCGGCACTGGCCCAGAACGTCTGCTTCCTCTATCACCTCGTCGGCGGCGGGACCGGTGACTGGGATGTGCCGATCGGCGGCATGGGCGCGGTCACCGACGCGTTGGCCAAGGCCGCCGTCAGTGCCGGCGCCGAGCTCGTCACCGGTGCTCAGGTCGTCTCGGTGGACGGCGACGGCGAGGTCGTCTGGCGCACAGCGGGTCTGGAGCAGCGGGCGCGCGGCCAGGTCCACGCCGGCCTCGCGCCGGCGCGCCTCGACGACCTCCTGGCGGCCTCCGGCTCGGCGCCGGTTTCGGCGGGCGAGCCGGCGCCGGAGGGCGCCCAGCTCAAGGTCAACCTCCTGCTGCGGCGGCTACCCCGCCTCAAGGACCGCTCCGTCGACCCGCGAGCCGCATTCGCCGGCACGCTGCACCTGCATGAGTCGATGACCGACCTCCAGGGCACGTATGCCACTGCGGCAGCCGGCGAGCTGCCCGACCGGCTGTCCTGCGAGGTCTACTGCCACACCCTCTCGGACCGCTCGATCCTCGGCCCCGACCTCGCCGGCTCGGATGCGCACACGCTGACGCTCTTCGGCCTGCACACCCCGGCGCGGCTGTTCGCGGGCGATGACGAGACGCATACCGCCCGCCGGAACGCCGCTCTCGCCGCCGCGCTACGGGCCCTCGAGGACGTCCTCGACGAACCGCTCGCCGACGTGCTGGCTCGGGACGCGAACGGCGCGGTATGCGTGGAGGTGCGCGACCCGCTCGACCTCGAGCGCGATCTCGGCCTGCCGGGCGGCAACATCTTCCACCGGCCGCTGCGCTGGCCCTGGGCCGAACGCCCGAACGAGGTGGGCACCTGGGGGGTCGAGACCGTGCACCCCGCGGTGAACGTCTGCGGAGCCGGCGCCCGTCGCGGTGGTGGCGTGAGCGGCATACCGGGCCACAACAGTGCGCAGGCGGTGCTGCGGGCCTGACGGCATGGCTCGTTCGTGCGGCCGGCGTACGGAATTCGGGTCGGTTCAGAGCACGACTCGCAGATGCGGCAGGATCGGCACATGGACCGCCAGCAAGAGTTCGTGCTCCGGACGATCGAGGAGCGCGACATCCGCTTCGTGCGGCTGTGGTTCACCGACGTCCTCGGCACGCTCAAGTCGGTGGCGGTCGCGCCCGCGGAGCTCGAGGGGGCGTTCTCCGAGGGGATCGGGTTCGACGGCTCGGCCATCGAGGGTTTCGCGCGGGTCTTCGAGGCGGACATGCTCGCCAAGCCCGACCCCGCGACGTTCCAGGTGCTGCCGTGGCGCGGCGAGAGCCCCGGCACCGCCCGCATGTTCTGCGACCTGCAGATGCCGGACGGCTCGGCGAGCTTCGCCGACCCGCGGCAGGTGCTGCGCCGCGCCCTGTCGCGGGCGGCCGAGCTGGGCTTCACCTTCTACACCCACCCGGAGGTCGAGTTCTTCCTCGTCAAGAAGAACTGGAAGAAGGGCCGCCGCCCGAAGCCGGTCGACGACGCCGGCTACTTCGACCACGTGCCCCACGGCAACAGCCACGACTTCCGCCGCGCGACGATCACCATGCTCGAGGCGATGGGCATCTCGGTCGAGTTCAGCCACCACGAGGGCGGCGCCCGGCCAGAACGAGATCGACCTGCGGTATGCCGACGCGCTCACCACCGCGGACAACATCATGACCTTCAAGACCGTCGTCAAGGAGGTGGCGCTCGAGCAGGACATCTACGCGACGTTCATGCCGAAGCCGTTCGCGGAGTACCCGGGCTCCGGGATGCATACCCACCTCAGCCTGTTCGAGGGCGACACCAACGCGTTCCACGAGGCCGGCGCCCCCTACCAGCTGAGCAAGACCGGCCGGCAGTTCATCGCCGGCCTGCTGAAGCACGGCGCCGAGATCACCGCGGTGACCAACCAGTGGGTCAACTCCTACAAGCGGCTGTGGGGCGGGGGAGAGGCGCCGGAGTACATCACGCTGGGGCCACAACAACCGGTCGGCGCTCATCCGGATCCCGATGTACAAGCCGAGCAAGGGCCAGTCGACGCGGGTCGAGATGCGGTCGCTGGACGCGGCGTGCAACCCCTACCTCGCGTTCGCCGTGATCCTCAACGCCGGCCTCAAGGGCATCGAGGAGGGCTACGACGTCCCACCGGAGACCGAGGACGACGTCTGGAACCTCACCGACTCCGAGCGGCGGGCTATGGGCATCGAGCCGCTGCCGCTCTCGCTCGGTCGCGCGCTGGAGGTCATGGAGCGCAGCGAGCTCGTCGCCGAGACCCTCGGCGAGCACGTGTTCGACTTCTTCCTGCGCAACAAGCGGGCCGAGTGGGAGGACTACCGTAGCCAGGTGACCCAGTTCGAGCTCGACCGCTACCTGCCGCGTCTCTAGCGGAGCCGGCGTGGTGACCTCGCGGGCCACGACGACCGGCGGGCAGCTCGCCCGGCTCGGGTTCGCCGACCCCGGTCGAGCAGAGGCTCTGCTGCAGGATGCGGCACTCACCGGGTTCGCCGACCCGCTGGACGACGTCTTCCACGACGGCCTGCCGGACGCGCTCAGCGCCGCCGCGGACCCGGACCAGGCGCTGCTCGGTCTGGTCCGCGTGCTGCAGTCCCTGCGTGACCGTAGCGTCCGGGCTCAGGCCAGGTCCGACTCACCGAGGGAGAGCGCCGCACTGCTCGGGGCGCTGCGCCGGCCGGGGCCCGGTCGTGACCGGTTGGTGGCGGTCCTCGGAGGTTCGATCGCCCTCGTCGACCACCTCGTCGGCCACCCGGAGCACTGGCGCTGCGTCGCCGAAGCGACCCCGCCGACCGCCGCGGGCCTGCGGGCGAGCCTCGTGTCCGCGGTCCGGCCGGAGGAGCGCGGGGAGCGCAGCGCGTACGACGCACTGCGCATCGCCTACCGGCGCGAGCTGCTGGCCATTGCCGCGCTCGACCTCACCACAGCGGACCCGGTGGGGTACCTGCCCACCGCCGCCGAGCAGCTCGCGTGGCTCGCCGAGGCCGCCTTGGAGGCCGGCCTCGCCATCGCCCGGGAGGAGTACGGCCCCGGGGCGGACGATGCGCGACTGGCGGTCATCGGCATGGGCAAGACCGGCGGCGGCGAGCTCAACTACGTCTCCGACGTCGACGTCGTCTTCGTCGCCGAACCGGCCGAGGGCGTGACCGAGGAGCGCGCGCTGACGGTCGCCACCGCCCTGGCGACCGGCATGATGCGCGCGTGCTCGGCCAGCACCGGGGAGGGCACCCTGTGGCCGGTGGACGCGGCGCTCCGTCCGGAGGGGAAGGCCGGCCCGCTCGTGCGGACCGTGGCCAGCCACCGCGACCTACTACGAGCGGTGGGCGAAGACCTGGGAGTTCCAGGCGCTGCTCAAGGCGTGGGTGTCGGCCGGCGACCTGGAGGTCGGCAAGGCCTACCGGGCGGCGATCGCGCCGCTGGTCTGGGAGGCCGCGGGCCGCGACCACTTCGTCGAGGACGTCCAGGCGATGCGGCGGCGGGTCGAGCAGCACGTGCCCGCCGCCGAGGCCGACCGCCAGCTCAAGCTGGGGCGCGGTGGGCTGCGCGACGTCGAGTTCGCGGTGCAGCTGCTCCAGCTCGTCCACGGTCGGGGCGACCCGTCGCTGCGGTCCGGCAACGACCCTGGAGGGGCTCTCCGCGCTCGCCAAGGGCGGTTACGTCGGCCGCGAGGACGCGCTGACCCTCGGCGAGGCGTACCGGCTGCTGCGCACCCTCGAGCACCGCATCCAGCTCTACCGGCTGCGGCGCACCCACCTGATGCCGACCAGCGACAGCGACCTGCGGCGGCTCGGACGGGCCATCGGCCTGCGGGCCGACCCGGCCAAGGAGGTCGTCGAGCTGCGCGCGTCGCGGTCGAGGGAGGTTCGCCGGATCCACGAGCGGCTGTTCTACCGGCCGCTGCTCAACGCCGCGGCCAAGCTCACCTCGACCGACTCCGCGCTGACCCCCGAGGCGGCGCGAGCGCGGCTGGCCGCGCTCGGCTTCCGCGACCCCGCCGGCGCGATGCGGCACCTGGAGTCGCTCACCACCGGCGTCACCCGGCGGGCCGCGATCCAGCGCACGCTGCTGCCGGTGATGCTCGGCTGGTTCGCCGACGAGGCCGACCCCGACGCGGGGCTGCTCGCCTTCCGGCGAGTGAGCGAGGAGCTCGGCACCATCCACTGGTACCTCAAGATGCTCCGCGACGAGGGCTCCTCCGCCGAACGGCTGGCCCGGACCCTCGGCCGGAGCCGGTATGCGGCGGACCTCCTCGTGCGCTCGCCGGAGTCGGTCGCGATCCTCGGCGAGCCCGAGGGCCTCACCCCCCGCGGCGAGGACCAGCTGCGGCTCACCTTCGGCAGCGCCGCCGGCCGGCGCGCCGATGCCGATGCAGCCACCGCCGCCATTCTGCAGCTGCGTCGCCACGAGCTGCTGCGCATCGCCATCGCGGACCTGTCACACGAGATCGACCTGGCCGAGGTCGGCCGGTCCCTGTCGGACCTCACCGCCGCGGTCATCCACGTGGTCCTCGAGCTCGCCGTCCGCAAGGTCGAGGAGCAGGTCGGGTCGCCGCTGGGGACGGCCATGTCGGCCATCGGCATGGGCAGCCTCGGTGGCCGCGAGATGGGGTATGCCTCGGACGCGGACGTCATGTTCGTCCACCGCCCGACCGGCGAGGTGACGGACGACGAGGCGCAGCGGCGTGCGGTGCTCGTCGTCCAGGAGGTCCGGCGGCTGTTCGGTCCGGGAGTCGCCGACCCGCCGCTCGCCCTGGACAACGACCTGCGTCCCGAGGGCAAGGCCGGCCCCCTCGTCCGCAGCTTGTCCGCATACGCGACCTACTACCAGCGCTGGGCGGCCACGTGGGAGTTCCAGGCTCTGCTGCGCGCCCGCCCGATCGGCGGTGACGTCGAGCTCGGTCAGGCGTTCATGGACGTCATCGAGCCGGTGCGCTACCCCCTGGAGGGGCTGACGACCGTCCAGGAGCGGGACATCCGCCTGATGAAGGCCCGCGTCGAGGCCGAGCGGCTGCCGCGCGGTGGCGACAAGCGGACGCACCTCAAGCTCGGGCTCGGCGGCCTCACCGACGTCGAGTGGACGGTTCAGCTGCTGCAGCTGGAGCACGGGGCCGCCGAGCCCGGCCCTGCGGACCACGAGCACGATGGCGGGGCTTGACGCCGCCGAGGCGGCCGGGCACCTCTCGGCCGCCGACGCCGCCAGCCTGCGCACCGGCTGGGTGCTGGCGGCGTCGCTGCGCAACGCATCGGTGCTTTGGCGCGGCCGGCCGGTCGAGTCGGTGCCGGCCGACATGCGCGACGCCGACGGGATCGGCCGGATCATCGGACGGCCGCCCGGCGCTCAGTCGACGCTGGAGGAGGACTACCTGCGGGTGGCTCGACGCAGCCGGGCCGCGACCGACCGGAACTTCTACCGAGCGCGTACGCAGAGCCGTCAGGAGTAGCCGCCCCGAGACGCGGGCTGTACCGTCGGCCGGGTGTCAGGGCGAGGGACAAATCCGACCTCCATGCCACCGATCACGCAGGTCTTCGCCGTGCGGGGATATCTCGCCCTCTTCGTCGCCGCCAGCCTGTCCACGTGGGGCGACTACATCGCTCGGCTCACGATCGCTGCGGTGGTCTACGAGCGCACGCAGTCGCCGCTGGCCACGGCGAGCACGCTGGCCGTCAGCCTGGTTCCGTCGATCTTCGGGCGCAGCGTGCTGGGACCGTTCGCCGACCGGATTCCCTACAAGTACGTCCTCATCGCCTCCCACCTGAGCCGCGCCGTCATGGTGCTCGTCCTCATCTGGGCAGTGGCGGTCGAGGCGCCGATCGCCACCCTGCTCGTGGCGCTCTTCGTCCTCGAGCTGCTCGGCGGACCGGCCGCCGCGGCGCAGCTCGTGCTCATGACCGACCTCTTCGCCGCCCGGCGGCTGTTCCTGCGCGCGATGGGCGTGTCGGCGCTCGCGGAACAGGCCAACCAGGCGCTCGGGTTGGCGCTCGGCGGGATCATCGTCCTCGCCCTGGGACCGACGCGAGGCCTGGCCCTGGACTTCGCCACCTTCGTCGTGTCGGCGGTGGTCGTCACCCTCGTCGTCTCGGCCCGCCCCGTCCGCGGCGCCCCACGGCCGGGCCTGTCAGGGTTCTTCGCCGACCTCGGGACGGCGGCCGGCGTCGTCGCTCACCACCGGGTCCTGCGCCGGTTGCTGGCGCTCAGCCTCGTCGCGGCCCTCGGGATCTCCGCGCCGGAGGCGGTGGCCCTTCCGTATGCCGGTAGCGCCGGCTATGGCGGCCTGCTCATGGCCTCCCCTATCGCCGGGGCGGCGCTCGGCGTTGTCGTCGTGAGCCGGTGGGAGCCGCAGGTGTCCAACGGTCGAATCATGGCGATGGCCGTCGCGATGCCGGTTCCGTTGCTCCTGACGGCGTTCCGGCCGCCGATCGTCGTGACCGCCCTGCTCTGGTTCGTCGCGGGGTCGCTCCAGGCGTTCATGCTGCCGCTGCAGTCGACGTTCTCGCTCATCACCCCGGAGGACCGACGCGGCGCGGTCTTCGGGCTGGGCGGTGCCCTGTCGGTGACGGCGGCGGGTGGTTCGTACCTCGTCGCGGGCTGGCTCACCGAGCTGACCAACCCGGCCGCCGCGGTGACGATGTGCGCGGTGGTCTGCCTCGGCGCGACGGTGCTGCTGGCGGCCCGGTGGCCGGCCGGTGAGCTCGATACGGCCGTGAGCGCGGCATACGCGTCCTAGGTCACGACCTCAGGCGGGGGTGGAGCCTGAGAAGTTTTCTGGGCGTTTCCGGGGAACCGATCCAGCCCCGGGTCGTTGGTGAGGTGAGGCGGCGGCCGACGGCGCCCGCGCCAATTCGACCGTTTCGATCGGCCCTCGGCCTGAGAAGGAGTGGACATGGGATTCCTCGACAAGCTGCTCGGCCGGGCGCCGCGGCAGCCGTACCAGCAGGACTACCAGCCGGATTACCAGCAGGGGTACCAGCCGGGGTATGCGCCCGCCACCGGCCCCCAGGACTCGACCACCGGCGCCACGGCGCAGGACCGCGCCGCCATCGCGCGCTACCGCTACCTGTTGCGCACGGCGCCTCCGGAGCAGATCGAGGAGGCCCACGCGCAGGCGTTCGCGCAGCTCAGCCCCACGCAGCGTCAGCAAATCCTCCAGGAGATGACCCAGACCCTGCCGGCGTCCGAGCAGCCGCAGTCGGCCGACCCGCGCCAGATGGCGCGGGCCGCAACGCGGGCCGAGATGCAGCGGCCCGGCTACCTGCAGAGCACGTTCGGCGGGCGCGGGTACGGCGGCGGCATGGGGGGCGGAATGATGGGCGCCTTCGGCGGCTCCCTGCTCGGCACGATCGCCGGAGTCGTCATCGGGACGACTGTGGCCGACGCGATGCTGGGCGGCTTCGACGGTTCACCGGAGCAGCAGGACGTCGCGGCCGGCGGTGACGGCTCCGTCGACGCGTCCGGGGCCGAAGCAGGTGACGCGTCGGGTGCCGGGTCCGGTGACTCCGGTGCTGTCGCCGGTGGTGACCCGAGCGGGGGCGACGCGAGCTTCGGTGACTTCGGTGGCGGCGACTTCGGTGGCGGCGACTTCGGTGGTGGCGACTTCGGGGGTGGCGACTTCGGCGGGTTCTGACCGGCGGGCCGCAGGAGAGCCCACAAGGGGCGCCTGCTGGCTGGCAGGCGCCCCTCGGTGTGTGCTGCGATCAGCCGCCCGCGGGGATGGCGTCGAGGAGCTTCGGGTTCGGGACACCGAGTCCGGTGACCGGGTCCCAGCCCTTCGTGGTCTTCAGGGAGCTGTCCTGGTTGAACGTGCGCACCGAGTAGACCAACCCACCCGAGGCGTCGACACTGTTCTTGTAGTCGACCCGGACGACGCCGAGGTCCTTGGCGCCGCGCACGTCGGTAATGGAGCCGGCCGGGGCCGCGTAGAGCAGCGGGTTCAACAGACCGAAGCCCTTGCCGTTCTTCTGGACGCCGAGTGAGGCGAACCCGGCGAGCAGCGGCGAGGCCAGGCTGGTACCGCCGATGCGGTACTCGCCGTAGTGCACGCCGTCCGGGAACGACTGCGTCTGGCCGATGAGCATGCCGGTGCTGGGGTCCGCGTCCATCGACACGTCCGGCACGCCGCGGGCGGCGTTGCTGACGACACCGTCCTGGTAGGCGGGCCGATTGAACAGCGCCGAGTACCCGCCGCCGGCGCCGTAGAGGTAGCCGTTCGGAGTCCAGGACTTGCCGTCATCGGAGAGGGTGTACTTCTCGGTGCCCCACCCGGTCTGCAACGAGATCTTGCCGTTGGCGTTGATCCCGGTGGACGTGCCGCCGGCCGCCGTGATGTAGGGGTCGGACGCCGGGTAGTCGGCCTGGACGATCCCGGTGTTGGCGAGCTCGTCGCCGTTGTCTCCGGAGCTAAACAGGAAGCTCTGCCCCTGCGCCGCGCCCTGGAGGAAGACCTGCTCGTAGGCGGCGACGTTGGCCGCGGATTCGTTCTCCTCGACATCACCCCAGGAGTTCGTGACGACCTGCGCTGTGTTCTCGTCCACGACCCGCGCCAGCGTGCTGAGGAGGTCGTCGTCCAAGCAGCTCGGCGACGCGTAGTAGCGGATGTTGGACCGCGGAGCCATAGCGTGGACCGCCTCGACGTCGAGGGTCTCCTCGCCGGACCAGCCGCTCGGGCCACACTCGTTGGCGTGGTTGTAGGAGCCAGGCAGGCTCTGGGTGAGCTGCCCCGGCTCGTAGGCGCCGTCACCGTGCTTGACCGCGTACTGGTTCGCGTCCTGCGCGATCTTCTGCCAGGCGTAGGCGTCGGTGATGGCGACCGTCACTCCCGTGCCGTTGAGGCTCGAGTTGTTCTCGTAGGCCGACCGGAACTGGGCTCCGGTGTAGCCGCACGGCGCATACGACAGCGTCTGTCCCTGGAACTGGGGGAGCGGCGTCTTGTAGTCCGCCTGGTACTGCGCCGCGACTTGCCCGTAGTAGATCGAGCACGGGCGGGCGTTGACGAAGCCGGCCGGCGGCTGGACGTTGGGGTTGGCCGCCGGCGCGGCGCCCTTCTGGTCCCCGGGCGCGATGTGGTTCGCCTTCTTCGTGTATGTCGTCGTGTCCAGCCCGGTGACGGTGAGGACGTCGGGGGCGACGCTGGCCGGCACGGCCGCCGCCGAGCTGGGCGCCGTGACCGTCTGCCCGTCGTGGGTGAAGCTGCTCAGCTGAACTCCGAAGGCGGCGCCGAGCTGGCTGGGGGATCCGCTCGCCTCGACGTAGCGGTGGTGTGCCTCGACCGCGCCGACCTTGAGGCCGGCGCCCGAAAGGAAGCCGCTAACCTGGTCCACCTGTGCCTGGGTCGGCGCGTACTTCGCCTCGTACTGCGCGGTGCTGAGGAACTGGCGATACTGCGCCGACGACGGGTCGGAGACCGCTGCGACGGCCGCCTTCAGGGCGTCGTTGCCGCCGTTCGGCGTGAGGTAGACCCGCACCGACTGTGTGGTGGCCGCAAACGGGGTGACTGCGTTCTTCGAGGCGTGGCTGAGCCATCGAGGCAGGGTGTTGCCGATGGTGACTTTGCCGTTCGCCGCCTGTGCCGCGGGAGCGACGCCGAGGCCGACACCGGCCGCGACAGCGGCCGAGGTGACCAGCACCAAGGCACGCCGACTTTGCAGAATCCGCATAACCGTCCTTCGATCGTGTGAGGTGTGGGATCTTTTCAGGCACCCATGGAACCTGCGACCATCGATCGGGTCAGGTGCACCCGACCGTCGGCGTCGGCCACGTTAGGTCCGGAAATGGGCGATATGGGATCTCCCAGGTTGTTCCCACAGTCTTGACAGGCTGCGGTCAGGAAGCGTGCCTCTGAGCTCCCCGTGGCAAGGTCGATCGACGGACGACGTCCTGGTTGAGGTCGGGTCGGTAGGGGTGTGTGGTCGGACGTCCACAACGTCGCCGGTGGTGACCCGAGTGGGCGACGCACGGTTCGGCTTAGGCGGTCGCGACTGAGGCGGCGGCGACTTCGGTGGCGGTGACTAGGCCTCCGGGTCGTGCATCGGGCATGACAACGGCAGCGGCAGACCGCGGCGCAGCGACTCGTCGCGCAGTTGAAACAGGCGCGCGAAGCCGGCTTCCAGCTCGTCTCGGGTGGACCAGCGGGCGCACTCGTCGCGCAGCTCGCGCAGGAGGTCCTCGTCAGTCAGCGTGGGCGTGTCGATCGACATCCAACAGCTCCTCTCGCAGGCCCCCGAGAGGTGGTCGTTCTCGAGGCTTACCGTGCCGTCACCGGCCGCTAGGCGCAACCCCCGGCGGCTGCGAAAGTTCAGGGAAAGCGGGTAACGGACCGGCGGACGCTGCGGCGGCGGTCCCCACGAGTCAGCCCGCGTCGTCGAGGAGCCGGCGGGCGAAGTCGGTATGCGTAACGAGCGCGTTGAGGTAGCCACCGCGGATGCCCGCCTGGGCGGCCGCCACCTTGTCCAGCCCGTAGGCCAGGCCGATGACCTCGGGGACGTTGCGGAGCTGCAAGGCGCTGATGGCGATGATGCGGCGGGTCAGCGGTGTGTCCACCGCCTCCCCCCGGGCGTCAAGGAGGACTCCGGAGAGGTCGGCCTGGACGTCGGCCCGGCGCAGCAGCGTCCGCTCCCCGGCGCTGAGCGCGTCGTAGAGCGTGGAGCGAGGCGGGTTCCACCCGCCGACGCCGACGACGGCCTTTGTGACGGTGTCGAAGCGGGCGACCGCCTCTGCTACGGCGTCCTGCCGGTAGAGCCCTCGCGCGGTGTGCTCGTCGTTGACGATCATCGGCGCGTAGAAGACCGACGCCCCCGCGTCGGCGTCCCGGGCGATGCTGCGCACGACATCGACCGACGTCGGCTCGACGTCGGATCGGGTGAGCGCCCCGGTCAGCTGGACGATGCGGGTCGCCCGCAGCCCTCGCAACTTGGCCGCCATCGCCAGGATGATCCGAGCCCAGCCGATCCCCAGGACGTCGTCCGGCGTCACGATCTCGGTGAGCAGCTCCGCCGCCGCCGCCCCGACCTGCTCGCGGGTGCTCTGGTCGTTACCGGCGGTGGTGTTGACCACGACCGCGTGACGGAGACCGAGTTGCCGGCAGAGCTGCTCGCTGAGGGTGAGGTCGAGGGTCCCGGCGCCCACGACGCTGATCCGCACCATGCCGGTGGCCCGCGCGAGCTCGAGCAGCCGAGCGACCTTGAACCGGGTGATCTCCAGCTCGTCGGCGATCTGCACCTTGGACCAGCCATCGAGGTAGAACAGGCGGGCGATCCGTGCGGCGGCGACGACCTCGAGGGGCCCGGCGAACGGGGCGTACGGCCGTCCGGCCATCCGGCACTCCTTCCGGCTCAGTTGAGCATCCTTGACAGCGACGGTAACAGATGAGCATGCTGTCCACGGCGGTGCTCTTTTGAGAGAATGGGGTAGGGATGTTGACGGTGTCGACCATGCGGGTCAGCGTGTTGCGAGGGGTCGGCGCGGTGGACGTGGAGGAGCGTCCCGTCCCGGAGCCGGCCGCCGACGAGGTCCTCGTGGAGGTCGGGTCGGTAGGGGTATGCGGGTCGGACGTGCACTACTACGAGCACGGCCGGATCGGGTCCCACGTCGTCGAGTCGCCACTCGTCCTCGGCCACGAGGCGGGCGGCGTCGTCACGGCCGTCGGCGAGGACGTCACCACGCTGTCGGTCGGCCAGCGGGTGTCCATCGAGCCTGGTGTGCCGTGCCGGCAGTGCGCCCAATGTCTGGGCGGTCGCTACAACCTCTGCCCCGACGTCCGCTTCTTCGCCACGCCCCCGTACGACGGCGCGTTCAGCCAGTTCGTCGCGATGCCCGCTGCCTTCGTCTACCCCATCCCGGACAGCGTCAGTGACGACGCTGCCGGGCTGATCGAGCCCCTGTCGGTCGGCGTGTGGGCCTGCCGACGGGGCGGGGTCACGCCGGGCCGCAGTGTCCTTGTCACTGGTGCCGGCCCCATCGGCATCATCGCCGCTCAGACCGCTCGGGCATACGGGGCCGACGCCGTCACCGTCACCGACGTGAACCCCCACCGGCTCGCGCTCGCCGAGCGCCTCGGCCTCCACACGCTGGACGTCGGCCGGACGTCGCTCGTGGACGCCGGAGTGCAGGCCGACGTCCTGCTCGAGTGTTCCGGGAACGCCCGGGCCACCTGGGACGCCGTCTCCGCGACCACTCGAGCCGGTAACGTCGTTCTCGTGGGCATGGGCGGCGACACCGTGCAGCTGCCCCTCTCCGTTGTCCAGGACCGGGAGCTGACCATCACCGGCGCCTTCCGGTATGCCAACACCTGGCCGATCGCGATCCGGTTGGCGTCCTCCGGACGGGTGGACCTGGACGCCATGGTCACCGGCCACTTCCCACTCGGCGACGTGGCAGCCGCCCTGACCGCCGCACGCGACGACCCCACGAGCATGAAGAGCGTCGTCAGGCCCGGCGACTGAGATGAACGCTCTGGAGCGCTTCGACCTCACGGGGCGGGTGGCCGTCGTCACCGGTGGAACGCGAGGACTGGGAGCCGGGTTCGCCGCAGCGCTCGCCGACGCCGGGGCGAGCGTCATGCTCGTCGCTCGGGACGCCGAGCGCGGCGCGGCCGCTCGACAGGCGCTCGTCGACGCCGGGGCGACGGCCGACTTCCTGGCCGCGGACGTGACGCACGCCGACGACGTGACCCGCATGCTCCAGACCACGCTGGACCGCTTCGGTCGCGTCGACATCCTTATCAACAACGCCGGTGCGTGCATCCACGCGCCGGCTCTGGACGTCACCGATGAGGAATGGCGTCACATCATGGACGTCAACCTGGACGCGGTGTGGCGGTGCGCCCGTACCTTCGGGCGGCACTTCGTTGAGCAACGCGCCGGCGTGATCGTCAACATCGGCAGCATCTCCGCGCTCATCGTCAACCGCCCGCAATGGCAGCCGGCCTACAACGCCTCCAAGGCCGCGGTGCACCACCTGACCCGCAGTCTGGCCGCCGAGTGGGGGCCCTACGGGGTGCGCGTCAACGCCTTGGCTCCGGGCTACATCAAGACCGACATGTCGCCGGTCGACGAACCGCGGTTCCGTCGGCACTGGATCGAGGACGCGCCGATGGAGCGCTACGGCACGGTCGAGGAGCTGGCTCCCGCCGTCCTGTTCCTGGCCAGCGACGCCTCCAGCTTCGTCACCGGTTCCGTCCTCGTCGCCGACGGCGGCTACACCGCGTTCTGATCCCGGCCTTGTCCGCGGCGGAACTGTGTTGTGATCGGGCCATGGACATCTGGCAGCGCGAGCGGGCGCTGGCCCGAACGACGGTGGTGTGGGGTCTGCTCAGCGCGGCCGTCGGTGTCGGAGTGGCGGCCAAGACCCGCGATCCGTGGTGGCGTTCCTTTGGACTGCAGACCGCGGGCTGGGGCGCGGTCGACGTCGCCATCGCCGTCGTCGGGTTGCGGCTGCAACACCGGCGGATGCGGCGGCTGCCGGACGCGGACGCGGCCGGACACCGAGAAGCGGAGCGGATCAAGCTACGGCGAATTCTGGTCGTCAACGCTGCGGCGGACGTCGGTTACGTCGCGCTGGGGACGGCGTTGACGCGGGACTCCCGAGCCCGGGTCGCCGGAGCAGGAGCGGCGATCGTGGTGCAGGGCGCCTTTTTGCTCGTGCACGACAGCGTCCACGCGGCAGGCGCCGCACCCGTCCGGTGAGGAGGCAGCCGCCGCCGGCGGTGTAGTCGCTTGCCTCCTCGCGGGACTCACAGCCCTCCTCGGAGGTCGTGAGGGCCGCTCGACCCCAGGCTGACCCGTCGGGGAGACTCGAGGCTTCCGACGGGTACCCGCCGGATCATGCTGCATCCTGAACTCTTGGAGAGCGAATGACCGCGATCTACACCGCAGTGGCCACCGCGACCGGCGAAGGCCGCAACGGGCATACCAGATCTTCCGACGGCCGAGTCGACCTCGACCTGGCCGTCCCGAAGGAGATGGGCGGATCCGGTGAGGGCGCCAACCCCGAACAGCTCTTCGCGGCCGGGTATGCGGCCTGTTTCCACAGCGCGCTCAAGCGGATGGCAAGCGAGGCTCATGAGAAGATCGGCGACTCCTCGGTGACCGCCGAAGTAGGGATCGGCCGCAACGGCGCTGGAGGGTTCGGCCTGGAGGTGACCCTCCACGTCGAGCTCGGCGGCGTGGATCAGTCGACCGGCGAACGCCTGGTGTCCGCGGCGCACGAGGTGTGCCCGTACTCCAACGCCACCCGCGACAACATCCCGGTCACCCTCGTGACGACGGTGGAGTGAGCAAGGGGTAAGACCGCCGTCCACGGGTCATAGGCCGTTCGACCGTGGCGACCGTCACGTGACCGCCAGCGGTGACGGTAGTTCGACACATTCCTCAGAGTGAACTCAGGTGCGGACCTCAGACTCTCGTCATGGCTTCAGCGATGAGCTCGGGTAGCCCGCCTCCGCTCCACGGCCCGCCGGTCGACCGATGACCCGGCGGCCCGCTCCGGTGAGCCGCCGAATCCTGCTCACCGCGGCCGCCGCGGCCACGCTGCTGCCGGAGGCGGCCTGCGCCGGTCCGACGTCACCGACCACCGACCCGTCGACCTCAGCAGGACCTCCACCGTCAGCCGCTGCGCCGCCAACCACGGCCGAGGCCGGTGCAACCGTCACGACTCCGAGCGGCAGCGCCTCAACCAGCGGCCCCCCGGACGACGCGGTCCTTCGGGCATCCGGACCCGACATCACCACCGGCCCGGTCGACCGGCCGTTCGTCGCGCTGACCTTCCACGGGGCGGGTGACCCATCACTGACGACCCAGGTTCTCGCACTGGCCTCCGCCGCCTCGGCCGGCCTGACGGTGTTTGCGGTGGGGCAGTGGCTGGACGCCAATCCGGAATTGGGCCGGGCGGTCGTCGCCGCCGGTCACGACCTCGGCAACCACACGTGGAGCCACCAGGCCATGCCGACGTTGACGCTCGCGCAGGCCACCACCGAGGTGCGCCGGGGCGCGGATGCCGTGGCTGCCGCGGTCGGCAGCGCGGGCCTGCTCTTCCGACCTTCGGGTACTCCCGCCAGCACGCCGACCATCCGCGCGGCGGCGGACGCGTCAGGCTACCGGCGCTGCGTCTCCTACGACGTTGACCCGGCCGACTACACCGACCCCGGCGCCGACCTCGTCCGGTCCCGGACGCTGGCCGGCGTCCGCCCCGGCTCCATCGTCAGCCTCCACCTGGGCCACCCGGGGACGGTCACGGCACTGCCCGGCATCTTCGCGGGGCTGGCCGCCCAGGGCCTCCGCCCGGTCACGGTCTCCCGGCTCCTCGGGCGGACCGCATGACGGGCCGGCAGCCTCGGCACGAGCCCACGCGCCGACCCCGAACTCGCATACCGGTCGCATCGATGCTCTTCGTTGCCACCGTGCTCTCCGTGTTCTCGGTGGTCGCGGCGTGTACGGAAGCCGGCGACCTCACGCGCCCGGGGCCGGCGAGCACTACCGCCCTATCCGGTAGCTCGCCCTCCTCAGCCGGCGCCGAACCCGTTACGGGGGCATCCTCGGCGACGACCGCAACGGCGGCCGCACCCGTGGTCCGACCGTATGCGCATACCGGAGTCAGCGACGTCTCCCCGGTTGCGAGCCGCGCTCGAACGCTGGTCTACGTGCCCAACCAGCAGGCCGGGTCGGTGCAGGTGATCGACCCGAGCACGTACGCCGTCGTCGCGACCTACTCCGTGGCGCAGTCGCCGGAGCATGTCGTGCCCGGCTACGACCTCTCGACGCTGTGGGTGAACAGCGACGCGGGTAACACCCTCACGGCGATCGACCCCACCACTGGCACGGTGCGCGCGCGGGTCCCGGTGGACGACCCCTACAACCTGTACTTCACCCCCGACGGCACGAATGCCCTGGTCATGGCCGAGCGACTGAAGCGGATCGACGTCCGCGACCCCACGACGATGGCGCTGCGGCGGTCACTACAGGTGCCGTGCCGGGGCGTCAACCACGCGGACTTCACCGCCGACGGACGCACGCTCTTCGTCAGCTGCGAGTTCACCGGCCAGATCCTCGTGATGGACGCCAACGCCACCACCATCAGCCGGGTGGTCGACCTAAACCACATCGCGACGCCGGGCGCGACTGACCCAATGCACGCGCAGATGAGGGGCGGACCGACGGGGTGGCTGGAGCCCGGGGCGTCGTCCATGCCGCAGGACGTGCGCCTCGCCCCGGACGGCACCCACATCCTCGTGGCCGACATGCTGCGCAACGGCGTCTGGATCCTGGACGGCCGGACCGGTGACGTGGAGCGGTTCCTGCCGACCGGCAAGGGCGCGCACGGGATCTACCCCTCACGCGACGCCAGCCGGGTCTACGTCAGCAACCGCGACGAGGGCTCGGTCAGCGTCCTGGACGACACGCTCGTGGTGACCCAAACCTGGAAGCTTCCGGGCGGCGGCTCGCCGGACATGGGCGGGGTCACCGCCGACGGAACGCAGCTGTGGCTCTCGGGTCGCTACAGCTCGGTCGTCTACGTCATCGACACCGCGACCGGTGCCCTGCTGCACGCGATCCCCGTGCGCGCGGGACCGCACGGCCTGCTGGTGTGGCCGCAGCCGGGACGCTACTCGCTGGGGCACACGGGGAACATGCGCTGACGGCCGGCGCCCGCGAGCCCCGGAACGGCAGGGTGCCGCGGCTCACCGGGGGACCGGTGGCTTGGGCGGCTTGGCCCGGACGACGCCGTCGGTCGGGGCAGGCACCACCGAGCCGTCGAGGGTGACCAGGGAAGGCATCGGCTGGCCGGTCGGCCCCGCCCATGGCCGAGTCGGCTCCGCTAGCGGCGGTGTCGCGGGGGAGGCGGCTGGCTCACCGTCGATCCGGGCACCGGTGGCCTCGGTCGAGCGAGCGTGGGGTCGACGTGGTGGGCCAGGGAGGGCGCCGAGTCGACGCGGGGGATGCCGATGGGCGGCAGGCCAAGAAGATCCATCACCGTCTTCGGGATGGAGGCGTGCGAGTGCCACTGAGTGTCCAGCTCCTGACGCACCTGGCCACCGAACATCAGCAGTGGGATCCGCGACCCGCCGACCGCCTGGAACCCCGCGGAATGGAGCGCGTCCGGCAGTGTCTCGACGTCCGGGGTCGGCACCGAGTCGGCGTAGCCGCCCCAGTCGTCCCAGGTGAGCAGGAACACCGTGTCCGGCCAACCGCCGCCGTCAACCACCGCCTGCACCCGCCTCCAGACCAGGTCCTGCCCGTCGGCGACGTATCCCGGGTTGCTCGTCGCCGGCGGATGTTCGTCGTAGCCGGCCGGGCTCCATACGAAGCTGACGTGCGGGAGCTCCCCGCCGGCCGCCATCGGGACGAACGCGCTCGGCGGGTGCACGTTAGCGTTACCGGGTGGTGTGCTGAGGCTCGTGTAGAACTTCGTCGGGTACCCGCTGGCGTCGGGAAACGCCGCCCAGCTCAGGCTGGCCGCCTCGGCGACCGTGAAGATCGACGGGAGGTTCCACACCGGGTGCGGCCCCACGAACGGCGGGTTCTTGAACGTCGGGGTCTGCCCGCCGACGGCCAGCATGTGCCCGGACGTGGAGTTGGAGCCGGCCCCGAAGTGGTGGTCGGCGAAGACGAACTGCTTGGCGAGGTATGCGTAGTAGGGGATGACCGCGTCGGTATCGATCTGCGCCGGGTATGCCGGATAGTCGCCGCTGGCGTAGTGCACCCAGGCGTTCCGGTCGTGCGGTTGGTCGAAGTCGGGCGGAGCGGCCAGCAGCGGCCCGTCCCTAGCCACCGCCGCACCCCAGGCGGCCATCGAGGCGAAGTAGAAGTCGGTGGTCTTGTTCTCCTGGAGGAACACCACTACGCGCGACACGGCCACGGCCGTCGCCTCCCTGACTCCGGAGCTATGTCGGCGACCATACTCCGGGAGGTGCGAGCCCCGTGATCGCCGGATGTGGCCCTCCTGGATTCCCGGCCAATTGGTGTCAATGCCCGGCAAGGGTCGTGTCCATGGAGTCCCGACCGGCGCCCAGCCGCCAGGATGACCTCGTGCGAAGGAGTCGTGTAATGAACCGACGATGGTCGGGGTGGGCAGCGGTCGTCGTGTTCTTCCTCGCCGCGTGCACGACTGCGGATCCGCCTCCCTCGGGCACGTCGGCCGCTGTGCCCTCGGGAGCCCCCTCGGCCTCGGCCGCGGTGCCGGCCCCGTCGCCGTCGGCAGCCGGCGTGCCCGCTTCGAGCTGGCCGAGCAGCGAAGCCACTCGGGCGGAGAACGGCCAGGGCGGGAACGCCGACTGGAGAGCGGCGGTACCGGACCGTTCCAGCACCAAGGTGGAGGGGTTCGCGGGGCGCGCTAGCGTGACGCCGGGCGAACCGGTCCAGCTCTACGTCCACTCGCTGGTGGGCCCGGTCATCGTCAAGGCGTTCCGGATCGGCTGGTATGCCGGCGCGGGCGCGCGGCTCGTGTGGACATCGCCGACGGTCTCCGGCGTCACCCAGCCCCCACCCCAGCTCGACGCGGCGACCCGGACCTGGTCCGCCGCGAACTGGACGCCCTCTCTGGCGCTGCCGACCGAAGCCTGGCCGCCGGGTGACTACGTGCTGAGGCTCGAGGCCGCGGACGGCTCCATGAACCTCGTTCCCTTCACCGTGCGCTCGCCGAGCAACCGTGGCGCGGTCGTCATCGTCAACGAGAACACGACCTGGCAGGCGTACAACCACTGGGGAGGGACGAGCCTGTACCGCGGGACGAAGGGTTTCGACGACCGGGCCTACGCGGTCTCCCTCGACCGTCCGCTGGACTACGGGGCGGGCACCGGCGACTACGTCGGCAACGAGGCCCCGCTCGGGCAGCTCGCCGAGAAGCTCGGCCTCGCCGTCGCATACGTCACCGACACCGACATCGACTCCGTGCCGCACCTGCTTGACGGGGCGCGGGCCATCATCTCCCTGGGCCACGACGAGTACTACAGCCAAGCCATGCGCGACGCCCTGATGACCGCGCGCGACACCCACGGAACAAACCTCGCGTTCCTCGGCGCCAACGCCGTCTACCGGCACATCCGGCTCGGACCGACACCCGTCGGCCCCAGCCGCCTGGAGACCGACTACAAGGACGCGTCCCTGGACCCCATCCTGAAGACCAACCCGGCAGAGGCGACGTCCCAATGGCGTCAGCCGCCGGTGCCCAGGCCGGAAAGCGTCCTCACGGGTACCTACTACCAGTGCAACCCGGTCAAGGCGGATATGGTTGTGGCGCAATCGGACTCATGGCTCATGGCCGGGACCGGCGTCAAGGACGGTGACCGCCTGGCGAGCATGGTGGGCGCAGAGTACGACCAGGTCACGCCGAGTGTGCCGACCCCCCGCCCGATCCAGGTCCTGTTCCACTCCCCGGTCACCTGCACCGGTCACCATCAGTTCTCCGACGCCGCCTACTACTCGACCGCCAGTGGCGCCGGTGTCTTCGACTCGGGAACCAGCTCCTGGATATGCGGTCTGCTCCTCCAGTGCACTTTCCACCCACAGGACCAGCATCTCGTCGACGTGGTCACGAGGATCACCACGACGTTGCTCCAAGCGTTCGCGGCGGGACCGGCCGGTGCGGCCCATCCGGCCGTCGACAACCTCGACCGGCTCGGCATCACGGCGGCGAGCGCTCGCGACATGACCAAATGACCGACCGCGCGGCGCCTGCCAGGCTGTGAGTCGTGGAGCAGTCGTCGCCACGGCCAGTCCCTGGCTGTCCCAAGCGGATGGTGTACGGACCGTGCGGGGGCGTTCGCCCGGACGGCGGTTGCGAGATGGTTCCGGATCCGTGCGTGTTCCACGCGCTGACTGATCTTCCGGATAGCTCGCTCAGCGCCGGCATTCAGGGGATGGGCGAGCGGCGGTCACAGCAAGCCCTGAGCCTCCGGCCGCCGATGGTCCTGACCGACCTCAGCGTGCCACCGGCCGACGCCGCCAGCTTGCGGTCCACCGTGCGCGTGCTGGCCCCGGCTTGCGACGCGGTCCTCGTTGGCGACCACCAGGACCGCCCGGACTTCCCACCCAGCACCCTCGCGCGTCTGATCGCCGACGCCGGGGGCGAGCCGTGGGTGACGCTCGCCTGCCGGGACCGGAACCGGATCACCCTCGAGCAGGAGCTGCGGGCCCTGGCGCTCGACGGGCTCGCCACGGTCCTCTGCGTTACCGGGGACGGCCGGGCGTACGACGTCCGACCCGACGTGACCCAGGTCTTCGACCTCGACGGCACCCGCCTGGCCGCCCTCGCCGCGTCCTTCGGGCTGACCGTCGCCGTCGCGGAGACCCCGACTGCCCCTCCGGTGGACCTGCGGCCGCGCAGGCTGGTCCAGAAGCAAGAGGTCGGTGCCCAGGTCGGTGCCCTGAACCACGTCCCCACCACGGCGCAGGTGGCCGAGTTCCTCGGCGCCGCTCGCGCGGCGGGGTTGGTGATGCCGGTCATCGCCTCGGTCGTCGTCTTCACCGACGAGCGTTCCGCGGCGGTGCTGACCGCGCTGCCCGGTCTGGAGATCGGTGCCGACCGCCTCGACGCCGTGCTGACGGCCGACGACCCGGTCGAGGCCGGCATCCGCGCGGCCGTCGCCGAGGCGGTCGACCTCCTGGACGTGCCGGGAGTCGCCGGGGTGAACCTGTCGGGGCTCGCCTCGTCCCGCGGCGTCGGCGATGCTGCGGCGATCCAGGCGGAGATCGGACGCCGCATCCGCACGCAGCGAGGAGAACGACGGTGAGCGACCTACCCGACTCGATGGATGCCGAGTTCGACACGGTGGCGACGTGGACGGCGGAGGTCGCCGGGGCTTTCGACTCCGCGCACCGGATCCCCGCGGCGTGCCGGGGGAGTGGCAGCCCCGGGGCGATGCGCTGGCTGCTCGAGCACCTCCGGACGGAGCCCGGCGAGACGTTTCTGGACTGTGGTGCCGGCGTCGGTGGCCCCGCCGCGTTCGCCGCGTCGGAGACCGGGGTCCGCCCGGTGCTGACCGATCCCGAGCTGGGAGCCTGCCGGGCCGCTCGGTCCCTGTTCGGTCTGCCGGCGGTGCAGGCGGCCGGCCGGCTGCCGTTCGCCGACCGTGCCGTCAACGCCGGGTGGAGTCTCGGCGTGCTGTGCACGGTTGACGACCAGACGGGGTTCCTGCAGGAGCTGCATCGGGTGCTCCGGACCGGGGCCCGCTTCGGCCTCCTCGTCTACTGCGCCTCCCATCCTGGAGGCCTTCATCGGGAAGCGCCGGAGGGCAACCAGTTCCCAACGGTTCCCGGCCTCGACGCGATGGTGGACCAGGCGTCTCTGTCGGTGCTGACCAGTGGCTGGGCCGAGGACTTCGCCACGCTTCCCGCGGAGTGGGAGGACACGATGGCCGCAGTGCAGACCGAGCTCGAGCGCCGGCACGGGGACGACCCGCGTTGGCGAGCGGCCGAAGAGCAGTCGAACCGGATGGGTTCCCTTCTCGAGGCCGGCGAGGTGCGCGGCCGGCTCCTCGTGCTCGAGGCGCCCTGAACGGCCTCCTCAGCGCGCCTCGGTGATGACTCCGGCGAATGCGGTATGCGCGTGACCGGACCCCGTCGAGGGGGGATCAGTCCAGACCGGGACCGGCTGCTCCTTCGCCGGGTGGACCTGACTCCGATGCGCCCTGCTGCCACGGCCATCGCCCGGAGATCTCCAGCTCGAGGGAGAAGCTGAGGAACGTCCGGATGACGACGATCAGGGCTAGGACCGCGACGCTGCTCAAGGTCGGCGTCACCGCCACCGTCCGGATGATGTCCGCAGCGACCAGCAGCTCGAGGCCGAGCAAGATGGACCGTCCGAGGTGGCGACGGAACATCGAGTAGATGCCCGGCTGGCGGGCGAGTCCGGCGCGGGCCGCCCTGACCGCTGCCCACAGAGCGCCGAGAACGATGGCCGCGACGCCGACTCCGTCAACGACGGTCCCGACTGCGTCGGCGGCCTCCGTGAACGTCATCGCCGCCTCAACCCCTTCCAGTTCCGCCGGTTCCAGGCCGCATCGCCCTCGACGGCGATCCTGCCACTCCGCTCGTCACTGGACATCTCCACCATCGACGGCCGAAAGTGCGGTCGCTCCGAGGACCCTTCACTCAGACCACCAGCCGTCTGGTGACGAGCACGTTCGCGTGGCGATGAGGCGTCCAACGGAACGGCACGCCTCCCACATCGCGTTTGCGTCGCAAGTTATCTTGCAACCCTTGCCCGGTGGTGCTTACCCTGAGGGCAGGCCCGTCATCGCGGACAGCGCCCGTAAACACCGCGTCGCCGACGCCGACATCCTGCACGCCTACCGGCATCGGATCCGAGAATCACGCCATGCCAGCCCGCGACCAGTTCATCCCCAAGCCGAGATGCCGCAAGAAGCGGAGGTGACGCTCATGCCACGAAGCACCGCCGACATCCTTAACCACGCCGACGAGTTAGCCGACGCGTTCGAGAACCTTGACCCCGAGGAGGGTCTGAACCGGGTCACCGGGCTTGGGGAGCTGTACCTCGCAGTCCAGGACCGGGCCGCGTCAGAGCGGCGTCTACGCAAGGCAGTCAGCGCGGCCCGCGATGAAGGCACTTCTTGGGCGTTCATCGGTCGCGTGCTCGGCACGAGCGGGGAGGCGGCGCGGCAACGGTTCGGCGCTACCGTGCCAGCCAAGAAGGCGGCCACGGCAAAGGGCGCCAGGGCAGCCCCCACGAAGGCCGCCCCGGCCAAGAAGGCAGCGAAGAAGAGCGACGATGGCGTGATCCCAAACCGAGCGCGCAAGCGGTCCACCCGGAAACCACCAGTCGGATCGATGGAACCACCCGGTTGAGAGCTCGGTGACCCGCGGTTCGCCTAGATGTCGAAGTACATCTCGAACTCGTGCGGGTGCGGGCGGAACCGGATCGGGTCGACCTCGTTCATGCGCTTCCAGTCGATCCACGTCTCGATGAGGTCCTGGGTGAACACGTCACCGGCGAGCAGGTACTCGTGGTCGGCCTCCAGCGCGTCCAGCACCGCCGGCAGCGAGCCGGGCACCTGCGCGATGTTGGCGTGCTCCTCCGGCGGCAGCTCGTAGAGGTCCTTGTCCACCGGCTCCGGCGGCTCGATGCGGTTCTTGATGCCGTCGAGGCCGGCCATCAGCTGGGCCGCGAAGGACAGGTACGGGTTCGCCGACGGGTCCGGGATCCGGAACTCGATGCGCTTGGCCTTGGGTGACGTGCCCGCGATCGGGATGCGCACGCACGCGGACCGGTTGCGGGCGGAGTACACGAGGTTGACCGGCGCCTCGTAGCCCGGAACCAGCCGGTGGTAGGAGTTGACCGTCGGGTTGGTGAAGGCCAGCAGCGACGGGGCGTGCTCGAGCAGACCACCGACGTACCAGCGGGCGATGTCCGACAGGCCGCCGTAGCCGCTCTCGTCGTAGAAGAGCGGCTCGCCGTCCTTCCAGAGGGACTGGTGCGTGTGCATACCCGAGCCGTTGTCGCCGAAGATCGGCTTCGGCATGAACGTCGCCGTCTTGCCGAGGGCCCACGCGGTGTTCTTGACGACGTACTTGAACTTCATCATGTCGTCGCCGGCGTGCGAGCAGCGTGTTGAACCGGTAGTTGATCTCCTGCTGACCGGCGGTGCCGACCTCGTGGTGTGACGCGCTCGACGCTCAGGCCGACGTCGGCCAGGCCGAGGCAGATCTCGTCGCGCACGTCGGCGAAGTGGTCGACCGGGGGCACGGGGAAGTAGCCGCCCTTGTAACGCGTCTTGTAGCCCCGGTTGCCGCCCTCCTCGGCGCGGCCGGTGTTCCAGGCCGCCTCGATGGAGTCGATGTAGTAGTAGCTGGCGTTCTGCTTGGTCTCGAACCGGACGTCGTCGAAGATGTAGAACTCCGCCTCGGCGCCGAAGTACGCCGTGTCGGCGATGCCGGTGGACTTGAGGTAGGCCTCGGCCTTGGCCGCGATGTTGCGAGGGTCGCGGCTGTAGGGCTCGTCGGTGAACGGGTCGACGATCGAGAAGTTCAGGATCAGCGTCTTCTCGACGCGGAACGGGTCGAGGTAGGCGCTGGTCGGTGTCCGGGATGAGCTTCATGTCGGACTCGTGGATGGCCTGGAAGCCGCGGATCGAGGAGCCGTCGAACGTCTGGCCGTTGGTGAAGAAGTCGATGTCGACGCTCTGCGCGGGCACGTTGAAGTGCTGCATGACACCGGGCAGGTCGCAGAACCGGATGTCGACGAACTTGACGTCCTCCTCCTCGATGAACTCGAGGACTTCCTCGGGCGTTGCTGAACATCCAACCTCCTGTAGTGGGGCGCGTGGTAGGCGCGCCGTGGGCGCATTGGGGTGGAGCATGCGGCTCCCGACCGCTCGTGCTGTCCGGATGAGAGACTAGGGGTAGGGCATTTCCCGCCCGTGACCCCGATGTTTCGCCCGAGTTACGTCAACTGGCAGGAGGCGCCCGCGTGGTCGACCGTAAGGACGTCGCCTCCTGGCTGGAGGGTCCGAACGCCCAACGGCCGGACGCCGACATCGACTATCCCGGACGTCGGCTCGGTATGCCTCGCAGCTCGGCTCCGGATCGGTCGGCCGGTTCGGTCGACGGCTGGTGGCGATCCTCATCGACTGGACGCTGTGCCAGCTGATCGCCTACGCCTGGTTCGGTGTCCACCTCGGCGAGGGCAGCTCGGGCTCCTGGTGGCCGCTGCTGATCTTCGGCGTCGAGAACCTCCTGCTGGTCTCGACGCTCGGGTCGACCTTCGGCCAGCGGCTCGCTCGGCCTGCGGCTGGAGTCCCTCGGCCGGCGGCCGCGCCACGCTGGTCCAGGTGGTGCTGCGCACGGTCCTGCTCTGCCTGGCGGTTCCGGCGCTGATCTGGGACCGCGACCAGCGGGGGCTGCACGACAAGGCCGCCCAGACCGTCCTCGTCCGCCGGTGACCGAGGCCACCGACGTCGCGCTGGTCACCTGCGCCGACGAGCGCTACCTCGATCCCGAGGTCCACGACGCCGCGGCGGCCCTGCGAGACAAGGGTGTCGCCACGGACGTCGTCTCCTGGGACGAGCACCGCGACTGGGCGGCATACGACCTGGTGGTCGTGCGGACGCCGTGGGACTACTTCGACCGGGTGACCCAGTTCCTCGACTGGGCGGCAGCCGTCGAGCGGGTCGCCACCCTGGTCAACCCGGCCGATGTGCTGCGCTGGAACTCGCACAAGGGCTACCTCGCCGAGCTCACTGCGAAGGGCGTACCAACCGTCCCGACCCGGCTGGTGCCCGGCAACTCCACCGACGTCGCCGACCAGGTGCGGGAGGTGCCGTGGGAGGAGATCGTCGTCAAGCCCGCGGTCGACGGTGGCGGCCCGGCACGCCTGGCGCGGGATGCGCGACGACCCTGCCCTCAGCCGGGTGGCCGAGCGCCTGACCGACCGGGGCGACATCGTCGTGCAGCCGTTCGTACCGGCGATCGTCGACGGGGAGCGCTCGCTGGTGTTCCTCGGTGGCCGCCTCTCGCACGCGGTCCGCAAGGTGCCCAAGGCCGGCGACTACCGGTCGCAACGGCACCTCGGCGGAAGCGAGGTCGACCACCAGGCCGACTCCGCGGAGCTGCAGGTCGCCCTGGCGGCGATGGCGGCGGCCCCCGGCCGGCTGACCTACGCTCGCGTCGACCTCGTGGACTGGGAGGGCGCCCCGGTGCTGATCGAGCTCGAGGTCATCGAGCCGGACCTGTTCCTGCGCAACGTCGCCGAGCGGGTCGAACGGTTCGCCGACGTCGTCCGCGACGAGCTGACCACCGCCCGCACTACGGCTGAACCTCAGGCCGCACGGTGGCCCGTCGCCGCGGTGAGCCCGCCCAAGCCGATGTAGGTCAGGCCGACGGCCACCCGCCCGCGTCGCAGGCCGCGCGGGCTGCGACGCGCCATGCGGGACCGGACCAGGCCACCGAAGACGCCGTAGGACACGTCGAGCACCGTCCCGATCGCGATGATGACCGCGCCGAGCACGAGCACCTGGCTCCACGCCGCCCCGGCCTCGGGGTGGACGAACTGCGGGAAGAAGGCCAGGAAGAACAGGGCCGCCTTGGGGTTGCCGATGCCGACCAGAAAACCTTGCCGCCAGCTGGTCCACGCCGTGACCGAACCCGCGGCGACGACCGGCGCGTGGGCGTCGGCGCGGTCGCGCAGCGTCCGGACGCCGAGGTAGACCAGGTAGGCCGCGCCGGCATACCGGACGACCGCGAAGGCCGTCGACGAGGCGGCGAGCACGGCGGTCAGGCCGAGCGCGGTCGCGCCGACGTAGACGGCGTTAGCGACCTCCACCCCGAGGGCCGAGAGGGCGCCGACCCGCGGTCCGCCGGCGACGCCGCGCGCCACGAGGAACAGCATCGCCGGGCCCGGAAAGAGGACGAACAGGAGCGCCGTGACCGAGAAGGCGGCGAGGGTCGATGGGCTCGGCATACGCGGGATGGTATGCGCGGGGCAGCGGTGCGTGCCGCGAGTTACCGGCCGCGCATCGCCTTCCGGTCCATCCGCACCTTGGTCGGGTCCACACCCTTGGGCAGTGGCGGGCGGACGCCGCCGATCGACTTGAGCCGCTTGTTGACCACGGACACCTCGTCCTTGGTGAGCACCGGCTTCATCCGCTGCACCCGGTTGGCGAGCTTGCGGATGCTGACCTCGTCGTCGGTGCCGCCGTCGCCGATGCGCAGCAGGGTGACCGGCACGCCGGACGCCACCCGCTCGACCTTGCGGCGCTCGGCGACGAGGAGCTTCTGGGCGCGGCCCGAGGGACCTTCGCCGATGAGGACGATGCCGGGCCGGCCGACGGCTCGGTAGACGAGGGCGGCGGACTGAAGGTCCGTCGCGCGCTGCGCGTCGGCCGCGACCGGCGTCTCCTCGATGTACCAGCCGCGCCGGATCGAGCGCAACGCCGCGCCAACGGCACCGGGCTGACCCTCGATCTGCTTGTAGGCCGCGCGTTCGGCCCGCCGGCTCAGGACGATCGTCGCGGCGAGGAAGGCCAGCGGGATCCCGACGATCAGCGCGTAGAACGGTGCTTTGAGCAGCAGGCCGACGACGGCCGCGACGACGAGGACGGCCAGCGCGGCCAACGCCATCCACCAGCCGATGGCCGGGTCGACGGCCTTGGCGGCAAGGAACACCTGCTTGACCTGGGCCAGCCGTCCGGGCTTCTTGGCGGGTGCTGCGCCCTGCTCCTTCGCGGCCATGCCGGTCAGGATACGCGCGCGGTCAGCGCTTCGCTGCGTGCGACGAGAGTGGCCGCCTCCTGGCGGGCGGGGGAGTCCGCGGCCGCCGCGAGGTGGGCCAGGTGCTCGGGAATCGGGCGTCCCCAGCGCTTCATCGCGGTGGCCCAGAGCCGTCCGGCGCGGTAGGACGAACGGACCAGCGGACCGGCCATGACGCCCTTGAAGCCCAGGTCGTCGGCGACCTCGGACCAGTGCACGAACTCCTCCGGCTTGACCCACCGGTCGACGGGGTGGTGACGCGGTGAGGGGCGTAGGTACTGGGTGATCGTGATGATGTCGGTGCCGGCCTCGTGCAGGTCGCGCAGCGCCTGCTCGATCTCGTGGTCCTCCTCGCCCATCCCGAGGATGAGGTTGGACTTCGTCACCAGGCCGGCGTCGCGGCCCATGGTGATGACGTCGAGCGAGCGCTCGTAGCGGAACGCCGGGCGGATCCGCTTGAAGATCCGGGGCACGGTCTCGACGTTGTGCGCCCACACCTCGGGGCGCGCGTCGATCACCTGGCCGACGAGCTCCGGGATGGCGTTGAAGTCCGGCACGAGGATCTCGACGCCCGTGCCCTGGTTGAGGGCGTGCACCTGGCGGATGGTCTCGGCGTAGAGCCACGCGCCGCCGTCGACGAGGTCGTCCCGGGCGACGCCGGTGATGGTGGAGTAGCGCAGCCCCATCTGCTGCACCGACTCGGCGACCCGCCGAGGCTCGTCGCGGTCGAGGTCGGCCGGCTTGCCGGTGTCGATCTGGCAGAAGTCGCACCGCCGCGTGCACTGCTCACCGCCGATGAGGAAGGTGGCCTCGCGGTCCTCCCAGCACTCGAAGATGTTGGGACAGCCGGCCTCCTGACAGACGGTGTGCAGCCCCTCGGACTTCACCATCGCGTGCAGGGCGGTGTACTCCGGGCCCATCTTGGCGGTCGTTCGGATCCACGACGGCTTGCGCTCGATCGGCGTCTCCGCGTTACGCGCCTCGACGCGCAGCATGCGCCGGCCTTCTGGGGCCACGGTCACGAGTGCTGCCTCCCTGGTTCATTGCGTATGCGTCCTCAAGGCTACGTCAGGGACGCCGGCGGTATTCCTGTGGCCTGTGGTGCACGAGCCGGATCGAGCCCGAGCCGGGCGGCGAGGAACCGCATACCGGCATCCGCGGCCGCCCGGTCACCGGTGAGGGCCAGGTCGAACAGCAGGCCGCGCACCGCGGCGAGGTTGACGCGCGCGATCTGGGCGGCGTCGGCGGGGGAGTGACCGAGCCGCAGCCAGAGGTCGGTCAGCGCCGCGGTCCAGCCGTCGACGAGCCAGTCGTGCAGGGCGCCGCCCCAGGCGTGTCCCTGCATCGCCTGGCCGGCCAGCTCGAAGTACAGCGGCGCAAAGGTCGTCGCCGCGTCGGCGACGTGCTCCCAGAACCGCACCCCGGCGACATACGGGTCGTCGACCTCGAGCAGGAGGCGCTGCAGCAGGTTGCGCTCAGCTTGCTCGACCGCCTCGACCACCGCCGAGAGCAGCCCCTCCCGGGAGCCGAAGTGGTAGAGCAGCATCCGGTGGCTGGTCCCGACCTCGGCGGCGAGCGTGCGCAGGCTGGTGTCGCCCACGCCGTTCTCGGCGAACCAGGCGACACACCGGCCGAGCAGCGCGTCCCGGGCGGAGCTCACCCGGCCTCGGCCCGCTCCTTGAGGTTGCCCCCCTCGATGTCGACGTAGCGCTGCGTGAGCCGCCCGTAGACCATTCGGACCAGCCCGGCCAGCGGACCGGACCAGTCGATGGCGAGCGTGGCGCGGGTCATGCCGTCGGGAAGCGCCTCGACGTCGTGGGACCCGGTGGTGGTGACGCCAGGCAGCGCAGACCGCCAGACGAATCGGCGGTCGGGTGTCCACTCGGTGAGCTCCCACGTCGCTCGGGGGAGCCTCGGCTGCTCCATGACATAGCGCGCGCCGACCTCCTCCGGGCGGTCTGGGTCGAGCGGAGTCACCGAGCGAACCGTGGCCGGCAGCAGCTGCGGCCAGTGCCGGACGTCGGAAATCAGCGCCCAGACCCGCTCGGGTGGGGCGGCGATGTCGGTGCTTGAGGCGATCGTCATGTACCAGATGGTACACAGGTCCGCACCGGCTACCCCAGGACGTCGGTCAGGTGCTTCTCGACGTGGGGAAGCGCCTCGTGCACCGTCACGTCGCGGCCGAGCTCCTTCGACAGGGACGTGACGCCGGCGCCGACGATCCCGCACGGGATGATGACGTCGGCCCAGCCGAGGTCGTTGTCACAGTTGAGCGCGAACCCGTGCATCGTGACGTTCTGGCTGACCCGGATGCCGATCGCGCCGATCTTGCGGTCCCGCCGCGCGGCCGGGTCAGCGGGGTCGCCGGCGTCGGCCCGCACCCAGCTGCCGCTACGACCTTCGACCCGGGTCGCGTCGACGCCGAAGTCGGCGCAGACGCGCATCATGACGTCCTCGAGCCGGCGGACGTGCGCCACGACGTCGATGGGGTCCGGCAGGCGGACGATCGGGTAGCCGACGATCTGGCCCGGCCCGTGCCATGTGATCTTGCCGCCCCGATCCACGTCGATGACCGGCGTCCCGTCCAGCGGTCGCTCGTGCGGTTCGGTCCGTTTGCCCGCCGTGTAGACCGCGGCGTGCTCGAGGAGCAGCGCCGTGTCCGGCTCCTCGCCGGCCACCACCTTGGCGTGGAGGTCGCGTTGGAGGTCCCAGGCCCGCTGGTAATCGACGTAGTCCGGCGCGAAACCGAGACGGATGACCTGCATCCCCCGAGGCTACGCCGGAGGAACCAGCCAGCATGATGTGCACATGACGAGGGGGGCCGGGCCGCGAGGCGTGCGCTGGGTTGCCCTCCTGATGGTGCTGGCGTGGCTGGCGGTCGGCGGCGTCGGCGGTCCGCTCGTCGGTCGTCTCTCGGAGGTCCAGACCAACGACAACGCCAACTTCCTGCCCGCCTCGGCCGAGTCGACGGCCGTGAACCAGTTCGTCCAGAAGACGACCGACACCCAGTCGTTGCCCTACCTCGTCGTGGTCGAGAAGACCAGCGGGCTGACTGCCGACGACCTGCAGAAGGTGCAGGCATACGTCGCGTCGGTGCCCAACCTGACCTTCGCGGAGGACCCTTCGCGCACGGTCGGCGAGTTCCTCCTGGCACCGCCGCAGGCCGCGGTGCCCAGCCAGGACAAGCAGGCGGTGCTGATCCCGGTGGCGTTCGTCGCGAGCAAGGCCGAGGACACCATCGCGGGGAAGTCCGCCCTGTATGCGGTCGCCCAGGCGTTGCGCGCGGCCGGCGAGGCGCAGCTCGCACCGGCCGGGATGGCGCTGCACGTGACCGGGCCCGGCGGGTTCTTCGCCGACTTCATCACCGCCTTCGGCGGGATCGACGGCATCCTGCTGCTCGTCGCGCTGGGCGTGGTCTTCGTCATCCTGCTCGTGGTCTACCGCAGCCCGATCCTGCCGATCGCCGTCCTCGTCACGGCGTTGTTCGGGCTCTCGGCGGCCGCGCTGGTCATCTTCCCGCTGGCGAAGAACGGGTCGATCAGCCTCAGTGGGCAGAGCCAAGGCATCCTCTCGATCCTCGTGGTCGGCGCCGCGACCGACTATGCGCTGCTCCTCGTCGCCCGGTTCAAGGAGGAGCTGCACGACAACGAGTCGCCCTGGGCGGCAATGAAGGTCGCGTGGCGCGCCGCCGTCGAGCCGATCGCCGCCAGCGCCGCGACGGTGATCATCGGACTGCTCTGCCTGCAGCTGTCCGACCTGGGGAACACCCGTGGCCTCGGCCCGGTCGGCGCGTTCGGCATCGCCGGTGCGTTCCTCGCCGCGCTGACGTTCCTGCCCGCGGTGCTGCTCCTCATCGGGCGGCGGGTGTTCTGGCCCGGGACGCCGAGGGTCGACCACGTCCACGCCGAGGACTCCATCGGCCGTCGCGGCGTCTGGGGGCGGGTGGCCGGGATGGTCGGCGCCCATCCACGCCGGACCTGGGTCGTCACGCTTCTGCTGTTGGCCGCCTGTGCTGCGTTCGTGCCGACGTTCGAGGCCAAGGGCGTCACCCAGTCGGACCTGTTCCTCACCAGCGTCGACTCGGTCACCGGTCAGGAGGTGCTGGGCCGGCACTTCCCGGCCGGATCCGGGTCCCCCGTGCAGATCGTCACGCCGCAGGCCAAGGCCGACCAGGTGGTGCAGGTGCTGGGCACGATCGACGGCGTCCAGAACCCTCAGGTCGGAACCGTGCCCGGTCAGCCGCCGAAGGTGGTCGACGGGCAGGTGCTCGTCCAGGCCACGCTGGTCGCGCCGGCCGACAGCGTCGAGGCCGAGACGACGGTGGACAGCATCCGCACCCGCATGGACGAGGTCGGCACGGAGGTCCTCGTCGGCGGGACCACCGCGGTGAACCTCGACGTCCGCCAGGCCAGCGAGCGGGACGTCAAGGTGATCATCCCGACGATTCTCGGCGTCATCTTCCTGGTCCTGCTGCTGTTGCTGCGCTCGATCGCGGCGCCCGTGGTGCTGGTGGCCGCCAACGTGCTGTCCTTCGCCGCGACCATCGGGGTCTCGGCCCTGGTGTTCAACCACGTCTTCCACTTCCCGGGCTCCGACCCGTCGACCCCGCTCTACGGGTTCGTCTTCCTCGTCGCCCTCGGGATCGACTACTCGATCTTCCTCATGACGCGGGTACGCGAGGAGTCCAGGGTTCGGGGTACCCGGCCAGGGATCCTCGTCGGTCTGGCGGTCACCGGCGGCGTCATCACCAGTGCCGGCATCGTTCTTGCGTCGACGTTCTCGGCCTTGGCCGTGCTGCCCATCCTGTTCCTCGCGCAGATCGCCTTCATCGTCGCCTTCGGTGTCCTGCTCGACACGCTGGTCGTGCGGAGCCTGCTCGTCCCGGCCATCTCCTACGACCTCGGCGACCGGGTCTGGTGGCCGTTCGGGCTGCGCCGAGCCGGAGCGCACGAGGCGGCCCGGGTCAAGGTGGCCCGCCGCGTCGGCGGCGAGGCGGACTTCGAGGGGAACGGCGAGGTCGACGACCTCGCCGGCGACCAGCGGATGCCGGTCGACCAGCGACGCGGGTCCGGCGGCGACTGAGGGGGCGCGCCGCTCGGCGATCGATACCTTGAGCCCCATGACGAGCTCGAGCGCCGGTGGCCTAGAAGTCGGTCTCGTCGGGTACGGCGGGGCCGGTCGGGGGTTTCACGCGCCGCTGCTGGCGGAGGCGGGGCTGGAGATCGCCGCCGTCGTGACGAACAACCCCGACCGGGCGGCCCAGGTGCGGGACGACCTGCCCGGCACCCAGGTGGTCGTCGACCTCGCCTCGCTACTCGAGGTCGAGGGGCTCGGCCTGGTGGTGCTGGCCTCACCGAGCGGCGTCCACGTCAGCCAGGTCCATGATGTCGTGGACGCCGGCCTTCCGGTCGTCGTCGACAAGCCGCTCGGCGTGGATGCCTCGTCGGCCCTGGAGGCGGTCGACGCCGCGGCGGGCGCCGGCGTGCCGCTGACGGTGTTCCAGAACCGCCGATACGACCCGGAGTTCCGGACCGTGAGCCAGGTCCTCGCCGACCGGCTCGTCGGTGACGTCGTCCGGGCCGAGCTGCGCTGGGAGCGGTGGCGTCCAGTGCCGAAGCAGCGCTGGCGGGAGAACGCCCCACCCGAGGAGGGTGGGGGACTGCTGCTGGACCTCTTCCCGCACCTCGTGGATCAGGTTCACCTCCTCTTCGGACCGGTCGAGACGGTGTATGCCGAGCTGGCGGCGCACACGACCGTCGGTGAGGACACCGCCTTCCTCAGCTGCCGGCATACCTCCGGAGTGGTGTCCCACCTCGGCTCGACCTCCCTCGCCGCGGCCCCGGGCCCCTGGCTCCGGCTGCTGGGGCGGGACGGAGCATACGTCGTGGGCGGGCTGGGCCCCGAGCCCACGGCGTTCGCCGAGTGGCAGCCGCCCGACGAGGACCATCTCGGTTGGCTGGTGCGCTCGGACGGTTCGCGGGAGCCGGTTCAGCGCGTCCCGGGCGACCAGGCCGACTTCTACCGCGAGGTCGCCGAAGCGTTGTCGCAGGCCGACCCGCAGACCGCCCTGCCGGTCGACCCGCACGACGCGGTCCACGCGCTCGCGGTGATCGACGCGGCACGGACCAGCGCCCGGTCCGGCCGGGTCGTCGAGGTCGTCACGCCGGGTCGCGCGCCCTGACCGGGGGGCTGTGGACAACGCGGCGGGAGGCGGCGACCACTCGGCCACGATGGCGGGGTGACCTCCACCGCGTTCGCGCTGAACCGGTATGCCGGCCCGCCGGCCGTGCCGGGCTACGTCGTGGTCGAGTTCCTGGGGCGAGGGTCCGCCGCCGTCGTGTGGTCGGCAACCCACGTCAAGACCGGCGAACGAGCGGCGCTGAAGGTGGTCGATCCCGACGCTGTGGGTGCCGACGCTGCGGGTGCCGATGTCGAGGGGATCGACCGGGAGGAGCGGTTGGGGCAGCGGGTGTCCGCCGCGCACCTGCTCGCGGTGCAAGGACGGGTCGAGCTGGACGACGGACGGGTGGCGTTGGTCCTGCCGCTGGCCGACGGCGGAAGCCTTCGTGACGTCGTGAGCATCCGAGGAGCGCTGCCGTTGGGCGAGGTCGTGACGGCGGTGACGCCGCTGGCGACGACGGTGGCCGAGCTGCACGAGGCCGGCGTCGTGCACTCGGACATCGCGCCCGGCAACGTGCTATTCACTACCGAGGGCCGCCCGATGCTCGCCGACCTGTCGTCGGCCTGGCTGGTGGACGACGGCTGGCCGGAATGGTCGCGTGGCACGCCGGGTTTCGCTGCTCCGGAGGTGCTGGCCGGACGGCCGCCGGTCCCGGGGAGCGACGTGTGGTCGCTGGGGGCGCTGGTCTGGTACGCCCGAACCGGTGGCGTGACCCCACCGGAGTGGGTGGGCGACCTGCACTGGACGCGAGGTATGGCCGACCAGGGGACGGCCGGTGGTGGCGCGATGGGCGGTGGCGCGATGGGCAGTGGCGCGATGGGCAGTGGCGCGATCGATGTCGGGACCGTCGCCGACGTCACCGCGGCGGTCGGTCCTGAGCTCACCCCGCTGCTCCTGCGGATGCTGGCCGAGGACCCCGAGGCGCGACCCTCCGGTGCCGAGGTAGCCCTGGCCCTCTATCGCGCCGCCGCCCCGGAACCGGTTCAGCTGGTGGGCCACCATCCCGACCCGGCGGCCGCCGTGACGACCCGGATCCGGCGGGACGCGGCGGAGACGCGGTCACGCTCCGAACGCCGGGAGGCCGAGCGCGCGGCACGCCGCCGCGACCGCGTCCGGCGCCGCCGAGACCGAGTCCGACGGTTGGTCCCTTGGGCCGCGGGCAGAAGGTCCTCGTCCACCGCGGCGTCGACGACGTCGTCGGGCTCGGCGACGAGCACCGGGTCGAGCTCCGCCTCGAGCCTCGCCTCGACGTCCGACCGGGTGCGCGCGACCTGGCGGTCGCGGCTCGCCATCGTCGCGGTGGTCGGGATCGTGCTGACGGGCGGGATGCTGGGTCTGCTGTGGGCCACCCGTGGTCCGCTCGAGATGGCCAGCACCTCCACGGAGACGATCCCGAGCCCGTCCGCGTCAGCGACGGTAACGGCGGCCGGCGTTACGGCCGCCGTCACCGGCGGTACCGGCGGTACCTCCCGTACGGACGCCACGACGCGCTCGACCGGTGGCACGACCGCTACCGCGGGAACAACGATCAGCCCGGCAACGGCCGCCCCTCCAGCCGCCACGAACGGTTCCTCCGCCGCCTCGGGGAAGGACCTCGCCCGTGACCCGGTGGCGGCACTCCAGCGGCTGGCCGACCAGCGCGCCGCCGCTCTCGTGGCCGCCGACCCAGGGATGCTCGTCGACGCCGAACCGGCGGGCTCGCCGGCCTACGACAACGATGTGCAGACCATGACCCGGCTCCGCGACCAGGAACAGCGCTACGCCGGCCTGTCGTTCACGGTGCGCTCGGCGGAGGTGGTCTCGGTCGGGGAGACGACAGTCGTCGTGCGAGGCGTGGTCGACCGGTCGGCGTACCAGGTTACCGGGGGAGCCGGTGGACCGCAGGCGATCGGCCCGGGCGCGGGGACCCCGCTGCGCTACACGATGACGCATACCGACGGCGGGTGGCGGCTCGCGGAGGTCGGCCCGCCATGACGTGGGTGGCCTACCTCTCGCCAGTATGCGTCCAGTCAGTGACCGGTCAGAGGATGCTGGCGACCGCACCGGAGATCGAGTCGTGCACCCACTCGAACCCGTTCTCCCGCAGCCGGCTGGGCACGACGCGCTGGCTGCCGGTCACCTCACCGGCGAACTCGCCGAGGACGGCTTTAAGAGCGAACGCGGGTGCGGGCAGCACCGTCGGGCGGCCGAGCTGGCGGCCGATCTCGTCGACGATCTGCTTCTGCCGCAACGGCTCCGGACCGACGACGTTCACCGGTCCGGTGACGTCGCGGTGGTCGACGAGGAACACCAGGGCGCGGACGACGTCGTCGAGCGTGATCCACGGCCACCACTGACGCCCCGAGGCCAGCGGACCGGCCAGGCCGAGCCGGCCCAGCCGGACCAGCCGCTCGAAGGCGCCGCCCGTGCGGGACATGACCAGGCCGGTGCGGGACATGGCGACCGGTGCCCCGGCGGCGCTGGCCGCCAGGGTGGACGTCTCCCAGGCCTGAGCCACCTCCGCGAGGAACCCGTGTCCCCCGGGGCTCTGCTCGGTGAGGATCTCGTCGCCGCGGTCACTGCCGTACCAGCCGACCGCCGAGGCGCTGACCAGGCGGATCCGGTCGCCGTGGGCCGCGACCGCGGAGGCGATCGTCGTCGTGCCGTCGGTTCGGGACGCCAGGATCTGCTGCTTGTAGCTCGGTGACCAGCGACGGTCACCGACGCCCGCGCCAGCGAGGTGAACGACGGCAGTCACGTCCTCCAGGGCGGCGGCGTCGAGCCGTCGCTGTGCGGGGTCCCAGGAGATCTCGGACCCCGTGCGAGCCTCTCGCCGCACCAGGTGCCGGACGTCGTCACCCCGCGCGACGAGGTAGGTCGACAAGGCGCTCCCGATCAGCCCGGAGGCTCCGGAGATGGCGACGCGCTGGCTCATCCGGTCAGCCAATCACACCGACGCCATCACCCAGACGACGCGGTCCCGGACGCCAGGTCACCGGCGCGCCGGATGGCGGCATCGGTGACCGGACGCGGTGGCTCAGAGGCCGAGTGAGGCCTCGAAACGCCCTTCTTCCAGTCGCACCTTCATCGCGCCCAGGAACCGAGCGGCGTCGGCGCCGTCGACGATCCGGTGGTCGTAGGACAAGGCGAGGTACATCATGGAGCGGACCGCGATGGTCTCGCCGCCGTCGGCGTCGCTGACGACGACGGGCCGCTTGACCAGCGCCCCGGTGCCGAGGATCGCCACCTGCGGCTGGTTGATGATCGGGGTGTCGAACAGCGCTCCGCGGCTACCGGTGTTGGTGATCGTGAAGGTGCCGCCGGCCAGGTCGTCCGGTGTGATCTTGTTGTTGCGCGTGCGGTCGGCCAGGTCGGCGATGGCTCGGGCGAGGCCGGCGATGTTGAGGTCGCCGGCGTTCTTGACGACCGGGACGATGAGGCCCTTCTCGGTGTCGACGGCGATCGCGAGGTTCTCCTGGCCGTGGTAGACGATCTCCTCACCGTCGACGCTGGCGTTGACGTTGGGGTAGGCCTTGAGCGCCTCGACGGCCGCCAGCGCGAGGAACGGCAGGTAGCTGAGCTTGACCCCCTCGCGGCGCTCGAACTCCGACTTCGCCCGAGCGCGCAGCCGGGCAACCTTGGTGAGGTCGACCTCGACCACGGTGGTCAGCTGCGCCGACACCTGCAGCGACTCGACCATCCGTTGGGCGATGACCTTGCGCAGCCGCGTCATCTTCTCGCGCGTGCCTCGCTTGTCCGACGCCGCGGCGGCCGTGGAGGCCCCGGCGGCCGGTGCACTCGCGGCCGGGGCGGCGGCCGGTTGGGCGGGTGCCGGCGGCTCGGGCGGGGCAGCGGCGGCCTTGGCCTTCTCGGCCGCGTCGAGCACGTCCTGCTTGCGGATGCGGCCGCCGATCCCCGTGCCGGTCAGGCTGCCGAGGTCCACGGAGTGCTGGGCGGCGAGCTTGCGGACCAGCGGGGTGACGTAGGCGCTGCTGTCGTCGCTGCCGCCGTTGCTGGCGCTCGTCGGCGTGGCTCGTCGCGGTAGCGGTGGAGCTGCTCGGTGCGGTGGCGGTCGCCGGGGCGGCGGTGCGTGGCCGGCCCGCTCGCGGCGGCGGTGGCGTCCTCGGCCTGCTCCTGGGGAGGCGCCTCCTGTGCGGCCGCGGGCTTGGCCGGCGCCTCGGCGGACGGCTTGGCCTGCGCCTCGGGGACGCTGGGCCGCAGGCTGCGGGGAAGATGGGGCGGACGGCTGGGCCGCGGCCTCCGACTTCTCGGCGCCCCCGGCGCTACCGGCGGAGTCGCCGCCGATGACCGCCAGGTCAGCGCCCACCGGAACGACCTCGTCCTCCTGGACCAGGATCTTGGAGACCACTCCGGCTACCGGGGACGGGATCTCGGTGTCGACCTTGTCGGTGGACACCTCGAGCAGCGGCTCGTCGACGTCGACCGTGTCGCCCTCCGACTTCAGCCAGCGGGTGACGGTGCCCTCGGTGACGGACTCGCCGAGCGCGGGCATCGTGACGGTCTGGCCACCCGAAGCGCCGCCCAGAACCGCCGCTGGACTGCTGCTGGCCACCGGAGCCCTGCGACTGGCTCTGCTCCGGCTCGGACGTCTGCGCCTCGAGGGGCTGTTCCGTCGAGGGGGCCTCCGGCTCGGGCTGTGCGGGCTCTGGCGCCGACGGATCCGCCGACGTGCCGCCCGCATCTGACGCGCCGGACGAGTCGGACGAGTCGGACGCCGCGGCGTCGCCACCAGCCGCGGCGCCCTCACCGATGACGGCGAGGTCGGCACCGACCGGGACGGTCTCGTCCTCCTGGGCGAGGATCTCCTGCAGCGTGCCCGCGACCGGCGACGGGATCTCGGTGTCGACCTTGTCGGTCGAGACCTCGAGCAACGGCTCGTCGACCGCGATGGTGTCACCGACGTTCTTCAACCAGCGGGTGACCGTCCCCTCGGTGACGGACTCACCCAGGGCCGGCATGGTCACGCGTTCGGACATGAGACGAACTCCTCAGAAGGCTGGTGGGGGATCGATCGGTGCGGACATTGTGGCCGAGCGGTCGGCCTCGTGGGGAGGTGCGGGTCAGTAGGTGGTCCGGCGGTGTTCAGGCATGAGCGTGCAACGGCTTACCGGCGAGCGCGAGGTGAGCCTCGCCGAGCGCCTCGTTCTGGGTGGGGTGGGCGTGCACCAAGGAGGCGACATCAGACGGGAACGCGTCCCAGTTGACGATCAGCTGCGCCTCGCCGACCTGCTCTCCCATCCGCGCGCCGATCATGTGCACCCCCACGACCGGCCCGTCCTTCTCGCCGGACCAGCTTGACGAAGCCCTGGGTCTGGAGGATCTGCGACTTGCCGTTGCCACCGAGGTTGTACTCGTAGGTCTCGACCTCGGCGTATGCGTCACGGGCCTGAGCCTCGGTCAGCCCGACGGAGGCGATCTCGGGATCGCAGTAGGTGACCCGTGGGATGCCGTGCTCCTCGATGGGTGCGGGTGAGAGACCCGCGATCTCCTCGGCCACGAAGATGCCCTGAGCGAACCCTCGGTGCGCGAGCTGGAGTCCCGGGACGATGTCGCCCACCGCATACACGTGGGACAGGTTGGTGCGCAGCCGCCGGTCGGTGGGCACGAGACCGCGGTCGACGGCGACCCCGACCTCCGTCGTAGCCCAGCCCCTCGGTGGACGGGCCGCGGCCGACGGCCACGAGGAGCAGATCGGCCTCGACGGTGTCGCCGCCCTCCAGCTCGATGCTCACCACGTCGCCGCTCTGGCGCGCCCCCGAGAACCGGACGCCGGTGCGGAAGGCGATTCCACGCTTGCGGAACGCCCGTTGCAGCTGGGTGGAGATTGCCTCGTCCTCTGCCGCCACCAATCGCGGCAGCGCCTCGATGATCGTCACCTCGGAGCCGAACGACCGGAACACCGAGGCGAACTCGACGCCGATCACCCCACCGCCGAGCACGACCACGCGAGCCGGGACATGGTCGATGCCGAGCGCCTGGTCGCTGGTCATGATCCGGCCGCCGATCGCCAACCCCGGCAGCGACTTCGCGTAGGACCCGGTGGCCAGCACGACGTCGCGACCGGTGAGCCGGCGGCCGTCGACCTCGACGGTGTCGGCGGCGACCAGCCGGCCGGACCCTTCGACGTAGTCGATCGATCGCGAGGACACCAGCCCCTGGAGTCCCTTGTAGAGGCGCCCGACGACACCGTCCTTGTAGGCGTGCACGCCGCCCATGTCGACGGACTCGAACGTCGACTTCACGCCGAACTTGCTGCCGTCGCGCGCGGCGTCCGCGACCTCGGCCGCGTGGAGCAGGGCCTTGGTGGGGATGCAGCCGCGGTGCAGACAGGTGCCGCCGAGCTTGCCCTTCTCGACCAGCGCCACGGACAGCCCCAGCTCAGCGGCCCTCAGGGCGCAGGCATACCCGCCGCTGCCACCCCCCAGCACGACGACGTCATAGGGGGCGTCGGCATCAGCCGGCATGAGCGAGCTCCTTCGCAAGCGGGTACCTCAGCATCCTGTCACTGATGACGTATGCGGGTCGCCTCGGGTCGTCCCAGGCCGCGCGCCAGGTCGCACGGTACCCTCAGCCATGGGGTTGTTCGGCCGGTTGCGGAGCAAGGTGAGTGGCGACCCGCGCCGAACCGACGGTCCCGGCATGAGCGTGGACCACAAGGCGGTTCGCGACCATCTGCGCTCCTTCGCGACGACCCGCCGCGGTGTCGAGGCCTACGTCGAACCGGCCACCAACGTCAGCGCGGAGAGCGTGGTCCTCGTCGCCACAGACGGCGAGTGGACGCGCCGCGCGGTGGGTTCGCGCAAGGCGGCCTTCGAGCTCGCCCGCTCTCTCGACCTTCCCGTCTACGACGTCCTGCTCACCGGCTACCCCAAGCGGATGCGCGAGTGGAGCTCCCGCCAGCGGCGCGGCCAGGGCTGAACTGCGTGGCGCGGCGTCCGCGCCGGATGACAGAGTGGGCGCACGTCAACGTGACCGTCGTGGCGTCGAGACGTGGAGACATCCGAGGAGCTGACATGCCAGCCAAGGGCAAGAAGAAGTCGTCCGGACCCTCTGAGGAGATGAAGGCGAAGTTCCGCGAAGCCCTCGACAAGAAGCACGCGCACGCCGGGATGGACGTGTCCGCGGACGGTGAGTCCGCCAAGGTCAACGAGGCGCACGGTCCGGCCAAGGCACAGCAGATGTTCCGTCGCAAGTCCGGGAGCTGAGTTCACTCCACGAAGTCTCCGCAGCGCTTCGATACTTCGCGGGGACCCCGACGTGGTCACCGGACTAGCCTCGGCGACATGCCGGACCTGAAGACCTCGCCGCTGCACGACCGCCATGTCGCGCTGGGCGCCAAGATGGCCGACTTCGGCGGCTGGGACATGCCCATCGAGTACCCCGGCGGTGGGGTGGTCGCCGAGCACACGGCGGTGCGAGAGCGGGTCGGGATCTTCGACGTCAGCCACCTCGGCAAGGCCTCGGTCGTGGGGCCCGGGCGATGGACTTCGTCAACGACTGCCTGACCAACGACCTGCGGCGGATCGGTCCCGGCAAGGCGCAGTACACGATGTGCTGCGACGCCTCCGGTGGCGTGGTGGACGACCTCATCCAGTACGTCCGCGCCGAGGACAACGTGTTCCTCATCCCCAACGCGGCCAACACGACCGAGGTGGTCCGCCGGCTCACCGAGGCGGCGCCCGAGAGGATCGCCGTCGAGAACCTGCACGCCGCATACGGGATCGTCGCCGTCCAGGGCCCGCACTCCGACGAGGTGGTGCGCGACCCTCGGGCTGCCGACCGACCACGACTACATGGGGTTCGCCGTCGCCGACTGGCAGGGGCGGCCGGTCATCGTCTGCCGCACCGGCTACACCGGCGAGCGGGGCTACGAGCTGGTGCCGCGCTGGGAGGACGCGGCCGCCCTGTGGGACGCGCTGACCACGGCGATGGCCCCCTTCGCCGGGCTGCCGTGCGGGCTCGGGGCGCGTGACACGCTGCGCACGGAGATGGGCTACCCCCTCCACGGACAGGACCTGGCCCTCGACATCAGCCCCGTGCAGGCGCGAGCCGGGTGGGCGGTCGGGTGGAAGAAGCCGCGGTTCTGGGGCCGGGAGGCGCTGCTGGCCGAGAAGGAGCAGAGACCGGCCCGCCAGTCGTGGGGACTGCTCGTGAGCGGCCGGGGCATCCCTCGACCGCACTGCATGGTGTCGGTCGACGGCCGGGTGGTCGGGGAGGTGACGTCGGGCACCTTCTCGCCGACGCTGCGTCAGGGGATCGCGCTCGCGCTCCTCGAACCGTCGGTGGAGCTCGGCGACGAGGTCGTCGTGGACGTCCGAGGCCGGCCGGTGTCGGCGTCGGTGGTCAAGCCGCCGTTCGTGCAGGTCCAGACCCGCCAAAAGTGAGGTCAGGCGTCCGAACCGCGGCGACGCACCGCCGTCGCCGTGAGGGCGGTGGCCCCGAGCACCAAGGTCAGCAGGCCGACCCAGACGACCATCGGCACCCCGGACCCCGCCTCAGCCTCCGTGACCGGTGACACGAGCGGACCGGCCGTCTGCTGTGGGACCAGGGGCGTCGCCCCCGGCGTCGGGGCCGGCGCGCTCGCCGAGGTGGCCTCGGTCAGGGTCACCGGCGTGTCGGCGGCCTTCTGCTCGTCGGTGAGGGTCGCGACGGGGCCGCCGCAGCCGGTCGCCGGGTAGCCGTTCACCCCGCAGACCAGGCCGGCGTCTCCGGTACGCACCGACGCCACGGCCGCGAGCACCTCCGCACCGGTGGCCGCCGGCGTGACCACCGCGCAGGCGGAGATGACGGCGGGCGGCGCGACGCTCCCGTCGCCGTCCACCGCCCGGCCGTAGTCGATGACCACCCCGACGCGCTTCATCCCGGAGGGGGCGGCGGTCCCACCGCATACCTGCTCGAACGCCGGGACCACCCTCGGGGTACGCGGCAGAGTGCCGTTCTCCTCGCTGACGGCCCACCGCCAGCCCTCGACCGAGCCGTCGGCCGGGTTCGTCTCCGCCGGCCCCTTCTGCGCGAAGGTCCAGGCACCGTCGGTGAGCTGGTAGTAGCCCCAGTACCGGTAGGTCGCGGCCTGAGCGGGGCCGGCCGTCGCCACCGTGAGGAGGACGGGCGCGACGGTGGCGAGCGCGGCGGCCAGAGTGAGGATCAACCTCCGGAGCGCGGGGGAACGCGGGTCGGTCATGGCACGAGCCTGCCGCACCGGCCAGGGTGCGTGAGACGTATGCGTAGCATCGCCACTATGAGCGGGAACTGGTCCTGGGAGCTCCTCGACGCGCAACGTCATCCCGTCGCGAATGCGCCGAGCGGCGGCACGTTTCCGACGCAGAGCGAGGCCGAGTCCTGGCTCGGTGAGGAGTGGCGGGCCCTTCTGGACGCCGGTGTGGACGCGGTCACCCTCCGCGAGGGCGACGGGGTCGTCTACGGACCCATGAGCCTTCAGCCGATGGAATAACGTTTCCGCTGACGAGGGACGGCTGTCGGTGAGACGGCGGTCGGCGAAAACCGGTTGCCCGGGTGTCGGGGGTCCCGCATAGCCTTTTCCCGCTGTGGTGACCGATGACTTCAGCGCGACGACGGGGTCTCACCGCCATGAGCCCGACCCGGACGACCGAAGGACTTGATGTGACCCCTGCCCCCGAACCGCGGACCACCGCGTCCACGCGCCCGGAGGCGGCCGGGATCCTGCGGGTCCTCGTGGGTGCGACCTTCGTGGTGATCCTCAACGAAACCATCATGGTCAACGCGATCCCGCGGCTGATGCACGACTTCGAGATCACCGCCCGGGCCGCGCAGTGGCTGTCGACCGCCTTCATGCTCACCCTCGCCGTCGTCATCCCGATGACCGGCTGGTTCCTCCAGCGGGTCACCACCCGCGCCGCGTTCACGGCCGCCCTCGGGCTGTTCCTGACCGGCACGGTGCTCGCCACCGCTGCGTGGAGCTTTCCCGTGCTGCTGGGCGCGCGCATCGTCCAGGCGAGCGGCACCGCGATCATGATGCCGCTGCTGATGACCACCTTGATGACCATCGTGGCGCCACGCGAGCGGGGCAAGGTCATGGGCAACGTCACCCTGGCCATGGCCGTCGCACCGGCCCTCGGCCCGGCCGTCTCCGGAGTCCTGCTCCAGCTCGGTTCATGGCGCTGGATCTTCGCGGTCGTCGTGCCCATCGCGCTCGGCATGCTGGCCATCGGCCTCCGCAAGCTGGTCAACGTCGGCGAACCGCAGCCCGGCACGATCGACTGGAGCAGCGTCGTTCTGGCGGCCCTCGGGTTCGGCACCTTCGTCTACGGCCTGAGCCAGATCGGCGTCGACGCCTCGGTCGCGGGCGGACTGCCTGCGGTCCCGACGCTCGTCGCCGGGCTCGTGCTCGTCGCGGTGTTCGGCTGGCGCCAGCTGCGGCTGCAGCGCACCGGTACCCCGCTGCTCGACCTGCGCACCCTCGGCTTCCGCACCTTCGCCGTCTCGCTCGCCCTCATGTGCCTGTCGTTCATGGCGCTCATGGGCGTCATGATCACGCTGCCGCTGTTCCTTCAGAGCGTGTCCGGCATGACGCCGCTCACCACCGGGCTGCTGCTCATGCCCGGTGGCCTGGTCATGGGCCTGCTCGGGCCTCGGGTCGGCGCCCTCTTCGACCAGCACGGCGCCCGGGTGCTCGTGGTGCCCGGGTCCGCGCTGCTGCTCGCCGTCCTAGCCGGCTTCACCACCATCGGCACGGGCTCGCCGGCCTGGTGGCTGTTGACCCTGCACGTGCTGATGAGCGTGGCGCTCGCCCTCATCTTCACGCCGGTCTTCACCACGGGCCTGGGCGCCCTGCCGCCGCACCTCTACCCGCACGGTAGCGCCGTGCTCGGCACCCTGCAGCAGGTGGCAGCGGCCATCGGGACCGCAGTCGTCGTGACGGTCCTCTCGGTCCGGTCAGCCACGCTCGCGGCGTCGGGCGCCGACCCGGTGTCCGCGCTCAGCGGCGGCATCCGGCTGGGCATGGTCTTCGCCGCCGTGACCGGTGTCGCGGTGCTCGTGCTCGCCTTCTTCCTCCCCGGTCGCGAGACCGCCGGCCAGGGCCACGGGCCCTCGGACGACGAGCCGGACCACGACGAGCTGGACCACGAGGAACGCCGCGACGACTCCCGCGACGCCGACCAGCAGGTCACCGTATGACGCGGTGCGGCCACGAGGCCGCCCGCCGTGGCCGTTCGGCCGGGCGGGAGGTCGGTTGCCCACGGCGCCACGGGCATGCCCCGGCGTGGCCGGTTCGGTCGGGCCGAACCACGACAAGCCGCCTCGGTGGCCGGTGTCACCCGTCGCCGGTGGTGGACGCCGCGGCGGTCCGATGGCGGGGCCGCTCGCTCTAAGCCGGCACCCGGTGAGGTGGCCGCATACCGGCTGGGTAGCCTCCGGCGACATGCGCCTTTCCGAACCGCTGACCACTGCGCTGACCACCACCCTCACCGCCGAGGTGGCCGACGCCCAGCGCCGGTGGCGGACCCCCGGGCTCTTCGTCGGCGTCTCTCGCGACAGCGAGCTGCTGTGGTCCGGTCACGTCGGGCTGGCCCGGCTCGACCCGCCGACGCCAGCCGGCGACGACACGCAGGTGATGATCGGGTCGATCACCAAGACCTTCACCGCCCTGCTCGTGATGCAGCTGCGCGACGAGGGCCGGCTCACGCTGGAGGACCCGCTCGGGACCTGGCTGCCCGGCTCGCGCCACGCATTGCTCACCGTTCGGCGGTTGCTCAGCCACACCTCCGGCCTGCAACGGGAACCGGTCGGCCGCCTGTGGGAGACCCTCGACGCTCCCGAGCAGGAGCGCCTGCTGTCGGAGCTGGAGGACGCCGAGCAGGTGCTGCCCCCGCACCTGGCGTTCCACTACTCGAACCTCGCCTTCGCCCTGCTGGGCCAGGTGGTCGAACGCCTGGACGGTCGTCCCTGGGAGGAGGCGCTCCGTGACCGGGTCCTCGACCCGCTCGGGATGAGCCGCACCACCTGCGCTCCGGCCGACGACCACGCTCACGGCTTCCAGGTCGACCCCTTCGCCGGTACCGCTACTCCCGAGCCCCGGCTGGACCTACGGGCCACGGCGCCGGTGGGTGGGCTGTGGTCGACGATCGCCGACATGGCCCGCTATGCGGCGTTCCTCGTCGAGCCGAGCCCCTCGGTACTCCGGCCGGAGACGCTCGCGGAGATGTGCCAGCCGCTGGTCATGGTCGACCAGGAGAGCTGGACTGCCGGGTACGGGCTGGGCTACGAGCTCCTCCGCAGCGGTGACCGCGTCCACGTCGGCCACCGCGGTGCGATGCCCGGGTTCCTGTCGGCGCTGCGGGTGAACCGGAAGGCCGGTGTCGGGGTGTTCGCCGTGGCCACCACGACCGCCGGCGCCACCTGCGGACTCCTGGCCACGCGCCTGCTCGACCAGGCGGTCGACGCCATGCCCCGGGTCGAGTCGGCCTGGGTGCCGGAGCGTCGGCACCCCGACCTGGACGAGCTGCTGGGGTCCTGGTGGAGCGAGGGCGAGGAGCTGGTCCTCGAGGTCCGGGAGGGCGAGCTCTGGATGCGCGTCCCCGCGGGGTCGACCCAGGACGAGACTCGGTTCGCCCGCGAGGACGAGTCGACGTTCCGGGCGGTCGCCGGCCGGGAGCGAGGCGAACGGCTGGAACTGGTGCGTCGGGACGACGGCCGCCTCGAAAAGCTCTACTTCGCGACGTACGCGGTGACTCGGACCCCGCTGGCGTTTGCCGACCTCACGTGAGTGGCGGTCAGGAGGTCAGCTGGGGTAGTCGCCCCGCTTGACCTGGGGCTTGGGCATCCGCGTGGGCCGCAGCTGGAAGCCGCGCATCACGGCATACATCATCCCGCCGGACGGCACCTTCCCGACCCCGAACTTGGCGACGAGCCGGCTCTTGATGCGCCGCCACATCAGCACCGCGTCGATGATCGCCACGGCGATGAGCCCGTAGGTGAGGAAGAAGACGGTCATGAGCGCCCAGCTGGTGCGCAGGAACGACAGCGCGAGCACCAGGACCATGATCGGGAGCACGATCTCGCCGACGCTCCACCTGGCGTCGACGTAGTCGCGGATGAACCGGCGCTCCGGACCCTTGTCGCGGGCCGGCAGGCCGGCGTCGTCGCCGGTGACCATCGCCTGTCGCTGCCGGGCCAGCGCCTCGCGGCGCTTGTCCTTGTCGCGGTCCTTGGCGACCTTTCGGTCGGTCACGACGAGGGGCTGCTTGCGGGCCGCCTCCTGGACGCTGCGCTTGGGTGTCGGGCGGTTCTTCGCCCCCGGCCGCTCGTCCTGGACGGTGGTCGTCGCCGCGAGCTCGTCGTTGAGGGTCTTCTGCTGCCAGGGCATACGCACCCCCACAGGGTATGCGGTCGGCGCCGCACTGCTCGCCGCTAGAGTCGCGGCCGTGGCTGACGACGTCCTCACCCCCGACCAGATCGACGACCTCAAGCAGCGGGTGAGCCGGCTCGTGCCAGGGGTCCGGGCGGACCTCGAGGCCCTGGTCCGCATCCCCAGCGTGTCGCTCGACTCGTTCGACCAGCAGCACGTCGATGACAGCGCGGACGCCGTGGCGGCCCTGCTGCGGGCCGAGGGCCTGGACGTGGAGATCGTCCGAGAGGGTGGCCGACCGGCGGTGATCGGCCACCGGGACGGTCCGGCGGGAGCGCCGACGATCACCCTCTACGCTCACCACGACGTCCAGCCGCCCGGCGATGAGGCCCTCTGGGACTCGCCGCCGTTCGCACCGACCGAGCGGAACGGCCGCCTCTACGGCCGCGGGGCCGCCGACGACAAGGCCGGCGTCATGGCGCACGTCGCCGCCCTGCGTGCCTTTCCCGACGGGCCGCCCGTCGGCGTCACCGTCTTCGTCGAGGGCGAGGAGGAGATCGGCAGCGACTCGCTGCTGACCATCCTCGAGCGGCACAGTGAGAAGCTGCGGGCCGACGCGATCGTCCTCGCCGACTCCGGCAACTGGGACATCGGTGAGCCGGCTCTCACGGTGACGCTGCGGGGCATGATCCGAGTGGTCGTGACGGTCACGACCCTCGACCACGGCGTCCACTCCGGCATGTTCGGGGGAGCGGTACCCGACGCCATCACCACGCTCATCCGCCTCATCGCCACCCTGCATGACGCCGAGGGCAACCTCACCGTCGAGGGCCTCAAGTCCGGGGAGGCGTCGGACCTCGACTACGACGAGCAGCGGCTGCGGCTGGAGTCGGGCCTGCTCGACGGCGTGCAGACGATCGGCTCCGGCACGATCCTCACCCGGCTCTGGAACAAGCCGTCGCTGACGACGATCGGGTTCAACGCGCCGACGGTGGAGACGTCGTCCAACACGCTGGTGCCGTCCGCCTCCGCCAAGCTCTCCATGCGGATCGCTCCGGACGAGGACCCGCAGGAGGCATACGCACTGCTGCGCTCCCACCTGGAGAAGCACCTGCCGTGGGGAGCGCGGATGGACATCCACCTCGACGACGAGGGCCCGGGCTTCGCCGCCGATGCGAACGGTCCGGTCTACGACCAGGCCCGCGCCGCGTTCGCCGACGCCTGGGGCGTGCAACCGGTCGACATCGGCGCCGGCGGGTCCATCCCGTTCGTCGCCCGGTTCGCCGAGGTGTTCCCGGACGCCGCGATTCTCGTCACCGGCGTCGAGGACCCCGACGGCCGCGCCCACGGCGCCAACGAGTCATTGCACCTCGGCGAGTTCGAGCGGGTCTGCCAGGCGGAGGCCCTGCTCCTCGCCCGTCTCGGGGCGATGCCCCGGTGACCGACGTCTCGGCCGACCGGGAACACGACCTCGTCGTCCTCGGCGCCACCGGCTTCGTCGGGCGGCTGCTGGCCGCCTACCTGGCCAAGCACGCCCCGGCCGGCGTCCGGGTCGCGCTGGCCGGCCGCTCACGGGACCGGCTCGAGTCGGTGCGGAAAGGCCTGCCGTCGGCGGCGCATACCTGGCCGTTCGTCCTTTGCGACGCCACCGACCCGGCGCAGGTCGCCGATCTCGCCGCGTCGACCCGCGTCGTCGTCACCACGGTCGGCCCGTATGCCCGCTATGGGCTCCCGCTTGTCCGCGCCTGTGCCGAGGCCGGCACGCACTACGCCGACCTGACCGGCGAGGTGCTCTTCGTCCGGGACGCGATCGACGCCGCACACGAGACGGCCGTGCGGACCGGCGCGCGGATCGTCACCGCCTGCGGCTTCGACTCGATCCCGTCCGACCTCGGCGTCCACCTGCTCTTCCGGGAGGCAGAGCGCCTCGGCCTCGGCGGCCTCGGAGACACGACCTTGCTCGTCACCGGACTGAGCGGCGGCTTCAGCGGCGGCACCATCGACTCGATGCGCTCGCAGCTGGAGGCGCTGGAGGAGGACCCGTCGAGACGCCGCGTGGTGGTCGACCCGTTCGCCCTGAGCACCGACCGCGAGTCGGAGCCGGACCGGTCGGGCCAGCGGGACGCGATGTACGTCTTCCGCGACGCGATGACCGGGCGATGGACGGCGCCGTGGGTCATGGCGACCTACAACTCGCGCATCGTGCACCGGAGCGACTCGCTGCTCGACCACGCCTACGGACCCGGGTTCCGCTACCGCGAGGCGGTCGGCTTCGGGCGGGGTACGCAGGGGCGGCTGCAGGCCTACGCGCTGGCCGCCGGGCTGGGCACCGCGTTCGCCGCGATGTCCAACCGCTACACGCGCTCGGTGGCCGACCGGTTCCTGCCCGCACCGGGGGAGGGGCCCGGCGAGAAGGCTCGTGAGGAGGGCCACTTCCGGATCGAGGTGCGCACGACCACGGGAAGCGGCCGCCGGCTCCGCGCCGTCGTCGCCGCCAAGGGCGATCCGGGGTATGCCGCGACCGCGGTCATGCTCGGGGAGTCGGCCCTCTGCCTGACGGTCGACGGCGATCGGTTGGTGTCCGGGGGCGGCGTGCTCACCCCCGCCGTCGCGATGGGCGACACGCTGGTCGAGCGGCTCCGGATCGCTGGGATGACCCTCAGCGTTGGACGGGAGTGACTCCCATTCACCCCACCGGCATCACCGCCAACCTGCCCGCCACCGACCTCGGCGAGGCTCGCGAGTTCTACATGGACTACCTCGGCCTCAGCGTCGAGGAGATGAACCTCGGCTGGGTCGCCCGGTTCACCACGCCCGACGGCCGGGCCTCGGTGCAGGTGGTCACCCGCGACGAGTCCGCGCCGGTCGACTCGCAGCTGTCGGTGCACGTCGGCGACGAGGTGGAGGCGGCCTACGAAGAGGCGCAGCGTCGGGGGTACGAGATCGTCCACCCGCTGACCACCGAGGAGTGGGGCGTCCGTCGGTTCTTCGTCCGGGCACCCAACGGCACGGTCATCAACGTCGTCAGCCACTCCGACGACTGATCAGGACCGCTAGCCCTGCTGGTCACCCCGGTAGAGGCCGGTCCGCAGCTCGATCGCATACTCGCGCGCCTCCGGCATCCCGGACGACATCGCCACCGCGATCTCGGCCTCCGTGTCGAACGGCACGCGGACGAACTGGATGCCGAACGGCGTGGACTCCAGCGTGTCGGCGACACCCTCGAGCACGACGTAGGACGCCGTGGTCGCGTCCAGCGGGTTCCCGACGCTGCCGACGTTGACGAGGGTCTGGTTGTCGTCGCCCTCGAGGTAGGTGCCATGGATGTCGCCGTAGACGACGCAGCTCGGCTCCGGCCCGTCGCCGGTGTGCTCGGTGTTGACGAACATCCCGGCGTACTGCTCCGGCGTGTGGCGGTAGGAAACCCGGCTGTAGACCCCTTGCGGTGAGGCGTGGAGCATCCGGACCCGGCGGCCGCTGAGGACGAGGTCGTGGTGGAAGGGGAGCGCGGCCAGCCAGCCCTGCTGGTCGGGCTCGAGCTCGTCCCACCACCAGGCCGCCGGCCCATCGGCGCCGGTGCTGAGGAACGCCTCCCAGTTGCCCTGCACGGTCGTGATCGCACGCTCCCGCGTGAGGCGCACGCACGCGGCACCCCGAGGGCCCTTGCCCACCACGTCGCCGAGGTTGACGATCCGCCCGATGCCGCGCGCGTCGATGTCCGCGAGGACTGCTTGGTATGCGGTGAGGTTGCCGTGGACGTCAGAGAGGACGGCCACGCGGTCGAGTGCGGTCATCAGTCCTTCGCGGTCTCGCCGGGCAGCGCGAGCATCTGGTCGAGCGCGATGCGGGACCAGTGGGCGACGTCGGGGTCGACGTGGATCGGGTTGACGACGCGGCCGTCCACGAGGGACTCGAGCGCCCATACGAGGTGTGGAAGGTCGATCCGGTTCATGGTCGAGCAGTAGCAGACGTTCTTCTCCAAGAAGGCGATCCGCTGGTTGGGGTACATCTCGCGTAGCCGGTTCACGAGGTTGAGCTCGGTACCGACGACCCAGGACGTGCCGTCCGGCGCCGCACCGATGGTCCTGATGATCTTCTCGGTCGAGCCGATCTCGTCGGCCAGCTCGCACACGTCGTAGCGGCACTCGGGGTGGACGATGACCTTGACGCCGGGGATGTCTCGGCGCGCCTGCTCGACCGCCTCGACGGTGAACCGGCCGTGCACCGAGCAGTGCCCGCGCCAGAGGATCATCCGCGCTCGCTCCAGCTGCTCCCGCGCGACGCCGCCGTGGGGCTTGTGCGGGTCCCAAAGCACGCAGTCGTCGACCGTCATACCGAGCTCGCGTACGGCGGTGTTGCGGCCCAGGTGCTGGTCGGGCAGGAACAGCACCTTGCCGGCGCCGTCGACGCCGCCGGTCTGGTCGAACGCCCAGCGCAGCGCGGCCTTGGCGTTGGACGACGTGCAGATCGTCCCGCCGTGGCGGCCGGTGAACGCCTTGATGGCGGCGGAGGAGTTCATGTAGGTGACGGGACGGACGACGTCGCCGATGCCCTCGCCGAAGACGTCGACGAGCTCGTCCCACGCGTCCTCGACCTGGCCGATGCCGGCCATGTCGGCCATCGAGCACCCCGCGGCGAGGTCGGGCAGGATCACCGTCTGCTCGGCCGAGGTGAGGATGTCGGCCGACTCCGCCATGAAGTGGACGCCGCAGAAGACGATGTAGGGCGAGTCCGGCCGGGCGGCGGCCTGCTGGGCGAGCTTGAAGCTGTCGCCGGTGACGTCGGCGAACTCGATGACCTCGTCACGCTGGTAGTGGTGCCCCAGCACGAACACCGAGTCGCCGAGCGCCGCCTTGGCCCTGCGGGCTCGCGCAACGAGGTCCGGGTCGGAGGGGGACGGCAGGTCGCCGGGGCACTCGACGCCGCGCTCCGTGGCCAGCTCGCGGCCCTGTCCGAGCACGAGGAGCGGCATCAGCGAGGGACGGGGGTGAGCGTCCGCCGTCGCGATCGTGGTCACCCTCCGATCGTATGCCGCTCCCGGCTACCGGTTCGCAATGCCGTCCAGCCGCAGCGTGTTCGACTCGTCACGGTGTGAGCCGGTGGTGCCGACGTGCTTGTCGCCGATGCCCGGACCGTTGCGGAGGACGTGACTGATGGCGGTGGCGTGGCCGTGACCGATGCCGTACGTCGTCTTCAGCCACGACACGACCTCGCCGGCCTTGGTGTCCGGGCCGACGCCGGCGGCCGCGGCCTCCCCCGCACGCGGGGGGACCCCCAGTCGACGATCTGCTGCGGGGTCTTGCCGGTCTGCTTCTCGACCGCGTCGAGGTATGCCTGGAAGGACATCGCTGGTCTCCTGGAGTGGAAGGGCTGGCTACCGGGTGAGACCCGGCTAGGCCGCCCGACTCATCGGTGGCGGCACGGGTCATGTCGCGGGTCATGTCGCAGACAGGGTGGTGATCACGACCCCCAGCGCGACATGAGGCGCGACATGTGCCATGCGATGGCCCGGGCGAGACGCATCGGGGTCCGGACCGGTGGGGGGCCTGGGACGATGCCGGTATGCGCGTCCTCCTCGCCCCGACCCGGTTCGCCGGGACGCTCACAGCGCGGGAGGCGGCCGGGGCGATGGCCCGCGGCTGGCATCGGACCGCACCGCACGACGACCTCGTCCTCGCGCCGATGTCCGACGGCGGCCCGGGGTTCCTCGACGTTCTTAACGACGCTCTGGGCGGGGAGACGCTCGCCGCAACCGTCGAGGGTCCCACCGGCCGGTCGATACCGGCCGGCGTTCTGGTCGTCGACAGGGCCCACAGCGCAGCCGGGGACGGTGGGACGCGGACCGCATACGTGGAGGCCGCTCAGGCGTGCGGCCCCGACCTGATCGACGCCGGCAGCCGCGACCCGGCGCATACCTCGTCGTTCGGACTGGGGCAGCTCCTGGAGCTGGCGCTGTCGACCGGACCACGCCGGATCGTCTTCGGGCTCGGTGGCTCGGCCGTGCACGACGCCGGTGCCGGCCTGCTCGCCGCTCTCGGGGCGGGCGAGCGCAGCCGGCTCGCGGCCGGTGGCCTGGCGTTGGCGGACGTGACCGCAGCCGACCTGGCCGGCTTGCCCGCGGTCGTCCACCGGTTCCGGGGGGTCGAGCTGGTTCTCGCCACCGCGGCCTCGCTCCCGCTGCTCGGCTTCCAGGGAGCGAGCGCCGTCGAGGCGGAGGAGCGAGGTGCCAGCAAGGCGGACGCCCAGGCCCTGGAGGCGGCGTTCGGTCGCTGGGTCGACGTGGTCAGCCGGGTGCTACCCCAGCCGCGCGACCTGCTGGGGGGCGGGGCCCGCCGCCTCGACAAGGAGCCCGGGGCGGGTGCCGCCGGGGGGATCGGTCACGCGCTGCTCCTGCTCGGAGCCCGGCGGGTCGACGGGGCGCGCTTCGTCGCCGACCAGGTGGGCCTGGCCGGCCTCGTCGCGGAGGCCGACCTCGTCGTCACCGGGGAGGGGACCTACGACTGGCGCAGCCTTCGCGACTCAGCGACCGCGGCGGTCTCCGAGCTCGCCATGGCGGCGGGCATACCCGCCGTGGCCCTGGCCGGCCAGGTGCGGGTGGGTCGCCGGGAGGTGATGACCGCCGGATTCTCCGGCGCCTACGCCGTCTGCGACAAGGCCGAGGACGTCCCTGCCGCCCTGGCCGACCCCGTGGGCACGCTCGAGGCCCGCGCCGCGCGGGTCGCGGGCACCTGGTCACCGGCTCCCGACGACTCGGCTTAGACTGGGGAGGTCCTCGGGAACACATCTGGGGACAGCGCGGTTGTGGCACGTACGCCCGACTTCGCCCGCACACCCGAAGGAACCCACGGATGAGCGTTTCTCAGGACACCACCAGCCAGACGACGCAGCCCGCCCCGAGCACCGACACCCACGGTGTCGTCCTCACCGACCTGGCGGCCGGCAAGGTGAAGAGCCTCCTGGAGCAGGAGGGTCGTGACGACCTGCGACTGCGCGTGGGCGTCCAGCCCGGCGGCTGCTCCGGGCTGATCTACCAGCTCTACTTCGACGAGCGCACCCTCGACGGTGACCTCGTGGCCGACTTCGGCGGCGTCGAGGTCGTCGTCGACCGGATGAGCGCGCCCTACCTCCTCGGCGCGACGATCGACTTCGCCGACACCATCGAGAAGCAGGGGTTCACGATCGACAACCCCAACGCCGGCAGCTCCTGCGCCTGCGGCGACAGCTTCAGCTGATCAGCGCTTCGAGTCCGGGTCATACCGGTCGGAAATCCGGCCGGTATGACCCGGACTCGTTTCTGCCGGTAGGTTGCCGCGCGTGAAGATCGCGGTCACCGGGTCCATCGCGACCGACCACCTGATGACCTTTCGCGGTCGGTTCCGCGACTCCCTCGTCGTCGAACAGCTCGACAAGATCTCGCTGTCGTTCCTCGCGGACGAGCTGGAGATCCGGCGAGGTGGCGTCGCCGCCAACATCGCCTTCGGCATGGCGAACCTCGGCCAGCGCCCGATCCTCGTCGGCTCCGTCGGTGAGGACTTCGCCGACTACCGGTCCTGGCTCGAACGGCACGGCGTCGACTGCCAGTCGGTGCACGTCAGCGGCACCCGCCACACGGCGCGGTTCGTCTGCACCACGGACGACGACATGGCCCAGATCGCGACCTTCTACGCGGGGGCCATGTCCGACGCCCGGCTCATCGAGCTGAACCCCATCGCCCAGCGGGTGGGCGGCCTGGACCTCGTCCTCATCGGGGCCAACGACCCCGAGGCGATGCTCCGGCATACCCAGGAGTGCCGCACCCGCGGCATCCCCTTCATCGCCGACCCGTCGCAGCAGCTCGCGTTCGCCGACGGTCCGGAGATCCGCCGGCTCGTCGACGGCGCGGCATACCTGTTCACCAACGAGTACGAGGCGCACCTCACCGAGCAGAAGACCGGCTGGTCCGCCGACGAGATCATGGGCCGCGTCGACGTGCGCATCATCACCCGGGGCAGTGACGGCGTGACCATCCACCGCAAGGGCGACGACGTCATCGCGGTGCCGCGTCGCCCGCGAGGTGCGCAAGGCCGACCCCACCGGCGTCGGCGACGCGTTCCGCGCCGGTTTCCTCACCGGGCTCTCGGGCGGCCTCGACCTGCGGCGGTGCGCGGAGCTGGGCTCGATGCTCGCGACCTACGTCATCGAGACGGTCGGCACCCAGGAGTACCGGCTGGGCCAGGACCACTTCCTGTCCCGCCTCGCCGACGCCTACGGTCCCGACTCCGCCGAGGAGATCGCGCCCGTGGTCGCCTGCCGGCACGGCTGACCCTCCCGCTGTGCCCACCGTCCCGCCGCCGTCCCGCTTCGTCTTCGACGTGAGCAGGGCGGCTCCCGGGGAGGACCTCGTCGGCGTGGGCGCCGACCTCGCCCCGGGCACGCTGCTCGAGGCCTACGCCACCGGCCTGTTTCCCATGGGCCTCGGCGACGGCGGCGGACCGCCGGTCGGCTGGTGGTCTCCCGACCCGCGGGGGATCCTGCGGCCGGCGGACCACCACGTCAGCCGCTCGTTGCGTCGGTCGCTGCGGCGCTTCGAGGTATGCGTCGACACCGACTTCGCCGGGGTCGTCGCCGGCTGCGCCGACCCGTCCCGATCCGGCCGGTGGATCACGCCGGAGATCGTCGCGGCCTACACCGAGCTGCATCGGCTGGGGTGGGCGCACTCGGTCGAGGTGTTCCAGGACGGCCGGCTGGTCGGCGGGCTCTACGGGCTGGCGATCGGCGGGCTGTTCGCCGGCGAGTCGATGTTCCACACGGCCACCGACGCGTCCAAGGCGGCGGTGGCCGGCCTGGTCGACATCGTGACGGCAGACCGGGACGGGCGCCGCCTGGTCGACGTCCAGTGGCGCACCCCGCACCTCGCCACGCTGGGCGTGACCGAGGTGCCACGGCCGGAGTACCTGCGGCTGCTCGCCGACGCCCTGGCGGCGCCGCTGCCGGCACCGTTCCGCTGACGGGTCAGCCGGCACGGCGGACGAGGTATGCCGTGTGCTCCTGCTCGTCCGTTGCCTCGACCAGCTCGTGTCCGCGCATCCGGCAGAACGCTGCGACGTCGGACCGGGCCGCCGGGTCGGTCGCGAGGAGCCGGACCAGCGCCCCGGGAGCCAGGTCCCGGATCGCGGCGCCCAGCCGGATCACCGGGACGGGGCAGCGCAACCCGCGGGCGTCGACCTCGACGACGTGGTCGCCGGGAACGCGGCTCACAGCCGGTCCGTCCCGAGCTGGGCCCGCACCGCCGCGACGGCGTCCGGCAGCGCGTCGCAGAACTCGCCTACGCCATCGGCGCGGGCCTCGTCCCCGCCCGCCACCGCCGCGGCCAGCGGCAGTGTCACCCGCACGTTGCCGTGAGTGAGGACCCCCATGGCCGCCAGGACGTGGCTGGGCTCCAGCGTGGAGGCGGTGCACGCCGACCCGGACGCCACCGCGAAGCCGCGACGGTCGAGCTCGTGCACCAGGGCCTCCCCGTCGACGAACAGCGACGAAAACGTCACGACGTGCGGAAGCCGCTCCACCGGGTCGCCAAGCACGACGGTGTCCGCCACCTGCGCCGCCGCGGCTCGAACCCTGTCCACCAGCTCGTAGGCGCGTGCGGACTCCGAGGGGCGGTCCGCGGCCGTGGCCAGCCACGCCTCCGCCGCGGCCAGCACCAGCGGCACGACGGGCTCCGCGTCGGTCCGGCCGAACTCCGCCTCGCTCAACGCTCCCGGCCGACGCCACCGGATCCGCTCCGGGACGACGAGGACCCCGACGCCCGGCGGCCCGCCCCACGACCGCGCGTCCGCAACGAGCACGTCGTACGCTTCGGGCACCGGGTCGCGGCCCAGGCCGGCCTGCGCGTCCACGACGAGGGGTATGCCGTGGGCTCGGCAGGCCTCCCAGGCGGCGGTCAGGGGCTGACGCGTGCCAACCTCGCCGTTCGCGCTCTGCAGCGCGGCGACCACGGTGCCGGGTTCGGCGAGGGCGACCGCCCACGCGTCGAGGTCGACCCGACCGACGGCGTCCACGGCGACCTCGGCCAACCGGTCCGGTGACTCGGCGGCCGCGGCGGCCGCCCGTCCGGGGACGAGCACCGCGGAGTGCTCGACGGCACCGGCGACCGTCCGCGTACCCCGGCGGCGCGAGGCATACCGGATGCCCTCGACGGCGGCGGCCAGGGCGACCGGACCACCGGGCAGGAAGCTGACCTCGGGGGGTCGGACGCCGAGCCCGGACGCGACGGCCTCGCGGGCGTCGTCGAGCAGGCGCCGGGCCTGGCGGCCCTCGGCGTAGAGCCGCCGCGGGTCGGCCCAGCCGGCGTCCAGCGCCGCGACGAGCACCGCGCGCGCGGCCGGCACCATGGGCGCGGCGGCCCCGTCCAGCAGGACCCGCGTCCGGCCCTCCCAAGGGGGCGTCGCCGACGTCGACACGCGAGTCACGTTAGCCTCACCGCCGTCGCGGCCCACCCGAGATTCCGACGGGTCACACAGTAGGGTGACGACGTACGCTGAGGTCACTGACACACGCCTCTTGAGGTTCCGACGACCCGGAAGGTTTCCTGTTGCGCCAGCACCTACGACCGACCGCGCGCCAGACGCGACGGGGGCTCACGCTCACCGGCCTGTTCGTTGCGGCAACGCTGTTCCTCAGCGGGTGTGCCAGCAACGGCACCGCATCGAGCGGCTGGCTGCCGCAAGGAACCAACGGCGGCGAGGTCACCAGCAACACCGGCCGGGTGACCAGCCTGTGGGTCGGCACCTGGATCGCCGCCCTGGCTGTGGGCCTCATCGTCTGGGGCCTCACGATCTGGGTGATGATCGCCTACCGCCGCAAGAAGACCGACGTCGGCCTTCCGCCGCAGCTGCGCTACAACGTGCCGATCGAGATGCTCTACACGATCGTCCCGGTCTTCATGGTGGCCGTGCTCTTCTACTACACCGCGCGCGACGAGTCGGCCCTGCTGGACGTCTCCCAGAAGCCCGACGTGACGATCAACGTCGTGGCCAAGCAGTGGAGCTGGGACTTCAACTACGTCGAGGCCAACGTCTACGAGTCGGGGGTGCAGGTCGAGCTGGACAAGAGCACCGGCGAGCCGCTCAACCAGCAGCCGGTCCTCGTGCTCCCGGTCAACAAGCGGGTGGAGTTCGTCCTCAACGCGCGCGACGTCATCCACTCCTTCTGGGTGCCGGCGTTCCTGCAGAAGCTCGACGTGATCCCGGGCAAGACCAACCGGTTCCAGATCGTCCCGACCCAAGAAGGCACCTTCCAGGGCAAGTGCGCCGAGCTCTGCGGTGCCTACCACTCGCAGATGCTGTTCCAGGTCAAGATCGTCTCCGAGGCCGCCTACAACGGCGAGATCGCGCGGTTGAAGTCCATCGGCCAGACCGGACAGCTGCCCAACAGCCTCAGCCGTGAGCCGGTGCTGCCCGCCGACCAGAAACTCGTCCCCTCCGCCTCCGGGAGCTAGAGATGGCCGCTACCACCACCACCCCCACCGCGTCCGGCGGCTCGACGCTCGAGTACTCCACTGGTGAGCGGGCGTACTCCCGTCCGAAGCTGCTGCCCGGCCAGACCGTCGTCAAGTGGATCACCACGACGGACCACAAGGTCATCGGCAGCCTCTACTTCATCACGTCGTTCATCTGGTTCCTGCTCGGCGGGATCATGGCGCTGCTGATCCGCACGGAGCTCGCGGCACCGGGACTTCAGGTCGTCGACAACCCCGAGCAGTACAACCAGCTGTTCACCATGCACGGCACGATCATGCTGCTGCTGTTCGCGACGCCGCTGTTCGCCGGCTTCGCGAACGCGGTGATGCCGCTGCAGATCGGCGCCCCCGACGTCGCGTTCCCGCGGCTCAACATGTTCGCCTACTGGCTCTACTTCTTCGGTGGCGCCATCGCGGGGGCAGGCTTCCTTACGCCGCAGGGCGCCGCGTCGTTCGGCTGGTTCGCCTACTCGCCGCTGTCCGACAACTCCTACAGCCCAGGACTCGGCGGCGACCTGTGGGTCTTCGGCCTGGCCCTGTCCGGGTTCGGGACGATCCTCGGTGCGGTCAACTTCATCACGACGATCGTCTGCATGCGCGCCCCCGGCATGACGATGTTCCGGATGCCGATGTTCACGTGGACGATCCTCGTGACGTCGATCCTCGTGCTCATCGCCTTCCCGGTCCTCGCCGCCGCGCTCCTGGCGCTCGGCGCCGACCGAAGGTTCGGCGCGCACGTGTTCGAGGCCGAGAGCGGCGGAGCCATGCTCTGGCAGCACCTGTTCTGGTTCTTCGGCCATCCCGAGGTCTACATCATCGCGTTGCCGTTCTTCGGCATCATCAGCGAGGTCCTTCCCGTCTTCTCGCGCAAGCCGCTGTTCGGCTACAAGACGATGGTGTTCGCGCTGATCGCCATCGCCGCCCTGTCCACGGCGGTCTGGGCGCACCACATGTACGGCACGGGTCAGGTCCTGCTGCCGTTCTTCGCGATCATGACGATGTTGATCGCCATCCCCACCGGCGTGAAGTTCTTCAACTGGATCGGCACCATGTGGGGTGGGTCCATCACCTTCTCCGCGTCGCTCATCTGGGCGATCGGGTTCATCGTGACGTTCCTCTTCGGCGGGCTGACCGGGGTCATCCTCAGCAGCCCGGCCCTGGACTTCCACCTGACCGACTCCTACTTCATCGTCGCGCACTTCCACTACACCGTGTTCGGCACTGTGGTGTTCGCGATGTTCTCCGGCTTCTACTTCTGGTGGCCGAAGTTCACCGGCCGAATGCTCGACGAGCGACTGGGCAAGATCCACTTCTGGATGCTGTTCATCGGATTCCACACCACGTTCCTCATCCAGCACCTGCTCGGCATGGAGGGCATGGCCCGCCGGTATGCCGACTACCTGCCGGAGGAGGGGTTCCAGACGGCGAACATCATCTCCACGTCGGGCGCGTTCCTGCTCGGCGCGTCGACCCTGCCGTTCCTCTACAACGTGTGGAAGACCTGGCGTTACGCGCCGCTGGTGGAGACCGACGACCCGTGGGGCTACGGCGGGTCCCTCGAGTGGGCCACCTCGTGCCCGCCGCCCCGGCACAACTTCGACAGCATCCCGCGGATCCGCTCCGAGCGGCCGGCGTTCGACCTGCACCATCCCGAGGTCGCGCCACCGACGGTCCAGGCCCCCGACGCGTCCGGGTTGGTCAAGGCCATGGGGCCACCCGATCTCGGCGAGATGCCGGGACACGAGGCGGGGGAGTCCCGGGGCGGTGACGGCCCCGGCCGCGGGACGGCCACCCGATGAGGGTCGAAGCCCGGGTGTTCCTCGTGATCTCGGTGTTCTTCGTGCCGGTGGGTCTGCTGTACGGGTTCTGGAGCCACTGGACCGAGTTCGTCGGTCCGTTCGGGCTGTTCCTCACCGCCGCGCTCTGCGGCCTCATCTCGTTCTACCTCACGGTCACCGGCCGCCGGTTCAACAACCGGCCGGAGGACAATCCCAACGCGCTGATCTCCGAGCAGGAAGGCGACTACGGGTTCTTCACGCCGTACTCGTGGTGGCCGCTGTGGCTGGGGATGACCGCGGCGACCTGCTTCCTGGGCCTCGCGGTCGGCTGGTGGCTGTTCATCATTGGCGCGTTCTTCGGCATTGTCGCCCTCATCGGCTGGACCTTCGAGCACTACAAGGGCGAGTACGCGAACTGAGCCCGGCCGCGCTCCGCAGCATGCGCGCGGACGCGGTCGCGCATACCGTTCGGTGCGGCCTAGTCCCAGCCGAGCTCGTGGAGCCGTTCGTCGCTGATGCCGAAGTGGTGGGCGACCTCATGCACGACGGTCACCGCGATCTCGTCGCGCAGGTCCTCACGGGTGTCGCAGAGCCGGGTCAACGGTCCCTTGAAGATCGTGATCCGGTCCGGTAGCGATCCGGCGTCCCACCAGCCGTCCCGCGCGGTGAGCGGGACCCCCTCGTAGAGGCCGAGGAGGTCCCGCTCACCCGCCGGTGGCTCCTCGTCGACGAGGACGGCCACGTTGCTCATCAACCGGGCCAGCTCGTCGGGGATGAGGTCGAGGGCCTCGCCGACGGCCTCCTCGAACTCCTCGTCGGTCATCCAGGCGGCCATGGTGGGTACTGTCGCACGCGGTGGCACAACCAGCCCGGTCAGGCGGCTCGGCTCTCAGCCGAGCGGCTCGACTCCCGACATGGGGCGAGCCAAAGCGCTCGGCTGAGAGCCGAGCCCGGCGGGGAGCCGTCCGGCTGAGGCTTAGAGCTCCTTCTCGGGAGCGCGCTTGACGACTTCCCGCTCGGAGATCGGCATACCGAGTCCCTGAGTCTCCGGCGAACCGTCGAGGCTGCCGGTCGTCTCGGGACTGGCCAGGGCCTCGTGCTCACCGTGGTGGTGGGCGGCGGCCAGCTCGGCCGGAGTGACTGGGGCGACCCGGTCCTTGAAGTAGAAGTTCGACAGCTTCGCCCGGATCCGCTCCGAACGGGCGCCCTTGGCCGCCACCCCGTTGACGTCGGTCTGGGAACCGATGGCAATGGGCTCCGGAATGTCCTGCTGAACCAGGGGCCAGCGCTCGTAGGCGTTGAGCGGCTCGTGCTTCTCGAAGAACCGGCCCTCGGCCGTCCGGATGATCGTGCCGCTCTCGCGACCGTGCAGGACCTTGTCGCGGTCGTGCCGCTGCAGGCTGAGGCAGATCCGCTTGGTCACCCAGAACGTCAGCGGCGGCAGGACGAAGATGCTGAGCTGGAACAGGTGCGTCAGGTCGTTGATCGACAGGTGCAGCTTGATGGCCATGATGTCGTTGCCCGACGCGAAGAACAGGATCAGGTAGAACGTCACCGCCATCACGCCGAGGCCGGTGCGCACCGGCGCGTTGCGCGGTCGGTCGAGCAGGTGATGCTCCCGGTTGTCGCCGGTGACCCACTTCTCGAGGAACGGGTAGGCGCCGAGGATCGTGTAGAGCACCGGTATCAGGGCGATCGCCCCGAGGAAGACGTTGAAGCTCCACGTCCGGTTGAACATCACGAACTCGAGCCAGCCGGGCAGCAGCCGCAGCGCCCCGTCGGCGAAGCCCATGTACCAGTCCGGCTGGGAACCCGCGGTGATGGGGGATGGATCGTAGGGACCGTAGGCCCAGATCGGGTTGATCGTCACCAGCGCCGAGATGAGGGCCGTCACCCCGAAGACCAGGAAGAAGAAGCCACCGGCCTTGGCGATGTAGACCGGCATGAACGGGTAGCCGACGACGTTCATGTTGGTCCGGCCCGGACCAGGGAACTGCGTGTGCTTGTGCACGAAGACCAGGACGATGTGCGCGGTGAACAGCCCGACGAGAATCGCCGGCAACAGGAGCACGTGCACGGAGTAGAGGCGGGGGATGATCGCGTCGCCCGGGAACGGCCCGTCGAAGACCAGGTAGACGACGTAGGACCCGATGACGGGGATGGACCGCATGAAGCCCTCGGCCGCGCGCAGGCCGGTGCCGGAGAGCAGGTCGTCCGGCAGGGAGTAGCCGGCGAAGCCCTCGATGAGGGCGAGCATCGACAAGATGCTGCCGATCACCCAGTTGATCTCGCGCGGCTTGCGGAACGCTCCGGTGAAGAACACCCGCAGCATGTGCACGGTGATGGCGACGATGAACAGCAGCGCCCCCCAGTGGTGGATCTGCCGGATCAGCAGGCCACCGCGGACCTCGAACGAGATGTCGACGGTGGACCGGTAGGCCTCGGACACCGTGATGCCCTGCAGCGGCAGGTAGGAGCCGTCGTAGACGACCTGGCCGGCGCTCGGGACGAACCAGAAGGTGAGGAAGGTCCCGGACAGCAGGCAGATGATCATCGAGTACATCGCGATCTCGCCGAGCATGAACGTCCAGTGGTCCGGGAACACCTTCTTCAGCAGGTAGGCGACGAACCCCGCTCCGCCCGTGCGGTCGTCGAGCCAGCCCGCCAGGCCGCCGGCGGCCTTCATGCCGGCACCGGGCGGCGGCTCGCTGACGGGGTCGTTCTCGCGCAGCGCCTCGGCGCTTCTCGGGTCGACAGCAGTGCTCATTATCGCTCCCAGTAGCTCGGCCCCACGGGTTCGGTGAACCCTTGGGGCGCGACCAGATAACCCGAGGCGTCGACGGTGATCTTCAGCTGCGGCAGCGGGCGCTTGGCCGGGCCGAAGATGACGTTCATGTCCCTGGTGGCGTCGAAGGTCGACTGATGGCACGGGCAGAGCAGGTGATGGGTCTGCTGCTCGTACAGGCCCACGGCGCATCCGACGTGGGTACAGATCTTGGAGTAGGCGATGATGCCCTGGTAGCCCCACTCCTGGGCCTTGCGACCCTTCTCGTCGTCGGCGAACTGCGACGGGTCGAGCCGCATGAGGATCACGGCGGCCTTGGCCTTGTCCTCCAGAACGTGCGTGCTGTCCTTGAGCGTCTCGGGCATCACGTGGAAGACCGAGCCGATCGTGACGTCGCTGACCTTGATCGGCGTCAGCTCCGGGTCGCGCATGAGCCGGATCGGCGTACCGGGCGAGCCGTCGGGCTTCGGCGTGACGTCCCAGATGGTATGCGCGAGCTCGTCGGTCTTGGTCGGGTTGCCGAGCGAGCCGGCGACCTGCACGACGAAGGGAAGGGCGAAAAGGCCGAGCGCCCCGCCGAGCGAGTACTTCATCAGCGGGCGACGGGGAAGCTGCGCCATCTCGCCGCCGCCGATGATGAGGTCGGCCGCCTTTCTGCGGTTGGCGTCGGAGGACCGCTGCAGATGACGCTCCTCGACGATCTCCTCGTCCGGCATCATCGTCTTTGCCCAGTGAACGACGCCGAAACCGATGCCCAGCAGGGAGATCGCCATCGTCACGCCGAGGACGACGTGCAGCAGGTTCGTGCTGCCGATGCCGGGCACGAAGACGTCCGTGGTGTAGTCGATCGCGAAGTAGGCGACGATGAACGCCAGCGTCGCGAGCATGGAGATGCCGAACATCGTGGCGACCTGGCGCTCGGCGCGCCGCCCGGCGGCCTGATGGCGGTCGGCCAGCCGGTGGACGTGCGGCGGCAGTCCCGGGTTCACGAACACGGCGGGGAGGCCGCCGGTTGCCGACGTGGTGCCCCTCGTCGAGCCGCACCGGGACGCGAGGATCTGACCCCCCGTCCTCAACCATGGTGCCTCCGCCGTGCGGAGTGTCCTCGTTGCTCATGTGGGCATCGATCCTGTCGACTCGTCCTGATGTCGATTAGAACAAATTTGTGGTGGCGGCGCAGTAGCGCATGTCACGCCGCTTTGGAACCGAGCCAGACCGCGACCGCGACCATGATCCCGAGCCCGAAGATCCAGATGAACATTCCTTCGGAAACCGGGCCGAGGTTTCCGAGGTTCATCCCGCCCTGGTTGGTCTCCTTCTGGATCTGGGTGACCCAGGCGATGATGTTGCGCTTGTTGTCTGGCGAGATGTTCTGGTCGTTGAACACCGGCATGGACTGCGGGCCGGTGAGCATCGCCTCGTAGATGTCGCGGGGCGCGACGCCCTTCAGCGAGGGCGCATACTTGCCGCGCGTGAGCGCCCCGCCGGAGCCGGCGAAGTTGTGGCACATCGCACAGTTGACGCGGAACAGCTCTCCGCCCTTGGCGATGTCGGCGCCCTCGGTGCTGAGCTGCTCGTCGGTCGGGATCGGCGGGACCGGGAGCCAGCGACGCGACGTAGGCCGCCATGGCGTTGATCTCGTCGGCGGAGAACTTGATCTCGTCCTGACGCTGGGCCTGCACCCCGGGTCCGGGGAGCGGCATCCGGCCGGTGCCGACCTGGAAGTTGACGGCGGCGGCGCCCACGCCCACGAGGGTCGGGCCGGCCGCGGTGCCCTGCGCGTTGAGACCGTGGCAGGTGGCGCAGTTCGCGAGGAACAGCGCGCGGCCCTGCGCGACCGCGTCCGCGGTGGGGGCCTGGGCCTGGGCGGCCTTGGGAGCGAGGAGCGAGTAGGCGGACCCCACGAGGACGAGGCCGAGGAACAGGAGAATCGCGATCGCGGCGGGATGACGTCGGCGGGCGGCCAAGGCGTTCAACGGGCGGTCCTCACGTCCGGGGGCTGGTGGGGCTCACGCGACGGCGTCACTTGAGTCACTTGAGCAGGTAGATCGTCGCGAACAGGGCGATCCAGATCGACGTCGACGAAGTGCCAGTAGTAGGAGGTCACGACGGCGCCGATGGCTTGGGTATGCGTGTAGCGGCGGGTGGTGAAGGTCCGGCCGATGATGAGCAGGAAGGCGATGAGACCGCCGGTGACGTGCATGCCGTGGAACCCGGTGGTGAGGTAGAACACCGACCCGTAACGGTCGGACGACAGCGTCACACCCTCGCCGGTCAGCTCGGCGTACTCGAAGATCTGGCCGCCGATGAAGAAGGCGCCGAAGAGATACGTCAGGACGTACCACTCGCGCATGCCCCAGTCCCGGAACTGCCAGAGCTTGTCCGGTGCGTGACGGTCTACCCGCCTCGGCCTTGAACACACCGAGCTGGCACCACACCGACGAGGTGAGCAGCACGAACGCGTTGAAGGCGGCGAAGGGAACGTTGAGCTTCTCGGTCTGCTCGGCCCACAGCTCGGGGGAGAGGGAGCGGATCTGGAAGTACATGGCGAACAGGCCCGCGAAGAACATCAGCTCGCTGCCGAGCCACACGATCGTGCCGACCGACACCATGTTGGGCCGAGTCGCCGGGCCTGAGCCCAGGCTGCACAGAGCGCGATGGTGCTGCCGATGCGGTCGCCACCTCGTCATTATGGGGGCAAGGTCCCCCGGTCCGCACGCGACCCCCCGAGCGGTTCGGCGCGCTGACGACCCGCGACCGCTGGGGCTGGTGAGGTCCCGTCGGCGAAACGCAGCGCTTCGCTACGATCGGCGCCATGACCGACTCGCACGGCGGACCCGGCGCGGCGCCCACGATTGCCACCGACGGCGCGCAGGCCTCGTCGGAGGGCGGGGCCGACACCCGAGGGGCCGCGCCGGGGCGCTCGATCCGGGTCCTGCTGTTCAGCGACGACAGCGCCACCCGCGACGCCGTGCGCCTGGGAGTGGGGCGCCGTCCTGCGCGTGACGTCGAGGTCGGGTCGTGGCTCGAGTGCGCGACGCCGGCAGCCGTGATGTCCGAGGTCGAGGGCGGCGGGTTCGACGTCCTGATCCTGGACGGCGAGTCGTCCCCGATCGGTGGGCTCGGCCTCGCCAAGCAGCTCAAGAACGAGATCTTCGACTGCCCGCCGATCCTCGTGCTGACCGGTCGGCCCCAGGACGGCTGGCTCGCGGCCTGGTCGCAGGCCGACCTGGCGGTGCCACACCCGCTCGACCCGATCGCCCTCGCCCGTGCGGTGGCCGACCTGGGCCGACGTGCGGGTTCCCCGGCCTGACCGGCACCCGATGAGCGACGCGGGTCCCGGCGGCACGCATACCTGGCCCGACGTCCTCACCACGCTGGTTGCCGGGACCGACCTGGGGACCGCGCGAGCCGAGTGGGCGATGAACGAGATCATGTCCGGGGAGGCGACCCCGGCCCAGGTCGCCGGCTTCTTGATGGCCTTGCGCGCCAAGGGCGAGACCGTCGAGGAGATGCGGGGCATCGCCGACCAGATGCTGGCGCACGCCAACCGCATCACCGTGCCCGGGGTCAGCCTCGACGTCGTCGGCACCGGAGGTGACCGCTCCCATACCGTGAACATCTCCACGATGGCCGCCATGCTCTGCGCGGCCGCGGGAGTGCGCGTCGTCAAGCACGGCAACCGGGCGGCCTCGTCGTCGTCGGGTTCGGCGGACGTGCTCGAGGCCCTCGGCGTCGACCTGGGCCTCGAGCCGTTGCGGGTGGCCGCCGTGGCCGCGGAGGTGGGCATCACGTTCTGCTTCGCGCAGGCGTTCCACCCCGGGTTCCGGCACGCGGGAGGCGTGCGGCGCGAGCTCGGCGTACCGACGGCGTTCAACTTCCTCGGGCCGCTCACCAACCCGGCTCAGCCGACGTATGCGGCGGTGGGGGTCGCCGACGCGCGGATGGCGCCGATCGTGGCGGGTGTCTTCGCCTCGCGGGGACGGGACGCGGCGGTGTTCCGCGGCGACGACGGGCTCGACGAGCTGACGCTCGAGACGACGTCCACGGTGTGGTGGGTCCGGGCGGGGTCGGTGACGTCTCGGGTGGTGGACCCAACGCGGCTCGGGCTCTCGCTCCAGCCGACCTCGGCCCTGCGCGGCGGCGACCCGGCTCACAACGCGACGGTCGTTCGCGCGGTGTTCGCCGGCGAGAGCGGTGCGGTCCGGGACGCGGTGCTGCTCAACGCCGGGCTGGCGCTGGCGCTCACGGGCACCGACTCCGGCGCGTCGGAGGACGCCTTCCACGCCGATGTGCGGGCCGGGATGGACCGGGCGTCGGCCGCGCTCGACTCCGGAGCGGCGACCCGGCTGGTCGAGAGCTGGGTCGCGGCGACCCGCGCGGGCTGAGCCGGAGGTTCAGTCGCCGTCCAGGCCGATCGAGAACGCCTCCTCGGCGTCCCGTTTGGAGTAGGTCCGGAACGCGATGTGGGTCTCGGTGCGCGCCACGCCGTCGACCTTGTTGAGGCGGTCCGCGATGACGTCGGCCAGGTGCTCGTGGTCCCGGACCCGCACCATGGCGATGAGGTCGGCGTCCCCGGTCACCGAGTAGACCTCGGTCACGCCTTCGAGGTCGGCGATGCCCTGGCCCACCTCGGGGATGCGGTCGACGTCGCAGCTGACCATGACGATGGCGGTGATCACGGGACGATTGAACTACAGGTATGCCGCTGGCCGCCTCGACCCGAGCGCTGCATCGTCAGGACCGGTCACGTCCACGTCATGTCGCACGTCATGTCGCACCGGAAGTCGTGATCACGACTTCCGGGACGCGACATGACCCGCGACATGACCGAGCGGGACGCTGAGCATACCGGGCCCCGTCGCCGGACAGGCATCGCGTGTCGTGGAGGAGTGGAGGCGGCGAGGCGCACCGGCATACGGCACGCGGAAGCCCTGGTGCCTGTTCGACGCGCGCCTGACGTCGGCGGCGCGCCGCAGCTCCGGGCGCGTGACGTGACGGGTCAGCCGGCGACCGGTAGATCGCGGTCGAACGGAGCCACGTCACTCGGGCGCCGGTCGTCGAGCAGGATCCTGACCCCACCCGCGCCGCCGACGGGACACGACCACGACCCGTCCAGCTCGACGATGCGGACGCCCGGCGACTCCAGCCAGCGCAGGATGATCTCGGTCTCCTCGGGCGTCGCGGCGGGCGAGGGATGGACGGGGGCCTCCACGGCTTCGGCGGTGGCGCACAGGTTGCGGACGTAGAGCATCGGGTCGGTGCCCGGCGGGCTCACGCTCGTGCCGGCCAGCCGGCCGAACCGCACGCATACCAGCTCCCAGCCGCCGGCGTCAGTGCGGCGGGCGGCGACGATCTGCGGGCTCGAGGCGAGGGGCGCGATCCGCTGCGTGCGCGCGGCGGCGCGCACGAGGTGGAGCAGCCGGTCGCGGACCGTGCCGGCGTCCTCGAACCGCTCCTGCTCGGAGAGGGCGGCCATGCGGGCGAGCAGCGCGTCGGTCACGGGGCGGGCGTCCCCCGTGAGCAGGCCGATCGCGTCACCGACGACCTCGGCGTAGTCCTCGGCGCTCTGCCGCCCGGAGCAGGGCGCACCGCACCGGCCCATCTGGCCGAGCGCGCACTCGGACCCGGTGCCGCGGGCCGAGAGCCGGCCGGTGCACTGCCGCAACGGCACCACCTCGTGGACGGCGGCGACGGCGGCCTCGGCGGAGCGCTTGGAGCGGAAGGGACCGAGGTAGCGGGCCCCGTCGGGCTTGACCTCACGCACGATCGACAGCCGCGGGTAGAGCTCGTGGGTCAGCTTGACCCAGATGACGCGCTCGGGGTTGCGTGAGCGCCGGTTGTAGCGCGGCTTGTGGGCGCCGATGAGGCGCAGCTCGCGGACCTGGGCCTCCAGCGTGGTCTGGCAGACGATCGGCTGGATGCTCGTCGCCAGCCCGACCATCTCGGACATCCGGGTCCGCTGCTCGGACGCGGTGAAGTAGGAGCGGGCGCGGGCGCGGATGTTGCGGGACGTGCCGACGTAGAGCGGGCGGCCGCGCTCGTCCTTGAAGATGTAGACCCCGGGCAGTGCCGGGAGGTGCTCGGCCAGGAACCGCTTGCGACGCTGCGCCGGCGTCACCCGCGAGGTGTAGCTGGACAGCTCCTCGAGGGTGTGGACGCCGAGGTTGCCGACGCGCTCGAGCAGGCCGTGGAGGACGTCGACCGTGGCCCGCGCGTCGTGCAGGGCCCGGTGGTCGGGGGTCGTGGTGGCGCCGAAGACCACGGCCAGCGACGACAGCTTGTGGTTGCGCGACTCGTCCTTCATCACCAGCTGCCGCGCCAGGTGCACGGTGTCGAGGACCCGGAACCCCGGCCACGCATGCCCCGTCGCGCGCGCCGCCTCCTTGAGGAACGACACGTCGAAGCCGGCGTTGTGCGCGACCAGGACGCTGTCGCGGGCGAACTCGAGGAACGCCGGCAGCACCGACTCGATCCGCGGCGCCTGCGCGACCATCGCGTCGGTGATGCCGGTCAGCAGCTGGATGAACACGGGGATGGACTCACCCGGGCGCACCAGCGTCTGGAACTCGCCCAGCACCTCACCGCCGCGGACCTTGACGGCCCCGACCTCGGTGATCGACGACGCCGACGCGCTGCCGCCGGTGGTCTCCAGGTCGACGACGACGAACGTCACCTCGTGCAGCGGCGTGCCGAGGTCGTCCAGGGTGCCCTGGACCGCCCGCGCCGCGGGGCTGGCGCCGCCACTGCCACTCACACGAGCGACGGTAACCGCGCGCTCCGACAGCCTCGGGGACGACGCGCGGGGGTGGGGTGTCGGTGGTCGGTCCTACCGTTTCTCGGGTCAGGTCGACCCGACAGAAACACCCGAGAGAACACCCGAGAAGTCGTGAGGAGGCGTCATGCGCGTCGAGAGCCCCATGGTCATGGACTGCGACACCTGCCCGGTACGTGGGGTGCGGTGTGACGACTGCATCGTCACCGCGCTCGGTCACGTGCCGGTCCTCGTCCTCGCCGACGGCGAGCTGCCGCTCGACGCGGGGGAGCAGCGGGCCGTCGAGCGGTTCGTCGCCGCCGGGCTGGTCGCGGCCGACCCGGCCGGCACCGTGGTGGCCCGACGCGAACCGTGGGCCGGCGATGCAGCCCACGAGCACCGCGCCGTCGGCTGAGGGGAGGTGCCGGAGCGTCGGCTTCGCCGGAGCGCCGGCTCCGCCGGAGCGTCAGCTCCTCCGGCTCAGCCGGAGTGCCCTCGTCGCTCGGTGACGGCACCTACCATCTGGGGGTGAGGGGCGCCGGGCGAGAGGTATGCGCGTCGGCTCCCCGGCCGCTTCCTCGCTCGTCGCGGCTCGTTTCGGCGGCCGCTTCGCTCGTCGTGCTCGCGCTCGTGCTCGCGCTCGCTGCCGGCTGCACCGCGGTCGGCAGCGCTCCGGTGACGGAGGGGGCCCGCACCGACGGCCCCACCGCCGCATACCGGCCGACGCCCTCCGTGCCCTCGGCGCCGCCGACGACCGACGCCGCCGTCGAGGCGCAGCAGGCGGCCGCGGACCTGGTGAACCAGCGGATCGCCGCGGTCGGCGCCAAGGACCGTGCCGCGTGGCTCGGAACGGTCACCGACCCCACGACCGGCTTCGGCGCGGACCAGGCGGCGCTGTTCGACCGGATGACGGCGCTGCCGATCGGCCAGCTGGGTCTGCGCAACGTCGATGTCGAGCGACCGTCCGGAGCCCCGGCCACCGGCGGAGCCGACGACGTGGGTCGCGCGGGTCCACCAGAGCTACGGCTTCACCGGCTACGACCTGGGCCAGCGGGACTTCACGGTGTCCTACACCCTGACGCGGACGGCAGAGGGATGGCGCTTCTCGGGCGTCGCCGACGGCGAGAACGACCGTCAGCCGTTCGACCTGCCCGGCTTGGCGGTGGTCAGCTCACCGGACACGTTGGTCATCGGCGACCTCCCGGTGTCGACCCTGCGCGCGTACCTCGCCCTGGGCGATGCCGCGCACGACCGGATCACCTCGGTCTGGGGCGAGGCGCGGCCGGCGGTGGTCGTCGCGCCGAGCACCCTGGACGAGCTCAAGGCCCAGCTCGGACCGGGACGTGGGGCGGGCTTCGAGCAGGTGGCGGCCGTCACGGACGGTCCGCTGCTGCGCGACACACCGGCCCAGAGCGACCGGGTCTACCTCAACCCCGACGCCTTCCGGCAGCTGAGCGCCACCGGCCGCGGCGTGGTGGTGACCCACGAGCTGACGCACGTGACGGTCCGGGCGACGACGGCCCGCAGCGTGCCCATCTGGCTGTCGGAGGGGTTCGCCGACGATGTCGCGCTCGCCCCGACCGGACTGCCGGTTCGCACGGTGGCGGCGGACCTGCTGGAGCGAGGTACGCGCGGGGAAGGGTCCCACTCAGCTACCCGACGAGGCGGCCTTCGACCCGGCGAAGAGCCAGATCGCCCCGTCCTACAGTGCAGCCTGGCTCGCGGTCGCCCGGCTACGACAGAAGTACGGGCAGGACAAGGTGGTGGCGTTCTACCGCGCGGTGGCCGGTCCCAGGGCCGGCGAGCCGGCCGTCACGGCGTCGGTCGACCAGCTGACCCGGTCGGCGTTCGAGACCGTGTTCGGGACCACGCAGGACGCGTTCGTCGCCGACTGGCTCGGCTACCTCACCCGGCTGTCGCGCTGACGCTCGTTCAGCTGCGGCTCGCGGCGGGCGCGTAGAGCGCCTCGACCTCGTCGTGGAAGTCCTTCATGACGACGTTGCGCTTGAGCTTGAGCGATGGCGTCAGGTAGCCGTTCTCCTCGGTGAAGTCGTTCGGCAGCACCGTGAACTTGCGGATCGACTCCGCCTTGCTGACCGCGGTGTTGGCGTCGTCGACGGCCTTCTGCAGCTCGGCGAGGACCGCATCATTGGTGCGCGCCTGCTCGACCGTGAGTGCCGGCTGGCCGTTGTTCTTGGCCCACGCGGGGAGCATCTCCGCGTCCAGGGTGACGAGCGCTGCGATGAACGGCTTCTGGTCGCCGACGACGATGCACTGCGAGACCAGCGGGTGCGCGCGGAGCCGGTCCTCGAGCACCGCGGGCGCGACGTTCTTGCCGCCGGCCGTCACCAGCAGCTCCTTCTTGCGACCCGTGATCCGCAGGTAGCCGTCGTCGTCCAGCTCGCCGATGTCGCCTGTGTGGAACCAGCCGCCCTGGACCGCCTCGGCGGACGCCGTGTCGTTGTTGCGGTAGCGGCGGAACACGTTGACGCCCTGGATGAGGATCTCCCCGTCGTCACCGATCCGGATGCCGACACCCGGCAGCGGGGTGCCGACCGTCCCGATCTTGACCTTCTCGGGCACGTTGACCGTGGCGGGAGCCGTGGTCTCCGTGAGCCCGTAGCCCTCGAGGATGACGACGCCGATCCCGCGGTAGAAGTGGCCGAGCCGCGTGCCGAGCGGGGCCCCGCCGGACACCGCGTACTGGATCCGGCCGCCCATCGCCGCGCGCAGCTTGCTGTAGACGAGCCGGTCGAAGACGGCGTGCTTGGCCTTGAGCACCAAGCCGGCCCCACCCGAGTCCAGCGACTCGCTCCAGGCCGTCGCCGTGGCCGCCGCTGCCGCGAAGATGCGCCCTTTGCCGTCGCCCGCGGCCTTCTGCTCCGAGGAGTTGTAGATCTTCTCGAAGACCCGGGGCACCGCGAGGATGAACGTGGGCTGGAACGACGCGAAGTCGTCGAGCAGGGTGCGGATGTCGCTCGAGTGCCCCATCCGTGCAACGGCCTCGACGCAGAGCACCTGGATGAACCGCGCGAACACGTGCGCCAGCGGCAGGAACAACAGGGTCGACGCCCCGTCGGCGCGAACCACCGAGGCGAGCGACTCACTGGCGTTCTCCGCCAGATCCTTGAAGTTCCCGTGGGTCAGCTCGCAGCCCTTGGGCCGGCCGGTGGTGCCGGAGGTGTAGATGATGGTGGCGAGCGAGGTGCGGTCGGTGCTCGCCCGCCGGGCGTCGAGCGTCGCGTCGGTCACGTCGGTGCCGACCCGGTTCAGCTCGTCCAGGGCGCGGGACTCGATCTGCCACACGTCGCGCAGGCCGGGCAACCGGTCGCGCACGGCCGCGACCGCTCCGGCGTGGGTGGCCGTCTCCACCACGACCGCGACCGCCCCGGAGTCCTCGAGGATCCAGGCGACCTGGTCGGGCGACGAGGTCTCGTAGATCGGCACCGTGACCGCGCCGGCGGTCCAGATCGCGTAGTCGACGAGCGTCCACTCGTAGCGCGTCCGCGACATCAGGGCGACCCGGTCGCCGACGTCCACGCCGGCCGCGACGAGTCCCTTGGCGAGACGGGCGACGTCGTCGGCGAACTGCGCCGCCGTCACGTCCTGCCAGCCGGCACCCGACCGGGTCGCGAAGACCACCTGGTCGGGGACCTCCTGCGCGTTCACCACCACCGTCTGGGCCAGGTTGCCCTCGGTGGTCGGAGCGACGACGGGGGCGACGACCTTGTCGCGGACCTGCTGTGACACGGCGGGCTCCTCAGGTGTGGGACGGACGTTCCGGAGGATACCCGCGGGGTATGCGGCGACGGGCCGGTCCGAGGCACTCCCGACCTCGCCGCCGGCGAACAGTGGGGCCGCCTTACCGCATACCCGAGAGCCCCGGAGCGCGCGAAAGCCAGGTTGTAGCCTTCCGCCCATGCCCGACCGCACCGAGAGCTCCATCGTCATCGACGCCGCCCCGGGTGCCGTCCTCGACGTCATCGCGGACTTCGGTGACTACCCGAAGTGGGCGACCGAGGTGAAGTCGGCCACCGTGCTCTCGGAGGAGGGCGACGGCTGGCCGGACCGGGTCGAGTTCGTCGTCGACGCGGGGGTCATCAAGGACACCTACGTCCTGGACTACGAGTGGGACGTCGACGAACAGGGCACCGGTGTCGTCTCCTGGGGCCTGGTCAAGGCCACGGTGCTCAAGGCGATGAACGGCTCCTACACGCTGACCGGCCGCGGACCCGGCACCGACGTGACCTACCGGCTCGCCGTCGACCTCACCATCCCGATGCTCGGCATGCTCAAGCGCAAGGCGGAGAAGGTCATCGTCGACACTGCGCTGCGGGAGCTGAAGAAGCGCGTCGAGGGCTGACGCCCGGTGCGGATCGTCCTCTTCACGGGGAAGGGCGGGGTCGGCAAGACCACCACCGCGGCGGCGTGCGCGGTCCGGGCGGCTCGCTCGGGAACCCGCACGCTGGTGATGTCGACCGACGCCGCGCACTCGCTCGGCGATGCCCTCGGCGTGCGGCTTGGCGCCGCGGAGCCCGTCGAGGTCGAGCCCGGGCTCGCCGCCCTCCAGGTCAGCGCCCGGAACCGGCTCGGCGCGCAGTGGCGGGTGGTCCAGGACTACCTGCTCGACGTGCTCGACACGCTGGACATCGACCCGGTGGTGGCCGAGGAGCTGACCTCGCTGCCCGGCGCGGAGGAGGTGGCCGCGCTGCTCGAGCTGCGGACGCAGGCCGAGTCCGGCGACTGGGACCTCGTCGTCGTCGACTGTGCACCGACCGCCGAGACCTTGCGGCTGCTGGCCCTGCCCGAGGCCCTGGCCTGGCACCTGGAACGGCTGCTGCCGGCCCAGCGGGGGCTGATGCGCACGCTCCGGCCCGCGGCCGCGGCGGCGGCGGGTATGCCGCTGCCGACCGCCGAGGTGGCGACGACGGTGTCCGGCTGGTACCAGCAGCTGCGAGACGTCCACGCGCTGCTGACCGGCCCGTCCGCCTCCGTCCGCCTCGTCCTCACCCCGGAGCGGGTGGTCATCGCCGAGGCGCGCCGGACCTGGACGTCGCTCGGGCTCTACGGGTTCGCCGTCGACGGGGTGGTCGTCAACCGGCTCATCCCGTCGGCGCCCGGCGGAGGAGACGCCTGGCGCCGGTCCTGGAACGCCGCGCAGGAGGCCGGACTTCAGGAGGTCCGGCAGTCGTTCGCCGGGCTGCCCATCGTGCGGGTGCCCTACCTTCCCGGCGAGCCGATCGGTCCCGAGGCGCTCGACGCCCTCGCGGCCGTCGCGCAGGCTGACGCGGAGCGTGACGTGGCGACGGCGGACGACCCGCTCGGTGTCCGCGGACCGGTGCGGCGCACCGGCCTGCGGGTGCGCCGCGCGGGCTCCGGTTACGTCCTCAGCCTGCCGCTGCCGCTCGCCCACGCCCGTGAGGTCGACCTCAAGCGGCGGGACACCGAGCTGCTGGTGTCGGTGGGCGACCACCGCCGGGTGCTCAGCCTCCCCGCGGCGCTGCAGCGGTGTGTCGTGCGCGGTGCGCGGGTCAGTGAGGGAACGCTGCGGGTGACGTTCGAACCGGACCCGGACCTCTGGCCGGTCGAGCGCGTGCAGGTGGAGGACGGTATGCGGGAGGTCGCGGGTGCCTGAGGAGTCCGAGCAGTCGGGGCCGACGGTCGGGTCCGTGGCGGAGGAGACGGCGCGGCTGCTCGACGCGTTGCTGGCGGGCGCCGATGCGCCGCCGGGGACCCGCGCATACCGGACGCCCGAGGTGGAGGTGGAGCCGACCGAAGAACCGTGCCCGGCGTGCGGTCACACCGCCGAACCGGCGGCGCATACCGCCGCATCGTCGAACGACGTCTGCCACCTCTGCCCGGTATGCCAGCTGCTGCGGGTCGTGCGGACGGTGCGGCCCGAGACCCTGGACCGGTTGGCCGACCTCGCCGCCGCGGTGACCGAGACGCTGCGGGACACCGCGGCCAGCCGGTGGCGGGAGACCGGGTCGCCGCCACCGCGCCGCGCGCGGCCGGAGGTCGAGGAGATCCTCATCGAGGAGGAGGAGGCCCGGTGAGCGGTCAGCTGGCGATAGGCATCGACATCGGCGGGACCAAGGTCGCGGGCGGGGCCGTCGACGCCACCGGCACGGTTCTCGCGCGCACCCGCCGGGATACCCCACACCGGTCGATGTCCCCCGACGTCGTCGAGAACACCATCGTCGAGGTTGTCGACGAGCTGGTGGAGACCGTCCGGGTCGCCGAGCTCGGCGAGGTCGTGGCGGTCGGGATCGGTGCGGCGGGGTTCGTGGCGGCGGACCGAGCGACGGTGGTCTTCGCCCCGCACCTCTCGTGGCGAGGGGAGCCGCTCCGGGAGGCGTTGACGCGGCGGGTACACGTGCCCATCAGCGTCGACAACGACGCCAACGCCGCCGCTTGGGCAGAGTGGAAGTTCGGCGCAGCACGCGGCGAGAGCCACCTGATGATCGTCAACCTCGGGACCGGGATCGGCGGCGGCATCGTCATCGACGGTCAGGTCCAGCGAGGGCGCTACGGCATCGCCGGGGAGTTCGGGCACATGCAGGTGGTGCCCAACGGCATCCGGTGCGAGTGCGGCAACAAGGGCTGCTGGGAGCAGTACGCGAGTGGGAACGCTCTCGTCCGTGAGGCGCGGGACCTCATCGCGGCGCGCTCACCGGTGGCGAACGACCTGCTGGCGGCGGTGGGAGGCGACCCGTCGAAGCTGACCGGTCCGCTCATCACCGCGGCGGCGCAACGGGGAGACCCGACGGCGGTCGAGCTGCTCGCGGAGATCGGGGAGTGGCTCGGCCTCGGCATCGCGAACCTCGCGGCGGCCTTCGACCCGGGGACGTTCGTCGTCGGCGGTGGGGTGAGCGCGGCCGGTCCGCTCCTGCTCGACCCGGCCCGCGAGATGTTCCGGCGTCAGCTGACCGGTCGCGGGTACCGGCCGGAGGCGCGGATCGTCGCCGCCGAGCTGGGCAACGAGGCGGGGCTCATCGGCGCGGCCGACCTGGCTCGCCTCGGCCAGTAGCCGGGTCGAGCGCCGCTCAACGAGCGGCTAGAGGCGGATGCCGTCGTCGTCGTCGTCGCGGTCGAGCGGCTGGCGCAGGACGAGGAGCACGAACCCGGCGATCGACACCAGCAGCGCGCAGACCATCCACCAGCCGTTGCCGTCGCGGTTGAACAACAGCAGGTAGAGGAACATCAGCGGCCCGGCGACGAGCGAGACGATCATCAGCCAGAAGTGCTTGTCCTCGGACGGCGGCAACGGAGCGGGCGGGGGCGGCGAGTAGTGGTGCTCGTCGTCCGCGTCCCACGGGTCGAGGTCGTCCTCCAGCGGCTCGACCGGCTCGGCCACCGGCTCCTCGGGCCCGTCGCTCGCGTGCGGTCCGTGAGGTCGGTCAGGTCGGTGAGGTCGGAGACGTCCCGGATCCGGCGGATGTCGGGAAGGCGGGTGGGCGCGTCGGCGGGGCTCGTCGGCACCGGGCCGGAGACGTCGTCCGCCGCGTCGTGAGGGTCAGCGGTCGGGTGGGGGTGACCGTCGGACACGGCGTCCGGGTGGGTCTCCGGCTCAGTCCCCGGGTGCGCGTCGGGCTGCGGGTCGCCGTAGGGGTCGAGGCCCAGGGCGACGTCGTCCCAGTGCGCCATGATCGCGGCGAACTGCTCGTCGACGTCCTTCTCCGCCATGACGAAAGAATCTCACCCCTCGGCGACGTCGGCGCGGTCGGTCCCGGCCACCCGCTGGATGAACCGGACCGACTCATCGTGGATCAGCGGGGCGTCGTTGTCGAGAGTGGCGACGTGATAGGAGTTCTCCAGCCAGATCTCGGTGACGTCGGTGCTGCCGATGCGCTCCAGGAAGTGCGCGGAGCTCGCCAGCGGGACGACGTGGTCGACCCGCGAGTGCATCAGCAGGACGGGCTGGGTGATCTCCCCGAGGTCGCGGCTGACCTCCGCCCAGAGCTGCGTCTGCGAGTGCATCGCCCGCAGCGGGTTGCGGTCGTAGGCCAGCTCGGCCTCCCCGCCCACCAGCTTCACGTCGTTGGCAATGCCCGGGAACGACGGCACGAACCGCTGCAGCATCGGCAGCAGCAGCAGGAGCCGGTTGTCGTGCAGGTAGATGGGGTTGACCAGCATGAGCCCAGCCACCCGAGGCCCGTGTTCGAGGGCCAGCTTGGTCGCGAGCAACCCCCCCATGGACAGCCCCGCGACGAAGACCAGCCGGCAGCGGGACCGCAGCTCGCCGAACGCCGTGTCGATCTCCGCGTACCAGTCGGGCCACCGCGTGGTGTTGAGGTCCTGCCAGCGGGTGCCGTGCCCCGGCAGCCGGGGCAGGCGCACCGAGTAGCCGGCGGCGGCGAGGTGCTGCGCCCAGGGCCGCATACCCTGCGGCGAGCCGGTGTAGCCGTGGACGAGGACCACGCCGATGTCGCCGCCGTCGTGGGCGAAGGGCTCGGCTCCGGGCAGGACGGGTTCGGTCATGCCGTGGGTCTCCTCGCCTGTATGCCGGTGCGGCCGCCAAATCGTCGCACGACGGTCCGGTTCGCTGATAGTGCCGTAAAGTGCCGCACATCACAGGGGTTTCGGGGCCGGCAACATGCAGGAAGGACGAGATCTCGCGGTGTTCTACTGGGTGCTCAAAACCGTCGTCCTCGGGCCGCTGCTGAAGCTGCTGTTCCGCCCGTGGGTCGAGGGGGAGGAGCACATCCCCGACGAGGGGGCCGCGATCTTCGCGAGCAACCACCTGTCGTTCTCGGACTCGATCTTCCTGCCGCTGATGGTGCCCGCGGCGGATGACGTTCCTGGCCAAGTCCGACTACTTCACCGGCCGCGGCCTCAAGGGCAAGGCCACGGCGGCGTTCTTCAAGGGCGTCGGCCAGGTCCCGGTGGACCGGTCCGGAGGCAAGGCCGGCGAGGCCGCCCTCAACTCCGGTCTGCGGATCCTCCGCCGCGGTGAGCTGCTCGGCATCTACCCCGAGGGCACCCGCTCGCCCGACGGCCGGCTCTACCGCGGTCGCACGGGAGTCGCGCGGATGGCTCTCGAAGCCGGGGTCCCGGTGCTCCCGGTCGCGATGATCGGCACCGACAAGGCGCAGCCGACCGGGAAGAAGCTGCCGCGGATCATGCGCATCGGCATCCGGATCGGGCGGCCGCTCAGCTTCGCCCGCTACGAGGGCATGGAGGACGACCGGTTCGTGCTCCGGTCGATCACCGACGAGATCATGTACGAGCTGATGCTGTTGTCGGGCCAGGAGTACGTCGACGAGTACGCGACATCGATGAAGGACCGCATCCTCCGGGCCGCCAAGGTGCGCGCTCGCGAGCTGCAGGAGGCGGCCCGGCCAGGCAGCGCCGCAAAGGAGCTCGAGGAGGCGCTCGACGCCGCCGAGGGGTCGCTCGAGCGGAGCGACTCACCGGTGGACAACGTCGCGATCGGGGAGGACGAGGCGGCCGAGGACCGGATGGCCGCCGACCCGGGCGAGCGCGCCGCCAGCTGACCTGGTGACCGCCGCGTCTCGGCCTACGCTGGGCCGCGTGCCGCGTCGCCCCGTCCGTGTGGTCTGCGTGCACTCGTTCCGCGGCGGCACCGGCAAGTCCAACCTGTCGGCCAACATTGCTGCCCAGCTGGCCAAGGACGGCCTGCGGGTCGGCGTGATCGACGCCGACGTCCAGTCGCCGGGCATCCACGTGGTTTTTGGGCTCAAGGGCGACGAGATCACCGCGTCGCTCAACGACTTTCTCTTCGACGGCGTCCCGATCGAGGACGTCGCCATCGACGTCACGCCGCCCGGTCTGGCCGGCCGGATCCACCTCATCCCCTCGAGCATCCACGCCGGCGAGATCACCCGGGTCCTGCGCAACGGGTACGACTCGCAGCAGCTAGTCCAGGGGCTCCGCGAGTTCGTCGACGCCTTGGAGCTGGACGCCTTGCTCCTCGACACGCATCCCGGTCTCCAGGAGGAGACGCTGCTGTCCCTGGTCGTCGCCGACACCTTGCTCGTGGTCCTTCGCCCGGACCAGCAGGACTACGAGGGCACCGGCGTGACGGTGCACGTCGCCAAGGAGCTCGACGTGCCACGGATCGCCCTCGTCGTCAACAACGCACCGGTCAGCTTCGACCCGGCCGTCGTCCGCGAACGCGTGGAGCAGGCATACGAGTGCCCGGTGGTGGCGGTCCTGCCCGCACTCCGACGCGATGATGGCCCTGGGCAGCGCCGGCATCTTCTCGCTGGAGCACCCGGAGGAGGAGCTCACCGCCGGCATGGTGCGGGTCGCCGAGTTCGTCCGCCAGGAGGGATGAGTGGACCGGACGCCGGAGCGCGAGGAAGGGCACCTCACCCGGGCCGAGCTGCTCGGGGGTCTCTCCGGCCGGCGGGTCAGCGCGGCGCTCTACGTCATCGAGAGCCGGACCGCATACCTCGCCCTCAAGGCTCGCAACGCCACGGCCCCGGTCCTGTCGGCGGGCGTGCTGGAGGAGCAGGAGCGCGCGTACCTCTCGGCGCTCGCCGCGGGGCGCGACCTGCCGGCGCCGACCGTCCAGGAGCTGGACCAGTTCGCTCCGAAGTGGGCCTACCTCGTACCGCCGGACGCCGTTGCCCGGGCCGAGCTCGCGCACCGGTTCGGCGACAAGTACCGCTTCCGCGAGTCGGACGTCGGCCGGATGCGGCTCGCGCTGGGCCTCGACGACCCGGCGGTCCGGCGGGCCTACCACGACCGGCACCGGGGTGAGCTCGACGAGGTCTACGACACCGACCTCACCGCCCTAGAGAAGCTGCGGTGGACGCGCTCGCGGCTGTTCCGGCGACTGGAGGAGCTCCCGCCGTTCTGGACGACCTACGGGCTGACCCTCACCGAGACCGTCGGCGCCGGCATGCTGGCGCTGCCCATCGCCGTCGCCGGGGTCGGGCCGTTGCCCGGCGTCGCGATCATCGTCGTCCTCGGGCTGCTCAACGTCCTCACCGTCGCGGCGGTCGCCGAGACCTTCACCCGGACCGGATCGGTGCGCTGGCACGGCGCCTACTTCGGCCGGGTGGTCCGCGGCTACCTCGGCCGGACCGGTGGGGTCGCCTTCGGGGTCGGCATGACGATCTACACGGCGCCGGTCCTGCTGGCCTGCTACGTCGGGTTCGCGGTGACGGTCGCCCGGACCACCGACACCAGCCCGGCGCTGTGGGCGGCCGGCTTGTTCGCGGCCAACATCGCCCTGATCTTCCGGAAACGGCTCGACGCGACCATCGCCTCGGCGCTCATCGTCGGCTTCTTCAACGTGGTCGCCATCGTCGTGCTCGTCATCCTGGCCCTCACCGTGCTCGACACCGACAACGTCCGGTATGCCGCCATCCCGTTCGTCGGTGGGCGGCCGTTCGACCCCACCCTGCTCGAGCTGGCCTTCGGCGTCGTGCTCCTGTCGTACTACGGCCACAGCTCGGTCGGGAACTGCGCCAAGGTCGTGCTGGCCCGCGACCCCGGTGGGCGCTCCCTGATGACCGGCAGCGTCGCGGCGATGCTGACGGTCGTCGCGCTCTACAGCCTGTGGGTCTTCTCGGTCGGCTCCGCCGTGCCGGCGGCCCGGTTGCGGGCCGAACCGGGAACGGCGCTGGTCCCGCTCGCCGAGGAGGCCGGCCGCGCCGCGTCCGTGGTGGGGTTCGCCTTCGTCTTCCTGGCGGTCGGGATGAGCACCGTGCACCTGTCGCTCGGGCTCTACAACCTCGTGGCTGAACGGTTCGTCGACCGGCAGGCGCTCGCGCGGGTGTTGGGGCTCGGGCTGATCGGTGCCATCTTCGTGCTCGCCGAGCTGCTCATCATCACGCGAGAGCGCGTCGTTCGCCGGATCCCTCGGAATCGTCGGCGCCCTCACCGGTCCCCTGATGGGGGGCGTGTTCCCGATCCTCATGCTGGAGTCCAGCCGGCGCCGCGGCGACTACCAGCCGGCGCTGTTCTGGCGATGGATGGGGCGGCCGGTCGTGGCGGGTTTCGTGTTCCTGGCGTTCATGGCCACCGAGGTCATCTACGTCTGGCTGTGGCCCTCCGCGGTGGAGCGGCTCGTCGCCGCGACCGTCGTGGTCATCGTCGTGGTGATCACCGTCGTCATGCTGCGTTCGGGGGCGATGCGTCCCCGAGCCGTCGTCGAGGTCCGCCGCGACGAGGAGTCCGGTCACGACCACGTCCAGGTGGTGTCGCGAGGACGGACGGTGCGGTCGGACGAGCTGCCGCCCGGCGACCGGACCGTCGACGTGCCGCTCGGCCCGCTGGAGGTCCGCGAGATCCGGGCCTGGGCCCACCAGGTGGACCCGGGCGGCGAGTCGGCGGTGCTACCGGTGACTGCGGCCCTGCGCGGCCCGGACGGCGACGCTGCCCAGGAGGTGCGCAACGGAGCCCTGGTGCTCGACCTCGACGGCGTGGGCGGCGACCCGCCGACGTTGGAGCTTCGTCTCCCGCCGGTCAGCCGCGGCCGTCACCGATGATCCGCCGCAGGTCGGACGCCTGCGCCCTCAGCCCGCCGAAGTAGTCGGTCTCGGTCACCTGCTCCACCTGCTCGGCCTGCCGCTCGAGGTCCAGCTCGATCCGCAGCTGGTCCAGCTGGCGGCGCAGCGACTCCTCCCGCTCGGCGGCGGCCCGGGCCCGACGCTCCTCCTCGAGGATGCGTCCGAGGACGCTGGCGCTCTGCGACGCCACAGCGCCGGTCAGCTTCAGGTCGCCGGCCGCGAAGCTCCCGTCGTGTCGGTGCAGGAGCAGCGCACCCCGCTGGGTGCCGCGAAAGGCCAGCGGTGCCACGAGAATCGACCCGTCGCCGTCGCTCTCGATCCGCAGCCGGCTGAGGTCGTCCGGTATGCGCGGCGTCCCGTCACCCGTCTCGGCCAGCACCTGCCGCTCGTCGACGGTCACGACGAGGCACGCGTCGTCGACGGTCACGTGCCGCGTCGCCTCGCGCAGAGTCCGGCGCGGCCAGGTCGTCGCGGTCGCGCGCCGTCGCCAACACCTCGCCGAGCGCATACAGCAGGTTCACCTCGCGGTACATGTCGAGGACCTCGTCGGCCAGCTCACGTCGCTCCTGCTCGAACCGGACCAGGGCGGTCAGCGTCTCCGCCGTGGCCGGCGCGTGCGGGCCGGTCACCTGGCCGAGCGTCGTGCCGCCCGGGCCGGTCACCGGGACGCTCGGTCCGTCCACCGCCGGTCCGGCGAGCAGCCGGCCCTTGGCATCGACGACCGCGTCCTCGCCGCGGGAGACGGCGGCCACCACCGCGGCGACCTCGTCCCGGCGGAGCAGCTTCTTGAGCCGGATCGCCTTGGCCATCAGCGGTCCTCGTCAGCGGGTGGCAGCCGGGACCGGGCGAGGTCCAGGATCTCGTCGGGGTCGAACGGCTTGGTGCGGAACTCGTCCGCCCCGGCCGCCAGGCCCTGCTGCCGGTCGGCGTCCTGGCCCTTCGCGGTCAGCAGGACGATGGTGACGTCGGTGAGGCCGAGGTCGGACCGCACCGCGCGGCATACCTCGTAGCCGTTCAGCCTCGGGAGCATCACGTCGAGGAACACCAGGTTCGGCCGCTCGGCGTCGATGACGGCGAGCGCCTCCTCGCCGTCCGCGGCCGTGAGCAGGTCGACGCCCTCGTCCTCGAGGTCCTCGAGGGTCTGCTCGAGGAGCGCGCGGATGTGCGGCTCGTCGTCGGCGATCAGGATGGATCGGGACATGGGTACCTCACGTCGACGGCGGAGGGTCGGTGCGGGCGATGGGCAGCGGCAGCGTCACCGAGAAGGTCGTGCCGCGGCCGACCTCGCTGTCGACGTCGATGTGCCCTCCGTGGTGCTCGACGATCTCCTGGCAGATGGGTAGCCCGAGTCCGGTGCCCTGCGGCTTGCCGGTCAACGCGTCGCCGACCTGCTTGAAGCGCACGAAGAGGTCCGGGACGTCCTGCGGCGCGATGCCCGGACCCGTGTCGGACACGGAGACCACCGCGTGGCCCGGGAGGTGTCCCGTCCGGACGGTCACCGCGCCGGTGGCGGTGAACTTGGCGGCGTTGGACAGCAGGTTGACCACCACCTGCTCCAGCCGGTTCCGGTCACCGCGGACCGGTGGCAGCTCCGGATCCGGCTCGACGAGCAGGGGCAGGTCCTGCTCGCTGAAGAGCGGTTCGACGGTGGCGGTCACCCGCCGGACCAGGGCGTTGAGGTCCACCTCGTCGTCGCGCCACTCCACGCGCCCGGCCTCCATCTTGGCCAGGTCCAGGAGGTCGTTGATGAGAGCGGTGAGCCGGGCACCCTCGTCGACGATGATGTCGAGGTTGCCGCGCACCTGGCTCATGGCCCGACTGGTGCTTGCGTCGGGATCCGGGACGGCCGGGTAGACCCGCTCGTCCAGGCGCTTGCCGATGATCTTGGCGAAGCCGAGGATCGACGTCAGCGGGGTCCGCAGCTCGTGGGAGACCGTCGAGATGAAGTCGGTCTTCATCCGGTCGACCTCGCGTTCGACGGTGATGTCGCGCACCAGGACGACGGTGCCACGAGCGGGTCCCTCCGCCCGGTCGACGATGCCGCTGGCGACAGCGCGCCCGAGCCGGCCGTCGGCCAGCGGGATCTCCCGGGTCGCAGCGAGAGTCGAGCCGATGCCGTCGAGCTCGGGGAGAACCTGCGCCGCCGGCTGGTGCAGCAGGCTGCCGGTCGGTCGGGCCAGCATCTGCTCGAGCCGCCGGTTGACGCGCAGCACTCGCCCGTCGGCGTCGATGACCAACAGCCCCTCACCGAGGTTGTCGAGAACGGTGGCCAGCTCGTGGCTGAGGCCGACGGCCTCGTCACGAGCCCGAGCCGTCTCCGCGCGAGAGCGCTCGAGCTCGGCGGTGCGCTCGACCACCTTGTGCTCCAACGACTGCTCCGACCGGTGCAGCTCGGCGTTCGCGTGCCGGAGCCCGTCGACCACCTCCGCGAGCCGCCCCGAGTACGCATACAGCACCGTGAGGCCGAGACCGAGGAACGCGACCGCGACGACAACGAAGGCCACCTGGATCAGGACCGTCGGGAGCCCGGAGACCACCGGCACAATCGCGCGGACCGCGAGCAGCACGGCCACCACGGTGACGACGGCGGTCGCGACCGACACGACCAGCAGGGTCCGGCGCTGGACGTAGGGGATCGCGAACAGGACCGGGAAAAGGGTCAGCACGGCGAACCCGCCGAACAGCGACGGCACGAGGAGTGGTGTCACCACCAGCTGCAGCCAGAACGTCGCGCACACCGCGAGGACGGCCGCGTCGACCCGTCCCGAGCGGTAGAGGCGCAACGACCAGGCCAGCAGACCGACGCAGATCGACCGTCGCGACCAGCAGCGGTCCGACCAGGGGGGTCCGGACGAGGACGAGGACGACGAGGAGGACGAGCACACCGGCCCCCGCGGCCGCGAGGTCCAGCAGCACGAAGCGGCGGAACCGCCCGTCGCCCTCCGGCTCACCGACCGGCCCGAGGGCGCTGTCGGTGATGTCGCTGCCCGGTCCTGCCGCCACCATCCGCATACCCCTTCGCCGACGGCCGGACTCGCCGCCAGTGTAGGGCGAGCCGGCGGGTGCATCCGTCAGCGCGGCTACCGCGGAAGAGAGGTCACAGCGGCTTTTCGGGGACCTGCATTCCCCGTTTCGTGGAGTGGGCCACGTCGCCGGTCGACTTATCACGAGGAGTTTGTATGCGCATCGTTCGTGCCCTCGCCACCGTGGCGCTCGCCGCGGGAGCCTCCGTCGGCGTCGCCGTCGCGACGCCACTTTCGGCCCACGCCGCCGGGACCGCCATGGTCTCGATCCTGCACGCCGTCCCCAACACCCCGGTGGACGTCTGCGCCAACGGCAAGGCCCTGCTCACCAACTTCCAGCCCGGCACCCTGACCGACCCGCAGAGCCTGCCGTCGGGTTCTTACGACCTCAAGCTCACCGCCGCCAACAGCGGTTGCGGAGCGGCGGCAGTCCTCGAGGCCAAGGGCGTGAACGTCCCGGCCGGTGCCAACATCACCGTGGTGGCGCACCTGTCGGCCAGTGGCGCCCCGCAGCTGACGCCCTACGTCAACGACGTCTCCGCGGTTCCCGCCGGCAAGGCCCGGCTGACCGTGCGGCACGACGCCGCGGCGCCGGCCGTGGACGTCCGCGCGGGCGGCACGCCGGTGATCACCAACCTCACCAACCCGAACGAGAAGTCGCTGGTCACGGCGGCCGGCACCGTGTCGGCCGACGTCGTCCTGGCGGGGACCACCACCGTGGCCATCGGCCCGGCGGACGTCACCCTCAAGGAGGGCACGAGCACCATCGTGTACGCGTGGGGCAGCGCCAACGACAAGAACCTCAAGCTCGCGGTCCAGTCCATCTCCGGCATGCACTCCTCGCCGGGCGGGGTCAACGCGGGTACCGGCGGTCAGGCGGCCCAGGGCACCTCGGCGGTCACGGCCGTTGGTCTGGTCGCGCTCGGCGGGATGGCGGCCGGTGGGCTGGCCCTCGTGCTGACGCGTCGTCGCCCGGCTCGGGTCGCGGTCCGCTGACGGTCGGCTGAAACCAGAACTGAACCCGACCGCAAGCACGTAGGAGCTGCATGAGCCGCCCCCGCTGGGCCAGGGTGACCGCCGTCGTGGCGGCCACCCTGGCCGGGGGCGTGCTCGTGGCCTTTTTCGTGGTGCCGCGCGGCGGCCCGTCGGACGACCCGGTGGCGGCCGGTCTGGTCGCCCCACCGGCGGTCTCGAGCACCGCTCCACCGGCGCCGACGTCGACTGGGCGCGGCTGACGACCCGGCGCTGCCGTCCGCTGACGGCGGCACCCGCCACCGTGGGGGCGCAGGACATTGCCGCGGCCCCAACGCGGGTCGCGGTGGCCCGCCTCGGCATCGACATGACCGTGCAGCCGCAGGGCGTGCTCCCCGACGGGCAGATGGCGTTGCCCGCCACGCCCGAGGTTGCCGGCTGGTACCAGTTCGGCAGCTCACCCGACGACCCCGCCGGCGCCACCGTGCTGGCGGCCCACGTCGACAGCAAGGCCGGCATCGGGCCGTTCGTGCGGCTGAACCAGGCCAAGGCCGGCGACGAGGTGGACGTGTGGGTGGGGAGCCGGCGACACGCATACCGGGTCACCGAGGTGGTCCGCGTCGACAAGACCACGCTGGACGGTGACGGGCTCTTCGCCCTGACCGGCCCGCGCGTCCTCCACCTGGTGACCTGTACGGGCGCCTACGTGCCGGGCAAGGGGTACACCGAGAATCTCGTCGTGGTCGCCGACCCGGTGGTGACCTAGGGTGACCGCAATGACCGAGATCGAGCGGGCGGACACCGAGACGTCGCGCAGCACGCTCGCCCTGGCCGAGGCCTTGGCGGACGGGTCGCGCGACGCGCTGTCCGAGTGCTACCGCCGCTGGGGACCGCTGGTGATGGGCATCGCCACCCGGGCCCTCGGGAACCGCACGGACGCGGAGGACGTGACGCAGCAGGTGTTCGTCGCCGCGTGGCAGAGCCGGAGCAACCTCCGGCCCTCGGAGTCGGCCCTGCCCGCGTGGCTGATCGGGATCGCCCGGCACCGGGTGGCCGACGAGTACGCCCGGCGGGCTCGCGCGACACGGGTTTCCCAGGCGGTCAGCGCCAACACCGTTCCCGGGTCGGAGGTGGAGGGCCGGGACGTCGTCGACCGGCTCGTCGACCGGGTGCTGCTGCGCGAGGCCGTGGAGCAGCTGACCGAACCTCGTCGCTCCGTGCTCCATCTGGCGTACGTCGAGGACCGAACACAGGAGGACATCGCCAAGCAGCTCGACCTGCCGCTCGGCACGGTGAAGAGCCACATGCGGCGGGGTCTGCTCCGCTTGCGTCAGGATCTGCGAACCGGCTGGGAAGGAGGGGACCGATGACCCACGTGAGCGACGACGTGCTCGCCGCGATCGCCCTCGGCGACCCCGACGTCGGCCCCACCGACCGTGAGCACGCGGCGTCCTGTCCGGTCTGCTCGGAGGAGCTGGCCGAGCTCACGCACGTCAACGCCATGCTCCGCGACGAGGTCGGTATGCGCGACGGTCACCGGGTCGACCCGGGTCCTCAGGTGTGGGAGCGGGTTCTCGCCGCGACCGAGGGGCAGCCGATCCTCGAGGGGACCGAGGAGCTGAGGGAGTCGGCGCGTCCGACGCTGACCGCCGTGCCGGACGTCCCGGGGGAGCCGGAGGCGTCGCCGGTGGCCCCGATGGCCGACCGTCGGGCGGCGAAGCGCCCGAAACGGCGGGCGGGGTGGCTGGTGGCTGCCGCGGCGGCCTGCCTGCTGATCGGCGTGCTGGTGGGTCGGGCCGTCTGGGCTCCCGGTGAGAGCTCGCCTCCGGTGGTGGCCACCGTGCCGCTGACGACCCTGGACACCAGCAAGCAGCAGGAGGGCACCGCGCAGCTGCTCGCGGGACAGGGCGGCCAGGGCCAGGAGCTGCGGGTCGACACCAAGCCGATGTCCGCAGGTTCGGGCTACGTCGAGGTCTGGCTGATCAACACCGACGGCAAGCGGATGGTCTCGCTCGGCATCCTGTCGAGCGACCAGGCGACGTTCCCGGTACCCGCCGAGGCGATCAAGCAGGGCTACACCATCGTCGACCTCTCGCTCGAGCAGTTCGACAACAACCCGCAGCACAGCGGCGACAGCATCATGCGCGGCACCCTCCCCGTCTGAAGGCGCCTCCGATCGGAGGGTTTCTCCTTATCAGGGGAGTGATCCTCCGATCGACGGGGCTGGGCCCCGGAGCGCACTCGCCGCCGTGCGGTCAGTCAGGGGTGGCCGCGCGCAGGGCTCCGAGCACCCGGGCGTCGATTCCCGCGTCGGTGAGCCGCATCTCGTAGTTCTCCACGCCGGCCCACTCGACGAGCGCCTGGGCCGTCGGGCCGGCATACCCGAGGCGTCCGAGCCGGGCGGCCACCTCCGCGCCCAGCTCGCCCGTAAGTGGCTGCACGTCCTGCGGCGCACCGAAGTAGAGGTCGCTGAGGTCGAGCAGCCGGGCCAGCTCCTGGGGGGCCTGCGGGTGGTCGTCGACCCGCAGATCGGCCCGCACCCCGCTGTCGTCGTAGCCCTCACCGGCCGCGACGACGAACAGCGCCGCACTCTGCCGACCGCGAGCGTCGCCACCGGCGGCGTCGCCGGCGAGCAGCGCCGCGACCAGCCGGCGTTCGAGCGGCAGTTCCGCGTTGTCGAGCCAGGCGCGCTCGATGTCGGCGACGACCTGCTCGCCGACGAGGATGTTGCCCTGGATGGCGTAACGCCCCGTCTCGTCCACGCCAGTCCGGCCACCCGCCCACGGCAGGCAGTTCTGGCCTGTGTAGGTCGCTTGGCTGCCGACGCCGACCACGCCGAGCTGGCGGTGCTCGCGGTCCGGGTCGGCGGCCGTCACCTGCTGGATGGCGGACGCAGCGTCGTGCCCGTCGGCGAGCAGCCGGAGCGCGTCGATCTTGTAGGACCACTTCGCCGTGGCCTGGGTGGCGGCGGCCCCGACGAGGACCGTCCGGTCGCCGTCGGATCCCAGCCGGGCCTCCGGCACTACGGAGCCGACCGCGAGAAACTTGCTGGCGACGGCGATCCCGGCCGCCGTGCCGTCGGTCGCGACGATGGAGAAGGTCATGTTCGGAACCCTATGCAACCGTCTGTGCCGACGAGGAGAGGCCCGTCATCCGGACCGTGGCGGAGCCCCGCGGGCGTCGCTCCTAGAATCTGGGGGTGACCGTGAACGACAGCGCGCTGCTGCAGGCCGAGCTGGAGGCCTCCGCGGCCTCCCTCGTCGCGGGCCAGCAGCCGTACTGGCCGGACGCCGGCGCTGTGCAGACCGCGGTCGAGACCCTCGCCGTGTACCCGCCGCTGGTCTTCGCCGGCGAGTGCGACCTGCTGCGCGACCGGATTGCCTCGGCCGCCCGCGGCGAGGCGTTCGTGCTGCAGGGCGGTGACTGCGCAGAGACCTTCGCAGCAGCCACCGCCGACAACATCCGCGACCGGATCAAGACGATCCTGCAGATGGCGGCGGTCCTCACCTACGGCGCGTCCGTGCCGGTCATCAAGGTCGGCCGGATGGGCGGCCAGTACGCGAAGCCGCGCAGCACCGGCACCGAGACGCGCGACGGGGTGGAGCTGCCCGCATACCGGGGCGACATGATCAACGACTTCGCGTTCACGGCCGAGGCGCGGACCCCCGACCCGAACCGGCTGGTGCGCGCATACCACGCGTCCTCGGCCACCCTGAACCTCGTCCGTGCGTTCACCATGGGCGGGTTCGCCGACCTGCGGCACGTGCACGACTGGAACAAGGGCTTTATCGCCAACTCGGCCAACCAGAAGTACGACAAGCTCGCGCACGACATCGACATGGCGATGAAGTTCATGGCGGCGTGCGGCGCCGAGTTCGAGCGCATGCGGACCGTCGAGTTCTTCGCGGCCCACGAGGCGCTGGTGCTGGACTACGAGCGGCCGCTGACCCGGATCGACTCGCGGACCGGCCTGGCCTACGACACGTCGGCGCACTTCCTCTGGGTCGGCGAGCGGACCCGCGACCTCGACGGCGCGCACGTCGACTTCGTGTCGCGGGTCCAGAACCCCATCGGCGTCAAGGTGTCGGCGGGCGCCGAGCCGGACGTGCTGCTCAAGCTCATCGACAAGATCGACCCCGACCGGATTCCCGGGCGGGTCACGTTCATCACCCGGATGGGCGCCCAGACCATCCGCACGGCGCTGCCGTCGATCGTCGAGCGGGTCACCGAGGCCGGGGCGCAGGTGACGTGGATCTGCGACCCGATGCACGGCAACACGTTCTCGTCGACGACCGGCTACAAGACCCGCAACTTCGACGACGTCGTCGACGAGGTGCGCGGGTTCTTCGAGGTGCACCGCGCGCTCGGCACCGTGCCCGGCGGCATCCACGTGGAGCTGACCGGCAACGACGTCACCGAGTGCCTCGGCGGCGCCGAGAAGATCCTCGACGCCGACCTGGAGAAGCGCTACGAGTCGGTGTGCGACCCGCGCCTGAACCACCAGCAGAGCCTGGAGCTGGCGTTCCTCGTCGCGGAGATGCTGGGGGAGTGAGCACGACGTTGCGGGCCGACCTGCTGTCCGACACCCTGACCCGCCCGACCGAGGGCATGCGTGCCGCCATGGCCACGGCCGAGGTCGGCGACGACGTCTTCGGCGAGGACCCGACGGTCAACGCCCTCGAGGAGGAGGTCGCCGACCTGCTCGGCCACGAGGCAGCGCTGTTCACCCCGACCGGGTCGATGGCCAACCAGCTGGGCCTGCGCCTGCACGTGGCGCCCGGTCAGGAGCTGGTCTGCGACTCGCTCGCGCACGTCGTCCGCGCCGAGCTCGGTGCGGCGGCGGTGTTCTCCGGGATCTCGTCGCGCACCTGGGTGGCGCCGCGCGGGCTGCTGTCCGCAGCCGACCCGCTGGCGCTGATGATCACCGGCGCGGGGGTCTACCAGGTCAACACGGCGCTGGTCGTCGTCGAGAACACTCACAACTTCGGCGGCGGCACCGTGCAGCCCATCGACGAGATCCGGCTGCTGCGCAAGGAGACCGCGGACCGCGGGGTGCGGATGCACCTCGACGGCGCCCGGCTCTGGAACGCCCACGTGGCGTCCGGGGTGGCGCTGGCGGACTACGCGCGCGAGTTCGACACGGTGTCGGTATGCCTCAGCAAGGGCCTCGGCGCGCCGGTGGGCTCGGTGCTGGTCGGGTCGGCCGACGCGATGGCCGAGGCGCGGATCTGGCGAAAGCGCTACGGCGGGGGAATGCGGCAGGTCGGGATCCTCGCCGCGGCCGGACGGTACGCGTTGGCGCACCACGTCGAGCGGCTGGCCGACGACCACGCGCGGGCGCGCCGGGCGGCGGCGGCGTTCGCCGAGGCGTCGCCGGGCTGCCTGGACCCCGCGCTGGTGGAGACCAACATCCTGGTCATGGACGTGGCTGGCGCCGGCTGGACCGGTGCCGGGCTGGCGGCCGCGGCGCTCGAGCAGGGGGTCCGGATCTACGCGGTCGGGCCCGCCGCCGTCCGGCTCGTGTGGCACCTCGACGTCTCGGACGCGGCCACCGACGTGGCCATCGACGTGGTGTCCGGCCTACTCCGGTCGGGCCCGGCGTAGCGGACGCCGCAACTGCTGACACCCTTGGCAGTTGTGGTGCGGTTCCGCGCGTTCCGGCCGCAACTGCCGACACCGTTGGCGGTTGTGGCGGCGGGCGCCGGTGAGTCTCGGAGCCGGCGGTGCTCATCCGGCCCGGCGGAGCAGTCGGACTCGGTCAGGACGACGGCCCGAAAGCAGCAGCGCCCGTTCTGGGGGGACTATTGGGTGTCCGGACGCCCAAAACGCTCCCCAAAGCTGGTATCCGGAGTCGTTATCCGTCGTGGGCCGTCGCGTCGTGTCAGCGATGCGCCGATTGAGACTGACGACCCGATCTTGACTGCACGGAGGAGCTCGTGACCAGAGTCAGCCGGTCCAGGAAGGCCACGGAGCGCGACGTCCACGACATCGCGCGCTCCATGCCGCACGTCACCAGTTGGGAGGACGGCCGCAAGGTCGCCTACCAGGTCGGCGGCAAGTCGTTCGTCTTCTTCCGCACCCCACGCGCGGACGCCGTCGACCCGGATACGGGCGAGCGGCTGGACGACGTCATCGTCATCTGGGTGCCCGACGAGGCGGACAAGGCGTCGCTCCTGCAGGACCCGAACCTGCCCTTCTTCACCACGGGGCACTTCGACGGTCACCCGTCGGTGCTGGTGCGGGCCTCCGAGCTGCAGCGGATGTCGGTAGCGGAGCTGCGGGAGGTCATCCAGGACGCGTGGCTGTCCCGCGCCTCCGCGCGCCGACGCACCGCGTGGCTCGAGGGGACTCGCTCGAGCTAGTCGCTGCCGAGGTCGCGAAGGACCAGGCCGGTGCGGAGCTTGGGCGTGAAGTAGGTCGACTTGGGCGGCATCAGCAGGCGTTGCTCCGCCGTGCGGCGGATCTCCTCGACCGACACCGGCCGGATCAGCACGGCCGCGGTTGCGCCACCGTCCCGGACCGCGGCCTGCGTCTCGGCAGGCCGTGCTGGTAGGTCACCTCGGCGGAGGTGTCGGCCAGGGTCTCCTCGAGCCAGAGACCGTCGAGCGCGCGGACGCCGTCGAAGGCGCCGGGCTTGGGCGTCAGCCAGTCCCACCCGCCCGGCCGCACCAGCACGAGTCGCCCGTCCTGCTGCATCTGGGCCAGCACCTCGGGACCGAGGTCACCGTCGCCCGCGACGACGTCGAACCGGTCCGCCAGCGCCGCGGCCAGGTCGTCGGCACCAATGCGGGTGTAGAGCCGGTGGATCGCCTCGACGCTCAGCTGGTCCTCGACCAGCTCGCCCACGAACGCCAGGGTCAGGTCGGCACCCGGGTCGCCGCCCTCGGCCCGGCGCTCGTCCCGGTAGCGCCGGGAGATCGCATACCGGTGGTGCCCGTCGGCGATGAGCGCGGGGGTGGAGGCGACGGCGGTGCGGATCTCGTCGATCCGCCGCAGGTCGGTGACCCGCTCGACGGCGTGCTCGACGCCGTCGACGGTAAACGCCCCGACCGGCTCGCCGGGGGTCTCGAGCAGGGCGGAGAGGCCGGGGTATGCGGACAGGCACCACACCGGCGAGAGGTTGGCGTGGGTGGCGCGGGTGAGCTCCAGCCGGTCGGTGGACGCCTTGGGCGTGGTGCGCTCGTGGGCGAGGACCTCCGGCGAGCCCTCGTCGACGACCTCGATCGCGCCGAGGACGCCGCTCAGCTCCCGCGGCTGGCCGGTGGCGTCGGTGAAGCAGCGGCGGTAGATGGTGAAGCTGGGCCGCTCGTCGGTGACGAGGTCACCGTCTGCGCGCCACTGGTTGAGGGTGATCGCCGCCTTGCTGTAGCGGTCCTCACCGCCGCGCGGGACGTCGACGCGCACGATGTTGTGCGGGTCGAGGGCGGCCAGCGCGTCGACGTCGGCGTCCGAGAGCACGTCGTAGGGCGGCGCGGTCACGGCGGCGAGGTCGTGGGACGCGGCATACCGGACCGCGCGGAAGGGGTGAAAGGCGGGCACGGCGCTCAGCCTGCCAGGTCGGGGAGTTTGCAGATGCCGCTCCCCGACCTGGCCGCTGGGCCGGTATGCGTCAGGCGAGCGTGGCGCTGTCGATGACGAACCGGTAGCGCACGTCGGACGCGAGGACGCGCTCGTAGGCCTCGTTGACCTGCTCGGCGGCGATGACCTCGACGTCCGCGGCGATGCCGTGCTCGGCGCAGAAGTCGAGCATCTCCTGGGTCTGGGCGATCCCGCCGATCATCGAGCCGGCGAACGAGCGGCGGCCGCCGATGAGCGAGAAGACGTTGAGGCTGAGCGGCTCCGGCGGGGCGCCGACGTTGACGAGCGTGCCGTCGACGGCGAGCAGGCCGAGGTAGGCGTCGAGGTCGATGCGGGCGCTGACCGTGTTGACGATGAGGTCGAACCGGCTGGCGAGCTGCTCGAAGGTCGCCGGGTCCTCGGTGGCGTAGTAGTGGTCGGCGCCGAGCCGGAGCCCGTCCTCCTGCTTCTTCAGCGACTGGGAGAGCACCGTCACCTCGGCGCCCAGAGCGTGGGCGATCTTGACCGCCATGTGCCCGAGGCCGCCGAGGCCGACGACGGCGACCTGCTTGCCGGGGCCGGCGTTCCAGTGCGTGAGCGGCGCGTAGGTCGTGATGCCCGCGCAGAGCAGGGGAGCGGCGGCCGCGGGGTCGAGGCCCTCCGGGATGCGGAGCACGAAGTCGGCGTCGACCACGACGTGGGTGGAGTACCCGCCCTGGGTGGTGCTGCCGTCGACGTCCGTCGCGGCATACGTGCCGATGTTGCCCTTCACGCAGTACTGCTCGTCGCCGGCCCGGCAGTTCACGCACTCGCCGCAGGAGTTGACCATGCAGCCGACGCCGACGCGGTCGCCGACCTGGTGCTTCGTCACGTCGGAGCCGACCTCGGTGACCAGGCCGACGATCTCGTGGCCGGGCACCACGGGGAACGGCTGCGGGCCCCAGTCGCCGTTGACGGTGTGGATGTCCGAGTGGCAGATGCCGGCGAACTCGATCTGGATGAGGACGTCGTTCGGACCGACCTCGCGGCGGTCGATGGTGATCGGGGCAAGGGGCTCGCCGGCGGCGGGTGCGGCATAAGCGTTGACACGCATGGATGTTCGTTCCTTTTCGGTATGCGGGTGGGACAGATGGGTGCCGTCAGACGGCGGTGGAGCGGTACTCCTCGTCGGTGACGTGGTCGAGCCAGGTGACCACCTGGCCGTTCTCGTCGGCCTCCTGGATGGCGACGTGCGCCATGAACCGGTCGGGAGTGGCTCCGTGCCAGTGCTCCTCGCCGGGCTCGATGTAGACCACGTCGCCGGGGCGGATCTCCTGCACGTCGCCGCCGCGTCGGGCGACGTACCCGATGCCGTCGGTGACGTAGAGGGTCTGCCCCTTGGGGTGATGGTGCCAGGCGGTCCGAGCGCCCGGGGCGAACCGCACGTGGGCGCAACCCACGGCGGACTGGTCGTCGGGCGTTCGGATGCCGTCAATGAGGACCGTGCCGGTGAACGTCTCGGCCGGCCCGGGGGCAGTCGAGCCGCCACTTCGGGTCAGCCTCATGACGGGGCGCCGGTCCGCTTGAGGTCGTCGGCCAACCGGCGAGCCTCGCTGGACAACAGGTCGGCTCGGGCGTCGTCACCGGCCTCGACGGCGTGCCAGTAGCCCACCTTCACAGCGACGTAGCGCCGGCGCAGCGCCACCTGCTCGGCCTCGCGCTCCAGGCGACGCTGTTGCTGGGTCAGCAGCGCGATCTGCTCCCGGGCGGCGGACGGTCCGGCCTGCCCGTTGGCGACGTAGCGTCGCATGTCGCTGACCGACATGCCAGTGGCGGCGAGACAGGCCACCCAGGTGAGCTGGTCGAGATCCTGGTCGTCGTAGACCCGATGTCCGCTGCTGGCGCCGCGGCTGACCGGAGCGATCACCCCGATGGACTCGTAGTAGCGCAGCGTGCTGGCCGGCAGGCCGGTGAGGGCCGCCGCCTCGCGGATCGTGTACTGGTGCCGGCTGGCCTGCCGCGTGGTGGTGGTCACGTCATCGACGGTAGGAACTTCGAGTGCTCGAAGTCAAAGCGAGGATCGGCGGTCCGGCGCTCGGTCCCGAGGGGCCCTCAGGTGACCTCGTGGTGGAGGGTCTCGGCGGACGGCTCGCCGGCGCGTCGACGGGCTGCGGCGCGCAGCTCCACGAGGTACATCGCCGCGAGCACCAGTACGCCTCCGATCACCATCCGCCACGTGGCCGACTCCTGACCGGCGAGGACGGCGAACGACGCCGCGAAGACCGGCTCCAAGGTCATGACGATCGCCGCCCGGGTCGCGGTCATCCGAGCCTGCGCCCACGTCTGGACCCACAGCGCCAGCACCCCCGCCGCCGTGGCCATGTAGAGGACCGCCGTCCACTGCCCGGCGCCGGACGGGAGGACGATGCCGCCGGGCAGCGCCGAGACCACGCAGACCACGGCGATCGCCAGCATCTGCACGGCGGCGAGCCCGGTCGCGTGCGACGGCGTCGACCACCGGCCGAGCCCGATGATGTGCAGCGCATACACCGCCGCACACGCCAAGGTCAGCGTCTCGCCGAGCCCGAACGAGAGACCACCGCGCAGCGACAGCACGCCGAGCCCCACGGTCGCCAGCGCCACCGCCCCCCAGGTCGACGGGGGTACCCGCTCGCGCAGCAGCAGAGCGGAGAGGACGGGCGTCAGCACGACGTAGGTGCCGGTGATGAACCCGGAGACCGAGGCGTCGGTATGCGCCAGGCCGAAGGTCTGCAGCAGCTGCGCCACGCCGTAGACCACCCCGAGACCCAGCCCGACCACCCATTCACGCCGGCCGAGCCGCCGGACCCGCGGCCAGAAGATGGCCAGCATCAGCACCGCGGCGACCGAGAACCGCACCGCCAGGAAGTCGGTCGGCGGGACCGTCGCCACGAGGTCGCGGATGAGGAAGAACGTCGAACCCCATACCGCCGAGAGCAGGATCAGCAGGCCGGTGGCGACGGCCCGCCCCCGCGACGCGGTGAGCGCCACCTCAGACGATCGTCAGCGTGACCGTGGCGCCCTTGCGAGCCATCGTGCCGGCTCCCGGGTCGGACGCCCGGACGATGCCGAACAACCCGCCGAGCACGTTGTTGTAGGCGACCTGGAACCCCGCTGCCTTGAGCAACGTCGCCGCCTCGTCCCGTTGCTTGCCGACCGTGCCGGGCACGGCGACCAGCACCGGTCCCTTGGAGACGACGATGGTCACCGTGTCGCCCTTGAACAGGTTGCCGTTCGGCGGCGTCTGGCTGACCACCGACCCGGACGGCACGGTGTCACTGTTGACCTGGTCGCCCTCCTTGACGGTGAGACCGGCATCGGAGAGCGCCTTGTTCGCCTGGTCGGCGGGCTTGCCGGTGAAGTCCGTGACGGCGATCGGCTGGCGGCCCTTGCTCACGGTGACCGCGACGGCGGCACCCGGCTTGAGGGAGGTGCCCGCAGTGGGGTCCTGCGCGATGACCTGCCCCGCCTGGACGGTCTCGCTGAACGCCTCCGTGCGCTCACCGAGTACCAGGTGCTGCGCCGTGAGGGTCGCGGCCACCGCGTCGCCGGGTGTCCCGACGAGCGTCGGCGCGGCGTAGCGCTCCTGGCCCTTGGAGACGGTGAGCCCGACGGTGGACAGCTTGCGCACCTCGGCGCCCGGCCCGGGATCGGCGGTCATGACCGTGCCGGCCGGCGCGTTCTCGTCGAACGTCTCGGTCACCGACGACCGCAGGTCGGCCCGCTGGAGGGCCGCCTGGGCGTCGGCCTGGGTCAGCCGTTCCAGCGAGCGGGACCCGGGTCATCGAGCCCGGGCCGGCCGTGAACCACCAGGCGGCGCCACCTCCGGCCGCGACGAGCACCAACAACGCCGTGAGCAGCGCCGGCCACAGTCGGCGGCGGCGCGCGCCGTGCTCGGTGGAGACGCCGGGAACGGTATGCGACGGGTGCGGTTCCGGAGCGGTGCGGGACACGACCGGAACCACGGACGTCGGCGCGACGTCGGTGCCGAGGCGGGTCGGCACCGCGGCGGCGGCGTCGTGCTCCGGTGTACCGGCCGGACGCAGGTCCAGCTCGGTGGTCGTCATCATGGCCCGCGACCGCCGGACCTCGGTGAGGTAGTCGCCGGCGTTGGCCGGCCGCTTGTCCGGATCCCGAGCCGTCGCCAGGGCGACCAGCTGGTCCAGCTCCACAGGAACGGTCCGCACCGTCTGGCGACGGCACCGGCACCGACCCGTGCACGTGCTGGTACGCCACCTGGATCGGTGAGTCCCCGTCGAACGCCTTGCGGCCGGTGAGCATCTCGAAGAGGACCAGCCCCGCCGCATACACGTCGGAGCGGGCGTCGGCGATCCCGCGTTCGACCTGCTCGGGGGAGAGGTAAGCGACGGTGCCGAGCAGGGTGCCGGACGCGTTGGTCGTCGTGGCCGCCGTGACCGCTCGCGCGAGGCCGAAGTCGGCGACCTTCACCACGCCGTCCTCGCGCAGGATGACGTTCTCGGGTTTGACGTCGCGGTGGATGAGGCCCGCGTCGTGTGCGGCGGCGATCGCCTGGAGGATGGGGTCGAAGAGGTCGAGGGCGGCGCGGGGCGTGAGCGGTCCCTCGGCGGTCAGCACGTCGCGGAGGGTGCGCCCCGGGACGTACTCCATGGCCAGGAACATCGTCGAGCCGGCCGCGTCGTCCTCGCCCTGGTCGTAGACGGCGACGACGTGAGGGTGGCTGAGCCGCGCCGCGGAGCGCGCCTCCCGGCGGAAGCGCGACACGAACGTCGCGTCGCGGGCGAGGTTGTCGTGCATCACCTTGACGGCCACCTCGCGGTCGAGGCGCTGGTCCAGGGCGAGATAGACGGTCGCCATGCCGCCGTCCGCAAGGTGCGAGAGCACGCGGTACCGGCCGTCGAGCACCCGCCCGACGACGGACAGCGATGAGTCGCTGACGTTCGACACGACGCTCGACGTCATGGCGGGGAGTCTACGAAGCCCGAGCCCGTGGATCGTGCAGGCGGGGCCGGACCTAGAGTGGTCGCTGTGGTGGACGACTCGGCCGACGGGGCGGCGCTGGACTCGCTGGAGGCGCTGGTCGGCGACTGGGCCACCGTTCCGGACATCGCCGAGCGGTGGGGAGTCTCGCTCGCCCGGGTCCGGCAATATCTCGCTGACCGTGAGCTGCTGTCGTGGCGCACGGGCGAGCGCCGGGTGGTCAGCGTCCCGGCCAAGTTCCTCGGCGAGGCCGGGCCGCGCTACGAGCTCAAGGGCACCTTCACCGTCCTGGCGGACGGCGGGATGAACGACGAGGAGATCCTGCGCTGGCTGTTCACGCCCGACGAGACGCTGCCGGTCGAGGGGGCGCCGATCGACGCCCTCATCGCCGGGCACAAGACCGAGGTCCGGCGCCGGGCCCAGGTCACGGCGTTCTAGCCGGGTCCACGGGCTGCTCGGGGCTGGTTGGGGCTGGTCGGTGCGTCATCTCGCGTATGCGGTCATGCTCGCGTTCTGCCTCGTCGGGACCCTGCCGCTGAACTGGTTCTTCGACCTGGGCGTGCTCGGGCAGGTGCGGCGGCTCGTCCTGTCGATCGCCCCCATGTTCGTGGTCTTCGTCGTCTGGGACGTCGCGGCGACGCACGCCGGCCACTGGCGGTTCGACCCCGCGCAGACGTTGTCGGTGCGGATCCTCGGGCTGCCGCTCGAGGAGCTCGGCTTCTTCGTCGTCATCCCGTTGGCCGGGCTGCTGACCTACGAGGCGGTCGGCGTCGTCATGGCCCGTCGCCGGAGTCGCTCGTGAGCTACACGGGGGCTGCGGTCGTCGGGATCGTCGCGGCGGCGGTCCTCGACCTGTGGGTGCTGCGGACCCGGCTGCTCGCCACGCGGCAGTGGTGGGCGGCGTACGCGATCGTCGTCGCGTTCCAGCTGCTGACCAACGGCTGGCTCACCGGGCGGCGGATCGTGACCTACGACCCGAACGCGATCCTCGGTTCCGGGACGATCCCCTTGCTAGGGGACGGCCGGATCGCGTATGCGCCGGTGGAGGACCTCGGGTTCGGGTTCGCCCTGGTGCTCGGCACCTGCGCCCTCTGGGTGTGGTGGGGACCTCGGCTACCCAGGCGGAAGGCTCCGCTCTAGACCCGGGCTTTCCGCCGAGGTTGCGATTTCAGGCGGTGCGAGAGGTGGTCACGGTGACGAGCGAGCCGAGGACCTCGACCGCCTCCCGGTCCAGCGCCGGCCCGTCGGCGAGCGCGCCGCGGGCCTGCGCCGCCAGCTCGGTGATCATCGTCTCGACCTGGGCGACGGCGCCGGTGTCGGCGATGATGCCGCGCAGCTGCGCCACCCCGTCGGCGTCGAGGTCCGGCTGGCCGAACAGCTTCTCGAACAGGGCGGCCTGGTCGGTGTCGGCGTGGTCCAGAGCCAGCGCGACGAGCACGGTCCGTTTGCCCTCGCGCAGGTCGTCGCCGGCCGGTTTGCCGGTCGCCGTGGGGTCCCCGAACACGCCGAGCACGTCGTCGCGGAGCTGGAACGCCTCGCCGAGGGCGAGCCCGTAGGCCGACAGCCGGACCATGTCGGCGGTGTCGAGGCCGCCGACGGCAGCACCGATGAGGAGCGGGTGCTCGATGGTGTACTTCGCGCTCTTGTAGCGGATCACGTTGCGGGCGCTGTCGATCCTCGCCGACGTGTCGAGGCGGTCCCACCCCCGAGCCGACTCCAGCAGGTCGAGGTACTGACCGCCCATCAGCTGGGTCCGCATCATGTCGAAGGTCCGCCGTCCTCGGGCCAGCTCGTCGCTGGGCAGCCCCGACGTCGCATACAGCTCGTCCGACCACTGGAGGCAGAGGTCACCGGCGAGGATCGCCGCGGACTCGCCGAACCGGGCGCTGTCGCCGGACCAGCCAGAGTCGGCGTGGAGCGCGCCGAACATGCGGTGAGCGGCCGGCATGCCGCGCCGGGTGTCGCTGCCGTCCATGACGTCGTCGTGCAGCAGCGCGGCCGCCTGGAAGAACTCCATCGCCGCCGCCAGCCGGACGAGCGCGTCGGAGTCGGGACGGCCGGAGGTGCGGTAGCCCCAGTAGAGGAAGCCGGCGCGCAGCCGCTTGCCGCCGGCGATGAGCCGCTCGACCGCGTCGAGGAGCGGGCCGAGCTCGTCGCCGACCGGGGCCAGCACGGCTCGCTGCAGCCTGCATCTCGGCGTCGACGGCCGCCTGCACCCGCCTACGCAGGTCACAGAGGTCGAGCGGGCTGGTCACGGGCAGGTCCTTCCCCGGGTGTGCGCTGTTCGCCTGCTTGTCGGCCAGAGTACGTGGCTGGCGCCCCTGGCCCGCGATCTGGTCGTTCCCGCCCACTCGGGAGGGGCCAACGTACCCTGACCGGTATGCCGGTCAGCACCCGCCTACCGAGGCCCGAGCACCTCACCCGGTCGATCCCCGCGGCGCTCGCCGGGACCCGGCCCGAGCATCAGCTTCGAGTTCTTCCCGCCCGCGCGACGACGCCGGAGAGGCGGTGCTGTGGGAGGCGATCCGGCGGATCGAGAAGGTCCACCCGACGTTCGTCTCGGTGACCTACGGCGCCGGCGGCACGACCCGCGACCGGACCATCCGCGTCACCGAGCGGATCGCGCGCGAGACCCTGCTGACGCCGCTGGCCCACCTGACCTGCGTCGGACACTCGGTCGGCGAGATCCGCGAGCGTCGTCGGCTCGCTGTCCGCCGCCGGCCTGCGCAACATCCTCGCCCTGCGCGGCGACCCTCAGGGTGGCCCGGGTCAGCCGTGGGTCAGGCACCCGGAGGGCGTCGACCACGCCGACGAGCTGGTCGCGCTGGTGCGGTCCCTCGGCGACTTCACCGTGGGGGTCGCGGCGTTCCCGGACCAGCATCCGGAGAGCCCGAGACCTCGACTTCGACGCCGAGGTGCTGGTGCGCAAGGCCGATGCGGGGGCCGAGTATGCGATCACCCAGTTCTTCTTCACCCGCGACGCCTACGTCGGGCTGCGCGACCGGGTCGCTGCTCGCGGCCGGGACCTGCCGATCATCCCCGGCCTCATGCCGGTGACCAACGTCAAGCAGCTGGTCAAGATGACCCAGCTCTCCGGTCAGCCCATCCCCGAGTCGGTCACGTCCCGGCTGGAGGCCGTCGAGGACGACCCCGCGGCGGTGCGCGAGGTGGGTGTCGACATCACCACCGAGCTGGCCCAGGAGCTGCTCGCCGAGGGGGCGCCGGGCATCCACTTCATCACGATGAACCGCTCGACGGCGACGCTCCAGGTGTTCGAGAACCTCGGGGTCGCCGCGGCGCAGTGACCGGCGGCGACGGCCGGCGCCGTCAGGCGACGGCCGGCGACGGCCGGCACCGTCAGCCGCCGAACGCCGCGCGCCAGAACGCCCAGAAGTGCTCCGGCGGAGCCGGCGACGTCCACATCTGGTTGGTGAGCAGCACCGCGACGGTCCGGGTCGCCGGGTCGTTCCACCAGGACGTCCCCAGCCCGCCGTCCCAGCCGTAGGCGCCGGGGTGCCGGCCGTCGAGCTGGTCGGTCCGGTCGACACCCAGCCCGAGGCCCCATCCGCCGCCGTCGTCACCGAGAGGTACTCGAGCAGTGGTCATCGCCGCCACGGTCGCCGGCTCGAGCACCTCGGTCCCCGTGGGAGTCCGGCCGCCTCCGAGCAGCATCGTGCCGAACGCCGCCAGGTCGTCCACCGTCGAGACCAGCCCGTCGGCACCGTTCGGGAAGGCCGGCGGCCGGCTCCACTGACCGTCGGCGGCGTCGTACACGGTCGGCTCACCCCCGTCGCGTCCTGGAACCCACACCGGCCCCAGCCGGTGCGCGTCCGCCGGCTCGACGCTGAAGGCGGTGCCGGGCATACCGACGGGATCGAGCACCCGTTCGTCGCAGCAGCTGCGGCAACGTCGTCCCCGACGCGCGTGCCACCAGCACCCCGAGCACCTCGGCCCCGATGTTGTAGAGCCAGCGTTCACCCGGCTGGTACATCAGCGGCACGGGCGCGAAGCACGCCATCCACCGGTCCGGGTCGGGGTTGGCCTGCGGCGCGGGTGGCCCCATGTGGACGCCCGCCCGCTCCAGCTCGTCGAGCACGAGGGTCGGGCCGCCGTCGAAGTCGTAGCCGACACCAAGCCGGAACTCGAGCACGTCGCGCACGAGGATCGGCCGGGTGGCCGGCACGGTCTGCGCGAGGTCGGCGTCGGGGGTGGCCAGCACCCGCCGGTCGGCGAGCTCCGGGAGCCACCGGTCGACCGGGTCGTCGAGGGCGAGCGTGCCGTCGTCAACGAGGGACATCGCCACGCACCGCGGTGATGGGTTTGGTCGTCGACGAGATGCGGAACAACGTGTCCGGTCGGACCGGCTCGCCGGCCCCAGCGGGATGGCTGGTACCGAGCTCGCCCTCGGTCGACGTCGCCGTCACGGGACACCCACCAGGCGAGTCCCGGGACGGCACCGGACTCGACGTGCGGCTGCCAGGACCGTGCGGATGCGATCGGGCATGCGAACTCCTTGGGTCGTCGTCACCTTCGTCTGACCACGGCCCGCCCCGGAACTCATCGCCGGGGTATTCGCTCCGTGTCGTCGTCGTCGCGCCGGGTCCGCTCGTCTCGTGGTGGCGCGAGCCCATGACGCTCGCCCCACTCGTCGTAGCGCCGCCGCAACCGTCGCAGCCGGCGGAACACGAACATGAGCAGGAAGGCGCCGGCGACGAGGATGACCGCGGCGATGGCCGCGGCGAGCCACGGGTTGAGGAACGCCAGAGACACCACCCCGGCCACGGTGACGTCCTCACCGGAGGAGACGAGGATGTTGCTCACCGGTTCCGGCGAGGTGTTGACGGCGGCGCGGGTGCCGGCCTTGACGAGGTGGGCGGCGAGCGCGCTGAACCCGCCGGTGGCGGCGCTGAACGCGGCGTCGAGCGAGGACGACTCGTGGCCGATGAGATAGCCGAGCGTCGCCCCGACCATCGGACGGATCGCGGTGTGGACGGTGTCCCAGACCGAGTCGAGGTAGGGGATCTTGTCGGCGAACATCTCCAGGACGAACAGCACCGCGGCCACGACCATGACGTCGGTCCGGCCGAGGACGGCGGGAACCTGGCTGACCTCGAAGAAGCGCTGGGCGATGCCGAGGATGAGGACGACGAGGTAGGCGTTGATGCCGCTCGCCCATCCGGTCGTGAAGACCCACGGCAGGATCTCCGTGCCCACGACGTTCCTCCTCGATCCCCTCGATCCCTATCGATCTGCTGCCGAGTTCTACAACGTCACGCCGACAGCCGTCACTCCTGAGTTCGGTAACACTGTCGCATCGACTGGGGTCGGCTGCCGTGGAGAGACCCTCCTACGTGGCCTCGATGGGCTGCCCACCAGTCATCCGGAGCAGCTCGTCGTAGGTCGTCGCGAAGACCGCGTGCGGGTGACCGGCCGCCGCCCATACCGTGTCGTAGCGCGCCAGCCCGACGTCGACGAGCGTCCGAACCGGCCGTAGGTGGCCGATGGGGGCCACGCCGCCGATGACGAAACCGGTGGTCCCTCGAACCATCGCGGCGCTCGCCATCTCCATGGCCTCGAGCTCGAGCAGGTCGGCGACCTTGGCGGTGTCGACCCGGTGGGCGCCCGAGGCGAGCACGAGCAACGGTTCGCGAGCGGCGGCATCGGCGGCCTGGGGGGCGGCGTGCGAGGAGGCGGCGTCCGGGTCGGCTCGCTGAGGAGTCGTCGCGAAGACGAGCGAGTTCGCGATCTGCGCCGGGAGGACGCCGAGGTAGTCGGCGGCCTGGGCCGCGGTGCGTGCGGCGCCGTCCAGGACGACCACCTCGGTCGTGAGGTCGAACGCCGGCCAACGCCTGGCGGACCCGGGTCACCGCGGGGTGCGCGAGGACCGCGGCACGTCTCTGCTCGAAGCGCTGGTCGACCGGCCCGTTGGCGGCGGCACTCGTCATCGCCGGCCCGTCATGTCGGAACCGTAACGGCTCCTGCGGTCCAGGCCGAGAGCGAGGTTGTGGACGGATCTTGACACGGTGTCCGACGGGGGGAGTACCGTGAGATCAGTCGAACAGCTGTACGAACAACCGCTCACCGCGTCGACGTCTCTGACCCGTACCCACGCATGCCTGGAAAGGGGCGATGTTGTCATGCGCCGATACAACGACCCCGTCGAGGTCCGGTCGGCCCGTCCCAGGACGGTGCAGGGGGCCGTCCCGGACGGGGCGACCGACGCTCCCGTCGGCACGCTGGTGGACGGCCGCGAGGCGGTCGACGTCGCCGGGCCGGAGGCGTTCATCTGGCAGGGCCGGCTCTATGTCGTGCGCCGCGTCCTCGCCCACTGGCGCGAGCGTCGGTCGTGGTGGCGCGATGCGCTCGACCCGCTGCCCGGCCAGCCGACCGGCATCGACGTCGCCTCACGGGAGCAGCACGTGTGGCGGGTCGAGGCCAGCCGCGGTCAGGCGTTCGGGGCCGGGGTGTTCGACCTGACGAGTGACGGGGCCGAGGGCGTCGACGCCGCCTGGCGCCTCGTGCGCGTGGCGGACTGAGGAGGCGGCGATGAGTATGCCGATGAGTGTGCCGACGAGTATGCCGACGAGCGCCGTCCCCGCACACCCCGCGCGCCCCGCACGCCCCGCGTCCCGAGCTCCGGTCGCCTCGACCTCGCTAGACCTGCTCGACCGGTCGCGGGCCAGCCTCCTGCAGGCCTGCCGTACGGGCGACGCCGGTGAGCGCTACGTCGAGGCGCATCTCGGTGCTCTGCGGGCGGCAGCCGCCCTGCTCGCGGCGCGGAGCCTCCCCACCGGCTCGACGTCCGGCAGCGGGTCGTCCGGTGCGGGACGGGCGATCCGCACCAGTACCGCACGCTCGCGGCCGCGCAGCGTCTGGGAGCTGCTGCCACGGGTTGCGCCCGAGCTCACCGAGTGGTCGGCGTTCTTCGCGGCGTCGGCTCGTCGCCGGGCCGCGGTCGAGCGTGGCGGCCGGATCGCCGCACGTGAGTCCGACGACTTGCTGCGCCAGGCGGAGAACTTCCTCGAGATCATCCAGGACCTGCTCGGGCTGCCCCGGGACGCCGCCCTGGCGCCGATCTCCCGCTACGTCGCCCCGGTGTCCCGGTCCGGAGCGGGGTTCGGTGTGGTGCCCGGAGCGGAGTCCGGTGCGATGTCCGGTGTGGTGCCCGATGTGGTCTCGGGTGTGGCGTCGGGATCGTCGACGGAGGCCGGTCGTGGCACATGACGACCCGTGCGGTGGCTCGGGTAGCGGTTCTGGGCGGAGTGCGCGGCGGCTCAGCACGGGCGAGACGTTCGTCCATCTCCACGTCGCGTCGGGGTACTCCATGCAGTACGGCGCCTCCACTCCCGCCGCGCTGGTCCAGCGCGCCGTCGCGTGGGGCCAGCCGGCGCTCGCCCTGACCGACCGCGACGGTCTCTACGGTGCGGTCCGGTTCGTCCAGGCGTGCACCGAAGCGGGTATCGACCCGATCCTCGGCGTCGACCTCGCCGTCGCGGTGCCGTCGGGTGGTTCGGGTGGCATGGGTCGTTGGGGCGGCTCGCTCGTGGCTCCGGTGGCTCCGGTGGCTCCGGTGGCTCGGGGGGCACCGGTCGTCGCGGCACCCGGCCGGTCACCCCGCCTCCGGCCGCGATGCGTCGGCGTGGTGGCCGTCGCTACCCCCACCGGCGGCTCGACCGACCGGTCGGGGCCGGCGCGCCACCGGTACCGGGGACGCCGTGGCCGCGGCCGGCGCGGCCGGCGCGGCTTCGCGCACTCCGGTGCGCGGCGGGGCGATCGTCGATCCCCGACGGCCGCGGGTGACCGTGCTCGCGCGGGGCCACGGGCTCGGGACTCGACCCCGGCGCCGGGTGGGGACGGCTCTGCCGGCTGGTCACCGCCACCCACCTGCGCGGCGAGCGGGGTGAGCCGGTCGCCACGCCGGAGCTCATCGCCGAGCTGGCCACTGCGGCCGGGGCTCCGGCCCCGGCGACCGGATCCGCAGTGGCCGCGCATACCGGTTCGGCGGCGTCGTCGGCGTCCTCCGGACCCAGCCCGCTCGTCGTCCTCCTTGGTCCCGACTCCGACGTCGGCCGGGCGGTCCTGCACCGGCGGCGCGGCGAGGCCGAGGCGGCGCTGGCCCGGTGGCGCGCGCTGCTGCCACCGCGACGCGCTCGCCGTCGAGGTCGTCTGCCACGGCGGCCCCGAGGGCACCCCGGCCAGCCTCGGCCACGCCGCCCGGCTCTACGCCCTGGCCCGCGACCACGGGCTGCGCGTCGTCCTCACCGCCGCCGTGCGGCACGCCGACCCGCAGGAGGCGGCGGTCGTCGACGTCCTCGACGCGTCCCGCCGGCTCGTCGCGCTCGACGTGCGGCACCTCGACCGGATCACCACCGCCGGCCACCTCAGCCCGACCCCGGCGATGCACGCCGTCGCCTGCGACATCCTCGCGGCGTCCGGACCCGGGCTGCAGGGCGGCGCCACCCTGGCCCGCGAGGGAGCCCGCGACCTGCTGCGCTCGACCGTCGCGCTCGCCACCGAGTGCGTCCTCGACCCGACGCTCGACCTCGGCATCGGCGCGGTCCACCTGCCGGAGCAGACCGTCCTCGGCATCGAGCCGCACGTCGACCCGCATACCCGACTCACCGAGCGCTGCCGGGCCGCGGTCGGAGGCGCCTACCCCGACGCCACCGCCACCGAACGTGAGGCGGTCGAGCGGCGCCTCCAGGACGAGCTCGACGTCATCGCCGGGCTGGGCTTCCCGACCTACTTCCTCACCGTCGCCACGGTCGTCGACCTCATCAAGGACCTCGGCATCCGCGTCGCCGCGCGCGGGTCCGGGGCGGGGTCGCTGGTCAACTACCTGCTCGGGATCTCCGGGGTCGACCCGATGCGCTACGGCCTGCTCATGGAGCGGTTCTGCTCCCCGCTGCGCGCCCAGCTGCCCGACATCGACATCGACGTCGAGTCGGCCCGGCGCACCGAGATCTACGAGAAGGTGCTGGCCCGGTTCGGCGGTGACCGGGTCACCTGCGTGTCGATGATGGACAGCTACCGCGTGCGGCACGCGATCCGCGACGTCGGCGCGGCGCTCGGGATGCCGCCGGGCGAGGTCGACGCCATGGCCAAGGCGTTCCCGCACATCTCCGCGCGCAACGTCCGCGGCGCCATCGCCGACCTGCCCGAGCTGCGGGCCAGCGGCCTCAACGCGCCCCGCCTCGATCTCATGCTCGACCTCGTCGAACGCCTCGACGGCCTGCCGCGCCACATCGCCCTGCACCCCTGCGGGGTGGTCCTGTCCAACTCGCGGCTGCTCGACCGGACCCCGGTGGAGGCCAGCTGGATCGGCTTTCCCATGAGCCAGTTCGACAAGGACGACGTCGAGGCGCTCGGGCTGCTCAAGCTCGACATCCTCGGCATCCGGATGCAGTCGGCGATGGCCCATGCCGTCGACGAGGTGAGCCGGGTCGACCGGTGAGCATCGACCTCGACGACCGCGACCAGGTGCCGCTCGACGACGAGACGACGTTCCGGATGATCCGCACGACGCACACCCTCGGCTGCTTCCAGATCGAGAGCCCGGGGCAGCGCGAGCTCATCGGCAAGTTCGGGCCGGAGTCGTTCGAGGACCTCATCACCGACATCTCGCTGTTCCGGCCAGGGCCGGTGAAGTCCGACATGATCGTCCCGTTCCTCAACGCCCGGCAGGGCTGGAACGCCCCGGAGTTCCTCCACCCGACGTTGATCCCGGCGCTCAAGGAGACCGAGGGCGTCGTCGTCTTCCACGAGCAGGTGCTGCTCATGGTGGCCGAGACGACCGGCGTCACCCTGGCCGAGGCCGACGAGGTGCGCCGCGCGATGGGGTCACCGCGATCGGGCAGGCCGAGGTCGAGAAGTGGTGGCGTCCCGCGGCGCTCGCCCGCGGCTACCCGCCGGACGTGACCGACAAGATCTGGGAGGTGCTCAAGGCGTTCGCGTCGTTCGGGTTCTGCAAGGCCCACGCGGCGGCGTTCGCCCTGCCCGACCTACCAGTCGGCGTGGCTCAAGGCCCACCACCCGGCCGCGTTCCTCGCCGGGGTCCTCACCCACGACCCCGGCATGTACCCCAAGCGGCTCATCCTCGACGACGCCCGCAGCCTCGGCATCACGGTGCTCGGCCTCGACGTCAACGCCTCGAAGCAGACCTACGTCATCGAGCGCGTGGACACCCCGGCCGAGCCGTCCGCCCCCGCCGCCTCCGACCTGCCGGACGGCAGCGCCTACGGCATCCGGATCTCGCTCACCGACGTCAAGGGGATCAGCGAGGCGGAGGTCGCCCGGATCGTCGCCGCGCAGCCGTTCCACAGCCTGGCCGACTTCTGGAACCGCGCCCACGTCTCGAGGCCGGTCACCGAACGCCTCGTCCTCGCTGGCGGGTTCGACACGGTCTACGGCATCGACACCATCGGGGCGGCGGTCGACCCTGGGCACGCCCACCGACCGCGGCACCGGGGCGTCCGCGCCGCCCACGCTCCGGAGGGCGGCGAACGTGGCGCCCGCGGCTACGGCGCAAGTCCGACGACGCCGACGGCGAGGTCGAGCGACGCTCCGGACACGCGTGACGCCGAACGCGGGCGACGACGCCGGTACGCGTGACGTCGAGCCCGACGACGGCAGCCGGGTGCGCGACGCCGGTATGCGCGACGGTCCGCTCACCGTGCTCACCTCCGCGGGCCTTGGCCGCCGCGGCCGGGTGACCCGCCGCGACCTGCTGCTCCATGTCGCCGAGCTGGACCGGTGGTCCCGGTCCACCGGCCGGGGCGGGGAAGCGGGTCCGGACCGGGACCCGGCGCGCCGACCGCGGCGGTGCGCCGTACCGGCCGGTGACCGGCGTCGGCACGGCCGGCCGGTGGGTGATCCACGGACGTCACCGCGCTCACCGGGATCGTCGGGCCGGCGTGGGAGTCGGGCGTCAAGGCGCCGAACCGTCCGGTCACCCGCGGCCGACCCGGAGCTCGGTCACCGTGGACCGGCCAACGCCTCGACGACGCCGGCGGGCCACCCCTCAACGCGGTGGATAGGTCCCCCGCTGAGGGGCATAACTCACCGCCATCGGCGCCAACGCCACCAACGCGCCAACGCCACCAACGCCACCAACGCCACCAACCTGGCCGCCCGGGCGGCGCTGACCGCCTACGGCGGGCTGGACGTCGCCGCTCGCGCCGCCGCCCAGTCCCAGGCCGCGCGGCCGGTCGTGCCCGCCTACGCCCAGCCGACCCAGCTGACCCTCGACCTCGGTGACACGCCGCGGCTCGAGAAGGGCACCGGCCTGCCCGAGATGACCGGCCCCGAACGCGTCCGCGCCGAGCTCGACATCCTCGGCCTCGACGCGAGCGCGCACATCGTCGACTTCTACGGGCCGATGCTCGACGCCCTCGGCGTGACCCGGTCGACCGAGATCCTGCAGACCCGCAGCCGCAGCGAGGTCCTCATCGCCGGAGTCAAGGTGGCGACCCAGACGCCGCCGATCCGCAGCGGTCGCCGGGTCGTGTTCCTCACCCTCGACGACGCGACCGGACCGGTCGACGCCACGTTCTTCGAGGACGCGCAGGGGCCCTACGCGACGACCGTCTTCCACTCGTGGATGCTCCTCGTCCGCGGCATCACCCGCCGCACCGGTCCGCGCGGGATCTCGGTCCGCGCCACCGGGGCGTGGGAGCTGTCCGGGCTCTGGGAGGCGTGGACCCGTGGCGGCCTCGAGGCGGTGGTCGCCGCGCTGGAGGCCGAGGACCAGGCGATGGTGGCGCGCAACGACGCCGCCCTGGCCGCCGCCGCGGAGGCCGACGGCCGCGACATGCCGGTCGCCGCGAGGGTCAGCACCAGCGGCGGTGGCCGCGAACGCGGTGGCGACGCGGCCGACCTTGACGTCTACACCGGTCTGCCCCGTGGCGACCGGGACGACGCCGACTACGCCGCCCGGTTCGAACGGGCCGCGGCCGTGGCCGCGGTGGCCGCCGGGGAGGAGGCGCGGCACGCGGCGCGAGCCGGCGGAATGGGCGGCGGGCGCGGCTCGGTGCCACCGGGGCGGCGGGTGCTCGTCCACGCGTCCGGGTTCAAGCAGTCGCCCTACGCCGACGTCAAGCCGGCCGGCGAGGACAGCCGCGGCTCCCGGGTCCTCGCGACGTCGCGGACCGTCCCCGACGCCGCGGGCATCCGACGCTGCCGGATATCCCGACGGACGAGGTGGCGCGACCGCGACGACGAGACTGACGACGAGAGCTACGCCATCGCCTCCGAGTCGGCATCACCGGCTCCGACGGCATGAGCACGTTGGGGACGCCGCCGCGCAAGCTCTGGCACGCCAGCCCGGGAAGCTCGGGGCACTAGGGTGACACCGACCAGTGCGGCTGCCTTGCCGTTGACCAGGACGCCGACCGGACGCCGGAGAGGACCGACGACGTGGCCGACGAGCGACGCGACCGTCCGGAGACCTCCGCACCCCGGCCGCGCCCGACCAGCACCGCCCCGGCGTCGCCGTGGGCCCACGTCCGCAACCAGGGCGTCTGGGACGCCGTCGCCGACCTGGTCCGCACCCGCGAGGCCGACCTCGGCCGCCCGCTGCGCGTCCTCGACCTCGGCGGCGGTTCGGGAGGCCTGGCCGTCCCGCTCGCCGAGCTCGGCCACGACGTCGTCGTCGTCGACCCCAGTCCCAACGCCCTCGCCGCGCTCGAACGCCGCGCCGCCGACTTCGGCGTCGCCGACCGCATCACCGGGCGGCAGGGTGACGCCGACAGCCTGGCGGGCGAGCGTGTCGACCTCGTCTGCTGCCACGGCGTCCTCGAGGTCGTCGACGACCCCGCGCAGGCCCTCGCCCACATCGCCGCCGTGCTCACCCCGGGCGGCCACCTGTCCCTCCTCGTCGCCGGACGGCTCGCCGTCGTCCTGGCCAAGGCCATCGCCGGTGAGGTCGACCAGGCCCGCGAGGCGCTCACCAGCGCCGACGGCCGCTGGGGCGCGGCCGACCCGCTGCCGCGCCGGTTCGACGTCGAGGGCCTGGTCGCCCTGCTCCAGGCCGCCGGCTTCACGCCCCGGCAGGTCTACGGCGTGCGGGTCTTCACCGACCTCGTCCCGCCGGCCGCGCTCGACAGCGCCGCCGACCGGGCAGCGGTCGCCGAGCTCGAACGCGCCGTCGCCACCCACCCGCACTACGCCGAGGCGCTCGGCTCTCTCGGCGCCGGCCTGCATGCCATCGCCCAGCGGTCTTGAGGTCCGCCGCCCCAGAGGTCGGTATGCGTCCAACGTGCCCCGATGTGCGTCGCGCCCCCGCCGCGGTGCGTCGCACCACCAGGGCGCCTCGCACCGCCGGGCGCCTCGCATCACCAGGGCGCCTCGCACCACAAGGGCGCCTCGCACCACAAGGGCGCCTCGCACCACCAGGATGCCCGGCGCCACCAGGGTGGCCCGCGCCACCAAGGTGCGCCGTGAGCCGCCGCCAGTACGCCGCGCCGCGGCGCACCGGGGACGGTGAACCGGACGACGTCGGCTGCACGGTGCTGCACGTCGACATGGACGCCTTCTACGCGTCCGCCTCGCTGATCGACCGGCCGGACCTGCGGGGGAAGCCGGTCGTCATCGGCGGTGGCGGCAACCGGTCGGTGGTGCTGTCGGCGACCTACGAGGCGCGCCGGTTCGGGGTGACGTCGGCGATGCCGATGGGCAAGGCCCGACGGCTCTGCCCGCAGGCGGTCGTCATCGAACCCGACTTCACCCGCTACTCGCAGATCTCCGACGCGATCATGGCCACGTTCCACGCCGTGACCGACATCGTCGAGCCGCTCTCGCTCGACGAGGCGTTCCTCGACATCGCCGGTGCGCAGCGTCGGCTCGGCCGGCCCGCCCGGATCGCCCAGTGGGTGCGCGACACCGTCGCCGACGAGCAGGGCATCACCTGCTCCGTCGGCGTCGCGTCGACGAAGTTCGTCGCGAAGCTCGCCTCCAGCCTGGCCAAACCCGACGGGATGATCGTCGTGCCGCAGGCCGAGGTCCTCGGCTTCCTCCACCAGCTGCCGGTGGGCGCCCTCTGGGGAGTGGGCGAGCGGACCGAGGAGGCCCTCACCCGGCTGGGGCTGCGCACCGTCGCCGACATCGCGCATACCCCGGTCGAGACCCTGCGCCGCGGGTTGGGTGACGTCGCCGGCGCGCACCTGCACGCCCTGGCGTGGGGCCGCGACGAGCGGATCGTCGTCCGCGAGACCCGGGAGAAGAGCATCGGGTCCGACGAGACGTTCGCCCACGACATCGACGACCCCGTGGTCATCCACCGCGAGCTGCTCCGGCTCAGCGACCGCACCGCCGCCCGGGTGCGCGCCGCCGGGATGATGGGCCGGACCGTCACCATCAAGGTCCGGTTCGCCGACTTCACGACGATCACCCGGTCCCGGACGCTGCGTGACCCGACCGACGTCTCCCGCGACATCTACGCCACGGCACGGTCGCTGTTCGACGCGCTGGGTCTCCAACGAGCCCGGATCCGCCTGGTCGGGGTCCGGATGGAGGGCCTGATCGAGGGTGACGGAGCTCCCATCCAGGCGACCCTCGACGAACCGGAGCACGGCTGGCGCGACGCCGACAAGGCGGTAGACCGGGCCAGCGCCCGCTTCGGCGCGGGGGCCGTGCGGCCGGCAGCCCTGGTTCGCGACCGTGGTGAGGCGCCGAGGTCCGCGGCCGCGGCCGCCGGTGCCGCCCGCGCCGACGCCGCCCGCGCCGTGATCGGCCGGCGACCCGGACCCGGCCGCCCGGCGACCGGATCTTCCGGGCCGGTGCGCGACCCCGGCATCGCGGCCGAGGAGGCGCCGTGACGCTCGACCGGTGGCGCCGAGGGCCGGTCGACGCCGCGGACCACGCACCCAGATGACGGTCTGCTGACGTTTCCAACAGGGGCCCGGATTCGGGCCGTTGCTCCCCTCGCGCCGACATATCCTTAAGACTTACAGTGACTGTCACGTGACTGATGAGTAGGACGTCGGCGCGACGATGTCGTCGTTCGAACTTTTCACAACGTCCGTTCGTCCTACCAGGTGACGGTCGTGCAAGGGAGGTTGACCGGTGCCGCTGTCCGAACACGAGCAGAAGGTGCTCCAGGCCATGGAGCAGGCTCTGTATGCCGAGGACCCCCGTTTTGCGACCCACATCACCAACCACGGGCTCCATCCCGGCAAGCGCCGGATCATCGTCGGCGTCCTGGGCGTCGTCGTCGGGCTCGCGCTCGTGCTCCTCGCGGCCTTCAACTCGCTCATCTGGCTCGGCGCGATCGGCTTCGCGCTGATGGTCGCCGGTGGCGCCTGGGCGTTCACCCCCGCCAAGAAGTCCGTCCTCGGTGCGGTCGGCCCCGACGGCACGGTCCGGCGCACCGTCGCCGGCGAGACGCGCAAGGCCGGCCCCAAGTCCGGCGGCTTCATGCAGCGGCTCGAGGAGCGTTGGGACAAGCGCCGCCACGACGAGTGGTGACCACAGCCCGCTAGGACTCGGCCCCGAGCGACTCGAGTGCAGAGACAGCCAGCACGGCCTGACGACGGTTCGGGCCGTGCTTTTTCGTATGCGCCGCCGTCCCCGTCCGCGTTACGCCTTCCGTGCTCCGAGTCAGGGCGGGGGCAGCCAGCCGGTCAGCTGACGATGCCGAGCCGCCACACGCCGAGGATCCACAGCCCCACGATGGCGAAGCCCGCCACCAGCTCGATGCCGATGGACGTCATCACGGCGGTGACGGCATGCACGGTGGACCTCCAGGCGACCCGCCGGTCCCGCTTCCGACCGAGCTCGACGAGGAACACCCCGAGGACGAACCCGATCGGCGCGCCGAGCACGGGGATGACGAAGAACCCGACCACGGCGAGGACTACCGCGAGGAACAGCGTGGTCGTCCTCACTCCGGCGTCCTTGAGCCGTCGCCCCGGCACGAGGTACTTCGTGACCAGCCCCGCCGCATACGCGACGCCACACAGACCGAAGACCACCCACGCCCAGTGGTTGGGGTGGTCGAAGGCCCACAGGGCGGTGGCCAGCCACACCAGGAGCAGGCCCGGCAGAACCGGGAGGACGATGCCGACCAGGCCCACCAGCATCAACAGGCCCGTCACGACGACGGTGGTCATCGGACGGGCCTGATGTTCTGACGCGCCGGCACATAGTCACGTCCGCGCACGTCAGGGACTCTACGCAGGATGCTCAGCCGAGCGCGTCCTCCGCAGTGAGACGCTGGGTCTCGTCGTGGATCTCGCTCGCGCGCGCCTGCAGCTCGGGCAGGTGCTGGCGGCCGTGGTGAGCGCAGAACAGGAGCTCACCGCCGCCGTTAAGGCGGGCGCGAATGTAGGCCTGCGCACCGCAGCGGTCACAACGATCCGCTGCGCTGAGGCTCGGGGCCAGTGTTGCGTTCACGTCTGCCTTCTCTCTGGGGTCGGGGTTCGTCGTTGTGGGCGATGACGTCCCCGTTGACGTCGTCCGTCCGTCGCTGGTGGTGACGTCCGGTACTCCGGTTTCAACAGTCAAGCACGCGCTGTGCTTCCCACTTGGTATTCGCCCGCCATCTGACCGACGATGCGCCGAACCGTGATGCTCTTGTGAGGCATTCGTCACAGTCGAGTGATACAGACGCCTGGATCGCCCTTTCGTCAGGAACCATTGACGTCCGGTGTCCGCGTGCCAGGATGGGTGACGCTTCGGGGCTCGTCATCCGACAAGGGAGCAACCGTGCGTCGACGTCTGGCCGTGCTCTGGACCACCTTCATGGTGCTGGCGCTCGCCGTGTATGCCGCCCCCGTAGCGACCGCCGCAGGCTCGACCTCGAACCAGTTCCTCTGGGTGGCGACGACGACCCAGACCCTCGTCTACGACCGGACCACGACGCCGCCGACGCTGGTGGCGACCACGGACGACGCGCCCACCGGCAGCTTCGCCCGAGGCACCGTCGTCGGGTCGGACGTCGTGTATGCCGCCACGGAACACGGCATCGACACGTTCGACCCGCAGACCGGCCAGTTCCTGTCCGGGTTCGGCGCCAACCCCAGTGGGTACGCACAGCTCACCGCGTTGCCCGACGGCAGCAAGGTGTATGCGCTACGGACGGACCGCTCCGTCGTCGACGTCTTCGCCGGCAACGCCAACCTGCTCGACTCCATCCAGCTGCCGGGCCCGGCGACCTACATGTCCGACGCCCGCCCGCCGAACGGCGACGTCATCCTGCTCGGCGGCGTTCTCGACCGGGCCACACAGACCTACGGCAGCGCCACGATCAACACCGCAGACAACAGCCTGACCTCGCTCAGCTCGGGGACGACCCACGTGGCCAACGGCACGGTGTGGAAGCACGACGGCAGCGTCGCCTACGTGACCACCGCGACGCAGGGCTCGGCCACCGGGGCGATCGGCCGCTTCACACCCCCTAACGTGATGACCTTCGCCCCCACCACCGGGTACACCCCGCGGCAGATCGTCATCTCGCCGAACGGCCAGCAGCTGTTCGTGCCGGCGACGAACGCCACGGGCGTCGGCGGTGGAGTGCGCGTGCTCGACGCGGACACGCTGGCACCGTTGGCATCGTTGCGGTACAACACCAACGCGTCGCTCGGGATCCCGGCGATGGCTCCGAACGGCATGCTGTACCTCGCCTCCGGGCCCGACGCGGTTCTCGCCAACGTCGCGATCTTCGACACGTCCCGCGGTGGAATCCTCGATCCCCTGACCTTCGACAACACCGAGGTGCTGGGCGTCTTCGTCTCCGCGAAGGCTGCGGCAGTACGGGCGACCAGTGGTGCGAACCAGAAGATGTACGTGGGCCGGGTCTTCGACAACCCGGCCGTCGCCACCGTCGTCGATGCCGCCGGCAACCCGATGCCCAACCAGCTCGTCTCGTGGACCGTCACGCCCGCCGGCGCGGCCCGCCTCCAGGGGTGCTTCCTCTGCTACGCCCGCACGGGGATCGACGGGACGGTCTCGTCCCCGTTCATCGTCGCCGGATCGACCCCCGGCAACGTCACCGTCGTCGCGACACCCGTCGAAGCCGCTCCGGGTGCGACCTCCGCGACCTTCCCCCTCACTATCCTCCCGGCTGCGGTCCCCCCGACCGTCACCGCGTTGGCGGCCGGGGACGGACAGGTGGGGGTCACCTTCACCCCCGGCGACGGCCGGGGGATCTCGCCGCCGACGAGCTTCCGGGTCGACGCCACCGACGTCTTCCACCCTGAGGGCGGTGGCCAGACCGCCACCGGGACGAGCAGCCCCATCACCGTCACCGGCTTGACCAACGGCGACACCTACACCTTCACGGTCACCGCCATCACTCCCGAAGGTGACTGGACATCGGCACCGTCCCAGCGGATCACCGCCGGCATCCCCGCGTCGATCACCGGCACGCCGCCGTCGGGCGAGGTGGGCAAGCCGTACCACTTCACCTTCACGGTCGCCGGCGTCCCGCCGCCGACGGTGACGCTCAACTCGGGCACCCCGCTACCGGATGGGCTCACCTTCGACCCCGTGACAGCGACCATCTCGGGAACGCCGGCGGCCGACGCCGTCGGACCGGCCTTCGTGTTGATCACGGCGACGAACGCCGTCGGGTCGGCGCAGGTGACGCCCACGATCATCATCAACCCCGCTGGTCCGGCGACCGAACTGGAGCAGACACCCGCGACGACGCCCACCACGACCCCCACGACGACACCGGCCACATCTCCGTCGCCGTCGAGCGGGCCAGCTCCGCCGGCCGCCTCCGGTGGCGACTACGCGGCGTTCACCTCGCAGCCGCTCGCCAGCACGGGTATGCCCGCGGACCGGTTCGTGGGGGCAGCGATGGTGCTCATCGGGCTGGGATCGACGCTGCTGTTGCTGCTCGGCCGACGCCGCACGAGCCGCTGAGCCGCCGGCCGGGCGTCTCGGAGTCAGCCGGGTAGGAGGAGGCACGAGTCGCCGAACTCGTGCCAGGCGTAGCCGCCCTCAACCGCGGCGTCGTAGGCGCGTTGCGTCAGGTCGGCGCCGGCAACGGCCTCCACCAGGAGCAGGTGCGATGCCTCGGGGTTGTGCCACCCGGTGACCAACCCGGACACCACCCGGACCGGCCGCTCGGGGCCGATGACGAGCTCGGTCCAGCCACGAGCGGCTTCGACGACGCCTCCGGCCGATGCCGCGGACTCCAAGGCCCGGGTCGCCGTGGTTCCGACGGCGACCACGCGGCCCCCTCGGTCGCGGACAGCGTTCACCAGCGCCGCCGTCTCCGCCGTCACCTCGAACCGTTCCGGTTGGGGCGCTTCCCCAGCGTCCTGTGACGACACCCCGGTATGCAGCAGGACCGGCGCCACCAGCACCCCCGAGCGCACCAGCCGGGTGACCAGCCGGTTGGTGAACGGCCGTCCCGCGCTCGGCATCTCGGCGCTGCCCCGGTCGCGGGAGAACACCGTCTGGTAGTCCCGGAGCGGATACCGGCGGTCAAGGTACCCGTAGGCGATCGGTCGACCGACGCGGCGGACCAGCCCGGCCAGGTCGCCTCCGACGGCGGCCCGCCAGAGCCGGGTTCCGGCGCCGGTCGGCGACGATCCGGCGGCCGGGTAGGCCTCGAGGAGGTCGGCGACCACCCCTTCGCCGAGGTGGACCCGCTCGCCGGGCCGCGCGTCCAGCACCGGACTCGCGGCGGCCGGGGCACTGCGCAGCTCCACGACCCAGGACCCGTCCCCGGCTTCGCCCTGGCCCCGGTCCAGCGGCGTCGCCAGATGGACGACGAGGTCGCCGTGGCCCGGCGACCAGCCGTCGACCTCGGCGGCGACGGTGCCTGAGGTGTTGACGACCAGGACGTCGCCCCGATGAAGGAACCGGCCGATGTCGCGGAACAGCACGTGGTCGATGCGCTCCGGCTGCCCCACGAGGAGCTTGACGCCGTCCCGCGGGATACCGCGGGCCTCGGGCGGACCCACCGCCGTCGTGGCGTCGCGGTTCGCGAACCGGGTCGCCGGCGACAGGGGTAGGGCGGTCACGCGACCACCTCGCGCGACGCATACTCACTGGCGCGGTACCGGCCGCTGTCGGGCGCGGCGTCCAGCAGCCGGAGCAGCGCGGGCACGACGGTCTGCGGCAACGGGCGGTCGCTGATGTCCTCGCCCGGGAAGGCCGCCTGGTGCATCGCCGTGCGCATGTCGCCGGGGTCCACGGAGTACCACCGCAGGGCCGGCTGCTCCACCGCGAACGTGCCCATCAGGTGGTCCAGCGCGGCCTTGCTGGCGCCGTAGGCGCCCCAGCCCTCGTAGTGCTCCACGGCGGCGTCGGACGAGATCGCGAGCACGGTGCCCTGACCCGCGCTGAGGTCGGACATGAGCTCGCGGGTCAGCGCGGCCGGCGCGACGACGTTGGTGTCCAGGACGGTGCGGAGGGTATGCGGGTCGAGGTCCACCAGCCGCGGCTGCGGGCTGGCACCCAGCTGGCTGGCGTTGTGGACGAGCAGACGAAGCGGGCCGTGGCGCCTGACCGCCACGACCAGCTCGCGGCGATGGTCGTCGTCGGTGACCGACCCGGCGACCGCCTCGACGGTCGTCAGCCGGCTGAGCTCGGCGGCGACGGACGTCAGCGGGTCGGCGCGGCGGGCGTCGAGGACGAGGACCCAGCCCCGACGAGCGAGGGCCTCGGCCAGGGCGGCGCCGAGCCCGGCCGAGGCGCCGGTGATGAGAGCGAGGGGAGGCGGTGTCATGGCCGTCATCGTCGAACCTCAAGTGGACTTGAAGTCAAGAGTAGAGTCGACGGCATGGCCAAGGACCCGCTCACCGTGGCCGAGGTGGGCCGCCGCAGCGGCTTCGCCGCGTCCGCCCTGCGGTTCTACGAGGACAAGGGGCTCATCGAGGCGTCTCGCACCACGGGCGGTCAGCGACGGTACGCCCGGACCGTCCTGCGGCGGCTGGCGTTCATCCGCGCGGCCAGCAACGTCGGCCTCAGCCTCGACGAGATCGCCACGGAGCTCGCCACGCTGCCCGCCGGCCGCAGTCCGAACACCGAGGACTGGCGTCGCATTTCTGAGGACTGGCGCGCTCGTCTCGATGAGCAGATCGCGGCCATCGAGGCGCTGCGGGACCGGCTTGACGGATGCATCGGCTGTGGATGCCTCTCGCTGCGCAGCTGCTCGCTCTACAACCCCGAGGACGTCATCGGCAGTCGGACCTCCGGGGCGGGCCGGCTGCCCGAGCTGCTGCGCCGTCCGGGTGCCCGCGAGCGAGGGAGGGGGGAGCCACCGCGCGGCATACCGGAGGGCGTCTCCGCCGGGAGATAGCCTGCGGGCGAACCAACCGGACCGAAGGACGAGAGTGGCCAGCGCTGCAGCACGACCGAGCACCAACGGGGACTACACCGCCCGCCACCTGCAGGTCCTGGAGGGGCTGGAGGCGGTCCGCAAGCGCCCCGGCATGTACATCGGGTCCCGGGACAGCAAGGGCCTCATGCACTGCCTCTGGGAGATCATCGACAACGCGGTCGACGAGGCGCTGGCGGGAGTGGGCACCCGGATCGAGGTCGTCCTGCACGCCGACCGCTCGGTCGAGGTGCTCGACCAGGGCCGCGGCATCCCCGTCGACACCGAGCCGCGCACCGGCCTCTCCGGAGTCGAGGTGGTCTTCACCAAGCTGCACGCGGGCGGCAAGTTCGGCGGCACCTCGTATGCCGCGACCGGCGGCCTCCACGGCGTCGGCGCGTCGGTCGTCAACGCGCTGTCCGCGCGCCTCGACGTCGAGGTGGACCGGGGCGGCAAGACCTACGGGATGACGTTCCGGCGCGGCGAGCCGGGGACCTTCGCCGACCGCGGCGAGAAGAGTCCCGAGGCGCCGTTCACCGCATACCAGCACAAGAGCGCGCTGCCGGTGGTCGGCCGGGCAAAGCGCGGCGTGACGGGGTCCCGGGTCCGGTTCTGGCCCGATCACGAGATCTTCGAGCCGGGCGCCGAGCTCGACCTCGAGCAGCTGACCGCCCGGGCCCGACAGACGTCGTTCCTCATTCCGGGGCTGGCGCTCGTCATCCGCGACGAGCGGGGCCTGCCGGGCACGCCCGGCGCCGACGGGGTGCACGAGGAGACCTACGTCCACCACGGCGGGATCACCGAGTTCGTCGACTTCCTGGCTCCCGACCCGCCGGTCACCCAGGTGTGGCGGCTGCAGGGTTCCGGCACCTTCACCGAGAACGTGCCGGTGCTCGACGCGGCCGGTCACATGTCGATGACCGAGCTGACCCGGGACTGCCTGGTCGACGTCGCGCTGCGGTGGGGAACCGGCTACGACGCGAGGGTGCAGTCGTTCGTCAACATCATCGCGACGCCCAAGGGCGGCACGCACGTCCAAGGCTTCGACCAGGCCCTCCTCAAGGTCTTCCGCAAGCAGCTCGAGCTCAACGCGCGGCGCCTCAAGGTCGGCACCGACAAGGTCGAGAAGGAGGACATCCTCGCCGGGCTGACCGCCGTCGTGACCGTCCGGCTGGCCGAGCCGCAGTTCGAGGGACAGACCAAGGAGGTGCTCGGCACCTCGGCCGTCCGGGCCATCGTCGCCCGCGTCGTGGAGCAGGAGCTGACCGAGCGGATCACCAACCCACCGCGCGGCATGAAGCAGGAGCCGGCGACCCTGCTGGAGAAGGTCGTCTCGGAGATGAAGTCGCGGATCAGCGCGCGGCTGCACAAGGAGACGCAACGCCGCAAGACCGCCCTCGAGTCGTCCTCGCTGCCCTCCAAGCTGGCCGACTGCCGCACCCACGACGTGGCGCGCTCCGAGCTGTTCATCGTCGAGGGCGACAGCGCGCTCGGGACGGCCAAGCTGGCCCGGTCGTCGGACTACCAGGCGCTGCTGCCGATCCGCGGCAAGATCCTCAACGTCCAGAAGGCGTCCATCGCCGACATGCTCAAGAACGCGGAGTGCGCGGCGATCATCCAGGTCATCGGCGCCGGCTCCGGGCGAACCTTCGACCTCGACGCCGCGCGCTACGGCAAGGTCATCATCATGAGCGACGCCGACGTCGACGGCGCCCACATCCGGACCCTGCTGCTGACGCTGTTCTTCCGCTACATGCGGCCCCTCGTGGACGCGGGTCGCGTGTTCGCCGCCATGCCGCCGCTGCACCGGCTCGAGGTCATCAACAACGGGGCGACGAAGAACGAGTACATCTACACCTACAACGAGGCGGAGATGCGGCGTACGCGCGCGTCGATCGAGAAGCGTGGCAAGCGGATCAAGGAGCCGCCGCAGCGTTACAAGGGCCTCGGCGAGATGGACGCCGACCAGCTGGCCGACACGACGATGGACCCGCGCCACCGGACGCTGCGCCGGGTCACGCTCGGGGAGGCCGAGCAGGCGGAGCGCATCTTCGACCTGCTCATGGGCAACGACGTCGCGCCCCGCAAGGACTTCATCATCGACTCGGCGGCGGCCCTCGATCGGGCCCGCATCGACGCCTGACGCCACGAGGGTGGGTGGAAACGGTGCGGAAAACCGACCGTTATCACCCACATCGCGACGACGTCGCGGTCGGAGCCGCCCAAGCCGCCCAAGCCGTGACCCTCACCAGACGAACGGCACCAGCCGCTTGTGGGTCGCGGCGTAGTCGCGGTAGGCCGCCCCGATGTCGCCGGAGAGGGCACGCTCCTCGACGGAGATCCGGTAGACCAGCCCCAACGTGATCGCCGCCTCGAGCGCGACCAGCGACAGCCAGTTCCCGAGGTAGAGTCCGCCGGCCGCCGCGGCGAGCAGCAGTGCCGAATATGCGGGATGCCGCACGAACCGGTACGGCCCGGTGGCGATGACCGCCTGGTCGGAGCTGGTCTGCACGGTGAACGTGAAGTAGCGCCCGAGCGTCCAGAAGCTCCACTGCCGCAACGCCCGTGCGGCGCATAACAGGATCAGGCCACACCACGCCGCGGCGGTACGGTCGCCGATGGCGAGCATCGGGACGTCCCGCGCGGCCCACAGAGCCACCAGGACGCCGACGACGGTCGCGATCCCGATGACCCGCCGGCTGCCGCGGTCGCCGCGGCGTGCCTCCGGCCGGGAGTTCAGGCTCTGTTGTAGCTCGAGCGCAACCCAGGCCAGGCCGGTCAGCCCGGTGAGCCACGCCAGGAGGGTCGGCAGCTGCCTCATGTTCCGAGGGTAGGAGCGCCTCCTGGGCGAAGCGGAAGGGTCAGCCGGCAGCGACGAAGATGCAGAAGGGGTGGCCCTCAGGATCGGCGTAGACGTAGATCGCCTCTTCGCCGTCGTCGGGGTCGACGTCCGCCCGGAGGACCCGGATGTCACCCATCGCCATAACGCGCACGTGCTGCCGCTCCAGTGCGGCCCGGTCAGGGACGGTGAGGTCGAGGTGGAGCTGCTGCGGCACCCCGGGCTCGGGCCACGTGGAGCGCGGGAACGCGTCGACCTGCTGGAAGGCCAGCTGCCCGCCGCCGGGGTTGCGCAGGACCAGCCAGTCCCTACCGTTCACGTCGTTCTGCCCGGGCGGTGGCGGCTCGTCGCCCGGTCGGTACTCCAGCCCGAGCAGCTCGCGGTAGAACTCGGCCAGGCGTCGGGCGTCGGTCGCATCGAGGACGGTTTGGCGGAAGCGGGGCAGGTCGTCGGCCATGGCTCATGCCTACCCGTTGGGACACGCGTGAGCACGTTGTTACTCCCCGAGGGGGTCAGGCGCCGGTTCCCTCCACGACCACTGACGTGGAGGAGTCGCCCACGCTGAACGTCACCGCGGCCGAGAATCGTTTGGCGGCGGTCGGAGCGAACTCGACTTGAATGTCGGCCGCCGCCCCGGACTGGATCGTGACCGGCAGACCCACCAACGAGAAGGCCCCCGCGTCCGTCCCCTTGACTGTCGCCGAACCGGTGTCCACCGTCTGGGGCTCCTTAGTCGCGTTGGTCAGCGTGATCAGGCGCGTGCTGGAGCCAGCCAGCTTGACCGTCCCGAAGTCGACGGCGTCGGTCGTCGAGACGACCGGGCGGCCTCCCGCCGTTCCTTGGCCGAGCAGGGCACTCATCAGTCTGGTGAACAGCCCGTCGAACGCCTTCTGGTGGTACCCGATCGCAAACGCCACGAGGGCCAGCGACGCCTTTGCGAGCGGCGTGTACGTGAAGGAGCCGTCGTCGGCGGCCTTGACGTCCACGGTGTGGAGAAAGATGGCGACGATGCCGGCCGCGACGGTACCGAGGGCAGCGCTGACCGGGAGGCGGCCGAGGTACCAGATGTTGAATGCGCGACCCTGGTTCGGGTCGTCGAACCACAGCTCCGAGTGGCCGCCGAGGGCGATGAGGGCGTTGACGACGCCGCCGACGGCACCGGCCCAGGGGACCACCAGCGGCACGATGCCGAGCAGCAGGGTGTTGTGGGGAAGAAGCGGGTTGACGACCTGAAGGACGAGGAGTCCGAGCAGGAGCGCGAGCTCGAGGCCGAGTATCCAGAAGAGGCCGTTAGCCCCCAGTGCGGTCACCGGTCGCCCCGCGATGCGACTACGGGACCGAAGGCTGACGTGTTGACGAGTAACGGGAGTGACGACGGTGGCCACGGCATGACCTCTCTATGGGCCTGACTCGGGTTGACCACCCACAGAGCAGCCTCGGGACCGACCAGGATACCGAGCAATCGCATCGAATGTCCTCACCGCAGGGCCGGCTGCGGATCGGCGGCGCCGCATACCGGCGGTGCTTAGGATGACTCGGTGGAACAGCCCTCCGGACCGGTCTTGCGCACGGACGAGGTGTCGTGGGCCGGCGACACGTTGGAGCGGCTGTCCGAGGCCTTCGGCGGCAAGGTCGTCGGGCAGGGCCGGCTGCAGGAGACCTTGCTGATCGGGCTGCTGACCGGCGGGCACATCTTGCTCGAAAGCGTCCCGGGGCTGGCCAAGACGACCGCCGCCTCCACCTTGGCGCATGCGGTGAGCGGCTCGTTCAGCCGCATCCAGTGCACCCCCGACCTGCTGCCGAGCGACATCGTCGGCACGCAGGTCTACGACGCGTCGACCGCCGGCTTCACCACCCACCTGGGGCCGGTGCACGCCAACCTGGTCCTGCTCGATGAGATCAACCGGGCCAGCGCCAAGACGCAGTCGGCGATGCTCGAGGCGATGCAGGAGCGGCAGACCTCCATCGGCGGCCAGGCGTACCCCCTCCCGGTGCCGTTCCTGGTCCTTGCCACCCAGAACCCCATCGAGCAGGAGGGCACCTACGTCCTGCCCGAGGCTCAGCTCGACCGCTTCATGCTCAAGGACGTCCTCGACTACCCGACGCTCGAGGAGGAGGCCGAGGTCCTCTACCGGATCGACGCCGGCGTCTTTCGCGAAGACCAGAAGCCGGTGCTGGGCGTCGACGACGTCATGCGCCTCCAGGAGCTGACCCGCCGCGTCTACCTCGACCCGGCCATCGTGCGCTACGCGGTCGGCCTGGTCTACGTCACCCGGCACGCCGAGACCTACATCGCCCCGGAGCTGGCCCGCTACGTCGAGTTCGGTGCGAGCCCGCGCGGCAGCATCGCCTTCACGCAGGCCGCTCGCGCGCGCGCCATCCTGGCCGGGCGGGACCACGTCGTCCCGGAGGACATCAAGGCGCTCGCGCACCGGGTGCTGCGGCACCGGGTCGTGCTGGGCTTCGAGGCGATCGCCGACAACACCCGCGTCGAGACCGTCGTCGACGCCCTCGTCGCCACGGTTCGCACGCCCTGAGCCCGCGCCGTGCCCGCCCTGCTGACCCCGGTCAAGAGCAAGCTGTTCATCGTCGCCCACCGGCGCACGTGGGGCCTGCTCGACGGCGAGTATGCCTCGGTGTTCCGCGGCCGCAGCCTCGACTACGACGACCTGCGCGAGTACGTCACCGGGGACGAGGTCCGCGACATCGACTGGAAGGCGACGGCCCGGCACGGCAGCCCGCTGGTCAAGCGCTGGATCGCCAGCCGCACCCAGACCGTCCTGTTCGTCGTCGACACCGGCCGGGGCATGGCCGCCCAGACCAGCAGCGGCGAGCCGAAGTCGGCGGTCGCCATCACGCTCGTCGGGATGCTCGGCTACCTCGCGCTGCGCCACGGCGATCTCGTCGCCCTGGTCGAAGGCGACGAGGAGGCCACGCACGGGTATGCGGCGCAGGGGCGGGAAGGCCACCTCGAGCGGCTGTTGCGGGTCATCCAGGGGCACACAACGCTGACGTCGCCCAAGAGCCGGATCCACGACCAGCTGGAGTTCGTCGGTACCCACTACCGGCAGCGGATGCTCCTGGTCGTCGTGGCCGACGAGCACGAGCTGACCGACTCGGACGTCAACCTCGTCCGGCGGCTGCACGCGCAGCACGAGATCCTCTGGGTCACCGTCGAGGACGCCGACCCGACAGCCGCGGGACGCGGTGCCAGCGCCGTCGACGTGGGGGAGGACGTCGTCCTCGCTCCAGAGGTGCGGTTCGACCCCCGGCTGCACGCGGCATACGCGACCGCCCTCGAGGCACGACGAGCGGCCCTGGCCGGGGCGCTGGAGGGGCTCGGCATCGTCCACACCCGGGTCGGGTCGACCGACCGGGTCCTGAGCTCGATGTTCCGGATGCTGGAGAGGCAGCGCCGTCGTGGTCGCTGACTTCTACCCGCCGATGACCTACTCCCCGGTCTGGTTCTACCTCGGCGTCGTCATCCTCATGGCCATCGTCGGCTGGGCCCTCGTCATCTGGGCGCAGACCCGGCCCGGCCGAACGTCCCCCGCGCCCGAGCCGCCGCCCGGGTGGCGGATGAACCGGCTCAAGGGCGACTACCTCGCTCGCATCGACGAGATCGTGCGGCTCGCCGACGCCGGGGACATCGACACCCGACGCGCCCACCAGGAGCTCAGCCTCGTCCTGCGGCAGTTCGTCCAGGAGGCGTCCGGGATCAGCGCCCCGACGATGACCCTCTTCGAGCTCGGCCACTCGAGGTACCCCGCGCTGGGCCCGGTGACGGAGGTGGTCCGCAGCATCTACCCGGTCGAGTTCGGGCCGGAGCGCGACACCTCGGTCTACCAGGCCGCCTCCTACGGCCGTGAGGTGGTCGCGCGGTGGACCTGAGCTGGATGGAGCCGTTGCTCGCTCCGATCCTCGGCGGGCCGCTGAGCCAGCCATGGGTGGTCGGGCCCGCCCTCGGCGCGGTCATGGTCGTGGCGCTGGTGGTGTGGCTGGTGCTGCGCCGACGGGGTGAACCGGCGCCGGTGGCGCTGGCGAATACTGACCTTCTGCGCACCCTGCCCGAGTACCGCAGCGCCGTCCGGCGTCAGCGGTGGCTCGCCGCCGGTGGCGTCGCCCTCATCGGGCTGCTCGCCCTGGCCGCGGTGCTCGGCGCGGCCCGCCCGGTGCAACGGGTGACGCTGGTCGACCAGAAGGACAACCGCGACATCGTGCTGTGCCTCGACGTCTCCGGGTCGATGATCGACGTCGACGCCGCCGTGGTCTCGACGTTCCTACGCCTGGCCGAGGGGTTCCGCGGCGAGCGGATCTCCATGGTGATCTTCAACAGCTCCGCGGTGCCGGTCTTTCCGCTCACCGACGACTACAGCTTCGTCGGCGAGCAGCTGCGCCAGGCCCAACGGTCGCTCACCCTCGTCGACGGCAAGGACCCGTTCTTCGCCGGCACCCTCAACGGCGCGGGCAGCTCGCTCATCGGTGACGGGCTGGCCACCTGCGTCCGCAGCTTCGACCACCCCGAGCTGCAGCGGGCACGGTCCGTCATCCTCGCCTCCGACAACGAGGCCGCGGGGAAGTCGCTGTTCACGCTGCCGGAGGGCGGGCAGCTGGCCAAGGCCGCCGGTATCCAGGTCTACGGCATGAACCCGTCCGACAACCCGTCCTCCAGCGCCAGCGTGGAGATGCGCCAGGTCGTGGAGTCCACCGGCGGCAGCTACTTCGCGCTGGATGACGCCAACGCCGTCCGCCGGACGCTGGACGCAGTGACCTCGCGTGAGGCCACCCGCATCCCGAGCGCGCCGCGCACGGTCATCCACGACGTGCCGGGCGTCCCGATCGGGTTGGCCGGCCTCGCGGTGCTGGGGTTCCTCGCGATCCGGCGGATCCGGTGGCGGCGATGAGCGCGCTGTCGGGGCTGTCGTTCCTGCCGGTCGCGCCGTGGCCGCTGCTCGCGCTCTTCGCCGCCGTCGCGCTGGCCTTGGTCTGGTGGCCGGCCGGCCCGCGCGAACGCTCCGAGTCCGCGGTCGCTCGCGGCCGCCGAACCGCCATCGTCGTCCTGCTGCTCGTCGCCGCCATCCGGCCGGCGGTCCCGGGCAACGACGTCCGGGTGGACGCCAGCGCCCTCGACGTCTACCTGGTGGTCGACACCACCTCGTCGGTGATGGCGCGCGACTACGGGGACGCTCAGCCACGACTCGACGGCGTGCGCACCGACATCAAGGCGCTCGTGAGCCAGCTGTCCGGGGCGCGGTTCGCGTTGATGACGTTCGACATCGACACGACGGTGCGGCTGCCACTGACCAGCGACGGTGCCGCGGTGGCGGCAGCGGCGGACACCCTGCGTCCGGAGACGTCGGTGTGGTCGCGAGGTTCGAGCATCACTATGGCCCGCGACCAGCTGCGCACTGCGTTGCAGCGGGGCCGGGACAGCCGCCCGGAGCGCGCACGCCTGGTCTTCTACCTCGGTGACGGAGAACAGACCGCGTCCCAGGACCCGCCCCCGTTCGACATCGACCGAGAGCTCATCAACGGCGGCGCGGTCCTCGGCTACGGGACGGCGGCGGGCGGCCGGATGGCCATCAGTGCCGCCTTCGAGAAGGGCGACATCGTGGACCCCTCGACGGGCCAGCCGGCCCTGTCGGTGATCGACGAGAAGCAGCTGGCTGCACTGGCCACCCAGCTCGGCGTGCCCTATCTGCACCGCACCAGCGACGACAACGGCCAGCGGATCATCGAGTCGGTCCAGCTCAAGGACCTCGCTCCGTTGCGGGCGACCGACTCGGCGGAGATCGTCGGTGGCCGGTCCGAGCTGGGCTGGGTGGCCCTGCTCCTCGTGGCGCTGCTCGCGGCGTGGGAAGGCGGTGTCCTCATCGCGGCGGCGTCGCGGTCGCGGCGTCCGGCCGTCCCTTCCGCCGCCGGACCGCGGATCTCCCCGAGGGCCGGTATGCGGCTGGCGGCCTTGCGCGCTCAGCAGGATCCGGCGGCGAGGCGCGGCCGGGGCCGACCCCGGCTCGTCCACCCCGCCGGCCGAACCGCTCGCCTCCACCGGTCCACGTGAGGTCGAGGCGTCCGCTCCGGGAGGCCGACGATGACGACCATCAGCCCCCTGCGGCCCGGCCCGGGCGATCCGGGCCGACCCGGCGGTGGCGCCGGCGGTGGTGCCGGCGATCGTGCCGGCGGTGGCGCTCGGCGGTTCCGGCCGCTCGTGGTGGCGGCTGCAGCCCACGGACGCCGAGACGCCAGAGGCACGCGCCGTCCGCCTGCGGCTGCGTAAGCGGCTCGTCCTCTGGTCCCTTCCGTTCGTCGTCGTGCTCGCGCTGGTCGCCACCAAGCTGCTGACGATGGTCGCCCTGGGCGACGAGGCGTTGCGGTCCTACAGTGCCGGGAACGTGACCGGCACGCAGGACGCCGCCGGGCGGCTGGGCTTCCTCAACCTCATCGAGGCGCACAAGGCGCCGTTCGCGCGCGGTGACGCGCAGGTGCTCGCCGGCGACTACGACGCAGCCCGGGCCGCCTTCGAGGAGGCGCTGGCCCTGGCGCCCAAGGACTCCAGAGAGGCGTGCGAGATCCGGGTCAACCTCACGCTCAGCCTCGAGAAGCTGGGCCAGGCTGCCCAGAACGCCGGGAACGCCGCCCAGTCCAAGCAGTACTTCGACCGTATCCAGCAGGTCGTCAACGACGCACCGCCCGCCTGCTTCCAGGGCGACGCCCAGGACGACGAGGGCCAGCAGCTGCGTGACGCCCAACAGCGCGCCCAGGACCAGAGCCAACAGCAACAATCGGACCAGCAGCAGGGCCAGCAACAGGACCAGCAGCAGCCGAGCCAGGACAAGCAGCAGCAGCTCGACGACAAGACGAAGGACAACCTGTCCCAGCGCCAGCAGGGCGACGAGCAGAACGGCGCCGTCACCAAGCCGCCGGTCGACAAGCCCTGGTGAGACGTACCCGCCGACCCACCGGCAGACCGGGCAGGCGGCGTCCGACGGCGGATGACAGGGTGAGGCGATGACCTCTCTCTCCTTCGGGCCTGTCGTGCTCGGCGGCAACGTGTTCGGCTGGACCGTCGGTCCGAAGGACGCCTTCGCCGTCCTGGACGCCTTTCTCGACGGCGGCGGCCGCGCCATCGACACGGCGGACTCCTACATGCAGTCCGTCCCGGGCAACGTCGGCGGCGAGTCCGAGAGCCAGATCGGCGAGTGGCTGGCCGACCGGGGCTGCCGCGACCGCGTCGAGATCCACACCAAGGTGCATGGCAAGCGGGATCGGCCCGGGCTGAGCGCCCGCAACATCGTTCTGGCCGTCGAGGACTCGCTGCGCCGGCTGAGGACCGACCACATCGACCTCTACTACGCCCACCGGGACGACCCCGAGGTGCCTCAGGAGGAGTACGTCGTCGCCTTCGACTCCCTGGTCCGCGCCGGCAAGGTCCGCGAGGTCGGCGCCTCGAACTTCTCGTCGCCGCGGTTGCGGTCTGCGCTCGAGCTCGCCGCCGCGGAGGGCGTCACCGGCTTTACCGTCGCGCAGGACAAGTGGAGCCTGGTCGAGCGCGGCATCGAGGCGGAGCTGCTGCCGACCCTCACCGAGCACGGCCTCGTCGAGCTGCCGTACTACTCGCTGGCGTCCGGGTTCCTCACCGGCAAGTACCGCCCCGGTAAGCCCGTGGACTCCGCCCGTGCCGAGTCGGCCGGTCGCTACCTCGAGCACCCCGGCAGCGCCGCGCTGCTGTCGACGCTCGACGAGGTGGCGGCCGCGCACGACTCCTCGGTGACAGCGGTCTCGCTCGCATGGCTGCGCGCGCAGCCGGCGGTGGGGGCTCCGATCGCCAGCGCGCGCACCCCGGAGCAGGTGGCCGTCCTGCTGTCGTCTGCGGACCTGGAGCTGACGCCGGACGAGCAGGACCGGCTCTCGGCCGCCTCCCAGCCGTTCACGGCCTAGCCGGCGACGGGCTGGGTGCAGACTGCAACCATGTGTTTTTCGAGCGACCAGCACCCGCCCCTGCCGCCCCGGTCGAGCGACGTCGGTCACCACGGCCCGGCCGTCCTCACGTCCGCGGACGGCACCCGGCTCGCCGCATACGACGCCGTCCCGGTGACCCGGCGGGGAGCGTCGCTGGTGCTGCTGCCCGACATCCGCGGTCTGCACCCGTACTACTCGGACCTGGCCATCGCGTTCGCCCAGGCCGGCGTCGACACCGTCGCCATCGACCCGTATGCGCGCACCGCGGGCCTCACCGACCGCGGCGAGGACTTCGAGTACCGGTCCCACGCGGACGCTCTGGAGCGGTCGTCGGTGCTCGACGACGCACGCGTCGCCAGGGACCGGCTGGCCGAGCGCAGCGACGACCCGGTGTTCACGTTGGGGTTCTGCAAGTTCGGGAGCGAGTCGTGGGCGCTGTCCGCGACGGACCTCGGTGCAGCGGGCTGCATGGGCTTCTACGGCAAGCCGGCCGGCGTGCTCGAGCTGGTGCCGGCGATGACTGCGCCGCTGCTGGTGCTGGCGGCCGGTGCCGACGCGGCCACGTCACCCGAGGACAACGCCGCCTTCGACCGCACTCTGACCGAGGCCGGCGTGGACCACGTGTTCGTGGAGTACGCCGGGGCGCCGCACTCGTTCTTCGACCGCTCGTTCGGCGAGTGGGAGGACGCCTGCTCGGACGCCTGGCGGCAGATATTGGCCTTCGTCGACGCGCGCCGCTAGTCGGGGCTACGACCCAGCTGGCGAACCGACGCGGTCCACGTGCGGGCGCGCACTTCTGGTTCACCGCACGAGTTGCGCCGCTGGCCGCCGTCGACGACCGACAGGGCGACGTCCCACTCGCGGCCGTCCCGGTGCGTCACCCGTACCGTGAGCGGTCCGGCGGCGTGAGCGGTCAGCGCCTCGAGGTCGGTCTCACGGATCTCGTCGCGGACCGCCGACTCACCGACCTGCACGGAGGGCAGGTAGGCGCTGCTCCCGCGGTCGTGCCGGGGGCCGAGCAGGCCGACCGGCAGGTGGCCGTGGTCGGCCGACTCGAGCACCTCGCCGACGGAGTCGCCGTCGAGCCGGCCGAGGGTTCGCCCCCACGGGAGCAGCACCCCAGTGGGAGAGAACCGATGACCGCCGGTATGCGAGCACTCCCAGACCCGTCCCGGGTGCCCTTGGTGCCCGGCCAGGGCTACCGGTCGGCCGCGGATCGCGCAGCACACGTCGTGGCGGCCGTTCGTGCAGACGAGAAAGACCGGCTCGCTGGGCCGAAACCGTGGCAGGGCCGCGCGAACCGAGTCCAGGTCTCCGGAGGCGAGCGCTGCGAACGGCAGTCGAAGCAGCTCTTCGGGCGTCTGCACCCGGCCGACGAGGAGGAAGGCCTGGGGCCCGCTCCAGGCGAGGTAGCACCGTCGCGGACCGGTTCGCGGGTCCGCGTGCTCACCCGGTCGGCGGATCAGGCCGAGCCGGCCGCCGGTGCTGCGACAGAGCCGGGTGAGCGCGTCGCCGACCTCGGTGGGGAGGTAGGACTGAGTGGCGGCGGTGCGGCCCCACGGTCCGTTCTGCTCGACGGCGACCCAGAACCGCGCGGGCGCCGCCGTGCCGTAGAGGCTCTCGGTCGTGGCCGTATCCCACTCCACCGAGCAGGCGTCGGGCGCGCTGCGGCCGTGTCCGCGCGAGCCGTCGTGGTGGACGGCGGTCACGACGTCGTGCTGGGTGGTCCCGCGATCCGGGCGATCACCGTGCCCGCCGGCGTCCCTGAACCGTCACGGCGGCCGGTGGCCGGGGGCAGCTCGACCGCGACGCCGTTCGCGGCGGCAGCGCGCGCGGGGGTGCCGCCGGCCCAGGCCAGTACGAGGGTGTCCTCGCCCTTGAGGAACCGGTGGCAGCGCACGCCGCCGGTGGCGCGTCCCTTGGCGGGGTACTCGGCATACGGCGTCACCTTGAGCGCACCGGGCTCGGTGCCGGGCAGGGCCCCGGACGACCCGCTCGACGTCACGACGACCGGATTCTGCGCTGGGTCCACCACCCCGAACCACACCGCTCGCTGGCCGGGGGCGAGCTTGACGCCGGCCATCCCGCCGGCGGGGCGACCCTGGGGCCGCACCTGCGACGCCGGGAAGTGCAGCAGCTGAGCGTCGGAGGTGATGAAGACGAGGTCCTGGCCCTCGTCGGTGACCTCGGCGGCCCCCACGACGCTGTCGCCGTCGCGGAGGCCGATGAGCTCGAAGTCCGGCCGTCCCGGGTAGTCGGTGGTGACCCGCTTGACCACGCCCTTGGGCGGTCCCCAGTGCCATGCCGGGAGCGTCGGCGGCGACCGAGGCGAGGGTGATCGGCTCCTCGCCGCGCGGCAGGTCGACGTAGGCGGCGAGCGGGGCTCCACCGCCCAGCGACGGGGCGCCGGCGGTGTCGGGCAGGGTCGGCAGCTCCATGGCCGAGAGCCGCACCATCCGGCCGCGACTGGTGACGAGACCGACCTCGCCGCGCGCGGTCGTCCGCACCGCGCCGACGACGACGTCGTGCCTGCTCCGGCCGCCGTCGCCGGACAGCGGCTCGTCGGTGAGGGTGCGCGCGAGCAGGCCGGTCGACGAGAGCAGCACCCAGCACGGGTCGTCCGCGACCTCGAGCGGCACGGCGCCGCCCGCGTCGAGGTCGTCACCGGCGTACCGGCCGACTCCAGCAGCACCGTCCGGCGCGGCGTGCCGTGGGCCTTGGCGACCTCCGCCAGCTCGGCGGAGACGGTGCGCAGCAGCAGCTTCTCGTCCCCGAGGATCGTCCGCAGCTCCTCGATCTGGCGCTCCAGCTCGGCCTTCTCGTTCTCCAGCTCCAGCCGGGAGAACTTCGTGAGCCGGCGCAGCTGCAGGTCGAGGATGTAGGTCGCCTGCACCTCGCTGAGGTCGAACACCTCGATCAGCCGCTGGCGCGCGGTCGCTGCGTCGTCGGACCCGCGGATCAGCTGGATGACCTCGTCGATGTCGAGGATCGCGACCAGCAAGCCCTCGACGAGGTGCAGCCGCTCCTCGCGACGGGCGAGCCGGTATGCGGTGCGCCGCCGGACGACGTCGGTGCGGAAGTCGACGTAGACCTTGAGCAGGTCCTTGAGCCCGAGCGTCCGCGGCTGGCCCTCGACCAGCGCCACGTTGTTGATGTTGAACGACTCCTCCATCGGCGTAAGCCGGTAGAGCTGCTCCAGCACGGCGTCGGGGTTGAACCCGTTCTTCACCTCGATGACCAGCTGCATCCCGTGGGCCCGGTCGGTGAGGTCCTTGACGTCGGCGATGCCGAGCAGGCGCTTGCTCTGAACCAGGTCCTTGATCTTCTCGATGACCTTCTCGGGGCCGATGAGGTAGGGCAGCTCGGTGACGACGATGCCCTTCCGGCGGGGGTTCACCGAGTCGACGCGGGCGGTGGCCCGGGTCCGGAACGCCCCACGGCCGGTGAGGTAGGCGTCGCGGATGCCGTCGAGGCCGATGATCCGGCCGCCGCCGGGCAGGTCCGGTCCCGGGACGAACTTCATCAGATCGTCGAGCGAACAGGTGGGGTTCGCGATGAGGTGCCGGGCGGCGCCGATGACCTCGACGAGGTTGTGCGGGGCCATGTTGGTGGCCATGCCGACGGCGATTCCGCTGGCCCCGTTGACGAGCAGGTTGGGGAACGCGGCGGGCAGGACCTCGGGTTGGGTCTCGGTGTCGTCGTAGTTGGGGATGAAGTCGACGGTGTCCTCGCCGAGGCCGCCGACCATGAGCAGGGCCGACGCGGCCATCCGGGCCTCGGTGTAACGGGCGGCCGCCGGCCCGTCGTCGAGGGACCCGAAGTTGCCGTGACCGTCGATGAGGGGAAGGCGCATCGTGAACGGCTGCGCCATCCGGACCAGGGCGTCGTAGATCGCCTGGTCGCCGTGCGGGTGGTACTTGCCCATCACCTCGCCGATGACCCGCTGGCTCTTGACGTGGGCGCGGTCGGGGCGCAGGCCCAGCTCGCTCATCCCGAAGAGGATCCGCCGCTGGACCGGCTTCAGCCCGTCCCGCGCGTCGGGCAGGGCGCGGGAGTAGATGACGGAGTAGGAGTACTCGAGGAAGGCGTTGCGCATCTCCTCCCCGACGTCGATGTCGATGATCCGCTCCTCCACCGGCTCGTTCGGGTCGGACGAGGAGGAGGGAGTACGCGTGCTGCTGCGCGGCATACGGGCTGGTGCTCCTTGCGTGGGTGGGGCCGTCCTTATCTTGTCCCACCGCGACCGGGCGGCCCGGCCCGACCCACCGGTATGCGCGGCGACCCCAGGCTGCAGCTCAGCGGTGGGTCCCGAACCGGCCCCAGTGCACGACCTCGGCCGGCCCGCGCCGGCCCCGTTTCAGGGACGGGCTCTTGGGCCCCGGTACCTCGTACCCGAGCGCCACCACCCCGACGATGGTGTGGTCGCGCGGGATCCCGAACGACTCGTGCACCTCGTCGTGGCACTCGGCCGCCACCCCGAAGAACAGCGCACCGAGCCCCTGGTCGGTCGCCGTCAGCAGCATCAGCAGCGCCGCCATCCCGGTGTCGACGTCCCAGTAGGGGACCGGCCAGCGGGACTCGCTGCGGTCGGTCCAGCCCTTGTCCGGAGCGGCGTAGCGGTCGAGGTAGGCCTCACGGTCGGAGCAGCAGATCACCAGCGCCGGCGCCGACTGCATTCCGCGCAGCCAGCTGTCCGGCTCCTCCTCGTCGTCCGCAGCGGCCGCCCAGAACCGCGCTCGCTCGTCCGGCGACGTCAGCACGACGAAGTCCCACCCCTGGCTGAACCCGGCGCTCGGCGCCCGGCAGGCGTTCTCGAGCACGGCCGCGAGCACGTCGTCCGGCACCGGGACGCTCGGCGTCGTAGCGGCGGACCATGTGCCGGCGGCGTACGACCTCGGAGAACTCCATGCCGCGATGCTGCCAGCCCGCCCGCCGGATGGAAGCATGGAGCCCATGCCCCGAGACCGCCGAGCCACCGGGGCGGCGACGGTCGACCCCTCCCGATGGCAGGCCGACGTGGTGCTCCGCGACGGCTCGGTCGGCCACGTACGTCCGATCCGGCCGGACGACGCCGACGGCATCCGGACCTTCCACTCGGGCCAGTCCGAGGAGTCCATCTACCTTCGGTTCTTCGCCCCGATCCGGGAGCTGAGCGACCGGGACGTCCAGCGGTTCACCCAGGTCGACAACGTGGACCGGGTCGCGCTGGTCGTGACGGTGCGTGGCGCGATCATCGGGATCGGCCGCTGGGACCGGATCGACCGCCGGTCCGCCGAGGTCGCCTTCAACATCTCGGACCATTACCAGGGCAAGGGCATCGGCTCGGTGCTCCTCGAGCACCTCGCGGCCATCGCGCAGGAGCTGGGGGTGGAACGGTTCGTCGCCGAGGTGCTCCCGCAGAACCGGCGGATGCTCAACGTCTTCAAGGAGGCGGGGTATGCGGTCCACCACCACTTCGAGGACGGCGTCGTCGAGGTGTCGTTCGACATCCGGCCGACCGAGCAGTCCACGGCGGTCCGGCTCGCCCGGGAGCACCGCGCCGAGTCGGTGAGCATCAGCGCCCTGCTGCACCCGGCGTCCATCGCCGTCGTCGGTGCCGGCCGCCGCAGCGCCTCCATCGGCCACCGGTTCCTCGCCAACATCCTCGGCGGCGGGTATGCGGGTCCGGTCTACGCCGTGAACAACGAGGCCCTCGAGGTGCTGGGCCTGCCCGCATACGCCCGGGTCGGTGAGATCCCCGGGCCGGTCGACCTCGCGGTCCTAGCCATCCCGGCCGACAGCGTGCTGGACGTCGTCGACGAGTGCGCCGCCAAGGGCGTCCGCAACCTGCTCGTCGCCTCGGCCGGCTTCGCCGAGAGCGGCGCGGACGGGACCGAGCGCCAGGAGCAGCTGCGCCGCCGGGCCCGCGAGAACGGACTACGTGTCGTCGGCCCGAACTCGTTCGGGCTGATCAACACCGACCCGGAGGTACGCCTCAACGCCTCCCTGGCGCCGCGGCTGCCCAGTGCCGGAGGGCTCGGGCTCTTCGCCCAGAGCGGCGCCCTCGGCATCGCCATCCTTGCGTCGGCCGACCGGCGCGGGCTCGGCGTGTCCGACTTCGCCTCGGCCGGCAACCGGGTCGACGTGTCCGGCAACGACCTCATGCAGTACTGGATCGACGACGACACGACCGCCGCCGTCGGCCTCTACCTGGAGTCGATCGGCAACCCGCGCAAGTTCTCCCGGATCGCCCGGGCGCTGGCCCAGCGCAAGCCGGTGATCGCCGTCTCCTCGGGGGTGTCCGCCTACGGCGCCCCACCCGGGCACAAGGTACGGCAGACCAGCGCCCCCGCCGGCGCGTTCCGTGCGCTGCTCCGGCAGGCCGGCGTCATCCGCGTCGAGAACGTCCACCAGCTCTTCGACGTCGCCCAGCTGGTCATCCACCAGCCGCTCCCGGCCGGCCAGCGCGTCGCCGTGGTGGGCAACTCCGACGCCCTCGGCGCGCTCACCGCCCAGGCCGCGCTCAGCTGGAAGCTGGAGATCACTCACGGCCCGGTCGCCCTCCCCTCGGACGCGACCGCCGACCAGTTCGCCGCGGCGCTGCGGACGGCGTTCGAGGACCCGGACGTCGACAGCGTCCTCACCTGCTTCATCCCGCCCCTGGAGACCGTGGACGCCGAGGTGGTCGCCGCCGTGCGCGACGCCTCCCGCGCGAGCGACAAGACCTGCGTCGCGACCTTCCTGGGGATGTCGGGCGTCCACGAGGCGCTGGCCGTCGAGACCACCGGCGACGCGTACCGGCGGGTCGTCCCCGCCTACCCCATGCCCGAGGACGCGGTGCGCGCGCTGGCGGCCGCGACCCGCTACAGCGAGTGGCGGACCAAGGACCGCGGCGATCCCGTCGATCCCGTCGACATCGACCGGGCGGCGGCCGCCGCGCTCGTGGAGGAGGTGCTCGCCGACGCTCCCGACGGCCGGGCGCTGACCCACGCCGAGCGGAGCCGGCTGCTGGCCGCATACGGCATCCACGTCTGGGAGTCGCGGCTGGTCGACTCGGCGGACGAGGCGGTGGCGGCGGCCGACGCCCTTGGCTACCCCGTGATCCTCAAGACCACGTCGCCGGTGCTGCGCCACCAGCCCGGCCTCAGCGGCGTCCGCGCCGACCTGGCCGGGGCCGAGGCGGTCCGGACGGCGGTGGAGTCGATGCGCTCCCGGCTCGGCCCGACCGCCGAGGGGTCCTTCCTCGTGCAGCGGATGGCGCCGCCCGGCGTGACGTGCGTCCTCACCAGCGTCGAGGACTCGCTGTTCGGGCCGGTGGTCAGCTTCTCGGTCGCCGGAGCACCGACCGAGCTGCTCGGCGACATCGCCCACCGCATCCCGCCGCTGACCGACGTCGACGTCCACGACCTGCTCGACGCGGTGCGCGCCGCGCCGATGCTCAACGGACACCGTGGCGCCCTGCCGGTCCACCGGGCGGCCCTCGCCGACCTCGTCGCCCGCCTGTCGTGCCTGGCCGACGACCTGCCGGACGTGGACCGGGTCGAGCTGAACCCGGTCAACGCGTGGCCCGGAGGGGTCGACGTGCTCGACGCCGAGGTCGGCGTGCATCCGGCACAGACGCGCAAGGACGCCGACAAGCGGGTCATGACCTGAGACACCCCACGAAGTTCTCCGCTCCGCTCCGATACTTCGCGGGGACCCCGACTAGTCGTGCGGCTTGGGTACGGATTTCGGCGCGGTTCAGAGCACGAACCGGCTAGTCGTCCGGGGGATCCGTGCCGTCCGGTCGGCCGGTACGCCGCTCCAGCTCGAGCCGCAGCAGCGCCACCTCCTCGGCGACGGTTCGCGCCGACTCCTCGAGGGTCGAGATCTCGATGCTCAGCTGGATGCAGACCACCAGCAGGACGAGGAACGCGAGGATGAAGACGAGGTTGATCGGCGTGGTCACGCCGGCCAGGGCGGTGAGCCAGCCGGTGATCGCCGGGATGAACGTGAGCAGGACCACGCCGACGATGACGGCGAACCACAGCACGCTGTACTTCTCGCGCAGCCGCTGGGTCCGCAGCAGCCAGAACAGCGCGACGAGCAGGAGCGCCGCGACCACCAGCGCGAACGGGTAGCCGCTCTGCGACAGCAGCATCATGCGTCCAGCTCCTCGTAATGGCGCGCCGTCGCGCGCAGCTCCGGCCGGGGCCGCGTGAGCGCCAGCCCGAGCGCCAGCACCGCCCGGCCGAGGAACGCCGCCGACCGGGCCGGCCCGTGCGACGGCTGACCGCCGGCCCGCGGCCGCATGACGATGTCCACCTCCCGGATCACCAGCTGCGACCGGGCGGCGACGACGAGGGACTCGACGGTGTCGCCGAGGTACTCCGCGGGGTAGGACCGCGCGAACAGCTCGATGGCGCGCGGCCCGCACGCCTTGAAGCCAGACGTCGTGTCGGTCAGCCGGGTATGCGCGATGCGGGAGATCGTGCTCGACAACAGCCGCATCGCCCACCGCCGCGGGCCGCGGGCCAGGTAGGCCCCGTCACCCGCGACCCGGGCGCCGATGACGATGTCCGCGCCGTCGCCGAGGGCACCGAGCAGCCTCGGGATGTCGGCCGGGTTGTGCTGGCCGTCCGCGTCGACCTGGACCGTCGCCGCATACCCGAGCCGTCGCGCATACCGGTAGCCGGTCCGCATGGCGCCGCCCACGCCGAGGTTCACGGCGAGGTGCGCGACCAGCGCGCCGGAGGCCTCGGCGACCGCTCCCGTCGCGTCGTCGGAGCCGTCGTCCACGACGAGGATGTCGGCGGGAAGGCCGGCCGCGAGCAGCGCGCCACGGGTCTCCTCGACGACCGCCGCGAGCGTCGCCTCCTCGTTCCACGCGGGCACGATGACGAGCACCCGCGCCGGTTCGGCGCGGCGAACCGAGGTCACGTGGTCGAGGCTAGCGGGTGCTCCGGTGGCGCCCGGGGAGGTCCTGAGAGGTCCGTCGGTGCCGAAGTGCAAGGATGCCGACATGGCCTCTTCACGCGACACGCGGTCGGCGCCGGTGCTGCCGGCCGATCTCACGGCCGCCATCGAGCGTGCGGGCTACTACCCGGCGCTGGTCGCGGACGTCGTCGAGTCCGCCCTCGGAGCCGACGATGTGGTCGCCCACCTCGTGCACCAGGAGACGACGTTCGACCAGGACGCGGTCCGTCGCCACATCACCGTTCTCGCCATGACGCCCACCCGGCTGGTCATCGCCCACGCCGACGACCACGAGGCCGGCACCGGCGTCGAGGGCGAGGTCAGCCTGCCGGTCGCCACGGCCACGAGCGAGACGGTGCCGCTCACCTCGGTTCGCGGTGTCATGCTCACCCACGTCGTCACGTCGCCCGACGCCTACGTGCCGGGGTCCCTCGGTCGCGAGATCACCCTGACCATCGGGTGGGGCGCGGTGGCCCGCATCGACATCGTGCCCGCCAGCTGCGGCGACCCGGAGTGCGACGCCGACCACGGGTTCGAGGGCACCGTCGCGTCCGACGACATCTCGCTGCGCATCAGCGCCGACGCCGACGGTGACCGCGCCCTCACCGACGCGCTCCGCTTCGCGCGCACCCTGTCCGGGTCCATCGGCGGACCGCCGGCCCGGTCCTGACGGCCGTCCCTGCGCGCGTGCTCCCCGCGGCCCCGGACTACGCCGCGGGCACGCTCGTGTCCGTGCTGCCCGCGGTCGCGCGCAGCCTCGGGTCGAGCCGGTATGCGACGGCGCCGGACCTCGCTCTCGACCCCGGCCGATCGGGCGGTGGTGGTCCTCGTCGACGGGCTCGGCTACGAGCAGCTCGTCCGCCGCTCGGGTCACGCGCCGTTCGTGCGCGCGCACCTCGACCCGGCGGTGCGCCTCGACTGCGGCTTTCCCTCGACGACGGCGACCTCGATGGGGTCCTTCGGGACGGGGACCCCTCCGGGTGTCCACGGGCTGGTGGGTTACGAGGTGCTCGACCCCGACACCGACCGGGTGTTCAACGAGCTCTCCTGGGAGAACGGGCCGGACCCGATCCGGTGGCAGCCGACGACGACGGTCCTCCAGGAGGTGGTGCTCGACGGCGTGGAGGTGACCCGGATCGGCCCGGGGTTCTTCGACGGCTCCGGCCTGACGAACGCCGCGCTGCGGGGAGGGCGGTTCCGCGCGGCGGCCTCCCTGGCCGACCGGGTGTCGGCCGCGGTCGACGCCGTCCGGGCGTCCCCGCGGGCGTTGGTCTACCTCTACTGGGGCGACCTGGACAAGGTCGGCCACGTCAACGGCCCGGGGTCGTGGGAGTGGGTCGACGAGCTCGAGTCGATCGACCGACACCTGTCGTCGCTGGCGGCACAGGTCCCGGCCGGCACCGCGATCCACGTGACCGCCGACCACGGGATGCTCGACGTGCCCTTCGGGCAGCGCATCGACCTCGCGGTCGAGCGGGAGCTGCTGACGGGGGTTCGCCACGTCGGCGGCGAGCCGCGCGGGACCCAGCTGTACCTCTCGGCGGGCGCCTCCGCCGCCGACGTCGTCGCGCGGTGGCAGGAGCGCCTCGGCGACCGGGCCTGGGTCGGAACGCGCGACGAGCTGGTCCGGGACGGCTGGTTCGGCACGGTGCGGCCCGAGGTCCTGGAGCGCATCGGGGACGTGACCGTCGTGATGCTCGACGACAGCGCGGTTGTCGACTCGGTGCGGATGCGGCCGGAGCTGCTGCGGCTGCGCGGCCTGCACGGTTCGGTCAGTGACGAGGAACGGGCCGTCCCGCTCGTCACCGTCCCCGCCCGCAACGCCTAAAACACCCCACGAGGTCCTGCGCTTCGCTCCGGTACCTCGCGGGGACCCCGACTACAGTGACCGGCCGTGGCTGAGCTCGTCTTCTTCAACGGCACCATGGACTGCGGGAAGTCGACGCTGGCGTTGCAGATGCACCACAACCACGCCGTCCGCGGCCGGGCCGGCATCATCTTCACCAAGCTCGACCGCGCGGGCACCGCGGTTCTGTCGTCCCGGCTCGGGCTGTCCACACCGGCCCGTGAGGTGACCGACGACCTCGACTTCTGGGACGACATCGTGGAGACGGCCACCGCCGGAGGTCGCGTCGACTACCTCATCTGCGACGAGGCGCAGTTCTACACGGCCGCCCAGGTGGAGCAGCTGGCCCGGCTGGTGGACGAGATGGACGTCGACGTCTTCGCCTTTGGGATCACCGCCGACTTCCGCGCGAAGCTCTTCCCCGGTTCCCAGCGGCTCATCGAGCTGGCCGACCGCGTGCAGGAGCTTCAGGTGGAGGCGCTGTGCTGGTGCGGCCGCCCTGCCACCCACAACGCGCGCGTCGTCGACGGCGTCATGGTCGTCGAAGGCGAGCAGGTGCTCGTCGGTGACATCTCGCCGGCCGCGTCCGGAGTCGTCGAGTACGAAGTCCTCTGTCGCCGGCACCACATGCGCCGGATGACGTCGCACGCGGCCCGGGCGGCCGCCCTGTCGCCGGACATGCTGCCGTTCGGGCTCGACGTATGCCCGGTGCCGCGCTCCGTCCGCAACGACTGACGCGGTGGTCACCTCTTGCGGCTGATCCGCAGGAACGGCCGCACGGCGTGACAGTGCTGGCAGTTGTTGCGGCGCGGGAGCGGGCCGGTCACTGCCGCTTAGCGCCGAACATGATGTCGTCCCACGAGGGAACCGACGGGCGCTGCTACGACGGGTCGCCTTCGCCGTCGCTAGCGGGGACGCCTCCGTCGGGTCGAGCGTCGGCGTCGTCCGAGCCGGTGTCCACCTCGTCGTCCGCCTCGTCGTCCACCTCGGTGACAACCTCGTCGTCGACCTCGGCGTCCTCGGTGTCGACCTCGTCGTCCGGACCGTCGAGCGGGGGCACGTCGGCGCCCGGGGGCTCGAGCATGGGCTCGGCGTCGCCAGCCTCGCCGTTTTCGGGGTGTTCGGCGTCGTCGTCGCTCCCGACAACGTCCTCGACGGCGCCGACAACCTCCTGGACGTCCCCGCCGGCCTGCTCATGGCTCACGTCCGCCAGGTCGGTGGGCGGCCCCTCGACCAGGTCTCGGCCGGTGACTCGGCCGGTGACTCGAGCACGTCGGCACCGTCGTCCAGCGGCAACGCCGCGGCCACCTCACGGTGAGCCGGTTCGGTCGAGGGCCCGCGCCGACGTCCGGACCGGCGCCCGACGGTCGTGCGCTGCCGCATCGCCGTCATGAGGTCGAGCGGCTCCTCGTCGCGGGACGGCCGTGCGGCCGCGCCCGCCCGTCGGGTCGCCGCCACCCCGCCCTCGGCCTCGACGTCGTAGACGTTGGTGACCCGCGGCGGTCGCCGTCGGAACCGGACCCACGGCCGCCGGTTCGTCGGCGCTGAGCCAGCGGGCCTCGTCGTCACCGGCCTCGACGGTGCGCAGAACGGGGTCGTACGACCACGACGCCTGTCGCTGACGTCCACCGGCCGCGAAGGTGAGCGTCACCGTCCAGTGCGCGTCCTCCACGCCGCGCCACGCGTCCCAACTGCTGGCGTCCGCGTCGACCCCGCGCTCGCGCATCCGCTGGACGACACGAACCTGCAGCGTGGGCACCGTCGACCCGGAGGGACCGCCTCTCGACCGGACGCGGACCAGCCGGGCCTGGTCCGCGACGTGGACCCGCTCGGCGAGGATCGGCCCTTCGTAGCGGCGAACCTTCTCGACGGACCAGCCGGACCGGTCCGCGACCTCCTCGGCCGTGGCTCCGGCGCGGATCAGCGACTGGACCTCGCGAGGGCGCATACCGCCCTCCATCTCGATCTGGAGCTGGCCGAGCCGAGGGCGGTCGTGACGCACGGCGGCCCGCAGCGGCTCGTCCAGCGCCACGCGGTAGTGCGTACCGTCCGGCGCCGCGAGGAGCAGATGCTGCCCGTCCTCCTGCACGCCGACGAGCCTCAGGTCCTGCATCGCGAACTCCTGACCACTTCCGCCGCCTACGAGGGACCTCCAGCTGCTTACTGGAGCCCGACTCTGCCATGCGACCGGTGGTGGCCGACAGTGCCACGCCGCGCCCGAGCCCGGGGACCACCGCCGGGAGTACCGTGGGCGCCGCCATGCCGACCAACCCCGTCGTCTCGCCGCTGCTGCTGGACCTGCTCGGGGTGTTCGCGTTCGGGCTGTCCGGAGGTCTCGTCGCGGTCCGCAAACGGCTCGACCTGTTCGGGGTGCTCGTCCTCGCGGGGGCGACCGGCCTCGGGGGCGGGGTGCTGCGCGACCTGCTCATCGGCGCCGTCCCTCCCGTCGGCATCCGCGACTGGCGCCTCGTCGCCGCCGCCCTCGCCGCGGGGCTGGTGACCTTCGTCGCCCATCCCGGCGTCGAACGGCTCGGGCGGCTGGTCACCCTCCTCCCCGGCTTCGCCGTGGGCCCAGACGCGGTCGGCCTCGCGGTGTTCGCGGTCGGCGGCGCGCTGATCGCCCTGGCGATGCCCGGCATACCCCCGCTCGCGGCGATCATCGTGGGTACCCTCACCGCGGTCGGCGGTGGTGTCCTGCGCGACGTGCTGGCCGGCCAGGTGCCGGAGGTTCTGCGGCGGGAGCTGTACGCGTTGCCCGCCCTGTTCGGCTCGACGATCGTCGTCGTCGCCTACCACGTCGGGTTCATCTCGCCCTTCGTCGTGTGGGGGGCCGCGGCGCTGGTCTTCGGGATCCGTATGGTGGCGATCGTGCTCCACCTCAACGCGCCCCAACCGTTCCGACTGACGGACCCCCGGTGACGTCGGAGGCCCTCGCGCCCTACGACGCGCTGCTGCTGCTCTCCTTCGGCGGCCCGGAGCGGCCGGACGAGGTCATGCCGTTCCTCCGCCGCGTCACCGCCGGTCGCGGCATCCCGGACGACCGGCTCCACGAGGTGGCTCACCACTACGACCTGTTCGGCGGCCGTAGCCCCATCAACGACCAGAACCGGGCCCTCATCGCCGCCCTCGAGGCGGAGCTCAAGGAGCGGGACATCGACGTGCCGGTCCTCTGGGGCAACCGCAACTCCCCGCCGTTCCTCGCCGACACCTTGCGTGACGCCGACGCTCGCGGGCTGCACCGGATCGTCGTCGTCACGACCAGCGCGTACTCGTCGTACTCCTCCTGCCGGCAGTACCGCGAGAACCTCGCCGACGCCCTCACCGAGGTCCGCGAGGACGGGCTGGTCCTCGAGATCGACAAGATCGGCCCGTATGCGTTGCGGCCCGCCTTCGTCGGTCCCAACGCCCGGCTCGTCCTCGAGGCGCTGCGGTCGGTGGCCGACGTCCCGGACGCCGAGCTGGCGCTGCTCTTCGTCACCCACTCGATCCCCGACGCCATGGACGAGACGTCCGGCCCCGGCGACGGCGAGGGCCGGCTCTACCAGGAGCAGCACCACGCGCTCGCCGACCAGGTCGTGGACCAGGCGCTCCGGGAGCTGGGCCGTGAGCTGCCGCCGGAGGTCGTCTACTGCTCCCGGTCCGGTCCACCCAGCCAGCCCTGGCTCGGACCCGACGTCAACGACCGCCTCGAGGAGCTCGCTGCCGACGGTCGGCGGGTCGTCGTCGTCGCACCGGTCGGCTTCGTCTCCGACCACATGGAGGTCGCCTACGACCTCGACACCGAGGCAGCGGCGACCGCCGAGCGCCTCGGACTCCGCATGCTGAGAGTCCCCACGGTGGGGGTCGACGACGCCTTCGTCGCCGGCCTCGTGGACCTCGCCGAGGAACGGGCCGGGAGGCGCGCGGTGAGGTGGTACCGGGCGGCCCCGGTGTCCGCCCGTCGGTCTGCCCCGCCGGGTGCTGCCCGAACCTGCGCCAGGCGCGCCCCGCTCTGTGCGGCAGCGACTGATGGCGACGCCACCGGTCGCCGCCCCGGACGGGACCGACGTCACCGCGCTGGAGGACCTCGCCACCCACATCGCCATCGCGGCCGGCCGGCTGGTCGTCGACGAACGCCCGCGCCTCGTCGAGGCTTCGGCCACGAAGTCGTCGCCCACCGACATCGTCACGGTCATGGACACCCGTGCCGAGGAGCTCATCCGCGAGCTGCTGCACGACGAGCGCCCGGACGACGCCGTGCTCGGCGAGGAGGGCGACGACCTCAGTGGCACCTCGGGGATCACCTGGGTCGTCGACCCCATCGACGGCACCGTCAACTACCTCTACGACATTCCCGCGTATGCCGTCTCGGTCGCCGCCGCGGTCGGCGACCCGAAGGTGCCGGGGGAGTGGCGGGTCCTCGCCGGTGCGGTGGCCGACCCGGCCCAGCGCCGGGTCTACCACGCGGCCGCCGGCTGCGGCGCATACGAGCGCGGCGTGGGAGGAGCTCCACCGGTCCGCCGACCGGGCGCGGCTGCGGGTCGGCTCCGTGGACGACCTGTCTCGGCGCGCTGGTCGGTACCGGCTTCGGCTACACGCCGGAGCGCCGGCTGGCCCAGGCGCAGGCGCTGTTGGCGGTGCTGCCGCGGGTCCGCGACATCCGCCGGATCGGCAGCGCCGCCCTCGACCTCTGCTCGGTCGCCTGCAGCCGGCTGGACGGGTTCTACGAGTCCGGGCTCAACCCGTGGGACATGGCGGCCGGCTGGCTGATCCTCAGCGAGGCCGGTGGCGTCCTGACCGGAACCCGCGGTGGACCGCCGTCAGCGGCCCTCACCGTGGCCGGCAACGCGCCGGTGCACGCCCAGCTGCTGGCGGTGCTCGACGGGCTGACGCTGAGGTCGCTCAGGCCGCGGACAGCCCCAGCTCGTCCAGCTCGGGCAGGGCGACACCGTGCTCCCGGGCGATCCGGGCGATGTTCTCCAGGTCGGCCCGGTGGACGTCCACGGAGAAGTCGTCGCCGGACTCCTGCGCGGCGGTGAGGTCGTCGACGGCTTCGAGCGCTCGGGCTCTCAGCTGGGCGTGGAACTCGGTCATCCGGCACCTCCTGGAAGCGCGCGCTGGGTGGCTGGTCACGTCCGGGTGGACGGTGCCCCGCGAGTCGGGCACCGATAGCGACGTTACGGGGGACAGGTTACGGGTGTGCGGTGAGGAGGTTGAGCGGGGGTGACACATCGCTGGCGAGGAGTGCCGATGTGCCGCGTCCGCCGTCGGTCAGGCCCGGAGCCCGCTCAGAGTGAGACACAGCCAAGGTCAGCGGGGGTTCAAGGCCCGGTCAGCAAAGCGCAAATCCTGTCGCGGACGCGTCGAACCGCCGCGGCAGTCGGGGTGCGACTGCCCGGTCACGTCCCGCGATGAGGACACAACGTGACGTGGCGCCGTTTGTAGGGCACAATCCGCCCGCAGGTTTCACCCGCTGGCCGCAACCGGATGGGGGTCCGGCGCCGAAGTAAGCACAGATGCGGGCACAAACGAGAGGGTCGCTGCGTTACATCGGAGCACCACAGGGCGCACCGTCACCTCGGCTCGCGAGATGCCGCCCAGCGCGAGCGGTCGATGACGACCAACCGGCCCGCGGCCATCGATTTCCCACCGTCCTGGACGAGCGAACCACGACTGCCGTCATCCGTCCCGGACGCCACCGACGAACCACCGACGAACCACCACCACGTAACTGCAGGAGCGACACAACACCATGGCGACTGACTACGACGCCCCGCGCAAGACCGACGACGACCTCTCCGAGGACTCGATCGAGGAGCTCAAGGCCCGGCGCGTCGACAAGTCCGCGTCGAGCGTCGACGTCGACGAGACCGAGCAGGCCGAGGGCTTCGAGCTGCCCGGTGCCGACCTCTCCGGCGAGGAGCTGTCGGTCCGGGTCATCCCCCGGCAGGCCGACGAGTTCACCTGCACCGAGTGCTACCTCGTGCACCACCGCAGCCAGCTGGCCAGCGAGAAGGGCGGCAAGATGGTCTGCCGCGAGTGCGCGGCTTGACCGACGCCCCCGGCGACGGACCGCCGCCACCAGCCCGAGCCGTCAGGGCCGATCCCCGGACCGGAGGTCGGCCCTGACCGCGTCGTCGTCGCCGGCGCACCGACTCGACCCCGGCCTGCCGATGCCCGCAGTACGCCCACCCCGGAGACGCCGGCGCCGACCTGATGTCGCGCGTCGACGTCACGCTCGCCCCCGGTCAGCGGGTGCTCGTGCCGACCGGCATGGCGATCGCCCTGCCCGAGGGGTATGCGGCGTTCACCCATCCCCGGTCGGGTCTCGCCGCCCGGCACGGGATCACCATCGTCAACGCTCCCGGGAACGCTCGACGCGGGCTACCGCGGCGAGATCCTCGTCAACCTCGTCAACCTCGACCCGCACGGAGCCGTTCGAGGTGCGCCGCGGCGACCGCATCGCCCAGCTGGTCGTCCAGCGCGTCGCCGAGGTGCACGTTCGTGGAGGCGGATTCGCTCCCGGAGAGCTCGCGGGGGGACACTGGGCACGGAGCGAGCGGCGGCTTCGGGCCGCGCGACCCCTGAGCGCCGGCATACGCGCAGGGCCGCAGGCCGTTGACACCGTAGAGACTGACGAAGGACCGGAGGACCGTGGCCATCTTCCGCCGAGGACGCAAGGACGATCCCGTCGATCCCGTCGACCACTCGATGAGGTCGAGGACGAGCAGGACGGCGAGACACGTCGATGTCGACGTCCGCTGCCGACGACGGAGCCGACGAGGCGGACGAGGAGCGGCTCAACCGCACCCGCGGCCCGTTCGACGCCTCGGAGGTCGACGACGACGACGTCGAACGCATCGACCTCGGCGCGCTGCGCATCCCGCCCGGTCGAGGGGATGCAGCTGCGCCTGGAGCTGGACCAGGAGCAGCAGTCGGTCGTGAGCGCGCACGCGCTGGTCGGCGACTCCGGGGTGCAGCTGCAGGTCTTCGCCGCGCCCGCGGACCATCGGCGTGTGGCGCGACATCCGCACCGAGATCGCCGACAGCATCACCGCGCAGGGCGGCACCGCCGAGGTCGTGGACGGACCACTGGGCCGCGAGCTGGCGGCGACCATCCCCACGCCCGGCCCGGACGGCCGGACCGTGCAGAACGCCGTCCGGTTCATGGGCGTCGACGGGCCACGATGGTTCCTGCGCGCCGTGGTCAGCGGCCCCGCCGCCAGCGACGACGACGAAGGCCGCCCCGCTGGTCGAGCTGGTCCGTACACCGTCGTCGTCCGCGACGACGAGGCCCGGCCGCCGCGGGAGGCCCTGCCGCTGCGGGTTCCGACCGCAGCCGAGGAGCCGGCCGACGCGCCGACGACAGCCGACCGACGAGCACGGCGGCCGCCGCCCGCGCAGCGCCGAGGACCTGCGGCCGTTCGAGCGCGGACCAGAGATCACCGAGGTGCGATGACCATGGGCATCGACGAGCACGACCCCTGTCTCCGCCCGACGCGCGGCGAGCCGCGTGGCGATGTTCGCGAAGCTGGCCGACCGGCTGACCCGCTCCTCCAAGGAGGACGAGGCCGAGGAGCTGCGCGAGGAGACCGACCGCCAGGGCGCCACGCCGATCTGCGACCTCGCCAACCGTGAGCGCGCCGACGTCTGCGGCACCGTCCGCTCGGTCACGCTGCGGCCGCGGGCCGACGTCCCGGCGCTGGTCGTCGAGATCTACGACGGCAGCCGGCCGCTGCACCTCGTCTGGCTCGGTCGCCGCGAGATCGCCGGGATCCACGCCGGAGTGCAGCTCAAGGCCAGCGGCCGGGTCTCCTACTACCGCGGCATCCCGACGATGTTCAACCCGTTCTACACGATCGTCCCCAAGAGTGGCTGAGCCGCACCGCGTCGGCGGCGCCGCGGACTACGCCACCGTCGAGGAGCTGCTGCGCGCCCGGCTGAGCGTCGCCATCGGCGGCTGGCGCGGCGCGCTGGAGTCGGCGGTCCCCACGATCGCCTTCGTCGTCCTCTGGACCATGACCCAGGACGTGCGCACCGCGGTGCTCGCCGCAGGCCGCGGCGCTCGTCGTCCTCGGCGTGGTGCGGCTGCTGCGCCACGAGACCCTGCGCTTCCTGCTGTATGCGGCGGTGGCGGTGGCCGTCGCGGCGTTCTTCGCCCTGCGGTCCGGCCGCGCCGAGGACGCCTTCCTGCCCGGCATGATCCAGACCGCCGCCGTCGGTCTGGTCTTCGCCGTCACCAACCTGGTCCGGTGGCCCCTGTTCGGCTTCCTCATCGCGGCCGCCGACCCGGAGCTCTCGGAGGCCACCGACCGGCTCAAGGCGTCATCCAAGCGCGGCGCGCCGCAGGACCCGGAGACCCAGGCGCAGGCCGAGGCCGACGAAGCCGCCGTCAACGAGCTGCTCACCGGATGGCGGCGCCACGACGGCGTCGTCAAGGTCGCGAGCCGGGTGGGCTGGGTCATCGTCGCCCTCGACGTCGTTCGGCTGGCGGTCATGGTCCCGCTCTACCTCGGCGGGCAGGTCGCCGCGCTCGGCGTCACGAAGATCGCGCTCGGCTGGCCGGCCTACCTGCTGGCGGTGCTGGTGATCGGCCTGCTGCTGCTGCGCGGCAGTACCCCGCTCGACGACCCCGAAGGACGCCCGGCCGCGGCCTGACCCGCAGCTCGACGCAGCGTCGAGTGGGTTGACCCGCCTTGTAGGGCGCGTCAACCCACTCGACGCTGCGTCAAGCTCGCGCGGGGACCGCTACTGGTAGTCGTCGCCCCGCGGGGGACGCGCGCCGGGGGAGAGCATCTGCTCGAGGACGTCCTCGTTGTCCGGCGTCGTGATGAACAGCAGCTCGTCGTGCGCCTCGACGGCGTCGTCGCGGCTCGGGCGCGATCGGGCCGGTCGTCGCGGATGATGCCGACGAGCACCGTGTCGTCGGGCCAGTCGATCTCGCGCGATCCGCTTGCCGATGTAAGGGCTCTCGCCCGGCATCGTCAGCTCGACCATCGACGCCTTCGCCTGCTGGAACTGGAAGATCCGGACGAGGTCGCCGACACTGACCGCCTCCTCGACCAGCGCCGTCATGAGCCGCGGCGTCGACACGGCGACGTCGACGCCCCAGGACTCGTCGAACATCCACTCGTTCTTGGGGTTGTTCACCCGCGCCACCGTGCGGGGAACGCCGAACTCGGTCTTCGACAGCAGCGAGACGACGAGGTTCACCTTGTCGTCACCGGTGGCGGCGACGACGACGTCGCACTCGTGGACCTTGGCCTCCTCGAGCACCGCGATCTCGCAGGCGTCGGCGAGCAGCCACGCGGCGTCGGGGACCCGGGACGCCTGCACGTCGTCGGCGTCCTTGTCGATGATCAGCACCTGGTGACCGTTGTGGAGCAGCTCGCGGGCGATGGACCGCCCGACGCTGCCCGCGCCGGTGATGACGACACGCATACGTCCTCGTCCTTCGTCGTCCCTCGTCGTCCCGACGTCAGTGCGCCGGCGGGGGCTGGTCGAAGACCTTCTCGATCCGGCCGAGGTCGTCGATGGCCGCGACGACGTGGAGCTGGTCACCGTCCTGGAACACCGAGTCCGGACCGGGGATCATGCCGTCCCCCAGCCGGGTGAGGAAGGCGACCCGGGCACCGGTCACCGACTCGACCTCGGTCAGGCGGCGCCCGACCCAGGCGCGGGCCAGCGGTACCTGGGCGACGACGACCCGGCCGCTGGGGTCGGTCAGCGCCGGCACCGAACCCTGCGGAAGCAGCAGCTGCAGCATCTGGTCGGAGGTCCAGCGCACCGTCGCCACCGTTGGGATGCCGAGCCGCTGGTAGACCATCGGCCCGGCCCGGGTCGTAGATCCGGGCGGCGACGTGCTCGACGCCGAACGTCTCGCGGGCCACGCGGGCCGCGAGGATGTTGGAGTTGTCACCGCTCGAGACGGCCGCAAACGCGTAGGCCTCGTCGATCCGGGCCGCCTTGAGGGTGTCGCGGTCGAACCCGATCCCGGTGACCGTCATGCCCTCGAACGAGCTGCCCAGCCGGCGGAAGGCGGCCGGCTCGGCGTCGATGATGGCGACGTCGTGACCTCGCTTGCCGAGGCTCTTGGCCAGGGTGGACCCCACTCGGCCGCAGCCCATGATCACGAAGTGCACGCCGACATCCTGGCACGAGACGCCCCGGCGGCGGATGGCGCTGAGCGCGGGCGTCCGTGGGTCATACAGTGGCCGCGTGGCGAACTCCGGTCGCGTCCTCAAGCGCCTCGTCCTCGGCCGGGCCATGCGCAGCGACCGGCTCGGCGACACCCTGTTGCCGAAGCGGCTCGCGCTGCCGATCTTCGCCAGCGACGCGCTCTCGTCGGTGGCGTATGCGCCGGACGAGATCTTCCTCATGCTGGGGCTCGCCGGTGGCGCGTTCGTCGTCACGCACTCCTGGCAGATCGCCCTCGCCGTCGTGTTCGTCATGGTCGTCGTCGTCGCGTCCTACCGGCAGAACGTCCACGCCTACCCCTCGGGTGGCGGCGACTACGAGGTGGCGACGGTCAACCTCGGCCCGAGGGCCGGTCTCACGGTGGCCAGTGCGCTGCTCGTCGACTACGTCCTGACGGTGGCGGTGTCGATCTCGTCCGGGCGTGCAGAACGCCGCGACGGCGATCCCGTCGCTGCGCGGGCACGAGGTCGAGGTCGCCATCGTGCTGGTCGTCTTCCTGACGGCGATGAACCTGCGCGGCGTCCGCGAGTCCGGCAAGGCTTTCGCGGTGCCGGTCTACGCGTTCATCCTCGGCATCATCGGGATGGGGGTCGTCGGGGCGTTCCAGGCGGTCACCGGCAGCCTGGGCCAGGCGGAGAGTGCCCAGTTCCAGCTCGTTCCCGAGCCGGACCACGAAGCTATGGTGGGCGTGGCCACCGCGTTCCTGCTGCTGCGGGCCTTCTCGTCCGGGTGTGCCGCCCTCACCGGCGTCGAGGCAATCTCCAACGGTGTCCCGGCGTTCAAGAAGCCGAAGAGCACGAACGCGGCCACGACGCTGCTGATGATGGGCCTGCTGTCGATCACCATGCTGGGCACCATCATCGGGCTCGGCCGCGCCACCGACATCAAGGTCGCGGAGGACCCCGCCCGGCAGCTGGCGCTCAACGGGCAGCCCGTCGGCGACGCCTACATCCAGCAGCACCCGCAGGACACCGTCCTCGGGCAGCTGGCGCACGCGGTGTTCGGGGGCTTCACGCCCGGCGTGGTCTACGTCTCGATCGTCACCGGTCTCATCCTCATCCTGGCCGCCAACACCGCCTTCAACGGGTTCCCCGTGCTGGGCTCGATCCTCGCCAAGGACGGCTACCTGCCCCGCCAGCTGCACACCCGTGGCGACCGGCTCGCGTTCTCCAACGGCATCCTCATCCTGGCGGCGGCCGCGGTCGCCCTGATCGTCGCCTACCAGGCCGGTCGTCACCTCCCTGATCCAGCTCTACATCGTCGGGGTCTTCGTGTCGTTCACGTTGAGCCAGAGCGGGATGATCCGGCACTGGAACCGGCACCTCAAGGCCGAGACCGACCCCAAGGTGCGGGCCCGGATGATGCGCTCGCGCGTCATCAACGCGATCGGCGCGGCGATGTCCGGGCTCGTCCTGCTCGTCGTCCTCATCACCAAGTTCCAGGCCGGCGCCCGTTACGCGATCCTCGCCATGGCGGTGCTCTTCGTGCTGATGCTCGGGATCCGCCGCCACTACCGGAAGGTGGCCGACGAGCTGCAAGCTCGACGAGGACGAGACGCCGATGCTGCCCAGCCGGGTCCACGCCATCGTCCTGATCTCCAAGCTGCACAAGCCGGCGATGCGGGCCGTCGCCTACGCCCGGGCGACCCGGCCGACGTTCCTCGAGGCGATCACCGTCGACGTCGACCCCGACGAGACCGAGGCCCTGCGCGACGAGTGGGCCCGCCGCGAGATCCCCGTCCCGCTGAAGGTGCTCGTCGTCGCCCTACCGCGAGATCACCGGGCCGGTCATCGACTACGTGCGCTCCCTGCGCACCGGCAACCCGCGCGACGTCGTCATCGTCTACATCCCCGAGTACGTCCTCGGCCGCTGGTACGAGCAGGTGCTCCACAACCAGAGCGCCTTGCGGCTCAAGGCTCGGCTGCTGTTCACCCCCGGCGTGATGGTGGCCAGCGTGCCGTGGCAGCTGCGCTCGTCCGAGGGCCAGGAGGACGACGACTTCGACGGTCCGGTCGTCGGTTCCGTCCGCCGGGGCCCGCGCTGACCACTTCGCCCCTGGTCGGGACCGGACTGGTCGGGACCGAGGCGGTCGTCGAGGTCGGCCCGGTCGCCCACGGCGGACACTGCGTCGCCCGGCATCGAGGGGCGGGTCGTGTTCGTGCGCCACGCGCTCCCCGGCGAACGGGTCCGCGCTGCGGATCACGGAGGGCGACGAGGACAGCCGGTTCCTGCGCGCTGACGCGGTCGAGGTGCTGGACGCCTCCCCGCACCGGGTCGTGCCGCCCTGCCCGTATGCCGGCCCGGGCCGGTGCGGCGGCTGCGACTTCCAGCACGCCGACCTCGCCTACCAGCGGCAGCTCAAGGCCGACGTCGTCCGCGAGCAGTTCCAGCGGCTGGCCAAGCTCGAGGTCGAGGTCGTCGTCGAACCGCTACCGGGCGACGAGCGCGGCCTGCGCTGGCGGTCCCGCGTCGAGTTCGCCGTCGACCCCGACGGCCGCGCCGGGCTGCGCCAGCACCGTTCCCACGAGATCGTCCCGCTCGACGACTGCCTCATCGCGGACCAGCGGATCATCGACAGCGGGGTCCTCGCGACGACCTGGACCGGCTGCACCGGCGTGGACGCCGTCGCGGCCGACGAGCCGTCCGACGCCGTGCTGGTTGCGCTGCCGGACGGGCGCGACTCCACCGTCGTCCAGCGCGTCGACGCCGGCGGCTGGTCGGGGGAGTTCCGGGTCGGGGCGCGCGGGTTCTGGCAGGTCCACCCGGGTGCCGCCGCGGCGTTCGTCGCGCACGTCCTGGAGGCGTTGGGACCTAGACCGGGGGAGCTCGTGCTCGACCTGTATGCCGGTGCCGGCCTCTTCGCCGCGGCGCTGGCCGACGCGGTGGGACCGTCCGGCTCGGTCCTGGCCGTCGAGGGCCACCGGCCGGCGGTGGTCGACGGGATGCGCAACACCGCCTCGCGTCGGCAGGTGGAGTGGCGGCACGGAAGAGTCGACCGCGTCGTCCGGCCGCTCGTCCGCCAGCAGGTGCACGCCGACCTCGTCGTGCTCGACCCGCCCCGCACGGGAGCGGGTCGCGACGTCACCCGGGACATCGCGGCGCTCGGACCGCGCCTCGTCGCCTACGTCGCGTGTAACCCTGCCGCACTGGCACGGGACGTCGGATACCTGGCGACGGCGGGGTACCGGCTCGAGTCGCTCCGGGCGTTCGACGCGTTCCCGATGACGCACCACGTGGAGTGCATCGCGATCCTCGCGCCGGCGGACCGCTGACGCGAGCGGCGCGCATACTCGGCAGTTGTTCGGCTTCTCGGCAGATATTTCTGCCCGAATCCCGACTACCTGCCGAACCCGTCGCCGACCCCGTCGCCGACCCTTCCACGCCGACCCTTCCACGCGGCCCAGTCGGGTCAGTGACGGCATAGGCTCAAATCGCCGTCACATCGCACTGGCGGACGCCGGGGTGGTGAGATATCTTGACGTCAAGATAGTTCGAGTTCAGAGAGGACGCGGGATGGACAGCTCGATCGACACGTTCGGTGCACAGGGTCGGCTCCAGGTCGGCGAGGCGGACTACGAGATCTACCGGCTGAGCACGGTCGAGGGCAGCGAGAACCTCCCGTACAGCCTCAAGGTGCTGCTGGAGAACCTGCTGCGCACCGAGGACGGCGCCAACATCACGGCGGACCACATCCGCGCGCTGGGGAACTGGGACGCGAACGCCGAACCGAGCATCGAGATCCAGTTCACGCCGGCGCGCGTTCTCATGCAGGACTTCACCGGCGTCCCCTGCATCGTCGACCTCGCCACGATGCGCGAGGCGATGGCCGACCTCGGCGGCGAACCCGCCAAGATCAACCCCCTGTCGCCCGCCGAGATGGTCATCGACCACTCGGTCATCGTCGACGTCTTCGGCCGCCCGGACGCCTTCGAGCGCAACGTCGAGATCGAGTACGACCGCAACCGCGAGCGCTACCAGTTCCTCAGGTGGGGCCAGACCGCTTTCGACGACTTCAAGGTCGTCCCGCCCGGCACCGGCATCGTCCACCAGGTCAACATCGAGCACCTTGCCCGGGTCGTCTTCGACCGGGACGGAGTCGCATACCCCGACACCTGCGTCGGCACCGACTCGCATACAACGATGGTCAACGGCCTGGGCGTCCTCGGCTGGGGTGTCGGCGGCATCGAGGCCGAGGCGGCCATGCTCGGCCAGCCGGTCTCGATGCTCATCCCGAGGGTCGTCGGGTTCAAGCTGTCGGGCTCGATCCCCGCCGGGGCGACCGCCACCGACGTCGTGCTGACGATCACCGAGATGCTGCGCGACCACGGAGTCGTCGGCAAGTTCGTCGAGTTCTACGGTGAGGGCGTCGCGCAGGTGCCGCTGGCGAACCGCGCCACGATCGGCAACATGAGCCCTGAGTTCGGTTCGACGTGCGCGATCTTCCCGATCGACGACGTCACCCTCGACTACCTGCGCCTCACCGGACGCTCCGACCAGTCCGTGGCTCTCGTGGAGGCGTATGCCAAGGAGCAGGGCATGTGGCTGGACGCCGGTCCCGACCAGCCCGAGGCCCGCTACTCGGAGTACCTCGAGCTCGACCTGTCGACGGTCGTGCCGTCCATCGCCGGGCCGAAGCGCCCGCAGGACCGCATCTCGCTGTCCCGGTCGAAGTCGCAGTTCCGCAACGACCTCAAGAACTACGTCGTCAACGGCAACGGCATCGAGAAGAGCAGCGTCGACCAGGAGCTCATGGCGACCTTTCCGGCGTCGGACTCTCCGTCGCACGACGCCCTCGAGGAGTCAGAGAGCGCCGGACGCCCCTCGCACTCGGGGGCGGTGGCGGACGGCACGCCGCGAGCGAGCAACCCGGCCACCGTCACGCTCGACGGCGTCGAGCACCAGGTCGACCACGGACATCGTGGTCATCGCCTCGATCACCAGCTGCACCAACACCTCCAACCCGTCGGTGATGATGGCCGCGGCGATGCTGGCCAAGAACGCCGTGGAGCGGGGCCTGACGGTGCCGCCCTGGGTGAAGACGTCGATGGCACCGGGTTCCAAGGTGGTGACGGGCTACTACGAGAAGGCCGGCATGTGGCCCTACCTGGAGAAGCTCGGCTTCTACCTCGTCGGCTACGGCTGCACGACGTGCATCGGCAACTCCGGGCCGATCATCGACGAGGTGTCGGCGGCGGTCAACGACCAGGACCTCGCGGTCGTGTCCGTGCTGTCGGGCAACCGCAACTTCGAGGGCCGGATCAACCCCGACGTCAAGATGAACTACCTGGCCTCGCCGCCGCTGGTCATCGCCTACGCGCTGGCCGGGACGATGGACTTCGACTTCGACTCCGAGCCGCTGGGCAAGGACGCCTCAGGCGCCGACGTCTTCCTGCGCGACATCTGGCCGACGCCCGAGGACGTCGAGCGCACGATCGCGGCGTCGATCAGCCAGGAGATGTTCAACGAGGACTACGCCGACGTGTTCGCCGGCGACGAGCGGTGGACGTCGTTGCCCACGCCGGAGGGCAAGACCTTCGCGTGGGAGCCGGAGTCGACCTACGTGCGCAAGCCCCCGTACTTCGACGGGATGACGATGGAGCCGACGCCGGTCGAGGACATCTCCGGCGCGCGGGTGCTGGCCAAGCTCGGCGACTCCGTGACGACCGACCACATCAGTCCCGCCGGGTCGATCAAGGCCGACAGTCCGGCCGGCAAGTACCTCACCGAGCATGGCATCGAGCGCAAGGACTTCAACTCCTACGGCTCGCGGCGCGGCAACCACGAGGTGATGATCCGCGGGACGTTCGCCAACATCCGGCTCAAGAACCTGCTGCTGGACGGCGTCGAGGGCGGTTTCACCCGCAACTTCCTGGCCGGCGGCGAGCAGGCGACGATCTACGACGCGTCCGCCGCCTACCAGGCTGCCGGGGTACCGCTGGTGATCCTGGCCGGCAAGGAGTACGGCTCCGGGTCGTCGCGGGACTGGGCCGCCAAGGGCACCCGGCTGCTCGGGGTGCGAGCCGTGATCGCCGAGAGCTACGAGCGCATCCACCGGTCCAACCTGATCGGGATGGGGGTTCTGCCCCTGCAGTACCGGGCGGGCGAGAACGCCGAATCGCTCGGGCTGGACGGGACGGAGACGTTCGCGATCTCGGGTATCACCGCGCTCAACGACGGGACCACGCCGCGAACGGTGAGAGTCGTTGCCAGTAAAGAGGACTCGAACCCGGTCGAGTTCGACGCGGTCGCTGCGTATCGACACGCCGGGAGAGGCGGACTACTACCGCGCCGGCGGCATCCTCCAGTACGTGCTGCGGTCGCTCGTCGCGAGCTGACCGCCGGAGGCCTTCGGAGGCCAGCTCCTATCGGCCGATCACTGTGGTACTCAGGGCGAACTGGGCTGTCGGTGGTGGGTTCTAGGGTTGCGTCATGGAGGGCACGGGGAGCGCGGGTCTGAGCGACATCGGTCGCTGGAAGACGCTGCCGGCGATCAGCTCCCGCGACCCCGAGCGACCGGCGGCCACCGACGGGGAGGGTGCCGGTCTCGTCGCCGCGCTGACCGCTGCGGCCGGCGGGTTGGAGAAGGCGGCCACCCAGGACGCGTGGGCCGTGGACGAACCGGGGCTGGCGGCGTCGCTGGCGGTGATCGGGCGGGTCCGGTCGCTGATCGACCGGCTGGAGGTCGCGGTGACGGCGGAGGTGCTGTCGCGGGGGACCGCGGAGGGGTCGGGGCTGTCGGTGGTGGACTGGCTGGTGGACCAGCAGGGCGCCGAAGCCCCTCGACCGGACCCGCGGCGGGTGGCGTCGGTGGTCACGGTGGTTAGGGCGTGTTCGGCCGGGGAGCCGGGCGGGGAGGTGATCCGGGCGGCGGTCGCTGGTGGGGTGCTGCCGGTGCGGTCGGCGGCCCGGATCGCGGGCTTCGTCCGCGACGTCAAGCAGGTGGCCGACCGGGGCACGGTGGAGGGTGACGTGGCCATCTTGTGCGCGGCGGCGTCGGACGGGCCCGACGGGCGGGGGTTGGCCGACCGGGAGCTGGCCCGAGCGGTGCGGTATGCGACGGCGTTGACCCGGGCGGCGGACGGGCTGGAGCGGGACGAGGAGCGGCTGCGGCAGTGCCGCGCGCTGTGGTCCGGGCCAGGGCCGGCCGGGATGACCGCATACCGGCTGCTGCTGGACCCGGAAGGGGCCGCGGTCGTGGACTCCGCGGTGAGCGCGCTGTCCCGGCCGGTGCCCGGGCCGGACGGCGAGCCGGACCTGCGCCCAGCCGCTCGGCGGCGGGCCGACGCCCTGCTCGAGGTCATCGGCCGAGGCGTGGCCGCCGGGACCACCCGAACCACCCCGACCGCCGGAACCGCCGGGACCAGCGGGACCACGGGGAGCGGGGCCTCCGGGACCAGCGGCACTGCCCGGACCTGCGGGACGACCGGCACCAAGGGGACGACCGGCACCACGGGGGCGACGGGCACGACGGGGGCGACGGGCACGACGGGGACGACGGGGGCAACGGGGGCCGGGTTGCCGGCAGGGGTCAAGGCTCAGGTGGTGGTGACAATCCCGCTCGCCGACCTGCTGGAGTCGGTGACCGGAGCCGGGCTGACCACGACCGGGGAGCTGCTGTCCCCGGCGGCGGTGCGACGGCTGGCCTGCGACGGCCACCTGATCCCGATGGTCCTCGGCGGCCGCGGCGAGGTCCTCGACCTGGGCCGGGCGGCGCGGCTATTCACCCCCGCGCAGCGCCGAGCGGTGGCCCACCGGGACCGGCACTGCACCTACCCGGGGTGTACCCGCGACGCGAGCTGGTGCGACGTGCACCACCTGCGCTGGTGGAGCCGTGACGGGCCCACCGACCTGGCCAACGCCGCCCTGCTCTGCCAACGACACCACACCCTGGTGCACCAACGAGACCTCACCGGCACCGCCGACGCCAACGGCGTCACCTGGCACCGATAGCTCGGCACCACAGACGACGACCATCGTCAGCAAGGCTGAGGGACACTGGACGCGTGTCCGCGCCCGTCCCACCTGGCTGGCCACCGGGCGTGCCGCCGGCGCACACCCCGGGATGGGAGACGCCGGCCGTCGCCTGGTTGCTCGACAGCTGCCCGCCCGACTACCGCCTCTACGCCGGCTGGCGCAAGAACCCGGTAGCCCTCGCCTGGCTCGCCGACCGGCACATCGACGGCCAGATCACGGCGATGCGTCAGGCCTACCGGGAGGCCCGCGTCGAGCTCGGCTCCCACGTCACCACAGAGGCGCTAGCCGAGATCATGGGAAACCTCGAAGCCGAGGGACTGCGCCTGGTCGCCGTCAAGCGGAGCGCCGCCCTGCTCCTGGAAGCGATGCAGGGCAAGCACTTCATCCCCCGGCTTTAAGGGTCGAGCTCGCGCCTTGCCCGCACCCGCCAGCGAGCCGGAGATGGACGTCCGGGCGCCGTGACTGAGGCCGCGCCGCAACGGAGCCACGCGATCAAGCTCCGTATGCCGCGTCACCGCGTCCTCACTCTCGGTAGGCCGCGACGCCGGCTTTGGTCGTCAGGACGCAGAGTGCACCGTCGAAGCGTTCGCCGACGTTGTCAGGGATGGGCACGGTCACACTGGACGTCACCTGTCCCTGGCGGAACCCCTCCAGCACCTCCCCGTTGCGGGTTAGCACAGCAGGCCCCGACGGGGATATCCACGGAACCTTCTGGGTGAACTCAATCGGTGTCTGGCGCCAGGCGACAACGTCGGGGTCAGGGAGTGCAGTAGCCCCGTCGGCGAGGGCGATGCGGACGGCCCCCGGGACGCGATCGACGATGACGCCCTTGGGAACGAGCGCCGGCATAGGTCTCAGCCTGCTGCGGTCTAGCGACACCTCGCCGACTGGAACAATCCAGCGTTCGGCGCCGGTCGTGACGTCCAGCGAGGAGAAGTCCATTGCCGGTTTGTCGAAGCTGACGGAGTTAGCTCTTTTGTCGATGGCAATCGTTCCGCTTCGCCACTGGCATGCTAGGAGCGGATCGGCGTCAACGCTCTCGTCGGGTGTCGTCTGGACGTCGCAGAAGGTGTCCGCGCCCTCTTTTGACCAGCGCACCGCACCGGTCGTCGCGTCCAGCGCCACTGTGACGGTCGAGGTGGACATCGGTTGGGGTCCGCTGTTGGCGTCCTGGGAGAGGCCGACGGAGCCGACGAAGGCGTTCGTGGCCGCGGAGTACCTGAAGGTCCAGCCGCCGTTTGTCGAGTGCCGCCACCCGAACAAGGTGGCCTCTGGTTTAGACCACACGAGCGCACCGTCCCTTTCAACCCCGACGTGGACCAACGTGCGATCGACGAAGCGGACCAAGACGTTACTCCCGATGGACTGGAGCGCAGCGGCTGTTGTGCGGGGTGACTTCGTCGTCACACCACCTTTGCCGACCTTGACCAGCGCCGTGTTCGCTCCGGCGGAGAAGGCCCATGCGCACGCGGAAGCCGGGTCGTCATCACACGCCGCGGGGAACGAGTAGAAGACCCTGGTATCGGAGCGGGCGACTTCGGTCCCACCACCAGTGGGGTCGAGAAGGACCAGCTGCGCTTGCCCCTGGGACTCGTCAACGGAGCGAAGTACGCCAGGAGGCGCGCATTCAGGACGTCCACCCCGAGGGTGATTCCGGCCTGTGGTCCGGAGAAGGTTGCCGGACGGTTCCACGCGGTTGCCCCGGACTGCGGGTCCAGGGCGGTGAGGAACAGTGAGTCGCCCTGACGCGTGTAGAGGACGGCCAGGTTTCCGACCCGTCGGCCCGCCGAGGCCACCGCTAGGTCCGTCCTGGACCACACCGCCGTGGTGTTGGCCGGAGCGGCCGAGGACGCCGACACGGAAGCGCTCGACGGAAGGCTTGAAGGGGCCGCCGTTCCCGTCTGGGAGTTGTCAGCCGTCGAGGTCGGTGTCGTACAGGCCGCCGCCAAACCCAGGAGCACGAAGGCAACGAGCAGCAAACGTCGGCTGTTCACGGCGTGAGTCTAAGGACGCGCCCGTCGGCCAACGGGCACTCGTCCACAACCCCGGCGGTGGGCGCCGCCTCAGGGGAGTCACAGCGGGCCTGAACTACAGTGGACGGGCTCCACCCCCATCCCCGGAGGACCTACGTGCCCCTGCTCGACTCGATCGACGGACCCGATGCCGTCAAGGCGCTCGACCCGTCCCAGCTCGACGAGCTCGCACAGGAGATCCGGGACTTCCTCGTCACGTCCGTCTCCCGGACCGGTGGCCACCTGGGACCCAACCTCGGCGTCGTCGAGCTGTCCATCGCCCTCCACCGGGTCTTCGACTCCCCGCACGACACGATCGTCTTCGACACGGGCCACCAGTCCTACGTCCACAAGCTGCTGACCGGCCGGCAGGACTTCGGCCGGCTGCGGATGAAGGGCGGCCTCTCCGGCTACCCGAGCCGCAGCGAGTCCGAGCACGACGTCGTCGAGAACTCCCACGCCTCGACCGCCCTGTCCTGGGCCGACGGCATCGCGAAGGCGCGCCGCCTCAGCGGGCGGCGCGACCGGCATACCGTCGCGGTCATCGGCGACGGCGCGCTCACCGGCGGCATGGCGTGGGAGGCGATCAACAACATCGCCGCCGACAAGGACCTGCCGCTCGTCATCGTCGTCAACGACAACGAGCGGTCGTATGCGCCGACCACCGGCGGTCTGGCCGACCACCTGGCGACCCTGCGCACGACCCGCAAGTACGAGTCGGTGCTCGGCTGGGGGCGCGAGACCCTGAACCGCACGCCGGTCGTCGGCGGCGTGGTCTACGGCGCGCTGCACGGGATGAAGAAGGGCATCAAGGACATGGTCGCGCCGCAGGGCCTGTTCGAGGACCTCGGCCTGAAGTACCTCGGCCCGATCGACGGCCACGACGAGGAGGCGGTCGAGGCGGCCCTGCGCCGGGCCAAGGCGTTCGAGGGCCCGGTCCTCGTGCACGTGCTCACGACGAAGGGCAAGGGCTACGACCACGCCCGCAATGACGACGCCGACCGGTTCCACTCCGTCGAGCGGATCAACCCCGAGACCGGCCTGCCGCTGCAGGTCAAGGGCCGGATCTGGACCGACGAGTTCAGCGACGCGCTGCTGGCGGTGGCGGAAGAACGGGACGACGTCGTCGCCATCACCGCGGCGATGCTCATCCCCACGGGGCTCAAGCGGTTCGCCGAGCGGCACCCCGACCGCGTCTTCGACGTCGGGATCGCCGAGCAGCACGCCGTCACGATGGCGTCGGGCCTCGCCTTCGGCGGGCATGCATCCCGTCGTCTGCGTGTATGCGACGTTCCTCAACCGGGCCTTCGACCAGCTGCTCATGGACTGCGCCCTGCACCGGGCCGGGGTGACGTTCGTGCTGGACCGGGCCGGGATCACCGGCACCGACGGTGCGTCGCACAACGGCATGTGGGACATGTCGATCACCGGGCTGGTTCCCGGGCTGCGCCTGACCGCCCCCCGCGACTCCGGCGAGCTGGTCGCGCGCGTTGCGCGAGGCGGTCGAGGTCGCACGACGGCCCGACGGTGATCCGGTTCTCCAAGCAGAACCCGCCGGCCCCGCTGCCGGCGGTGCGCGCCGTGGGCTCGGTGGACGTGCTGGCCGAGCCGTCCACGGACGACGCCGTCGAGCTGCTGCTCGTCGGGCTCGGCGAGATGGCGACCACCGGGATGGCGGTGGCGGAGAAGCTGAGGCCCAGGGCACTCGGTACGCGTCGTCGACCCGCGGTGGTGCCTCCCGGTCTCCGACGACCTCGTCGACCTCGCCCGCTCGGCCGGCGCCGTGGCGGTGCTCGAGGACAACCTGGTCGTCGGTGGCGTCGGTCTCTCAGGTCACCGCTGCCGTGCGCGACGCCGGGGCTGTCGGTGCCGGTCCACCTGCACGGCATACCGAAGCGGTTCCTCCCGCACGCGTCGCGCGGCGAGGTGCTGGAGGAGATCGGCCTCACCCCGGACGCGATCGCCGACCGGCTGCACGCCGCCCTCAGCTGAGTCGCTCGACTGGCCGTCGAGCGGGCAGCGCGCCCCCTACCGGGCGGTCCAGCCACCGTCCATCGGGAACGAGGAACCGGTCACCGACGCCGAGGCGGGCCCGCAGAGGAACAGGGCCAGCTCGGCGACCTCCGCCGGTTCCACGAGACGCTTGACGGCCGTCCCCTCCAGCAGCACCTTCTCGAGCACCTCGTCCTCGGGGATCCCGTGGGTGGGGGCCTGGTCGGCGATCTGCTTCTCGACCAGCGGCGTCCGCACGTAGCCGGGGTTGATGCAGTTGCTGGTCACTCCGTGCGCAGCGCCCTCGAGCGCCACGACCTTCGAGAGGCCCTCGAGCCCGTGCTTGGCCGTGACGTAGGCGGACTTGTACGCGCTGGCCCGCAGTCCGTGCGCGCTGGAGACGTTGACCACGCGACCCCAGCCCTGCGCATACATCGTCGGCAGGCTCTGCCGGACGAGCCGGAAGGGCGCGTGGAGCATGAGGGTGAGGATCAGCTCGAAGGTCTCCACCGGGAAGGACTCGATCGGGGCCACGTGCTGGATCCCGGCGTTGTTGACGAGGATGTCGACGTCGGTCGGGAGGTCGGCGATGGCGTCGAGATCAGAGAGGTCGGCGACGACGGGCTCCAGCCGGGCGTCGCCGACCCGTCCGGCGAGAGCGTCGAGACCCGCGGCGTCGCGGTCCACGGCCACGACGGCTGCACCGGCGTGCGCCAGGCGGACGGCGATCGCTGCACCGATCCCGCTCGCCGCCCCGTCACCAGCGCCCGGTGCCCGGTCAGGTCGGCGGGAGCGTTCGGAACGCGACGACATGTGACATGACAGGAGACTACTGAGCAGGCCCCCGCGGGCTTCATCCCCGGACGCCGCCTCGAGCCGCAGCGCCTCGACGACGAGGGCCGCGGTCTCGGCCGGCCGTTCCAGGCTCGGGCAGATGACCGCCCACGCCAGCTCGACCAGGGTCGCTCCGGGAACACCCGTGGCGACGGCCCGGGCGGCGGCCTGCAGCCAGTCGACGTCGAGCGCGCCGAGGACGACGGTCGTGGGCACCGTGATCCCGCCCAGGTCGACCGCATCGCGCACAGGGTCTGGCGGCTCGGGCCACTCGTCGGCGGCGATCTGGACCTCGAACGCCAGGCGCTGCATCTCGGTGAGCAGCCGCCGGGCGTCCTCGTCGGCGTCCGGCCCGAGCCACGTGTCGACGTTCAGCGCGACGGCGCCGTCGACGTCGCCGGCCTCGATGAGGCGCTCCTCCTCCGCCTCGAACGCCTCGGACGGCCGCCGTGGCGGGATCCCGCGCAGGCCCGGGCAGAGCAGGACGAGCCGCGTGACCCGGTCCGGGTGCGCCGTCGCCACCTCGAGCGCCACGCGCCCGCCGAACGAGGCGCCGACGATCGCGGCGGCCTCGATGCCCTGGTCGTCGAGGAAGCCGACGACCTCGGCCACGTTCGAGAACGTCCCCGGGCGCCAGCGGAGCGTCGCCGTACCCGGGCAGGTCCGGGGCCAGGACCCGGTACCGCTCGGCCAGGACCGGCAGCTGCGCCGCCCACATCCGCCGGTCGGCGACGCCCGCGTGGAGGAGGACGACCGGCATACCGGTCCCGGCGGCGTCGAAGGGCAGAGGCACGCGCTCACGCTAGGACGCGGCCACGCCGAGGCGCGACGGAGTTTCGCCGGCCGACGGTCAGATGTCGCGGAAGACCTCGATGGTGGCGCCGAGGGCGTTGAGCCGGTCGGCGAGGTCCTCGTAGCCGCGGTTGATGACGTAGACGTTGCGCAGCACCGACGTGCCGGGAGCCGCCAGCATCGCCAGCAGCACGACGACGCCGGGTCGCAGCGCCGGCGGGCACATCACCTCGGCGGCGCGCCAGCGGGTCGGGCCCTCGATGAGGACCCGGTGCGGGTCGAGCAGCTGGACCTTGGCGCCGACCTTGGTGAGCTCGGTGAGGTAGATGGCGCGGTTCTCGTAGACCCAGTCGTGGATCAGCGTCGACCCCTCGGCCACCGCGCCGATGAGCGCGAAGAACGGCAGGTTGTCGATGTTGAGTCCGGGGAACGGCATCGGGTGGATCTTGTCGATCGGCGCGTGCAGCGGGCCGGGAACTGTGGTGAGGTCGACGAGCCGGGTCTGCCCGTTGGCCGAGGGGTACTCCTCGGAGACGGAGTACTCCATCCCCATGCCCTCGAGGGTCGCCAGCTCGATCTCCATGAACTCGATCGGCACCCGGCGGATGGTGATCTGCGACTCCGGTGACGACCGCGGCCGCGAGCAGGCTCATCGCCTCGATCGGGTCCTCGGAGGGCGAGTACTCGACGTCGACGTCGATGACCTCGCACGCCGTGGACGGTCAGCGTCGTGGTGCCGATGCCCTCGATCCGGACGCCGAGCCGCTCGAGGAAGAAGCAGAGGTCCTGGACCATGTAGTTGGGGCTGGCGTTGCGGATGACCGTCACGCCGTCGTAGCGCGCGGCGGCCAGCAGGACGTTCTCGGTGACGGTGTCACCGCGCTCGGTAAGGACGATCGGCCGCGTCGGCCGCCGGCTGGGGTCGGATGTCGCCTCGTAGAAGCCGTGCGTGGCGACGACGTCGAGGCCGAAGTGCCGCAGCGCCGCCAGGTGCGGCTCGACGGTGCGGGTACCGAGGTCGCAGCCACCGGCATACGGCAGCCGGAACCGGGGCTGGTCGTGCAGCAGCGGCCCGAGGAACATGATCACCGTCCGGGTGCGGCGGGCGGCCTCGACGTCGATGCCGTCGAGGTCCAGCACCGCCGGGGGGACGATCTCCAGGTCGTTGCTGCCCGGGAGCCAGCGGGTCCGCACGCCGAGGGAGTGCAGCACCTCGAGGATCCGGTTGACCTCCTCGATGCGGGCGAGGTTGCGCAGCGTGGTGCGGCCCCGGTTCAGCAGCGAGGCGCACAGCAGCGCGACCGCGGCGTTCTTGGAGGTCTTGACGTCGATGGCGCCGTGCAGCTTCTGGCCGCCGACGATGCGCAGGTGCTGGGGGCCGGAGTGGCCGAGGGAGACGAACTCGGAGTCCAGGCTCTCGCCGATGCGGGCCAGCGTCTCCAGGCTGAGGTTCTGCTGGCCCTGCTCGATCCGGGCGACCGCGCTCTGGCTGGTGCCCAGCGACCGGGCCAGCTCGGACTGGGTGAGTCCCTTGTGCCGGCGCGCGTCCCGGATCAGCGAGCCGATCCGCCCAGATAGGTGTCGGTGACCGTCATGCCGGAAACCATATCTCAGATATGAGATGCCGATTCCCGGCGCGTCGACCGGTCGCGGCCGGGAAACCGTATGCCGGTCAGCTCCGTCACGCGGTACCCCAACGCCGAGACGGCGTAGAACAGGACGTCCGCGACGACCTTGCCGGCGAGCAGTCCACCGACCGGCGCGTCGAGCAGCACGACGGCCCACGACCATGAGGAGCGGCCGCCACACGAAGGTGTCGAGCACCTCGGCCACCCCGAACTCGGCGGTCAGCAGCACCAGCGTGCGAGAGGCGACCCGCGCCGCATACCGCGGCGGCTTCGACCTCCAGGACCCGGCGTTGTTCGCGAGCGACGGTGACGACCAGGACGCCGTAGAACCCGACGGTCGCACCGCCGATGGCGCTCGCGGCCAGCAGTGGCGGCGAGCTGGTGAACCGTGCCGCCAGGACGCTGGCCACCAGCATCGTCACCAGGCAGGCGGCTTCAGCGGGCCGTAGCGGCGGACCCAGAACCGCCAGCGGTTGGCCGAGCACCGTCGCGGAAGGTGTCGTTGGCCTCCATCGTCGCCGCCCATGTCGCCCCCTTTGGCAGGACGGAGCGAGAGCGGGCCGCGACTGATACCCGCGGGGGGTTATGGAACGCCGACGACCGGCGCGGTCAGGGGTGGTCCGCGCAGGCCTGGGCGATGATGGGCGCGGCGATGTCGACCTGCCACGGGCGGGCACCGAGGGCGGTCAGCGCGGCGGCGATGCCGGCCGCGCTCAGGTCGGCGGGCGGCGACCAGATCAGCCGGCGGAGCAGGTCGGGGGTGAGGAGGTTCTCGACCGGCACGGCGTGCTCGGCCCCGAAGGCGGCGAGCCCCTCCCGGGCCTGCGCCAGCCGAGCAGCGGCGACCGGGTCGCGCTCGGGCCACGCGCGGGGCGGCGGTGGACCGGTACCCGGCACGGTGAGCGGGGGCAGGGCGCTCTCCGGGACGGTTTGAGCGCTTGCCGGATCGCGTCCAGCCACACCTTGGCATTGCGCCGTGCCGGCCGCAGCTCGCGGACCTCGTCCAGCTCCTCGGCGGTCGTCGGGCGCGCGGTTGGCCAGCTCCACGATGACGGAGTCCGGCAGCACCCGCCCGGCGAGGTGTCGCGGCGTTCGGCGATCCGGTCGCGGGTCAGCCACAGCTCCCGGACCATGGCGAGGCCGCGCCGCTTGCGGACCCGGTGCATACCTGAGGTGCGCCGCCACGGGTCGACTCGGACCGGCGGCCCCTGGAAGGCGAGCAGCGCGTCGAACTCCTCGTCGGGCCCACTGGCTCTTGCCCTGCGCCTCGAGGTCGGCGGCGATCGCGTCGCGCAGCTCGACGAGCACCTCGACGTCGAGGGCGGCATAGCGCAGCCACGGCTCGGGCAGCGGCCGGGTCGACCAGTCGACGGCCGAGTGCTCCTTGGCCAGGGAGAGCCCGAGGTAGTGCTCGACCGCCGCCCCGAGACCCACCCGGGGCAACCCGACGAGCCGCGCCCCCAGCTCGGTGTCGAACAGCTTCGTGGGCCGCAGCCCCACCTGCGCGAGGCACGGCAGGTCCTGGGTGGCCGCGTGCAGCACCCACTCGGCGTCGCCGATGCCCTCGGCGACCGGGCCGAGGTCCGGGCAGGCCACCGGGTCGATGAGCCAGGTGCCCGGAACCGGCTCGCCGCAGCTGCACCAGGTAGGCCTTCTGGCCGTAGCGGTGGCCGGACGCGCGCTCCGCGTCGACGGCGACGGGGCCCGTCCCCGCGGCGATGGCGCGCCCCGCCTCGACGAGCCGGCGCTCGTCGACGACGACGTCGGGTACGCCCTCGCTCGGCATGAGCAGCGGGAGTCAGCGGCCGCTCGTGGCTCCTCGGCGGCAGGCGTCGGGTGTCTCGTCGTCGGTGGGGCCGGCCGGAGCCGGCGGTCACCGACGCTGCCCGGGCAGCGCGACGACGCCCTCCGGGAGGGGCGGGAGTCCCGCGATCGTGCAGAGGAGGTCGGACCACGCCAGCAGGTGGGCGCCGATCTCGCCTCGCGGGGTCCACGAGGCGCGGACCTCCATCTCCACGGTGGGCTCCCGGTCGGCCAGGCCGGCGAAGCTCTCCGACACCACTCGGGTGACGGTGCCGGCCTCGGCGACGTAGCCCGAGCTGCCGCGCGTCCAGGGCGTCGACCAGCCAGGACCAGCCGACCGCGCCGAGCATGGGGTCGCTGGCCACCTCGGGCTCCAGCTCCGCCCGGGCGAACGTGACCGCGCGCCACTCGCCCTCCCACGGCCCAGGGGCCGACGGGTCGTGCAGCAGGACGAACCGCCCCGACGCCAGCTCCTCGTCGCCGGCCGCACTCGACACGACGTCCGCGGTGAGCGCCACCGCATACGGGGCGATGCGTTGCGGGGCAGGTACTTCGGTGAGCCGCACCTCCGGGCGCAGCCGCGGCGTCCCGGAGGGCGCTGACCGCCCGGGCGAACTCGGCGGGCTGCTCGCCCGACAGTGATCGACCACGCACCCGCTGAGCGTATGTCGGTGGTGCGCGCTTCGGACAGGCAGGCACGCCGTTACCGTGGCGTCCGTGTCGGCTCTGCTCGCCCTCTGCTCCTCCCTGCTGTGGGGTACGAGCGACTTCGTCGCGGGCCTGAAGTCCAAGACGCTGCCCCCGGCCGCCGTCGTCGGCTGGTCGCAGCTGGTCGGGTTCCTCACCCTGTGCGTCGTGGTCGTCTTCATGGGCAACCCGCTCACGGCCTCCGGCTGGCAGGGCTGGGCGGTGGCCTCGGGCGTGGCCGGCGCGGTCGCGCTGGCCGCGTTCTACGCGGCCCTCTCCACCGGGACCATGAGCGTGGTCGCTCCGGTCGCCTCCCTGGGTGCGGCGCTGCCGGTGCTCCTCGGGGTGGCCACCGGCGACACTCCGAGTCCGATCGCCTGGGTCGGGATGGGCGTCGCCGTCCTCGGGACCGTGCTGGCCAGCGGTCCGGAGATCCGCTCCGGGCTGCCGCTCCGTCCCGTCCTGCTGGCCGGTGGTCGCGGCCGTCGGGTTCGGGACCGTCCTGTTCTGCATCGACCGCGGTGCCCGGGTGTCCCTGGTCTCGACGCTGTGGGGTATGCGGCTGACCAGCCTCGTCCTGTATGCCGGTCGTGGCCGCGGTTCGCCGGTCGACCGGAGGAGTGGCGCCGGCGCGACTGGCCGACGCTGGTGTTCATCGGCCTCGCCGACCTCAGCGCCAACGCTCTGTTCGTCACCGCGTCGACGCGGGGGCTGGTCAGCGTGGCGGCGGTTCTCGGCTCCCTCTACCCGGTGGTGACCATCCTGCTGGCGCGGGCGATCCTCGCCGAACGGCTGCGGGTGATCCAGAACGTGGGGGTGGTCCTCGCGATGGCCGGCGTGGTGGCGATCGCCACCGGCTGACCGCCCCGGGCTGGTCTGAGTTGACGCAGCGTCAAGGAGGTTGACGCGGTCTATAGCCGGCGTCGAGCGTCTCTACGCTGCGTCAACCCGGCCGGAGGCGGCGTGCGACCATGGCGACCGTGAGTGCTGGCCCGAGTGCTGCCGCCGAGCCCGACCCGTCCGACAGCCTCCTGGTCCGGGCCGCCCGCCGCCGGCCCGTCGAGCGGACCCCCGTCTGGTTCATGCGCCAGGCCGGGCGCTCCCTGCCCGAGTACCGCGAGGCCGCGGGCGGGCACGCCGATGCTCGAGGCGTGCCGGACCCCGGACCTCGTCACCGAGATCACCCTGCAGCCGGTCCGCCGGCACGGGGTCGACGCGGCCATCTTCTTCAGCGACATCGTCGTCCCGCTCGCCGCGGTCGGGGTCGACATCGACATCGTCCCGGGCACCGGGCCGGTGGTGGCCGAAGCCGATCCGGGCCCGCGCGGACCTCGACCGGCTGCCCGAGCTCACCCCCGACCAGGTGCCGGACATCGCCGAGTCGGTCCGCCGGATCACCGCTGCACTCGGGGGCACGCCCGCTGATCGGCTTCGCCGGCGCCCCGTTCACCCTGGCGTCGTACCTCGTCGAGGGCGGCCCCAGCCGCAACCACGAGCACACCAAGGCGCTGATGTACGGCGACCCGGCGCTCTGGAACGACCTCTGCGCCCGGCTGGCGCAGATCTCCGGGGCGTTCCTGCGGGTCCAGGCCGAGGCCGGCGCCAGTGCGGTCCAGCTCTTCGACTCCTGGGTCGGCGCCCTGCCGCTGGCGGACTACGAGCGTTACGTCCGGCCGCACTCGGCGGCGGCGCTGGCAGCGGTGGCCGACCTCGACGTGCCGCGGATCCACTTCGGGGTCGGCACCGGCGAGCTGCTGCCGGCCATGGGCCGTCCGCCGGTGCGGAGGTCGTCGGGGTCGACTTCCGCGTCTCGCTCACCGAGGCCGTGCGCCGGCTCGGACCTGGGTATGCCGTGCAGGGCAACCTCGACCCGGCCACCCTGTTCGCCCCCTGGCCGGCGGTCGAGGAGCAGGTCCGGCGGATCGTCGCCGAGGGCCGGGCGGCGCCGGGCCACATCTTCAACCTCGGCCACGGCGTCCTGCCCGACACCGACCCCGACGTGCTCACCCGGGTGGTCGAGCTGGTCCACACCGTCTCGGCCGAGCAAGCCCTCTACTGCTGACCGAAGGGTGGCCGCGCGCCCCCTGCGCACGCGGCCACCCTGGTGGCGGTGGCGGTTCAGCGAGAGCCGCCCCCCCACTGTCTCCGGCTCTCGTTGTCCGGTCCCGCGGCCCTGGTCAGGCTCCGAGACCGATCCACCATCCAGTGCTTCGGAGCCCTGCCCGGACCTGGATGGGGCCGTGATCGCTGAGAATATCCCAGAACCTGCGGCAGCGTCCGAACCGCCATCTGCACCATCGGAGCCATCGTCGCCGGCGTTACCGCCGGAACCGCCGGCGCCGCCGTAACCGCCGGAGCCACCGGTGCCAGGTCCGCCGGGTCCACCACCCGCACCGGGCCGGCCATCGGGCGGCGACCACCTCGCATACCCGGTGTCCGGCGTCCGGGTCGCCGAGCGCCGTCGCCACCACCACAGCAGCGGTACCGCCACGAGGCCGCCAGCACGAGGAACGGCAAGGCCGCGCCCAGCACGGTGAGGACGCCGGCGCTGGCGGCCAGGAAGGCCTTCCAGCCGGACTTCAGGCCGCCCGAGGAACGCCGGACGGGTCCTCGTCGGGCACGACGACGTTGGCGGCGGTCACGAGCGTGAGGCTGACCGTCGACATCGCTCACCTTCTTGTCCAGGGTGTTGAGCTGGGCCTGCAGCGAGTCGAGGTCGGCCTGCCGGCGGGAGATCTCCGTCTCCAGCGAGACGATCTGGTTGAGGTCCGCGGTCTTGGCCAGCAGCGCCCGCAGCTGGTCCAGGCCGGCCTTCATCGTCGCAACCCGCGACTGGGTGTCGACGTAGGTCGACGTCACGTCCCGCGCCGAGGACGACCGCTGCACCGTCGTGCCGAGTTTTCCGAGGTCGTCCAGCACCCGGTCGAGGGTGTCGGCGGGCACGGCCAGGGCCAGGCTCGACCGGCTGCCCTGCTTGTCCACGCCGCCGCTGCTGTCCGGAACGGCCGAGCTGCTCTCGGAGACCACCGTCCCGCCGGCGGCGAGGGCCACCTGCCGCGCCTGGGCCGCCTTGGCCTCCACGTCGTCGACCTGCACCTCCAGCGCCGCGGTCCGGACCAGCTTGTCGGCCGCCGCGATGTCCGCCGCGGACGACGACGCCGATCCTCGCGGCGGGGGTACCGGTGCCGGCGGCCTCCGGTGTTGAACCGGACGTGTCCCCGAGCGGTGCCGCCGCCTTGGGGTCGGCCGAGGCGACGGCCGCGCCCACGCCGGCCGAGGTGGACCCCGATCCGGTGGACGAACAGGCGCCCAGGGCCAGCACGGCGAGGAGGCCGGCTCCGACGACGAGGGCCGGACGGCGGGGACGCGGGCGGGGACGGGACACGGCATACCTCCTGGCTGGCAGTGGTGATCACCCGTCAGGACACTCGAGCGCCCCGGGACCGTTCCATCACGCGTTCGGCTGCGACAGTTGAGGTATGCCTGCCCGCACCGTCGCCGTCGTCGGCGGCGGCATCGCGGGGCTTGTCGGCCGCGTGGGAGCTGGTGCAGGACAACGAGGTCCGCGTGGTGGTGCTCGACGCCGCCGATGCGCGTCGGCGGCAAGCTCCGCAGCGCCAGCGTCGCCGGGCACCTGGTGGACGTCGGCGCTGAGTCGATGCTGGCCCGCCGACCCGGAGGCGACCGGGCTGGTCGCGGAGGTCGGCCTCAGCGCTCGGGTCACCCATCCGGAACCGGTACCCGCTGCGGTCTGGAGCAGAGGCCGTCGCGAACCGCTCCCGGCCGGCACCGTGATGGGGGTCCCGACCGACCCGGCCGGAGCAGCGGGAGTGCTGACGCCCGACGAGGTCGCCCGGGCCGTCGACCGAGCGCGTCGGCCCTCCGCTGACGCAGGACGTCGCCGTCGGCGCCTTCGTGGCCGGCCGCGTCGGGCCGGCGGTCGTCGACCGCCTCGTGGAGCCGCTGCTCGCCGGGGTCTACGCCGGTCACGCCCGGCGGCTTTCCCTCCAGGCGACGGTCCCGGCGCTGTGGTCGGCGGCCACGGCGGGCACGGCGATCGTCGGTCGGCCGCTCGCGCCCGGTGACACCGGCAGCGCCGGCGGACCGGTGTTCGCCGGGTACGCCGGTGGTCTCGGTGCGCTGGCCACCGACCTGGCCGGCGTCCTGGCCGACCGTGGCGTGGTCATCCGGACCGGCAGCACCGTCCGGGAGCTCGCGCCGCGCCGGAACGGCTGGCGGCTGACCATCGGACCGACCATCCGGCCAGAAGCGCTCGACGTCGATGGCGTCGTCCTCGCGGTGCCGGCCACGCCGGCGGCCCGGCTGCTGCGGCCGGTGGCGCCGGGGGCGGCCGAGCTGCTCGACGCCGTCGACTACGCCTCGGTGGCCATCGTCACGCTGGCGCTGCCGCGCTCGGCGGCACGCGCGCCTGGACGGCTCCGGCTTCCTCGTGCCGCCGGTCGAGCCTCTCACCATCAAGGCGGCGACGTTCAGCTCGGCCAAGTGGGCGTGGCTCGACCGGGCGGCCCCGGACGTGGTCTACCTGCGAGCGTCGCTCGGCCGCGCCGGCGAGGTCGCCGTGCTCCAGCGCGACGACGCCGACCTCGTCCAGACCGCGCTCACTGACCTGCGGACCGTCCTCGGCCCCGACCTTCCCGACCCCGTCGACGCGCACGTGCAGCGCTGGGGCGGGGCGCTGCCGCAGTACGCCGTCGGGCACCTGGCTCGCGTACAGGCCGTCCGGGAAGCCGTCGTCACCCTGCCCGCGCTCGGCCTCGCCGGGCGCCGCATACGAGGGCGTGGGCATCCCGGCGTGCGTCGCGTCGGGCCGGCGCGCAGCCCGCCAGGTCCTCGCCGACCTGCGCGAGCGACAATGAGGTCATGACCGACCGCCCCACCCGCAAGCCCGCCCCGTCCGTCGTCCGCGAGATCAACGACTCGATCCGGTATGCGATGTGGTCGGTCTTCGCGTCGGTCCAGCCCCTGGGCGAGGACCGGGAGAAGGTCGCCGGCGAGGCGGCCGCGTTCCTCGCCGACGTCGAGGCCGAGGGCGTTGTCGTCCGCGGCGTCTACGACGTCGCCGGCCTGCGGGCCGACGCCGACGTCATGATCTGGTGGCACGCCGAGAGCATCGAGGAGCTGCAGTCCGCCTACCACCGGTTCCTGCGCACCGAGCTCGGCGCGGCCCTGGAGCCGGTCTGGTCCGTCGCCGCGCTGCACCGGCCGGCCGAGTTCAACAAGAGCCACGTCCCGGCGTTCCTCGCGGGGGAGGACCCACGCGCGTACATCTGCGTCTACCCGTTCGTCCGCTCCTACGACTGGTACCTCATCGACGACGTCGAGCGGCGCGACATGCTCGTCGAGCACGGCCAGCTGGCCCGCGGCTACCCCGACGTCCGGGCCAACACGGTGGCGGCGTTCGCGCTCGGCGACTACGAGTGGGTCCTCGCGTTCGAGGCCGACGAGCTGCACCGCATCGTCGACCTCATGCGCGACCTGCGCGCCTCGCAGGCCCGGCGGCACGTCCGCGAGGAGGTCCCCTTCTACACCGGCACCAGGGTGTCGGTCGAGGACCTCGTCGCGAACCTGCGCTAGGGCTTAGCGCTCGGAGCGGCAGCTGCTCCCGGTCGAGGTGCTCCGGCGCGTCGGCCGGCGCGGACCGCGGCTCGAGCCGCAGGCTGATCGAGTTGATGCAGTAGCGCTGGTCGGTCGGGGTGCCGTAGCCCTCGCCCTCGAACACGTGGCCCAGGTGAGAGCCGCAGTTCGCGCAGCGCACCTCGGTGCGGACGGAGCCGAAGCTGCGGTCCTCGATGTACTCGACCCGGTCCTCGGCCAGCGGCGCGTAGAACGACGGCCAGCCGCAGTGCGACTCGAACTTCGTCGTGCTGCGGAACAGCTCGGCACCGCAGGCGCGGCACGAGTAGACGCCCTCGGTCTTCGTGTCGGTGTACTCGCCGACGAACGGCCGCTCGGTGCCGGCCTCACGCAGGACGTGGAACTCTTCCGGGGACAGCTCCGCGCGCCAGTCCTCGTCGGTCTTCGCCACCGGGTATGCGGCGCCCGCCGGGTCGGTGGACGGCAGGGTCTTCTTGCTGAACAGGCTCACGAACGGCTCCTCGTGGTCGGGTGGGCACCCTCGTCAACATCCATGGTGGGCACGACGTTCCCCGCACGCCACCTGCGGTTGGGGCCGTAAGCGGGTCGCAACCTCCCGTCCACTGCCGCTCCAGCGGCACGTCGGCACCGAACGCACAGGGGTTCAGCGGCTCACCTGCAGCGTTGTCGCGACCTGGCCGCCGTCCGCGGCCCGGACAACGAGCTGGTGCGAACCTACGGAGGTGCCGGCCGGGATGAGCACCTTGCCCTCGGCGGCGCCGGAGGGGTTCGTGGTGAGCGTCCCGAGCGTCGTGGTGCCGTCGAGCGAGACCGTGAGCGTCACCCCCGGCGACCACCCGGCGAGCTCGACCTTCAGCTGCTTGCCGGACTTGATCTTCGGCGGCGACAGCACGACGGTACCGAGGGTGACCTTCACCGTCAGCGTGGCCGTCGCGGTCGCACCGTCAGCCGAGGTGGCCCTCACGACGTGCGTGCCCAGGGCCATCGACGGGGTGATGGCCAGCGGCAGCGCCGCGGACCCGGCGGCGTCGGTGGTCACCGAGCCGACGGCGGCGCCGTCGAGGGTGATGGCGAAGGTCCGGTTCGGGTACCAGCCGGCCAGCCGGACGGTCGTGGACGCCCCGACCACGACGGCCGGCGGGTCCAAGGTGAGCGTGCCCTGCCGGACGGTCGGCCGAATCCGGACGACCTGCGGGTCGTGGTCGGACGCCTGGTCGGCGAACTCGGCGTTGTTGTGGACCACCTCGTACTCGACGTCGGTGACCGGCTTGGTGACGAAGATGTGGTCGAGCACCTGGCTCACGCCGTTGAAGACGTAGGTGTAGCGCTGGTTCTCGGGCAGCGTCGTGATGAGGTCGGTCAGCGTCGCACCGTGGTCGGTCAGCGTCTGGATCGGCGCGGAGAACTGGTAGTCGTTGAAGTCACCCGCGAGCACGACGTTGGCGTTCGGGTCGGCGGCGAGCACCTGCTTGACGAACGCGTTGAGCACGGTCGCCTGCTGCCTGCGCTGCACCTCGGAGGCGCGGTTCGGCGGCTGGAACCGGCCGTCCGCGCTCTGGTCACCGCCCTTGGAGTTGAAGTGGTTCGCCACGACGATGACCTTCCGGCCCTGGAACACGAACTCCGCCGCGAGCGGCTTGCGTGAGGCAGTCCAGGCGTCGTTCGCCGGGTCGACGCGCCCGGGGTTGAGGCTCAGCTGCGCCGTGCCGTCCGCGTTCGTCGAGACGGTGACGGCGTCGGTCGACTCACCGGCCTTGCCGGGAGCGAGGCTGACGCGAGCCGGGTTGTAGAGGAAGACCGACCGGATGTTGCCACCCGGCTGTCCGCCGTCCTGGTCGTCGACCGGGTCGATCTCGATCCACTGGTATGCGGGCCCACCGGCAGCCGTAATGGCCGCCGTCAGCTTGGCAAGGGTCTGGTCGGCCGCCACGATGCCGTCGTCGGTCGCTCCGGAGTTGTCCTGGATCTCCTCGACGGCGATGACATCCGGCGCCTTGAGGTTGGTTACGACGCCCGTGGCCAGCCGCGCGTACTTGGTCTGCGCATCGCCGGGAGCGAGGTTCTCGACGTTGTAGGTCGCCACGGCGAGCTGGTCGGCGGCCTGCTTCGAGGCCGACGTCGGCAGAAGGTGGTTGTCGACATACGTGCCGACGGTGGTGGCGGCGACCGCATACCCACCGAACGTGGACCAGTCGACCGGCCCGGTGGTGGCTCCGCTGAGGACGTCGCCGACGTTCGCGCGGCGGCACCTGCCCGTTGACCGGCGTGACGAGGAGGCGACCGGTCGGTGTTTGGTCGTAGCTCGCGATGTAGGTGCCGCCCCGGGGAGTGCGCAGCTCCTCCGACTTGAATGTCACGTAGATCTCGCCGAACTGAGCCTTGCCCGGGCCGACGACGCGGGCGTCGTTGACGGTGACGAGCATGCCCTCGTGGGCCTCCCAGAACTCGAGAGCCGAGTGAGCCGGGTCCACGGTGCCGATGCTCTCGATGTTGAAGCCTTCCGGCCCCGAGGGGGCGTACGTGCTCGGGACCAGCTCCGGCGTCAGCGCCACGGCGGCCGGCAGGGGGTTGCCCTCGCTCACGACGGTGACCACCGTGGGCGTGATCTCGGTGACCGAGAGGCTGGCGGTGGTCGCCGGCGACTCGCCTGACGACAGCGTGTAGTACTCCGAGACCTTGCCGGTGACCAGCACCGCATCGCCGACGGCGGCCGGCGTGCTGGTGAACACGAAGATCCCCGAGGAGGCCGCCGGTCGTGAGGCGTCCGGGGTGGGCTGCTGGATCCAGAAGCCGCGGCTGCTGCCTTGGGACCGGACCGCCGTGACGATTCCCGCGACCCGGTCGACGACGTTGCCGCGCTCGGGGGAGAGGAACCCGCTGCCCTGGATGTCCTGGATGGTCTTCGGTCCCGGCTGGCAGGCCGGATCGTTGGGGGTCACAGCGCAGTCCACCGCCGGCGTCACGGTGACCGGTGGCGCCTTGGGCGTCGGTGCGGCCAGGGCGAAGTCGGTCGCGTTGTTGCCGGCGTTCGTGAACGGGCTGATGGTCCGCTGCGCCGAGGCGGTGGCGGTGGTCGTCGCCGTCGGCCCGGTGCCGGCGAAGTCGTTGGCGGTGCCGTAACCCACGAAGTCCACGACTCCTGCAGCCTCGTCGCAGTCGGCGCCACACCCGAGCGCGGTCTGGTTGTTCACGAGGGCCACCTTTCCGGCCGTGGCACTGAGCGGGATGGTGCCGATGGCGTTTGGCGTTGGCAGGGCCGTCGTGCCGCCGACTCCCTTGGCCTCCTGAACCAGGTAGAAGGACTTCGCCGCGATGGATCCCTGCAGGGCGGTGAGCTGGTAGCTCACGCCGGTGGAGGACGCGTACTGCACCGACCACGCCGACAGGTCGACCGGCGTGGTGCCGTTGTTGTAGAGCTCGATGAAGTCGTTCGTGTAGGTGGCACCCGAGTTGCCGCCGCCTCCATACACCTCGCTGATGACCACCGGCGACGTCGTGTCGACGGCCTGGGCGGCGGGGGCCGCGGCGACGAGGGCGGCGCTGCCCAGGAGGGGCAGGAGCGCCAGGGCGGCCAGGCCGCGGGTGGAGGAAGACAAGGACCACGAGGACAACGGACACTCCGGATTTCGGGGGTGTGAAGCGCGTGACGCGGGACGGCTATCCCGCGAATCGCTGAAACGTAGCCCGCGCCGAGGACAGCCCGCGACGCCCGCCGGGTAAACACCGGGTCAAGAAATCAGCGTGTCCGCCGCTCTAGGCTGACCGGCATGGCGGCCAAGGACGCGACGACGGTGGAGGTCCCCGGTCCGGACGGCGCCCGGGAGGTGCGCATCTCCAGCCCGGACCGCGAGCTGTGGCCGGGTACCGGCATCACCAAGCTGGTGCTCGCTGAGTACTTCGTCAGCGTGGGCCCGTGGTTCATGCCCATCGTGGGGCACCGGCCGATCACCCTCCAGCGGTTCCCGGCCGGCATCGACGGCGAGGAGTTCTTCGCCAAGAACCCGCCGCGCGGGGTCCCCGACTATGCGCAGACCGTCACGCTGACCTACCCATCGGGCCGCAAGCACCCTCAGCTGGTGCTCAACGAGCTGGCCGTGGCGGTGTGGGCGGTCCAGATGAACACCATCACCCTCCACCCCTGGCCCGTGTCGGTGACGGGAGAGGAGGGTGACACCGACAACCCCGACGAGCTGCGCATCGACCTGGACCCACAGCCCGGCCGCGACTTCCATGATGCGGCCGTGGCCGCGCTCGAGCTGCGGCGGGTGCTCGCGGACCTGGGCCTCACCGCATACGCCAAGACTTCCGGCAACCGCGGCGTCCACGTGCACGCCCGCATCGAGCCGACGCACGAGTTCCTTCGACGTGCGGCACGGGGTCATCGCCGTCGCCCGCGAGCTCGAGCGGCGGATGCCCGAGCTGGTCACGACCTCCTGGTGGAAGGAGGAACGGGGCCAGAAGGTCTTCGTCGACTTCAACCAGGCCAACCGCGACCGCACCATCGCGTCGGCGTTCAGCCCGCGCCCGTTGCCCGGAGCGCCGGTGAGTATGCCGGTGGCCTGGGACGACCTCACCGATGTCAGTCCGGGGGACTTCACCGTCCGGACGGTGCCGACGCTGGTCGAGCAGGGTCACGACCCGTGGGCGTCGATGCCGGACTCGGTCGGCACCATCGACGGAGCGCTCGAATGGTGGGACCGCGACGCGGCTGCGGGCCTTCCGGAGCTGAACTTCCCGCCGGACTACCCGAAGATGCCGGGGGAGCCGCCTCGAGTGCAGCCGTCGAGGAAGCGCTACGAGGACTCCGAGTACCTCCCCGACGAGGGCGGGTACATGCGGGACAACCCCGAGGAGCCGCCCGGGGGCTGGGACTCGCCGAGGCGCCGCCGCCGCTGACCGTCCCTGACCGTCATACTCACCCGGTGGTGAGCACCTCGGCGAGGTCGTAGGCCGGGGCGCGGTCCACCTGGTCGAGCCGGCAGGACGTCGGCTCCCGGTCCGGCCGCCAGCGCAGGAACGTCACCGCGTGTCGGAACCGGGCGCCCTCGAGCTGGTCGAACGCCACCTCGACCACCCGCTCGGGACGCACCGGCACGTAGGAGACGTCCTTGGCCGACGAGAACCGTGAGCGGTCGGTGGCCGCGTCCACGGGGTTGCCGTCGTCGTCGCGGACGACCAGCGGCTCGAACTCGTCCACCAGCTCGAGCCGCCGCTTCTGGGTGAACGCCGCAATTCCCCCCACCCCGACCAGCTTCTCCTCGCCCTCCACGTCGGTGTAGAGCCCGAGCAGCAGCGAGCCGACTCCGTGGCCGGACTTGTGCACGCGGTAGCCGTAGACCACCGCGTCGGCGGTGCGAGAGTGCTTGATCTTCAACATGGTTCGCTTGCCCGGGCGCGTATGCCTGCTCCAACGGCTTGGCCACGACCCCGTCGAGGCCTGCTCCCTCGAACCGCTCGAACCAGTCGCGCGCCACATCGGCATCGGTCGTCACCTGGGTGAGGTGAATGGGGTCGCCGTCCTCGAGCCCGTTGAGCGACTTCTCCAGGCGGGCCCGCCGCTCGCGGAACGGCAGGTCCATCAGCGACTCCTCACCCAGCGCCAGCAGGTCGAAGCACACGAGCTCCGCCGGCGTCTCCTGCGACAGCTTGCGGATGCGCGACGTCGCCGGGTGGATCCGCTGCGACAGGTGCTCCCACTGCAGCCGCTCCTCGCCGGGCGAGCCGCTGCGGACCACGATCTCGGCGTCGATGACGCACTTCTCGGGCAGCAGCCGGCGCACGTTCTCGACGACCTCGGGGAAGTAGGGCGTCAGCGGCCGGCTCCCGCGGCTGGCCAGCTCCACCTCGTCCCCGTCGCGCAGAACCAGGCACCGGAAGCCGTCCCACTTGGGCTCGTAGACCAGCCCGCCGGCGACGCTGTCGGCCGCGGGTACCTCCTTGACCGCCTTGGCGAGCATCGGCTGGATGGGCAGGTCCACGGGCTGCATCACGCCGGCCATTGTCTCCTGCCCCGGTTCTCGGGTACCGCGCCTGAGACGATGGCGCACGTGGCACCGACCCGCACCGACGCCTCCACGGCCCAGAAGGTGCTCTGGGTGGCCGGAGCCAGCGGTGCGGCGGTGGTCGGTGCGGCCGTGAGCGGCTCGCTCGCCACCGCGACGTACTTCGCCCGCAAGGTCCTCACCCCGGACCACCGCCGGCCGGACGACGTCGAAATCCTCGCGGTCGAGGCCGATCGGGTGACTTTCGCCGCCGGACCCGAGACCGCGGTCCCCGGCCGCTACGGCCTGTGGCTCGACGGCGGCGCCGGTCACGCGCGCGTGGGTGACATTCTCGAGCGCGACGACCGGGCCGGCACGGTTGTCCGGCGGCTGGTCGCGGTCGACAAGGGGGAGCTGGCGCCCGGCACCGCGCGGTGGAACTCATACTTCTACTGGTCCGACCCGATGACCAGCCTCGGGCTGCCCTATCGCGACGTAGCGGTCGAGGGCGAGCTAGGACCGATGCCGGCCTGGTTGCTCGAACCGCGAGTCTCGAACGGTCGCTGGGCGGTCCTGGTCCACGGTCGTGCGGCGCGCCGTGAGGAGTGCCTGCGCGCCGTCCCGGTCCTGCTCCGCCTGGGGTACACCTGTCTCGTTGTCACCTATCGCAACGACCCCGGCGGTCCGCCGGCACCGGACGGGCGCTACAACCTCGGCCTCAGCGAGTGGCGAGACGTCGAGTCGGCCCTGGAGTATGCGATGGGCGCGGGAGCGACCGGCGTGGTGCTCGGCGGGTGGTCGATGGGCGGCGCGGTGGTCCTGCAGACCCTCAAGCAGACGGCGTTGGACGACGCCGTCGAGGCCGTCTTCCTCGACGCTCCGGTCGTCGACTGGGGTGACGTCCTGGCACACCACGCGCGGCTGCACCACATCCCGCCGCCGCTGCGCGACCTCGGGACGCTGGTGATGGGCCGCCGGGCCACCCGGCACCTCGTCGGCGTCCACGACCCGGTCGACGTCGCCCTGACGAACTGGGTGGCCCGGGCAGAGGAGATCCACCACCTGATCCTCATCCAGCACTCGGTGGACGACGAGTTCGTGCCGGCGGGACCGTCGATCGCGCTGGCGGCCGCGCGTCCCGACGTCGTGACGCTGGAGCGGTGGGACACCGCACGTCACTGCAAGGAGTGGAACCTCGACTCCATCCGGTGGGAGCGGGTGCTGGCCGAGTTCCTTACCCGCTGAACGCGGTTAACAGCGATCAGGACCGGAACCAGCGGCCCATCAGGGTGCCGTCCTCCTCGACGAGCACCCTTGGTACGTAACCCGTTACGGGCGCCGCCGCAGACGTCATGCGAGGGCCGGAACCACCGACGACGACGGGCGTGAGCGACAGGCATACCTCGTCGAGGACCCCAGCGGCGATCATCGAGCTCAGCAGGTGCGGGCCGCCTTCGGTGAGGACGCGGGTCCAGCCGCGGTCGCCGAGCAGCTCGACCAGCCGCGCGTCGTCGACGGCGTCGTCGCCACAGATGAGCACCTGGTCGGTGCCGAGCACCCGCTGGGCCTCGGAGAGTCCGGGCGACCCGGTATGCGTCGCCATGAGCACCCGGCCGGGAGGCGCATCCCGAAGCCGGGCGGGCACCTCGCCCGAGTTCGAGACGCACACCAACGGCAGCTCGATGTCCAGTCCCATGCCGAATCGTGTTTCCTGCCAGCGGTTTGCGACGGTCAACGCGGTGTAGCCCTCCGCCCGCAGGGTGCCGGCGCCGACGACAACGACGTCACTGAGCGCCCGCAGCAGCTCGAACACCACGTGGTCCGCGACGGTGTTGACCGAACCCGAGCGGCCGTCTGGCCCGGTGATCGCCCCGTCCAGGCTGGTGGCGAAGTTCGCCCGCACCCACACGCCCTGACGTGGTTGCTCGGCATAGACCTTCGCCAGCGAGCCGTCGTCCAGGGGCTGGCCGCGACCGACCGGGGGCGCGCCGGCCAGGTCCGCCATGAGAAGGCGCATCCTGCGAGTATCTCGTCCACCCGGATGACAACCGGCAGGATGGCCGTCATGGCGAAGAAGTCGAAGCACTCAAAGTCCGCGAAGACCTCGAAGTCCTCCAAGTCCTCGAAGTCCTCGAACGACCAGGAGCCCGCGAAGGGCCAGAAGTCCGCGAAGGACCAACAGCACGGGCCGCCGGCGTCGATCGAGCAGCTGCTGCGCGTCGGTCCGGGCTTCCGGCTGGCCGATGTCGACCCGGCCGGCACGCCGGGCTTCGACGGTGGCAAAACCAAGGGCCAGGAGGCCTTGGCCGAACACGCCCGCGAGCTGGGGGACTGGCAGGAGAAGCTGTTCGCCGAATCCAGGGGCGGCGGCCACCGCGCGCTCCTGCTGGTGGTCCAGGGCATGGACACGTCCGGCAAGGGCGGCATCATGCGCCATGTCGTCAGCCAGATCGACCCGGAGGGAATCCGCGCCACGGCGTTCAAGGCGCCGAGTCCGGAGGAGCGCAAGCACGACTTCCTCTGGCGGATCCGCAACGCGCTGCCCGGACCGGGGAAGATCGGCGTCTTCGACCGCTCGCACTACGAGGACGTGCTGGTGGCGCGCGTCCACGACCTGGTGCCCAAGGCGGAGTGGACCAAGCGCTACGCGCAGATCAACGCGTTCGAGCGCGAGGTCATCGCGTCGGGCACCCGGATCGTCAAGGTGATGACCTATATCTCCAAGGACGAGCAGAAGGCCCGCCTCCGCGAACGACTCGAACGCCCCGACAAGCACTACAAGTACAACCCGGGTGACGTGGACGAACGCCTGCGCTGGGACGACTACATGGAGGCTTACCAGGTCGCCCTCACGAGGACCTCCACCAAGGCCGCGCCGTGGTACGTGGTGCCGGCCGACAAGAAGTGGTACGCGCGGTATGCGGTGCAACAGCTGCTCCTCGACGCCCTCACCGACATGGATCCCACCTGGCCGGTGATGGACTTCGACGTCGCGGCGGAGCTCGCGCGCCTCGACGCGAGCTGATGGACTTCCCGGAGCCGACCAATCCCCGGAACGACCGCCGGGAGGTGCTCCTCGAGTACCTCGACTTCTACCGGTGGACCGTGCGCGACAAGGTGACCGGCCTCGACGACGTGGCCCTGCGCACCAGTCGGCTCCCGTCCGGCTGGACCCCGATCGAGCTGGTCAAGCACCTCGTCAATGTCGAACGCCGTTGGGTCGTCTGGGGGTTCGAGGGCGTCGACGTGCCGGACCCGTGGGCCGACACGCGAGACGACCGCTGGTACGCGCCGCCGAGCGACCGCATCGAGGACCTGCTAGACGCGTTCGACGCCGGCGGGCGGCACACCCGTGACGTGGTGATGGCTCACGACCTCGCCGACGTCGGCGCGCCCAGTGACCGGTGGGACGGCGGCCGGCCGCCACCGCTGGAGCGTGTCCTGCTGCATCTGGTCCAGGAGTACGCCCGGCACGCCGGCCATCTCGACATCGTGCGCGAGCTGGTGGACGGGGCGACCGGCGAGTGACTGGGCGGCGTCCGGACGCAGGTGAGAGCCAGGCCGACGACCTCCCGGGCGGCGGCGAGCCCGATCGGCAGCGTCCCGAACGCCCGCCCGTCCACCCCGCCGAGCCGGCTGGCCACAAAGGTGTCCGCGACGACCGCGGGGGAGTAGCGGACCACGAGGGCCGCCTCGCAGGGCGGTGGCGACGTCGTGGACGAGCCGCCGCGCACCGAGCGCGGCGTCGACCGGGTCCGCGGTGGCCGCGGCTCGAACCGCGGCCATCGTGCGGTCGGCGGCCATGTCCACGCGGCGGTCCAGCCCTCGTGCCAGCGACAGCTCCTTGTCGAGCGCCTCGACGGCGAGGGGTTCCCGAGTCGCGGCGCGCAGGACGTCGAGGGCGTTGACGTTGCCGGAGCCCTCCCAGATCGAGTTGAGCGGCGCCTCCCGGTAGAGCCGAGCCAGGCCGTGCTCCTCGACGTAGCCGTTGCCGCCCAGGCACTCCAGCGCCTCGGCGACCATCGGCGGGGTCCGCTTGCAGACCCAGAACTTGGCTGCGGCGACCGCGAGCCGCAGAAAGGCGGAGTCCTCCTCGTCGACCGCGTGGGCGAGCCGCATACCGAGCAGGGTGGCCGCCTCGGACTCGACCGCAAGGTCGGCGAGGACCGCCAGCATGAGCGGCTGGTCGGCGAGCAGGGCGCCGAAGGTGACCCGGTGCCGAGCGTGGTGGACCGCTCGGGTCAGCGCCGCGCGCATCGTCGCCGCCGAGCCGAGCACGCAGTCGAGGCGGGTGGCCGCGACCATGTCGATGATGGTGCGCACGCCGCGCCCTTCGTCACCGAGCCGGGAGCCCCACGTGCCGTCGAGCTCCACCTCGGCCGACGCGTTGGACCGGTTCCCCAGCTTGTCCTTCAGCCGCTGGAGGGCGAATGGGTTCCGTGTCCCGTCGTCCAGCACTCGCGGCACGACGAAGCAGGTCGAGGCCTCCCGGGGCCTGCGCGAGCATGAGGAAGCCGTCGCTCATCGGCGCCGAGCAGAACCACTTGTGGCCGGTGAGCCGGTAGGCGGCGCCGGGGACCGGTCCGCCGGCCGCGGCCGCGGCGCGGGTGCGTGTTGGCGCGCAGGTCCGAGCCGCCCTGCTTCTCGGTCATGCCCATCCCGCAGAGCGCACCGGTCTTGTCGAGCAGCGGCCGCAGCTCCGGCTCGTAGTCTCGCGCGGCGAGCCGGGGAACCCACCGCGCCGCGAGCTCGCGGTCGTGGCGGAGGGCCGGCACCGCCGCATACGTCATCGACACGGGGCAGCCGTGACCGGCGTCCACCTGGCTCCAGACCACGAACCCGATGGCCCGCCGCAGCGTGCGCGCCGGAACCGGTCGGGCGGGTCCACGGCTCGGCGGTGAGCCCGTTGGCGACGGCGGTGCCGAGCAGCGAGTGGTACGCCGGGTGGTAGTCGACCTGGTCGACGCGTTCCCCGGTCGGCCGGTGCGACTGCAGCCGGGGCGGGTAGCGTTCGGCGTCGTCGGCCCACGCCTGGGCAGCGGGCGAGCCGGCGAGGGTGCCGAGCTCGTGGAGCGACGGACCGTCCGCAGGATCGCCCCACCGCGACGAGCGCCTCGACGAGGACGTGGTCGGCGCCGAAGACGTCGTAGCCGGCGAGCGGCGGCACCTGGTTGGTCACCTCGTGCGTCGCCACTCGCCGATGCTAGCCAGTCACAATCTGTCACGAGCGCCACCCGTGTCACGGAGGGCGTTGCTAGCGCAGCCGCGGCTAGCGTGGGCGTCGATGACGGTGAAGGCCAGGATCCGCCGTGAGCTGGACAAGGTCCACGGCGCCACGACGACCGCACGGCTGGTGCTCGAGACCATCCGTGCGTGTCTGCGTTACCGGGTCACCGGGCTCGCGTCCGAGGCCGGCCTTCTTCATGCTGCTCTCGTTGCCGCCGCTTGGTCCTCGCGCTGTTCGGTGGCGTCGGCTACGTCGGGCAGCTGGTGGGCCGCGCGGCGGTGGACCAGGTCACCGCCTCGATCCGCGAGTATGCCGCCCAGTTCCTCACCGAGGCGAGCATCACCCAGGTCCTGCTTCCGACCGTCGACGACGTGTTCCGCAGCGGCCGGTTCGAGCTGGTGTCGCTCGGGTTCCTCCTGGCGCTGTGGTCCGGCTCCCGCGCGCTCAACGTCTTCGTCGACACCATCTCGATCATGTACGGCCAGAGCGGAGTCCGCGGCATCGTCCGCACCCGCGCGCTCTCGTTCTCGCTGTACCTGACCGCGTTGGTCGTTCGGGGTGGTGATCATCCCGCTGGTGCTGCTCGGGCCGACCCTCATCGACGGCTGGCTGCCGGACCGCGTGCGCTTCCTCGGGTCGCTCTACTGGCCGGTGGTGGTCGCCGCGACGGTCGCCGCCCTGACGACGCTGTTCCACATCGCCACCCCGCACAAGGCCCGGTGGTGGCGCGACACTCCGGGGGCGGTGTTGGCGCTGCTGATCTGGGTGGTGGCGTCGTTCGTCGTGCGCGGGACGGTCGGGATGTCGCTGGACGGCACCTCGATCTACGGCCCGCTGTCGGCGCCGATCGTGGTGCTGATCTGGCTGTATGCGGTGGCCATCGCCGTCCTCATCGGTGCCGGCCTCAACGCGGCCACCCGGGTCCTCTGGCCGGTCCAGGTCCGGACGTCGCCGACCACGCGCCTCGTGGAATGGGCCCGCACGGAGATGGAGCGCCGCCGGTCCTACGGCGCCGACGAGGACGCGGGTGCTCGGCGACCTCATGGCGTCGGAGCAGCAGTATCTGGACCTGTCGTGGCCGTCGGAGGCGTCCCGAGGTGCAGCGCCCGGAAGGCCTCCTGAACGGGCTGTCTCGCCGTGTCTCGCGCGGTCGGCTCGGTTTGGGAATCGCCTGCCAGTTCCGATACTGTCTACCTGCACCGAGCGGGGAAGTTACACCGCTGGTGTTCGCGCGGACGTAGCTCAGTTGGTAGAGCGCAACCTTGCCAAGGTTGAGGTCGCCGGTTCGAGCCCGGTCGTCCGCTCGGAGGCACCGATTGACTTGCCTTCGCGGTGGAGTGGCCGAGAGGCGAGGCAGCGGCCTGCAAAGCCGCGTACACGGGTTCAAATCCCGTCTCCACCTCGACATCCACCGGCCGGCAACGGCCACCCCGGGGCGATTGGCGCAGTGGTAGCGCGCTTCCTTGACACGGAAGAGGTCACTGGTTCAAACCCAGTATCGCCCACCAGAATCGCAGGCTTCTGAACTGCGAAAACGTCTCCCGCAGCTGCTCACGTGGGGCACCCGTGGGGTAACGGGGCGCTTGGGTTCAGGGCGAGAGAGGCCGGATCGTTACAAGATTGGCTCGTCAAGAGGTCGAAGCGGCCCCGACGTGCAACCGGCCGGGCAAGTTGGACGAGAGGGCCCCGTTCCTTGCGTGGCTTGTCGAGCGTGCCGACTCGCGCCAGAGTGGCTGCGGAACCGCCGAGGCTTGTTGCCTAACGGACAGAACTGCATCCCACACCACTCACACACGACGACGGTCTCGATTCGACTTCGTCGCCCGACCAATGACATCCGCGCATCACGACCCGCCGCCTCGGCGGTCGCCCGTCGGCCAATTCGCAACCGCTCTGCCGTAGCGGCGGCAGGGTCTCAGCGTGCGACGAAAGCAGCCCGGGACGGCATCCCGGCGCGACCGTTGGCCCGGATCTTCTCCCGGATGTTGGAGGCCACCAAGCCCCGGCTGCGAAGCAGCCCGTACCGAGCTCGATATGCGTTGGCTGTCATTCCATACGCTCGGTAGGCGTGAAGCCCAACGTGCGCACCGGTCCAACCGCACGTGGGCGCAGACGAGCCCGTCGTCTGTCTCGTCCAAGACGCTATAGCGTCCAAATCCGTCACGATCGCCAACTGATGGCACCACACCAGAGTGCCATGTTGCGACTCCGGACATATGCACCGCTTTGGCGTGCACCAACGCTCACCGCCCAGCCGACTCACTCAGACGAGGGCTTCGACGTCGTGCTGAGCGAGCGTCAGGACGTCCTCAGCGACCTGGATGAGTGCGGCCTGCTGTTGGCCGGTGGCCGCGAGGAGGTCGGTCATGTTGACGGTGTCCACGCACACCTGACAGGCGGCGATCTCGACGAAGGCGGCGTACTGACGCTGCTGCTCGGAGCTGAGGTCGCTCCAGGGCCGTTCCGTGTCGGGTAGCTGACCCTGCCAGCGGCGCTGGGCGTGGCCAGCGTGAACGGCGATGTAGTCGAGGCACTCGGTGGCCCGACCGAGGAGGGCCATCACCGCGTCGAAGCCCCGCTCGGTAGCGGCGAGGTTGGCCTCGGCCGCGTCAAGTTGGAGGCGCAGCGTCTCATTCTGCTGGCGGCTGCGGCGGGCCAGCCAGGCGAGGGTGCTGGCGGCGAACAGCGGCGACGCGGCGGTGGCCAGGCCGGCGAGCACCATAGCTGCCGTGGCGCCCGCACCGCCGGCCCGTGTCGCACCACCCAGAAGGGCACCAATGGCACGGGTCCTCGCGAGAGCAGGAACGTCCGGCTGAGTGGCAATCGTGGGCGGGGGCGTGAGGACGGCGGTCGCGACGACGGCGTTGTACGCGTCCTCACGGTCCACCTCGTCGTCGGCGGCCGCCGCGCCGGTCCCCGAGACGAGGGTCCCGGCGATGCCGAACGCCGCAAGCTGTCTTCGCAGCGACGCCTCGCTGGTCGAACCCATCCCGGGGTTTGAGGTGCTCGTCAGGGCCGCCACAGCCGGCAGCCCACGAATGGTCCGCGCGGTGCCGACGAAGGACAGGAAGAACTCGTCTCGGGCGCGGTCGTGTGCGGCATTGAACGCCTCTGCCTTGGCGACGGCCTCGCTGTTGCGGCGCTCGAAGACCGCCTGGATGCGGCGCATCCGCTCCTTGGACGACTCCGGCTCGCGGGCGGTGACCTGCCTGGCAGTCGGCTCGGTAGGCCGTTGCTCGGACGCGGATAGGGCGCCGCGAGGATCGGAGGCGGGGGACTGGTGAGGCCCCACGGGTCTCCAGCTCCCGCACCGTCACTCCTAGTGCGGTCGCGATGCCGGCGAGGCGCTTGGGACCGGGCCGGGTGACGCCGTTCTCGATCCGCGACATGGAAACGCCGGCGCCGGTCCGGTACCCGGCGCGCCGACCTAGCTCCTCCTGGCTGAGCCGGGGGGTTCGGGACTCCCGCAGCTCCCGGACGGCCCGGCCGAGAGCGTCGCGCGAGTGGTCCATGCTGCGGAACTTAGCACGCAACGGCACAACATCTCGAACATAGCATTGTTGCCTTGACTAAGTTGCTAAGTCGTCGTAGCGTCCGGGTCATCAGGGGTGAACCGACATCCCTCCCGACGGTGGGAGACACCGATGGCGCGGATCAACATCAACGAGTTCAGCGGCCGGGCCGGCGGTATGGCGTACCGGGTCGACCAGGTGCGCACGGACCCAGCGGTGGTCAAGGCGGCCCAGAACGCCTGGGGGGACGTCCGGAACGCCAGCCGTTCCTGCAGCGTCCTGGCCAAGGAGGTCAACACCTCCTGGCAGCGTTCGCGCGCGACGTCCACACAGTCCGGTGGGTACGGCACTGTTCAAACAGTCGGGCAGGTTGACGACCGGCCGGGGTACCCCGCAGCCTCCTGACCCATACGCGGCCGCGGGTCGCCCGCGGAGGCACCGCCGTGACGGCGGTGCCTCCGCCAAGTCTGAAGACGTCTGACGGTGGACGGACCTCCGAGCCGCCCGTGAGCGCCCACCGCGAGTGGACCGGTCAAGCCCGCCGCTGCACGGGTTTGACGAGTCAGCACGTGGTCGACTTGTGGACGAAGTGACGCGACTCTTGCGGCTCCCTGTGGCCTCGTGCGCGAGACTCTTGTGGTGACTGAGTTCTACAGGGAGGATCTGTCCGGGGCGAAGTTTGAGGAGATCGACTTCACCAATGTCCGTATGCGCAACGTCTACTTCATCGATGCTTTGATCCGTGGCGCCTGGCTGGAGAACGTCGACATCGACGGCGAGATCCGCGGCTTGACCTTGAACGGGGTTGACGTGGGCCCCCTCGTCGAAGCCGAGCTCGACCGCCGAGATCCGCGACGCGCGAAGATGCGGCCGACGACCGCGATAGAGTTCCGGGAAGCGTGGCCAGTGGCCGAAGAGATGTGGGCGCAGAGCATGGAGCGAGCGCGGCGGCTGCCGCCGCATCTGCTGCACGAGCGGGTCGAAGACGAGTGGTCGTACATCGAGACGCTGCGCCACCTCGTGTTCTGCATCGACGCCTGGGTGGTGCGCGCAGTTTGGGCAAGGATCGGCCGTACAGCCCGCTCGGACTGCTACATACCGAGGCGGAGCCCGACCCGCTGCTGCCCAACGACCCTGACGCGCGTCCCTCGCTCGACGAGATCCTCACCGTGCACGCTGAGCGCATGACGTCGGTGGCCGAGGTCATCGCCGGGCTGACCGACAATCAACTGGCCAGCAACGTCGAGATCTGCACCTCTGGCTACCCTCCGCCGGGCACCTATTCGGTACAGCGTTGCGTCGGAGCCGTCGTCCACGAGGAATGGGCTCATTGGACATTCGCCGAGCGCGACCTGGGCGTGCTGGAAAGACGTCTCTGACGCGCGAGCAGCGCTGCTCGAGCCGCGAGGTCGCCAGCGCGGTCCCGCAGGGCCCGCGGGTAACGGTCCCACCGTGCCTACCTGCCGACCGATCAATCACAGAAAGATGCGCGGCTATTAGACGATTCCGGTCGGGCCGGTGTCTGGCCAGACTCGGTTCAGTGCCCCGCCTTTGAGGTCTTCTGACGGTTGGCTTTTGCGAGGATTTGATCGGCGGTCCTGGTCCACACGAAAGGGGTGGCCACGGTCGTTCCAGCCGTCGACGAAGGCGCGGATCTTGGCGTTGAGGTCCTTGACGGAGTCAGTCGGCACCAGGGGGTCAGGATTCACCCGGCAGCCACACCAAATGCGTTGCACAGTAGCGGGACTGACACCGACCCGGGCCGCCATCGTGCGGCACGACCAATGCGTGTGGCCCTTCGGCCTCTCCTGAGCCCGATCCACCGGTGTTGGTTTGTGGTCGGTGTTTCGGTGGTGTGCGTGGCCGCTGGAGTGCGCTGGGCGTGGCTGACTGGCCGGTCTGCTCCGGCTCTTTCCACGTCGGTGTCCTTGGTCGCGCCGTCGCTGGCTGGGTGGTCAGGTCGTGATCGCGGCGGGGGGGTCGGTGTGGTCGACCACAGCGACTGCCAGCCGGGTGTCCAGGGCCAGTGGGCTGGCAGGTGCACCACGAGCCGCCGTCCGGTGGTTGCGATGCGGGCGGGGATGTTGATGATCCGGGACCGCAGGGTGGCCCACCTGGCGGTGGGCATGGCCGCCGCGACGGCGGTGGCGCGGGCGATGTTGAACGCGATTACCGCGCAGGCGAGCCACGCGGCTTGGCCGCGTACTTACCCGATGGCAGGTGCGCGAGCGGGCCGTCTTTGATCTCGGCGATGGTCTGTTCGACCAGGGCGTGGTCGCGGTGATGCCGTCAGCCTCAACCATGGGCAGGGCGCTGTTGGTGATGAAGGCGTGGTGACGGTGGAGTCGAACAGCTCGCCCTGCTCGCTACCGTCGCGCCAGCGGCTGGAGTCGCTTCACCCGACGCACGACCAGCCGGCCCCGTGCTCGGCTTTGCGGCGTCCGGTGAACGCGACGAAGTCAACCTCGGCGACCTGCGCATCAGAGACCCAGCGTTGCTCAGCCTCGTCATAGATCGCGTTCGGATACTCGATGGCCTGCCAGGCTCGGCAGGGATGCTGGTGATCGCCGCAGTCACCGACGGTGTCGTTCAGGCGTCACTGAGAACCACGCCTTGTGCCGCAGCGCGGTCCCGACGAACGCCCAGCCGTAGTACGCCGAGTCCGCGCGGCACATGATCTGCCCACTGACGCCAGCGGCCTTGGCGGTCGTGATGGCTTGGGCCAGCAGCCGCCCGGCGCCGGTTGCCGACGCGGTGTTGCCCTTGCGGAGTCGGGCCCGCGCGATGACCGGCGCCGCGGTCGGGGTGCTGATCGTCGCCAGCTGGATGTTCAACCCCCGCACCCCGGTGTAACCAAACGCTCACCCTGCTTGGCGTACCCGTGAACCTGCCGGACCGTGTCGTCGACATCGACGAACCCGATCCCATCAGCTCGCCGCCGGCGCAGCCCGGGCACCCGCGTCGTGAGCCCGGCCAGCAGGTCCCCGCTGACCTTGTCCAGCTGCTGCACGTGGCCGTGGGTGAATGAGCGCAGGAAGGTGCCCAACGTCGAGGGCGCCCGCACCCCAGCGAACAACCGACCCATCCCGCCGTGCCGTAGCAGGTCCAGATCGTCGACGCTGTCGGCACCGGCGAGCATCCCACCGACCACACCGGCGGTCTTGGCCCCGGCGTTGGGCGACGGCACCGACACCTGCTCCAGAAGGTCGTACAGGCCAGCGGACTCGGCCAGCCGCAGCGCCGGCACCAAGCCCGCACACGACACCAGATTCGGGTCATCGAAGACAGGTCGGATCGTGTGAGAGGCTTTCACTTACGAGGTGTCCCTTGCTCGGCTACGAATCGTGTGTGTGAGAACTCCGATTCTCCCGCCCAGCAAGGGCATTCTCGTTCTACGCCACGCTCACACCGTCACCCCCATCGGTGGATCCGGGCTGAGTCGTCAGCCTGATGATCTCGGCGACCTGCTCATCGGTGATCGCACTCTTGCGACCACGGCCGGCCTTGACCTTGCCCCACTCGGCCAGCCCGTTCTCCTCGAACTCTTTGCGCCAGGCCCGCACTGTCCTGCCTCGGCGTGGCACGCCCCATTTTGGGGCCAAGACTGTGGTGATGAGGCGCTATTGGTGCACGAGCCCCGGAACCACGCGTGCGGTCGCTAGGCCCCGCTGCCACCTTCGCGGGGGAGCCTGTTCGCGGGCGGACAGCGGATACTTGTGTCATGACCAATCCCGCTGATGAGATGCAGGTGGGCCTGTGGGTTACCGCCGCGCTGGGGCGCCTGGCGCGGGAAGGACTGCTGGAGACGGCAGCGCCGGTGGAGGATGAACTCGCCCACGCCTCGCAGCGGCTTCTAGTGGAAACCGGTTGGCTGGACCGCGATCCGTTCGGGCCCTCGCCGCAGCTACGCGCCCTGCTCCCGCCCGGAGCCTCGGTATCCTCGATAGCAGGTTTCGTCGACGAACAGCTCAGCATGGCGTTGCGGTACGCCCGCGGCGCCCCGGCTGGTTGGTCCGAGGAAGATCCGCAGCTCATCCGCTGGCGATCGGCTGGCAGCGGCCCCATGGTGGCCCGGCTTTTCACCATGGCCTTGGACGGGTTGCCGGGCTTCCCCGAGCGACTGGGGCGGCCCGGTGCGGCGTTCCTCGATGTCGGCGTGGGCGGCGGGGGCATCTGCATTGCCCTGTGTCGGACGTACCCCATCTGCAGGCGGTCGGTATCGACATCAGTGGGCCCATGCTGGCCGTCGCTGCCGAGGACGTCGCCCGAGAGGGCCTCGCCGACCGAATCGAGTTGCGCGAGACGTCGGTTGTCGACATCACCGACGTCGGCGCGTTCGACCTGATCTGGCTGCCGCAGCCGTTTCTGCCGCAAGCGGTGCTGGACCAAGCCCTACCGCCGCTGCGCCGGGCCGTGCGCCCGGGCGGCGCTGTGGTCATGCCGATCAACACCAATACGGACGGCGGCGCAGTCGGTGCAATCACCGACCTGCGCAACGCGATGGTCGGTGGTGGCACGACCACGGCGTCGGTATCGGAGCACATGCTCGCCGCAGCAGGGTTTGCTGAGGTTCGTGTCCTGGACCTGCCCGGCGGCACAGTGCTGTGCGCCACGGCATAGCCGGCCGACCGTAGCTAACCGTCGCGACGCGATCCCGTCGGGTGGCCGACGACACGGTCATACAACGGAGTGCTCAACGATGGCCTGAATTGCGGTGAAGCCCATGCCAATCGCCCCCTAAGAGACGCACGTGCAGCGGGCTTGGTGCTTCATGTATTGCCTGTCTATCGGAACGAGGCGAACAGGTTGGCGGAACTGACTGGCGCGAATCCCAGTCGTGAGTAGATGGACAGACCGGCTGGGCTGGCGTCCAGGGACGCCCGGTGCGCGCCGGCTTCGTTGGTCCAGTGGAGCACCGTGGCGGTCATCGCTGTGGCCACCCCTCGGCCTCTCCACCGGCTGTCCGTGGCCACGAAGTAGCAGAGGCGTCCCGCTCGAACGTGCTGCACCCCGCCGTCGCACGGACTGCGCCCTGGGGGACACCCTGCTGCAAGCACCAGGTCCCGAATCGCTATGACCTACGACATCCGGCTGCGCCGGCATCTCGACGTCACCCCGACGTCGCCTTCCACCGTTGGGTCGACGCCGACCAACGCGGACGCTGGTACCAGGGCGACGAAATCGAGTGGGTCGTCGAGGCCGCCACCGACCTGCGAGTCGGCGGCCCGCTACTTCGTTCGCTGGGGCCCCACTCCAGAACGTGTCTACCAAGAAGACGGCATCTTCGAGGCCGTCGAGTCACCGCACCGGCTCGTCTATACGAGCCGCTTCACACCGATCTCAGCGGACGAAGGCGCACCCGTCGACCTGCGAGTAACCGTGACCTTCCAGTCCGACAGCGACGGCACATTGATCGAGCTCGTCGAGAGCGGCTACCCGACCATCGAGGTGTGAGACACCTTCTCCCGCAACGGCGCCGACCAGGGACTCGTCTTTTACGAACGCACCCTGCCCTCCCGGACGCCGAACTAGGTGCCGAGCAGGCCCCAACTCCCGGGAAGCGAAAGCCGAACATTGTGAAGCCCTCGCCCATGATGCGGTTCGCGTCAAGATCATGATCGCCGTAGCGGGATCCGCTTCGGGACATCGAGCAACCACTTGCGCGGTGACCCTGCAGGTGCTCGAGTCGTGCGCGCAGTGCCGTGTGTTGGGGGTGCGACTGTCGCAGGGCCGATGACTCGTCCAATCCGGCCGTGATGGCTCGAAAGGTCGGACCGCCACCTCCTCAATCGAGATGCGCTCCCGGCGGTCTTCGCGCCCGATGTCCTAGAACAACGTCACTCATGACCGCACCGTGACCGACCCCTCACGTACCGGCTCGGACCGGAGCTGCCCGGTGCGCCGCGTTCAGCGAACATCGACGGGTTGGGTCATCGGGTCACGGCGGGTGGATCTTCGATGCTGAGGACGTTGACGCTGACGGTCGCTGTCTGGGTGAGCGCCATCTGAAGAGCGACGATGGCCGCGGACTGGACGGCTCGGGCGGTGTTCAACGCGGAGGCGGTGTTCAGGACGGCGATGTCGATGACGACGTTGACCGTTTCCTCGTTGATAGTGATGCGAATTCCGTCGGTATGCCCCGGCATGGTGTGGCGCCGTGCAGCTTCGACCCGCTTACGAGGGTCGAGGCGGCGAATGGCGTCCTTGAGAGTCGGTTCCAGCCGCAGGACGCCGGGTGTGCCGAGCACTGTCCGGGCGAGGTCGGGCACGAGCGAGGCTGGCAGCGCACCGACAATGGTTTCTGGCTTGCCGCGGGTGCTGTGGTGTCGGTCAGGAACTGTGGGTCCTGTTCCGCCGGCGCGGTCGGAGGTTTTCGGGGCGCCGGGTCCGGACCCATGTCAACCTGGCGGCCGGTGTCAGGCATCGTGGATGTCTTCGACGTGGACGTCGATGGTGGACACGGTGATGCCAACCTGACGTTCGATGGCCTCGGTGACGCGGCGCCGTAGCTGTCCGATCAGGTCAGGGATGCGAGCGGTTTGGCTGACGCTGACGGTGAGGGTCACCGCGATCACGGTCGGCTTGATCAGCGCGCCACCCGCAGTGGCAGCACCTGCTGGAGCAGCGTCGAGCGGCCGGATGGTGCAGCGGCGCGCTTCCAGGCCGCTGAGTTGGTCGGCGGTTCGGCGGATGACGGCGGTGACGGCCTGTTCGCTGACGTTCAGATCCGGCTCGCCCAGCGGCACGCCGTCGGCGCCTGCGGGAGCAGGTTGAAGGGCAACGGTGCGGCCACGGCGAACCTCGGTCCGGGCGATCGTCATGATCTGGGTCAGTGCTTGGGATGGCACCGTCAGCAGTGGGTTGGTGCGGTCTGCCGCGGTCAGCTCTTTGGTGGCGGTGGCCAGCTCGCCGAGACTGGCCCGGGCTGCCTGACAGTAAGGGCAGGTCAGCTCATGGGCGTTCGGGGCGGCGTGGATGGTCGCCCACACCTCGTCGATGTCCCGACCGCAGCCGAGCCTGGTGGCCGCGCCAGTGGAGTTGCCGGTGGAGTTGCCGGTGGAGCTTCTCACCGCCATTGGGTCATTCCCTTCGCGAGCTGCTGACGTCCTCGGGCGATGCGTCCACGGACGGTGCTGACCGGAACCCCGATCGCGAAACCGATCTCCGGGTAGGACAGGTCGTGCAACTCGTGCAGCACCCAGCATGCTCGTAGGTCGGCCGGTAGGGCGGCCAACGCCGACGTCAGACCCTCCTGCAGCGCGCTGACCTGGGCCTGCTGAGACGGCTCCTGCACGGGGTCTGCGGCCAGCGTGCCGCCCTCCGCGGAGCCAAGATCGCCTTGGGCGGACACACTGGTGCGGCGCCGCGCTCGAGCCCGTAGCAGGTTCAGGCAGCGGCGGGTCATCAGCTGGTACACCCAGGCCCGGAACGCCTGCGGGTCGGTCAGCGTGGGCAGCTTACGCCAGGCCACGATCAGGGTGTCCTGGACCGCATCCTGGGCTTCCCCCACATCGGACAGCAACCGGTACCCGAGCCGAACCAGTTCGCCTTGGTAGGCCAGCACCAGTTGTTCGTATGCGCCGGCGTCGCCGTCCTGGGCTCGGGTAACCAGCGCCACCTGCGACAAGACCCTGGCGCCGGCCGGTCGTTCGGCCGCCGCGCCGCCAGCCTCAGCGACGTCCACGGCGCCACCGTCCTGGTCGGTGGCAGCAAACGAAGGCCGGCTTCCACCGGTGACCTCGCTCGGTGCGGTCTGGTCGGCGACCGACTGTTCAGGCATGCGCAGGTCTCACAGGGTGACGCTGTCAGCGGTTCGTCGTTCTGGGCTGACCTCGACCTGGATGGCGAGGTGGCTCAACGGGGAACCCATCGCGGTCTGCAGGTCGTGCGACGACCTGGCCCTGCACCGCGCGCAGAACACTCTGCAGGTCGGCGCGGTCGTTCGCGGTGAGGCGAACCGTCAGCTCCGGCTCTGCAGCTGTCCCCGCAGCACCGCATCCGCGTCGGTGACCCGGGTAGGGCTTGCACGTCCGCGGACACCGCGTCGGTCAGCACCGCCGGCCCGCATACGGTTAAACCGCGGGCCGGGTCGTCGTGCAACCGGAACGCGGCGGCGGCGTTCGTGCGCGGGACCTGCGCACGCAACCAGGCCAGGGCCAACAGCCCCAGCAGTAGCCCGACGACACCGACGCCGACGACTGCGCCGGTGCTGGAGAAGGCGTCGCTTACCGCTGGGCCGACGGCGGGATCACCGGTGCTCGGTCCGATGGTCGAGCCGGATCCACTCAGGACCTTCGTGAGCAGCCCGGTCCCGACCGAGGTTCCGGCTAGGCCGGCCAGCAGCAGCAGCACCCCGATGATCGCCAGCCAGGTGCGGTTCAGTCCGGTCGCGAACTGTCTCATCGGGTGCCTGCCTTCGCGGTGCGGGTGAAGTTGTGGTCATGGTCATGGCCGCCGAGTCCGCACCGACGCTGTCACCGTCGGCATCGGCGACAGGCCAGCCGTGGACAGCACCGACCGGACCCGGTCGGCCGCCGCGTGTTCGACGTCGGAACGGTGCGCCGACGGGGTGTTAACGCGCAGCTTGACCGCCCGTTCGGTGGCGACGGCTGAAGCCGCGTCCACCCCGTCCACCAGGTTCGCCTGCGCGCTGGCCAGCTTGGCGACGGCACGCCGGGACATGACCACCTCGATGTTGGACGGCGACGTCCGGTCGGCCGTTTCCGCCGGCTCGATCCGGTAGCCAGTCAGCTGCCCGGGGGTCAGTGCCACGATCAGCAGCAGCAGCCCCAGCAGCGCGACCAGGACGCTGATGGTGATCATGCTGGTTGAGCCCCACGTCTGGGCAGCGGCCCACTGGTGGCTGCCCCCTACCCAGGCCGGCCACCGGCCGTTCGCCAACCGGTCCACGGTCGCCCACACCAGCGTGACACCCGCCGCGAGCAGAAGCACTGCGACAGTCACGGCGGGGACGGTGCGTGATGGCCGCCGCCGCAACGAGGAGGACTGGGCGTCGGTGCGGCTCATCAGGCCACCTTCGGGGCTGAGGCGTTCGGGCGGTGCAACGCGGTGACGGTGATGTCGACTGGGTCACCTGCGACGCCGCTCAGCTCCCGCACCCGGGACATGATGTGGGTCCGAACCTCGTCGGTGACGGCCCGGATCGGGGCCGGGTAGGCCACCGTCAAATCCAGACTGACCGTGGCCGACTGCCGACCAGCTCGACGCCCACTACGGGTCGAGTCGCCAGGTCGCCTTGGGATCCGACGCCCAGCAGGCCACCGGAGACGCCGCCGATGTCGCCGGACTCGGCCGCGGCCTGGCTGGCGATCCGTTCCACCACGCGCCTCTGCACCACCAGTCTGCCGCGGCGCAACGCACCGGCTGAGGCGGCCGTCTCGTCCTTGAAGCGGGCCCCGGAGTCGTCTGTCCGGTGACAGATCCTGATGTCAGTGCTCGTGCTCACCGCTGACTCGAGACCCGGCCCAGCAAGGACTGCACATCGACCTTGCCGTCCAGGGCCATGCCGACCGCCCAGCCGGCAACCGTGAAGACCGCCACGATGACCAGGTAGCCGAACCCCCCGAAGGTGGCCACGATCCCCAACGCGAGGCCTACGAGGAGTGCGAAACGGGATGTACTCATGTGCTGTCCTTTATAGATGCGATGGGGTTCGGGCCGGGGGCCGCCCCGTCGCCGCTCGGTGCCCCGGCAGCGGCTCTCAGGCCAGACGGTCGGAGGCCTCGTTGGAGGTCGTGTCGTCGTCGGTGTCCTCGTCGGGCAAGTGCACATCCGTCACGGTGACGTTGACCTCGACAACCTCCAGTCCGGTCGCATACTCGACCGCGTCGATGACTGCTTGGCGGATGTTGTCGGCGACCTCGACGATGGAGGCGCCGTACTCCACCACCACCGACACCTCGACGGCGGTCTGACGCTCACCCTTCTCGATGCTGACCCCGCTGCTGGTCGTGTTCTTGGCTCCACCAGGAATCCGCTGAGCCAGGCTCGACAGCGCCCGGCCAGCAGCCGAACCCATCGCGTACACGCCCGTCACCTCACGCGTGGCGATACCGGCGATCTTCTCTACCACCTGGTCGGCGATCTCGGTGTCACCGTGCTCGGTGTGCAAGGCGTCCAACTGCTTCGGCTGCGCCGTGCTCGACTCGGCCGCCTTATCGGCAGCCTTCTGCTCCTCCGTCGTCTTCGGCAGCGAGCTCGCCGAGGACAAGCCAGAGCTCGACGTGGTAGGGAGTGTGCTCATCAAAAGGGTCCTCTCGGGTCCCGGCCCATCTAGGCCGACGTATGAGTAAGGACACCGCCCACGACGGAACCGTCACGCCCAACGTGAAGTCAGTTCTAGACAAGCTGCTCGACACGCAGACTGTTCCCGCATCACGGCCGGGCCCAGATCAGACCGTCGGGGTGGGGCCGCGCCGGGTTGACACACTCACCCTGGACGCCGCCGTGGGCCGTCCGCTCGATGGATTCGAGGTCGCGTAGACGGGGACTCGCTCGTACAAGGTGTTCGTTCTTGGCGCGCCGATCAGCTGCGCGCGCCGGGATCAGCCGTCAGCGAGGCCGCTTCGATGCCGGCTATGACACACGCCTAAAGACATCTGAGGGTCCGGGCTCCCGCAGTCATCGGCTCACTGTGCTTCACTTGCCTGCCTCCGCACCGGATCGGGCGTCAGCTTCCACCTCGGCCTCGGCGGCGGCCCCGAACCCGACGCCGATGCGCTGGTCGTCCAGCCGTTGCTCTTCATGCGCAACGTCGCGCCACACTTGCTGGTCAGCCTCGGTCAGCTCGCCGACGACGAACCTGCGGGGATAGAGCCGGCGGCTGAGCACGGGGTTGAGCTCGGCGGCATACACGCTGATCTTCGCCAGTATCAGCAGGAACGCCACGATGCCGATGACCGTCCCGAAGGTGCCGTAGGTGTTGGACTCGTTCTTCAACATGTGCTCCATCAGCCCGGTCCCCAGCGTGACCAGGGCGGTGAACGCGACACCGCCCACCAGCGCTCCAGGCAGGAGACCTCTCAGGCCTACGTCCGTGGCGGTCAGGACCCGGAAGGCCAGCAGGTATGCCGCGATGTTCACGCCGAGCAGGAGGATGACCAGCGGGATCCGCAGCGTCCACGGCCGCTCGTCCGCCTCGGCGTATCCCAGCAGCACGGCGTTGAGCAGGAAGCAGATCCCGATGATGGCCAGGCCGCCGACGCTGCGGAGCAGCAGGGGGAGGAAGCCGGGCCGGTGCACCTTGGGCACGTTCCAGACCGAGGCCATCGCCTGTGCGGCCGTCTGAGTCACGCCCTGAGCGCCGTAGAAGAGGCCCCCTACCCCGACGACCACGCCGAAGACGTTGCCGTGCAGGTTGCTGCCGCCGGGGCCGACCTGCAGGTCCGGCCCGATGATCGGGAACTGCTGGAGCGTCGAGACGACCGACGTGCCCAGTTGCTGAGCTCCGATGTAGCCGAACACCGTCACCAGGACGAGCAGCAGCGGAACGATCGCAGTGAACCCGTACCAGCCCAGCGCGACCACCCAGACGTTCGCGTTGTCGTCGTTGAACTTGGTCTGCACCGCCCACAGCACAGCCGGCGCCTTGTGGCGCCGCTGCCACCGGTCGACCGCTCCCAGCAGCCGGTTCAGCAGGTCCATAACGCTCAGTTTGCCGTCCCGGCGGTGCGAACGCGCGGCGTGCCGTCTCTTCGCAGAGCACCCGCCGAGCTGCTCCGGCATACGGTGCGAGCCGACCCGGTGTTCGAGACGAGCCGTGACCGGGTGGTCGCCGCGGGGCGGCCGCTCCTCCTCGCGGCGCAAAAGGCCGGCGATGTCCGTACCGACCTTTCCGTCGACCAGGTGCTGGACCTCGTGCTCGGGGCCGTCACGGTCGCGGGCGAGCGAGGCTACGTCGAGCCTATCCTCCGCGCGGCTCTTGACGGGTTGCGCCCCCCGAAGAGCGGATCTCGTCCGTCGTCACGGGCGGCAGGTGGTCCGGCCCCGGGCGACACCCGTTAGCCCGGCGTCAGCTCGTCGAGGTGAGGTGGCCGAAGACGATGACGTTGTCGAGGTAGTGCTTGATTGTGTCGAAAGGGCCGCCACAGGTGACGAGGCGAATCTCGGACTGGGTGAAGCTGCCGTGGTACACCTCGTCGGTGGGGAAGTGGTCCTTGGGGTAGCTGGCCACCTTGTCGACCGCGAACGTTGTCGTGGTTCCGTCCTGGCGGTGGATGATCACCTGGTCGCCGGCCTTGACCGAACCGAGCCGGTAGAAGATCCCGGGTCCCTGCTTGCTGTCGACGTGGGCCGCGAGGACGGCGGGGCCAAGCTCGCCGGGGGTCGGGCCGGGGGCGTAGAAACCGACCTCGCCGGCCGATCCCGGAACGGTGATCGTGCCGTCGCTCGCGAGCCCGAGGTCGACGAACGACGTGGCCTTCACCTGGATCGATGGGATCTCGATGCCCACCGGTGGCGAGGCACCCAGGCTCTGACCGAAGGCCGGTTGTGCGTCTGGTTGAGGGGCCGCCGCGGGCTGAGTCGGCTCACCGCTAGCCGCCGTTGGCTCGCTTGGCTTCGGCCCGGCCGACGCGCCTGATGCCCCCTGGGACGTCGTTGAGGTCGTCGCCGTGGGTGTCCCGAGCATGGGGCCGCTCTGCGGTTCCGGCGGACCCGAGGTGCCCCGGAGGCCGAGTAGCAGCAGGAGGCTGCCGATGACCACGAGCACGACAACGACCGCCGCGATACCGTGTCCGGTGCCGCGACGGCCGTCTCCGGTCGAGCTGTCGGTCATCGACCTGCCGGGTCAGTTCTCGGTGCGGCGGCGGCGGGCGGCGACGACACCGGTGCCCGCGGCGCCGATGAGCGTGACAGCACCGAGCGCGATGAGGGCACCGTTGGTGCTGCTGGCGGAGCCGCCTTCGCCGGTGGCCATGCCGCCGGCGGGAGCCGCGGACAGGACGCCGCACAGTGCGGGGTCGGTGGCCTCGGTGGGCAGAGACGGGTCGAGGTCGCTCTTGGTGTCCCCGTCGTACTTGCCGTCCTTGTTGTAGTCCACGCCGTGGACGACGACGACGGACTGCCCGTCCTGGATGGCCTTCGCCACGTCGGCGGAGACCTGGACCGACCCCCGGGAGTAGCTGAACGAGCCGCCGGAGCTGAACCGGTCGATGGCTAGGCCGCTGGCGGGGCTGGTGTCACCGGAGGTGGTCAGCGAGACGACGATGTCGCCATAGGCCGGAGCGCCCTCGGTGGTGTTGAGGTGGCCGTCGCCGTTCTTGTCATCGGCCGCCGTGGGGCACGCGTGGCGTGCTCCGGAGGCGAAGTGGATGTGCGCCGCGTGCGGGGAGCCCGCCAGCAGGCCTCGGGCCGAAAGGGTGACGTTGATCGTGTCACCAGCGACGGTCACCATCGCCGTTCCGGACCCGTTGACGCCGTTCAGGGCAACGGGACGCAGGGTGCCGCTGACCGAGCCGTCGGCGAAGGCCGGGCCGGCAGCGAAGGTCATCATCGCCGCGGCGCCGACTGCCGCACCAGCAAGTTTCGTGGTCGTCCTTGTATGCATGCCACACCTTCCGGGGGAGACGGGACGGCGGCTGTGCCATCACCTCGTAGGCTTCGGCGCGGCTCGACGTCCGGATTGGCGGGGCCTGTGGACCACCTAAGACCGCGCTGTGCGGCGAGCAGGGAACGCCACACGCATTGCGACGCCAGCGCGAGCCTCTGGCCGATCGCCGTCATCAATTCCCGGCCGTGCAGACGCCAGCTTCGACGATCCAGCCAGCCTTCGGTGGCGAATACCGTCGACGCTTGAAGGCGCCGACGGTTCCGGTATCCCAACAGATCGGTTGTCTCGAATGACGGCGACGGTGACGCTCAGGCTGATGACGGTGGCGTCTGCCGTAGCACTGCTGCTGACCGGTTGCGGTGGGGCGAGCGCGGAGGCGCCGGTCTCGGCTGCCACCAGCCCTGGCGGCGGCGCCGCGGCCGGCTCGTCGGTCCCCGAGGCCGCTGACGGCACTGCGCCGCTGACCGCCCGGATGGTTTGCGGCGGCGAGGTTGCGCGCAACCTCAAGGAGCTGGACGGCCTTCCGCGCGCGATCCCTGCGACGTCGACGTGGAAGGACCAGATCTTCACCTGCACCTACACCCTGGGGGAGGGCCCGTTGGTCCTCACGGTGAAGAAGTCGGCAACCAACGCCGAAGCCAAGTCGTACTTCTCCGCAGCCCAGGCGGCCGTCTCCGGAGTGACGATGCCCAGCTTCGCCGCCCTGGGGATCCCGGCCTACTCCACGCCGCGAGGTGCCGTGTCCTTCGTCAAGGACGACATGACCCTGCTGGTCGACGTGACCGCGCTGCCGGACTCCGTGGGACCTCAGGCGACGAAGCGCGGCGAGTTTGCGTCCACCGTCGCCAGCTTCGTCCTGGCCTGCTGGCGTGAACACGGCTGACGGGCGTACCGCTTCGTCGGTGACCCCGGGATCCACTGCAGCGGACGCGTTGCGGTTGCCCCTTTCGGTCAGGGAGCGGCGGGGTTGCTCGGTGGGGAAGGCGCGATGCGACTCAGCTCTGGCTGTGTCGGTTTGCCAAGGAGTCCAGAATCGCTTCAGCGATCGTCAGGGCCGGGACGCCGGCGAGGGTGGCAGCCGTTTCCAGTCGGTGCAGGCCTTCCTCGGCGCTGACTCCTTGGATGGCGATGATGACACCGACCGCGTTGTCGATGCGGGCGTTCGCCTTCATGGTGGCTGGTGCCTTGACCGCCTGTTGTCGGGTGGTGAAGGACAGGTCGGCGTTTGCTACCGCTCCGTCGGCCCAGGCGCCGAAGATCTCGGCTAGCGCTTCGTGGTGCCCGTCAAAGGCGTGCTCTCGGCTCGCATACATGTTGACGCCGCCGATCACCTGCTCCTGCTCGGTGATGGGCATCGACAGTGTTGCTCGGATGCCGGCTACGGCACCGGCGTGCGCGAACATCAGCCAGACGTCCTCGTCGAGGGCGTCAGCGTCCGGGAGACTCACCTCCGTGTTCTCATGGGCCGCCTGGACGCAGGGCCCCCCATCGAGGTACTGCACCGCGTCGAGGACCGCAACCTCCTCGCTCGTGGCGACGAAGGTGAATGTGAGTCCCTCACGCAAGACCGCGATACTGACCCCGACCAGCGCGGGGACCAGGCTTCGGGCCTGCTCGGTCAGCGCGGTGAGGTCATCGACCAGGGCGTGGTCCCCGAAGGTCGACAGCTGGGACAGGACGGCACGCGTCTCCGGAAGTGGCTCCACGATCGCCGCGTTACCCCAAGACCTGCGCCCCACACCTATGGCCCGTTAACGGCTGCAGGTTCCGTCGCGGAAAGCGGCTACTTGGGGCCCGGCGGTTGTCCGTTCAGGCGCGGTCGTGAAGCGTGATCTGATAGCCGTCGGGGTCGGCGAGCGTGAAGGTCCGACCGAAGGGGCCGTCGATCGGTGCCGAGACGATGGTGTGACCGTCGGCGACCAGAGCATCATGAATGGCTTGGACGTCTGTGGCGTGGAGCCAGATCGCGGCGCCGATCCCGGGGTGAGGAGCGGATGCGAGGTCGGTGCCGGGAACGACGTCGCGAAGTGCGAACGCGATCGGCTTCGTCTCGAAGACGACGGCGTGCGGGGGTCCGGTCGGAGAGCGGACGAGCCCGAGGTACCGCTCGTAGAATGCCTGTGACGCGTCGAGGTCGCGCGCTTGGAGCGAGATGAAGTCGGGGCCGGTGGCGGGCATGATGACGCTCCTTCGTGTTGTGTCAGGAGGCTGACACGGAGGAAAGTATGTCAGGATCCTGACATGAGTCAACACGATCTCGGCGTCGACCTGCAGACGTCCTTCGGCTACCTGCTGAAAGAGGCGTCGAGCGCCCTCCGAGCAGCGATGGAGGAGGTGCTGCGGCCGCTCGGGATGAGCGTGACGCGCTACTCCTGTCTCGAGCTGCTAGCTCAACGGCCGGGCTTGTCGAACTCCGAACTTGCGCGGGGGGCCTTCGTGACCCGGCAGTCGATGAACGTGCTGCTGCTGGCCTTGGAACGCGAAGGCTACGTGGCCAGGCCTGCGGAAGCGCCCGTAGGGAAGGCACTGCCCACCCGGCTCACGGCTCGCGGCCGACGAAGCCTCGAGAAGGCCACGGTGGCCGTCCGGTCCGTCGAAGTGCGAATGCTGGCCGGTATGACCGAGACCGAGCAGGCCGCCGCGTTCCGGATGCTGCAGAGGATGATCCATTCCCTGCGCGGGCTCCCGCCTTCACCGTCGATCGACCGCTGACTTCACGACGCTCGAGATGTTGTCACGGCGGTAGCGCCGCTGTTGTTGGTCACCTCGCCGACAAGGTGTGACATGACGCACTGGACGGCTTTGCGCATTGTGGAGGCTGCCTCGTCTCGGCCGCGATCAGGCTTACCCGGACGATCAGCGCTTCGGCGAGAGCCTCACCGAGGTCAAGCGACCTTGAGTTCCGGGCCGGCTTCCAGGTCGTCGCCTTCCTCGGCGGGCAGCCCGTCTCCGGTGGCGGTTGCACGATGGCCGGCGTGGTCGCCCGACGTTGGGGCGCCACCCTGGCTTTGGTCAAGGGCCGGGTCGATACCTCCGCTCCGATCCTGACGCGCGGAGCTTCCTGAGGTACGGCAACGAGCACTGCTACCGGATCCCCTTGGCCCAGACGGGGATGTGAGCTCGGCAGCTCCTGCGGGTCAGGCTGACGAGCTGGTTGCTCGAGCGACGGCGTCGAGCACGACCTGAGACAGGTCCTCCGGCTCGGTGAAGGGGTTGTTGTGGGACCCGGGAAGGACGCGCACGGTGACCGAAGGCGAGCTGAGCGCGCGGGCGGCGAGCTGTGACAGCCACGACTCGGGAACGAAGGAGTCCGACTCACCCGCAGTCAGCGTCAAGGGGATTCGCAGCGATACCATCCGGTTCTCGGGGCGGTCGCGCATACCGGACCGCAGCACCGACCACACCCCTGCCGCCCCTCGGAGCGCCGTACCGACCACCACGAGCTCGCCTGGAGAGTCGCGTCGATAGGCCGTCAACGTCGCCATGGCGAGAGCCGGGAGCCGCCGTTGACGCGGCGCGAACGTCGGACCCGCCATGACCAGCCCCATCTGGTCATGACTCGACTGCAGCAGCAGCGCGGCGGCCAATGCGGCTTGAGACCCGGTGGAGTGCCCCAGCAGGACAACGGGAGAGGTCAGCTGCTGGACCTCCACCCACTCGGCGGCCGCCCGGCCGATCGCATGGACGTCAGGCCGGCACCCGTGACGTCCCTTGGCCTGGAATCCCGGAAGGTCGAGGACCGTGACGGAGAGCCCACGACGGACAAGGGCGTCGACGGTAGGGAAGACGTACTCCGGCAGGCCGAGGCCCGGGACGACGACGACCGCCGGCGGCGATGTCGGCCGATCGGCTTCCGGCCCCATGGCGATCGCGTGGATCAGGTGGTGCGGCGTCGAGGTCCACGTCTCGCGTGCGGCGGTCGGAGTGGGCATCGCGTCCGAGGGTACGGGTATGCGTTTGGCTCGACCACAGGTCGGCAATGTCACCAAGGTGGCTCAGGAGCGAGCTGCACGCACGCGGGGCTCCGTCGGCCCTGTCGGCCACCGGTTCTGCGGAGGCGCCGCAGACCCGTCTGCGGCTGATCCGCAGCCTCCCGCTCGACCGCGCCACGACGAGCTACGGTCGCCGTATGACCGGTTCAGCGCCGTCCGAAGGCGCGCGGACCGTGGTGCTCGCCGACGATCACCCGGTGGTTCGGGCGGGCCTGCGGACGCTGCTTCAGGCTGACCCGTCCTTGCACGTCGTCGCCGAGTTCGCCGACCTGCCCAGCACCATGCGCGGTGTGCCGTCGCTGCGGCCCGATGTGCTGGTGCTCGATCTGGCGATGGCCGGGTCCTCGAGCTTGAGCGCTATCCCGCAGCTGCTGGCATCGAGCCGCGGACTTCGGCTGATCGTGTTGACGATGCACGACGAGCCCGGCTTCGCCCGGGAGGCGCTGCGGCTGGGGGCCCACGGCTACGTGCTCAAGGAGGCGGCGGCGGACGAGCTGCTGCTGGCGGTGCGCAGTGTGCTGCGGGGGACGACGTACCTGCAGCCCTCGCTCGGGGCGCGGATGGCACGCCAGGACCAGCCGGCGGGAAACCTGACCGACCGGGAGGTCGACGTGCTGCGGCTATTGGCCGCCGGGCACACCAACGCGGAGATCGCACGGCAGCTGTTCCTCAGCCTGCGCACCGTGGAGACTCACCGTGGTCAGCTGCGGGCGAAGCTGAACCTGGAGAGCCGGGCCGAGCTCAACGCCTACGCCCACGAACACGGTCTCGACCGCTGACCCTGCGGCTTACCCGCAGCACCGATGCGGCGAAGCCCTCCCCTCGAAGCGGCGGATCGACGACGACACCGGGGCCGCCGGACCCGCAGGCTGACGGTGCACCACGTCACCCACCGGAGAGGCGTCATGAAGACCATTGCTGCCGAGTCGCTCGTCACCCGCTTGGCCGACTGGGGGGTCGACACGATATTCGGGCTCCCGGGGGACGGGATCAACGGCTTGTTCGAGGCGTTGCGCCGGCACCAGGACCGCATCCGCTTCGTGTTGGTGCACCACGAGGAGGCGGCCGCGTTCATGGCCTGCGCCTACGCCAAGACCACCGGACGGCTAGGCGTATGCATCGCGACGTCGGGTCCCGGGGGGTGCATCTGCTCAACGGGCTGTACGACGCGAAGCTCGACCACCAGCCGGTGCTCGCGATCACCGGTATGCAGGAGACCGGCCTGCTGGGCACGGGCTACCAGCAGGAGGTGCACCTGGAGAAGCTGTACGAGAACGTCGCCGAGTACGACGTCATGATCACCAACCCGACGTCGATCAACACCCTGGTCGACCTGGCGGTGCGTCACGCCCTCGCTCGCCGGACGGTCAGCCACATCACCTTCCCCAACGACCTTCAGGTCGCGGACGCCGACGCCGACCCGTGGACGCACGTGGCCCCAGCCCGTGCGCCGGAGACCGCCCCGGTCTTCTATCCCGCCCCCGGACGGCCTCGGGACGAGGAGGTGCGCCGCGGTGCGGACGTGCTCAACGCCGGCACGAAGATCGCCATCCTGGCCGGCGCCGGTGCGCTGCACGCCCGCGAGGAGCTGTTGCAGGTTGCGGAGATCCTCGGAGCCCCGATCGTCAAGACGCTGCCCGGCAAGGCGGCCGTCCCCGACGACTCCGAGTACACCACCGGCGGCATCGGCCTGTTGGGCACCAAGCCGTCCGAAGACCTGATGGGCGAGGTCGACACCCTGTTCATGGTCGGCACCAACTTCCCCTACACCAAGCACCTGCCCGAGCCCGGGAAGGTGCGGGTGGTGCAGATCGAGGCCGACCCGACCAGGGCCGGGAACCGGATTCCGACCGAGGCCCCCATCATCGGGGACGCCCGGGAGGGGCTGTCCGCTCTGCTACCGCTGTTGCACCGGCAGGAGGACCGCAGCTTCCTCACCTCCTGCCAGGAAGCGATGGCCCGCTGGCGGGACAACATGGCGGCCCTGCAGGACGCCAGCCGGGAGCCGATCGCGCCGCAGTACCTGATGAGCGTCATCGACCGGCACGCCAGCAACGACGCCATCCTGACGTGTGACTCCGGCACGATCGCCACCTGGGCGGCGCGCCACTGGACGATCCGAGGCGGCCGCGAGTTCTACCTCTCGGGGAACCTCGCCACGATGGCTCCGGGGCTGCCCTACTCCATCGCGGCCCAGTGGGCACATCCAGACCGGCAGGTCTGCGCCTTCGTCGGCGACGGCGGCTTCGCGATGCTCATGGCGGAGTTCCTCACCGCCGTCCGGCACCACCTGCCGATCAAGGTGTTCATCAACAACAACGGCGCATACGGCCAAATCCTCTGGGAACAGATGGTTCTCGGCTATCCGGAGTTCGGAGTCCGGCACACGAGCGTCGCCGACTACGCGCCGTGGGCGCAGGCCTGTGGTGCTTTCGGAGCGAAGGTCACCGAGGCCGGTGACCTCGAGCAGACCATCCAGGAGGCGTTGGCCCATCCTGGGCCGGCGTTGGTGGACTGCAACGTCAACCCCGACGAACCACCGATGCCGGGCAGCGTGTCCTACGACCAGGCCAAGCACTTCGCGCAGGCGTTCTTGCGGGGGCAACCGCACAAGGTGGCCATCGCCACGACGTTGTTCAAGGACAAGCTGGAGCAGTTCACCTCATGAGCACCCGTCTAGGAAACCCTGTGAACGCCTTGCTGCGCGGGCCCGGTTCCGGTACCAGTCATGAGAGCGCGATGGGCGGTGTCCTGCAGGGCGTCGACCACCTGGTGCGCAACGTCGAGCACGGCCGGTTCGAGCGGACCCTGGCCGGGTTGACCGCGGCCGGAGCGTTGGTCACCGCGGCCGAGGTGTACCTCGAACACGACCGCGCCAGCTTCGGCAACAAGCTGATGTGGCTGCCGGTGGTCCTAGCGCCGGTCGGCGCCGTCGCCGGAGTCGCCGGCGTGTTCAGCCGGCGCGCGGCCAAGACGGCGCTGCCGATCGCCTCGGCCGCGATCGTCGCCAACGGTCTGCAGGGCACCTACCTGCACGTCCGCGGCATCGCCCAACGTCCCGGCGGCTGGCGGATGGCCCGCTACAACGTCGAGATGGGGCCACCGCTGTTCGCGCCGCTGTTGGTCACCATGGTCGGCGGCATGGGCCTGCTCGCCGCGCTGCTGCGCCGGGAGCGCTAGTGCGGGCGGCACCCTCGCCCGCGACCGGCCCCACGCCGGGCGGCCAGGGCCACTTCGACGGCTACAACGTGCTGAGCCAGGTGCCGACGTGGGACAACGTCACCGCGGGGACGGTCCTCTCGCGCCTCGGTCCTCCCGAACCGCTTCGGTTCTTCGCGCCGGACGAAGAATCGACTGCGGCAGCGCTGTTCGACCAGCTGCTCGCGCAGTGGGACGACCCCAAGGTCCCGGTGCTCGCCATGGTCGACTCCCGGCTCAACGACAACCTCACCGACGGCTGGCACTACGGCGACATGCCTCCGGACCACGACGCGTGGCACCGCAGCCTGGCTGGTCTCGACGACGACGCCCAGGAGGCGCACGGTATGCGGTTCGGCGAGCTGGGCCGCGACGAGCAGGCCGCCGTGCTCCAGGCAGTGCTCGACCGCGGCGACGATCCCTGGCGCGGCATGCAGGCGGCCCGGGTCTGGAGCCTGTGGACGAGGTATGCGTGTACCGCCTTTTACGCGCATCCGTTCGCGTGGAACGAGATCGGCTTCGGCGGACCGGCATACCCGCGCGGGTACAAGAACGTCGGCCTCGACAAGCGGGAACCGTGGGAGCGCCGGGATCCAACCGCCCACGACGTGATTCCCGATATCCGCAGCTCGGAACAGCGGCGCCGCGCCGAGGAACGGCGCCGCGGCGGGGACTCTCGATGAGCAGCGTCCGGTCCCGCAACTCCTCGGCGTGGCTGCTGCCGCTGGACGGGCAGCGCACCAACCACCAGCTGCGCTCCGACATGCGTCGCTTCGACGACGATGACGAGGTGGACCTCGTCATCGTCGGGTGCGGCGCCGGGGGTGGAGTGCTGCTGCAGCGGCTCGCCCGGGCCGGCTGGAAGGTGGTCGCGCTCGATGCCGGACCGTTCTGGGACCCGGACACCGACTGGGTGAGCGACGAGGCGGGATCGCACCACCTCTACTGGACCGAGCCGCGCGTCATCACCGGAGACAACCCGGTTCCGTTGGGCTCCAACAACTCCGGCCGTGGCGTCGGCGGGTCGATGGTCCACTTCGCCGGGTACACGCCCCGCTTCCACCCCAGCGACTTCTCGACGCATACCGTCGACGGCGTCGGCGCCGACTGGCCGATCGGCTACTCGGACCTGCGTCGCTACTACCAGCTCATGGAGGAGGAGCTGCCCGTGGCGGGCCAGGACTGGCCCTGGGGAGACCCGCACCGTTACCCGCAGTCGCCGCACCCCATCGGTGGCAACGGGCTGATCTTCGTCCGTGGTGCGGAACGGCTCGGGATCGACGTGCGCGTCGGGCCGGTGGCCATCACCAACGGCCGGTTCGGCCACCGCGACCACTGCATCTATCGCGGCTTCTGCTTGCAAGGGTGCAAGGTCAACGCCAAGGCGTCTCCGCTCATCACGCACGTCCCAGACGCCCTGGCGCACGGCGCCGAGGTGCGGCCCGACAGCATGGTGAGCCGGATCGCCGTGGACGAGGAGGGCCGGGCCTGCGGCGTGCACTACCTGCGCGGCGGCGTCGAGCATCTCCAGCGCGCTCGCATGGTCGCGGTCGCGGGGTACTCCATCGAGACGCCGCGCCTGCTGCTCAACTCCGCGAGCTCCCGCTTCCCGGACGGGCTCTGCAACGACTTCGACCAGGTGGGGCGCTACCTCATGGTCCAGGGGGCGCCGCAGACCGCCGGGCGGTATGCCGAGGAGGTGCGGGCCTACAAGGCGCCGCCTCCCGAGGTGTCGACCGAGGAGTTCTACGAGACGGACCCGACCAAGCCCTACAAGCGCGGCTACTCCATCCAGTGCGTGTCGCCGTTGCCGATCACCTTCGCGGAACACGTGACGGCTCAAGGACATTGGGGCGCGCCGCTGCGGGAGTACATGCGCGACTACATCCACTGGGCCAACTTCGGCGCGCTCTGCGAGTTCCTGCCCCTCCCGGACAACCGGGTGACGCTGTCCGACGAGAAGGACCGCCACGGGCTGCCGGTCGCACAGTTCTCCTACTCGCAGTGCGACAACGACCGGGCGTTGCTCAAGGCCGCGCAGGACGTCATGGAGGAGATCCACCGGGCCGCCGGCGCGCAGGAGGTGATCACCATCCAACGGTTCGCGCACCTCGTCGGGGGCGCGCGGATGGGCGCCGACGAGCGCAGCGGTGTGGTGGACGCGGAGCAGCGCGCCTTTGCGGTCCCGAACCTGCTCATCACCGACGGTTCGACGCTACCCACGCAGGGCAGCGCCAACCCGGCGCTGACCATCATGGCGCTGTCCGCCCGCACCGCCGACCTGCTCGTCGCCGGGGCGCGCGCCGGCACACCGGTGACCGCGCACACGAGCAACCGATCGGGGTCACGGGCATGACGACGAGCGACGACACGGTCGTCGAGCTCGGGGTGTCGGTCTACACCGTGCCGACCGACCGCCAGCCCGAGGCGGACGGCACCCTCGAGTGGTCCGAGACGACGCTCGTCGTCGTCGAGCCGGTCGCCGGCGGGGTCACCGGGCTGGGGTGGAGCTACGCCACCCCCGCGTGCGCAACACTGATCGACGGTGTCCTGCGGGACGTCGTCCTCGGCTTTAGCGCTCTCGACGTGCCGGGCACGTGGGCGGCGATGGTCCGCCAGTGCCGCAATCTCGGGCGGCCGGGGGTCGTCTCGATGGCCATCGCCGCCGTCGACATCGCCCTGTGGGACCTCAAGGCCAAGCTGCTGGGCCTGCCGCTCTGCCGGCTGCTGGGCCAGGTGTCGCCGGCCGTGCCGGTCTACGGCAGCGGCGGGTTCACGTCCTACTCCGACGAGACGCTCACCGAGCAGCTCTCCGGCTGGGTGCACGACCAGGGCATCCCACGGGTCAAGATCAAGATCGGGCAGTCCTGGGGGCACGACCCGGCGCGGGACCTTTCCCGCATTCACGTGGCGCGCGAGGCGATCGGGCCCGACAGCGAGCTCTACGTGGACGCCAACGGCGGGTACTCGAGAGGGCAGGCGGTCCGGATGGCCCACGCCATGGCGGACGACGACGTCACGTGGTTCGAGGAACCGGTGTCCTCCGACGACCTGACCGCCCTGGCCGAGATCCGCCGCGAGATCACGCCGGACGTCGCCGCAGGGGAGTACGGCTACGACCTGCACTACTTCCAGCGCATGTGCGCGGCCGGCGCTGTGGACTGCCTGCAGGCGGATGTCACGCGCTGCGCCGGCATCACCGAGTGGCTCCGGGTGGCCGCCCTCGCCGCGGCGAACGGCCTGCAGATCTCGGCGCACTGCGCACCGAACCTGCACGCGCATCCCGCGGCGTCGGTGCCCAACCTGCGGCACCTCGAGTACTTCCACGACCACGTCCGCATCGAGAACGACCTCTTCGATGGTGCGCTCGATCCCGCCGGCGGCGCCCTGCAACCCGACCAGGGGCGCCCCGGACTCGGTCTGACGCTCCGCCGCGAACGGGCGCAGCGCTACCTCCGGTAGCCGACTCACGCAGGGCGTCGCGTGCCACCGGCGGCGTTGTCCGGTGCCCGGTTGCGGTCAAGCCGCCTGAGCATCGCGGTTGACCGCAGTCCCCGCCCGGCGACCTGGCCCCGCCGGCCGCCACGGCGGTAGGACGAACGGTATGTCCCTCGCCCACACCGAACCCGCCGCGCCGAGCCAGCGCTGGCGACGCCTCATTCCGCTGGTCTTCGTCACCTACAGCCTGGCCTACCTCGACCGCTCCAACTACTCGATCGGGGTGGCGGGCGGACTCAAGGACGACCTCGCGCTCACGGCCGGCACCTCCGCGTTGCTGGGGGCCTTGTTCTTCGCCGGCTACTTCGCGTTCCAGATCCCCGCCGCGCACTACGCCGAGAACAAGAGCGTGCGGCGGCTGATCTTCTGGTGTGTTCTGGCGTGGGGCGTCCTCGCGAGCGCCCAAGGGCTGATCCCCTGGGTCTGGCTCCTCATGGTCGACCGCTTCGCCCTGGGTGTCGTCGAGGCCGCCATCCTGCCGGCGATGCTGATCTTCCTCACCCACTGGTTCAGCCGGTCCGAACGCGGCCGCGCCAACACCTTCCTGATCCTGGGCAACCCCATCACGGTCATGTGGCTCTCTGCGGTCTCCGGCTATCTCATCGCCGCCACGAGCTGGCGACTGATGTTCGTCATCGAAGGTCTGCCGGCCGTCGTGTGGGCGTTCGTGTTTCGCGCCCTGGTCGCCGACCGACCCAGTGAGGCTCGGTGGCTGCGGACGAGCGAGCGGGACGACATCGAACGCCGGCTGGCGAAGGAACAGTCCGAGCTGCAACCGGTCACCGGCGGCTACCGAGCGGCGCTATCGTCGCGCAACGTCGTGGTGCTCTCAGTGCAGTACCTGCTGTGGAGCATCGGCGTCTACGGCTTCGTGTTCTGGTTGCCCACGATCCTGCAGACCGCGCAACACCAGGGCATCGGCCTGATCGGCCTGCTGTCGGCGCTGCCCTACGCCCTCGCCGCAATCGCGATGGTGGTCGCATCGCGGTTCTCGGACCGCAGCGGCCGACGCCGCATCTTCGTGTGGCCCTTCCTCCTGGCGGCGACCGTCCTGTTCGCCGCCTCCGTGGTGCTGGGCACCGGCCACTACTGGGTCTCGTACGCCCTCCTGGTCCTGGTCGGCGCCTGCCTGTATGCGCCCTACGGCCCGTACTTCGCGCTCATCCCGGAGTTCCTCCCTCAGTCGGTGTCTGGCGCCGCCATGGCGTTGGTCAACAGTGCCGGGGCCGTCGGCGGGTTCTTCGGCGCATACCTCGTCGGCTGGCTGCAAGGCAGCTTCGGCAACGGCGCCGCCTTCACCTTCATGGCGATCGCCCTCCTGCTCTCGGCTGGGCTGATGCTCCTGGTCCGTGAGCGCCGACGCGACCCGGTGGCGGCCGCGTCCGCAACCGTGCCGCAACGCCACGCGCAGCCAGGCCCTACGAACCGATGACGGCAGGAACGGCCGCCTCCGCCACGACGGTCCTCATCGCCACCCCGCTCGACCGGCGCTTGGTGGAGCGGATCAGGTGGAGCGCGCCGACGGAGATCGAGGTGCTCTACGACCCGGCGCTGCTGCCGCCCACCCGGTACCCGAACGACCATGCGGGCGACCCCGCCTTTCGGAGGACGCCCGCGCAACAAGTGCGCTTCGAGCAGTGGCTCGGGCAGGCCGAGGTGCTGCTCGGAGTCCCGGGCGAGACGCCGACTGCGCTGCGCGACGTCGTGCGCCGAGGCCGCCGGCTCCGGTGGGTCCAGGGCACGGCCGCGGGCGCCGGCCAGCAGGTCCGCGCCGCACGTCTGGACCCCGACGCCCTGCAGCGCATCACCTTCACCACCAGCGCCGGCATCCATGCCACGCAGCTCGCGGAGTGGGCGATGTTGGGGCTGTTGGCCTTCACGAAGGGCCTGCCGCGGCTGTTGCGCGACCAACGCTCACAGCGCTGGGACCATTACCCCGTTCGGGAGCTCCACGGTCAGACGCTGCTGGTCGTGGGTCTCGGCCACATCGGGCGGCAGGTCGCGCAGTTCGCCAGGGCGCTCGGAATGGAGGTCATCGGCGTGCGCCGCGCACCGTGCGACGACGACCTGCGTTTCGTGGACCGGATCGCCGCCACCGCCGACCTCGCGCAGCTGGCTCCGAGCGCCGACGCCGTCGTGCTGGCCCTGCCGCAGACTCCAGAGACCGACGGGCTGTTCGGCCGGGAGCTCATTGCCGCTCTGCCGCCGCACGCTGTCATCGTGAACGTGGGACGCGGCACGACCATCGACCAGGACGCCCTCGTCGACGCGCTGCGTCTCGACCGCCTCGCGGGCGCGGCCCTGGACGTCAGCACCCCCGAGCCTCTGCCGGCCGACCACCCGCTGTGGACGCTGGACAACGTGCTGTTCAGCCCGCATACCGCCGCTCTGTCCGTTCACGAGAACGACCGGCTGGTGGACCTGTTCCTGCGTAACCTGAGCCGCTACGGCGAGGGACGGCCGCTGATGAACGTCATCGACACCCGCCCCCTCATCGAGGGCCCTGGTTAACCAGGTGCCCTCCCGCCCCGTCTCGGTTTGGATGGCGGCATGGGTTTCGTGCTGTCGACGCCGGCGGTGGACCAGCTGGGCGCGGTGGTGGCTGACGTGTCGTCGTGGCAGCAGGACGGCCTGCCGGTCCAGCTGCATCCGGGCGACCTGGGGTGGGCGTGGCGGTTCGGACCCACGTCGCTGGCCCGGTCGCTGCGGGTGTGGGTCGACGGGGACACGACCGTGGCCGTCGGGTTCGTCGACGAGGGCTCGGTCGTGCGGATGGCGCTCGCACCGCGTGTCGACGACGACGAGGCGCTCGCCCGGACCCTCGTGCGCGACCTCGAGGACCCCGCCCGAGGAGTACTTGACGCACCCCAGGTCAATGTCGAGGCCCGCTTCGGCAGCGCGTTCCGTTCTCGGTTGAGGGCTGACGGGTGGAGCGCCGGCGAACCGTGGACGCCGCTGGTCCGCGACCTCAGCGAGCCGGTCGAGGACTGTGGACTCCGGGTGGAGGCCGTGGGGCCCGAGCGCGTTGGCGACCGGGTCGCCGTGCAACGGGCCGCGTTCGACCGGTCGACCTTCACCGTAGAGCGGTGGCACCAGATGTCGCGGTCACCGGCATACCGGCAGGCGCGCTGCCTGGTGGGGTATGACGGCCAGGACCAGGCGGTCGCCGCCGTGACGGTGTGGTCCGCCGGCCCCGGTCGACCCGGCCTGCTGGAGCCCTTGGGCGTACACCGGGACCATCGCCGTCACGGTCACGGCACCGCGATCGGCCTCGCCGCAGCCGCGGCTCTGCGAGACCTGGGCGCCTCCAGCGCGCTGGTGGCGACACCGAGCACCAACGAGCTCGCGGTCACGACCTACGCCTCCGCCGGCTACCACCGGCTGCCCGACGTCGCCGACTTCGTCCACGTGCGGGGAGCCCGACCGGCAGGTCCGTCAGTCGCCGCGACCGCTCGCGCCGACCCGGTAGTGGAGGAGGAGGTAGCCGGTGGGTGAGCTCGTGCTGTCGACCAGCTCGAGCCGAACCGGCGGTAGCCCGTCGAAGCAGTCGGCGTCCGGCGCTCGCGACCGTCGGCGCGACGACGAGCCGGAGCTCGTCGACGACGCCGGCGGCCAGCAGCGCCTGAGCCACGGTGATGCTCGCGTGCACCCCGATGTCGGCTCCGCTCTGCTCCCGCAACGCCCGCACGAAGCCGACCAGCTCGCCGTCGACCGCCGTGGCGTTCGGCCAGTCCTTCTCCAGCGGACTCGAGGTGGCGACGTGCTTGGTGACCCCGTTGATGAAGGTGGCGAAGGGTTCGATGTCGCTGCCCGGCCAGTAGTCCGCCCACTCCTCGTAGCTGCGTCGGCCGAGGATGACGCAGTCCTGCTCCGCGATGACCGCATCGAGGTTGGCCTCCATCGCGTCGTCCCAGTCGGCGAAGAACCCGTCGGGCTTCTCCGCGACACCATCGAGGGACACCAGCTCGTACACGACGACCTTGCGCACGTTCGACACCTCCGGTTGCGGGATCCTGCGAGGTAGACGCGAGAGCCGAGCGAAACTCATCGGTGGGGTCGCCGGTCGGCCCCCACACAGACCTTGGTAGAAGGGTCTCGTGCGCGCCCTGGCCTTCGACACCTTCGGTGGGCCGGTCCGGATCGTCGACGTCCCTCGACCGGCCTGCCCTCCCGATGGCGTCGTCATCGACGTGCGGGCGACCGGCGTCTGCCGGTCCGACTGGCACGCCTGGAAAGGACACGACCCGGTCTCGCTGCCGCACGTGCCCGGCCACGAGCTCGCCGGTGTCGTCGCGCAGATCGGTCCGCTCGTCTCGCGCGTCGCTGTGGGCGACCGGGTCACCGTGCCGTTCGTGGTCGGCTGCGGGCGTTGCGAGTGGTGCCGGGCGGGGCACGCACAGGTGTGTCCGGACCAGCGTCAACCGGGGTTCACCCAGGCCGGCTCGTTCGCCGACCAGGTAGCCATCGGCGCGGCCGACTTCAACGTGGTCCGGCTTCCTGACGATCTGGACTTCGTCACCGCGGCCATGCTCGGCTGCCGGTTCGCGACCGCCTACCACGCGCTCACGACGCAGGCCCACCTCGAGCCGGGGGAGTGGCTCGCGGTCCTCGGCTGCGGCGGCGTCGGGCTCTCCGCGGTGCTGATCGCGGCGGCCATCGGCGCTCGGGTGGTGGCGGTCGACCCGTCCTCGGCGGCGTTGGCCCGAGCCGCCGAGGTGGGGGCCGAAGTGGTGACCGCGGATCCCGACCCGGTCGCGGCGATCCGCTCGGCCACCGGGGGTGGCGCCCACTGCACGGTCGACGCGGCGGGATCGGCCGTTACCTCGGAGGCCGGAGTCCGCAGCCTGCGCCGTCGCGGCCGGCACATCCAGGTCGGTCTTCTGCTCGGTAACGACCGGCAGGCGCCGCTGCCGTGGGACCGGGTTCTCGCCCACGAGCTGCAGGTCGTCGGTTCGCACGGCATGGCGGCGCGCGACTACCCCGGGATGTTGGACCTCATCAGCAGCGGGCGGCTGGATCCCAGGCCGCTCCTCGGGTCGGTCATCCCCCTGACCGACGCGGGGGAGGCCCTGATGGCCATGGATCAGCCCGTATCCACACAAGCCGGCTTCGTGGTGGCCACGGGGTGACGTGGTGATGCAGAGCGGGAGGGGGTTTCGCGCGGGCCGGGTGCGGGCATGGGACCAGACGGGGAGCCAAGCCATCCCATAGCGAAGTAGGCAGAAGGAGCAGGCAGATGACCACACAGGTGACCAAGACCGTCCTCGTGAACGTGCCGGTCAGCCGGGCATACAACCAGTGGACGCAGTTCGAGGACTTCCCCCGCTTCATGAGCGGGGTCCAGAGCGTCACGCAGCAGGGCGACGACCGGCTGGACTGGGTCGCGGAGATCGCGGGGGTCCGTCGGCAGTGGCAGGCCCGGATCCTCGAGCAGGTGCCCGACCAGAAGGTCGCCTGGGCCGCGACCGAGGGGGCGACGAACGCCGGCACGGTGACGTTCGAGGACCTCGGCGGCGGCCAGACGTCGGTTTCGCTGTTTCTCGAGTACGAACCGGAGGGGCTGGTCGAAAAGGCGGGCGACGCGTTGAACGTCGTCGAACGTCAGGCGGAGGGCGACCTCGAGCGCTTCAAGGAGTTCATCGAGTCGGAGGAGTATGCGACGGGCGCCTGGCGCGGTTCCGTCTCCAGCGGAGTCGCCGGTGGGCACGCCCGGCGTCGAGGCGGCTGCGCAGTCCCGGGGCGACAGCGGCAAGGCCGGCGTGTCCGGCAAGGCCGTCGCGGCCGGGGTCGGCGTCGCGGCGGCGGCCGCGGCCGCCGCGGTGGTCGCGACCAAGGGCGGGTCCGACGACACGACGGCCGAGACGCCAGTCCGGGAGGCTGAGGTCCCGGTCGAGCGGGTCGAGACGGTGCGAGCGACCGACGGTTCGCAGGCCGGGCGTCTCCTCACCGACGAGGAGATCGACGCCGGAGCCTCCGACGTACCGCTGGACGCTTCCGAGACCGACCGGTAGTCCGAGACCGACCGAGCGGGAGTCCGGCAGGGGCGGCCTGGGGACCTGGGTCCCCGGGCCGGCCCCCCAGCCGGTGGACGGCACGGTCACCCACGGGTTCGGGCGATCGGGGGAGCCGCCGCAACGGCTACGACGGGGATGCTGTTCATCAGCGTCGGGAACTGCCCCGCGCACAGCCGGACCAGGCGTCCGGTCGAGGTCCCTGAAGGAGCCCAATCATGCTCAAGCGCGCTGGCGTCGTGGTGACCACTCTCGCGGTCGCGGCTGCCGTCCTCGTCGTCGTCGCCGCGACGTCATACGTCGTGGGGGACGTCGGCCTTTTCTCATCAGTCGGCGCCGCCGCGGTCGTCGTCAGCTTCGGGGTGATGCTCATCGCCTTGCTCGAACGTGCGAACGCGCGGTGCGTCGGACCGGGTGGGACCGGGATCGACACACGGCAGAACGACCGCGACCTCATGCGGGTGCGTGCGGAGCTGGTGGCGGCGCCCTGCGCGGCGGGACACGCCGGCAGGTCGTAGAGCTCGTCTCCGTGCCTCGGACAGCGCGCATTCTGCAACGGAGGGCAGCGAAGCGGCGCCTGGGACCGACCCAGGCGCCGCCTCGACCGCCCCGCCCCCTGCGGTGGCTCAGCGGCGCTTGTCCGACCGACCGGTGGTCCCTTCGACGCCTTCGAGGCCCTCGGTGTCGATCTGCTCCTTGCGGACCTCCTCGTCGACCTGGACGTCGTCGGTCACGGTCTCGGTGTCGAGCCGCACCCGCTCCACCGGGACCGTCTCCTTCTGCACCACGGGCCGCTCCTCGTGGAGGGTCACCTCGTGCACCTCTTCGGAGAGCTCCGCGCCACTCATGGCGGCGTCACGGTTGGCCTCGGTGATCGGTTCGCGCTCGAGCCGCACCTCTTCGCGCTGCACCGGGACGGTCACCTGCTGCTGCTCGGTGACGACGTACTTGCGCAGCCGCGCCCGGCCGGTCTCCTGCTTCTCGGTGCCGACGCGAAGCCGCTCCTCCGAACGGGTCATCGCCGAGTCGGTGTTCGGACCCGAGGTGTCGTGCCCAACCGTAGCCTCCTGGTCGGAGACCTCGCGGCGGCCGCCGGCATACCCCTCGCCGGTTTCGGTGCCGTGGCGGTCCGCCAGGCCGTAGTAGCGGTAGAGCTCGGCTTCTTCGTCCTCGGAGAGGTGACCCTGGTCGGGGTCCACCTGCGGGGCGCCCTTGATCTTGTCCTTGTCGTAGGGCAGGCGCAGGCCGTCCCCCGACATGTTCGCGTCGCGCACGGGGACGAACGACTGCTTCGTGCCGAACAGTCCGGTCGTCACGGTGACCCACTCCGGCCGGCTGGTCTGGTCGTCCAGGTAGACCTGTCCGACCGTGCCGATCTTGTCGCCGTCGCTCCCGTAGGCCGTCTGGCCCATCACCGTTGAGAGGTCGTTTTCACTGATCGTCATGTTGGTGTCCTTCTCCTGAGCCTGTCGGCCGGACGCCAGCGTCGCGCGCCGACGTCCGACCTGGGTGAGGGTTGCGAGTCCGGGCCCTCAACCGGCACCTTACAAGGTAAGTCCCCAGCGCACCGACACGAGTGAGCCCCGACCCGCGGTAAAGCCTTACCCCGTAAGACGGGATCTAACCGCCCGCGTCGGCGAGAATGGCGGGACCACCGAGGACGGAGCACCGATGACCGATACCGCCGAGGATGCCGCGGCCAGCGGACCGTCTCCGGGCCGTCAGCCGCTGACCCGAGACCTGATCCTTGAGACCGCGACCGCCTTCATGGACGCGCACGGAACGCAGCACCTCACCATGCGCCGGCTCGGGCAGCAGCTCGGCGTGGAGGCCATGTCGCTCTACCGCTACGTCAACGGCCGGGAGGACCTGCTCGAGGGCGTGGTCGACCGGCTGGTGGACCAGATCCGCGTCGAGCCAGGGACCAGGATGCAGCCGGAGGACGGATGGCAGGCGTTCCTGCAGTGGCTGGCGCACTCGGTCCGCGCGCTGGCCCTCGAGCACCCCGCCATCTTCCCGCTCGTGGCCACCCGTCACCCGGCGGCCCCCTGGCTGCGGCCGCCGCTGCGCAGCCTGCGCGTCGTCGAGGAGTTCCTCACGTCGTTGACGGCGCGAGGGTTCACCGAGACGCAAGCGGTCACCGCGTACCGCACCTTCAGCAGCTTCCTGCTCGGTCACCTCCTGCTGGAGGTCGCCACGCTGGGAGCGGAGACGGCGCCGGTCGAGGAGCCCCTGGACGAAGGTGACGCTGCCCTGCCCGGCGGGGTCCAGGAGCTCGACCTCGACCACTTCCCGACCGTGGAGCGCCTGAGACCTCTGCTGTCGGAAGACCACACCGATGACGAGTTCGAGCAGGCCCTCGAGGCTCTGCTGGACCGCATCGACCTCGACCTCAGCCAGTAACTCTCCCGCTCCGCCACGGCTGAGCGACCGCGGTTCGTGCGGCTGGCGGTACGGAATTCGCGACGGTTCAGAGCACGAACCGGGGGCTGGAGACTCTAGCCGTCGCGCCAGTCGTCGCTCTCGAGGTGCGATCCGGCTTGCGGTCCCATCTGCAACATGCCGCCGTCGACCACCCATGAGGCGCCGGTGACATAGCTCGCCTGTGGCGAGGCGAGGAACGCGATGACGTCGGCGATCTCCCGCGCGTCGCCGGGCCGACCGAGCGGGATCCCCGGCCGGTCCTTGCCGTGCGGGTCCTCGTCGGTCTGGCCTGTCATCGGCGTGGCGATCTCGCCGGGGGCCACCGCGTTGACCGTGATGCCGTGCCGGCCGAGCTCGAGAGCCGCGGTCTTGACCAGCCCGCCCAGGCCGTGCTTCGCCGCGTCGTACGCGCTGGAGCCGACCCGTGGCTGGTGCTCGTGCACGCTGGTGACCGCGATGATCCGACCGCCTCGTCCCTGTGCCACCATCCGTCGAGCTGCGGCCTGGATACAGACGAAGGCCCCGTCCAGGTCGGCGGCCACGGTGTGTCGCCACTGCTCGAGGGTCAGCTCCAGCAGTGGAGCGTTGTCCCCGGTGCCGGCGTTGTTGACGAAGACGCCGAGCCCTCCGAGCCGTTCGGCCAGCTCGTCCACCACCCGCCCCGAGCCCTCGAGGTCGGTTGTGTCGAGCCGGCTCACGGCAGCGGTGCGGCCGTGCGACTCGACCTCCGCCGCCGTGTCCTCGGCGCCGGACCGGTCAGAGTGGTAGGTCACGCCAACGTCCATGCCCGCCTTCGCCAGGGCGACCGCGGTGGCCCGGCCGATGCCGGAGTCGGCGCCGGTGACGACGGCCACCGTCGGGGCGGAAAAAGTGGATTCGGAAGGAGGCATGGCGCCCGCACTACCCGCGACGGAGAGCCGCAATCACGGACGGCCGGTGGGAAGCCGTCCGGTTCCCAGCAGTTCCGTGGCGACGTCGCCGATCTTGCGTTGGGTGCTCCGGGCGGCCCGCCGTAGCCGGTTGAACGCGGTCACGGCGTCGACGCCATCGCGGGCCATGAGGTAGCCGACGCCGCGTTCGATGGTGATCCGGTAGTCCAGGGCGTACTGCAGCTGGCCGGCCAGCTCCTCGGCCCGGTGCGCGGAGAGCGCGGTGACGAGGGTGGTCTCGACGAGGTCGGCATACCGGTTGAGGGCTCGTTGCTCCGACTCGTCCCACGCCTGCGGTCGGTTGCGGTAGACGTCAAGCGTCCCGATGGTGATGGCGCCGAGGCGCACGGGAACGCCCAGCACCGCGCGGATCTGCAGGGGACCGACGGCTTTCAGCAGGTCGGGCCACTGGTGCTCTACGGCCAGGTCCGCGACCGCGACCGTCCGGTCGGTGACGAAGGCTTCGGTGCACGGTCCCTGCCCGGTGTTGCTCTCGGCCACCTCGAGCTGGCGACCGGGTCCGTCGCTTGCCGCCGCATACCGCAGGATGTTCTGGTCGTCCGCGATCATGATCCCGCTGCCGGCGACGTCGAACATCTCCACACAGGCCTCGGTGACGTCGTTGAGGGCGGACCGCAGGTCGCTCTCCTGGTCCGCTCGGTCCTGCAGCCGACGCAGGCTGGACATGAGCGCCTCGGTGTCGACGGCCATCCCCTGATCCTTGCGCGTGTCGACGCGACCGCCCACTCGAAACCGGCTAGCTCCTTGAGCCGTCCGGCTCCGGCCGGGAGGCTGCTGGCCTACGAGCCGGACTCGCCAGCACCCGGCCGAAGCAGGCGACAACCCCTCGGGAGACGCGCGCGGAGCCGGTCCGCCAGCACCTGGTCCTCCGCGTCCAGCTGTCCGCAGTAGGCCTGCACGATCACCCGCCCCACGTCCCGGACCTTGACGTTGGTGTTCCGCGACAAGCTCACCAGCAACGCCCACGCCTCGTCCGGCGTGGAGTGCGTCAGGGCGGCGGTCATCCCGGTGGCCACCCCGAGCTGCTCTCGGCCCCGCATAGCATCACGACATCGGGCCAGCTGGTCCGCGGGCTCCGTGCGCACGGTCCGGCGTTCCAGAACCTTTTGGCGGCCGAGAGGTACCCGCCGGTTCAGAGATATGGCTGTCCTGCAACACGCGTCAGCTCCATGACGTCATGTCCGCGGACACAGGGCGGAACACCGGTGAATGGGCACGAGTTTAGATCGCGGACCGGCAACGGCCAAATATGGCGTTCCCGCCAGCGGGCGGTTTGGACGTCTTGGTGCCGGGTAGACCGAAGTCCTGGTCCGAAAGAGGGCCGGCGTCGTAGCGCCGGCCTCGGTCGCGCGGTCGACGCTCGACCGAACGGCGGTTGCCCCGTGACCTCTTGCTCGAGACCTCACTATCTCCAAGCCCTGAACTGGGGCCGTCGGTGACGACGGGTCCGCTCAAACTCATCGCCGGCTTCGAGAGCACGGCGCTACCACTGCACGGCGTGGACGTCGCCGACCTCACCGGACACGCGGACCGGTGGCGCGCCGACATCGACGCCGTCCTCGCCGCCGGAGTGCGTACCTTCCGCTACCCGTTGCGCTGGCATCGCATCGGGGAGCGACGAGGGGAGCTCGACTGGGCGGAACCGGACCGGACGCTCGGCTACCTGCAGGACCAGGGAGCCGAGGTCATCGTCGACCTCCTGCACCACACGAGCTACCCCGCGTGGCTGACCGACGGCTTCCGCGACCGGCGGTTTCCTGGCGCCTACGTGGACTACGCGACAGCCGTGGCTCACCGGTACCCATGGCTGCCGGCGTACACGTTGGTGAACGAGCCGTTCGCGACGCTGTTCCTGGCCGGGCACGAAGCCCTGTGGCCGCCCTACGACCACGGGCTGCCGGGTTTTGCGCGCCTCCTGGGCAACGTGCTGCCCGCGCTCAGCCAGGCCGCCGCCGTCTGGTCGGCGGCGCTGCCGCACGCGCGTCACGTCTGGGTGGACACCTGCGAGCACCACGCCGGCACCACCGGCGGTCCGGCTGAGCACGCCGCCATGGCGAACGACCGCCGGCACCTCGTGCTGGACCTCGTCCTCGGCCGGTTCCTCGACGTGCGGCGCCCAGCGTTGCGGGCGCTGCTGGAAGCCGGGGGAGAGGCACTCCTTGACCTGGACCCCGTGCGGGTCGACACGCTCGGTCTGGACTACTACCCGCACTCCGAGTGGTGGTACGACGAGCGTCAGGGCTACTCACCCTCACCGCATCCCGTCGGGTTCGCCGCGCTCGCCGAGCACTACGGACAGCGCTACGGACTGCCGCTGGCGCTCACGGAGACGAACCTGCGCGGCTCGCCGGCGGACCGTGTGACGTGGCTGCGCTACATGCTCGACCAGTTCGAGGTCGCGGTCTCACGTGGGGTCGACATCGACGGGTTCTGCTGGTTCCCGTTCGTGGACTCCACGGACTGGGACAGCCTCCTCGCCCGGCCGGCGGGGCGCCGTGACCCCGTCGGCATCGTGTCACTCGGTTCCGGTGGCGAGCGTCGCGCCACGGTCCTCACGCAGGCCTGGACCGCCGTAGCCGCCGGCGCCGTCGCCGCCGACCTCCCCGCGTACCGCCTCCAACCGCCCTGCTCCGCGGAGCTGCGCAACCTCGTCTCGTCGCTGCCGGACTGGCCGTGGCAGTCGCCGCCGACACCCCTCGAAACCCGTACTGAAGTCCCGCGAAAGGAGCGCAGCGCCATGGCTGTTCGACGCCCGACCGCCAAGAGGTCGCCCCGCCGCCCACATCTGGTGGTGTTGTCCCACCTGCGTTGGGAATGGGTGTGGCAGCGCCCCCAACACCTGGTGTCACGCTTCGCCGCCGAGCGCGCAGCGGAGGACGGCCAGACCTGGTTCGTCGAGGAGCCACGGCTGGCCGAGGTCGCATCACCGACGTTACGGGTCAGCTGTCAGGACGGGGTCACCCGCGCGTGGCTGGAGGTGCCCGCGCAGGGGCGGCCCGTCAGTGAGCACCTGGGTTTCGACGCCGTGGACCCCGACGTCTACGCCGAGCTGGTATGCCGGGCGCTCGCCGCCGCGGGTGCCACGTCTCGCGAGGTCCTGCTCTACACGCCCATGGCCCTGGACCTGGCACAGCGCCTAGAGCCGGAACGGCTCGCCTACGACGTCATGGACGACCTCTCGGCGTTCAGCAACGCCCCGCCGGGGCTGGTCCTGCGCCACCGGCAGGTGTTGGCGGAGGCCGACGTCGTCTTCGCCGGTGGCCGGTCGCTGCACCGGGAGGCGTCACTGCACCGGGACGGACCGGTGCACCTGTTCCCTAGTGGCGTCGAGACCGAGCACTACGCCCGGGCCCGAGCGCTGCGACAGCCGCACGACCGGCCGGTGGCCGGGTACGTCGGCGTGGTGGACGAGCGGCTGGACCTCGGGCTGATCGCAGACCTGGCACGTCGCCTCCCGGAGTGGGACCTGCGCATCGTCGGGCCGGTGGCGAAGATCTCGCCGGACGACCTGCCCGTCGCGGAGAACCTCTCCTACTCGGGCTTCACGGCGTACCCGGAGCTGCCCGGCGTGATGGCGACGTTCGACGTGGCCCTGATGCCGTTCGGGCTCTCGGCGGCCACCCGGTCCATCAGCCCCACCAAGACCCTCGAGTACCTCGCTGCCGGGCTTCCGGTCGTGTCCACCCGCGTCCCGGACGTCGTCACCGACTTCGGGGACGTGGTGCGGCTCGCGAACGACGGCTCGGAGTTCGCGGCGGCCTGCGAGGAGGCGCTGACGGCTCCCCGTACCGAGAATGCCGCACGGCTCCGGGCGGTGAGCCGCCGCCACGAGTGGGACACGATCGCACAGGCGATGCACCAGCTGATGGTGGAGCCGGAGGGCTACTCCGCCGCCTACGTCGCCCGGGAGACGTCCGCATGAGCGTCTCGGAGCAGCTGGAGACGGCGCACCGCTTCGGGGTCCGGGCGGCCGTGGCCGGGTTGCAGGACGCAGCCCTGGAGGAGGTGCGTCTCACCGGACCCGACGTCCCCCGGCTGGCCGACGCAGCGGTGAGCTCGGCCACCCCATTCGTGCGGGCTCCGTTGCTGGCATTGATCTCGGCAGCCCTGCTCCTGCACCCGCCCGCCGGAGACGACGACGAACGCTGCCCCACCTGCGGCACTCCGCCGCCGTGCGCCACTGCCTCGACGCTGGTGATGTCGTGAGCCACGACTACGACCTCGTGGTCGTGGGATCGGGCCTGTTCGGCCTCACGGTGGCCGACCTGGTGGCCCGCGAGATGGGCTTCCGGGTGCTCGTGGTGGAGCGGCGGAACCACATCGGCGGCAACGCCTGGTCCGTCGTCGAGCCGACCACCGGCATCGAGGTGCACCGCTACGGGGCGCACCTGTTCCACACCTCGAACGAGAGCGTCTGGGCATACGTCCGGCGGTTCACCGAGTTCACCGACTACCAGCACCGGGTCTTCACCGTCGTCGGCGGCAAGGTGTTTCCCCTGCCTATCAACCTGGGCACGATCTGCGCCTACTTCGAGCAGCACCTGACGCCGGACGAGGCGCGGCGGCTGGTCGCCAGCCACGCGTCCGAACCGGGACTCGAGCCGGACCGGAACCTCGAGGAGAAGGCCGTCTCGCTGATCGGGCGGCCGCTCTACGAGGCGTTCATCCGGGGCTACACCGCCAAGCAGTGGCAGCTGGACCCCAAGGAGCTGCCGGCGGAGGTGATCACCCGGCTGCCGGTGCGCTACACCTTCGACAACCGCTACTTCACCGACACCTACGAAGGGCTGCCACGGGACGGGTATGCCGCGTGGCTGACCCGCATGGCCAGCCACCCCCGCATCGACGTCCTGCTCGAGACCGACTTCTTCGCACTCCGGGCGGACCTGCCCACGGGCGTCCCGACCGTCTACACGGGCCCCCTCGACCGCTACTTCGGCTACTCCGCCGGGGCGCTGACGTGGCGGACACTGGACTTCGCGCAGGAGGTTCTGGACGTCCCCGACTACCAGGGCACTCCCGTCATGAACTACGGCGACGAGAGCGTGCCCTACACGCGAATCCACGAGTTCCGCCACTTCCATCCGGAACGGGACTACCCGACGGACCGGACGGTGATCGTCAAGGAGTACTCCCGGACCGCCGGTCCAGGGGACGAGCCGTACTACCCGGTGAACAGCTCTGCCGACCGGCGGCGTCTCGCGCAGTACCGGGAGCTGGCCCGACAGGAGCCGGACGTGTACTTCGGCGGCCGGCTCGGCAGCTACCTCTACCTCGACATGCACATGGCCATCTCGTCGGCCATGAGCCTGGTCCGCAACCGCCTGGGTCCTCGACTCGCAGCCGGAGCGGAGCGTTCCCGGCTCGCGGTGAGCGTGCCCGGCCAGGGCGGCTGACCAAGGTGCGCTCGAACGACGGTGCTCACCGGGACAGCAGTCAGTCACTGGCGGAGATGACGACCGAGGAGCTGGTCATCGAGCTGGCCCGCATGGAGGTACGGCTGGCTCCACCGATCGAGGCGGTCGCCTCCCGTACCCACCTCCACCTGGTGACCGACGAGGAGGTCGCCCTGCACGAACGGTATGTGCGGCTGCACGAGGAGCTCGACCGACGGCACCGGGCGTGGACGACGGACGGCTGACCCGGCGCGAGAGCGTCCAAGACCAACTGGCTGCACGTGCCTGTCCGAATGCGCCAGCCCGGAAACCGATGGGCGAACGGCGTGGATGACGAACGTGCCTTACGCCCAGCCCGACCACGTCGAGACGTAGGTCATGGCGGCCACCCAGACCCGGTCCGGTGCGGCCGGCGAGAAGTCCCTGGCCACCAGGTCCCGGGCGCGCTCCGCAGCCGGGTCGGCGATGGTGGTGCTCTTCACCGTGCCGCGGACCGCTTGGACCCGTCCGTCGGTGCGCATCAGCCGCTTCCGGGCACCGGGCCACTTGGTGACCCTCCCGAGTTGGGCTGCAGGCCGACCTTCCCGCCCGGTAGCGGCGGTAGTCGTCCCGGTGCACCGGGCGAATCTCCTTGCGCAGCAAGGCATCGGGCGGTTGCCGCGCAGATGGCTGACCGTTGATGCGCTCGTAGGGTCCCGGTGACCTGCGTGTAAGCGGAGGAAGTCCACGATCAGCAAGAGGGGCCGATCGAGCTCGACACCAAAGCAAGCCGCTTGACGTAACCCGTGTCGCACTCAAGAATCGTGCGGCGTAGTCACCGGTTTGCACCATGGGTGCCGTCGAATTTATCTCCCGGACCTCCTCAGGTGGCATCGGCGCCCTGAAGGATGTTCGCGGAAGGGATCGGAGCGGCGATGCCGGCCAACGCAAGAGACGTTGCCGCACTGGCCGGCGTTTCGCAACGCACCGTTTCCAACGTGGTGCGCGGCTATGTTCACGTTCGTCCCGAGACGCGCTCACGGGTGCGTCAGGCAATTGATGAGCTCGGATACCGGCCGAACCCGAGCGCCCGCTCCCTGCGTGACAGCCGCACCGGCATCATTGGGCTGGCAGTTCCGGAAATCGCAGCCCCCTATTTTGCCGAGCTTGCCAACCACATCCAGCAAGTGGCTGCAGCGCACAGTGTCACGTTGCTGATGGAGCAGACCGGGGCGGACCGCGAAGCTGAGCTCTCCGTACTGGCGGGCCACCGCGCCCATGTCATCGACGGCCTGATCTTCAGTCCCACGCAGATTGGGCCGGAGGACTTACAGCGGCAGAACCTGGTGATGCCAACGGTTCTGCTGGGGGAGTACGTCGGCCAGGTGAGCTGTCCTACCGTCGCTATCGACAACCGGGCCGCCGCCCAGGAGGCGACGCGGCATCTCCTTGACTCCGGTCGGAGTCGTATCGTCGCGGTCGGCGCCAACTCCAACCCGAACAACGTCGGACCGGCCGTGGCGCGCGTCGAGGGTTACCGGCTTGCTCTTCACGAGACGGGTTGCCCTCACCTACCCGAGCTTGAGCTCCCGACGGAGGAGTGGAGCCGGTCAGCGGGTTACCAGGCCATCACGGGGTTGATCCGCACCGGCGTTCCCTTTGACGCGCTGTTCTGCCTGAACGACGTGCTCGCGGTGGGTGCGTTGCGCGCGTTGCGCCAACACGGCCTGCGCGTCCCTGACGACGTAGCGGTGGTTGGCTGGGACGACATCGAGGAGGTGTCCTTCACTGCGCCGCCGCTGACCTCCGTGTCACCGGACAAGGCCGCGATCGCCGATGCGGCGATGTCCCAGTTACTGCGCCAAATCGGCGGGTCACCTGTAACGGACGAGCAGGTCGAGTGTGATTACGAGTTCGTCGTGCGGGCCAGCAGCTCCTCCGGGAATGCCTGAGCCCTCTCCTCGTCCAGGTCGGGGTCATCGTTCGTCGGAGCCCGGCTTCTCCGGGGAAAGTGGCGCGGTGGCCGGCAGGGTGTCCATGGGCCGCTCCACGGGGGTTTTCGGGCGCCGTTGCCAGCTGGTATCTACCGTGTCGCCGAGGACGATTCCTCGGATGGTTGCGATGGGCAGCTTCGGCTTGCGCAGCGGATCCGTGAGGCCGTTGGCCTCTTGGAAGGTGTCCGTGAGCTGGGTGTAGCAGAAGCCGGCGAGCACGGGGCTGCTCTGCAGGGCTGCGAAGAGCTCCCGCAGCAGCTCCTCGAAACGGCCGGCCTCAGAGGTCGTCACGTACCCCCAGGCGTTCGCGTATGCGGTGTCGAACGTGACGCCGCCGAACTCGGAGACGATGACCGGCTGGCCCCTGTCGGGGAGGTCCAACAACTTCATCCGTCGCCCCAGCGGGCCGGTGTGCGCGAGCATGTCCTGCACCGTCGCTGGATCGACGTAGTTGGGGGCCAGCTCCTTACCGCTAGTTCCGTAGTCGTGGACAGTCCAGATGTCTGAGTCGGCGTGCTCCCATCCGTCGTTGCTGACGACCGGGCGGGACGGGTCGATGCTCTTCGTGAGGTGGTACAGCGAGCGGGCGTAGTTCAGCTGCCGGTCGTCGTGCGAGATGTGCTGCACTCCCCAGCTCTCGTTCAGCGGCACCCAGACCACGATCGAGGGATGAGACAGGTCACGTTGTAGCACGTCGACCCATTCTCGGGTCATCCGCTCAACCGCAGTGCTCGAGAACTCGTAGGCGCTGGCGCTCTCCCCCCACACCATCAGCCCGAGTCGGTCCGCCCAGTAGAGAAATCGGGGGTCTTCCGCCTTTTGGTGGATGCGGACCGAGTTGAAGCCGAGCTCCTTGATCAGCTGCACCTCGTGCTTGAGGGCGTCTGCGCTCGGTGCCGCAAGATGCGTCTCCGGCCAGTAGCCCTGATCCAGGACGGCCCGCACGTAGTAGGGACGGTCGTTGAGGAGAAAGTGGCCGTCCGACCATGCCACGCTGCGCAGCCCGAAGTAGGAGTGCACCTCGTCGACCGTCCCGTCGGCACTGGTAACGGTGACGCGCGCGTCGATGAGATTTGGACGTTCCGGCGACCACAGTACCGACTGGTAGGCCTGACCGTTGGCCTGGCTCGGCAGGCTGATGACAGCCTGGCTGCGTGGCTCGCTCGTCGTGAACGTCACGTCAGCCGCGCGTTCCTCGCCCACGTCGAGGGCAACGGCCACGGTCACGCCATCCTCGGGGCGGCCACCCAGTGCGATGGACATCGTCACGGTGCCGCCGGGAACGTCCGGAATCCACGCAACATTCGTCAGGTACGTCTTGGGCACGGCTTCGAGCCAAACCGTCTGCCAGATGCCGGTGGTCCGTACGTACCAGATCCCGTGCGGCTCGGCTTGCCAGTCCTGCTTCCCGCGCGGCTGCGCGACATCATTCGGGTCGTCCTCGGCACGGACGACCAGCGTCCATTGCTCCAACTCATCGGCGAGGAGATGAGACACGTCGAAGGTAAACGGCGTGTGGCCACCTTGATGCCGCCCGACGAACTGACCTGCCAACCACACGTCCGTGCGGTAGTCGACCGCTCCGAAGTGCAGAAGCAGCCGGCCGCCCTGCACGTCAGCACCGGCCTCGACCAGCTCCGAACGGGTGATCTCCCGTCGATACCACACCACCGGATGCAGTGCCGTCGTGCCGAGGGTGGATGCCGGCGCCTCCGGTGGGAAGGGCACCACGATCGTCAGGTCGAAAGGAGTCTCGCGCCGGTACCAGCCTTCCATCACCCCGACGTCGCCGTCATCGAACGCAAATCCCCATGTGCCGCCAAGGTCGAACCATGCCGGCCGTACGAGCTGTGGACGCGGATATGAGCCGTCCATCCGTGACGCCGGGCCTGGCAAACGAGGGCGCGCTTGGTCCACAGAGGTCATGAGTGGCGAGCGTAGCGTCTTCCTGCTACGTAGCAGAAAATCCTTGACATCGTCGCGTCGTGCCCGGCATAGTCGGCCGCTGTCAGCTAGTACACGCGTGGGACGGGACGCCAATGTTGGCATGGCTAAGACCTATTGGAGTCGTCGGCGCCCCCGCGGTGCGACGCCTTGCTTCCTCGGCGACCTCGTCATGAACCGGCTCTCCCGTCGCCAGTTCATTGCGGCCGGTGGCGGCGTTTCGCTCGCAGGTTTTCTGGCGGCGTGTGGTTCGCCCGTCGCGAGCAGCCTCACCGGAGCGCAGCCCAAGACGGCCGACGTGATCTTCTGGCACCTGTTCGGCGGTGGTGACGGCAAGAACATGACCACGATGGTCGACAGTTTCGAAGCGTCGTCCGGTCACTCCGTAGAGGCCACCTTGTTGTCGTGGGGCAACCCCTACTACACGAAGCTGGCGCTCGCCGCGTCGAGCGGTCGCCCACCTGACACGGGGATCGCCCACCTGTCCCGGTTGCCCCTTCTTGCCCGCGCCGGTCTGCTCGAGCCCATCGGCGAGCAGTTCCACGCTGTCGGCATCACCGAGGACAAGTTCACTCCGGCGGCCTGGAACAAGGCCACGGTGGATGGCACCACCTACGCCGTGCCGCTCGACACCCACCCGTTCGTCCTGTTCTACAACACGCCGTTGGCCAAGAAGGCCGGCTTACTGACCGACGCCGGTGATCGCCTCAAGCCCATGCATAACGCTGACGACTTCGTCAACGCCATCAAGGCGATGAAGGACGCCGGCGGAGGGGACTTCGGAGCGATCGCGACGATTACCGCGGACCCGTCGACCTGCTGGCGCTTCTTCAGCATGATCTACTCGGGCCTCGCTGGACCGATCGTCTCCGACCTGGGCACCAAGGTCACCATCGACCGGAAAGCGATGCAGGACACCTTCGCTTTCATGCAGAGCCTGACCGGTTCTCAGAAGCTGATGCCCACCACCGCCACGAACACGACCACAACCACTTTGTTCAGCCAGGGCAAGGTCGGTTTCCTCTTCGACGGCGTCTGGCAGATCCCCACCTACGCCGAGGTCAAGGGCCTGGAGTTCAACGTCGAGCCCTTCCCACCGCTCCTCGGTTCCAAGGCGGTCGCCTACGCCGATTCACACTCGCTCATCATCCCCACGAGCACGGCGCGCGGGGCCGAGCGGACCGCCAACTCGGTGCTGTTCATCAAGGGCCTGCTGGACCAGAGCTTGACGTGGGCCGGTGGCGGCCACGTGCCGGCCTGGCTTCCGGTGCAGAAGAGCGAGAAGTTCGCGCAGCTCAAACCGCAGAGCAACTACACGCAAGCAGCGTTCGACGCCGTCTACGACCCGGTGGCGTGGTACACCGGGGCCGGTTCGGACTTCCAGACCGCCATGGGTTCGGTCGTCGCCAGCGTCCTGGCCGGCGCAACCAGCCCCGCGGATGGCGTCGCCGCTATGGAGAGCAGCCTGGCGAACTTCGCCTCCGCTCGCTCGCCCATCTAAGGAGGGAGCGTCCAGATGGCTACGAGCGCAATTGCCGCACCGGCACTGCAAACCAACACCGACGTCCGTACCACCACGACGGGAGGTCCACTGCAGCAGGGTCAGAACCGCACGGGATGGCTGTTCACCACGCCCTTCCTCGTGCTCTACCTTCTCTTCCTTATCGGACCCGTCCTCATCGGTATTGTGATCAGCCTGTTCAATACGACGACGGTCAAGCCGGGTCTTGGCGGCTTTGTCGGGCTCTCCAACTACGCCGACGTCCTCAGCAGCAAAGACTTCTGGGTGTCCATGTGGCACTCACTCTTCTTCACGCTGCTCACCACACCACTGTTGGTCCTGCTGCCGCTGCTGTTCGCCATCCTGGCCTCGCGGCTCGTTCGCAACCGGTGGTTCTTCCGGCTCGCCTTCTTCGCTCCCTACGTCGTGCCCTCCTCGGCGGTATGCCTCATCTTCGCCTTTATGTACACGCCGGAGACCGGCCTGATCACCAACGCTTTCGGCTGGTTCGGCCTGACGGCTCCCAACTTCCTGGGCAGCACGTCGGGCGCGTGGTTCGCCGTCGTGCTGCTGACGGTCTGGTGGACGTTCGGCTTCAACTTCATTCTGTATACCGCGGCGATCCAAGAGCTCTCTGAAGAGGTTTACGAGGCGGCCTCGATCGACGGGGCGGGTCCCTGGCAGCAGATCCGGTTGATCACCGTGCCGCTACTGCGGCCCACCATGAGTCTCGTGCTCATTCTGCAAGTCCTCGCGTCCCTCAAGGTGTTCGACCAGATCTACATCCTGCTGGCCGGAGGCCCCGACTACTCGACGCGTCCTGTCATTCAGTACATCTACGACACGGGTTTCACTGCCTACCGCGGCGGTTACGCAGCTGCCGCGACGATGGTCTACTTCGTTGTTCTGGTCGTGGTATCTGTCGCATGGCTGTTGGTTCGTAACCGGCGCAACACCAATCCGGCGGAAGCCTGAAGGGGACGCTGAAAGATGGCTACTTCCACCGCCGTAGCGGGGCCCGACACCAGCTCCCAGCTGCGAGCCCGGCCGGACCAGAGCGTCAAGCTGTTCAACCGGCTCGCCGGTACCTGTGTGACGCTCTTCGCGTTGATCTGGCTGGTGCCCTTCGTGTGGGCGCTGATCACCTCACTACGGCCCGACGACGAGATTGCGGCATACCCGACGAGACCCTGGTCCAGCAACTGGAACCTCGACGCGTACAAATCCGCGTGGAACTCAAGTCCCCTCGGCTGGTGGTACGTCAACAGCTTCATCATCTCCACCCTGACGGTCATCTTCACCGTCGTGGTGTGCTCGATGGCCGCCTTCGCCCTGGTCAACCTGAACTACAAGCTGAAGTACGCCGTCTACGCGGTGATCCTCGCGGGCTTGATGCTGCCGACTGAAGCGCTGATCCTCCCTCAGTTCCTGGAGTTCCGCGCACTGGGGCTGCTCGGCACCTACTGGGCGATCATCCTTCCCGGAATCGCGCTGCCGGTTGCTGTCTTTGTCTTCCACTCCTTCATCAAGGGCATCCCGGTCTCCCTGATCGAAGCCGCGCGGATCGACGGCGCGAGCTGGTGGCGGATCTATTCACGGATCGTCATGCCGCTCTGCCGCCCAGCGATCTCCGCGGTCGCCATCCTGACGTTCATCACCTCGTGGAACGCGTTCTTGTGGCCGCTGCTAGTCCTCACCCAGACCAAGTCCCAGACCATTCCCGTCGGACTCAGCAGCCTCGTCGGCGGCGCCGCCATCCAGTACGCCGAAACGATGGCGTCGGCCGTCCTGGGCATCCTGCCCCTGCTGGCCGTGTTCCTGGTCCTGCAACGTCAGATCGCGCAGGGCGTCGCCAATACCGGCATCAAGTGAGGCCTCCGGTTGTCGAACGCTATTCCGTCAGGCCCTGCCAACCTTTTGCGGCTGGTACCGGCCGGCCTGACCGCCTAGTCCGGACCGCCTAGTCCGGACCGCCTAGCGGGTCGCCGCCCGGCGCGGCGCGACCGCGGAGCGCCGGCCGAGGAGGAACGCGGCCCCGATCATGACGACCGCGAGGGCAAGGTGCAGCCAGTTGTCGGCGGTGTTGACCGGGACGAAGTTGGCGCTGGTGGCCCCGCCCGCGACGAGCCCGTAGAGCCAGAGCACGAGGTAGATCACGCCACCGAAGAGCAGGTAGGCCCGGGCTGCGGGGTAGGACCGGGCGGCGAGAACACCCACCACCCCGAACAGCACGTGGACGATGTTGTGCAGGTAGGAGACCTGAAACACGCCCAGCAGCATGCCCATCGACTCGTGTCCAGCCATGCTCATGGTGTCGTACTGGCTCGTGACCCCCGGGACGAAGCCGAGGATTCCCACGAGCAGGAAGACGACGCCCATGACGAGCGCGACGGTTTGCATGCTCGTGCGGGCGCGCGTCGTGGTCTTGGCGCCGCGGTTGGTGTTGGTGCTCATTGTCTGCCCCTATCGCTCTACGGTGTGGCGGGCGCACTTACCCGTCCCGCTGCGCGATAAGCCCGCTGACGCTAACAGCGACCGGGTCAGGCCGGCCGGGCCAGCGACTCCACGGCCGCCGAGAACAGGCGCGGCAGCCGCTCGGCGGTCGGCACCAGCAACCGGCGCACGGGAGGGACCTGCGTGGCGGCCAGGACGGACAGGGTCAGCACGCGGTACTGCCGGGTGACCCGGTGCCAGTCGCGCTCGTAGCGGCCGGGATTCGCAGCGGTGATCGCGGCGACGGCGGCCCGAGCCTGGGCCATGCCGAGGGCGACCCCTTCACCGGTGAGCGCGTCGAGGTAGCCGCCGGCGTCACCGACGAGGAGCACCCGGCCGGCCACCCGCGCCCGGGCCCGCTGCAGCAGCGGCCCGGCTCCGAGGACGTCGCCGGCCGGTGCCGCGTCGCCGAGCCGGTCGCGCAGTGTCGGCAGCTGGCGCAGGTGCTCGTCGAAGGACCCCCGGTTGCGCACGAGCAGCGCGACGCCCACCAGGTCGCGCGCCACCGGGGTGACGTATGCCTCGACGTCCGGCGCCCAGTGGACCTCGACGTAGGACGTCCAGGGCGCCATCCGGTAGTGCCGGCGCAGCCCGAACCGCCGGAGCCGGGACGGCCGTCCGTCGAGGCCGAGCCGGCGGCGGGTCGGCGAGTGCAGCCCGTCGGCGGCGACCACGAAGCGAAACCGCTCACCGTTCACGAGGACCGAGCCGCCCTCCGGGCGGACGTCGTCGGCCGTCCGCTGCTCCACCACGACACCACGGTCGCCGACCGTCGCCCGCAGCGCGGTGTGGAGCGCCGTCCGGCGTACTCCGCGGCCGGGCCCGGCGCCGAAGGGCGCGCTGACCGACCGACGGCCCGCCAGGTAGCGGATGCCGCGCAGGTCGGCGCCCTCGGGATGGACCCCGAGCCGGGTGAGCGCCGTGACGGCACCGGGCATCAGACCCTCGCCGCACGCCTTGTCGATAGCTCCGGCCCGCTTGTCCCAGACGCATACCTCGAGTCCGGCCTCTGCGGCGTAGAGCGCGGTGGCCAGCCCGCACGGACCGCCACCGATCACCAGGAGGTCCTTCACGGGTGCACCTTCGCGTCGACCGGTGCGCTCCAGAGGGCGGCCAGGGCGCGCTCCTCGGTACGGATGCGCACCGCGAGGAACACCGTGTTGGCGACGGTGAAGAGGACCGCGGTCACCCAGGCCGAGCAGGCCAGCGGGAGGGCCAGACCCTCGACCACCACCGCCGCGTAGTTGGGATGGGGCAGGAGCCGATACGGCCCGCTGGTCACCCGACGCATACCGGGGACCACCACCACCCGGGTGCTCCACTGTCGTCCGAGCGCCACGATGCACCACCAGCGCAGCGCCTGCGCGGCCACCACCAGGGTCACCATCGCGACGACGAATTCGGGCGCGAACACCGGTCCGCGCACCCAGAGCTCCACGAGAATTCCCACCAGGAGTCCGACGTGCAGCAGCACCATCACGGGGTACTGCCGCCGGCCGAACTCCTGTCCACCGTGGGCCATGCTCCACGCGATGTTGCGGCGAGACACGGCGACCTCAGCCAGGCGTTCGACGCCGACGGCGAGAACCAGAAGGACGGCCCAGATCATGCGGCCACCTCCGGAGCGCGCAGCAGCACGAGCTCGGAGCAGAACCCGGGGCCCATCGCGAGCATCAAGCCGTAGGCACCGGGCCGGGGCGGTCGCGCAGCCAGGGTGTCCGCGAGGACGTGGAGGACCGACGCGGAGGAGAGGTTCCCGATCCTGGCCAGCGAGTCCCAGGTCATCTCGAACGCCTCCCGGGGCTGGTCCAGCGTCTCGGCGAGCGCCTCGAGGACCTTGGGGCCGCCGGGGTGGGCGACGTACCACTCGATGTCGTCCATGGTCAGGCCCTGGTCCTCGAGGAAGGCGCGCACGTCGTCACCGACATAGCGCCGGACGAGCGTCGGCACGTTGCCGTCGAGCACCACCTTGAGCCCGCTCGTTCCGACGTCCCAGCCCATCGTCCGCTCGGAGTCGGGGTAGAGCCGGCTTCGGCTGGCCAGGACGTCGGGCTGGGGGGTGGAGGGGGAGTCCTCGAGCGCCGCCGCGCGCCGCGCCCCGACCGCCACCACCGCGGCGGCTCCGTCACCGAACAGCCCGCTGGCCACCAGGTTGGCGACCGAGGCGTCCTGCCGCTGCAGCGTCAGCGAGCACAGCTCCACCGACATGAGAACCGCCACGTCGTCCGGGTGGCCCACGAGGTAGTCGTGCAGCCGAGCGACGCCGGCGGCTCCGGCGACGCAGCCGAGGCCGACGATGGGCACCCGGACCACGTCCGGGCGCATGCCGATCAGCGCCGCGACCCGCGCGTCGAGCGACGGCACGGCCAGACCGGTGACGGTCGCCGACACGAAGTAGTCGACGTCCTGTGGCGTCAGCCCCACCGCCTTGAGCGACTCGACCACGGCCTGGGCGCCGAGCTCGACCCCCGCGGCGATGAAGGCGTCGTTCGACTCCGTGAAGCTCTCCAGCCGGCCGTACCGCTCGAGCGGCAGCGCGAGGTGGCGGGACTCGACGCGCGCGTTGGCGTGCAGCCGCCGCACGACCGCCTCATCCGCCACACCGCGCAACATCGTGTCGAGAAAGGCGGTGGTGATCTCGGCCTGGGAGTAGCGGTGCTCGGGCAGGACACCGTGGGCGTTCAGGATTCGCATACCGCTCGTTCCTTGTCGGGGTCTCTGGGGGATTCACTGGGGGAGTCGGTAACTGCGCCGGCGCGGCCGAGCGCCGTGCCGACGAGCTCGCGGAGGAGACCGGCCACGACGGCCCTGGTCAGCCGGCCACGCGCGAGCCCCAGCTCGACCAGGTCGTCGAAGACCCGGCGGTCCGTCGCCGCGGCGCGCAGGCCGGCGTCCACGACGACGCCGTGGCCGCTCAGGGCCGCCGCCACGCGCACGTGCCGCAGATGTGTTGCGAGGAGCGGCCGCGTCGCTGCGCCGTACCGGGCACCTGCCGACGCCGGCTCCCCGACCGCGACGGCCTCGGCGGCGGCGCGGCCGGCGGCCAGCCCTGTCGCCACGGCGTAGTAGATGCCCTCGCCGGTCATCGGGTTGACCAGGCCGGCGGCGTCGCCGGCGAGCAGCACCGGTCCGCGCGGTGGCCGCCAGCTTCCGCTAGACAAGGGGAGGTGGTGCGCCCGCCACGCGGTGCCGCCCTCAGCGGCGCCCGGCAGCAGCGCGTCGAGGCGGGCCAGGAGGTACTCCTTGGTCAGTGGCTCCCGGCCGAGAAAGGCGCCGTAGCCGACGTTGGCCAGCCCGTCGCCGCGGTCGAAGGACCACGCATACGCCGGCGGCCGGACGCCGTCGAAGGCGATGACCTGCGCTCCGGCGCGCCGCGGAGGGGTCGGCGCGTAGCCGCGCAGCGCCACCGCCATCGGCGCGGCTCGCAGGCCCATGGCGCGCCGGACCAGCGAGTGCGCGCCGTCGGCACCGACGAGGACTCGGCCGAGGTATGCGCCGTCCACGGCGGTCGGGGTACCCAGGGTCACCTGCCGGGCCCGGTGCCGCAGCACCGTTGCCCCCGCCTCTTCGGCGGCCCGGACGAGACGCTCGTCGAAGACCGCCCGGGGGATCACCCAGCTGCTGCGGGCCGTCAGGTCGTCGACCACGAGTGGCCCGCGGTGGAACCGCAACCGCGGAACGGCGAGGTGGTCGTCGGTGACGCCCGCGACTCCCGCGGCCTCGAGCAGGTCGACGACGTGGGGAGCGATCCCGTCACCGCAGGCCTTGTCGCGGGGGAAGTCCGACCGGTCCAGCAGCGCGACGCGCAACGACGGGCGCGCCCGCAGAGCACCGATGGCCGCAGCCGCTCCGGCCGGGCCCGCGCCGACCACCACCACGTCCCAGGTCAACGGACCGGCACCAGGGTGAGCAGCGCGACGTCGACCAGGGCGATCCCGATGGCGGCACGGAACGGGGTACGCCCGCTGGTGACCAGAGCCGTCACGGCGAGGACCACGACGATGCCGAAGGCCAGCCCGGCGATGGCGCCCGGGTCGCCGGGCGGTCCGAGCACGGCGACAGCCGAGCCGAGCACCAGGAGGGCGGTCGCGAGGACCTTGCTCCGGGTCCGCCCCAGGCGGTGCGGCAGACCACGGATCCCGGTGGCTAGGTCGTCGTCGAGGTCGGGCAGGGCGTTGAGCAGGTGAGCCGCGACGCCCAGGGTGGCGGCGGTGAGGAGCATCCAGAGCGGCGCCCAGCGGGGTGGCACGTCGGCCAGCGTCACGACCGCGGGCAGTGTGCCGAAGGCGACGGCATAGGGCAGCCAGGACCACCACGACCGCTTGGCCACGAGGTTGTAGAGGTGGCCGGAGAGGACCCCCAGTCCGAGATGGACGAGGGCGCTGCGCCAGCCGACGAGGAACGACAGCACGACGCAGGCCGCCCCCGCGGTCACGAGGGCGGTCGTCACGAGTGACGCGGGAAGCTCTCCGGTGGCGACGGGCTTGTCGCGCCGCCCCGTCGCCCGGTCGCGGCGGGCGTCGAGCAGATCGTTCGCCCATCCGATCGTCAGCTGGCCCGTGAAGACCGCGAGAACGACGAACACCACTCGGGCCGTAGGCAGGCCGCCGCTCACGGCGAGCAGCAGGACCACGGTGGTGACGGCCAGGGCCGGCCCGATGTGGGCCGCCCGGACGAGCAGCGTGGTCGTCCGTCCGAGCGTGCTGGGTGCGGTCGTCATGGCCGCCCGCTCAGGTCCGGTTCCGCATACCCACCGGTCCTCGCGTGACGAAGTCGCGCACGGTGTCCGGAACGCTGCGCGGGCGAAGCACCGCGGTGTCGTCGGCGTCGCCGTGGCGCATCCCCGCGAGAACCTCGTGAAGCACCGAGACGCCGTCGACGGTGGGGGCCCAGCCGAGCTCGTCCCGAGCGCGGGTGGTGTCGAGCAACGGCAGGGCGTAGGCCATGTCCAGCCAGCCGGTGTCGACCTGCTGGAGGCGCGCGTGCCACGCCGCCGACATCGCGACCCGGATCAGCGACGCGGGCACCGGCAGCAGCCGGCTGTGCAGCGCGGCCGCGATGTCGTCCGCGGTGACCGGCGGATCGGCGGCCAAGTTGAACGCGCCGCCCACCCGCCGGTCCAGCGCGCGCGCCACGGCGTCGGCGACGTCGTCGGTGTGGACCAGAGGAATGGCCAGCCGGGGGTCGAGCGGCAGGACCCAGACGTGGTCGAGGACGGACGCGGGCACCACACCGGGCAGCCCATAGCGCAACAAGGCGCTGCCCGCCGAGCGCTGGCCGACGATCCCGGGTCGCAGCCGGGTCACCACCGCCGTGGCCCGGTGCTCGAAGGCGTCGAGGAGTCGTTCGGCCGAGGCCTTGTGGACGCTGTAGCGGGAGGTGCGCACGCCCAGCGTCGGCCAGGTCTCCGAGACCGGGGTGTCGTCGAGCTTCGGGGAGTACGCCCCGATCGACGACATGTGGACCAGATGGGGCACGCCCGCGGCCGACACGGCGGCCAGCACCCGGCGGGTACCGCCCACTCCGAGCGCCTCGAGGTAGCGCAGGTCGTGCGACGGCTGGAAGCCCCACGCCAGATGGACGACTGCGTCCGCTCCGGCGAAGGCCGCGTCGAGCACCGGTGCCGAGGCCGGCGTGCTGAGGTCGGCGGCCACCCAGGTCACACCGCTGGCGGGTCCCTCGTCGTCGCTCGGGACCCGGCGAGCGATACCGACGATGTCGTGGCCCTCGCCCGAGAGCCGGCGCACCACCGAGCTGCCGATGTTCCCCGTCGCGCCGGTGATGACGATGCGCATAGAGCCTCCCGTCCTGCTCAGCTTCTTCCTACCCTCACACCCCAGTGGACACCATCGCGCGTGGGTTCGCCCCGGCTGGGTACATCGAGCGGGTCCGACCGACCCCACCGAGGAGGCACCAGTGCGAGCGATGGTCTACCGCGGGCCGTACCGGGTGCGCGTCGAGGAGAAGGACCGCCCGACGATCGAGCACCCCAACGACGCCATCGTGCGGGTCACGCTGGGCGCGATCTGTGGGTCGGACCTGCACCTCTACCACGGCATGATGCCGGACACCCGGGTCGGCATGACCTTCGGCCACGAGTTCATCGGAGTCGTCGACGAGGTGGGCGGCTCGGTGCAGAACCTGCAGGTCGGCGACCGCGTCATGGTCCCGTTCAACGTCTACTGCGGGACCTGCTTCTTCTGCGCTCGAGGGCTCTACTCCAACTGCCACAACGTCAACCCCAACGCCACGGCCGTCGGTGGGATCTACGGCTACTCCAACACCTGCGGCGGCTACGACGGTGGCCAGTCGCAGTTCGTCCGCGTCCCCTTCGCCGACGTGGGGCCGAGCCTCATCCCGGACTGGATGACGGACGAGGACGCCGTCATGCTGACCGACGCGCTACCCACCGGCTACTTCGGTGCACAGCTGGGAGACATCGTCGAGGGCGACGTCGTGGTCGTCTTCGGCGCCGGGCCGGTCGGCCTCTACGCCGCCAAGTCCGCCTGGCTGATGGGAGCCGGGCGCGTCATCGTCATCGACCACCTGGACTACCGCCTCGAGAAGGCCCAGTCGTTCGCCCAGGCCGAGACCTACAACTTCGTCGAGCACGACGACATCGTCGTCCACCTCAAGCGGCTGACCGAGGGGCTGGGAGCCGATGTCGTCATCGACGCGGCCGGCGCCGAGGCCGACGGCAACTTCCTCCAGCACGTGACGTCGGCGAAGCTCAAGCTGCAGGGCGGCTCACCCATCGCGCTCAACTGGGCCATCGACTCGGTCCGCAAGGGCGGCACAGTGTCCGTCGTCGGCGCATACGGGCCGATGTTCAGCGCGGTGAAGTTCGGCGACGCCCTCAACAAGGGCTTGACCCTCCGGATGAACCAGTGCCCGGTGAAGCGGCAGTGGCCTCGGCTCTTCGAGCACATCCGCAACGGCTACCTGACGCCTAGCGACATCGTCACCCATCGGATTCCCTTGGAGCACATCGCCGAGGGCTATCACATGTTCTCCGCCAAGCTCGACGGCTGCATCAAGCCGCTCGTGGTGCCGGACGCCGCCTAAGCCATCGACCGGAGGTCCGTCATGCCCTACACCGCCGCTAAGCCCCGCCTCGCCGAGTCCAGCGACGAGCTTCGAGCGCGCATTCCCGGCTGGGGCGCCGACCTCGACCCGGCGGACCGGCCGTCGGTCCCTCGGGAGCGGTTCGACCTCCCGGCCACCGGTGCGCACTGGGAGGTGCCCGAGCAGCAACCGGAGAGATGGCCCCGCGAGCGCTCCATCGAGCACCTGCGCCTGACACCGGTCTTCGGCACCTCGTCCCCGCCGCGGGGGCTGTCCGGAGCCGTGCGCAAGGTTGCGTATGCACGCTACAGCGAGGCCCGGGCGGCGCACTGGCTCCTGCTCCTGGCCGCCGACCGGGTCGACGCGAAGGAGAGCCTGCTCCGGTCGTTGCTCACGCTGCGGCCGGACAACCCCGTCACCGAGACCGGTGTTCTCAGCGAGTTCTCCCGACACGGCATCAGGTCGCGCCGAGGTCATCACCGCGCGGACGTCGGCCACCACCTGCTCGACCCCCTCCTCGTGGGCGCTCCGTGGGTCGTCTCCGCGCTGGCTGGGGTACCGCGCCGTCCGGTCGATCCGGTCCCGGCGCAGACCGACGAGCTAGCGACCCGCATACCATCGGGCCGTGCGAGTCGTGGTCATCGGTGGGACGGGGCACATCGGGACCTACCTCGTGCCGGCGCTGGTCCGGCTCGGACACGACGTCGTGGTCCTCAGCCGGGGCCGGCGGACGCCCTACCACGACCGAGGTGGCTGGGACCGGGTCATGTCCGTCGAGGCCGACCGGGAGGCGGAGGACCGGGCCGGCACGTTCGGCCGCCGGGTTGCTGCGCTGCACCCCGATGCGGTGGTCGACCTGATCTGCTTCACCGCCGGAGAGCGCCGCGCAGCTCGCCGACGCGCTCACGGGCACCGGGGCGCTGCTGCTGCACTGCGGCACCATCTGGGTGCACGGCCCGAGCACCACGGTGCCGACCCGCGAGGACTCGCCGCGGCGGCCGTTCACCGAGTACGGCCGGGCCAAGGCGGTCATCGAGGACGACCTGCTGCGCCGGTCCAGGCGCGGCGAGCTGAGGGCCACGGTGATCCACCCGGGCCACATCAGCGGCCCCGGCTGGGTGCCGATCAACCCGGCTGGAAACGTGAACCTCGAGGTCTACCAACAGGTCGCCGACGGGGAGCCGCTCGCCCTGCCGGACCTCGGCCTCGCCACCCTCCAGCACGTGCACGCCGACGACGTCGCCGGCGTGTTCCTGGCAGCGCTCGCCAGCCCCTCGGTCGCGGACGGAGAGAGCTTCCACGCCGTCGGCGCCGGAGCCGTGACCCTGCGCGGCTACGCCGAGGCGGCGGCGGCGTGGTTCGGGCGGGAGTCCCGGCTGACGTTCATGCCGTATGCGCAGTGGGCCGAGACGGCGACGGCCGAGGACGCGCGGGTCACCCTCGACCACCTGAGCCACAGCCCGCACTGCTCCATGGACAAGGCTGCGCGGCTGCTCGGGTTCCGGCCGAGGTACTCCGCCCTCGAGGCGGCCGAGGACGCAGTTCGGAACCTCGTCGACGCCGGGCGCGTGGTCACCCGCTGAGCCGTCAGACCTCGAACACCGACCAACAGATGTCGTTGCGCCGTCGTTGGTCGTCGAGCACCAGCGGCCGCACGGGGTCCGGGAGCTGGTCTCGCTGCCACCGGCATTCGGCCCGACCCCACGCGTCGCCGCCGTGACCGTCGGGAGCGGCCGCCCGGACGGCCTTGATCGCGTAGGCGGCGGCGCCGAGATCGTGCTCGGCGACGTGGGGAACGCAGGCGGCCTGACCGGCGGCGTACGCGGCGAACCGGGCGGCGCCGCTCAGCTCGCGCGCCGCCCCCATGGCGTGCCCTCCCGCCGCGCGCGACTCCATCATCCGCACCTCCCCGCGCACCCAGGCGCGGGCCTGGCCGATCGCGTCGCGGGGACGCCGGTCGCCCGGCTGGACGGACTCGAACAGGTGCAGGACGTGCTCGGCGCAGGCGACCGCCCAGAGCACGAGCAGGCGGTGGTCGTCGTCGGTGAGGGCGCCACCACGGCGGATGGTGACGAGCCGCGGGTCTCGGACCGCCGGAAGGATCACGGTGTGACCTCTCGATATCGGTTATGCAGCACCGTAGTGCGCGTCATCCCCGGACAGGCTCCCGCCGATCACCGTGCCGTGATGCCCGACGGCACGGCGATCGCCGCATCCTGGGGGGTTGTCGCGTGTCCGCTGGCGCCCGTGCGCGGGCGTCCGAACCGCAGCAGGAGCGAGGGGACGACGAAGAGGTTGAGCAGCGTGGAGGTGACGAGGCCGCCGAGGATGACGACGGCGAGCGGGTACTCGATCTCGTGACCGGGGCGGTCGCCGAGCACGACGAGCGGGACGAGCGCCAGGCCGGTGGCCAGCGACGTCATGAGGATCGGCGAGAGGCGTTCGCGGGCGCCGCGCAGCACGAGCTCGGCTCCGAAGGGAACCCCTTCCTCGCGTTCCAGGTGCTGGCAGTGGTTGACGAGCAATATGCCGTTGCGGGCGGCGATGCCGAAGACCGTGAAGAACCCGACGAGTGAGCCGAGCGAGACGACGCCCTTGTCGACCCAGACCGCGAGGAGCCCGCCGACGAGGGCCACGGGGAGGGTGAGGAAGACGAGGGTGGCGAGCCGCCAGCTGCCGAAGGAGAGCTGAAGAAGCAGGAAGATGGCCGCCGCGGCGAGGATGGCTGCGGTGAACAGGCGGGTCTGGGCGGCCTGCCGTTCCTGGTACTCGCCGAGGACCTCGGCGTGGTAGCCCTGCGGGAACGACACCTGCGCGAGCCGTTCGTTGAGGCTGGCGACGACGGTCCCGAGGTCCGCTCCGTTGACGTCGGCGCTGACGTCGATCTTGCGTGAGTCGTTCTCGCGGTCGATGGCGTTGGGGGTCGGCTTGAGGCTCACGTCGGCGACGTCGCCGAGGCGGACCTGGGCGCCGGACGGCGTGTCGATCGGCAGGTTGGCCAGGGCCGTCGGGTCGCTGCGGGTGGCCGGGGTGCTCCAGACGACGACGTTGTAGGTCTTGCCCTTGCTGAACACGTTGCCGACCTCCTCGCTGGCCACGAGGGCTGCGGCGGCCCGACGCACGTCGCCCGGCTTGAGTCCCTTGGCCTCGGCCTTGGCGAGGTCCACGGTGACCTCGAGCTGCGGGACGGGCCAGATGGAGTCGACATGGGGGTCCACGACTCCTGGTATGCCGTGGAGCAGCTTCTCGATCTCGTCGCCCTTGGCCTTCATGACGGTTTGGTCGTCCCCGAAGATCCGAACGATGATGGGCGCCTTGCCACCGGTGAGGACCTCGTCGACGCGCTCGTCGAGGTAAGTCTGGACCTCCCGGTAGAAGCCTGGGTGGTTGCGCGCGACCTGCTGCACCTTGGCGACCGTCTCGGTGTAGTCGACGCTCGGGTCCAGGCTGATCCAGTTCTCGCCGAGGTTGACGCCGGCCACCTCCTCGCCGAGCCGAGCCTGGCCGATGTGCGAGCCGACACTGCGCACGCCCGGGATCGCCTGGAGCTCTCGGTCGACCTGCGCAGTCGTGCGTTCCATGTCCGTGATCGAGGTGCCCGGGGCGGAGACCCAGTGCATCAGCAGGTCGCGTTCCTTGAACGCCGGGAACAGCGACTGCCCGAGCTGGGGAGCGACGGCAATGCCGGCGAGCAGGAGGACGCCCGCCGCGGCATACGCCTGGCTCGGGTGGCCCATGATCCGGGACAGTGCTGCCTGGTAGCCGCGCTGCAGCACGGTGACCACGGGTGAGACGTGCTTCTCGATCGGGGCCTTTCGCAACAGGATCAGCGCCAGGGCTGGTGTCACGGTGACGGCGACCGCCATCGACGCGAGGATCGCGAGCACGTAGGACGTGGCGAGCGGCTGGAAGAACGCACCGGTCAGACCTTGGAGCATGAAGACCGGGATCGCGGCGGCTCCGATGATGAGCGTGGCGTAGACGATGGGACTGCGGACCTCCAGCGACGCCTCGAGGATGATCGACGCAGTGGACCGGTCGCTGCCGGCCGCGCGGTGTTGGCGCAGCCGGCGGACGACGTTCTCGACGTCGATGATCGCGTCGTCGACGACGGCGCCGAGGGCGATGACCAGCCCCGCGAGGGTCATCGTGTTGATGGTCGCGCCACGCAGGTAGAGGACCAGCATGGTCGTCATCAGCGCGAGCGGGATGGTGACCATGCTGATGAGTGCGACCCGCCACTCGAAGAGGAACAGCCCGAGGATGAGGGCGACGAGAAGGAACCCGAGGACCAGCGCCTGCGACAGGTTGTCGATGGCCATCTCGATGAAGTCGGCCTGTCGGAACACGCTGGTGTTGAAGGTGACCCCCGGCATACCGGGCTTCAGCGAGCTGATCGCCTCGTCGACCCCCTTGGTCATCTCGAGGGTGTTGGCCCAGGGCAGCTTCTCGACCACGAAGAGCAGACCAGGGCTGCCGTCGATGACCGCCGAGCCGATGAGCGGCTGGTTGTCCCACTTCACCGTGGCGACGTCGCCGAGGGTCACGTTGGCGCCGGGCTGAGCCGTGGGGACGGGGATCTTGGCCAGGTCGGCCGGCGTGACGATGCCGAGCGTGTTGCGGACCCCGATCCGCTGGGTCGGGCTCTGCACGGCACCGCCGGTGCCGATGACGCTGCCGCTCGAGAACTTCAGCAGCCCGGAGTCCACGGCATCCGACGTGGTGGTCATCACGTCGTTGAGGGCCACCTGCTTGGTCGCCATCTGGGCCGGCTGAACCTCGACGGACAGCTGTTGGAAGCGCTCGTTCCAGATGGCGACGTTGGCGACCCCGGGCACCAGCAGCAGGCGCGCGCGGATCGTCCAGTAGGCCATCATCGACATCTCGATGATCGAGTGGTTGTCGGAGGTCATGCCGATCTGCATCGCCCGGCCGGTGGCGGAGACCGGAGCGAGCATCTGTGGCAGCCCCGCCCAGGTGGGCAAGCTGGGCACCACCGTGCCGAGCCGCTCCTGGACGTCCTGGCGGGCTCGGAGCAGGTCGGTGTCCGGGGTGAAGAGCAGCTCGATGTAGGACAGCTGCGGAACGGACTTCGACCGCATGGTGTCCAGGCCCTGGATGCCGTTGAGGGCCTGTTCCAGCGGAACGGTCACCAGCTGCTCGACGTCGGAGGTCGACAGCCCCAGGCAGCCGGTCTGGATGACGACGCGAGGTGGCGCGAACTCCGGAAACACGTCGACGCGCATGTTGGGCACCTGGGCGATCCCCAGCACCATGGTGCCCAGAGCCGCCGCCACGACGAGGAACCTGAACCGCAGGCTTCCGGCGATGACCGAGCGCATCAACGTGCGGCCGCCGTGCATGGTCAGCCTTCGCCGGCGATGTCGTACTCGGCGCCGAGCAGCTCCTGCGACCCCTCGATGACGACGAGCGCCCCGACGTCAGGCCCCGCCGACAGCACGGCCACGTCGCCGGCGATGCGCTCGACGGTGACCGGCCTACGGACGTAGGTGCGTGGTTCCGTCGGGACGAACGTCCAGGTGGCGCCCTGCTCGTCGTAGACGATCGCCGAGTACGGCACCTGCCGCTGGCCGGCCGAACCCCCGGCGACCGGTGTTACCGGTCCGGTGCGGATGCCCAGGCGAGCCGATGACTGCTCGCTCAGAGCAACGGACTTGACGCCCGAGCCGGGAAGTGCGCTGACCTGCACCGGGCTGTCGGCGGCCGGTGAGTTCTGGGCCGGGTGCGCGCAGGCGGACAGCAGCAACACCGCCGCCACGAGCAGGACAGTGGCGCGCCACCGGGCCCCCTGTGACCGCTGTAACCGCTGGAGTAGCTGGAACGTGTAGGACATCAAGATCGCCTCCAACGACGAAGCGTGAGCGCTGACAGAGGTCGGACAGCGCGGGACGAGTCTCGGCCCGCGTCGGCGTGGGGTCCGATGCCGACGAGGAGGCTGACGGCAGGGACAACGAGCAGGACGACGACGACCGTCGCGACCAGCGAACCCAGAGCCGACGCGGCGAAGGGACGCAGCAGCTCCAGCCCGGCGCGGTCACCAAGGGCAAGCGCAGGGATCAGGAACGCCGCGACCATCGCGCAGGTGGTCAGGACCGGTCCGGACCGACGCGTGGCCGCCTTTCCCACCCTCGTGGTGGGGTCGCTCGAGGCCTTGCCCGCCTGCAGGTCGCGGATGAGCGCCACCGACTGCCGGGTGGTGACCGCGAGGCCGACGAGCAGACCCGCGAGAACGCCGACCACGGTGGTCGCCCCGCTCAGTGCGGCCCCGGCGAGTCCGCCGGCGGCCACCAGAGCCAGGCTCATGGTCAGGCTCGCCCCCGCGCGCCAGCTACCGCTGGCCGACTGCAGGAGGAGCAGGACCGCCAGGGCGGCGGCCAATGCGGCGGCCTGCCACGCGTGGTTGGGCGCGACCGAGGAGCCCGCGGGCACGACGACCTCGGCGTGGAACTCCTGCGGCATGGCGACCGTCTGGACGGCCGACTCGATCGCCGCCTTGACATCGCTCTGGTTGGCGTCGGAGACGGTCACGGAAATGTCGGTAGCGCGCGAGACGCCCTCGTGCCGGATCACGGTCGGCTCGGGGCCGAGCTGGACGGCGGCCACGTCCTTGAGCCGGACCGGGGAGCCACCCGGGACGTCGATTGGTATGTCGCCCAAGGACGTCAGGCTGTGCGTGGTGCCGGGTGGCCCCTGGACGACGACGTCGAAAACGGACTGGTTCAGGTAGAGATTTCCGACGAGCAGGCCGGACATCATCGTCGTCGCCTGCCGGCGCACGTCGCCCGGTCGGAGGCCGTTTCGGGCCGCCGCCTGGAGGTCCACGACGACCTGGGCGGCGGGCTGCTGCTGTTGGGGCGCCACGGTGGCGGCCTGGACGCCGGCGACGGCGGTCAGCGCGCTCTGGACGCGGTGGGCCGTGGTCTGCAGCACCGCCAAGTCGTTGCCGAAGACGCGGACGACAAGGTCCGCGCGGCTCCCCTGGCGGGCACCCGCGAGCTGGTCGTCCGAATAGGTCGTCACGCTGGCGGCCAAGCCTGGATAGCCCTTGACGACAGACTCGACGTCCGACCGAGCCCGGCGGTCGTCGGCCGACGGGTTCAGACTCACCCACAGCTCGCTGGAGTTCACGTCGACGGCCTGGTCCGACATCACGGCGCGGCCGACGTGGGTACCGATGTCGGCGACGCCATCGACGCCGCGCAGCTCGTGGCCCACGGCGGTCGTGATCCGGTCCATCTCCGGCAGCGAGGTGCCCGGCATCGACCGAAGGTGCACCAGCAGGTTCGGGTCCTGCAGAACGGGAAGCGCCGACGTGGCGGCCAGTGCCGGGACGAAGCTGAGGCCGGCGACCGCCAGAACCGCCGCCGCGCCGATCGTGGTCCGGGGCCTCGCGAGCGCTCGCGTCAGCAGCCGTCGGTATGCGCGCACGACCCACCCCAGGAGCGGGGAGCGGCTCGAGGGCCGACCGCGCAGCACGAGCAGGCATACCGTCGGGGTGACCAGCAGGGCCATCAACGTGGAGACCGAGATCGCAACGAGGTAGCTGACAACCAGAGGCCGAGAGAACGAGGACTGGAACGGCCCCAGGAACAGCACTGGCAGAACGAGGACCGGCACCACGAGGAGGGTGGCCGCCAAGCGACGTCGCGAGGTGATGGCCGCCTTCGACACCGCGACCAGCCGGAACTCCTTGCTCTCGTGAGTCATTCGGTTGAGGCGGACTTGTGCGGCCTCGACTTGGTCGACGACGTCGTCGACGATCACCGCGAGCGCCGCGGCGAGCGCGACGAGGGTCATCGAGGTGAGCGTCCTTCCCGTCATCGCCAGGATGCCGGCGGCCGCGACGAGCGACAGCAGCAGCATGCCGATGGTCACCACGGCTCGACGCCATGACCACGACAGAGCCAGGACGACGAGGATGGCGAGCGCGAGCCCGACGGCGCCCACGACACCGATGGTGTGAGTCGCCGTGTCGAGGTAGGACGCGGGACGGTAGATCCCGGTGTCGATGCTCACACCGGCCAGTCCGGGGCGGAGGGCGTCGAGGGCGGCCTCGACGCCCTTCGTCACCTGCTCAGCGCTCGCTTCAGGAAACCGCTCGACCACCAGCACGAGGCTGGAGGCGTCGCCCGTGACCGCGTCACCAACCAGCGGCTGGTGGTCGTCGACCACCGTGGCGACGTCGCCGAGCTTGACGCCGGGATGAGGGCCGGCGACGGGTACCGCCGCGAGGTCGGCGGCTGTCGTGATCGGCAGGATGTGTTGGACGGCCAGCCGCTGGTTGGGGCTCTCGAGGAAGCCACCGGTGCCGGGGGTGCTGGCCTGGACGAAGCTGAGCGGTGAGACCCACATCGCGTTGGCGGCGGTCGTCGTGACCTCGGTCAAGGAGACTTGCCGTGCCTGCATGCGCACGGGGTCGGCCTGGACCTGCAGCTGCTTGTCGCGTTGGCCGTAGATAGCGACGTTCGCGACTCCGGGGACGCCCATCAAGCGTGGCCGGACCTTCCATCGCGCGAGGACCGAGAGGTCGACGAGGGACAGGGTGGAGGCGGCGCTCGGCGACAGTCCGATCATCGAGATCCGAGCCGTCGAGGACACCGGCTGCATCATGACCGGCGGGGTGCCGACGTTGGGCAGGGCGCGGATCTGCGTCATCCGCTCCTGGACCAGCTGGCGCGCGGCGGCCTCGTCGGTGCCCGGCTTGAACACCAGGTCGATGGCGGACAACCCAGGTATCGAGCGCGAGCTGATCCGGTCGACCCAGGGGACGCCGTTGAGCAGATCCTGCTCGAGCGGGACGGTGACCAGTGACTCGACCTCGGTGGCCGACAGGCCCAGCGACTCGGTCTGCACCTCCACCGTCGTCGGGGTGAACTCGGGGTAGGTGTCGACGGGTGCGCCGGCAACCAGGGGCACTCCCAGGACCAGAACCGCGGCGGCCGCGGCGACGACCAGCCGGCCGAGTCTCAGACCGGTCCTCACCAGCCAGGCCACCATTGGTTTCCCCCATCGTGCGGTGACCGCACCTCACCCGCGAACTTTGGGTGAAAAGTACGGATTGCGGTAAAGAGTCCGGGCGGAACGCTCAGATACATCCAGCAAGCGCGCCGCCGAGGTCGGCGACGGCGGTCACCCGGGGTCCGTCAGGGACGAGGAACCCGCGCCGATCGACCACACCGGGGAGGGCGCGCCTCTCCTGCGTCGAGGTCGCATTCGTGACCCGTCGCGGTCGACGACCTCGCTGCCCACATGCGTTGTTCGCCAGCACCAGTTGCCATGACAACCTCCACCAGGATCCGTTATCGATGGAAGTCAGCACCAGATGATTGATCATTCACGGGCCAACAGACTTCGCATCAGATCCGAGCCAATGCTCCCACCGGACTTGTCACGGCGCTACCCATTTCCTGTATGCCATTCTGGGCAGCCCGTTGAATGGCGTGATCGGGGTTTCCTAACAGTATGCCGGAGCGCGCACCACGGGTATCGCCGCGGCAACGCGAGTCACCCCTGCCGGGGCCCGGTGAGCCGGAATCCCTGTGCAAAGGCGGTTGCTCCGTCTGGGCATCGCAACTGTTGACCGAGCGTCTCGACGCTCGGACGGGGTTGGGCCTGGCGTTCGTCGGCCGCCCGATCTTCACGACCGTAGTAGCCCTCCTCACGACGCGGACGAGCCCGGCGACGACGTGGTCGACCCCGCAGCTGGATCTGCCGGTTCAGGCGCAGGCAGCCCTGCTTGCGGCTCTTTTCACCGAGGCGTGGCGGCCCGGTGCGGACACCTGGTACTTCGTGAGGAAAATGACAACCAACAGGGATTGAAGGCTGACGGCCACGATTCGTTGGGCAAGGCCTGTTGACGAGCCCCGACCTACAAAGGGGTCAAGGTCCACCGCAACAGACGCGCCGCCAGGATCACGACCACGAAACTCACTACCGCCGCAAAGATGCCCAAGGTGACGAACGCCAAGCCATTGGTCACGTACCAGATCCAGAACCACGCCCCGAACTCCTCCGGAGCTGGCATCGGACGCGGTCCTCGCTGCCGTAACCAGTCCGTGACAACCGACGGGATGAAAAGCACAAAAGAAACCACGAAGAGTTCTCCCGCTGCAGCGGCACCTTTCCGCACCCGTGTCCGCGACGGCTGCCGGAGCAGCCAGATCGCTGTGATGACCCCAGCCACCAGGAAAACGGGCGGCCCCAGCAGGAAGGGCAGAGGGTTCATCACGCTCCCATCATGATCCGGTAGGGCGGCCCACCGTTCGCGGAGGGAATCGGGGACTCCATCGCGGATGGTGATGAAGCGCGGGTCTCAACCGCCGGAAGGAAACGGTGTGACCTCCTGATATCGGTCCACCAGCACCGTCGGGCACGCTTCACGGCACCCCGAGCCGGGTACGTCAGCGCCATGACCGACAACGAAGGCTTCGAGCAGGACGTCGACCCCGACGAGGCGCAGGCCCTGTCCCGGGACGAAGGTGGTGTCGAGCAGCCCGATGCTCCCGACCAGAACAGCACGACCGGAACCACGCCCAACGAGGAGTTCGTCGGGCGGGTCTCGGGTGACGACGGTGGCGGCTACGAGGGTGAGACCGGAGCGGAGGCGCGCGCGGCGGCCGGCGAGGCGTAGGTCCTGCCGGTCAGCCGGCTCACCAGCACCGCGACGGGTCCCTACCGTCGGGGCCTGGGCGCATGATGTCCGGCGGCATTGGGTAGCGCGCGGTTCGACCGAGGAGGAACAGATGAACTCACGATCATCCCGTAGTGCCGACGCATCGCCGGCTCCGGCTCGTACGCTGCTGCGCTTGAGCAAGGGCTTCGGCCGCGACGCCGCCCGCAGCGGGCAGGACGGGTTGTGGCAGCGCGCGGAACGCGCGGCGGCGCGAAGCACCGGCCGCGCCGGGCATCGGCTGGATCGCCGCAACCCGAACCGGATCCCCGGGGGTACGGCGCTCGGGGCAGCTGTCGTTCTCGGAGCCCTCAGCGTGGCGGTGCTGGCGCTGGCGACCCGACGGGTTCGACGTGCCGCTCAGTAACGCCCGAAATCACGGCCCCGAGGGGCGGTGCGACGCCCGGTGATGAGAGTCCTGGAGGGCCCGACGCAGCTGGTGTTGGTCCGGCACGGGGAGAGCCGGGGCAACGTGGCCGACCGCACGGCGCGCGAAGCCGGTGCGCTCCGACTCGACCTCGACCTGCGTGACGCCGACATGCCGCTCTCGGATCTGGGGAAGCAGCAAGCTGAGGCGCTCGGCCGCCATATCGCCTCCCTCGGTCCGCAGGACCGCCCCAGCCGGGTCTTCTCGTCGCCCTACGAGCGAGCCGCGGCCACCGCCCGGATCGCGACGGCCGCCGCGGACAGCGGGGTGGTCGAGCCCGACGAACGGCTGCGCGAGCGCGAGCTCGGGGCGTTCGACGGCATGACGGGCACCGGGATCCGACAGCTGCACCCGGAGGAGGCGGAACGGCGCCGTTGGCTCGGCAAGTTCTACTACCGGCCGCCCGGGGGAGAGAGCTGGACCGACGTCGTCCAGCGCGTCCGCCAGTTCCTGCTCAACCTCTCCCTCGACCCGGGCCCGTCGGACCGGGTCTGGGTGTTCACGCACCAAGCCGTGATCCTGGCCTTCCGCGTCGCGCTCGAGGGCCTGACCGAACGGGAGATCCTCGACATCGACGGTGCCCAGCCCCTGGCGAACTGCTCGATGACCCGCTACCGGGTCGACGACGACGGGGTGTGGCGGCTGGAGGCCTTCGCGGACACCGGGCCGGTGGAGGACCTAGCGCCGACGACACAGGAAGAGCCTGCACCCGACCGGGCGACCGACCCGGGGGCGAAGGCACGGACATGAGCCCCCAACCCGTCGAGGTCGACGACCAGCTGCTGAAGGGATGGCCACTGGCCGGCCTCGCCGACGGCGAGGTGGGTGGCGGCTCTCTGCTCATCGTCGGTGGGAGCCGCGTCACCCCGGGCGCGGTGCTGCTGAGCGCCGTGGCCGCCCTTCGAGCGGGAGCCGGCAAGGTCCAGGTGCTCACGGCCCGCTCAGCGGCCGCGACGCTCGCGGTGGCCGTGCCCGAGCTGCTGGTCGCCGGAGCCGAGGAGACCGACGACGGAGAGCTCGACCCGTCCGCGGCCGACCAGGCGATCGAGCTGGCGCAGGGAGTCGATGTCGTCCTGGTCGGACCGGGCCTGATGAGCCCGCGGGCCGCGGTCGACTTCTGCCGGCCGCTGTTGCCCAGGGTGGAGAGCCGTCTCGTCGTCGACGCACTCGGGCTGGCCTACTTCGCGGATCGCCCGGCCGCTGAGCACCCGCTCGCCGACGGCCGGGTCGTCCTGACGCCCAACACCGGGGAGGTGGCGCTCGCCCTCGACGTCGCCCGGGAGGACCTCGACGACGAGCCGGACGACGGCGCAAGCCGCCTCGCCCGCCGTCACGGCGGCGTCGTTACCGCCGGCGGCGCCACCACGTGGGTCGCCTCGCCCGACGGTCGGACCTGGGTGGACCGCGCCGGCCATCCCGGGATGGGGGCGTCCGGATCGGGCGACAGCAAGGCCGGCGTGGTCGCCGCCTTCTTCACGCGGACCGATGACCCGGCTCAGGCCGCAGTGTGGGGCGGCCGGGTGCATGCGCTCGCGGGCGAACGGGCGGCGCAGCGCACTGGACCCGTGGGCTACCTCGCGCGTGAGGTGATCGACGAGGTGCCGGCGGTGATCGCCGACCTCTGCCGGCCCCGATCCTGAACGCCACCAACACCATCCGATGGTTGACCGAGCCGGCAGCGGGTAGTGCTCGTGGCATGGCGTCCGGTACCCGAGCCACGAGCGAAGCGGTTCGAGCTCCGTCGACGGCGTCGGGGCTGCTGTTCGGCGTCGGGCTGGGCGGTTTCGTCGACGGGATCGTCCTGCACCAGCTACTGCAGTGGCACCACATGGTCAGCGACGTCAGCCGCTACCCGGTCGACACCGTGGCCGGTCTCAAGGTGAACACGCTCGCCGACGGGCTGTTCCATGTTGCCGCTTGGATCTTCGTGCTACTGGGTTCCATCGCCGCAATCTGGTCGTGGCGCCAGGGACGGTTGGCGCCGAGCTGGCGGTTCCACTTCGGGCTCGTCCTGGTCGGCTGGGGAACCTTCGACGTGGTGGAGGGTCTGGTCGACCACGAGATCCTCGGCGTCCACCACGTCCGCGACGACCTCGGCGGACCGCTGTCGTGGGACATCGGCTTCCTCGTGTTCGGTGCCTTGCTCGTCGTCGGCGGCTGGGCGCTCTACCGCGCCGGCCTCGGGGCCATGACAGGCCGTCCGTGAGGATCTCGGTCGTCGAGTCGGCGCCGGTCGAGGGCTGGCCGGGGCCCAAGGCGCGCGAGCGGTCCGTCGACCCGGCGCTCGTGTCGTCGTGGGCGGACGGGGTGTTGTACGTCCATCCCTTGTACGACAGCCGAATCGAGCCAGGGGCGCGGTATGTCGCGGCTCATCGCCTGCTCGGACGGACGGTGGTGCTAGTGCACACCGTCGAGGAGGCGACCCCTGGGTTCGGCTGGCGGACCCGCGCCGACCGCCCGGGCGCAACCGTCGTGGTCGCCCTCTCCCTGCGGCCGCCGCCGGAGTCGATCGTCCACCTGACCGTCGACCTCACCGTCCGCGGTGCCGGGCGGTTCGCTCGGCCGCTCCTCGCATGGAGCGTTCGGCGGTCGGCCCGCCGAGCGGTCCGCCGGTTGGCGGCACGACTCAACACGCAGAAAGCGCCGAAGTCGGCCGTGCGGTGAACACTTCCGAAGCGGCCGGCGACGACCCGGTCGACCGACTCCCGGTCGAAATGGTGATACCCCTCCGCTGGGACGGCCTGGCTCCGGGACATGACGCCGATGTGGCCGACATGGCTGCCTACCTGCGCGACGTTGGCCGTTACTGCGATGTCACCGTGGTCGACGGGTCGTCACCGTCCACCCGCATACAGCACCAACGGGCCTGGGGCGACGCCGTGCGGATCGTTGAACCGGAGGGCACCGGACTGAACGGCAAGGTGGTCGGCGCGCTCACCGGACTGCAGCGGTCCCGGCACGAGATGGTGGTGCTCGCCGACGACGACGTGCGACACGACCGAGCGACCCTCACGGCCCTGCTCGACGCCCTGACCGACGCGGATCTCGTTCGCCCGCAGAACGTCTACACGCAGTGGACTTGGCCGGCGCGGTGGGATTTCGGCCGGTGCCTCGTCGCGCGCGCGTTCGGTGCGGACTGGCCGGGAACCTTCGCACTGCGCCGTTCGGCGATCACCGGGATCGGTGGCTGGAGCACCGAGGTGCTCTTCGAGAACCTCCAGATGGTTCGCACCGCCCAGGCGCACGGGCTTCGCGTCCGAAACGCGCCCTGGCTCGTCGTGCCCCGGACCCCGCCGACGACCCGACAGTTCCGGTCGCAGCGGGTTCGCCAGGCGTACGACGACTTCGCGCAACCGGGCCGGCTCCTCGTGGAACTGGCCATCGTCCCCGTCCTCGTCGGCGTGGGCATCCGCCGCCCGCGACTGCTCGTCCCGGCGCTGGCGGTCCCCGTCGTTCTCGGTGAGATCGGGCGGCGCCGGTTCGGCGGCATTGCGGTACCACGATCCGGCTCGCTGTGGTGCGCCGTGTGGGCCGTGGAACGCGGGGTATGCGTGTGGGTGGCCGTCGGCTCGTGGTGTCGAGGCGGTGTGCCCTACCGGGGCCGGCGGGTGCGCTACGCGGCGCTGCCCTCGCGCGCCTCGACGTCGCCGACGAGGTAGTCGATGGGCTTGCATTCGCCGTCGTTGGACTTCTCCGCCGAGCAGGCGGTGAGGCCGACGAGCAGGTCCATCTCGGCCCGGAGCACCAGGCGGTCACCGGAAACCGTTGCCGGCCGGTCAATGTGCAGCTCACCGGAGGCGTCGGTCCACACGTTCATGAAGATGTTGAAGGTCGTCGAGATCCGGTCTGGGTCCACCCCGAACCGTTGGAGGTGCTGGGCGAGGTTGCCGTAGCAGCTGGGATGCGCGGCCCCGCCGAGCTCGGGATAGAGCAGGTCGAAGGTCTCCTGGCTGCAGGGCGTCAACGTGAAATCGTGCCGACCGCAGGTGTCCTCGACGATGGTGACCATCGGGCGGCTCCGGTTGCTGTACAACCGGTCGCCGGTGGTGAGGTAGACGCGGTTCGCGTAGTCGATGCTGCGACCGCTCGACAGCCACTCGCCCTGGTCATGGTCGGCGAAGGCGAAGAAGTCACTCACCTGTCCACCGGAGGGGTCGACCACGGTGAGCCGCTCGCCGGCCGCAAGCTGGAACGCCGTACCGGTCTGCGGCGCAAGGCGGTTCACGACGGGGTGTCGATCCACTCGGGCGGCTCCCACGTCGAACCCACCGGCCGGCCGGCGTACTGGCGCGCCTCGGACTCGGTGCCGTGGTCACGCACCATCGGGTTGATGGAGCCCTGCAGGCGCAGGTCCCGGCGCCGAATGATGTCGCGCATCCGCGCATACCGGCCCTCGCTCCGCAGCCGCTCGAACTGCCCGTGCGGGTTGAAGACCAGCACGGGGCTGCCGGCGCGCCGGGCGTCACGGGAGGCCTGGGGGTGCAGACCCACGACGAAGTAGGCGACGCCGAACAGGCTGAAGCCGAAGTGGTGGTCGGCCGGGTCGGGGGACACGTCGCCGTTCCACCGGCTTCGGTCCCGGCGGGCCAGCTGGCTCAGCTGCCGCCACAGCAACCGCTCGAAGTGCACCTCGTCGGTGATCGTCGGCCCGCGGAAGATCGCCACGAACGACACGAAGCTCTCGTCGGCGCTGCCGGACTCGGCGAACGCGCGAAGGTCTTCGGCCAGGGCCCGCGTCGTCGTGCGCGACGCTAGGCGGTCGTAGGCGTTCACCGTCGCCTGCTTGCGGTGGAAGACGGCCTTGGCCCCGACACAGGGGTATGCCGCGTGATCGACCATGCCGGCCAGTGAAGCCAGCAGCGCCTCATCGGACGCATGCGCCGGATCAGGAACCGGCACGCTGAGCTCGGTCACGACACCTCCATGGGCCTAGAACCGGCTCTTGCCCGATCCGGAGCGCGGCGAAACCCCGAGCGTCGACAGCGCGCGGGCGTGGTCGGTTGACGGTGTCCGCGCACCGCGCCGGGGAGTAGCGCCTCCCGCAGCGGGTATGCCGCGCATATGAGCTCCACGACGACGAAGGCCATCGGTGCAGCGGCGGTAGGCACCGCCGGTTTCTACGTCATCCGCACGCTGCGGAAGCGGTCCTCCGGCGCCCCCGCGGCCGACAATCGCTGGCGGGCCGTGACCGTCAACCGGTCGCCGGAAGAGGTCATGCCGCAGGGCCGGCTTCCCGAACCGTTGGCTCAGCTCGGCGACCTCGTCGAGGTGGAGGTGGCGCCGGCGCCGGGCGGCCGCGGCACCGAGCTGCGGGCCCGCCTGCGCAGCGCCGAGCCGTCGGGCACCGCGGGCCTGGTGGCCCGGGCGGTCGGGGACGACCCTCGGCAGGCCGTGCGCACGGCGCTGCGCGAGTCGAAGCAGCTCATCGAGGTTGGCGAGGTCCTGCGGGTGGACCCGACACCGCACGGCAAGCGCGGGCATACGCCGGTGGGTCAGCTCATCGGGGCTGCGACGAAGCGCGCGGGTGGGGAGGGGCTGCTGTGAAGGCACTCTGCTGGAACGGCGTCAACGAGACCGCCGTGGAGACCGTGGACGACCCGAGGATCCTCAACGACCGCGACGTCATCCTCAAGGTGCGGCTCACGACGACGTGCGGGTCCGACCTGCACCTGCTCGGCGGCTACATCCCGGCGATGCGGGCCGGCGACGTCCTCGGCCACGAGTTCATGGGGGAGATCGTCGAGGTCGGGCCGGCGGTGCAGAAGCACCGTGTCGGCGACCGGGTCGTCGTCTGCTCGTTCATCTCCTGCGGCCAGTGCTGGTACTGCCAGCAAGGGCTGTTCTCGTTGTGCGACAACGGAAACCCCAACCCGGCGATCACCGAGGCGTTGTGGGGGTCGTCGGTCAGCGGGTGCTTCGCCTACAGCCACGCCCTCGGCGGTTTCGCCGGGAGTCACGCCGAGTACGTGCGGGTGCCGTATGCCGACCAGGGCGCCTTTCCCATCCCGGACGAGGTGTCCGACCTGTCGGCGCTCTTCGCGTCCGACGCCGCACCGACCGCCTGGACCGGGGCGGACCTAGCGGGCATCCAGCCCGGCGACACCGTCGCCGTCTGGGGTGCCGGCGGGGTCGGCCAGATGGCGGCCCGGGCGGCCATGCTGCTCGGCGCGGAACAGGTCGTCGTCGTCGACCGGCTGCCCGAGCGACTCCAGCAGGTGCGCCAGTTCATCGGCGCGGACACCCTCGACTACTCCACGGACGAGGTGATCGCCGAGCTCAAGGAACGCACCGGCGGCCGCGGACCGGACGTCTGCATCGAGGCCGTCGGCATGGAGGCGCACGGCACGGGGCCGCTCTACCTCTACGACCAGGTGAAGCAACAGCTGCGGCTGCAGTCGGACCGGCCCACTGCACTGCGGGAGGCGATCTACGCCTGCCGCAAGGGCGGCAGCGTGTTCGTGCTCGGCGTCTTCGGAGGCTTCGTCGACAAGTTTCCGCTGGGTGCCGTGATGAACAAGGGCCTGACGATGCGCGGCGCCCAGCAGCACGGGCAGCGCTACATCCCGATGATCCTCGACCGCATCGCCCGCGGTGAGATCAGCACCGAGCATCTGGCGACGCACGTGATGCCACTCGACCAGGGGCCGAAGGGCTACGAGATGTTCAAGACGAAGCAGGACGGCTGCGTCCGGGCGGTGTTCGAGCCCGCCGGGTGAAAGCGTCAGAGCGTGACCGTTTGACCACGCGCGGGGACGACGACCTCGGTCGCACGGCCTTCGCGGGCCATCAGGTCCACGAAGTCCTCGACCCGGGACCGGAACACCCGGTAGTCGTCGTAGTGGACCGGGACGACGCGCGCAGCCGGAACCTGGCGGAGCAGCTGCACCCCTTGGACGGCGTCCATCGTCACGGTGTGGAAGAGCACTCGCGTCCCGCCCAGATGGGCGACGACGGTGTCGACGGGCTCGAACCGGCGGCGGATCTCGTCCAGGTGCGGCCCGGTCAGCGTGTCGCCGGTGACGTAGACGCGGTGCCGACGGCCGTCGCTCTCATGCTCGAGCAGGGAGCCCATGACCGGGGGCAGCAGCGGCCGCAGCAGCCCACGCGCGTGCACGCCGGGCAGCGCCGACAGCGTGAGCCGCTCGCCGGCTCGCTCGAACGTGCGCGTCTGCCACGTCTCGAGGCCGGACGCGTCGAAGCCCCAGGACCGCAGGCGACCGGCCGCAGCGGGAGTGGTCAGCACGGGGAACCGACGGTCGAGCCCGCGACGCGCCACCCGGTCGAAGTGGTCGCCGTGGAGATGGGACAGCACCACGGCGTCCACCTCCGGGACCTGGTCGACGGTGATGCTGGGGTCGGTCAGCCGGCGCGACCACAGCCCCTTGCCCAGATAGGCGCGCTGGCCCCGGTGCAGGAAGTTCGGGTCGGTCAGCAGGGTGAACGACCCGAGCCGCAGGATGGTCGTGGCCGTTCCGATGAAGGTCAGCGAGCCGGTTCGGGATGGCGGCGGGCTGTCGGGCTCAGTGCTCATGCGCGTCCTGCCGCTGCGGCTCCGGGCGCCGAGCCGCGCTCGTGGCCAGCCACGACAAGCCGGCCACGACCACCACGGCACCGAGGACGGACGCCAGATCGGCGGGAGTCGAGAGGATGCCGAGGCTCACGATCAGCGTCGTAGCCCCCGCGGGAGCGTGCGGGCGATGGACGATCGCGAGGACGAGCATGGTGACCGCCACGGAGAGCACGCCCGCGACGACGTAGCGAACGGAGAGCCCCGCCGTCGGTGCCGACGGTTGGCCGTAGAGACCGCAGCCGAGCAGGGCGCCGAGGCCGACCACCACAGCGACGACGTGACCGACCAGGGCGTTGCCGAACCGGGCCGACGGGTCCTCGGGCGACTCCAGCATCAGCATGGCCGTCGGTCCCAGGCTGGGGAACAGCCACGGCTGGTGCAGCACCAGCCCGATCGCTCCGACCACGGCGAGGATGACCGCAGCCCACACCACCTTTACCCCCAGGCCCTTCGGCATGGTCGACCTCCCGTCTGGTCACCGGCATACCCGCTCGACGCCGAACTAGCCGCTTCAGCACGAGCGGATGTCCGAGCCGACGTCGGGGCGCGCGGTTGGCCCGGCCGCAACTACTGCTCTCGATGTCACGTGGTGTGGCGCTTCGGCGCGAATGGCCGCAACTGCTGCCGGTGATGACACTTGTCGCGGACGCGCGGGGTCCGCTCCCGCGGCAGGCGAGCGTGTGGCCTCCTCTCGACGTGCGAGGCCGGGACTGCTGTGACTACCGTTGCTGGTGCCAGACGGGGGACCGGGGACCACCGAGGCGGTGGACACGCTCACCGAGGTCACCGGGATCCCACGCCGAGTGCGCGGCGCCGTGGGCGCGATCATGCTGGGTCTGTTCCTCGCGGCCATGGACCAGAGCCTGTTCGCCACCGCACTGCCCACCATCGCCGGCGAGCTCGGTTCGGACGCGAGCCTCTACTGGGTCAACACCGTCACCGTGCTGGGCGGGGTAGCGGTGATGCCGGTGCTCGGCCGCGTCGGTGACGAGATCGGCCGCCCGCGGGTCTTCATCGCGGCGCTCACGGTGCTCCTCGCGGGTTCCGTCCTCGGCGGCTTCGCGCCGAACCTTCCGTCGCTGCTGGCCGCTCGCGCGCTCCAGGGCGTCGGCGGGGGCGGCATGCTCGTGCTCGTCGAAGCCATGGTCGCCGACCTCGTCCCGACCCGCCGGCGCACCAGCGCGCTCAGCGTGGTCGGCGCCGTCTTCGCGCTCGCCGCCGTCTCCGGACCGGTCCTCGGCGGGTGGCTCACCCAGAGCGTCGGCTGGCGGTGGGCCTTCTGGGTCAACGTCCCGGTCGCCGCGGTGGCCATCACGGCGGCGTGGTTCCTGCTTCCACGCGTGCGCGTCGGTCGTGGCGCCGGGGACGGCTTCCCGTCGCCAGCGTCGCCCTGCTGGTCGTGGCGGTCTCCTCCCTGACCCTCGTGACGGCGGTGCTCGGCGGCGGCCACGCGCAGGTGCCGTCCCTGGCCGGCGCCGGCCTGCTCACCATCGCCGCCGGGTATGCGTTCTACCGCGTCGACCGTCGCGCGGAGGCGCCGCTGCTGCCGACCGACCTCTTCCGGCACCGGAACTACACCCTGGCGGTCCTCGCCGGTCTGGCGCTGGCCGCGGCGCTGTTCGGCACGGTGGCATACCTGCCGACGCACCTGCAGATGGGCGCCGGTCTGTCGCCCGCCCAAGCCGGACTGATGATGCTGTGCATGGTGGCCGGCCTCGGCAGCGCCACGGTGGTCGCCGGGCAGGTGGTCGCTCGAACCGCGTCGTATCGAGGCCTGTCCGTGGTCGGTGCCGCCCTGGGCGCCATCGCGCTGGCGGTCCTGTCCACGGTGCGTCCGGACTCTGGTCTGGTCTTGGTCGGGGTGGCCCTCGGCCTGCTCGGAGTGGGGATCGGCTGCGCCTGGGAGGTGCTCGTCGTCGTCGCCCAGAGCACGGTGTCACCCGACCGGCTGGGCGTGGCCACTGCCGGCAACGGCTTCATCCGCGAGCTGGGCGTGCTGGTGGGCACCGCCGGCGTCGGCGCCGCCTACTCGGCCGGGGTCATGGCGGCGCTGGCGGACCCGAACGGGCAGCTCGGCCAGGGCACGCAGCTCGGGCCGGTCGGTGCCGCGGGATGGACGCCGGGCACGTTGACCCCACAGGTACTCGCGTCGCTGCCGCCCTCGGTCGCCGACACGGTCCGGTTGGCCTACACCGAAGCGTTCACCCCCGTCCTTCGGGCGCTGGTACCCCTTGCCGTGCTGGCCGCGGTGCTCCTGCTGTTCCTGCGCCGCGTGCGAGAGACCGGCCGGCGTGACCGGGGCGCCGAGGGATGACATCCCGACCGCGACCGCGGTTCAGCGTGGTCGTCCCGGCGCTCGACGAGGCGGAGCGCCTACCCCGCACCCTGGCATCCCTGGCCGCCCAGGACTTCGCGGGCGACGTCGAGATCCTCGTGGTCGACAACGGAAGTCGCGACGGCACGGCGCAGGTGGCCCGTGCCGCCGGTGCCCGCGTCGTCCTCGAGCCGGAGCGAGGGGTATGCGCGGCGCGGCAAGCCGGTACCGCGGCGAGCCGGGGCGAGGTCGTGGTCTCCACCGACGCCGACACGATCCACCCGCGCGGCTGGCTGACCCGGATCGACCGGCAGCTGCGGGAGCATCCGGACGCCGTTGCCGTCGCCGGACCCTGCACCTACGCCGACCCGCCGTGGTGGGGACGCGTCGTACCGCCGGCGTGGTTCGCGGGAATCGGCGCGGTCTACACGGCCACCGGACGGCTCGCCTACCTCACCGCCACCAACGTCGCGTTCCGTAGCGACGGCTTCCCGGGGTACGACACCCGCCTCACCCAGGGCGGTGACGAGGTGGACCTGCTACGGCGGCTGCGGCAACGGGGCGACGTCGTCTGGGACGCGGGCAACCCGGTCGTCACCTCCGCCCGGCGCCTCGACCAGGGCCTCGCCTACACGGTGCTCGTGTCGTACGGCTACTACTACCTCGTGGGGCCGGCCCTTGCGCAGATCGGGTGGAGCCGTCGGGCGCCGACCGCCCCGGCCGTCCGAGGGACCGACCGACACGTGGTACGACGGCGGCGCCGGCGGTGGCGGGTGGCCTCGGCCGGCCTGCTGTTCACGGCTACCGCCCTCGGCGTGCGGTCGCGGGTCAGAGCGAAGCCGTGACCGCGACGACGACGAGCCTGCGAGTGGTGCTCACCGCGACGCCGCTCTACGGCCATGTGACGCCACTGGTGGTCGTGGGCGGGAACCTGGTCCGCCGCGGGCACGAGGTGACCCTGCTGACCGGCCCCGCGTTCCGCGACCTGGCCGGGCGGCACGGGCTGGGCTTCGTGGCGCTGCCGGCCGGCGCGGACCTCTCTGCCGGAGGCGCCACGGCCACCCCACGCCCCCGAGTGCTGCAGGGTCGCGACGCCATTCTGCGGACCTTCGTCCGTCCCATTCCGGCGCAGCACGAGGCCCTGCGCGAGCTGCTGGCCCAGGAGCACTGGGACGCCGTGCTCTCGGACGCCGCATACCTCGGAGCCTTGCCGTTGCTGCTGAGCCGGCCGCCGGGCCGCCGGGTTCCGGTGCTGGGCGTCTCGACCACCCCGCTGTCGATGGTGAGCGTGGACTGCGCACCGTTCGGTTCGGCCCTGCAGCCGGGACAGAACGGGTTCACGCGAATGCGGAACCGGCAGATCGAGTGGCTGCTGCGGCACGGACCGCTCCGCGCCGTCCACGACGAGCTCGACGCGGTGCTCTCGGGCTACGGCATCCCGGCCGGCACGGTGGACTACTTCGACCACGCCCGGTTCTTCGACCAGACCTTCCACCTGGCGCCGCCCGAGATCGAGTACCGGCGCCGCGAGCTACCGGCCAGCGTGCGCTTCGTCGGACCGATGAAGCCCGGGACGCTCTCGGCTCCGAAGCCTTCCTGGTGGGGTGATCTCGACGGCCGGTGCGTCGTGCTCGTGACCCAGGGGACCCTGGACGTGGACCCGCGCAAGCTCATCGCGCCCGCCATACGCGCGCTGGCGCACGAGCCGGTGCTGACCGTCGTCACCACCGGCGGCGAGTCGGAGGCGGCGTTAGTCACGGCTCTCGGTGGTCCGCTGCCGGCCAACGTGCGGGTCGCCGCCTTTTTGCCCTACGACGACCTGCTGCCCCGGGTGCGGGCCGTCGTCAGCAACGGAGGGTTCGGCGGCGTGCAGCAGGCACTGCGCCACGGCGTTCCCCTCGTCGTGGCCGGCGACACCGAGGACAAGCCGGAGGTCGCCGCACGGGTGCGCCGCGTCGGCGCGGGCATCGACCTGCGCACCGGCACGCCGTCGCCGCGCCAGGTCCGTCGCGCCGTCCGCGCCGTCCTCGAGGACCCCGCGCTATCTCGCCAGCGCGGTCGTGGTGAGCCGGTCGATCGACCAGCTGGGGGATCCGAGCAGCACGATCGCCGACGCCGTCGAGGCGACCGCCACGGCACCGGTGGGCAGCGGCTGACCCCTACCTCAACCCGCTCCGGGCGAACCCCTGCACGAAGGACCTCTGGAACACCAGGAACACCACCACCATGGGGACCACGTTGACGAGCGCGAAGGCCATGGTTGCCCCGTAGTCGGAGCCGAACTGCCCCTGCAGGTAGAGCAACCCGATCGGCAGGGTGAACAACCGGTTCTCCTTGAGCGCGATCAGCGGCCAGGCGAAGTCGTTCCACGATTGCAGCAGGCTCATGAAGAAGAGCACGCCGATCAGCGGCCGCGACAGCGGCAGCACGATGCGGGTGAAGGTGCGCAGGTACCCGGCGCCGTCGATGCGAGCCGCCTCGATGAGCTCCCGCGGGATCCCGAGGATGAACTGGCGCGCCAGGAAGATGCCGAAGGCCGACGCCGCCGATGGCAGGATCACCGCCCAGTAGCTGCCGTAGAGGCCGAGCCCGGTGACGAGCCTGTAGAGCGGGACCATGATCACCTGCACCGGCAGCATGAGGGTTGTCAGCGCGAGCAGGAAGACGACGTTCGAACCGCGGAACCTCAGGTGCGCGAACGCATACCCCGCCAGCAGGTTGACCGCCACGGTGAGGACCGCCACCGTGAGGGAGATGGCGACCGAGTTGCCGAACCACGTCACGACGGGGAACCCGTCGAGGATCCGCCGCACGTTGTCGAGCGTCAGCTGCCGCGGCCACAGGTGGAACTCACCGCCGAGCACCTCCGACCGGGGGGAGAAGGCGACGACGACCATCCAGTAGAGCGGGAACAGCAGCACCGCGCTGGTGACGACGGCCAGCGCGAGCCGCACGCCGAACCAGCGGTCGCGGTGTGGGGTCCGGGCTCGGGCGCTACTCGGTGACGTCACGGCTGCGGTTCGTTCGCCACTGGACGGCGGTGAAGACCAGGGAGAGCAGCAGGAGGACGATGCCGATCGCTGCGGCGTACCCCTGGTCGCGGGTGTCGAAGCCGGTGTCGTACGCGTAGGTCACCAGCACCGAGGTGGCGTTCTGCGGGCCGCCGCCGGTGAGGACGAAGACGATGTCGAACACCTGGAACGAGTAGATGACGTTCATGACCAGCAGGAAGAACGAGCTCGGTCCCAGCAGCGGGACGGTGACGAACCGCAGCCGCTGCCAGCCGGATGCGCCGTCGAGCTTCGCCGCCTCGTGCAGCTCCGTGGAGATCCCCTGCAGGCCGGCGAGGTAGATGAGCATGTTGAAGCCGACCCGCCACCACAGGGTGACGAGGACGACGGACGCGAACGCCGGCACGCCGCCGGACTGCCAGGACGGCGTCGGCAGGCGGGCCGCCCGCAGCGCCTGGGTGATGACGCCGGTGTTCTCGTCGAAGATCAGCAGCCCGATGAGCGCGGTGGCGACGCCGGAGACCGCCATCGGCAGGATGAAGATCGACCGGAAGATGCCGCGCGCCGGCAGCACCGAGTTGAGCAGCAGCGCCGCCAGCAGGCCCAGAACCATCGACGCCGGCGTGACGATCACCGTGAACAGCACGGTGTTGAGCGCCGACCGCCAGAACAGCGGGTCGGACAGCAGGCGGTCGTAGTTCTCGAGCGCCACGAACGTGCCGGCGCCGAACCCGTTGGTGCGCTGCAGGCTGATGACGACCGCCCACGCCAGCGGCAGGAATACGAAGACGCCGAGAAGCACGAGGCTCGGGGTGAGGAACGCGTATGCGGCGGAGGCCTCGCGGCGGGACCGGCTGCGAGGTGGGGCCGACCGCGGCGGGCTCGACCTCCGCGGCCTGCGTCTGTAATGCGGTCACCCGGTGGTGGCCTGGCCGATCCCGTCGGTGAGCCCCGTGATCGTGCCGGCGGTGCTCTGGCCGCCCACGAACGCGTTCTCCAGCTGGTCCTTCAGCACGGTGATGATCTTGGACATGTGCGGTTGCGCGACCTGGCCGGCGTCCTGCGGCTGCACCGTCGCCGCCTGGCCGAGGAAGATCGGTGACAGCTCCGGACGCTGGGCGAAGTCGATACCCGACGTCACGAGGTCGCGCGCGGGTGGGCAGCAGCGACGCCCCGGCGCAGAAGGCGCGCATCTGGTCCGGCTGGGTGGCGAAGTCCAGGAACGACGCGGCGAGGGCGGCTCGCTTGTGCCCGGCCGTGACCACGAGGGCGTTGCCGCCGAAGTCGCCGCCCCCGCGCAGCTTGCGCGGCGAGAACGTGGCGCCCCAGTCGCCCTGGTAGGTCTTCGCCGCGTCGGGAAGCAGGAAGGCGCCGCCGAAGGTCATCGCCGCGGTCTTGGCGTACCAGGTGTCGGCGGCGAGGGTCGTCGACTTCACCGAGTTGTTCGAGGGGACGAAGCCCTGGGTGAAGAAGCCCTTGCTGAAGTCGATCGCGGCTCGACCGGCATCGGAGTCGATGGCCGGTGTCTTCAGGTCCTCGGCGAGGAACCGGCCGCCGGCCTGGAACAGCAGGCTGAGCCAGCGCGTGACCCCGTTGCCCTGCCAGTTGTAGGCGAACGGGTACTTGTCGTTGCGGCAGGGACTTCCGCAGCCGCTGCGCCACGGCGGTCAGCTCGTCCCACGTCCAGGCCTGGTCGGCGGTCGTTGGAACGGAGGTGACGCCGGCCGCGGCCAGGGCCGCCTTGTCGTAGAGGATGACCGAGGTGTCGGTGTGGTGGGGGACGCCGTACGGCTTCCCGTTGCCCTGGACGGCCGCCCAGGCGGTGGGCGTGAACCGGTCGCCGAAGCCGCTGGGCACGTGCTTGGACAGGTCGAGCAGCTGGCCGCGACCCGCATACGAGCCCAACGTGTAGTAGGGCACCCGGAAGACGTCCGGCGGATTGCCGGCCTGGATCTGTGCGTCGATGTTGGTGAACATCTGCGCGTAGGGCACCGCGTTGAGGTTCACCGTGGACCCGCTGTTGGCCTTCTGGAACGCGCTGATCACCGTTCGGAACCCGGCCAGCTCGGCGTCGGTGCCCCACGTGGTGAAGGTGAGCGCGTCACCGCCACCGCTCGGCTGCTCGTCGGACCCGCCGCCGGTGGTGAAGCCGCTGCAACCGGCGAGGACGAGCGGGGTCGCGGCGGCACCGGCCGCGGTCGGCGAGGAATTGCCGTCTCGACAGCGTCATGGATAGGTCTCCTCGGTCGGCGTCGCGACCCCGGACGGGAGTGCGACGGCAGGTGGTGGGCAACCGCCGTCGCCGGACACGGCCGTGGCGACAGGGTTCTTCGGGGTCTTCCGACGACGAGGGGTAAAAGGTTGCAGCCCGTGTCGAGTCTGCGGCTCCGCTCGCGGCCGCGCCAGCGGAGTCGCCGACGTGCTGGCCGCTCCTCGCACGTGCGCCCTCAAGCGCGGGCGACCGCCACGGCGCGCTGCTCGACCGGTCCGTCGGTCCGCTGCGGCGCCGGTCGGTTGGTCTCCGGACTGAGCGGTAGGCGGATCCGGATGGTCGTCCCCTCGCCCGGTGTGCTGATGACCTCGGAGGTGCCGCCGTGCGCCGCGACGATCGACGCCACGATGGCCAGACCCAGGCCTGAGCCGCCGGTCTGCCGGTGCCGGCTGGAGTCGCCGCGCCAGAACCGCTCGAAGATGTAGCGCTGCTCCGGCGCTGGGATTCCCGGCCCGTGGTCGGTGACCAGCACGGTATGCATCGCCGGGTCCCCGCTCGCAGCTTCGGCGGCCGAGGCGGGGACGACCGTCACCTCTACCGGGGTCTCGGCCGGCGTGTGCTTGACGGCGTTGCCGACCAGGTTGGCGAGGACCTGTTGCAGCCGTTGTCCGTCCGCCCGCAGGGCCGCCGGTCCGGTCGCGTGCACGGTGAACGTCCGGTCGGGGTTCACCAGGCGGGCGTCGTCGACGACCTCGTTGGTCAACGCGGTGAGGTCGACTTCCCCCAGCGTGAGCGGCCGTTCGCGGTCCAGCCGCGCGAGCAGCGCCAGCTCGTCGATGAGCATCCGCATCCGGCCGAGCTGCACCTGGACCCGTTCCATGGCGTGGTCACGCCGGTCCTGGTCGCTCAGGCCGCCCTGCCCGTCGAGCTCGATCCAGCCGGTCGCGATCGTCAGCGGCGTCCGCAGCTCGTGCGAGGCGTCCGCGACAAAGGACCGAAGCCGTTGCTCGGCCTCCTGCTGCGCGTCCAGCGCCTGGTTCAGCGTGCTGGCCAGCCGCGCCATCTCCACGTCGTTGAGGTCCTCGGGCAGCCGCACCGACCGGGCCCCGTCCGCATACTCCTCGGCCCGTTCGGAGATCACCCTCAGGGGGCGCAGCCCACGGCCGACGATGAGCGCCGTCAGGGCGACCAGGGTCGCGATCGCCGCCACCATGCCGGCCACGCTCACCCCCGTAATAATGCGAATCGCCGTCGCCTCCCGCGCGGTGGAGACGGCGACGACGACGGCGTCGGGCCTTATCCGCTGCGACCCGTCGACGACGGTCAGGCCGCTGTTGGCGGTGTCGAACCAGATCACGCTGAGGTCCGACCGACCCTCGACGGCGTGCGGCTCACCGTCGGTGGCCGCCGACTCGACGGCCAGCCGGGCGGTGTCCGCGTCGCCGTTCATCCACTCGACCGGCCGGCCGTCCTCGACCATCACCACCACCGCCAGCCCGGCCCGGGCCATGTTGTCGATGGTCGCGCGCTCGATCGTGAGGCCGGGAAGATCCCGTGAGTGACGCCTTGGTGCGCTGCGCGGTGTCGAGCAGGCGGCTGTTGATCCGGTCGTCGATGAGGCTGTGGATGACCACGTGCTGACCACGGCGGTGACGAGGAGGACGACCGTGACGGAGGCGGTCAGCAGCACGATGAGCCGCCGCGCAGTCGACCAGTCCTTGGTGCGTCTCATACGGCATTGTCGTCCCGGATGGTGTAGCCGAAGCCGCGAACCGTGTGGATCAGTGGCGGGGCCGAGACGTCGACCTTGCGCCGCAGGTTCGACACGAACCGTTCGACGACGTTGCCGTCACCGCGAAAGTCGTACTGCCACAGCTGTTCCAATATCTGCGCCTTGGACAGCACCCGGCCCTGGTGGAGCAGCAGGTAGGTCGAGCAGCCGGAACTCGGTGGGGGACAAGTCGATCACCCGGTCCCCCCTGCGGGTCAGGTGCCGCTGCTCGTCCAGCTCCAGGTCGCCGCAGTGCAGGATCGCGCTGTCCGACGCGTCCGTCGGCCGCTGCCGTCTGCGCGCGGACCCGCCGGAGCAGGCTCTCCAGCCGCGCGGTCACCTCCATCACACTGAACGGCTTGGTCGAGGTAGTCGTCGGCCCCCGAGCCGCAGACCCCGCACCCGGTCCTCGACGGCGTCGCGGGCGCTGAGGAACAGGACCGGCAGCGAGTCGCCGCGCTGGCGCAGGAGCTGCGAGCAGCTCGAACCCGTCGATGCCCGGGCATCATCACGTCCAGCACCATCGCGTCCGGCTGCGCCTGCGTGAGGACGGCCAGGGCCGAGCGGGCGTCCGAGGCGGTGCTGACCCGGAAACCGGCGAACGACAGCGTCGACTGCAGCATCTCGCGGATGTCGTCGTCGTCGTCGACCACGAGGACGTGGTCGGGTTCGGTCCCCGTCACCTCGACAGTTTTTGCACCGGCGGGGCTCGGCGCAAGCCCGCGCGAACTTCGTCAGCGAACCGTCAGCCGGAGTCGCGCAGGCCATACCGTCAGCCGGCGCCGGTTGTCTTCTTAGCCGTGCACAACCCGCATGCTGTCGTCATACCGGGGGACCGGTAGCTGGCCATGTCGACTTTTCTCTACACGCTCGGACACCGGCATCGCGAGACACCGTTGGCAGGTGCTGGTCACCTGGTGTTGCTGGCGGCTGCTCGCCTTCGCCATCTCCAGTGCCGCAGGCGGCCAGCTGGTCAACGACTACTCCATCCCCGGCACCGAGTCGCAGCGGGGCATCGACACGCTGGCCCAGCGGTTCCCGCAGGCCTCCGGCACGACCGGGCAGATCGTCTTCACCTCGACGGCCGGACCGATCGCCGACCAGCAGGCGGCCATCGAGGCCCAGATCCAGGCCATCACGAAGGTGCAGCACGTCACGTCGGTCGACGACCCGTTCGCCAGTGACGCGGTCGGCACGATCTCGCCGGACAAGCTCAACGCCCTCTCGTCCATCCAGTTCGACGTCAGCCTCCACCGACCTGCCGCCGTCGGCCGTGACCGACGTCGAGGCGGCCGCGCAAGCCGCCGCCCGGCGCCGGCTTCACCGTCGACGCTGGGCGGGGCGATGTACCCCCAGCCCACGCTGGGCATCGGGATCACCGAGGTGCTCGGGGTCGCTGTTGGCGTTCGCGGTCCTCGCGGTGACCTTCGCGTCGCTGCTCGCCGCCGGGCTGCCGTTGCTGACGGCCGCGATCGGCGTCGCCATCACCCTGGCGCGGGGTCCTCACCGTGGCGAGCCTCACGACGATCTCGACGACGACGCCCGACTCTGGCGCTGATGATCGGCCTGGCGGTCGGGATCGACTACGGCCTGTTCATCGTGACGCGGCACCGACGGCAGCTGGCCACCGGGACCGGTGTCGAGGAGTCGATCGCCCAGGCGTCCGGCCACGGCCGGCTCGGCCGTCGTCTTCGCCGGGCACGACGGTGATCATCGCCCTCTGCGGGCTGGCGGTGGCGAAGATCCCCTTCCTGTCGGTGATGGGGTATGCGGCGGCCATCGGCGTCGCCATCGCGGTGCTGGCGGCGCTCACCCTGCTCCCGGCCGTGCTGTCGCTGTTCGGCGAGAAGCTGCGGCCGAAGCCGACGTCGCGTGCGGTGAAGCTGTCACACGAGGCGGCCGAGGGCCGGACCTTCGGCGCGCGCTGGGTCCGGATCGTCACCAAGGTTCCCGTCGTCACGGTCCTGCTCGTCCTGGGCGTCATCGGCATCATGGCCATCCCGGCCAAGGATCTCGCGCTGTCCCTGCCGGACAACGGCAGCGCCGAGGCCCGACTCGCCGCAGCGGGTCACCTACGACCTGATCGCCGAAGGAGTTCGGACCCGGCTACAACAGCCCGCTGCTGGTCACCGCCAACATCATCACCAGCACCGACCCCAAGGGCACGGTGCAGACGCTGGCCAACGACATCGGCGCGATTCCCGGCGTGCTGGCGGTCACCAAGCAGACGCCCAACCCGACCGCCGACCTCGGGCCTCGTGCGCGTCGTGCCCCAGTGGGGACAGAGCGACCCGCAGACCACCGAGCTGGTGCAGCGGATCCGCGCTCAGGAGTCCACCTGGCAGAAGCAGCTCAAGATCACCGACATCCTCGTGACCGGTCAGACCGCCGTCGCCATCGACGTGTCCGACCAGCTGAGCGCTGCGCTGGTCCCGTTCGGCATCGTCGTCGTGGGGCTGTCACTGATCCTGCTGGCCATCGTCTTCCGGTCGATCGCCGTGCCCATCAAGGCGACCCTCGGCTACCTGCTGTCGATCATCGCGGCCCTCGGCGCCGTGACGGCCACCTGCATGTGGGGGTGGCTCGCCGGCCCGCTGTCCATCTCCTACATCGGCCCGCTCGTCAGCTTCTTCCCGATCATCCTCATGGGCGTGCTGTTCGGCCTGGCGATGGACTACGAGGTCTTCCTCGTCTCGCAGATGCGCGAGGACTACGTCCACCACGGCGACGCCAGGCACGCCATCCGCACCGGCTTCACCAGCAGCGCCCGGGTCGTCACCGCCGCCGCCATCATCATGATCTCGGTCTTCGCGGCCTTCATCCCGCGACGGGTCGGCGACGATCAAGCCGATCGCGATCGGCCTGGCCGTCGGCGTCTTCGTCGACGCGTTCCTCGTCCGGATGACCCTGGTGCCGGCGGTGCTGGCGCTGCTGGGCAAGAACGCCTGGTGGATCCCGCGCAGCCTCGACCGAGCGCTGCCGAGCATCGACGTCGAGGGCCAGTCGCTGGTGAACCACGTCGAGCAGGCGGAGTGGGACGAGCGCAACCCGGGTGTCGCAATCCGCGCCGAGCAGCTGCTGCTGGAGTCCAGCGACGGTCCCGTCGAGATCGACCTGCGCATTCCCGACCGGGACGGTGTGGACGGTCGAGCACGACGACCCGCGGTGGCGCTCGGCCCTGGTGTGGACGGTCGCCGGCTGGCGCAAGCCCGATGGTGGGCGGCTCGGGGTCCTCGGGTGCGTGCTGCCCGAGGAGAGTGGGGCGGTCCGCACGAAGGTCCGCGTCGTCCCCGCCTCCAGCCCGGACGAGAGCCAGCTCACCGTCCGTCAGTACCTGCGGTCGGTCCTCGTCGCGCAGTCGCGTCACCCCTGGCGGCCCGGTGACGGAGTCGACCAGGCGCTCGACCAGAGCGAGACCTGGCTCGAACCGATCACCGAGGCCGAGTCCCGCACGCAGACGCGGCTCGAGGATCGCCGGCTCGGGGCGCTCAGCGCGGTCGAGCGCCAGCTCGTGGCGCTCAGTGCCGCCTCGACGCAGCAGCCGGAGCTCATCGTCGTTCAGGACGCGGATGCCGGCCTGGGTGCGGTCGAGATGGCGTGGTTCTCCGGCGTCTGCCACGAGCTGGTCGGCGACTCGGAGCTGACCATCGTCCTCGTCGGTCACCAGGTCGGTCCGCAGGTCGGCGAGCCGGCCGGCGTCGACGCCTCGGCAGCGTCTCCCGAGGTGGTCGGGGTCGTCGGGGCCGACGAGGCCGCCCACACGAATGCTGCCGTCGAGGCCGACGATGCGGTCGAGACCGATGGCGCCGCCGTCGGACGGGACACCCATGAACGCCAGTCGGCCGTCGTCGGCGGGGTCGACGCCGACGGGACCGCGCGCATACCGGCCACTAACGGCGTCGAGCCGGCACCGGACGGTGAGCCAGCCGATATCCGAGCGGGCGACGTGGAACCGGCCCAGAGCATCCGTCACGAAGGAGAACGCGCATGAGCGAGGTCGCGACCGGCCGCACGCCGAGGAGAGGGCGCCGCTACGCCGTGCCGGTCATCGCCGTGCTGCTGGCCGCACTCGCCGGTGGGGCGCTGCTCTGGACCGTCAAGGGTCACCAGTCCAGCCCGTCGACGGTTCCCGTGGCTATCGTCAACAACGACCAACCGGTGACCACGGGCTCCGGCAGCGACCAGAAGACCATCGCCGCGGGACGGCAGCTGGCCGCCAACCTCAACCAGCCGTCGCCGGAGAACACGACTCCGTTGTCGTGGCAGCTGATGGACGCGGACGACGCCGCCGCCCGGCTCCAGGACGGGTCGTTCTACGGCGTCCTGACCATCCCGCAGGACTTCTCGGCGGCGATCACGTCGACCTCCGGGACGAGCCCGCAGCAGGCCAAGCTCCAGCTGGTCACCAACGACTCCGCTAGCACGGCGGTCGGCGCGCTGGCGCAGCTGACCGTCAAGCAGGCGTCCCTCGCCCTGGGCGACCAGGTGACCTCGTCCTACGTCGACCAGATGCTCCAGAGCATGACCAGCATCCACAACTCGCTGTCGAGCTCGGCCAGCAGCGCGCAGACCATCGCCACCTCCAGCGACCAGCTCGCGTCGTCCAGCACCCAGCTGGCCGACTCCAGCGGCCAGGTGGCGAGCGGAGCGGCCAACCTCGACCAGGGCAGCAGCTCCCTGGCCGCCGGTACCGTCTCGCTGTCGTCGGGTGCCGCGCAGACGGCGACTGGAGCAGCGCAGGTGGCGCAGGGCACCACCGGCCTCGCTACCGCCGCCGGCCAGCTCGCCCAGGGCGCCAAGGCGTCCGCCTCCGGCGCCGCCACGCTGGCCACGACGGCACAGCAGGTCGCCACGGGGACGACGGCGCTCGCGAACCAGGCCGGCGACCTCCAGACCGGCCTCGGCAACGTCGACGCCGACGCCGCCCGGCACGCCGACACCTCCTCCGACGTCGCCGGCCGCGCGCAGGCCATCGCCGACGACTGCCCGGCCGCCCTCGACCGCGTCTACTGCGCCCGGGTCGCAGCCCTCGCGACGGCCAGCAAGCTGGAGTCCGACGGCGCCCGGCTGCTCCGGCTCGGCGTCGGCGTGCAGAACGCCCGTAGCGCCGTAGTGGCCAAGGGCTCGAGCGCGCTCTCCACCGCCAACACCGGCCTCGCGAACGGTGCGGCCCAGCTGTCCGGCGGCGCGGCCCAGCTCAGCTCCGGCGCCGCCCAGCTGAGCTCGGGAGCCACCACGCTGGCCTCGGGAGCGACCGGAGTCGCCACCGGCACGAAGCAGGTCGCCACCGGCGCCGCCCAGACGTCCTCGGGGGCCGCATCCCTGGCGAGCGGTGCGGCCCAGCTGTCGAGCGGGAGCGCGCAGCTGGCCTCGGGCAGCACGCAGCTCGCCAGCGGCGCGGGTCAGCTGGCCAGCGGCAACGACCAGCTCGCCACCGGTCTCCAGAGCGGCGCCCAGCAGGTGCCGAGCTACACCGACGACCAGCGCTCGGCCCTCGTCTCGGTCGTCACGACGCCCGTCGGTGTCGGCTCCAGCGCCGACAACCCGGCGACGGTGGCGGCCTCGCTCGTTCCGGTGGTGCTCGCCCTGGTCCTGTGGCTCGGCACGTTGATGCTCTTCCTCACCGGCCGGGCCGTTCCCACGGGCGCCGCCTGGTCGCAGGCCTCGCCCGGAAGGCGGGTCATGGCGCGCTGGCGGCCGGCCGCGCTCGTCGGTGTCGTCCAGGCGGCGGTGATCATCGCGGTCGTCGCGCTCAGCGGCGTCTCGATCTCCTCGCCGGTCGGGCTGGCCGGCATCTCGGTGCTCGCGGCCGCCGCGTTCGCCGCGACCAACCAGGCCCTGGTCGCCCTGTTCGGCGGCGTCGGCCGGATGGTGAGCCTGGCGTTCGCGGCCGTCCAGGCGGCGGCGTTCGGCGGGTTGGTGCCGATCGAGACCGCGCCGGGGGCCCTCCAGACCCTCAACGGGATCCTGCCGTTGCCGCAGTACGTCGCGGGAGCGAGCCGGTTCATGCTCGGTGGGGGCGGCGACGTCGTGGGCCCGTGCCTGACGATGGTCGTCTGGACCGCGGCCGCCCTGTTCGTGTCTCTCCTCTGCACCGCCCGGCGCCGGCCGGAGCTCGCCGGTGCGGCTCGTCCGGCGACGGCACCCGGGGCTACTCGTCGGTCGTGGGCGACAACGCCTAGCTCGGTTTGTCGGCCGGTATGCGGCGGGTCGGCGGCTCCTTCCGGTCCGTCGGTCCGACGGTCCTCACGGGCTCGACCGGCTACGCCTTGCTGAGCTTTGCGACCAGTTGCATGAACCGGAACACGTGGTCCGATCCGGTGGCCTCCGCGTAGGCGTCGACCACCCGTTCCACGAACGCCGCGCCGTCCGCCGCCGACAGGTGACCGGTCCAGCCGCCGAAACCGACCGCGCACCAGGTTGTGAACGCCGCGCGCGTCCCGAAGTCCCACGACAGGTCGTCGACCCGCACGTCGTCCACCGTCAACCCGGCGGACCGCACCGTCGTGCTGCCACTCCTGCGGATCGGGGTGCACGAAGGGCGCCGCGAAGCCGGCGAAGGACTCGCGCCACGGTGGGTCGGCGGTCACCGTCATGGCCACGTCCTCGAGGCTGGGCCGGGGTCCATCGCAGACGAAGACCAGCACCGCCCGCCCACCCGGTGTCAAGGCGGTGGTGATGCGAGCTCAACGCCTCGGCCTGCTCCCGCACCCAGTGCAGCGCGTTGAACGAGACCACGAGGTCGAACTCGGCGGCGAAGGTCATGGTCTGAGCAGCCCCCACCTCGAAGGTGAGCCGACCAGACGATGGCGCGACGGCGATCATCCCGGGAGAGGGGTCGATCCCGACGCAACGCGCCGCCGGGATCTGTTCGGCGAGCGACTGGGTGACCCGGCCGTCGCCGCAGCCGACGTCGAGGAGGCTGCCGACACCGCGCAGGTCGACGTCCTCCAGCGCGCGGCGGGCCAGCCACTGCTGCAGCGTGTTGACGCGGCGGTAGCGGGCGCCGTCCCAGTCGGTCAGAGCGCCACCGGTCGCCGGGCCACCAGCTCGGCCCACACGACCTTCCCGCCCGGCAGGACGTCGCAGCCCCACCGGTCCGCGAGGCCGGCGACGATGGCAAGGCCGCGGCCGCTGAGGGCCAGCAGGCCCCCCCGGTGCTCCTCGGCCGTCCCGGGGCCGACGTCGGACACCGAGACCCGAACCCCGCTGTGGGAGCACGACACGGTCACCTCGAAGGCCGACCGGGCATGGGTCACGGCGTTGGCGGCGATCTCGGACGCCACGAGGCACGCGTCGGCGACCAACCGGTCGTCCGGAAGGTCGCCCCGCACGGAGGACCACTCGGTCATGGCTTCCGACACCAGTCGCCGCGTCGCGCCGACCGCCTCCGGGGCGGGCACGAAGACGCCGGTCGTGGCCGGCCAGAGGGAGTCGACGCCGGACGCGTAGCCCTTCGGTGCAACGACCTCACTGTGGAGCGCGCACAAGGGTCCGATGCTGTCGAGCGGGCTGGCGGCGAGGACCGTTGCGGGATAAGGGCACACGAGCTCGAAGTAAATGGTTTCGGCCAGCTCGTTCCAAGCCGTCTCCAGGGCCAGAGCCCCGGTGACGTTGCCCTCGGCCCAGAGGATGGCGACCATCTCACCGGCCGCACGGACCGCACGGCCGGTGGCCGCGAGGCGACGAAGGAGGGCTCCGACGCTGTCGGCGAACCGCTGTCGGTCCGGCACCCCGTCGACCATGAACGACTCGAGGGTCGCCGCCGCGTCAAGCATCGAGAGCCGGCCCTCCGCCAGTGCGTCGTCGGGATCGGTGCCGACCAGCCGCAGGGCGTCGAGCAGGCCGACGGCGTGGGACGGCCGCAGCACCGTGAGGACAGCTTGGTCGTCGCGCAGCCCGTCGACGACGTAGGCGGTCAGCCGGGCCACCGCGTCGGGCGCGTCGTCATAGAACAGGACCGAGTGGTCCCGTGACGGCGCTGCCCCTGTCCGCGGCACGTGGACAGGCTAGAGCCGTTTGGTCGGCTGGTGCAGGTTTTGTTGAATTGTCACAGGAAAGGCCCCGACGAACTTCTCAACAGGTCGTCGGTGGGGGAGCGCCGGTCAGCCCGCCGGCGAGGAACGCCAGCACGTCGGGGAGGGCCGCGTTGGCGATCGTCCCGTGCGTCTGCGTCGGGTAGAGCCGGAACGTCATCCGGGCGCCCGCCCGGCAGGACGCGGCGACGTAGCCCTGAGTCGCGCTCGGGACCACCAGGGTGTCGGCGCCGCCCTGCGCGACGAACACCGGCAGCGTCGTCGGGGGAGCCGAAGGGGTGTTCTCGGCGAGGAACGTGGACCACGGGGCGGTGGTCCGCGGGTCGCTGCGCAGGTATGCGCCGAGCAGCGGTGTCGCGAGAGCGTGCAGCTTGAGGTTGTCGCCGAACAGGCAAAGCCTCGCCATCGCCGGCGTCACCGCGGCGCCCGCGTCGGTGAGGATGCCGGTCAGCTCGAGTCCGGGATACTGAGCGGCGTATGCCTGTTGGTAGGCGGCGAAGGCGTAGGACCCGATGGTCACCCCCGAGACGTCGCCGATGTCGTCGTCGAGCAGCGTCCCGAGGTCCGCGGCCGGTGCCGCGACGGCGGCCGCGCGGACGGACAGCTCCGGCGCATACGCGGCAGCCTCCTGGGTGGCGAACAGCACGGCGTGGCCGCCCTGCGAGTGCCCCCAGAGCACCGTCGTGGTCGTCGCGCCGGTCGGAAGCTCTCGCGCGACCCGGACCGCGTCGAGGAGGCTGCGCGCCTCGGCCGTCCCGATGAGGTAGGAGCTGGGTGCCGCGACCCCGAGGCCCGGATAGTCGGGCGCCGACGACGACGTAGCCGGCCCGCAGCAGGTCGGCCACTCCCTCGATAAGCAGGAACGGGTCGAGGCCGTTCGACGGCGCACAGCTGGCCCCGGCTCCCGTCGTGGGGTGGCCCCAGCCGACCACGACGCGCCCGGCCGACGGTGGCGCGGACTGCGGCGCGACGACGATCCCCGACACGACGGCGTCGTGACCGGCCAGGTCGGTGGAGTGGTAGAGCACCCGCCACGCCCGGGCTCCCGCCGGCGCGCTGAACAGCTCCTGGGAGCGGACCAGGGTCCCGGGCGGGGCCGCCGCCGTCGACGCCGGAACGGCGTAGAACGAGGGGTCCTCGGCCTCCAGGAGTCCGGCGACCACCCGCCTCGGGCTGGCGGCCGGGACCAGGAGCATCACCGCGCTGACAAGGACCAGGACGACGCCCGCCGCCACGAGCGCGGTCGCTCGGACCGCCCGTGTCATCCGCCCCCGACGGCCCATGGTGAGTTGTGTAGCACCCGGCCCCTATGCGGCATACCCGGTGAACCGTCAGACTGCGAACAAACCGCACCTCTCCCGAAGGGCCAACCATGGGCGCCATCGCCGAGAACACCGACTGGACCACCGTCTCCTCGTACCCGCCGATCGCGGAGTACGCGTTCCTGTCGGACTGCGAGGTCACGGCGCTCGTCGCGCCCGGCGGCAACATCGAGTGGATGTGCCTGCCGCGAATGGACGGGCCGAGCGTCTTCGGCGCGATCCTCGACCGGGACGCCGGCGGCTTTCGGTTCGGGCCCGCGGACGTCCGCGTCCCGGCCGCGCGCCGCTACCTGCCGGGGACCATGATCCTCGAGACCAGCTGGGGGACCCCGACCGGCTGGGTCATCATCCGCGACTGCCTGCTCATCGGTCCCTGGCACCACGAGGACAACCGGTCGAAGCGGCACCGCCGGGCCCCCACCGACTACGACACCGAGCACGTGCTGCTGCGGGAGGTGAGATGCGTCAACGGCGAGGTGCAGATGTCCCTGGACTGCAGCCCGATGTTCAACTACGGCCAGGAGCCGGCCATGTGGACGTACAACGGCGACGGCTACCACGACGCGATCACCGAACCCAGCGACTACGCGCCGCAGCTGCGGCTGACGACCGACATGAACCTCGGCTTCGAGGGCAACCGGGCGATGGCCCGGACGCTGATGAAGGAGGGCTCGACCCACTTCGTCGCCCTCTCGTGGTCGCCCTACGAGCCTCCGGTGACGCACGAGGACGCCTACAAGCGGTTGGTGTGGACCGCGCACCACTGGCAGCACTGGCTGGCCCGCGGGCACTTCCCCGACCACCCGTGGCGGATCCACCTCGAGCGGAGCGCCCTGACCCTCAAGGGCCTCACGTATGCGCCCAGCGGCGCCCTGGTCGCCGCGGCCACCACGTCGTTGCCGGAAACCGTTGGTGGGGAACGAAACTGGGACTACCGCTATACGTGGATCCGCGACTCGACCCTGACGTTGTGGGCGATGGCCCGGCTGGGGTTCGACTGGGAGGCCGACGACTTCTTCTCGTTCATCGCCGACGTCGCCGGTGTCGGGGACGAGATCCAGATCATGTACGGCATCGACGGCGAGCGGAACCTCGACGAGAAGATCCTCGACCACCTCGACGGCTACCAGCACTCGCGCCCGGTGCGCACCGGAAACGGGGCGTTCGACCAGAAGCAGCACGACGTCTGGGGCGCGATCCTCGACTCGGTCTGGGTGCACAAGGGTTCGCGCGACCGGGTGGACGACCGGCTCTGGACGATTCTCGCCCGGTTCGTCGACGCGGCGGTGAAGAACTGGTCGGAACCGGACCGCGGCATCTGGGAGGTGCGCGGCGAACCGAAGCACTTCACCTCGTCCAAAGTGATGTGCTGGGTCGCTGCGGACCGCGGCGCGAAGCTGGCGCGGGTCCGCGAGCAGACCGAGCGGGCCGACCAGTGGCAGCGGGCCGCCGACGAGATGAAGGCCGACATCCTGGCCAACGGGGTGGACGAGCGGGGCGTCTTCACCCAGTACTACGGCACGAGCGCCCTGGACGCGTCCACGCTGCTCATCCCGCTGGTCGGCTTCCTGCCCATGGAGGACGAGCGGATCCGCAACACGGTCCACGCCATCGCGGACGAGCTCACCGAGGACGGCCTGGTGCTGCGCTACCGCGTCGAGCACACCGACGACGGCCTGAGCGGCGAGGAGGGGACCTTCACCATCTGCTCGTTCTGGCTGGTCTCGGCGTACGCCCTGATCGGCGAGGTGGACCGCGCGCGCCGCCTCTGCGAGAAGCTGTTCTCGATGGCCAGCCCCCTCGGGCTCTACGCCGAGGAGATCGACGCGGCCAGCGGGCGGCACCTCGGCAACTTCCCCCAGGCGTTCACCCATCTGGGGCTCATCAACGCCGTCCTGCACATCATGGCCGCCGAGGAGCGCGAGCAGGGCCACTGACGGCGCCCGGGCGCGCTACCGCTCGGCTCGGTAGGTACCGTGGCCGGCGTGGCCCTGATCAAGCCCGCGCCGGTGGACGACATCGACGAGTCCCAGCTCACGGTGACGCCTCACAAGGAGGTGTCCGCGGGTGTGCCCGCGGTGGCCGTCGCGATGGACCGGACCGTGCGAGCGATGGGCGTCAGCCACGCGACCCGCAGCCTGCTCCGGCTCAACCAGGTCGAGGGGTTCGACTGCCCCGGCTGCGCCTGGCCGGATCCGGACCCGGAGCACCGGCATACCGCCGAGTTCTGTGAGAACGGGGCCAAGGCGGTGGCGGAGGAGGGGACCCGGCTCGAGGTCGGTCCAGAGTTCTTCGCGGCCCACTCGCTGGACGACCTCGAGAAGCACACCGGCTACTGGCTCGGCCAGCAGGGCCGGCTGACCCACCCGATGGTGCGGCGGGAAGGGGCCACGCACTACACGCCGATCGACTGGGCCGACGCGTACCGGATCGTCGGTTCGACGCTGCGCGGTCTGGACAGCCCGGACGAGGCCGTCTTCTACACCTCGGGCCGTACCTCGAACGAGGCGGCGTTCCTCTACCAGCTGTTCGTCCGGTCGTTCGGCACCAACAACCTGCCGGACTGCTCCAACATGTGCCACGAGTCGACGTCGGTGGCGCTGGCCGAGGTGACCGGCATCGGCAAGGGCAGCGTGAGCCTCGAGGACATCTACGACGCCGAGCTGATCCTCATCGTCGGCCAGAACCCGGGCACCAACCATCCGCGCATGCTCACCGCCCTCGAGATCGCGAAGCAGCGGGGCGCGAAGATCATCGCGATCAACCCCTTGGCGGAGGCCGGGCTCGCCCGGTTCCGCAACCCCCAGACGCCTCGGGGCCTGTCCGGCGTCGGGACGGAGCTGGCCGACCTGCACCTGCCGGTCCGGGTATGCGGCGACCTCGCGCTGTTCCAGGCCCTCGGCTCGCTGCTGGTCGCCAAGGAGGACGCCGCTCGTGCGGCGGGCCGTCCGGGCACCGTGCTGGACCTCGACTTCATCTCGCAGTACACGACCGGGTTCGACGCCTGGGCCGACCACGTGCGCTCGCTCGACTGGGATGCCGTCGCCGTGGCCACCGGCCTGGACCGATCGCTCATCGAGCAGGCGGCCGACCTGCTGGCCACCTCGAAGCGCACCGTGACCTGCTGGGCCATGGGGATCACCCAGCACCGCAACGCCGTCGCGACGATCAAGGAGATCGCCAACCTCGCCTTCGCCCAGGGCAACATCGGCAAGCCGGGAGCCGGCCTCTGCCCGGTCCGCGGGCACTCCAACGTCCAGGGCGACCGGACGATGGGCATCTGGGAGAAGGTCCCGGACCACTTCCTCGACGCGCTGAAGGACGAGTTCCACTTCGAACCGCCGCGAGAGCACGGCTACGACACCGTCGACGCGGTACGCGCCCTGCGGGACGGCACGGCGCGGGTCTTCGTCGGCATGGGAGGCAACTTCGCCGCCGCGGCGCCGGACACCGCCGTCGTCGAGGAGGCGATGCGCGGGGCCGACCTCACGGTCCAGATCTCGACGAAGCTCAACCGGTCGCACGTCGTCTGCGGGCGGACGGCACTGATCCTGCCCGGTGCTGGGTCGCAGCGAGCGAGACCGGACCGGGGGCCGCGACCAGCGCGTCACCGTGGAGGACTCGATGTCCGCCGTCCACGCGTCACGTGGCCCGCTCACGCCGGCGTCACCGCAGCTCCGCTCCGAGGTCGACGTCGTCTGCGGGCTGGCCGAGGCCACGGTTCCGGGCGTCGGCCGCATCCCCTGGGCGGAGTTCCGGGCCGACTACGGCCGGGTCCGCGAGTCGATCGGCCGGGTCGTCCCGGGTTGCGGCGCATACGCCGAGAAGGTCGACCGGCCAGGCGGTTTCGTCCTGCCGCACCCACCGCGCGACACGCGGACGTTCCCGACCACAGCCGGGCTCGGCATCTTCACGGTGAGCCCGACCGACGTCCTGCACGTGCCCGAGGGACGGCTGCTCCTGCAGTCACTGCGCAGCCACGACCAGTTCAACACGACGATCTACGGTCTGGAGGACCGCTACCGGGGCATCCACGGCGGGCGCCGCGTGGTCTTCGTGAACCCGCAGGACATCGAGGACCTCGGGCTCCAGGAGGGGCAGCTGGTCGACCTGGTCAGCGAGTGGCGGGACGGTTCCGAGCGGTCGGCCCCGCGCTTCCGGGTGGTGCCCTACGACACCCCACGGGGGTGCGCGGCGGCCTACTACCCGGAGGCGAACCCGTTGGTGCCGCTGGACTCCACGGCGATCGGCAGCAACTGTCCGACGTCCAAGTCGGTCATCGTCCGCCTGGACCCACCGACCCACGACCAGGAGGGTGGTGACCGCTCGGCCGGCGGCAGCGTGGGGGCCGACTCCGGACACAAGTCCGACGTGGAGCCGTTCCACCTGAGCTGAGCACGAGCTGCTCGGGTATGGCAGGGTCGTCACGCTATGACGGAACTCGAGACGCTCGCTGCGCGCACCATCATGGCGTCGTTCGACGGCGGCAGCCTGCCGGACTGGGCCCGCCGGCGCCTCGCCGACGGGATGGGCGGCATCTGCCTGTTCGGGCAGAACGTGACGTCGCTCGAGGTCGTCCGCGACCTGTGCACCGCCATCCACGCGGCGGGGCCGGACGCCGTCGTCGCGTTGGACGAGGAGGGCGGCGACGTCACCCGGCTCTACTACGCCGTCGGGAGCCCGCACGCCGGCCATGCCGCCCTCGGCGTCGGTCGACGACCCGGTAGCTCACTCGAGCGGTGGCCCACGACATCGGCGCGGAGCTGAGCGAGGTCGGGGTCGACCTCGACTTCGGTCCGGTCGCCGACGTCAACTCCAACCCCCTGAACCCGGTTATCGGCGTACGCAGCTTCGGCGCCGACCCGGACCTGGTGGCCCGTCACGTCGAGGCGTTCGTCGACGGGCTGCAGGCCGCTGGGGTCGGCGCCTGCCTCAAGCACTTCCCGGGCCACGGTGACACCGTGGCCGACTCGCACGTCGCGCTGCCCGTGGTCGCGGCGTCGGTGGACGTCCTCGGGAGCCGCGAGCTGGTGCCGTTCCGCGCGGGGGTCGCGGCCGGCGCCGTCGCCGTCATGACCTCGCACGTCGTCGTGCGAGCCCTGGATCCCGGGCAGCCGGCGACCTTCAGCGCCCGGGCGACGCGGCTGCTCCGCGCACCGGACGGCGAGAGCGGTCTGGGCTTCCAAGGCCTGCTGGTCAGCGACGCTCTCGACATGCAGGGCGCCAGTGGCGAGATCGGCGTGCCGGCCGCCGCCGTGCGGGCACTCGTGGCCGGGGTCGACCTGCTGTGCCTCGGGCCGCACTTCGTCGACGACCAGGTCCAGGCGGTGATGGACGCGATCGTCGCGGCGGTGCACGCGGGAGAGCTCAGCCGGGATCGGCTCCGTCGAGGCCGCGGCTCGGGTGGCGACGGCGTCGAGCCGGCTGCACGCTCTGCGGGCCGCTGCCGCGCCGCAGCCGGCCGACCGCTCGGCCAGCGCCGCCGCGGCGCAGGCTGCCGTCACCGTCGACGGCACCGTCGGTGACCTGGCGGCCGCGCAGGTGTTGCGGTTCCTGTCCGGGGCCAACGTCGCCGCGGGACAGGTCCCGTGGGGGTTGCCTCCCGACGCGCGGCTGCTCGCCGGCGGCTCGGCCGTCGACGTGGTCGAGGGTGCTCCGCTGCCCGACCTCGATCCGGACCGCCCGGTCGTCGCGCTGGTCCGCGGGGGCCACCGGTACGCCTGGGTCGTGGCCGGGCTGACGACGCTGGCTCGCCGGCGTCCCGACCTGGTCGTCGTCGAGCTCGGCTGGCCAGGGCCTGACCGGCTGCCCGGGCGGGCCGTGATCCACACCTTCGGCGCGTCCGCCGTCTCCGCCCAGGCGCTCGACGACCGTCTCAGCGGCGCTTCTCGCGACCGGGTGGGCTGACGGTGGAGGTCGTGGTCCTCGAGACCGAGCAGCAGCGGGCCGACCTCGTCGCCGACGCCGTGGTCGCCCTCGTCACGGCCACGCCGACGGCGGTTCTCGGCCTGGCGACCGGGTCCAGCCCGTCGCCGGTCTACGCGGAGCTCGTCCGCCGGTACGACGCGGGCCTGGTGTCCTTCGCCCGGGCGTCGGCGTTCACGCTCGACGAGTACCTCGGCCTGCCGGCCGGTCACCCGGAGGGCTACCGGCAGGTGATCGAGCGCGAGTTCGCCTCCCGCGTCGACCTTCCCGCGGACCGCCTCCACACGCCCGACGGCCAGACGCACGACGTGCCGGCCGCCTGCGCCGCATACGAACGAGCCATCGTGGCCCACGGTGGCGTGGACCTCCAGCTCCTGGGCATCGGCAGCGACGGGCACCTGGCGTTCAACGAGCCGGGTTCGTCGCTGGCGTCGCGGACGCGCGTGAAGACGCTCACTCCCCGGACGCGGGCGGACAACGCCCGGTTCTTCGGCTCGCCGGACGAGGTGCCCCACCACGTCCTGACGCAGGGCCTCGGGACCATCCTCGAGGCGCGTCACCTGGTCATGCTGGCGACCGGCGCGGGCAAGGCCGAAGCGGTCCGGGCGGCGGTCGAGGGTCCCGTCACGGCGCGGTGTCCGGCCTCGGCGCTCCAGCTCCACCCGCACGTCACCGTCGTCCTCGACCCGGCCGCCGCGGCGCGACTGGAGCTGCGCGAGTACTACCGCCAGGTCTGGGACGACAAGCCGGACTGGCAGGGCATCTGAGTCCGGGAGAATGACCCGGTGCCCCCGCCGACCGGTCCGCCGTTGGGGAGGGCTCTCGACCGGCTCCGGTCCGGCGCGCAGCCGCCGGGACCGGACGACGTCTTCGGCGCGTTCCTCGACTGGACCTCCGAGCAGGGCCTCACGCTCTACCCGGAACAGGAGGAGGCGCTGATCGAGGTCGTCTCCGGCGCCAACGTCATCCTGGGCACCCCCACCGGTTCGGGCAAGAGCCTCGTCGCTCTGGGGGCGCACCTGTCGGCCCTCGCGGCGGGGGGCCGGACCTTCTACACGGCGCCGATCAAGGCTCTGGTCTCCGAGAAGTTCTTCGCCCTGTGCGACGCGTTCGGGCCGGAGCGGGTGGGGATGCTCACCGGCGACGCCGCGGTCAACCCGGAGGCCCCGCTGGTCTGCTGCACCGCCGAGGTGCTCGCGAACATCGCCCTCCGCGGGGGGCAGCGGTCCGACATCGCGCAGGTCGTCATGGACGAGTTCCACTTCTACACCGAGCCCGACCGCGGCTGGGCGTGGCAGGTACCGCTCCTCGAGCTGCCCCGGGCGCAGTTCCTCCTGATGTCCGCGACGCTGGGCGACACCGCGCGGTTCGAGGAGGATCTCGTCCGGCGGACGGGACGCCCGACGGTGACCGTCGCCTCCGGTGAACGGCCGGTTCCGCTGACCTACTCCTGGGCGATGACCCCGCTGCACGAGACGGTGGCCGAGCTCCTCGACACCCACCGCGCCCCTGTCTACGTCGTCCACTTCACCCAGGCGGCGGCCCTCGAGCGCGCCCAGTCTCTGCTGTCGGTGCCGGTGGCCAGTCGCGAGCAGCGGGACGAGATCGCGAGCCAGATCGCCGGATTCCGGTTCTCGCCGGGGTTCGGGCGAACCCTGAACCGGTTGGTACGCCATGGGATCGGCGTCCACCACGCGGGGATGCTGCCGAAGTACCGGCGCCTCGTCGAGCAGCTCGCCCAGCGCGGCCTGCTGCAGGTGATCTGCGGCACGGACACCCTCGGCGTCGGCATCAACGTGCCGATCCGGACGGTGCTGTTCACCGGGCTGACGAAGTTCGACGGCTCCCGGCAGCGGATGCTGAAGGCTCGTGAGTTCCACCAGATCGCCGGTCGGGCAGGCCGGGCCGGCTACGACACCGTCGGCTACGTCGTGGTGCAGGCGCCGGAGCACACCATCGAGAACGCCCGCAACCTCGCCAAGGCCGGGGACGACCCGAAGAAGCTCCGCAAGGTGCAGCGGAAGAAGGCGCCGGACGGCTTCGTCACGTGGTCGGAGGAGACGTTCGAGCGCCTGGTGGCGGCGCCGCCCGAGCCGCTGGTGTCGCGGATGCGCGTCACCCATTCGATGGTGCTCAACGTCATGGCCCGCCAAGGCGACCCGTTCTCCGCCATGCGAAAGCTGTTGCGGGACAACCACGAAGACCCCCGCCGGCAGGTGCGCCACGTGCGACAGGCGGTGCAGATCTACCGGTCCCTGCTCGCGGCCGGGGTCGTCGAACGGCTCGACGCACCCGACGCGGACGGCCGGCTGAGCCGGCTCGTCGAGGACCTCCAGCTCGGTTTCGCCCTCAACCAGCCGCTGTCGGCCTTCGCCCTCGGGGCCGTCGACGTGCTCGACCCGGAGTCAACGGCATACCCCCTGGACGTCGTCTCGGTCGTCGAGGCGACGCTGGAGGACCCGCGTCCGGTCTTGCTGGCGCAGCAGTTCAAGGCGCGAGGCGAGGCCGTGGCGGAGATGAAGGCGGACGGCATCGAGTACGAGGAGCGCATGGAGCTGCTCGACGACGTGACGTGGCCGAAACCGTTGGCGGAGCTGTTGTCCGCGCTGCTGGCCACCTATCGCCAGACGCATCCGTGGGTCGCCGAGGAGGCGCTCTCGCCCAAGTCGGTCGTGCGGGAGATGTGGGAGCGGGCGATGACGTTCTCGGAGTACGTCGCGTGGCTGGGACTGGGACGATCGGAAGGGCTGCTGCTGCGCTATCTCTCCGACGCCTACCGGGCCCTGCGCCAGACCGTCCCCGACTCCGCTCGGACCGAGGGCCTGGACGACATCGTCGAGTGGCTCGGCGCCGTCGTCCGGCAGACCGACTCGAGCCTGGTCGACGAGTGGGAGGCACTGGTGTCGGGCGACCCGGTCGCCGCGGAGCCGGCGCCCGGCGCGCTGAGCGCGGCCCGTGGCGTGACCGCCGACGCTCGCGGCTTCCGGGTGATGGTGCGCAACGCGATGTTCCGCCGGGTCGACCTCCTCGCCCGCCGTCGCTGGGAGGACCTTGCTGCTCTGGATGCGGGGCTCACCGCGGAGCAGTGGCAGGCGGCGGGGGAGGCGTATGCGGCGGAGCACGGTGACGTCGGGACCGGCCCGGATGCACGCGGGCCGGCGATGTTCCTCCTCGGCGAGGCTGCGGACGGCCGGCTCCCCGCGGTCCAGATCCTCGACGACCCCGACGGCGACCACGACTGGCGGATCGCCGCGACCGTCGATCTCGAGGCGTCCGACCAGGCCGGTGAGCCGGTCCTCGCCACGCAGGCGATGGCCCCATTCGGTTGACGTGGCGCGCGGAGGTCGGCTTGACGGTCGGCCTGATGGTGACCGAACGCACCACGAACGGGTTTGGTGCGCTTCCCGTCGTTCCCTAGACTGCACTGTGCGGGTCGATGGCGACTGCCTGGCCCTCACTGGCATACCGGACGCATGACGTTCTGTCACAGGCGTGCACACCCGCCGGTCCCGATGTCAGCCAGTACCAGAGAGCTTCGCCTTGTCCCCCCACGCCACGACGGCCCGCCTCGCCGCGCCGTCTCCTCGTCGTGAGATCGCCCGCATCGCCGTTCCGGTGAGCGCGGAGTTCGTTCTCACGCTCGTCCTCAACCTCGTCAACCAGATCGTCGTCGGCACCCTCGGCGCGACCGCCATCGCGGCAGTCGGGTTCGCCAACAGCCTGACGATGATCCTCATCCTGACCCTCGGCGCCATCGGCGCGTCCGTCAGCATCCTCGTCGCGCGGGCCCACGGCGGCGGCGACCAGACGCGGCTCAACCAGACGGTCTCGACGGCGCTGTTCCTCGCCGGTGGCGTCAGCGTCCTCGCGGCCGTGCCGATCCTCGTCTGGGGCCAGTCGCTCATGCGGCTGGTCGGCGCGTCCGAGACGGTGGCGGCCGCGGGAGGGGGCTACCTCAGCCTGGCCGGGCTCGCCGTCGTCCCGACGGTGATCGGTGCGCTGTTCAGCGGTGTGCTCCGCTCGACCGGCCGGCCGCGCAGCCCCATGGTCGCGACGATGGCCACGGTCGGTGTCAACGCCGTCCTCGCCTACCTCTTGGTCACCGGCACCGGGCCCTTCCCGGAGCTCGGCGTCCGCGGCGCCGGCCTGGCGACGCTGGTGACCGCCTCGGTCAAAGCGACCATCCTCGCCGTGCAGGTGTTCGGCATCCACCGTGTCGTCCGCTGGGAGCCGCCGGCCGGGTATGCGTCGTGGGCGCGGGTCAGCCGGGCCCTGGTGGTGCTGGCGCTGCCGCTGGGCATCACGGAGCTGTTCTGGACCTCGGGCACCTTCCTCTACAACGTCGTCTTCCAGCAGATCTCCGACGACGCGCTGGCCGCTGCCCAGATCGTCAACCTGCTCGAGGCGCTGTTCCTCGTCGGCAGCATCGGCCTGATGGCCGCGACCACGGCCCTGGTCGGCCGCGACGTCGGTCGCGGTGACGGACGGGGTGCGGCCGCATGGGTCCGCCGGATCAACAAGGCGGGCACGGTGACCGGCATCGGGTTCGGTGTGCTCTACGGTGCGACCGCGCTGTTCCTGCCGGTGCTGTTCCACGACACGACCGACGAGGTACGCGCCATGGCGACCGCCGGGATCGCCCTGTATGCCATCGCCCAGGTCGTGAAGGTCCGCAACATGATCCTCGGCGCCGGTGTGCTGCCGAGCGCCGGCGACGTCCGTGGCGTGATCTTCGGGGACGTCGTCGGGGCGTTCGTCGTCGGGCTGCCGCTGGCCGTGGTCCTCGGCTTGCACACCCCGCTCGGCGTGGCCGGCGTCTTCGCGGCGCGGGTCATCGAGGAGCTGGCCAAGGTGGTCATCTTCTCCCGGCGGAGCCGGCGGGTCCGGTGGGACCAGCTCGGCACCGCCTCCAAGCCCTCGCGTCGGAGGTCGCGGCCCGCCTCGGCCCGAGAGGTCGACGAGCTGGAGCAGCTCGCCTGAACCCGGCTGCGGCGCACCTCACCGCCGGGCCGTTGTCCTCAGCGTCCCGCAAAGCCGGCCTTTCCGGCCTACCGGCAGGAGGCGCGTCGTGGTTGGCTGCGGTCATGGAGGATGGTGCGGATCCCGGTCACCACGCCGGGACGCCGCCGGTCGGCGTCCTCCTGGCCGCCGGTGCCGGCCGTCGCATGGGGCGGCCCAAGGCCCTGGTCCGGGACCCGGACGGGAGGTCCTGGCTCAACCGGGCCGTCGACTCGCTGGGCGCGGCCGGCTGCGAGCCCGTGATCGTCGTCCTTGGCGCCGAGGCGGACCGGGCCGCGCGGATTCTCGACCAGCGGTCGTCGTCGCGGCTACCCGTGCGCTGCGTCGAGGCGGTCGACTGGTCGGAGGGAATGGGCGCCTCGCTGCGACGCGGGTTGGCCGCCGCCGCGGACACCGACGCCACGACGGCGGTCATCACGCTGGTCGACCTGACCGATGTCGGCCCGGATGTCGTCAAGCGCGTGCTCGACACGGTCGGTGACGAGCCGTGCGGGCTGGGCCGGGCAGCATACAAAGGGAGGCCGGGGCACCCGGTGGTCCTGGGACGAGACCACTGGGCGGCCGTCGCCGGCGACGCCGCGGGAGACAGCGGTGCCCGGGACTACCTTGCCGCACACGACGTCGCCATGGTCGAGTGCGGCGACCTCGCGAGCGGTGCGGACATCGACACACCCCCCGCCGTGCTGGGCCCCGAGCCTGCGGGGTGATGATCGGGGGGTGCCGCCCACCGTCGAGTCCGCCGCGGACCTGACCGAGCGCCTGGGCCGTACCGGCTACCTCGTCGACGACGCCCTCGCCACCATCGGCTACCTCGCGCTGGCGCTGCGCCGGCCGCTGCTCCTCGAGGGCGAGCCTGGCACCGGGAAGACGGCGCTGGCCGAGGCGATCGCGCGAGGCCCTCGACCTGCCGCTGATCCGGCTGCAGTGCTACGAGGGCATCGACGCCAGCCAGGCGCTCTACGACTGGGACTTCCCGCGGCAGATCCTGCACCTGCGGGCGGTCGAGGCCGCCGCGTCGGCCGGCGGGGCGGCTCGGGCGACGTGAGCGACCTCGAGAAGTCGTTGTTCGACGAGCGTTTCCTGCTCGCCCGCCCCGTGCTGCGCGCGCTGCGGGAGGCACCGGCCGTACTGCTCGTCGACGAGATCGACCGGGCCGACGACGAGTTCGAGGCGTTCCTGCTCGAGGTGCTCTCGACCTACCAGGTGACCATCCCCGAGATCGGTACCGTCCGCGCGGCCGACACCGCCGATCGTCGTCCTCACGTCCAACCGCACCCGTGAGCTGCACGACGCCCTCAAGCGCCGCTGCCTCTACCACTGGATCGACCACCCCGGCCTCGAGCCGGAGCTGGCCATCGTCCGGAGCCGGGCGCCCGCAGGTCGCGGCCGCGCTCGCCGAGCAGGTCGTCCGCCTCACCCAACGCCTGCGGCAGCGTCGACGACCTGGTCAAGCCGCCCGGCGTCGCCGAGACCCTCGACTGGGCCCGCGCGCTGCAGGCGCTGGGCGCGGCCGACCTCGACATCGAGCTCGCGGCGGCGACCCTGGGCGTGGCCGTGAAGTACCGCGAGGACGCCGACCGCGTCCGCGCCAGCCTCGACCAGATGCTGCGGACGTGAGCCCGTGACGCCGACGATGACGACGACGACCGTGCCGCGGAACGCACCCGACGCGCTGCTCCTGGGCTTCGCGCGCGCCCTGCGGGCCGCCGGGCTGCCGGTGACCGCCGACCGCGAGGCCGGCTACCTGCAGTCGGTCGCTGTCGTCGGCCTCGACGACGAGGTCGCCACCTACTGGGCCGGGTCGGGCCACCCTGTGCAGCAGTCCCGGACGACATCGCCCGCTACGACCAGGTCTTCGCCACGTGGTTCACCCACCGGCTCCCCGGCTCGCCGCGAGTCGGCCCGCCGGCCCCGCCGGTGACCCAGGCGTCGCTGGACGAGCAGAGCGGTGAAGGCGACGGCGAGCGCGAGGCGGAGCTGCTCCGCGCCACCGCCAGCTCCACCGAGGTCCTGCGCCACCGCGACGTCGCCGCAGATGTCGGCCGCCGAAAAGGCCGCGCTGGCAGCGCTGTTCGCCCCCTGCGACGCCCGGACCCACGACGGCGCACGCTCCCGGCGGCGTCGAGTGGCACCGCGGCGAGATCGACGCCCGCCGGACCCTCCGCCGGCAGCTCCAGCGGATGGGGGAGCCGGGGCGCCTCGAGTGGCGGCGCCGCGGCACGAGGTCGCGACGGGTCGTTCTGCTCGTCGACGTCTCCGGCTCGATGAGCTCCTACGCCGACGCTCTGCTGCGGCTCGCCCACCGGTCGCGAGCGCCGGCCGCACCAACGTCGAGGTGTTCACCATGGGCACCCGGCTGACCCACGTCACCCGTGCCATGCGCCAGCGCGATCCCGACCGCGCGCTCGTCGCGGCCGGGGACGTCGTGCCCGGACTGGTCGGGCGGCACCCGGCTCGGCGAGTCGCTCAAGGCGTTCCTCGACCGGTGGGGGCAGCGCGGGATGGCCCGCGGCGCGGTCGTCGTCATCTTCAGCGACGGGTGGGAGCGCGGCGGGGTGCCGAGCTCCTCGACGAGCAGATGCGCCGGCTGCGCTCACTCGCCCACCGGGTCGTCTGGGTGAACCCCCACCGCGGCAAGGCCGGGTACCAGCCGATCCAGCAGGGCATCGTCGCCGCCCTTCCGCACTGTCGACGACCTCGTGGCGGGGCACTCGCTGCGCGACCTTCGACCAGGCTCGCCGAGGTGGTCGACCATGCGTGAGGTGCTTCCCGAGCTGCTGCGCTGGTGGCGCGAGGGCGCGACCGTCGGCGTCGGAACCGTCGTCGCCACCTGGCAAGTCCGCGCCGCGGCAGCCGGGCGCCTCGATGCTCGTCGGCCCCGAGGGCGAGGCGGTCGGCTCGGTCTCGGGCGGCTGCGTCGAAGGCGCGGTCTACGAGCTCGCGCAGGAGGTCGTGGAGTCCGGCGACCCCGGTCGCTGCAGCGCTACGGCGTCAGCGACGAGGACGCATACGCGGTGGGCCTCACCTGTGGCGGCATCCTCGACGTCTTCGTCGAGACGAGTCTCCCGGGAGACCTTCCCCGAGCTCGGCGAGGTCGCCGCCGACATCGACGCCGGCCGCCCGGTCGCGGTGGCCACCGTCGTCGAGCACCCCGACCCGTCGCTGGCTCGGCCGCCGGCTCGTCGTGCGCACCGAAGGCGACGGCCACGGCGCGCAGCGGCTCCCTCGGCAGCGCCCGGCTCGACGACGCCGTCACCGACGACGCCCGCGGGCCTGCTCGCCACCGGCCACAGCGAGACGCTCACCTACGGCCCGGACGGCGAGCGCCGCGGCGAGGGCATGCGGGTCTTCGTCGACGTCGCACGCGCCGGCCCCGCGGATGCTGGTCTTCGGCGCCATCGACTTCGCCGCAGCCGTGCGCGCGGATCGGCAAGTTCCTCGGCTACACCGTGACGGTATGCGACGCCCGCCCGGTGTTCGCGACCGCCAGCCGGTTCCCTCGACGCCGACGAGGTGGTCGTCGACTGGCCGCACCGCTACCTCGAGGCGGAGGCGGAGGCCGGCCGGCATCGACCGCCGGACCGTGCTGTGCGTGCTCACCCACGACCCGAAGTTCGACGTCCCCTTGCTCGAGGTGGCCCTGCGGCTGCCCGAGGTCGCCTACGTCGGTGCGATGGGCTCTCGCCGCACTCACGACGACCGCCTGGAGCGGCTCGTCGAGATCGGGATGACGCGACGCGGAGCTGGCCCGGCTGTCCAGCCCGATCGGTCTCGACCTGGGCGCGCGCACCCCCGAGGAGACCGCCGTCAGCATCGCCGCCGAGATCATCGCCCTGAAGTGGGGCGGTCGAGGGTGCCCGGCTCGCGGAGGTCGACGGGCCGATCCACCACCCGACCAGTCGCCCTTCGGCGCAGGACCTTGACGGTTCGGCGACGGTTGAGCCGAAGACCGCTTCAGGACGCACACCACACCCGCACGATCTGAACACCCGCCCCACCGCAAGGAGTCAAGGATGACCCTGATCAACGTGACCGTCGACGGCGTGCAGTACCAGGACGAGGTCGAGCCGCGGATGCTCCTCGTCCACTACCTGCGGGAACGGCTCGGCAAGACGGGAACGGTCGTGGGCTGCGACACGAGCAACTGCGGGGCGTGCACCGTCCACCTCGACGGCCACAGCGTGAAGTCCTGCAACGTCCTGGCGGTCCAGGCCGACGGCGGCGAGGTCGCGACGATCGAGGGCCTGGCCCAGGACGGCGAGCTGCATCCCATGCAGAAGGCGTTCCACGAGAACCACGCGCTGCAGTGCGGCTACTGCACTCCAGGGATGATCATGCAGTCCATCGACCTCCTCAACGACAACCCGCGACCCGACCGAGCAGGAGATCCGGGAGGGGCTCGAGGGCAACCTCTGCCGCTGCACCGGCTACCACAACATCGTCAAGGCCGTGCAGGCCGCAGCCGCGGGAGGCTGTCCGGTGACCGTCACCGAGGAGCGCACCGAGGCGCCGGCTCCCGAGGTCGGCAAGGCCCGGGTCCGCAAGGAGGACGAGCGGCTGATCACCGGCCGCACGCGGTGGACCGACAACATCACGCCGCCCGGACTGCTGCACATGGCCGTCGTCCGCAGCCCGCACGCCCACGCGAAGATCACCGCGATCGACACCACGGCGGCCAAGGCGATGCGCCGGCGTGTCACTCGTCGCCACGGGCGAGGACCTCAAGGACGTCCAGGGCGTCCTCGCCAACGCCTGGCCGATCACCGCCGACCAGAAGACGCCTACGCACCTGCCGATGGCCGTCGACCACGTGGCCTGCGCCGGGGAGATCGTCGCCGTCGTCGTCGCCCGCTCGGCCGCCCGCGCGCGCGACGCCGCGGAGCTCATCGACGTCGACTACGAGCTACTCCCAGCGGTGCTGGACCTCAAGGAGGCCGCCGCCGACACGGTGCTGGCCCACCCCGATCTCGGCACTAACAAGAGCGCGTTGTGGAGGCTGGACTCCGCCGAGCAGGGCTCGGGCGGCAACGTGGACGAGGCCATCGCGAAGGCCCGCACGGACGGCATCGTCCTCGAGCGCGAATACCGCCAACAGCGGCTCATCCCGGCGTTCATGGAGCCGCGGTCGGTGGTCGTCGACCCGACCCAGGAGCAGATGACGGTGTGGTCGGCCACTCAGATCCCCCACATCCTCCGCTTCCTCATCGCCGCGACGATGGGCATCCCCGAGTCGAAGGTCCGGGTCATCGCGCCCGACGTCGGTGGCGGGTTCGGCGGCAAGCTGCAGACGACCCCCGAGGAGTACGTCACCATCGCGGTGGCCCGACGCCTTGGCAAGCCGGTCAAGTACACGGAGACCCGGTCCGAGTCGCTGCTCTCCGGGCACCACGGCCGGGACCAGTGGCAGAAGCTGACCCTCTCCGCGGAGAAGGACGGCACGGTCACCGGGTCTCAAGGTCGAGCTGCTGGCGGACATGGGCGCCTACATCGCCCTCGTCGGCGGCGGCGTCCCGGTCCTCGGGGCGTGGATGTACAACTCGATCTACAAGTTCCCGGCCTACCAGTTCTCGGTGCAGACCGTCCTGACCAACAAGCCGTGGGTGGACGCATACCGCGGTGCGGGACGACCGGAGGCCACGTATGCCATCGAGCGGATTATGGACGAGCTGGCCGCCGAGGTCGGGGTCGACCCGCTGGAGATCCGGGAGAAGAACTGGATCACCCACGACGAGTTCCCGTTCACCACGGTCGCGGGGATGACCTACGACTCGGGCAACTACGAGGCGGCCACGGCCAAGGCGCGCGAGCTGTTCGGCTACGACGAGCTGCGGGCGGAGCAGCAGCGGCGCCGTGACAGCAAGGACCCGGTCCAGCTCGGCATCGGCGTCTCGACGTTCACCGAGATGTGCGGTCTCGCTCCGTCACGGGTCCTCGGGTCGTTGAGCTACGGGGCCGGCGGCTGGGAGTCGGCCACGGTCCGGATGCTCCCCACCGGCAAGGTCGAAGTGGTCACCGGCACCTCACCCCACGGCCAGGGCCACGAGACGGCATGGAGCCAGATCGTCGCCGACCGGCTCGGCGTGCCGTTCGAGGACGTCGAGGTGCTCCACGGCGACACCCAGATCGCCCCGAAGGGGCTTGACTCCTACGGATCGCGGTCGCTCGTGGTCGGTGGCGAAGCCGTGGTCAAGGCGGCCGACAAGGTCATCGAGAACGCCAGGCCCGCGGCCGCTCACCTGCTCGAGGCCGACGTCGCCGACATCGAGTTCAGCGCTGGCCAGTACCACGTCAAGGGCACCGACAAGGGCGTCAGCCTGACGGACATCGCCCTCAACGCGTGGACCGGCCACAACCTGCCCGACGGGATGGACCCCGACATCGACGGCAGCGCGACCTACGACCCGGTCGAACTTCTCGTTCCCGCACGGCACCCATCTGTGCGCGATGGAGGTCGACACCGAGACCGGGCAGTCGACGATGCGCAAGTACGTCTGCGTCGACGACATCGGCGTCATCGTCAACCCGCTCATCGTCGAGGGCCAGGTCCACGGCGGCCTCGTGCAGGGCATTGCGCAGGCGCTCTGGGAGGGAGCGGAGTTCGACGACAACGGGCACCCTCGTCACCGGCTCGTTCGTCGACTACACGCTGCCGACCGCGGCCGACACGATCAGCTTCGTGACCGACCACACCGAGTCGCCGTCGACGACGAACACGTTGGGCACCAAGGGGGTCGGTGAGGCCGGCACCATCGCGTCCACCCCCGCCGTGGTCAACGCCATCGTCGACGCGCTGCGGCCGCTGGGAATCAACGACCTCCTCATGCCGTGCACGCCGGAGCGGGTCTGGAAGGCGATCCAGTCGGCCGGGTCCACACCGGACGCACCGACGGTCACCGAGCAGCAGCCGCACTTCGACGAGGACGCGCTCAACCAGGACGACCCGAGCAACGCGACGGAAGGTGGCCAGCAGTGATCCCCGCCCTGTTCGACTACGTGGCCCCGGACACTCTCGAGGAGGCGCTGTTGGCCCTCGCCGAGGCCGGTGACGACGCCAAGGTCCTCGCCGGTGGCCAGAGCCTGCTGCCGGTCCTGCGGCTGCGGCTCAACGCTCCGGAGAAGGTCGTCGACCTGCGCCGCATACCGGGCCTGACCGAGATCTCCGAGGACGGCGACGCCATCGTCATCGGGTCGATGGCCACCCACGCAGCGGTCATCGACAACCCGCTGGTCCGCGAGCATGCACTGCTGCTGGCCAAGGCGGTCGCCGAGGTGGCGGACCCGCAGATCCGGCACCGGGGCACCGTCGGGGGCGCGCTGGTCCACGCCGACCCGGCCGGTGACGTCGGCGCGGCGGCGCTGGCGCTGGACGCGGAGTACGTCATCGCCGGTCCCGGGGGAGCCACCCGGACCGTCGGCGCCGGCGACTTCTTCGTCGACCTCTTCGAGACGGCGGTGGGGGAGGGCGAGCTGCTGACGCAGGTCCGGATCCCCAAGCACACCGGCTGGGGCGCGCACTACGAGAAGTTCGTGCGGGTGAAGCACCAGTGGTCGATCGTCGCCGTGGCGGCGACCGTACGCGTGGACGGCGGCACCATCGCCGAGGCGCGGATCGGGTTGACCAACATGGGTTCCACACCGCTGCGCGCCACGTCGGTCGAGCAGGCGCTGGTCGGCCAGGCGGCCACCGACGAGGCGGTCCGCGCGGCGGCGGCCTCGGCGGCGGAGGGCACCAACCCGCCGTCCGACCTCAACGGCGACAGCGACTACCGCAAGCACCTCGCCACCGTGCTGACGAGGCGGGCCGTCCTCGCGGCGGCGGGAGCCTGAGCCCGTGGAGCTGCAGCACGAGTTCACCGTGCCGGCCCCGGTGGGGACGACGTGGGCCACGTTCATGGATCTCGCCGGGGTGGCCGAGTGCTTCCCCGGCGCGACCGTGACGTCGGTCGAGGGTGACCGGTTCGAGGGCACCTGCAAGGTGAAGCTCGGACCGATCGCGTTGCTGTATGCGGGTTCCGGCCACTTCGTCACGCGCGACGACGACGCCCACCGGGCGGCGATCGAGGCGATGGGCAAGGACAAGCGCGGCAACGGGACGGCGGGGGCGAAGGTCATCATCGCTCTCGACGAGGCGGCGGACGACTCGACGGCGGTCTCGGTCACCACCGACCTCAGCATCACGGGCAAGCCGGCCCAGTTCGGGCGCGGCGTGATGCAGGACGTCTCCGACAAGCTGCTCGGTCAGTTCGTCGCGTGCCTCGAGCAGCGGTTGTCGGCGCCAGCCAGCCGAGGCGCCTCCGCGACCGAGCTCGAGCAGGTCGAGCAGGTCGAGCAGGTCGAGCCCACACCGGCCGAGTCGTCCACCGGTTCGGAGGCGGCGAGCGTCGAGGCCGCAGCTGGTTCCGAGGCGGCCGCCCCGGCGACTGCGCCGACGCCGGCTCCGGCACCACCGGCTCCGGTACCACCGCCGCGGTCCAACGTCGACAAGCCGGCTTTCGTCCGGGCCAGTGCGGGCGGCGCGAACGACGACGCCATCGACCTCGGGGCCACGGTCCTTCCGGTCATCCTCAAGTCGTACGCGCCACAGCTCGCGGTCGCGGCGGTCGCCCTGGTGGTCGGGATCCTCATCGGCCGCCGTTCCCGCCGCTGACCCCCTTCCCGCGGTTTGGGGTTGACGCAGCGTCGAGAGGGTTGACGCCCCTTATAGGTGGCGTCAACCCGCTCGACGCTGCGTCAACCCGCGAAGGCGGCGACGAGGTGGCGGGCCAGGGCCTCGGAGATCGGCTGCTTGGTCTGCCCGGAGAAGTAGGTGTATGCGGGTGACGGGTTGACCTCGAAGCAGTAGACCTCGCCGTCCGGGGTGAGCTTAAGGTCGATCCCGGCGAACTCCAGCCCCAAGTCGGCGGTCAGCGCGACGCACCGCCGGGCCACGTCCGGTTCGAGCTCGTACGCCTCGAGGCGGGCCGGCTCGTCGACCTGCGCCGTGGCATAGCGGTAGTCGGTGGCCGTCGTCCTGACCGCCGTGGCGAAGACTTCGGCGCCGATCACATGGACGCGCACGTCCATGCCGGGAACCCAGGTCTGGAACTGGACCGGACAGGCCCGCAGGCGGACGAGCCGGTCCAGGTCGCCGGAACCCATGGTCTGGACGATCGACCGGGCGCCGCTCGCCGACTTGAAGACCACCCGGGACCGCGTTGCGTAGAACTCGCGCGCCTCGTCCGGGTCGTTGGTGACGAGGGTCTCCGGCGTCAGCAGCCCGTGCCGCGCGATGAGCTGGCCCTGGTAGGGCTTGGCCGCGTTGGACGCCATGGCCGAGCCACGGTTGACGACCCGGCCGGGCGCGACGTCCACCCAGGCGGCGAGGTCGTCGTTGAGGGCGTCCCACCGCAGCCGTTCCGGGTCGGTGGGCTCGAGGCGCTGGTACTCGGGAATGTTCCGGTGGTCCATGAGCCGGGCGTAGACGGCGGTGACCTCCCGCAGCGCGACGTAGCGGCGACCGAGCCGCACCACGCCGTCGACCACGCCGGCCGGGTCGACGGCGAACGCGAGGTCGATCTCGGCCCCCCGCCGCTGGTTGAGGACCACCACCTCGGCCCGCAGGTCGCTGAGCGCGTCGAGCGCCTCCTGCAGCGGCGGCTCCGACGGGATGCCGGCGACGAGAATCACGCCGGCACCGGATCCCGGGCGAGCAGGGCGGCGTGCAGCGCGTCGATGACCGCGTCGCCGCCCGGGCGCAGGTCCGGCCACGGCGTGCCGCCCCGGAACCTCCAGCCGCCGTCGTCCACGCCGAAGTCGACCCCGATCAGCCCGCCTCCGTGCCGGCGGGCCAGCTCCCGGCATCCGGCCACGACGTCACCCGGCGGCTCGAAGCCGGCCGGTGCCACCACCTCGCCGGCCACCACGAGCACCGTGCCGACCGCGGTCGCCTCGTCGATACCCCCCGAGCGGTATCCGGCTCCCGTAAGACCGGCACGTCCCGCGGCGACCATCCACTCCGCCGGCCGCCACCACGCACCGCTCAGACCGCGGGGGCTCGCCCGTCCGACCATGACGCCCGGCCACGCGTGCAGCACGCTGACCAGGACGGCGTGCAGCTCCTGCAGCACATAGTCGCGCTCGGTGGGCAGCGTGGCGTCGAGGTGGGCCGTCGGTATGCGCACGGTCCGGTTGAGGGTGCCGCGCAGGCCGGGACCGAGGACGGTCCCATCCGCCAGCCGGACCCGCGTCGTCACTCCCGTCCGCGTCGCGGCGTAGCGCATGCTCGGCGCGTAGACCAGCTCCTCCGTCGTGACCACCCGCAGCGGGACCCCTCGGTCCCGGAGCCGAGCGGCGGCCCACAGGGCCGAGCCGTCCTCCGGGCCGCAGAGCACCGCATACGCGAGCTCAGTAGGCGCCAAGCTCGCTGTCCTTCATCTCCTTGGCGTCCTTTGCGTCCTTACCCGACTTGGCCGCGTCGGGCGCCGTGAGGTCCGCCTCGCGCGCAAGAGCGCCGGAGCCGAGGTCGGGCCGCAGGTCGGCACCGATGAAGTGCGTCAGAGCGGCCACCGACTGCTCGACGGCGGCCAGCCGCGCCTCGAGACCGCCGGCCGCCGGCGGGTTGACGACGACCCCGCCGTCGCCACCACCGCCCTCGACGAGCTGCTTCCCGCCCCCTTCGAGGACCAGCTGCTTGCCACCGCCGTCGATGACGACCTGCTTGCCCTCGATGACCTCGATCTTCTCCTTGCGCTCCTTGACCTCGGCCTTCTCGATCTTGAACTCCTTGGCCTCCTGCTTGAGCTCCTTGACCTCGGTCTTCTCCTTGCGCTCCTTGACCTCAATCTTCTCGATCTTGAACTCTTTGGCCTCCTGCTTGATGTCTTTGTGGTCCTTGACGGCGGCCTTGTCGATCCCGAGGTGGCCCTTGACGTGCGCCTGGATCAGCGCCTTGAGGTCCGGCCGGTTGCCGATCCGCTGGGTGGCGGGACGGCCCGGCTCGTCCTGCTGCGGCGAGCCGGTCGCGTGCAGCCACGCGCGAGCGGTAGCCGGTGTCATCGGGGTCTTGCCGGCGGCGCGCAGGGCTCCCTGCAGCGCGCCGAGCACGCCGACGACGATCGGCGACGCGCTGGAGGTGCCGGAGAACTGGTTGGTGTACCAGATCCGCGCGTCGGCCCCGCCCTGCAGGTCGCCGTAGCCGGTGCTGGTGACCTCGCGGCCCCAGCCCTGGGCGTCGATGAGCGCGCCGTAGTTGGAGAAGTCCAGACGCGACCGGTCGGCGCCCCAGCTGACGCCATGGGTTCCGGGCGGGGGAGCCCCGGCGCCGACGACGATGGCGCCCGAGTCGCGGTTGGACCGGTTGAACGGGTTGGTCCACGACGCGGGGAAGCCGGCCGGCCGCGACGCGTACAACCCGTCGTCGAGGTTCTCCGCCCCGTTGCCGGCGGCCTCCACGACGATGATGCCCCGCGAGTTGGCGTAACGGATCGCGTCGAAGTCGTCCGGCCACCACTCGATGGCGATGTAGCCCAGCTGGTCGTCGCGGGCCTGGAAGTTGTGCCGCGGCCCCGCCCGGTGGATCTCCAGCAGGATGATGTCGCCGGCACCGAGCTTGTCGGCGGCGCTGCGGATGGTGGCGGCCGTGGGCCCGGAGAAGGCGGCGCCGCGGATGAAGGCGTCGGGACAGATTCCGGTGATACCCAACGCGTTCCGGTCGCCGCTGATCTCCCCGATGACCGCGGTGCCGTGGTTGGTGTCGGTACTCGCCGTGCCGACCACGACGCCGCCCTGCCCGACGCTGAGGTCCTCGTGGTCGAACCGCCAGCCCCACTCGCAGTCGATGATGTTGACGCCGGCGCCGCCACCGCCGGGCCAGGTCCACGCATACCGCGCGTCCACCCCGCCGGGTGCCGCCTCGAGGTAGAGCTGGTTGGCGACGAAGTCCGGGGTGGTCGGCGGCGCGTCCTCGGCGGCCGGAGCCATGTCGTTGAGGACCGGCGGCTCACTCGCCGGCTTGACGTATGCGCCCTGCACCCCGTCGCTGCCCGCGAGCTCCTCCGCGAGCCCGGCGAGGTCGGCTGCCGGGGCGTCGACGTGGTAGTAGACCGAGAGGTCCGGGACCGGACCGATCGCCGACGGAGCCAGCTGGCGGGCCGCCAGCCGCACCCGCTCCTCCGGGCCGAAGAGCGGTCGCAGCGTCACGGTGGCGCGCGACGCAACCCGGTTCAGGGCTCGGGTGTCCGCACCGCCGGCCGACTCGACGCCGCCCGCTCCGATGCGCAGGGCGGCGGCGGGGTCGGCGATGACGATGAGCTCGGGCGCCCCGACTGACGACGCGGTGACGGTGGACGACCGACGCCGGCGGGGCGTGGACGTGGCGGTGGTGGAACTGGCGGACGTTCGCTTCCTGGGTGGCATCCGATCCTCCGTGTTGTGGTGGTGCGGCGGCGTGTGGGGGTCCTCGCGAAGTATCGGAGCGAAGCGGAGAACTTCGTGGGGTGACTTAAGGCGGTCCCTGGTCCGGCGTCACCCAGGCTGCGGTCACGCCGGGCACCCGGAGCAGCTGCGCGTCGAGGTCGTCCGGTTGACCGGCGACGGACTCGAGGGCGAACCACACCGTCGCGTCGGCCGTAGTCTCGCCGGAGCCTGCGTCGGCGGCGTCGAGCCCACGCGCGGTCTGGGGGCGCAGCTCGACCTGAGCCTGCGCGGTGATGTCGCGCAGCAGCGCGGTTTCCGTGGTGTCGTCACCACGGGTGAGGGCGCGCGCCAACGCCGGGGTCAGTCCGACGATCAGCTGGGCCATGCTCGCCTCCGAGTCGAACACGCGCAGGTCCGGCTCACGACGCATTCGTTGCCGACCCGGCCCCGATGCTAGCGACGAGACCCCACGCGAGTGACCGGAATGCCGGAACCGGCGGCACCGGCCCTAGCTCCTCCCGGCGAGTGGACAGGGCTTGGTTCGGGGATCGCGTCGTGACGACGGTGGGAGAGGTCGTGACCGGGAGTCGGCGCAAAAGCTTTGGTGAGCGTGGCTTTTCGCTGCGGCACGGCGGATCGGTTCACGGCGAGGCCGCGAGCCGGGCGCACGAGCGGGCCTGCGCCCAGCCCGCCTCCTGGCTCGCTGCCGCTGCGGCGTCCGGTGGCCGCGGGACCCCGTCGTCCCCGATGAGCAGCGGCGTCCACGTCGCGCCGCTGACGACGGAGGGGCCGGTTCCCTTCTGGGCTCGTGCCCGCACCGGATCGACGCTGACGGTGAGGACGCCGCTGATGGCATCCACGGGACCGCGCGTGTTGAGCCAGACGAAGTTGCCCAGCCCGTAGTCGACGTAGGCGCGGCCGAGCCAACCGGCGCCCTGCACGCGGTGCGCGTGCCCGCCCACGATCACGTCGGCGCCGGCGGACTGCAGGGCAGCGGCGGTGGTGGTTTGCGCACCGTCGGGGCAGGACGTGTAGTCGCTGCCCCAGTGCAGGAAGACGACCACCACGTCGTATGCGGCTCGGGCAGCCCGCACGGCGGCGAGCAACCGGGTGTTGTCGAGGTTGCCGGCGATCCCCGGCTTGCTGTTCACTCGCCGGGTAGGTGTGGACGGTGTAGTCGTTAATCTGCGACGAGGCGATGACGGCGACCTTGGTGCCGCGGACGTCGAACACCGCGGGGGCGAACGCGCGAGCCGCGTCGGTCCCGATCCCGATCATCGGGATGGGGCTGCCCGCCTGGGCGGCCAGCGTGTCGGTGAGCCCGTCGGGTCCGTAGTCGACGGCATGGTTGTTGGCCAGGCTGACGGCGTCCACACCCGCGTTCTTGAGGGTGACCAGGGCTGTCGGCGTCGTGCGGAAGTGGTAGGTCTTCGGCTGCTCGACACCGCGGTCGGTGATCGCGGTCTCGAGGTTGACTACGGCGACGTCGGCGCCGCCGAGCACCGGCTGCAGCGCCGCCAGACCGTCGGGGGTGAGCAGAGCGCTGAGGCGGCCCTCGAAGTGGACGTCGCCGCCAAAGGCGAGGGTCACCGGCGAGTCTGGCCTGCGCGTGGTCGAGCTCGTCGACGCGGGAGCGGGTTTCCCGGCGCTGGCCGACGGGCTGGGCGCCGCCACCGCGGACGGGGTGGCGGCGGACGAGCTGACCGTCGACGAGGTGACGGCGGACGGCGTCGGAGCCGGCTGGGGTGCCGCCTCGGGATCGGCACAAGCCGCGAGCCCGAGCGCCAGGCACGCGGCCAGCGTGGCTGGTGCGACCAGCGGGCCGGCCCTCGCCCGACCCATATCTCTGCCTCTGTCGATGCCGGCATTCTGCCCCGGACCGAGGGCCGCGCCCGCGAGGTGGCCCGGCGTGCCTCCGAACCCCGTCGCGCGCTCCGGGTGTTGGGCCGGTACCTCGTCGGCGGGCGACGGTCTGGAAGGGTGGGAGGGTGACGGTTCGGGTCTGGGTGAACGGGCACCTGCGCGGAGACGAGGCCAGCCTCTCCGCGCTCGACCACGGGGTGACCGTGGGGGACGGGGCGTTCGAGACGTTGAAGATCGTCGACGGCCGGCCGTTCGCGACCACCCGGCACGCGCGACGCCTCGACCGGTCCCTGGCCGGGCTCGGCCTGCCGCCGGCCGACCACGACGTCATCGCTGCCGGTGCCGCCGCCGTGCTCGGCCACGGTGAGCCGATCCTGTTCGGGCGGCTGCGCTACACCGTGACGGCCGGTGTCGGACCGGTGGGTTCCGACCGCGCCGCGACCGGCTCGGCCGCCCTGACCTACGTCGTGACCGCCGGCGAGCAGGCGAGGCCACCGCGGTCCGGTGCGGTCGTCGTGGTCCCCTGGACCCGCAACGAGCGGGCCGCGACGGCCGGGTCTCAAGACCACCTCCTACGCGGACAACGTCGTCGCGCTGGCCCACGCCAAGGAACGCGGCGCCGTGGAGGCGGTGTTCGGGAACACCCGCGATGAGCTGTGCGAAGGCACCGGCTCCAACGTGTTCGTGGTGCTCGACGGCGTCGTCGTCACACCGCCGGCCGACTCGGGGGCGCTGGAGGGCATCACGCGGGAGCTGGCCATCGACTGGTGTCGTGAGGACGGGCTGCCGGTGGAGGAGCGGGCGCTCCCGCTCGACGTGCTGCGGACCGCCGACGAAGTGTTCCTCACCAGCTCGACCCGCGACGTCTTCCCGGTCCACGCGGTCGACGACCGCTCGTTGACCCCGGGACCGGTGACGGCCCGCGCCGCCAAGGTGTTCGCGGCCCGGGCTGCGCAGAACGAGGACCCGTGACCGAGCCGCAGGGTTACGCCCGGGGCCAGGCGCCCGAGGACCTCGACGACAACATCACCCTCGACGCGGACGACGACCGCTGGGAGTGGCGTCGGCGGATCCGGTCGAACCCGGCGTCGCACCGCGCATACCGGACGGCCGTGGCGGTGCTCGGACTGGTCGTGGTCGTCGTCGGCCTCATCGCCGTGCCGGCGCCCGGCCCGGGCTGGCTGATCGTCTTCGTGGGCGTCTCGATCTGGGCGTCGGAGTTCGAGTGGGCCCAGCGGCTGCTGTTCTGGGGCAAGGCGCGGCTGCACGCCTGGGAGCGGTGGCTGCGGTCCAGCCCCTGGTGGGTGAGCGCCCTGGTCGCCCTCGGCACGGCGGCGGTCGTGGCCGGGGTGTTCTGGGCGTACTTCGCCTGGGCCGGCTCGCCCGGCTGGCTTCCCGACCAGGTCCAGAAGTGGCTCGACCGGCTTCCGGGAGTGGCTGACAGCTGACCAGGCCTGCTGACCAGGCCGGCAGTCAGTTGGGTCGGTCGGATCCGCCGGCCACTCGCGGGTGGGTTGTGTGAACGGCAGCCGTTGCCGATATCGTCGGTGCCGCCCGTTCCGGGACGTGTAGCTCAGTTGGTTAGAGCGTTCGCTTCACACGCGAGAGGCCAGGGGTTCGAGTCCCTTCACGTCCACCAACCCACGACCGCCCCGGCACTCTATGTCCTGGAGAGTGGTCACGTCGTAGGCGTCGACAGGTCCGACCGCAACGATTGACAACTGTGTCTGTCGTTGCGGCCGTCTGGGACTGAGACCCACCACTACTGCCATCGCTGTCTGTGGTTGTGTGACCGCTCGTGTCACCGCTCAGGAGGCCAGGCGGTCAGCGAGCCGTGGTCATCGCCCGGGGAGGTCGAGCGCGTGGCCCCCGGCCGCCTTGGTCGCGAGATAACCGGCGTTGGCGGCGCTGAGGTGCACCGCCGTCCGCAGCTCCTCGACAACGGTCACGCCGTAGCGGTCCAGCTGCACCGCCTTGTCGGGGTTGTTGGTGAGCAGCCGCACCCGGGGCAGCCCGAGGGCCAGCAGCATCTGGGCCGCCGGCGCGTAGTCCCGCTCGTCCGCGGCGTAGCCCAGGGCGAGGTTTGCCTCGTAGGTGTCGAAGCCCTCACTCTGCAGCTGGTATGCGTCGAGCTTGGCGTAGAGGCCGATGCCGCGGCCCTCCTGCCGCAGGTAGAGCAGGTAACCGCCGGCGCGGTCCAGCCGGACCACCGCCTCCCGGAGCTGTGGGCCGCAGTCGCACCGCTCGGAGCCGAGGACGTCACCGGTCAGGCACTCGCTGTGCAGCCGGACCAGGGTGGGGCTCTCGGCGTCCGGCCGCAGCGGCCGGCGGGCTCGCGAGCCGAGGGCGAGGGCGACGTGCTCGCGGTCGTCGACCAGGCCGTCGAAGCTGAAGGCCCGGGCCGTCGTCGCATACCCGTCGGCCAGGCGGAGCGGGATGGTGACCTGGGTGCGGATGGTGGCGCGGGGCAGGGTCGTCGGCACGGTCAGCACTCCTGGTCGGGACTCGGGCAGCGGTCGGTCAGGGCGTAGCGCAGCAGGGCGGCGTCACCCACCCGGCGGACCTCGGCCAGCCGGGCGCGCCGCGGTGCGGTGAACGGGTATGCCCCCGGGTCGACGAACCGGGGCGCCCGCGGGTCACCGACGAAGACCGGCGCGACGACGAGCTGTAGCTCGTCGGCCAGGCCCGCCGGCCAGCAACCGGGCTGAGCACGCGCCGCCCGCCCTCGACCATGAGCCGGCGGACGCCCCGCGCCGTGCAGGTCGGCGAGCAGGCCGGCCAGTTCGACGGTCGAGGCTCCGACCACGTCGACGACCTCGGCGCAGTCCCCGAGCCGCGACGCCAGGCGCGCCACCGCAATCGTGGGCGCGTAGACCACGGTCCCGAGCCCGGCACGGCGAAGAGCCGCGCATCCGGGTCCAGGTCCCCGGAGCGCGGTGACGGTCACCCGCAGCGGCGTCGGCGGGAGCCCCGCGGCCGACGCGAGCGGCTCGGTGGTCGGCGCCGCGGACCAGCAGTCGCGGGTCGTCCCGCCGGACCGTCCCCGCACCCACCAGGATGGCGTCGCAACGGGCTCGCTCGGCGTCGACGCGGTCGAGGTCGGCGACCGGGGAGAGGACGAGCCGCTCGGGGCTGGCGTCGTCGAGGTAGCCGTCGAGGGAGACGCAACAGCTGAGCAGCGTGTAGGGACGGTCAGGCATGGGCGACGTCCGGCTCCGGATCCGGGGCCCGTGGCCGACGGTGGAGGCTCTGGACCACCACGACGGCGGCACCGGGCAGGGCTGCGACGAGGACCAGCGCCCCGTATGCGGCGGCCGCCGTGACGCCGGCGCTCGCGCCCAGGCCGGTGGCCGCGAACGCCCAGGCGGCGACTCCCTCGCGCGGGCCCCAGCCGGCGACGCTGAGCGGCAGCGCGGAGCCGGCCAGGACGACGAGGGCCAGGGGGAGCAGGGTTCCGAGTCCGACGTCCACCCCGGTCGCGCGCGCGGCCACCACGATGACAGCCGTGTGGCCGCCGACCACAACGGCGGACGCCGCCACCACCCGGGGCAGCGCGCGACGGGAGAGCAGGCCGACCCGCAGGTCGGCGCCCGCCACCCGCACCGCCCGCGTCAGCCGCCCGGAAGCGGACCGAGCCGCCGCGGCGGCGGCCACTCCGGCCGCGAGCAGCAGCACCACGAGGGCCGTGGCTCCCCACACCGCCACCGCCCGGAAGGCCGACGGGAGCACCAGGAGGACGACCGCGGTCAGCCCGAGCTGGACCACCTGGCCGCCGAACCGTTCCCAGCCGACCGAGCGCGCGGCCAGCGCGAGCCCACGCCGACCGCCTTCCCGGACGGCGCGCTCGACGTCTCCCGCCACGCCGCCGGGCACCGTCACGTTGACCAGCTGCGAGCGGTAGTACGCGGCGACCGCCGCGGTCAGCGGCACCCGCAGGCCGATGCCGTCGGCGACGACGGTCCAGCGCCACGCAGCCGCCACGCGTGGTGACCAGACCCACGACCAGGGCGACGGTGACCGCGGCGGCGCCGATCCGGCCGAACCCGTCGAGGAACGCCTGGGCCCCGAACCGCCACACGAGCAGCGCCGAGTAGCGCGGCACCGGCCAGCGGACCGAGCCACCGGCGCACACGTCCCGCGGTCATCGTTGCGCTCCGACCAGCGCGGTGGTGCGCAGTGCTGCGTCGACCGCGACGACCGTGGCGTCCCACGTCGGCAGCTGCTGCCGGCGGACCAGCGCCGCACGGCGCAGCGTGCTTCTGCGGTCGGCGTCGGTGAGCCAGGCGGTGAGAGCGGCGGTGAGCCCGTCGACATCGCCCGGCTCGACGAGGAGCCCCGGAGTCGGGTCTCCGTCCGCGACTCCCATCGCCTCGCGGGTGCCGCCCACGTCCGCGGCGACCACGGGCACCCCGTGCGCCAGCGCCTCGGTGATGACCATCCCGTAGGTCTCGGCCCGGGACGGGTGGACGAGCAGGTCGGCCGACGCATACGCCGACTGGACGTCGTCGCTGCTGAGCGGGCCGCGGAGCCGGACCCGGCCGGTCGTGCCGGCCCAGCGCCGCGACCCACCGGGCCGTCTCCGGGTCAACGCGCAGGGACCCGACGCACTCGAGTCGCCAGTCCAGCGAGGTCAGCCGGTCCAGGGCGGACAGCAAGGTGTCGTGACCCTTGGCGCGCGAGACCGGGCCGACCGCGAGGAGGCGGCCACCGGTGGCGGACCCGGCGCTCACCGGGGCCGGGTCCGCGCCGGGGACGGCCACGTGGACCCGCGCCGCGTCCAGCCGGTATGCCTCGAGCAGCCGGCTCCTGGTCCACTCACTGGTCACGATGATGACGTCGGCCGCGGCGAGGGCGCGTCGCTCTCGTTCGCGGGCGGGTGCTCCTGCGTCACCGGACTGTCCGAGCGGCATGTGGACGAGCACGCCCAGGCGGAGCCGGTTCGACTGCGCGACAAGGACTTCCGGCGCACTGGAGGCCACCAACCCGTCGACGAGGGCGAGGTCGCCGGACGGCACGGACCCGAGCACCTGCGTCAGGGCGGCGAGGGCCGTCTCGTCGGGGTATGGCCAGGAGCCGGTCACCTCGTGCTCCCGTACCGTCCAGCCCCGCGCGCCGAGCCCGGCGCATACCCGCAGGTCGTAGGCGTTCCCCCCGCTGGGCCGCTCGGGGTCGCGGACGCCGGCCGGCATGACGACGTGGACGCAGTCGGTCATGGCGCCCGCTCGTAGGACGCCCACGCGAGCGGGTTCTCGCGCAGCGTCACGGCGACGGCGGTGATCCCGCGTGCGTGCGGCCCGAGCCCGCCGGCGGAAAGCGCCGCGGCCAGCTGGTCGGCGACGAAGCGCGCGAGCACCTCGGTGGTGGTGTTGACGCCCTCGAAGGCCGGTTCGTCGTCGAGGTTGCGGTAGCCGAGCGCCGCCACCACGTCGTGCAGGGCCGCCGCGGCGAGACCGAGGTCGAGCACGATCCCGTCGGGGTCGAGATCGTCGCTGCGGAACGTCGCCTCGACGACGAACGTGGCGCCGTGCAGCGCCTGGGCCGGCCCGAACGCCTCACCGTGCAGGCTGTGGGCCACCATCATGTGGTCGGCGACGGTCACGGAGTACACGTTCAGGCCTCCTCGTAGGTCACGGTGTGGCAGATCGTGCCGGCGTCGCCGTTCGCGAGCCGGGCCATGACGGCCGGCAGCTCCGCCAGCGGTGACACCCCGGTGAGCAGCGCGTCGTAGGCCGGGTCGCGCAGGAGGTCGAGTGCGAGGCGCAACCGGTCGGTGTGCGACCGCCGTCCCGCGCGGGCGGGGGCAACGGTTCCGACCTGGCTGGCCCGGATGCCGAGCCGGTCGGAGTGGAACCGGGCGCCGAGGGAGAGCCGGACGTCGCGGTCGCCGTACCAGCTGAGGTCGAGGACCGAGGTCTCCGGCGCGAGCAGGCGGAGGCTGGTCTGCAGGCCCGCCGAGGTCGCGCTCGTGTGGACGACGAGGTCCTGGTCGCCGTCCGCCGCCGCCGGGCTCGCGAACCCCACGCTGAGGGCCTTGGCCACGTCGGCACGCCCGGGGTCGACGTCGACGAGGGTCACCTGCGTCCCCGGTATGCGGGCCGCCAGCCGCGCCACGCAACAACCGACCACCCCCGCGCCGACGATGCTGACGCGGTCACCGACCAGGGGTGGGGCGTCCCAGAGGGCGTTGACCGCGGTCTCGACGGAGCCGGCCAGGACCGCCCGCGCAGCGGGGACGCCGTCCGGCACGGGTACGACGGCGGACGCGGGCACCACGTAACGCGACTGGTGCGGGTAGAGGCAGAAGACGGTGCGCCCCGTCAGGTAATCGGGGCCGCGCTCGACGACACCGACGCTGAGGTACCCGTACTTCACCGGAGCCGGGAAGTCGCCCTCCTGGAACGGCGCGCGCATCCGGTCGTACTGGTCGGGCGGCACCTCACCGCGGAACACCAGGGACTCGGTCCCGCGGCTCACCCCCGACCGCAGGGCGCGCACGAGCACCTCGTCGTCGCCCGGAACGGGAAGAGCCGCTCTCCGCAGCTCCCCGACGCCGGGAGCCCGGATCCAGAACGCGACCGCCTCGGCCGTCACGTGCCTCCTCGACCTCCTCGTGCCCCTCGCGGCGAGCCGTGTGTCCGGCCGGTCGGGTCGTCCACCGTCGTGGTGAACCGGCGACCAACGCCCGGCGTCCTCATGGGTGAAGGCTCCGGGGTGTCAGCAACCCGACGCATTGTCGAAGCATCCTGTGTACTCCTGTAGACGGAGGTCGTGTGCGCACGGTTCAGCAGGCATCTCAGCAGGTATCGGTGAGCGGCGTGATCCTGGTCATCGCCCTGCTCGGCGCGGTCGAGGCCACGGTCGGGCTCGGCGCCCTGGGCTGGGCCGTGGGCTTGGGCACAGCGACGTCCGCCGCCGTTTTACTGGCGCGAGCCCGGCAGCGGACCGCCACGACCCGGTTCGGACCGGCCAACGTGGTGACGCTGGTCCGGGCGAGCATCGGCCAGGTGGTCGCCGCGCTCGTCGCGGCGTCGTTCAGCGGGACGGACCACCGCACGGTGCTGGTGGCGCTCGCGACGGTCGCCCTGCTCCTCGACGCCGTCGACGGGCAGGTGGCCCGGCGGACCGGCTCGGTCACGCGCGTTCGGCGCCCGGTTCGACATGGAGACCGACGCCTTCCTCATCCTCGTCCTCAGCGTCGCGGCGGCTCCGGTGGTCGGCTGGTGGGTCCTCGCGATCGGGGGCGCGCGGTATGCGCTGCTCGGTGCCGAACGGCTCTGGCCGTGGCTGCGGGCGCCGGTTCCGCCCCGCTACTGGCGCAAGGTCGTCGCGGCCGTCCAGGGCGTCACCCTCGCGGTGGTCGTGTCCGGGCTGCTCGTGCCCGCCGGTCGCCGTCGCCGCTCGTGGTCATGGCGCTCCTGCTGCTCGCCGAGTCGTTCGGCCGCGACGTGCTCTGGCTCGCCCGCCGCCGGCAGCAGCGGCGCGCGGGTGCTCGCGCCCGCGGTCCTGCCGCTGGCCGGCCCGGTCCGCCGGTGGCTGACACCGGCACGCTGTCCCGAGAGGTCAGCCCGCCCGAGGAGTCGCAGACCGGTCCGCCGCGCAGCCACCGGCGGGCTCGGGGCGTCCTGCTCACCGCCCTCTCGGTGGCGCTGCTCTGGGCGGCTCTGGACCTCCCGAACCGCCCGGAGCTGCTGTCCTGGACCGCGTTCCTCCGGCTCCCGGTCGAGCTGCTGGTCCTCGTCGCGCTGGGCACCGTCCTGCCATCCCGCTGGCGAACCGTCGTCTCGTCGGTGGCCGGGGTGGTCATCGCGCTGGCCGTCCTCCTCAAGGCGCTGGACGTCGGCATGCTTGTGGGCTTCTACCGCACGTTCGACCCGCTGTCCGACCCGTCCTACGCCGCGGCGGGCTACGGCGTGCTCCGGGACAGCGTCGGCAGCACCCGGGCCGTGCTCGTCACCGTGGCCCTCGGGCTGGCCGTCGCCGTGGCCCTCGTCCTCCTTCCGCTCGCCGCCGTGCGGGTCACCCGGTCGTCCGTTCGGCACCGGCGCTTCGCCGCTTCCGTCCTGGTCGTCGGCGGCCTGCTCTGGGTCCTGCTGGCGGTGCTCGGGACAGACCGTCGGGCCCGACTTGCGCGTGGCGTCCGCTCCCACGGCGTCGGTCGCGGTCGACCATGTGCGGGATCTGCGGCAGGGCATCGCGGACCGGTCGGAGTTCGAGCGGCTCGCCACGACCGACCCCTACGCCACGACGCCGCCCAGCGCTCTGCTCGCCGGCCTGCGGGGCAAGGACGTCCTCGTGGTCTTCGTCGAGAGCTACGGCCGGGTCGCCCTCGAGGATCCGGCGCTGGCGCCGACGGTCTCAGCCGCCGTCGACCGGATGACCGTCGGAATCAGTGCGGCGGGCTTCTCGGGCCGCAGCGCCTACCTCAGCTCGCCGACCTTCGGCGGGCTGAGCTGGCTGGCCCACTCCACCCTCCAGACCGGGCTGCCGATCTCCGACCAGGTCCGCTACAACGCGGTCCTGGACAGCCGGCGGCTCACGTTGGCCTCGGCGTTCGGGTCGGCCGGCTGGCGCACCGTCCTCGTCAGCCCGGCCGACGAGAACGACATCTCGCCCGTCACCGAGTTCTACGGCTACGACGCGCTCTACGACGGTCCGGCGCTCGACTTCCACGGCCCGAAGTTCGGGTATGCGCCGGTGCCGGACCAGTTCACCCTGGCCACCCTGGCGCGGCGCGAGCTGGCCCCTGGCCCCCGGCCGCCCGTGATGGCGGAGGTCGACCTCGTCTCCAGCCACACGCCCGTGGGCTCCGCTGCCGCGGTTGCTGGACCCGGCGGCGCTCGGCGACGGGTCCGCATACCAGGCGGTGCTCGACCAGGCCGCCACCGCGGACGCCGTCTGGAGCAGCCCGGCGCGGGTGAAGCAGGCCTACGCGGACTCGGTCGCATACGCCCTGGACTCGCTGACCACGTTCGTGGCGACGGCGCACGACGACAACCTCGTGCTCGTCGTCCTCGGCGACCACCAGCCCGCGGCCGTCGTCTCCGGGTCGGCCGCCAGCCACGACGTACCGGTCTCGGTCATCGCCAAGGACCCCGCGGTGCTGGACCGGATCCGCGCGTGGGACTGGCCGCCCGGCCTGCTACCGGCCGCCACGGCGCCCGTCTGGCCGATGGCGGCGTTCCGCGACCGCTTCTTCGACGCCTTCGGGACCACCCCGAAGTAGCGTGACCCCATGGCGCGCGTCTCGAGCATCCTCATCTACCCCGACCGCGAGCAGCCGGGCCAGACGCTGCAGACCTCCTACGTCTCGCCCGACGGGCTCGACGGCGACCGCCGGAAGAAGTCGCCGGTGCACCTCGTCGCCGTCGAGAACTACGTCGACTTCCACCCGCGGGCAAACCTCGTGGTCGACATCCCCACCGCGGCCCTCCACGACCTGCTCGGCCACCGGCTCCGGATCGGCTCGGCGGAGCTCGAGGTCACCGCGCTCGCCGGCGACTGCCCCGGGGTCTACGCCCGCGTTCCGGTCCCCGGTGACGTCTCGGTCGGTGACGAGGTGCTGGTCGGCGTCGAGCCGCAGTGACGGCAGCCGCGCCGCGGATCGCGACCTAGTTACCCACTGGTAACCTGCGGGCATGCCCGCCTCCACGACGCGCCGAGCGGCAATCCTCGGCGGCAACCGCATCCCCTTCGCTCGAGCCAACGGGAAATACGCCCGAGCCTCCAACCAGGACATGCTGACCGCCGCCCTCGACGGGCTGGTCGCGCGGTTCGGCCTGGCCGGTGAGCGGATCGGGGAGGTGGCCGGTGGCGCCGTCATCCGGCACAGCCGCGACTTCAACCTCACCCGTGAAGCGGTGCTCGGTTCGTCGCTCTCCGCGACGACACCGGCATACGACGTCACGCAGGCCTGCGGCACCAGCCTCGAGACGACGATCCTCGTGGCCAACAAGATCGCGCTCGGCCAGGTCGAGTCCGGCATCGCCGGCGGCGTGGACTCGGCGTCCGACGCGCCCATCGCCGTGAGCGAGGGGCTGCGCAAGGCTCTGCTGCGGGCCAACGCCGCCCGGACGCCGATCGACCGGGCCAAGGCCTTCGCCTCCATCCGGCCCGGCCACCTCGCGCCCTCGGCGCCGCGCAACGTCGAGCCGCGAACCGGGCTGTCCATGGGCGAGCACATGGCCATCACCGCCAAGGAGTGGGGCATCAGCCGCGAGGCGCAGGACGAGGTGACCCTGCGCTCGCACCAGCGGCTGGCCGCCGCCTACGAGAACGGGTTCTTCGACGACCTCGTCACCCCCTACCTCGGCGTCTCCCGCGACACCACCCTGCGCCCGGACACCTCGCTGGAGAAGCTCGCCTCGCTGACGCCGGTGTTCGGCAAGGGCGAGGGCGCGACGATGACCGCCGGCAACTCCACGCCGCTCACCGACGGTGCGTCGACGGTGCTGCTCGGCAGCGACGCGTGGGCGGCGGAGCACGGCCTCACGCCGCTCGCCTACTTCGTCGACGCCGAGACCGCGGCGGTCGACTACGTGCACGGGGGAGAGGGGCTGCTGATGGCGCCCTCCTATGCCGTGCCGCGGCTGCTCGCCCGGGTGGGGATGAAGCTTCAGGACTTCGCGCTCGTGGAGATCCACGAGGCGTTCGCGTCGACGGTGCTGACGACGCAGGCGGCGTGGCTCGACGAGGCGTTCTGCCGTGACCGGCTGGGGCTCGACGCGCCGCTGGGGGCCATCGACCAGGACCGGCTCAACGTCACCGGTTCGTCGCTGGCCACCGGCCACCCGTTCGCGGCGACCGGTGCCCGCATCGTGGCCACCTTGGCAAAGCTGTTGCACGAGAAGGGTTCCGGGGCTCGCGGGCTCATCTCCATCTGCGCCGCCGGCGGCCAGGGCGTCGTCGCCGTCATCGAGGCGGCCTGACCCATGGCCGACACCTACACGGACCTCGTCAACAGCCCGTTCGGCAAGCAGGTCGCGTCGCGGCTCGGGACTGCCTCGCCCCGTGCGACTGCGCCGGTATGCGCCGGACCAGCCGCTCGTCCCGGGTCCGGTCCTCGTCGCCGGAGTGGGCGACGCGCCGATGGCCGCCCGGGCGGCCGACCTGCTGCGCGGTGAGGCCATCGACATCATCCCGTCGGTCGCCGACGGGCAGCGCGTCGGCGCGGTGGTCCTCGACCTCACCCAGGCGAAGGAGCTGACCGACCTCGAGGCGTTCCGGACCGTCCTCGGGCCGGCCCTGAAGCGGCTGGCTCCGAGCGGCCGGGTCGTGGTGTTCGGCGGCTCCGTCGCGACCGCCGGCACGCGACCCGATGCTGCGCGCCACCCGGCGGGCGCTGGAGGGCGTCGTCCGGTCGATCGGCAAGGAGCTGCGGGCCGGCGCCACCGCCAACCTCGTCACCGTCGTGGAAGGCGAGGAGGCCAACGCCGACGCGGCGCTGCGCTTCTTCCTCTCCGGTCGCTCGGCCTACGTCGACGGCCAGGTGGTCACGGTCGGAGCCGCGTCCGGTGGGCCGGCCCTCGCACCGGACGACTGGCATACCCCGTTGGCCGGCAAGGTCGCGGTCGTCACCGGCGCCGCCCGCGGCATCGGCGCCGCGATCGCGGAGGTGCTCGCCCGCGACGGCGCGACCGTCGTCGTGCGTCGACATCCCGGCGGCGGGCGAGAGCCTGGCCCGCAACGCGAACCGGCTCGGCGGCACCGCGCTGCAGCTCGACGTCACTGCGCCCGACGCCGGCCGGCGGATCGTCGACCACGCGCGCGCGCCGCCACGGCTCGCTGGACGTCATGGTCCACAACGCGGGGATCACCCGCGACAAGCTGCTGGCCAACATGGACGAGTCCCGGTGGGCGTCGGTCCTCGACGTCAACCTCGGCTCGGTGATCCGGATGAACGAGGCGATCCTGGCGCCGGACGGGCTGGCCGACGGTGGCCACGTCGTCTGCGTCTCGTCGATCGCCGGCATCGCGGGGAACCGCGGCCAGACCAACTACGCGGCCTCCAAGGCGGGCATCGTCGGCCTGGTGCAGCGCGTTGGGCGGCTCGCCGCGACCTGTACGCCCGGCGGGATCACCGTCAACGCGGTGGCGCCGGGCTTCATCGAGACCGAGATGACGGCCAAGATCCCGCTGGCGACCCGCGAGCTCGGCCGGCGGCTGAGCTCGCTGCAGCAGGGCGGGCTGCCCGCTCGACGTCGCGGAGACCGTCGCGTGGCTGAGCCAGGACGCCAACGCCGGCGTCACCGGCAACGTCGTCCGCGTCTGCGGGCAGAGCCTGCTGGGCGCCTGACGTGGTGGAGACGCTGCGGTTCGACGCGGCGCCGGACCTGCGGCGGCTGTTCCCGGCCGCCCTGGCCAACCGACGCTCAGGCGGATCGGCGTTGCCGCACGTCGTGGCCGAGCGGCGGGGCGTCGCCGTCGACGTCGCCGAGGTCGCTGACTACGCGCACCTCTGCGGGTTCGGCCTCACCGCGCACCCGCCCGTGACGTGGCCGCACCTGCTCGGGTTCCCGCTGCAGGCGGCCGTGATGTCGCGCCGCGACTTCCCGCTGCCGATGGTCGGGCTGGTGCACGTGGAGAACCGCGTCACCTGGACCCGCCCGCTGGAGTACGGCGAGTCGCTCGACGTGAGCGTGCACGCCGCCGACCTGCGTCCGCACCGGCGCGGCCGCGTGGTCGACCTGGTGGCCGAGGTGTCGTCGGGCGGCGACCTGGTGTGGCGGGGCGTCAGCACCTACCTCGCGCGCGGCAGCGGGGACGAGGCGGCGCCGTCGGACGGCCCGCCGGACGTCTCCAGGTTGGCGTCCCGGGCGCTCGTGCAGCTGCGGTTCGGCGAGGACGCGGGCCGGCGCTACGCCGCCGTCTCCGGTGACGTGAACCCGATCCACCTGCACGCGCTGACCGCCCGGGCGTTCGGGTTCGACCGCGCGATCGCGCACGGGATGTTCTCGTATGCGCGGGTGCTCGCCTCCATCGGCCCGCGGCTGCCGGCGGCCGGCGCGTCGACGGTATGGTTCCGCAAGCCGGTGAGGCTGCCGAGCACCACCCGGCTGGCAGTGTCCGACGAGCCGGAGGGTGCCCGCCTGGCGGTCCTCATCCCGGCCAAGGGCACCGGCGAGCACCTGGTCACGACCGTCACCCCGGCCTGACCCGCTTCCAACCCGGCGTTGTGGCAAGTTTTTCGGCTTTCCGGCGCCCGAAACTAGGGACAACCTCGGGTTGGAAGCGGGAAGCCCCCGGCGGGAACTGCGTCGCGGGGCTCGCGCTGCCGCTCGCTAGCCTTGCGGTGGCCGATGACCGCGACCCGCGCGGCCGCGCCGCATACGAGAGTGAGTACTGCCGTGCCTGCCCAGATCACCGTGACCGTCGCCGGAGACGAGCGATCGGTGGCGGAGGGTACGACCGCGGCCGACCTCTTCGCCGACGACCGCACCGTCGTCGTCGCCCGGCTGGTCGACGAGCCGGGCGGCCGGCTCGTCGACCTGGCCCACGTTCTCCACGACGGCGACGTCGTCGAGCCGGTCACCATCGACAGCCCGGACGGCCTCGGCGTGCTGCGGCACTCCACCGCCCACGTCCTCGCCCAGGCCGTGCAGCAGGTCAACCCCAAGGCCCGCCTGGGCATCGGCCCGCCCATCCGTGACGGCTTCTACTACGACTTCGACGTCGAGGTGCCGTTCAACCCCGACGACCTCAAGGCGCTCGAGCGGGTGATGCAGCGCATCGTCAACGAGGGCCAGACCTTCTCGCGGCGCGTCACCACCGAGGAAGACGCCCGTCGCGAGCTGCAGGACGAGCCCTACAAGCTCGAGCTGATCGGCCTCAAGGGCAGTCAGGGCAGCTCGGTGGGCGACGCCGCTGAAGGGGCCGAGGCGGAGGTGGGCGGCGGCGAGCTCACCATCTACGACAACTACCGCCGCGACGGCGAGCTGGCGTGGAAGGACCTCTGCCGCGGCCCGCACCTGCCGAACACCAAGCTGATCGGCAACGCGTTCAAGCTCACCCGCACCGCCGCCGCATACTGGCGCGGCTCGGAGAAGAACCCGCAGCTGCAGCGGGTCTACGGCACCGCCTGGCCGACCAAGGACGACCTCAAGGCCTACCTCGACCGGCTGGCCGAGGCCGAGAAGCGCGACCACCGCAAGCTCGGCGCCGAGCTGGACCTCTACTCGTTCCCCGACGAGCTCGGTTCGGGGCTGGCGGTCTACCACCCCAAGGGCGGCGTCATCAAGCGCGAGATGGAGGACTACGTCCGCCGGCGGCACATCGAGGAGGGCTTCGACTACGTCGGCACCCCGCACATCTCCAAGGACGGGCTGTTCTACACCTCCGGCCACCTGCCGTACTTCGCGGACAGCATGTTCCCGCCGATCCATCTCGAGGGCGCCGAGTACCGCCTCAAGGCGATGAACTGCCCGATGCACAACCTCATCTACCGGTCGCGCGGCCGGTCCTACCGCGACCTGCCGCTGCGGTTGTTCGAGTTCGGGTCGGTCTACCGCTTCGAGAAGTCCGGGGTCGTGCACGGCCTGAGCCGGGTACGCGGTATGACGCAGGACGACTCGCACTCCTACGTCACCGTCGAGGGGGCCGAGGCGGAGGTCAAGCACCTGCTCAACTTCGTGCTGAGCCTGCTGCGCGACTTCGGGCTCGACGACTACTACCTCGAGCTGTCCACCCGGGACGACAGCAAGGACAAGTTCATCGGCACCGACGAGCAGTGGGAGGTGGCCACCGAGGTCCTCGAGCGGGCCGCCCGCGAGACCGGGCTCGAGCTCGTCCCCGACCCCGGCGGCGCGGCCTTCTACGGGCCCGAAGATCTCGGTTCAGGCGCGCGACGCGATCGGCCGGACCTGGCAGATGTCGACCGTGCAGTACGACTTCAACCAGCCCGAAGGCTTCCAGCTCGAGTACCAGGCGGCCGACGGCTCACGGCAGCGCCCGGTGATGATCCACTCGGCGAAGTTCGGCTCGATCGAGCGGTTCATGGCGGTCCTCGTCGAGCACTACGCCGGCGCCTTCCCGCCCTGGCTGTCACCGGTCCAGGTCCTCGGCGTCCCGGTCGCCGAGGAGTATGCGCCCTACCTCCAGGACGTCCTGAACCGGTTGCGCGACAAGGGAGTACGCGTCGAGCTCGACTCCTCGGACGACCGGTTCCCCAAGAAGATCCGCAACGCCAGCAAGGCCAAGGTGCCCTACGTGCTCATCGCGGGGGAGGACGACCGGGCTGCCGGCGCCGTCTCGTTCCGCTACCGCGACGGCTCGCAGCGCAACGGCGTCCCGGTCGACGAGGCGGTCGCGGAGATCACCGCGGCCATCGCGTCACGCGAGCAGGTGTCCACGGCGCCCGAGGCCTGACCGGCCCCACGCCGGACAAAGACGGGGCCTGACGTCCCCAGTGCCGCCTCGACAACGTCGAGCCCGTTAGGTCCGCACCGGCGGTGCCCAGCCCGGGCGGGGGACGAGGCAGAACGGGTGGCCCGGACGGGTCCGCCCATACCGAGCCGTCCGGCGACTCCAGCCGCCGGGCGCCCGAGCGCGGCGACCCGCTGCTCGGCCTCGCCCGACGTCGTCCACCATGACGTCGTGGTGCACCTGCTGCGGCCGCGTCCGGGTCGCCCCACACCGGCGGCCGGTGGTCGGGAGCGAGCTGGAACGCCATCCCCGAGTGCCGGTCGTGCGGCGCGACGACGACCCAGTCCTCCGACGCATACGTGACCGGCTGGCCGAGAACCGCCGACCAGAACCGCGCGAGCCCCATCGGGTCGGGGGTGTCGTAGACGACGTGGTGGAGCCGGCCGACTGCGGTCATGAGGCGCTGGCCCCGGTCGTGCTCACCGAGCCAGTCTGCCGGACGGCCACCCGCCTCTGGCAGGGTGAGCCCATGAGTGAGGTGACGCAGCAGCGCTCCGGCCGGATCATCGTCGCGACCCGCAACGCCGATCGCGGAGGCCATCGCGACGATCGCCGAGGTCGCCGGCCGGGAGGTCGTCGTCCTGGGCGACGACGACCCGGAGGGCGCCCCGCGCGAGCGGCTGGCCGCCGACCCGCCGACCCCCCGCGACGCGGTGGTGATCTGCGACCACGACGCCCCCGACGCCTACGGGCTGCTGCGCGACGCGATCGCGAGCCCGGCCGGGCTACGTCGCGATGATGGCCAGCCGGTCGCGGACCGCCGACGTCCTGGCCATGCTGCGCGACGAGGGTGCCGACGCGGCCACCCTGAACCGGGTGCACCTTCCGGCCGGGCTCGAACCTCGGCGGCAAGCGGCCGGGGGAGATCGCGCTCTCGGTCGTCGCGGAGATCGCGGCGTGGAGCAACGGGCGCAGCGGCCGCCCGATGCGCGAGGGGAGTCGGCGTGAGCACCGAGCCGGAGCGGCGGAGCCGGGCCGCCGACTTCGCGGGGGAGCCGGACGGTTTCCAGCGGCTGTGGACGCCCGCACCGGATGGTCTACATCGGCGGCGACAAGCCGAGCGACGACGCCGGAGAGGGCTGCCCCTTCTGCGCGGCGCCGCACAGGTCCGACGCCGAGGGCCTGATCGTCCACCGCGGCGACCTCTGCTACGTCGTGCTCAACCTCTTCCCCTACAACCCGGGCCACGTCCTCGTCTGCCCCTACCGTCACGTCTCGCTCTACGTCGACCTCACCGACGAGGAGACCGCCGAGTTCACCCTGCTGACCAAGCAGGCGCTGCGGGCGCTGGAGCAGGCCAGCGCGCCGATGGGCTTCAACCTCGGCATGAACCAGGGCGCGGTCGCGGGCGCCGGGGTGGCCGCCCACCTGCACCAGCACGTCGTGCCCCGGTGGGGTGGCGACTCCAACTTCCTGCCCATCGTCGCCCGCACCAAGGCGCTGCCGATGCTGCTCGAGGACGTGCGGACCCGTCTCGTGGAGGCCTGGCCGGCCGGCTGACCGCTCCGGGACGGATAGGCTGGACGGCACCATGCTCAACCGACTTCTGCGCGAGACCTGGACCAAGGTCATGACGCCGATCGCGAGGCTGTTCCTCCGTCTGGGCATCAGCCCCGACGTCGTCACGGTCGTCGGCACGGTCGGCGTATGCGTCGGAGCGCTCGCCTTCTTCCCCCGCGGTCAGCTCCTCGTGGGCACCCTCGTCGTCACGCTGTTCATCTTCAGCGACAACGTCGACGGGGTGATGGCCCGGATGTCGGGGCGTCAGGGGCCGTGGGGCGCCTACCTCGACTCCACCCTCGACCGGATCGGCGACGCCGCGATCTTCGGCGGCCTGGTGCTCTACTTCGCCGGCGTCCACGCGAACCTGCTCGCCGCCGGCCTGGCGCTGGCCTGCCTGATCCTCGGCTTCGTCGTCAGCTACTCCAAGGCGCGCGCCGAGGGGCTCGGGCATGACCGCCAACGTGGGGATCGCCGAGCGCGCCGACCGGCTGCTGGCCGTGCTGCTGGCGACGTTCCTCGTCGGGGTCGGGGTCTCCGTGGTCCTGCTCATCGTCGTGCTCGCCCTGCTGTCGGTGGCCAGCCTCGTCACCGTGGTGCAGCGGATGCTCGCGGTCCGGCGGCAGGTCCTGGCCCGCGCGCCCGACCAGCACACCCCGGCGTGTCGACGCCGTGAGCCGGTCGTGACGACGTCCCGCGCCGCCGGGCTGCGCGGCGTCGTGCCCGGAGGGCTGCTCGGACTGGTCGGCGACGTGTCCGGCCGGGCGGCCACCACGGGGCAGACCCTCGGGCTGCGCGCCGGGTTCGCGGCCGTACGCGCGCTGCCGGCACCCGCCGCATACCGGCTCTTCGACCTCATCGCCGACGTGTCGGCCCGCCGCGGCGGCAAGGGCGTCGACCGGCTGCGGTCGAACTACGCGAGGGTGCGGCCAGAGCTGGGCGAGCGGGACCTCGACGCGCTGGTGCGGGCCGGGATGCGGTCCTACATGCGCTACTACTGCGACGCCTTCCGGCTGGTCGGACTCGACGCCGGAGGAAGCTGGCCGCGGCGGTGCGCGGTGGTCGGTGACGAGGCCGGTACGGCGGCGCTTGTCCGGCGGGTCGGCGGTGCCGTCGTCGTTCCTCGGACACCTCGGCAACTGGGACAGCCGGAGGCGCGTGGTCCTCGGACACATCTCGCCCCGGTCACGACGGTCGCCGAGCGGCTCGAGCCCGAAGAGGTGTTCCGCGACTTCCTCGAGTTCCGCGAGTCGCTGGGCATGACGATCATCCCGCTGACGGGGGCCGGCGACCCGTTCATCGCGCTCAAGCAGGCCGTCGCGCGCGGCGATTTCGTCGCGCTGCTAGCCGACCGCGACCTCACCCACAACGGCGTCGAGGTCGACCTCTGCGGCCACCGCGCCCGGATGGCCAAGGGCGCGGCGGTGCTCGTCGGTGATGACCAAGGCGCCGCTGTTCGCCGCGACCCTCTGGTTCGAGGACGCGCCCGAGCTGCCCTCGGCAAACGGGTCGTCATCGACCTGAAGCCGGTGCGCGACGCCCGAGACGTCGGGCTCGACCCGCGACAAGGTCCAGGTCGATGGTGCAGGCGTGCGCCGACATCCTCGGCGACGCGATCACCCGGCACACCGAGGACTGGCACATGCTGCAGCGGGTGTTCGTCGACGACCTCGACGACCGGCTCGCACCGCCCGAGCCGTCCGCATCGGCGACCTGCGCTCGTGAGGATCGGCATCGTCTGCCCCTACTCCTTCGACATCCCCGGGGGAGTGCAGTACCACGTGCGCGACCTCGCCGAGGTGTTCCTCGCGCAGGGCCACCACGTCAGCGTGCTCGCGCCGGCCGTCGAGCGGACGCGCCCTGCCCGACTACATGGTCTCGGCCGGCCGCGCGGTGCCCGGTGCGCTTCAACGGCTCCACCGCCCGGCTCAACATCGGCCCGATGGCCGCGGCGCGGGTGTCGAAGTGGGTCGAGTCCGGCGAGTTCGACCTCATCCACCTGCACGAGCCGATCACGCCCGAGCGTCGCCGTGCTCGCGCTATGGGCGGCGGAGGGTCCCATCGTCGCGACCTTCCACACCTCGACGCTGCGCTCGCGGACCTACCAGGCCGCCTACCCGATCGTCCGGCCCAGCCTGGAGAAGATCACCGCCCGGATCGCCGTGTCCGAGGACGCCCGGCGGACGGTGACCACGCACCTCGGCGGCGACGCGGTCGTCATCCCCAACGGCGTGTTCGTGCACCGGTTCGACCGGGCGCGAGCCGCCGACCCGACTGGACGGGCACACCCGAGCGCCCGACGATCGCGTTCCTCGGCCGGATGGAGGAACCGCGCAAGGGTATGCCAGTGCTCGCCGCCGCGCTGCCGGCAGGTACTCGCGCGCGATGCCGGGCCTCCGGGTGCTCGTCGCCGGTCCCGGCGACCCCCGCGAGGTGACCGCCGGCCTGCCGCCCGAGGTGGTCGCGGCGTGCGAGTTCCTCGGCCCGGTGAGCGACGAGGACAAGGCGCGGCTGCTGAAGTCGGTCGACCTCTACGTCGCCCCCAACACCGGCGGCGAGAGCTTCGGGATCATCCTCATCGAGGCGATGAGCGCGGGCGCGCCGGTGCTGGCGAGCGACCTGCCGGCGTTCGTCCGCGTCCTCGACGGCGGAGCGGCCGGCGCCACCTTCGTCAACGAGGACCCGCCAGGACCTCGGCCGCCGCCTGGTCGAGCTGCTGGCCGACCCGTCCGGACGGCAGCAGCTGGCGGCGCGCGGCCGGCGGCGGGCCGACGTCTTCGACTGGTCGGTGGTCGCCGTCCGACGTCATGGCGGTCTACGAGACCGTCACCGACGGCGCCGCGCGGGTCCGTCCCGCGGCCGACAGCACGTCGCGGTGGACCCGGCTGCTGCGCTCCGGCCGGCCTCCGCTCGGATGACCGGCCGCGGTGAGCACCCTCGAGTGGGCGACGATCGTCGTCGTCGTCATCCTGATGCTCGGCTGGTACCTGTCCTACAGCGCCGCCCGCCTCGACCGGCTGCACGCCCGCGTCGAGTCGACGTCGGCGGCGCTCGACGCCCAGCTGGTCCGCCGGGCCGAGGCGACCCTGGAGCTGGCCAACACCGGCCACCTGGACGCGGCGTCGGGGCTGATCCTCGCGTCGGCAGCCGCAGAGTCGCTGGCGACGGTTGAGGGCGACCCCGACCGGGAAGCGGTCGAGTCCGACCTCACCGACGCCCTCCACGCTGCGCTCAGCCCGATCACCATCGGGGCGCTCCGGTCCACCGACGAGCCCACGGCGGAGTCGCTGGCTCGGATCGCCGCGGCGGGGGTGCGCGTGCAGATGGCCCGCCGGTTCCACAACGACGCCGTCATCGACGTGCGGCAGGTCCGCCGCAAGGCCGTGGTCCGCCTGTTCCGGCTGGCGGGGCACGCCGAGCTGCCGGCGACGATCGAGTTCGACGACGAGCTCCCGGCCGGCCTCCGCGCCTGACCGCGACGCCGAGGGCCCGCCCGCCATCCGGCATCCGCATGCCTCACCGCGACTTCCGCGCATGTGGTGAGTTGCCGGCAGCTGAAGTCGGAAATGTCGCGTTTCTCGACACCACGTGCGCAGAAGTTGACCGTCGGAACCGCGGTCGGAAGCGGGCGGCCGGGACGGCGGTCGGGACGGCGGTCGGGCAGCCGTACGATTGATGGCGTGAGCGAGTCAGACATGAGCACCCAGAACGGCACCCTGACCGGCACCAGCCGGGTCAAGCGTGGCATGGCCGAGATGCTCAAGGGCGGCGTGATCATGGACGTCGTCACCGCCGAGCAGGCGAAGATCGCCGAGGACGCCGGGGCCGTCGCGGTCATGGCCCTCGAGCGGGTACCCGCCGACATCCGCGCCCAGGGCGGCGTCTCCCGGATGAGCGACCCCGACATGATCGACGGGATCATCGCCGCGGTGTCCATCCCGGTCATGGCCAAGGCCCGCATCGGCCACTTCGTCGAGGCGCAGGTCCTGCAGAGCCTCGGTGTCGACTACATCGACGAGTCCGAGGTCCTCACCCCGGCGGACTACGCCAACCACATCGACAAGTGGGCGTTCGACGTGCCGTTCGTCTGCGGCGCGACCAACCTCGGCGAGGCGCTGCGGCGCATCACCGAGGGCGCGGCGATGATCCGCTCCAAGGGCGAGGCCGGCACCGGCGACGTCTCCAACGCGACGACGCACATGCGCCAGATCCGCGGCGAGATCCGCCGGCTCACCAGCCTCTCGGAGGACGAGCTCTACGTCGCCGCCAAGGAGCTGCAGGCGCCCTACGACCTGGTCAAGGAGGTCGCCCGGCTGGGCAAGCTGCCGGTCGTCCTCTTCACCGCCGGCGGCATCGCCACCCCCGCCGACGCGGCGATGATGATGCAGCTCGGGGCCGAGGGCGTGTTCGTCGGCTCCGGGATCTTCAAGTCCGGCAACCCCGCCGAGCGCGCCGAGGCCATCGTCAAGGCCACGACGTTCTTCGACGACGCCGACATGATCGCCAAGGTCTCGCGCGGTCTCGGCGAGGCCATGGTCGGCATCAACGTCGAGGAGATCCCGCAGCCGCACCGGCTGGCCGAGCGCGGCTGGTGACCCGGCGCCGAGGACCTACCTCGACGCCTCCGCCTGCCGCTTGATGTTCGCGAGGGTCTCGCGGATCCCGTCGTCCACCTGGCTGTCGCCGTCCTCCACCCGCGTCGTGTGCAGGTGCACCTCGACGCTGCTGCCGTCACCGGAGGCCGTGACGTCGACGTAGCCGTGGTAGTCGTTGGGGCCCTCCGAGCCCCACTCGATGCGCTGCGCTTCGTCGTCCACCGTGAACCACGCGTCGCCCTCGACCTCCTGGCCGTCGGGCATCCGGGCGGTCGTGTGGACTTCCCGCCGTCACCCGGCCGCGCCGAGGTCATCCGCGTGAAGTAGTCCGGCAGGTTGCCGATGTTGGAGAGGTAGTCGAACAGCGCGCCCGGCGCGACGTCGACCGTGGTCGAACCCGTGAAGTCACCCATGTCCCTCAGTAGAACCCGGGCCTGGTGGCCGCGCACGTCGAGCTCCCGCAGCCAGGCCCGTTCAGGTGACGTCGACGAGGTCCAGGCGTCGCACCTTTCGCTCGGCGATCTCCAGCACAGCCAGCGTCCCGTGCGGCTGCCGGCGGCGGTCGGTCGGCGACCCCGGGTTGACGATGCGGAACCCGTCCTCCTCGATGTCCATCGGGATGTGCGAGTGTCCGAAGACCACGAGGTCGCACTCCGGGAACCGTGACCGCAGCCGCCGCACCCGACCGGTCGCCGGCCCGCTGTCGTGGATCATCCCGACGTGCAGGCCGCCGACGTCGAGCTCCAGCGTCTCGGGCGCGCCCCACGCGGCGACGTCCGGTCCGTCGTTGTTGCCCAGCACGGCGTGGACCGGCGCGTAGCCGGCGAGCTCGTCGAGCACGCGACGCGGTACAGACGTCGCCCGCGTGGAGGATCAACATCGGCCCCGCGCAGCTGGTCGGCGACGGCGGGCGGGCAGCGCTTCCAGCGCCGGGGTGCGTGCGTGTCGGACAGCACGACGACCCGCAGCGCCGGCGACGAGTCACCCGTGCGCCGCGGCATGGTGCTCGGCCAGCAGGTCGGTGCCCCAGTCCCGCTGCAGGTCCCGCCAGACGGTATGCGCGTGGTTCGCGCCGTCCTGGGTGTTGTCGTACTCGATCAGGAAGGTCTCGCCGCGGACCGCGTAGTAGTGCGCGCTCCCCCGAGATCGTGGACCCGGCCCACGCGAAGGTGACCGAGCCCAAGCCCGGCGTCCACGATCGCGTCCCACGCCGCGTCGGCCACCGGCTCCGGTGCCCGGCCGAGGTACAGGCGTACCAGCGCCTGGAGCCGTTGCCCCTGCGCGTCGTCCAGTGCGTCGTGGCGCAGCCCCACCGGGACCAGGTCGGGATCGGCAACGGGGTCGTGCCGGGTGGCGATGTCGTCGGGCGCGTCCGGCGACACGACCGCCACCCGGCGCTGGTCCTCGTCCAGAGCCGGCGAGGACGTCCCGGGCCAGCTGCTCCTCCTCGCGCAGCACCTGCAGACCGGCGTGCGGTCCGCCGCGCACCAGCGCAGGGTTGGCGCCCAGGAACGACGGCGTGATGGCGAGCGTGCCGTCCACGACGGTCGCGTGCACGCCGACGTGGTGGCCGCCCAGATGCCAGGCCCAGACCTCGTCGTCCGGGTCGCCGAGCACGCGTACCCAGTAGCGATCGGAGCTGCGACGCTCCCAGCCGGACCGGCCCACCGACCGCTCCACCTCGCGCAGGATGTCGTCCAGATGCATCACCTGCCGCGTCCGCTCGGCACCCCTCGCGCTCAGCGTGACGCGCAGGAGCTCCTCGAGGCCGTCCCGCGCGGCGTCGGTCAGGTCGCCGACGGCGATCCCAGGCCGCGGACCGGGCAGGTAGGTCCACTCCGTGCGGTCGGCAGCGGCGAACGGTGCGACGGCGGCGGCCCGGCCCGCCTGGCCGAGCGTGTCGAGGAAGGCCCGCGCCGTCGTACGCAGCAGCGCTGTGGGCTCGGCCATGATCTGACCGTAGTCGAGGTCGGCTACTGCGACACCGCCCGCTCGGCGCCGAACAGCGTGGCCTCGTCGGCGGCCCGGCGACCGGCATGCCAGCCCTCGGCGTCGCTCGTCGAACCGACGGCGCGCTCGACCATGCGGGGGAACATCTCCTCCACCGCGTCGTCGACCGCTTCCGCACGGACGCCGAGGACCCGCACCAGCTCCTGCCCGGACCCGGCCTTCGCGCGAGTCGCCCGGCCGACCGCTGCATCCGTCTCCTCGTCCGTCACCTCCCGTAACCGCTCACCGATGCGATGTGCGTATGCGGTGAGGAAGGACGACCGGAAGGCGCGGGTTCGCGACGTCCCGACGTGAGTGGTCCGGCGACCGTAGGCCCGCAGGCCCTGGTTGGCCTGGACGAGCAGCGAGGTGAAGATCGTCTCCGCGGCCTCGAGGTCCGACTCGAAGCCGACCAGGGTGACGAAGCCGAACTCCTTGCTCCAGATCGACCGGCACCGGTTGGCCGTGGCCACGACGTCGAGGAGCAGGGCCTTGGGGGCCTCGTAGGGACGGTCGATCCCGATCCGGCGACCGTGCGGCCCGCCCCCCGGGCCACCGCCGGAACCGGCGGCCAGCATCGCGGCATCGATGCTGTGCCGGGCCATCAGCGCCTGCGCCCCGGCGGTGAACGTCTCGGCCTCCGCTTCGAAGGTCGTCGACTCCGCCTTGGCCAGCAGGGCGCGCACTCGGGTCAGGATCCGCTCGTCGACCGGTGCCGACACACCGTGGTGCTGTGGTCGCCACTGTCCCGGGAGTGGGTCGTGGCGTTCGACCGCGGGCAGCGTGCCGAGAAGGTAGGCGACCCGCACGGCGCGGGGGACAACCGTGTCGAGCCCCTGCTCGCCGGTGAGCGCCCGCGCGCTCACCGGGTTCGTGTCCGTCGACCACCACACCGTCGCACCGATCTCGTGCAGCTGTGCGAGCCAGCGTGGGGCGGTGGTGCCGCGTGCGTGACGGCTCAGCTGGGCGGCGACGGCATCCGCGAGAACCTGCTGGGCGTCGCCATCGAGACGTCGTCCCACGACCCGATGCAGGTCTGCGGGTTGCCAGCCGCGCTCCCAGCAGCCCGCCACGTCCGACGTGAGCAGGTCGGTCAACGTGGCGGTCACGACCCGGCGCCCGGCCGGCTCTGCCGCGAGGGCGACGATCTCCGCACAGGCCGAGTCGGCTCGGTCGGAATAGGACCAGCTCAACGCGTGAAACGCCCGCTCCAGCCACCCAGCCAGCTGGTCGCGGATCGACTGCTGGGGCGCCGGCGACCAGCCGAGGGTGGCGGCTCCACCGGACGGTGCCCCGTCTCGAGGCCGGTTCTGCTGCTTGCTCCGCGCTCGAGCCTTTGCGGCCCGTCGCAGCTGGTTGTTCCGTCCCACCCGTTGCCTCCTTCGCTTGCGTCCACGCTGTCATCGACCGACGACAGAGCCGGGCAGGAGCTACGCGTGTCGGCCGACCGGAGGTGCAGCCGCGCGCATACCGCTCCCGCCACAGCGGGAGCCGGGTCAGGTCACGGTGGCGCGAGCGCCGAACTCCGCCCGCGCATACTCCTCGTGGTCCACGACCTCGGCGAAGGCCACCGCCGCCTGCGCCGCGTCGAGGTGCGAGACGTAGAGCGGCGCAAAGCCCAGGCGCACGAGGTCGGGCTCGCGGAAGTCGCCGATCACCCCACGAGCCATCAGCGCCTGGACGACCGCATAGGCCTCGGCGTGGCGGACCGCGACCTGCGAGCCGCGACGCTCGTCATCGCGCGGCGTGACGACTGCCTCGCCGTGGCCGAGGGCGTCGAGGCAGTCGGCGAAGAAGCCGGTCAGCGACAGGGAAGCAGCCCGGAGGTCGGCGACGAGGAGCCCGTCGTACGCCGACAGCGCCGCCTCGAGCGCGAGGATGCTGAGCATCGGGCCCGTGCCGACGCGGGCGCGGGTGATGCCGCCGGCCGGCTCGAAGCCGCCCTCCATCGCGAACGGCCGGGCGTGCCCGTGCCAGCCGGTGATCGGGCTCTCGAACGCCGCCTGGTGCTCGGCGCGGACATAGACGTATGCCGGGGCGCCTGGCCCACCGTTGAGGTACTTGTAGCCGCACCCGACCGCCAGGTCGGCGCCGTCCTCGTCGAGCCGGACGTCGACCACGCCGGCCGAGTGGCACAGGTCCCAGCAGGCCAGGGCGCCGACCTGGTGGGCGGCGCGGGTGATCGCCGGCAGGTCCCACAGCTCGCCGGTGCGGTAGTCGACCGACGAGTACGACACCAGCGCCACGTCGGGTCCGACCTGGGCGAGCCGGCTCTCGACCTCGGCCGGCCGCACCCGCTCCACCGTGAGGCCGGCCAGCCGGGCGGCGCCCTCGAGCACGTAGAGGTCGGTGGGGAACGAGTCCGGGTCGGTCAGCACGACGCGGCGCTGCGGTCGCATCCGGGCGGCGGCCACGAACACCTTGAACAGGTTGACCGAGGTGGAGTCGGTGACGACGACCTGCCCGGGAGCGGCGCCGACGAGCCTCCCGATCTTGTCGCCCACGCGTTCGGGTGCGCCCCACCAGTCCGACTCGTTCCAGGAGCGGATCAGCCGCTCGCCCCACTGCCGTTCGGCGACGTCGGCGAGCGCGGCCGGCACCGCCCGGGGCAGGGCGCCGAGCGAGTTGCCGTCGAGGTAGACCACACCGTCCGGCAGGGCGAAGAGCTCCCGCCGGTATGCGTCGGCGTGCTCGGCGTCGAGGGCGGCGGCACGCTCGACGAGGTTCGCGGGGACGTCCACGGATCGACGCTATCGGACAGGCGGGTAGCGTCTCCCGCCGTGACGCCCCCGACCCCCGCACCCCTGCGGATCGGCGTCCTCGCCGTGCAGGGCGATGTCCGAGAGCACGTCCGGGTCCTCACCGAGCTGGGCGCGAACGCATACGGGGTCCGTCGCCCCACGGAGCTGGCCGCGCTCGACGGCCTGGTGATCCCCGGCGGCGAGTCCACGACCATGGACAAGCTGGTCAGGGCGTTCGACCTCTTCGAGCCGCTGCGCGAGCGCATCGCCGGCGGGATGCCGGTCTACGGGTCGTGCGCCGGGATGATCATGCTCGCCGACCGAGTCGCCGAACCCCGGCCCGGGCAGCAGACCCTCGGCGGCCTCGACATCACGGTGCGGCGCAACGCGTTCGGGCGGCAGGTCGACTCGTTCGAGGAGGACATCCCGTTCGCCGGGGTCGACGGCGGTCCGATGCGAGCGGTGTTCATCCGCGCCCCGTGGGTCGAGGACGCGGGGGACGGCGTCGACGTGCTGGCCCGGGCCGCCGGTAGGATCGTCGCCGTTCGTCAGGGTGCCCTGCTCGCCACCTCCTTCCACCCGGAGGTCACCGGCGACACGAGGGTCCACGAGCTCTTCGTCGACATGTGTCGAAGGCTTCGACCAGAAATGCAGAGGGACGTGCCATGAGCGGCCACTCCAAGTGGGCGACCACCAAACACCAGAAGGCGGCCAAGGACGCCAAGCGCAGCAAGGTGTTCGCCAAGCTGATCAAGAACATCGAGGTCGCCGCGCGCACCGGCGGCGGTGACGTCACGGGCAACCCCACGCTCTACGACGCCGTCCAAAAGGCTAAGAAGACGTCGGTCCCCAACGACAACATCGACCGCGCCATCAAGCGCGGATCCGGGGCCGAGGCCGGCGCCTCCGACTGGCAGACCATCACCTACGAGGGGTATGCGCCGGGCGGGGTCGCCGTGCTCATCGAGTGCCTCACCGACAACCGCAACCGGGCCGCCGCCGAGGTACGGACCGCGCTCACCCGCAACGGCGGCCAGCTCGCCGACCCCGGCAGCGTCGCCTACGTCTTCGACCGCCGCGGCGTCGTCACGGTCCCCAAGGGCGACGGCGTCACCGAGGACGACCTGCTCGAGGTGGTCCTCGACGCCGGCGCCGAGGAGGTCAACGACAACGGCGACACCTTCGAGATCGTCTCCGACGCGTCGGACTTCGTCGCGATCCGCACGGCCGTCCAGTCGGCCGGGATCGACTACGAGTCGGCGGAGGCGGCGTGGGTGCCCAACCTCCAGGTGCCCCTCGACCTCGACGGCGCGCGCAAGATGATCCGCGTCATCGACGCGCTGGAGGACAGCGACGACGTCCAGAACGTCTACGCCAACGGCGACATCCCGGACGAGGTCCTCGCCGAGCTCGACGACTCCGAGGACCGACGCGGCGCCGCCCGGCGCGTTGCTCCCGCGCTCGCGCCGTCCGCCCCGGTAGCGTCGTCCCGAACGTGTGTTCGGTCAGCGGCTGGCCGTCGATGTGCAGCGGGAAGGGAGGTATGCGGGTGGTGCGCGTCCTCGGGGTCGACCCCGGTCTGACCCGTTGCGGCATCGGCGTCGTCGAGGGCGACCCCGGCCGGTCGCTGCGGATGGTCGACGTGGACGTGTTCCGCACCCCCGCCTCGCTACCGACCGCGGAGCGGCTGCTGTCGCTGCAGGCCGACATGGACTCCTGGGTCCGGCGCTACCGCCCCGACTCCGTCGCCATCGAGCGGGTCTTCGCCGACGTCAACGTCGCCAGCGTGATGGGCACCGCGCAGGCGTCGGCGGTGGCGATGCTCGCCGCAGCGTCGCGCGGCATACCCGTTCACCTGCACACCCCCACCGAGGTCAAGGCGGCGGTCACCGGCAGCGGCCGGGCCGACAAGGCGCAGGTGACCGCCATGGTCACCCGGCTGCTGCGGCTACCCGAGCCACCTCGACCGGCCGATGCCGCCGACGCACTCGCCCTGGCCATCTGCCAGATCTGGCGCGGGGGGGCCCAGGCCCGGCTGGACGCCGCCGTGGCCGCCCAGACGCCGGCCGGGACGGTCACACGATGATCGCGTCCGTCCGCGGGACCGTGCTGCGCGCCGGGCTCGACTCGGTCGTCGTCGAGGTCGGCGGCGTCGGCATGCTGGTCCACACCACCCCCCTGACCGCCGCCGGTATGCGGACCGGCCAGTCCGCCTCACTCAGCACGTCGCTGGTGGTGCGTGAGGAGTCGTTGACCCTCTACGGGTTCGCGGACGAGGACGAGCGGGTGCTGTTCGAGACCGTCCAGACGGTGTCCGGGGTCGGCCCCCGGTTGGCGCTGGCCATGCTCGCGGTGCACCGGCCCGACGCGGTGCGCGCGGCCGTCTCGACCGGCGACCTGGTCGCCCTGACCAAGGTGCCCGGCATCGGGCGCAAGGGCGCCGAGCGGATCGTCCTCGAGCTGCGCGACAAGATCGGCGCCCCGGCCGCGCCGGCCTCGGTCGGGGACCGCCCCGCCACGGCGGCCTGGCAGGGCCAGGTGCGCGAGGCTCTGGTCGGCCTCGGCTGGACGGTTCGACAGGCCGACGACGCGGTGGACGCGGTCACGCCGCAGGCCGCCGACGGGGCGACCGTGTCGGCGCTGCTCAAGGCCGCCTTGCAGGAGCTCGGCCGATGACCGGGTCGCGGAGCTGGGACGAGCCGGACGCCGGGACCACCGAGGACGACGGCTCGTTCGAGGCCACCGCCCGGGTCGTCGATGCCCGGCCGGACGACCGCGACCGGCAGGTCGAGGCGGCGCTCCGCCCCCGCCGGTTGGCCGACTTCCCGGGCCAGACCCGGGTCCGCGAGCAGCTGTCCCTCGTCCTCGAGGCGGCCCGCCGGCGTGGCACCCCGCCGGACCACGTGCTGCTGTCCGGGCCGCCCGGGCTCGGCAAGACCACGCTGGCGATGATCGTGGCCACCGAGCTCGAGCAGCCGATCCGCGTCACGTCCGGGCCGGCGATCCAGCACGCCGGTGACCTTGCCTCGATCCTGTCGTCGCTGGCCGAGGGCGAGGTGCTGTTCCTCGACGAGATCCACCGGATGTCGCGGCCGGCCGAGGAGATGCTCTACCTCGCCATGGAGGACTTCCGGGTCGACGTCGTCGTCGGCAAGGGCCCCGGCGCGACCGCCATCCCGCTCGAGCTCCCGCCGTTCACCGTCGTCGGGGCCACGACCCGGGCCGGGCTGCTGCCGGCCCCGCTGCGCGACCGGTTCGGCTTCACCGGGCACCTCGACTTCTACTCGACCGACGAGCTCGCCGTGATCCTGCGGCGCAGCGCCCGGCTGCTCGAGGTCGAGGCCGACGAGGCCGGGATCGCCGAGATCTCGATGCGCTCGCGCGGCACCCCACGCATCGCCAACCGGCTGCTGCGCCGGGTCCGCGACTGGGCGCAGGTCCACGGTCAGGGCATCGTGGACCTGGATGCGGCCCGGGTGGCCCTGGCGATGTTCGACGTCGACGAGCGGGGTCTCGACCGGCTGGACCGCGCGGTCCTCGAGTCGCTGTGCCGCCGGTTCGGGGGTGGGCCCGTCGGGCTCAACACGCTCGCCGTGGCGGTGGGGGAGGAGTCCGACACCGTGGAGACGGTGGCGGAGCCGTTCCTCGTCCGGGAGGGGTTCATGGTGCGCACCCCTCGTGGGCGGGCCGCCACGCCACTGGCCTGGGAGCACCTCGGCCTGGCGGTGCCCCGCTCGGCGCCCACACCGGGCGCAGCGGGAACCACCGGTGGCGGCCGGTTCGTCACCCAGGACCCGCTCCTTTCACTGTTGCCAGAGGACGGTTGACCGAGGGCTCAGAGCGGTGTTCGCTCTCGGCGCGGCCGGGGGTGGCCGGGGGTCGCCGCAACAACTGACTGTGACGTCTCTAGTTGCGGCGGGAACTGCGGATCCGCCGCAACTACTCACGACAGGGTCACTCGTTGCGGACCACCGGGGGCACCTCCACCTGGCCCGAGCCGCTTCAGCGGCTGAACCTCCGGCTTTCCCGCTTCCAACCCGAGGATGTGGGCAGTTTTGGGGCCGGAATGCCGCCCAGACTGCCCACAACCTCGGGTTGGAAGCGGGAAGGGGGGTGGGCGGGCGACGCGCGCGCATACTGGAGACTTTGGTGGCCTCCGGCCTCCTCACCTAGACTCTCGCGGGCGCTCCGGTCCGAAACTGTCCGTTCCGTCCCGACCGCCCGCCTCACCGCGGCACTCCCGCGGCCCCGGAGACGTTCTGGGGAACGGTGACCGCCACCGCAGGATCCCGCGGAAGCGTGGCCACCCGAACGACCACCCGAACGACACGAAGGACGATGGTGCATGAGTGAAGGGCTGGCAACACTGTTGCTGCCGGCGATGGTCATCGTGCTCATCGCCTTCATGTTCTGGAGCCAGCGGCGCCGCCAGAACGCCGTCGCGACGCTGCAGGAGAGCCTGAACGTCGGCGACGACGTCTGCACGACCTCCGGGCTGTTCGGCCGGATCACTGCGCTGGACGAGGTGATGGCAACGCTCGAGATCGCCCCGGGCACCGTCGTCCGCTTCGACCGGCGCGCCATCGCGACCAAGGTCGACACCAGTGGTCGGCCGATCACCGACGCCGGCACCCGCTCACCGGGGGCGCCGACCGACTCACCGCGCACCGACCCCGGGAAGTAGCCCGTGGCTGCGAACCCTCGTACGCTCGGCCCCCGCCGCACCCTCGCCGCGCTGGTGGTCGCGATGGTCGTCCTCTTCGGCGGGATCGCCGCGGCGGCCACCTGGGCGTCGGCGCAGTGGACGCCGAAGCTCGGCCTCGACCTCGAGGGCGGCACCGAGATGACCCTCGAACCCGTCCTCGCCGATCCCAGCCAGCAGGTCAACCAGGGGCAGCTGGAGAAGGCCCGCGACATCATCTCGCAGCGCGTCGACTCCTACGGCGTCGCGGAGGCCGAGGTAACCACCCAGGGCGGGCGCAACATCGTCGTGTCGATCCCCGGTACGCCGGACGCCGCGACGCTTGACGCCATCCGCAAGCCGTCGCAGCTGCGCTTCCGGGCCGTCCTGCAAGCCGACGCCGGCTCGCCGCAGGCGTCGGCCACCGGCACCGCAACGGGCACGGCAACCGGCACGGCGACCACCGGCACCCCCAGCTCCACCGCGACGACGCCGCCTCCGGCGTTCACCCCGGACACCCCCGCCACGGGAGCCGGGACGCCCGCCGCACTCCGCCCCACCTCCGCGAACCGGGGCATCCCGCAGGCGCTCATGGCCGATCCCACGCCGACGACGACCAGCGCCACCGACGGGGCGACCCCCAGCGGCACCGCGACCGCGACCACGCCGGCCACCGGCTCCGCCACCCCGACCCCCACGCCGACCGACGCCAGCGACCCGGCGTGGATCACGCCCGAGATCCTCGACCAGTTCACCAAGCTCGACTGCTCCAAGCCCGAGGCGGTCAACGCCGTCGTCGACGACCCGGCCAAGCCCCTCGTCACCTGCTCCCAGGACAAGGCGGCGAAGTACATCCTCGGCCCGGTCGAGGTCGACGGCACCGACATCGCCGACGCCTCCGCCGGCTACCAGACCTCCCAGAACGGCCAGCCGACCAACGTCGTCGAGGTCCAGCTGAAGTTCACCAGTGACGGCGCCAAGAAGTTCGGCGACGTCACGACCCGCCTGATCGGGCTCCAGGGCGTGCGCAACCAGTTCGCCATCGTCCTCGACAAGCAGGTCATCTCGGCGCCGACCACCCAGGCGGCCATCACCAACGGCCAGGCCAGCATCACCGGCAACTTCACCATCGAGTCGGCGCGGGCCCTGGCCAACCAGCTGAAGTTCGGCGCACTGCCGATGTCGTTCACCCTGCAGACGCAGGACGACATCAGCCCCACCCTGGGCAGCGAGCAGCTCAAGCTCGGCCTGCTGGCGGGCCTCATCGGCATGCTGCTCGTCGTCGTCTACTCGCTGCTGCAGTACCGGCTGCTCGGTCTGGTCACCGTCGCCTCGCTGGTCGTGGCCGCGATCCTCACCTACGGCGTCCTGACCTTCCTCGGCTGGTCCTACAACTTCCGGCTGACCATGGCCGGCGTCACCGGCGTGATCGTCGCCATCGGCGTCACGGCCGACTCGTTCATCGTCTACTTCGAACGGATCCGTGACGAGGTCCGCGAGGGCCGCCCGCTGCGTGGCCGCGGTCGAGGCCGGCTGGGCGCGTGCCCGGCGCACCATCCTGGCCGCCGACGCCGTGAACTTCCTCGCCGCCGCGGTGCTCTACTTCCTCGCCGCCAGCAACGTGCGCGGGTTCGCCTTCACCCTCGGGGTGACGACGCTGATCGACCTCGCCGTCGTCATGCTCTTCACCCACCCCGTCGTGGCGATCCTCGCGCACACCAAGTTCTTCGGCGGCGGTCACAAGTGGTCCGGCCTCGACCCCGAGCGGCTGGGCGCGAAGACCCGCTACGTCGGCCGCGGCCGGTTCTCCGGCCCGCGGCCGGGCACCGGCGCCAAGACCCCGCGACCGTCTCGATGACCCCGCGGACCTCGAGCGCGTCGCCCCAGCAGGGGAAGGCCTGACATGCCCAACTTCGCCCAGATCGGCAACGACCTCTACACCGGCAAGCGGTCGATCGACTTCATCGGCCGGCAGAAGACCTGGTATGCGTCTGTCGGCGGTGCTCATCGTCCTCGCCCTCGTCGGCATCTTCGCCCGCGGGCTCAACTTCGGCATCGAGTTCCGGGGCGGGTCCGAGTACCGCATCTCCGGGGTCACCAACACCAGCAGCTACGAGGAGAAGGCGCAGGGCGCGGTCTCCCAGGCCGGCATCAGCGGCAACGTCGTCTCCACGGTCATCGGCGGCAACACGGTCCGGGTGCAGACCGAGGCGGCCGGCGACAAGAACGACCAGGCCAAGGCCGCGCTGGCCCAGACCTTCGGCGTGCGGGTCGGCAACGTCAGCGCCTCCCTCATCGGCCCCTCCTGGGGACAGTCGGTCAGCCAAAAGGCGATCCAGGCCCTGGTCGTCTTCCTCATCCTCGTGGCGCTCGTCATGGCGGTCTACTTCCGCACCTGGAAGATGGCCGTGGCCGGCCTGGTCGCCCTGCTGCACGACCTGATCATCACCGTCGGCATCTACGCGCTGTTCGGGTTCGAGATCACGCCCGTCGTCGATGATCGGCTTCCTCACCATCCTCGGGTACTCGCTCTACGACACCGTCGTCGTCTTCGACAAGGTGCGCGAGAACACCGCCGAGGCGTTCGCTCACCCGCCGCGCGGACCTACACGCAGGCCGCCAACCTCGCCGTGAACCAGACCCTGGTCCGGTCGATCAACACCACGATCGTCGCCCTGCTGCCGATCGCCGCGATCCTCGTCGTCGGCTTCACCCTGCTCGGCCCGGGCACCCTGCTCGACCTCAGCCTGGCGCTGTTCGTCGGCATCGCCGTCGGCGCCTACTCCTCGATCTTCATCGCCACCCCGCTGCTGGTCGACCTGCGACGGGGCGAGACGGCGGTCAAGGAGCTCGACAAGGCCGCGCTGCGGGCCCAGACCCGCGAGCCGGCGCGGCCGGCTCGCCCGACGCCGGATCGCGCGGACCGCCGGCGAAGGCACCGCCGCTGACCCGGCCGCCGACTCCGGCGACGCGCCGCAGGACGCCCGAGGCTCACACGTCGCCACGGTCGCCGAGCTCGGCGGGCGGCCGACGAGGCCGACGTCTCGCAGGTCCGCTCGGCGCCGCCGCGAGGTGCACAAGTGGGCCAGCAGCGGTCCGCGCAACCAGCCGCAGCGTCCGCCCAAGTCGAAGCGCTGACGGGCGTCAGCCGCGACGACCACGACGCGCCGACGACTCGGTGCGCAGCTGGCGCGGATCCGCGACATCCCCGACTTCCCGCAGCCCGGGCGTGCTGTTCAAGGACTTCACGCCGCTGCTCGCCGACGGCGCCGCCTTCGCGCGCGGTCGTCGACGACATCGCCGGCCGGTACGCGCGGCCAGGTCGACGTCGTCGTCGGGATCGAGGCGCGCGGGTTCATCCTCGGCGCGGCGGTGGCGCTCGAGCTCGGCCTCGGGTTCGTGCCGGTGCGCAAGGCCGGCAAGCTGCCGGGCCGTCGCTGCGCGAGGACTACGACCTCGAGTACGGCAGCGCGGTCCTCGAGATGCACGAGGACGCGCTCGGCGCCGGGGCAGCGGGTGCTGCGTCGTCGACGACGTCCTCGCCACCGGTGGCACCGCCGCCGCGACCTGCCGGCTCGTCGAGCGGGCCGGCGCAAGGGTCGCCGGCGTCGACGTCGTCCTCGAGCTGACGTTCCTCGGCGGCCGCGCCCAGGTCGGCGACCGCCGGCTGTACGCCATCGTCCCGCTCTGACCGCCGCGCATCGGTTCGGCTCTGATCCGCACGACTTCGGTCCGGTCGAGCACGACCGAGGCTGGGCGGCGGGCGAGTGCACGTCGCGGCGCCTACACTCCCGTCATGAGCGAGGAGGTCCGCTCCGACGTGCCGTCGAGCGCATCGGCGACGTCGCCGCTGGCGACGCCGGCGCCGGATGCGCGCGCGCTTCGCCCGGTTCGGTGGCCCGCGCACCGGCAACCCGGTGCTCGAGCCCCTGCTCCAGACCGTCCGGACCACCCACCCCAAGGCCGACCTCGCCGTCATCGAGCGGGCCTACGTCGTCGCCGAGGAGGCCCACCGCGGCCAGCTGCGCAAGTCCGGCGACGCCTACATCACCCACCCCCTCGCGGTGACCACGATCCTCGCCGAGCTCGGCATGACCCCGGCCACGCTGGCCGCCGCGCTGCTGCACGACACGGTCGAGGACACCGCCTACACGCATGCCGCAGCTGCGCCGCGACTTCGGCGAGGAGATCGCGATGCCTCGTCGACGGCGTGACCAAGCTCGACAAGGTGACCTACGGCGAGGCGGCGCAGGCCGAGACCGTCCGCAAGATGGTCGTGGCGATGGCCCGCGACATCCGCGTGCTCGTCATCAAGCTGGCCGACCGGCTGCACAACGCCCGCACGTGGCGCTACGTGTCGCAGGAGTCGGCGCAGCGCAAGGCCCGCGAGACCCTCGAGATCTACGCGCCGCTGGCCCACCGGCTCGGCATGAACACCATCAAGTGGGAGCTCGAGGACCTGTCGTTCGCGACGCTGTACCCCAAGGTCTACGACGAGATCGTCCGCCTGGTGGCCGAGCGCGCCCCGGCCCGCGAGGAGTACCTCGCCGGCGTCCGCGCCCAGGTCGGCGACGACCTGCGCAGCGCCAAGATCAAGGCCACGGTCACCGGCCGGCCGAAGCACTACTACTCCGTCTACCAGAAGATGATCGTCCGCGGCCGCGACTTCGAGGACATCTACGACCTCGTCGCGGTGCGGGTCCTGGTCGAGACTCGGTGCGCGACTGCTACGCGGCGCTCGGCGCGCTGCACGCGCGGTGGAACCCGGTGCCCGGCCGGTTCAAGGACTACATCGCGATGCCGAAGTTCAACATGTACCAGTCGCTGCACACGACGGTGATCGGCCCCGAGGGCAAGCCGGTCGAGATCCAGATCCGCACGCACACGATGCACCGCCGGGCGGAGTACGGCGTCGCCGCGCACTGGAAGTACAAGGAGGACACCAGAACGCGCCGGCGCCTCAAGGCCGGCGACAGCGGCGACGACATGGCGTGGCTGCGCCAGCTGCTCGACTGGCAGCGCGAGACCGCGGACCCGGGCGAGTTCCTCGACTCGCTGCGGTTCGAGATCAACGCCGCGCGAGGTCTACGTCTTCACGCCCAAGGGCGAGGTCGTCGCCGCTGCCCGCCGGCTCCACGCCGGTCGACTTCGCGTATGCGGTGCACACCGAGGTCGGGCACCGCACCATCGGGGGCCGGGTCAACGGCCGGCTCGTGCCGCTGGAGTCGACGCTCGAGAACGGCGACGTCGTCGAGGTCCTCACCTCCAAGGCCGACGGCGCCGGGCCCGTCCCGCGACTGGCTGCACCTTCGTCAAGAGCGCCCGGGCCCGCAACAAGATCCGCCAGTGGTTCTCCAAGGAGCGCCGCGAGGAGGCCATCGAGCGCGGCAAGGAGGCGATCGCCAAGGCGATGCGCAAGCAGAAGCTGCCGCTGCAGCGGCTGATGTCGGTCGAGGCCCTGGCCGGCGTTGCCGCCGACCTGCGCTACCCCGACATCGACGGCCTGTACGCCGCGGTGGGCGAGGGCCACGTCTCCGCGGTCCACGTCGTGAACCGGATCGTGCAGTCGCTGGGCGGCGAGGAAGGGGCGAGCGAGGACCTCGCCGAGGCCACCGTCCCCACCCGGAGCCGTACCCGGCGCGCCGGCGACCCGGGCGTCGTCGTGGTCGGCGCGGACGACGTCCTGGTCAAGCTGGCCAAGTGCTGCACCCCGGTCCCGGGCGACCCGATCATCGGGTTCGTCACCCGCGGCAACGGGGTGTCGGTGCACCGGCGCGACTGCACCAACGCCGAGTCGCTGCTCCGCGCAGCCGGACCGGCTCATCGACGTCGAGTGGGCGCCGAGCCGTCGAGCGTCTTCCTCGTCCAGCTCCAGGTCGAGGCGCTGGACCGCAACCGGCTGCTCTCCGACGTCACCCGGGTCCTGTCCGACCAGCACGTCAACATCCTGTCCGCCTCGGTGCAGACGTCGCGCGACCGGGTCGCGCTCGTCCCGCTTCACCTTCGAGATGGGCGAGCCCTCAGCCACCTCGACCACGTCATCCGGGCGGTCCGCCGGATCGACGGCGTCTTCGACGTCTACCGGATCACTGGCGGCAAGAGCCAGCACGCACCGGTCTAGCGAGCCCGGTCTAGCCCGTCGGGGCCGACGCGTCGGCGGCGCGCGCATACCTCTGCGCCACGCGCCGTAGCGCGGCCACGAGCTCCGGCGCGTTGACGACCTCGAAGTCGGCTTCGAGGAACCCGAGGTACAGCGCCAACACGTCCGGGGAGTCCGACCCCGGTTCGAACCGGCAACGGTCGGGACCGAGGGCCGTCACCCGGACCGGCATGGGCATCCGGCGACGCACGTGCTCGGCAGGGGCGTGCACCACGACCGTCGCCCGGAACCGCCAGGGCGCCTCGGCGACCACCCGGGAGACGTAGGCGCTGATGTCGGCGTCCGAGGGCAGTGGTCTCGGCGCGAACCGAACCCCGGTCGGGGTCCGCGGGGTGACGCGGTCGACGCGGAAGGTGCGCCAGTCGCCCTTGTCGAGGTCCCAGGCGAAGAGGTACCAGCGCTGCCGGTGGTTGACCACCCGGTACGGCTCGACGGTGCGCCGCGTCGGGTCACCGCCGTGAGAGCGGTAGTCGAAACGAAGTCGCTGGTGGTCGCGGCAGGCGAGCGACACCGCAGTGAGGACGTCCGGGTCCACGCGCGGGCCCCGGAAAGGGACCGGGACGGTGGCCGACTCGACCGCCGCTACCCGGTGTCGCAGCCGCGAGGGCAACACCTGGTGGAGCTTGGCCATGGCGCGCAGCGACGTCTCCTCGATGCCGGCCAACGAGCCGTTGGCCGCCGTGCGAAGCCCGACAGCGACCGCGACGGCCTCGTCGTCGTCGAGCAACAGGGGCGGGAGGGCGCCCTCGGAGCCCAGCCGATAGCCGCCGGCCACCCCCGGGCGGGCTTCGATGGGGTACCCCAGATCCCGCAGCCTGGCGACGTCGTTGCGGACGGTCCGGGTCGTGACGGCGAGCCGGTCCGCGAGCTCGCCACTGGTCCAGTCGCGTCGCGTCTGGAGCAGCGACAGCAGCCGGAGCAGCCGGCCGGAGGTGGTCGTCATGCCCTCACCATCATGGATATCGCGGAACAACCCATTCCGCGATTGTGCCTACCCTCGCGCCACCGGCCCAACGGCCGACACCGCGCAGACGAGGAGACACCCATGAGCAAGGTCATGACGCCCTTCCGGATCACACCGTTCCAGATCAACGTCCCGCAGGCCGCGATCGACGACCTGGACGCCCGGCTGGGCGCCGCCCGCTGGCCGGACGAGCTGCCCGGCGCCGGCCGCAGTCGGGGCATCCCGCTGGCGGAGCTGCGGGAGCTGGCCGACTACTGGCGTACCGGGTTCGACTGGCGCGCGGCCGAGGCGCGGCTCAACGCATACCCCCAGTTCACCACGGAGATCGACGGGCAGACAGTGCACTACCTGCACGTCCGGTCGGGCCGACCTGGCGCCCTGACGCTCGTGCTGACCCACGGCTTCCCGAGCTCGGTGGCGGAGTTCGAGGGCGTCGTCGACCGGTTGACCCGGCCGGACAGCGGTCCCGCGTTCGACGTCGTCGTCCCGTCACTGCCCGGGTATGCGTACTCCACCCCGTTGGGGTCGACCGGCTGGACCATGGCCCGCACCGCACGCGCGTGGGTGGAGCTGATGCGGCAGCTGGGGATTGAGCGCTATGGCGTCCACGGCGGCGATGTCGGGGCCGGTGTCTCCGGCAGCGTCGCGAGCCTCGACCCCGAACACGTCGTGGGGCTGCACGTCGTCACCGACCCGATGACCGCGGCCAACGTGGCCACCTTTCTGCCGGGGCTCGCGGACCGGCTCAGTGACGACGACCCGGTGGACCGGCTGATCAAGGACCGGATGACGGCGTTCCGCACCGACGGCTCCGGCTACCTCGCCATCCAGAACAGCCGGCCGCAGACGATCGGCTACGGCCTGGTCGACTCACCGGTGCTCCAGCTGGCGTGGATCGCCGAGAAGGTCCACGACTGGACCGACCTGCCGGTGGACCGAGACCAGCTGCTCACGACGGTCGGCCTCTACTGGTTCACTCGGTCGGGAGCCAGCGCGGCCCACACGCTCTACGAGCAGGCGCATTCCTCCGACTGGGGCGGCCCGGTCACGGTGCCGCAGGCGTTCGCGGTGTTCGGGGCCGACGCGACCGTCGCCAAGCTGGTACCGGTCCCGGCGGGGACCCGCTGGACCGAGTTCGAGCGCGGGCTGCACTTCCCGGCGATGGAAGCGCCCGCCGAGCTGGCCCGGGACCTTCAGGAGTTCTTCGGCCCGCTCGCCTAACCGTGCCCGTGCGGGTCAGGAGCCGAACTCGTCCAGGCCACGACGCGCCTGGGCCAGAAGCACCTCGCGGGCCTCCAGCGCCTCGCGCGCTCGACTCACCCGCATGGCGTCTCCCGAGGCCTCGGCCTTGGCCAGGTCGTCACGCAGCCGCTGCATCGCCGTCTCCAGCTGGTCGGCCAGGCTCTGGGCGCGCGCCGCCGCTTCGGGATTGCTCGACGCCCAGCGCTTCTCCTCGGCGTCGCGGACCGCCTGCTCGATCCGGCGCATCCCCTTCTCGGTGCGCTCGATGTCGGCGCGCGGCACCTTGCCAGCCTTGTCCCACCGGTCTTGGATGCTGCGGAGCGCAGTCTTGGCGGCCTCCAGGTCGGTGACGGGAAGGATCTGCTCGGCCTCGGCGAGGAGGCGCTGCTTGACGTCGAGGTTGGCCCGGAACTCCTCCTCTTCCTTGGCCACGACCGCGTCCTTGGCGGTGAAGAACGCGTCCTGGGCGGCCTTGAACCGCTCCCACAACGCGTCGTCGTCCTGACGCCCCGCCCGGCCCGCGCGGCGCCAGTCGTCCATGAGCCGCTTGAACGCCCCGGCCGTCGGCGTCCAGTCTTTGCTCGTGGCGAGCCGCTCGGCCTCGACGACGAGGCGCTCCTTGGCGACCTTGGCCGCATCCTGCTGGGTGTCGAGCTGAGCGAAGTGGATGCGCCGAGCGCGGTCGAAACCGTTGCGGGCGGCGGAGAACCGCTGCCACAGCGCCGACTCGGTGGCGCGGTCGAGACGCGGCCCGGACCGCTGGTGGGCCTTCCACTCGTCGAGGAGCTCACGCATCCGCGCGCCGCTGTTCTTCCACTGAATCGAGGCCTCCGGCTGACCGGCGATCTTCTCCGCCTCGGTGACGAGAGTCTCGCGGTATGCGCGGCCCTCCTCCCGGGCAGCAGCTCGCTGCTCAGCGTCGGCGGCCTTCTTGGTCTCGACGGTTGCAGCGATCTGGGCGACGCGCTCGCGCAGCACCGCAAGGTCGCCGACCGCGCTGGGCTCCTTGCACTGCTCGGCCAGCTTGGCGTAGGCGTCCTGCCCGTCCTTGGCGGAGATGTCGGTCTGCGTCACCCGCTGGAGCAGCAGGTCCGCCGCCGCGAGGAGCTCGTCGTACTTGCGGCCGAAGTAGGCCAGCGCCTCGTACGGCGACGCCCCGGGGTAGGAGCCGACCGGTCGCTCGTCGTCGCCGTCTTTGACGTAGACCACCCCGTCGTCGGCGACCCGCCCGAAGCCGGCGTGCCGGTTCGGCTCGGCGTGCCGCTTCGCGAACATCGCCGGAGTCGGCACGGGCCCGGACGGCGCCGGCGGAGCCGGGGCCGGAGCTTGTTCGGCGACAGGCGACTCGGCGACAGGTGACTCAGCGACAGGCGCCTCGGCGACAGTCTCGTTCACCTCGACGGCGTCGGTTTCCGCACCGGCCTCCAGAGGCTCGGTCGCCTCGACGGCTTCCGGGGCCTCCACCACCGGCGCTGCTTCCTGAGCTGCAGTGGCCTCCTCGGTCAGAGGAGGCGTCGTCTCGTCGCTCATCGGCGTCACGCCTTGGGTTGCACGTCGACGCTGAGAATGCTGATCGGGGCGAGCGGCGAGGTCTGGTTGCCTGGGTTGATCCCGGCGGCGGCGATCTTGTCGACGATGTCCATGCCCTGGGTCACCGTGCCGAAGATCGTGTAGCCGTTGCCGTCGCCGCTCTTGGGCAGCGTCGTGTCCTTGTAGACGATGAAGAACTGGTCGCGGTTGCTGTTCGGGTCGCCGGACTGGCGCGCGAGCGCGACCGTGCCCCGGGGGTAGACGTCGTTGGCGGGGACGTTCTCGACGCCGAAGTGGTAGCCGGGACCAGCGCCCGAACCGGTGCCGGTCGGGTCGCCGCACTGGAGCACCCAGATGCCCTGGGCGTCACCGGTGAGCCGGTGGCACGGGCTGTCGTTGTAGTAGTTCTGCTTGGCCAAGAACGAGAACGAGGAAACCGCCTGCGGGGCCGCCGTGCCGTTCAGCTCCATGGTGATGTCCCCACAGGTGGTCTTCATCGTCGCGACCACGGTCTTGCCCTTGGCCGAGGCGAGGTCCGGCTGGCCGGTGACGGTCTTGGCGCCCGGCGCCGCGGGCGGCGTGGTGCAGCCCGACAGGACGGTCGGGGCGACCGACGGCGTCGCCGACGTGGTCGCGTCGGACGTCGGCTCAGCGGTGGACGTCGCGGCCGGGTTCGGTGTCGCCGGGCTGTCCGAGCGGTTGGTCAGGAAGTTGGCCAGGAAGATGAACCCGCCGACCACGACGAGAACGCCGACCACGGCCAGGACGGCCTGTCTGTCGCGCACGGACTGTGCCCTTCTCTCGGCGAGCTTCTTCTCGCGCTTCTCCCAGCGCCGACGCTCCCGGGCCCGGTCCTGCTCCTTGGTCAACCAGCACCCTCCAGGTCGTCGGTCACTCCCGAGAGCAGACCGGCGTCGGCATGAACAGTGGGTCAGTCTAGGCAACCCCGCAGGTCGTCAAGTCCAGGCCCGGTCACGATGGCGTGACGATGGACCTCCCCGCCACCCCGTTAGGCTTGCCCGGGTGCTGACGATCGCCTTCCCGGCCGCAGCCTTTGCGACGAACTGCTACGTCCTCGCGACCGGTCCCGGCGAGGAGTGTCTCGTCGTGGACCCGGGCATCGGCATCGAGGACCGCCTGGCCGAGGTATGCCGGGAGAACGGTCTGCGTCCGGCTGCGGTCCTGCTCACCCACGGTCACCTCGACCACGTGTACGCCGTGACCCCGGTATGCGGCGGGGACACCGGTGCCAGTCTCCCCGCATACATCCATACCGACGACCGTTACCGGCTGAAGGACCCTCTCGCGTCGATGGATGGCGGCCTGGTGGCCATGCTGGAGCAGGAGTTCGGGCGGCGGGCGACGTGGACCGAGCCGTCCAACATTGTCGAGCTGGACCACGGCGCCGACCTGACCCTCGCCGGGCTGGAGATCGCCGTCGCGCTCGCTCCCGGGCATACCGAGGGGTCGGTGCTGTTCACCCTGCTTGACCTGCCGTCGCAGCTCGGCGCGTCGTCGGGGCTGTCCGCGACCTGCCTGAGCGGCGACGTGCTGTTCGCGGGGTCGATCGGCCGGACCGACCTCGCCGGGGGATCCGGCGAGGCGATGACGAGGTCGCTGCGGGAGGTCGTCCTGCCGATGGCCGACGACACGCTGGTCCTGCCCGGGCACGGCCCGTCCACGACGATCGGTCGCGAACGGCAGTCCAACCCGTACCTGCAAGGATTGACCGCGTGAGCGCTCCGACCGGCCGGGTGACGCCGATCAGCGGGTTCCCGGAGTACCTGCCGGCCGACCGGATCGTCGAGCAGCGGTTCCTCGACGTGATCCGGGAGACGTTCGAGCTGCACGGGTTCACGTCGATCGAGACGCGGTCGATCGAGCCGGTCGAGCGGCTCAGCGCGCAGGGCGAGGACGCCGACAAGGAGATCTTCGCGGTTTCGCGACTGGGGGGTTCGTCGTCCGATGACGATGACGCCCGCTGGGGGCTGCACTTCGACCTCACCGTGCCGTTCGCGCGCTACGTCGTCGAGAACGCCGGCCGGCTGTCGTTCCCGTTTCGGCGCTACCAGATCCAGAAGGTGTGGCGGGGGGAGCGGCCGCAGGAGGGCCGCTACCGCGAGTTCACGCAGGCCGACATCGACGTGGTGGACGCCGGGACCCTGGCGCCGCACTTCGAGGCGGAGATGCCGCTGGTCGTGGCCGACGTGTTCTCGCGGTTCCCCGTCGGAGAGTTCGTCATCCAGGTGAACAACCGCAAGATTCCCGAGGGCTTCTACCTGGCGATCGGCCTGACCGACGTCGTGGGGACGTTGCGCATCGTCGACAAGCTCGACAAGGTCGGGCCGGAGAAGGTCGCCGCGATGCTGGAGGAGGCTGGCGCCACGTCGCAGCAGGCGGCGGCCTGCCTGGCGCTGGCGTCGATCCGCTCGTCGGACCTGGGCTTCGTGGCGGCTGTGCGCGACCTCGGGGTGTCGCACCCGGTGCTCGACGAGGGGCTCGACGCGCTGTCGGCGGTCATGACGACGGCGATGGAGTACGCGCCGGGCCGGGTCGTCGCCGACCTGCGCATCGCGCGCGGCCTCGACTACTACACGGGCACGGTCTACGAGACCGCGCTGGTCGGGCACGAGTCGTGGGGCGCCGTGTGCTCGGGCGGGCGGTACGACGCGCTGGTCTCGGACGGCTAAGACGACGTACCCGGGCGTCGGGATCTCCATCGGCGTGTCCCGCATCCTCGGTCTGCTCCTCGGCCAGGACCTGGTGCGCGCGTCGCGGTCGACGCCGGCCGCGGTGCTCGTGGCGGTGACGTCGGAGGAGCTGCGGCCCCGGTCGGTGGCGGTGGCGGGTTCGCTGCGGTCGCGCGGGATCGCCTGCGAGGTGGCGCCGCGGGCGGACAAGTTCGGCAAGCAGATCCGGTATGCGGAACGCCGGGGGATCCCCTACGTCTGGTTCCCCGGCGCCTCCCGCGAGACCGACGGTGACGAGGTCAAGGACATCCGTTCCGGCGACCAGGTCCCGGCTGACGCGGCGAGCTGGGTATGCCCGCAGGACGACCTCCACCCGATGGTGTACCGCGTCGGCTGACTCTCACCTTCCAGACACACGTTGTTGCCGATTCGGCGGCCGCCGACGCGCGAAAAGTGACAACAACGTGTGTCTGGAAGCGGCATACGGACGCCGGACTCGCGCCAACCACCCGGCTTCCCGCTTCCAACCCGGCGTAGTAGCAAGTTTGCGGCCGCCCGACCGCCCGAAAGCCGCGACTTCCTCGGGTTGGAAGCGGGAAGGCCACGAGTCAGGTGAGCCGGGGCACCGGGCGGGTCGTCTCGCGGCCGTCGAGAGCGACGCCGCACGACTGCAGCTCCAGGGCGGCCAGCTGGCGAACCAGCACCGCGTCCCCGTTGCGGAACCGGCCCGCGAGGTCGGGACCCAGCGGCGTGAGCCGGCGCAGCGGCAGCCGCGTCAGTGCCCGCAGCGCGAACAGCTCCAGCGAACCCTCCGTCCCGACCAGCCGGGACGCCGCGGTGGCCCGGCGCACGAACCGGATCCGGAGGAACGCCCACACGAGCAGCGCGAGCACGATCGGCACCACGGCCACGAGCACCCCCGCCGTCCGGGCCACCGTGTCCACGGTCGCGGCCACCGAGGTGCCGACGTCGGCGAGCCGCTGCCCCGAACCCGACAGCGCCGCGAACGGTGACTTCAGCCCATCGCCGACCAGTGGTATGCCGCCCACGGTGTCGGCCGCACCCGCCATGTTGTCGCGGAACGAGTCACCGGCCGACGTCAGCCCATCGGCGGGACCTCGAAGGCTCGAGATGCCGTCGTGAACGACCTTGCCGAGCCACACGCATACGGCGAGGAAGCACAGCAGGAAGACGTCGGCGACGATCTGGGACGTCCGGCGGCCGGGGGAGTCCGCATACCACTTCATGGCGTCACGGTAGGCCGACCGGCGCCGTCTCAACAGGTGGACTACCCTCGGCCGGGTGAAGGTCGGCATCCCGAGGGAGATCAAGAACAACGAGTTCCGGGTGGCGATCACCCCCGCCGGCGTCCACGAGCTGGTGCGCCACGACCACGACGTGTTCGTCGAGCACGACGCGGGCGTCGGCTCCAGCATCAACGACGACGACTACGTCGCGGCCGGCGCCAAGATCCTGTCCGGCGCCGACGACGTCTGGGCGGAGGGCGAGCTGGTCCTCAAGGTCAAGGAGCCCATCGAGCCCGAGTACCACCGGATGCGCGCCGGCCAGGTCCTGTTCACCTATCTGCACCTGGCGGCGGACAAGCGGCTGACCGAAGAGCTGACCCGCCGCAAGGTGACGGGGATCGCCTACGAGACCGTCGAGCTGCCCGACCACTCGCTCCCGTTGCTCGCCCCGATGTCGGAGGTCGCCGGCCGGCTCGCTCCGCAGGTCGGGGCGCACACGCTCATGCGGGCGCAGGGCGGCCGTGGCGTGCTCATGGGCGGGGTCAGCGGCGTGTATGCGGCCAAGGTCGTCGTCATCGGCGCCGGCGTGTCCGGGATGAACGCCGCCGCCATCGCGCTCGGCATGCAGGCCGAGGTGCTGCTGCTCGACAAGGACATCAGCAAGCTGCGCCACGCCGACGCGATCTACCAGGGCCACTGCCAGACCATCGCGTCGAACGCCTACGAGGTCGAGCGCGCGGTCATCGACGCCGACCTCGTCATCGGCGCGGTACTGGTCCCCGGCGCCAAGGCGCCGACCCTCCTCACCAACGAGCAGGTGTCGCGGATGAAGCCCGGCTCGGTGCTCGTCGACATCTCGATCGACCAGGGCGGCTGCTTCGAGGACTCGCACCCGACGACCCACGCCGACCCGACCTACCGGGTGCACGACTCGGTGTTCTACTGCGTCGCCAACATGCCCGGTGCGGTGCCGCACACGAGCACCTACGCCCTCACCAACGTCACCCTCCCGTATGCGGTCGAGCTCGCCGACCACGGGTGGCGCACGGCCCTCCAGCAGGACCGGCCCCTGTCGCTCGGCCTCAACACCTACGACGGAGCCGTGACGTACGGCCCGGTCGCCCAGGCCCACGGACTCGACTCGGTCACTCCGAACGAGGTCCTCGCCTGACGCCGCTGGAGCGCAGTGTCCAGGGTTGGCTGGACCACCTCCAGGTCGAACGCGGGGCGTCGGCCAACACCCTCGACTCCTACCGGCGCGACCTGGTCCGCTACCAGGAGTTCCTGCACGGGCGCGGCGTCACGCAGGCCGGGGACGTGACCGAGCGGGACGTCACCGACTTCCTCGCCTCGCTGCGGGAAGGCACCGCGGAGCGGCCGCCGCTCGCCGCCTCCTCGGCGGCCCGCACCCTGGTCGCCGTCCGCGGCTTCCACCGCTTCCTGGCCCTCGAGGGCGAGGTGGCCGCCGACCCCGCCAACGCGGTACCGCCGCCGCGTCCGCCGCAGCCGGCTGCCCAAGGCGATCCCGGTCGAGCACGTCGAACGACTCCTGGAGGCGGCGTCGCGTGGGCGACACCCCGGTCTCGCTGCGCGACCGTGCGCTGTTCGAGGTGCTGTATGGAGCGGGCGCCCGCATCTCCGAGGCGGTCGGCCTGGACGTCGACGACGTCGACCTCGGCGGGACCCCACCGAGCGAGGAGCCGGCGTCCGTCCGGCTCCTCGGCAAGGGCGACAAGCAGCGGGTCGTACCGCTGGGCCGCTACGCGGTGGCCGCCGTCGACGCCTACCTCGTGCGGGCTCGACCCGTCCTGGCCGCCGCCGGGCGCGGCACCCCGGCGCTCTTCCTCAACCAGCGTGGGGCCCGGCTGTCCCGGCAGAGCGCCTGGGCGGCCCTGCAGCAGGCGGCCGGTCGGGCCGACCTGGGGAGCCACCTCTCGCCGCATACGCTGCGGCACTCGTTCGCCACCCACCTGCTCGACGGCGGGGCCGACGTGCGGGTCGTCCAGGAGCTCCTCGGACACGCCTCGGTCACCACGACGCAGATCTACACGCTGGTCAGCCCGCAACGCCTGAGAGAGGTCTATGCCGGGGCTCACCCGAGGGCGCGCTGATAGGGTCCAGCAAGCGTTTTGGGCACGAATACCGCGTGCATGTCGAGCTGTCAGACTGGAGAGGCACCGGTGACCGCAGAAGCGAACCCGCAGGTGTCGACGTATGCGACACCCGAGCCGCAGCTTCACGAGGACCCCCTGCCCGGCACGGAAAAGGCGGGCGTCGGCGCGCTCGGCCCGACCAACCGGCCGATGCCGGAGTTCCCCGAGCCAGCAGCCGCTGAGCAGCCACGGACCGGCGCGGGTCATCGCCATGTGCAACCAGAAGGGCGGCGTGGGCAAGACCACGACGACCATCAACCTCGGGGCCGCACTGGCCGAGGTCGGCCGCAAGGTCCTCCTCGTCGACTTCGACCCGCAGGGCGCCCTCTCCGTCGGTCTTGGCATCCGCACCAACGAGCTCGACGTCACGATCTACAACCTGCTCGTCGAACGCGGCCACGACATCCGCGACATCATCCAGACGACGCGCACCGAGAACCTCGACCTCGTCCCCGCCAACATCGACCTGTCGGCCGCCGAGGTCCAGCTCGTCGGCGAGGTGGCTCGCGAGCAGATCCTCGGCCGGGCCCTACGGCCGGTGCTCGACGACTACGACGTCGTCCTCATCGACTGCCAGCCGTCCCTGGGACTGCTCACCGTCAACGCCCTCACCGCGGCGCACGGCGTGATCATCCCGCTGGAGTGCGAGTTCTTCGCGATGCGCGGCGTCGCCCTGCTCGTCGAGACCATCGACAAGATCACCGACCGGCTCAACCCCCGGCTGCAGGTGGACGGCATCCTCGCCACGATGTACGACAGCCGCACCCTGCACAGCCGCGAGGTGGTCCGGTCGGTCGTCGACCACTTCGGCGACCAGGTGTTCCACACCGTCATCAGCCGCACGGTGAAGTTCCCCGACGCCAGCCTCGCGGCCGAGCCGATCACCACGTATGCGACGCAGCACGGGGCGGCCGCGGCATACCGCCAGCTGGCCCGCGAGCTCATCGCCCGCGGTGGGGCGGCCTGACCCTCCCGCATGACCAGGCTGTGGCCGTGACCGACGCCGCGCGCCGGGAGTACTCCGGCGCCGCGGTCACCCCGGGCGGGGTGCTGACCCGCCGCGGTGCGGTGACGCCCTTCGAGGTGCACCTCGACCAGTTCGAGGGGCCGTTCGACCTGCTGCTGGGCCTCATCGCCAAGCACAAGCTCGACATCACCGAGATCGCGCTCGCCTCGGTGACCGACGAGTTCATCGCCCACATCCGCCGCGCCCAGGCCGACGACACCGACTGGGACCTCGGGCAGGCGTCCGAGTTCCTCCTCGTCGCGGCGACGCTGCTCGACATCAAGGCCGCCCGGCTGCTGCCGCAGCTGACGGCGACCGACGACGACGACTTCGCCCTCATCGAGGCGCGCGACCTGCTCTTCGCCCGGCTGCTGCAGTACCGCGCATTCAAGGACATCGCCAGGGCGTTCGCCGAGCGGATGGCCGTCGCCAGCAGGATGACCGCCCGCCAGGCCGGCCTCGAACCGCAGTTCGCCGCGCTGCTGCCCGAGCTGATCATGGGCATCACGCCGGAGCAGCTGGCCATGGTCGCTGCGCGGGCGCTGACCCCCAAGGCGCCGCCCACGGTCGGGCTCGAGCACCTCCACGTGCCGCAGGTGAGCGTCCGCGAGCAGGCCGTCCTGCTCGTCGACCGGCTTCGTCGCGACCCCACCGCGACGTTCCGCGACCTGGTCGCGGACGCCGAGGAGACCATCGTCATCGTCGCGCGGTTCCTGGCGCTGCTGGAGCTGTTCAAGGAGGGCGCCATCGCCTTCGACCAGCCGGAGGCGTTGGGACCACTGACGATCCGGTGGACCGGCAGCGACGCCGGCGAGGTGGACGTGAGTGAAGAATTCGACGAGGTAGAGGACGACCGTAAGCGTGGAGACGATGACTGACTGGAGCGGCGGCCCCGAGCCCGACGTCGACGAGGCGAGCCCCGAGCTCGACGTCACGACGCTGCCCGGCGGGACGAAGTCGGCGATCGAGGCGGTGCTCATGGTCGTCGACGAGCCGGTGACCGCCCTGTCGCTGGCCTCCGCCCTCGAGATCAGCGGAGACCAGGTCGTCGCCGCCCTGAACGAGCTCGAGCAGGAGTATGCGGCGGCGCACCGCGGCTTCACCCTGCGCAGCGTCGGCGGCGGCTGGCGGGTCTACAGCCGGCCGGACTACGCACCGGTCGTCGAGAAGTTCCTGCTGGACGGCCAGCAGGCCAGGTTGACGCAGGCGGCCCTCGAGACGCTGGCGGTGATCGCCTACCGCCAGCCGGTCAGCCGCGGGCGGGTGAGCGCCATCCGCGGGGTCAACGTCGACGGGGTCATCCGCACGCTGCTGACCCGCGGCCTCATCGAGGAGCTCGACGAGGCGGGCGAGGGCGGCTCGATCCTCTACGGCACCACGTCCTCCTTCCTCGAGCGGATGGGCCTGGGCTCGCTGGACGAGCTGCCCGCGATCGCGCCGTTCCTGCCCGAGGTGGACGCCCTGGACGACCTGGCCGAGCGGGGGCGGGGATGACGCCGCCGTCCGGCCGCAAGCCCGGCGGCTCGGGTTCTCCTGGAGGTGCTGCCCGCGGCAACCGCGGCGGCGGCGGCGGCAAGGCGACCGGGCCGACAAAGGGCAGCGGTCCCCGGTTCGCCGGCTCGACCAAACCGAGCCAGCCGACGCGGCTGCCGCGCCAGCGGAACCAGCCGGAGGTGGACGTCCACGACCCCGACGGCGTTCGTCTTCAAAAGCTCCTGGCCGCCGCCGGGGTCGGCTCCCGGCGCACCTGCGAGACCCTCATCGCCGCGGGCCGGGTCATGGTCGACGACCAGGTGGTCACCGAGCTCGGCGTGCGGATCGACCCGGCTCGCCAGGTCGTCCACGTCGACGGCGTCCGGGTCAACCTCGACGAGTCGCGCGTCTACCTGGCCTTCAACAAGCCGCTCGGCGTCGTGTCCACCATGAACGACGACCTGGGCCGGGTCAGCCTGGCCGACTACGTGGGCAACCGGAACGAGCGGCTGTTCCACGTGGGCCGGCTGGACGCCGACACCGAGGGCCTGCTGCTGCTGACCAACGACGGCGACCTCGCCAACCGGCTGCAGCACCCGTCCTACGGGGTGGCCAAGACCTACATCGCCCGGATCGCCGGCCCGGTGCCCCGCGACATCGGACGCCGGCTGCGCGACGGGGTCGAGCTCGACGACGGGCCGGCGAAGGTCGACTCGTTCAAGGTGGTCGACAGCCAGCCGGGCAAGGCGATGGTCGAGGTCGTGCTCCACGAGGGCCGCAAGCACATCGTCCGCCGGATGCTCGAGGCGGTCGGCCACCCGGTCGAGACGCTGGTCCGCGTGCAGGTCGGCCCCATCCGGCTGGGCGACCTCAAGTCCGGCCGGACCCGCCGCCTGACGTCGGACGAGGTCGGGCAGCTCTACGCCTCCGCCGGCATGTGACCGTGGGCGTCCACGTCCGCGTCGTCGGGACCGGGCTCATCGGAGCGAGCCTCGGTATTGCGCTGTCCCGCAACGGTTTCCATGTCGCGCTCGAGGACCCGTCGCCGACGGCCGCCCGCCTGGCCCGCGACCTCGGCGCCGGCGAGATCGCCGACGAGTCGACGAGGGAGCCCGACCTCGTCGTCGTCGCCGCCCCACCGGACGTCGCCGCGCACGTCGTCGTCGAGTCGCTGCGGCGCTGGCCCGACGCCGTCGTCACCGACGTCGCGTCGGTCAAGGGCTCGGTCGCCGATGCGGTCCGCGCCGCCGGGGGAGACCTGTCCCGCTACGTCGGGTCGCACCCCATGGCCGGTCGGGAACGGTCCGGTCGCCGGAGCAGCCCGGGCGGACCTCTTCGACGGCCGGGCCTGGGTGGTGGTGCCCACGGACCAGAGCCGTCCCGACGCCGTGGACCTCGTGCGCCAGGCGGCCGCCGCCGTCGGGTCGGCGGTCAGCGTCATGGCCGCGGACGAGCACGACGCCGCCGTGGCCGTGGTCTCACATGTCCCGCAGGTCGCGGCCAGCCTGGTCGCGAGCCGGCTCCGCGACATCTCCGACCCCGCCGTGGCGCTCGCCGGGCAGGGGCTGCGCGACGTCACCCGCATCGCCGCGAGCGACCCCCGCCTCTGGACCCAGATCCTCGCCGGCAACGCCGCGGCGGTCCGCGACGTGCTGACCGCCCTGCGGGCCGACCTCGACGAGGTCATCGGCGCGCTCGACCAGCTGAGCGACGGCGACAGCCGCGGAGCCCTCGAGGTGGTCAACCGGACGGTCGGCCACGGCAACGTGGGCGTCGCGCGCATCCCCGGGAAGCACGGCGCGGCCCCGACCGCATACGCCACCGTCGTCGTCGTCGTGCCCGACACGCCCGGCGCCCTGGGCCGGCTGCTCACCGACATGGGCGAGGCCGGCGTCAACCTCGAGGACCTGCACCTGGAGCACGGGCTGGGACAGCCGTTCGGGCTCGCCGAGGTCGCTGTCGTCCCGGGGGCCGTCGACCGGCTGCTCGCGGCCCTCGCCGACCGCGGTTGGCGGGTCCACGACTAAAGTTGTCCCTCGATGACGACACTGGCGGGCACGGGCGGCGATCTTGTCGTCGCCATCGACGGGCCGTCCGGTTCCGGGAAGTCGACGGTGGCCCGGGCGGTCGCCGCCGACCTCGGGGTGGGCTTCCTCGACACGGGCGCGATGTATCGCGCTCTGACCTGGTGGTGCCTGCACGAGGGCGTCGACCTCGAGAACCGGGCGACCGTCGCGGCGACCATGGCTTCCCTGCCACTGGAGGTCGGCACGGATCCCCGGGATCCCCGGGTTCTTGTGGGAGGTCATGACGTGACGGACGCGATCCGTGAGACGCGCATCTCCTCCGTCGTGTCGGCGGTCGCCACCAACCTCGAGGTCCGCGCCGGTATGCGGCTACGGCAGCGAGCGCTCATCGCCGAGTCGGTCGAGCGGACCGGCGGATGCGTGGCCGAGGGGCGCGACATCACGACGGTCGTCGCGCCCGACGCCGACGTCCGCGTGCTCCTCACCGCCAGCGAGGATGCCCGCCTGGCGCGCCGGACCCTGGAGATCCACGGCGGCACGGACCCCGGCAGCCTGGCCGCCACCCGCGACCAGATCGTGCGTCGTGACCGGGACGACTCGACGGTCTCGCAGTTCGTCACCGCCGCCGACGGCGTCGTCACCGTCGACACCTCGTCGCTGGACCTGCACGAGGCGATCGACGCCGTGCTGGCCGTGGTCCGGGAGCGCGCTCCGGCCTGAAACAATGGCGGGTCCGCCTGAGCACCACAGGCATCCCCGCACTGCAGGCATACCGATCGAGGCTTCTCCGTGACTCACTCCGGGACCCACCCCACCACCCCTGACGTCGGCGCCCACCCGGAGCCGGAGGAGGGCATGGAGCGGGTGCTGCGCGCCGGCCTGGAGGACTTCGACCTCAGCGAGGAGGACCGGGCGCTCCTCGACGCCTCCGGCGCGGATGGTCTCGTCCCTGTCCCCGAAGGCCCGCAGCCCGTGGTGGCCGTCGTCGGCCGCCCGAACGTCGGCAAGTCCACGCTCGTCAACCGGATCCTCGGTCGCCGCGAGGCGGTCGTCGAGGACACCCCCGGCGTCACCCGCGATCGCGTCGCCTACGACGCGGAGTGGGCCGGCCGGCGGTTCACCCTCGTCGACACGGGCGGCTGGGAGGTCGGGGCCACCGGCATCCACCTGCGGGTCGCCGAGCAGGCCGAGGTGGCCGTCGACCTCGCCGACGTGGTCATGTTCGTCGTCGACTCCACGGTCGGCGCCACCGACACCGACGAGGCCGTGGTCCGGCTGCTGCGCCGGTCGGGCAAGCCGGTCGTGCTCGTCGCCAACAAGGTCGACGACCAGCGGTTCGAGGCCGACGCCACCGCGCTGTGGAACCTCGGCCTCGGCCAGCCGTGGCCGGTCTCTGCGCTACACGGCCGGGGGAGCGGCGACCTGCTGGACGCGGTCCTCGAGGTGCTGCCCGCGGTGTCGGCCGTCGGCGGCGCATACGAGCGCGGCGGCCCCCGACGGGTCGCCCTCCTCGGCCGTCCGAACGTCGGGAAGTCGTCGCTGCTCAACAAGCTGGCCGGCACCGAGCGAGTCGTCGTCGACTCGGTCGCCGGGACCACCCGAGACCCGGTGGACGAGCTCATCGAGCTGGGCGGCCGGACGTGGCGGTTCGTCGACACCGCGGGCATCCGACGGCGCGTGCACCAGACGCGCGGCGCCGACTTCTACGCGTCCCTGCGCACCCAGACGGCACTGGAGAAGGCCGAGGTGGCCGTCGTCCTCATCGACGCCGAGGAGCCCATCGCCGAGCAGGACATCCGGGTCATCCAGCAGGTCGTCGACACCGGCCGGGCGCTGGTCGTGGCCTACAACAAGTGGGACCTGCTGGACGAGGAGCGGCGCTACTACCTCGAGCGTGAGATCGAGCGCGACCTGGTGCAGATCCAGTGGGCGCCTCGGGTGAACCTCTCCGCGCAGACCGGACGCCACCTCGACCGGCTGGTCCCGGCCCTGGAGACCGCCCTCGCCTCGTGGGAGACCCGAGTGCCGACCGGCCGGCTCAACGCGTTCCTCGGTGAGATCGTCGCGGGACATCCGCACCCGGTCCGCGGCGGCAAACAGCCGCGCATCCTCTTCGCGACGCAGGCGGCCACGCAGCCGCCACGGTTCGTGGTCTTCGCGTCGGGATTCATCGAGGCGGGCTACCGACGGTTCCTGGAGCGGCGGCTGCGCGAGGAGTTCGGGTTCGAGGGGACGCCGATCGAGGTGTCCGTCCGGGTGCGCGAGAAGCGCCGCCGCTAAGGGTGACTAGGTACCGCTGACGCGGTAGTGGTGGCCGATCTGGATCTCCTCCACCACCGCGTCGACCCACCGCTCCGGCTGCGGCCAGTGCCCCCTCGCCGTGAGCTCGACCCGGAGGCGCTCGCTGATGGCCGCGCGGTCGGTGCCCAGCCCCGCGGCGAGCACGGTGTCGCACGCCTCCTGGATCTCGTGCATGGCGTCGCGGTGGTGCTCGAAGGTCTCGCGGTCGGCGTCCGCGTCCGGGTCGTCCGTCATGGCTGCCTCCTCGTCGCTGAGTCACCTAGCGTCCTCTTCGGCCCTCGTCCGCGCCACCGTTGGCGGTCCACCCGCCGGTCGCTTCCTGCCGGGGCAGCGGGTATGCCGACGTACCATCCCAGCGTCGGGTCGGCGCGCCGCCCGCGAAGGACCGAGGGCGGAGGGCCGTGAGAACGCGAGGAGTACCGCAGTTGGTCGCGCTTGCAGCGGCGACCGGAGGCCTGTTCGGCTACCTCATGGCGGTCAGCAACGACGCCATCGCCTTCGTCCGCGAGGACTTCGATCTCGAGCCCCTCGGCGCGGCCCTCGTGGTCTCGGCCCTCGTCGCCGGCGCGCTCCTCGGCTGCCTGGTCGCCGGCACCGTGGCTGACCGGATCGGCCGCCGCCACTCGCTGATCGCCGCCGCAGTGCTATCGGTGCTGGGGGTGCTGCTCTCCTCGGTGGCGTCGGGACTTCCCGCCATGCTGGCCGGTCGGCTGGTGGCCGGGATCGCCGTCGGCCTGACGTCGGCGATCACCCCGCTCTACCTCGCCGAGCTGGCCCCCTTCGCACGGCGCGGGACGCTGCTGACGTCGTACCAGCTGTTCATCACGGTGGGCATCCTGCTCGCGTTCGGGGTCGGGCTGCTGCTGTCGCCCGGCCGGCAGTGGCGGTGGATGTTCGCAGTAGGCGTGCTGTTCGGGCTGGCGCAGCTCACGGTCGCGCTCCTGGTCCCGGCCAGCCCGCGGTTCCTGGTGCGGCACGGTCAGCTCGACCTCGCCCGGGCGTCGCTGCTGCGCCTACGGTCGGCGGAGGAGGCCGAGGCGGAGCTCGACGCCATCGTCCTGGTGTCAGCCGTGGACTCGACCGCGCCGGCGCCCTCGCTCTTCGCTCCGCGGTTTCGCCCCGCCGTGGTCGTCGGCCTGGTGATGGCTCTCATGAACGCCCTCGTCGGCGTCGGCGCCGTCATCTACTACTCCTCGGACGTCTTCCGCACGGCCGGCGTGAGCGGGGCCAACGGCGCGCAGATCGCGTCGCTGGCCGTCGGCGGCGTCAACACTGCCGGCGCCGTGCTGTCGGTGTGGCTCACCAACCGCTACGGCCGCCGTCCGCTGCTCACGGTGGGCCTCGTCGGCATGGTCGCCTGCCTGGTCGCCGCCGGGGCCACCCTGATGCTCTCGCTCTCGGGCGTCGGGGCGGTGACCGTCGCGGCGATCCTCGCGTACATGGTCTTCTTCGCCATCTCCGCCGGTCCGCTCGCCTGGCTGCTGGTGGCCGAGGTGATGCCCGGCGACATCCGGGCTCGGGCGGCCGGCATGGCCACGGCCGCCAACTGGGGGGCGAACCTCCTGGTGGCGCTGTTGTTCCCCGTCGTCGTCGGCGACCCTGGCGTCCCGAGCCGGGTGGGCGGCGTGTTCCTGTTCTTCGCCGTGCTCAGCGTCGGGTTCCTGGTGTTCGTGCGGCTGCGGGTTCCCGAGACCAAGGACCGCACCCTGGAGGCCATCGAGGCCGACCTGCGCCAGGCCCCTCGAGAGGTGTGAGGGGCCTGCCGCCGCGATTTCGGACGCCCGTATGCGGTGCGCTAGCCTTTCGTTCGCTCTCCGGCCGGGGAGCCACGGCCACCTTGCTGTTTCACGTGGCCGGCCACGGGCTGTGGCGCAGCTTGGTAGCGCACTTGACTGGGGGTCAAGGGGTCGCAGGTTCAAATCCTGTCAGCCCGACTGAGTTCATCGCGTCTCGGCGCTCCGCAACATCTGCAATCGGTGTCAGTGGTTGCGGCCGAGATGGAGCTCTGGCCGCAACCAGAGCCCTCTCAGGCAGTTGTTGCGGCGCGCCGTTCTTCCAGTCAGCGAGGGCCCAAGCCGGTTCGGCCGTCGAGGAGCTCGCGCGCCATGTCGAGGTGTCCAGCGTGCCGGGCCGTCTCCTCGATGAGGTGCAGCAGCACCTCCCGGACGTCCCGCAGCTCGGTGGGGAGATCCGGCTGCTCGAGCCCCACTGGACGGGCGTCCACCGACAGCACCGCCAGCAGGCCGTCGCTGACCGCCATCTGCTCGCGATAGTCGGCCAGCGCCTCCGCGAGCGAGGGTTGGTCGCCCTGACCGTGCCGCGGCGAGCGCTGACCGGACAGCACCCATCCGACCCAGAACCGCTCGGCGCCGCTGAGGTGCGACACGAGCCCGGCCGGCGTCCAGCCGCTGGGAACCACCGACGTCGCCGCCAGCTCCGGGTCGAGGTCCTGGACGATGGCCACGACGCTGTCCCGCTGGTGCTGCAACCAGGTCAGCAACGCCGCCTTTTCGGTCGCCAGGGCCGACCCGACGGCCGCCGTCATGGCTGCCGCTCCGGCCGGTATGCGGGGATCAGCTCGGTCCAGCGCGTATGCCAGTCGCCCGCCGGGCGCCCCTCCAGGTGAGCGCGGAGGTCGTCGAGGTGGGCTTGCCAACCGGCTCCGTGGTCGGGAGCCGCGTCCCACGGCAAGCCGCGCTCCTCGACGACCAGCCGCGTACCGTGCGTCTCGGCCGTGAGTAGCGCCTCGATCTGGGTCTCGTCGGGCGTGGCCGGAGCGAGCGTCAGCAGCAGGCGGTGCGGTGCGTCGCATACCTCGACGCGGATCGGGCCCTCCCAGGTACTGGTGAACGACGCGTAGACGTCCCCACCGACCCGCAGGTCGCCCTCGACCTCGGCGAGCCACCGCGTGAGCCGCTCGGGTTCGGTCACCGCCCCCCAGAGGTCCTCGATGTCGGTGTCGTAGACGTCCTCCATGTGGACGGTCCCGCGGTCGCCCTCGCGGCGAACCTCTCCCAGCAGGCTGACGGTCATCGTGTGTCCTTTCGTTGTCGTGCACCCCGGGCCACCTCGGTGTGGAGGGCGTCCATCCGCTGTTCCCAGACGCGCTGACGTTGGCGCAGCCACTCGCTGATCGGCCCCAGGCTCTCCGGCCGGAGCCGGTAGATCCGGCGCTGGCCGTCCGGCCGGACGTCGACGAGCCCGGCCTCCCTGAGCACCGAGAGGTGTCGGGAGACCCCCGGCTGGCTGACCGGTACCAACGCCCCCAGCTCACCCGCGGTCGCCTCGCCGGCGGTCAGCGCCTCGACCATCACCCGACGATGCGGGTCGGCCAACGCGTGCAGCACGGCGTCCATGGCCACCATACTTACCTACCGCGTTATATAACGCAATGGCTATGCCGAGCCCGGTCCGGCCGGACGACCTCCGGACGTGGCACCATCGAACCCGATGGCCACCATCCCCGCCGAGGACCAGCGGCTGAAGGACCTCGCGGTCCTGCGCCGGGTCAAGGACCGCATCGACCGCGAGTACGCCAGTCCGCTGGACGTCGAGGCGCTCGCCCGCGGGGCGAACATGTCCTCCGGCCACCTGAGCCGACAGTTCAAGCTGGCTTACGGCGAAGCGCCTTACGGCTACCTGATGACCCGGCGCATCGAGCGCGCGATGGCGCTGCTCCGGCGCGGTGACCTCAGCGTCACCGACGTCTGCTTCACCGTCGGCTGCTCTTCCCTGGGCACGTTCAGCACCCGGTTCACCGAGCTGGTCGGAGTTCCGCCGAGCGTCTACCGCGACCAGTACGCGGACGCGACCGTCGGGCTGGTCCCGTGTGTCGCGAAACAGGTCACCAAACCGGTCAGGAATCGAGAAGCGCGACCCGCCGAGCCGCGCCTAACGTGACGGTCATGGAGATCACCATCCACTCGAGCTTTCTCCCGCATACCGACCCCGACGCCTCGCTCGCCTTCTACCGCGACGCCCTCGGCTTCGAGGTCCGCAGTGACGTGGGGCACCAGGGGATGCGGTGGATCACCGTCGGGCCCGCCGGCCAACGGGACACCTCCATCGTGCTGCACCCGCCCGGAGTGGCACCGGGGGTCACCGACGACGAGCGGCGCACGATCCTCGAGCTGATGGCCAAGGGCAGCTACTTCGGCGTCAACCTCGCCAGCGCCGACGTCGACGAGACGTTCGCGGCGCTCGAGTCGAGCGGTGCGGAGGTCGTCCAGGAGCCGACCGACCAGCCCTACGGCGTGCGCGACTGCGCGTTTCGTGACCCTGCCGGCAACATGCTGCGCATCCAGCAGGCCCGGTCCTAGCGGCCGACCATCCGTCGCTGTCACGTTCGGCAGCCCTGATCCGTCATTTCCTTCGACGAGGCGGAACGCAGACGGCGTCCCCCCGCATACAGCACACGAGGAGTTATCCATGAGCCCCACGATCCGCAGCCTGGTCGTCCCCGCCGCCGACCTCGACGCCGCCAAGGCCGTCTACACCGCCCTCTACGGGGATCCCCACACCGACAGCCCCTACTACGTCGGGTTCGACGCCGGCGGCTTCGAGGTGAGCCTCGCCCCGGGCGAGCAGACCGGTGGACCGGTCGCCTACGCCGACGTCGACGACCTCGACGGTATGCGCGAACGCCTCCTGGCCGCCGGTGCCACCGAGCAGTCCGCTCCACGCCAGGTCGCACCCGGCGCTCGGGTCTGCGTCCTCGCCGACCCCAACGGCAACCCGATCGGCTTGCGCGGCGCCTAGTCACCCGAGCCGGTGAGCCCTCGTCTGGACGACGCGGCCGAGCGGTTCGGCGCGGCCCGCGTCGCTCGGCTCGCCACCGCGGACCCGACGGGGACGCCGCATCTCGTCCCCGTCGTCTTCGCCGTCGTCGGGGAGACGATCTGGAGCGCCGTCGACGCCAAGCCGAAGTCCACGACGGCTCTGCGCCGGCTGGCCAACGTCGCCGAGAACCCGGCCGTGAGCCTCCTCGTCGACCACTACGCCGACGACTGGGCCACGCTCTGGTGGGTCCGGGCCGACGGCCAGGCAACCGTGGTCGGCATCGACGCCGCCGACGAGGGTCTCGCCGCTCTGGTCGCGAAGTACCCGCAGTACCAGCTGGACCCGCCGCCCGGGCCGGCCCTCCGCATACAGGTCCTGCGGTGGGCGTCATGGTCCGCGCGCTGAGGCCGATCGGTCCAGAGCGAGACCTCCGACCGTGTCGCGGCCTGCCTCCACGGAGCTCGGCCGATTGTCGGGCACAGTGGAGAGGTGAGGTACGGGACCGGCCAGGAGGGTGCATGAGCAGCACGTTGCCCGAACGATCGACCACCGAGGACCCGGGTTCGACCCGGCCTATGGAGGATCCGAACCGCACCACGACACTGCGGCCCTTCGGCGTGAGCCCGGTCAGCGAGAGCGAGTGGGAGGACCCCGAGGAGGCGCGGCCGCCGCGCACCCGGCACGTCGTCGACCGCTGGGACGGCGCGATCGGCCTGTTGCTGCTGCGCCTCGTAGTCGCCGCCATCTTTGCGGTCCGCGGCCTCCAGAAGGTCCAGCACCTCGATGTCACGCGCGCCCAGTTCGCACAGGTCGGCATCCCGTATGCCGACACCATGGCCTTCGCTGTCGGCGTGTGCGAGGTGGCGATCGCCGTCGCCCTGATCTTCGGCATTCTCGTGCGCGTCGCGGGGATCGGCATCGCCGTCATCGCGATCGGCGCTCTGGTCTACGTCAAGTGGCGGACCGGTGCGGTGTTCACCGACGGTCAGCCCGGATTCGCCGGCGAGCTGGAGCTGCTCCTCGCCGCCGTCGGCCTGGCCTTCGCGGGGCTGGGCGGTGGCGGGTGGACCGTCGACCGCCGGTTCCGTCGACGCTGAGGACCGCGCGACTGCCACCCGATTAGGCTTCCCGGCGTGGGCGAGGGGGAGCGGATCGACGGTGCGGCGACCGACCGCGTCCTCACCCTGCCCAACGTCCTGTCGGCCCTGCGCCTGGTCGGCGTACCGGTGTTCCTCTGGCTGCTGTTCAGCCACCAGGACATCTGGGCGTTCGTCGTCCTCATCCTCTCCGGCGTCACGGACTACCTCGACGGCAAGATCGCCCGGCGGTTCAACCTCGTCTCCCGGGTGGGTGAGCTCCTCGACCCGCTCGCGGACCGCCTCTACGTGCTCACCACGTTGGTGGCGCTGACGATTCGCGACATCATCCCGCTGTGGCTGCTGCTCGTCCTCGTCGGTCGTGACCTGTTCATGGGCGTGGTCATCCTCCTGCTCAAGCGGGTCGGACAGACCGGGCTGCCGGTGCACTTCGTCGGCAAGGCGGCCACGTTCAACCTGCTCTATGCCTTCCCCATCCTTCTGCTCAGCACCGTGGACGGGGTCGTGGGCGACGTTGCCCGGCCGGTCGGGTGGGCATTCGCGTGGTGGGGAGTCGTGCTCTACCTGCTGGCCGCCGTGCTCTATGCGATCCAGGCCGGCGCGGTGATCCGCGCTCGGACCGCGGCGAGCCGGACGGCGCCCGGACCGGTATGACGACACCGCCGCTCTCAGACCCCGACTCGTCGGAGGCCGGCCACAGCGACGGCCGGCGGCCGCTGGCGGGCTCGATGAGCCTCCTGCAGCAGCTGATGGACCGCCCGTTGGACCCGTCCTACGCGGCGGCGGCCGCTCGACGCTCGGCGGAAGGCCTGCCGCCGAGCACCTCCCTGCGCAGCCCCTGGGTGCTAGTCGCTGCGGTGATCATCGGGTTCCTCTTCGTGGCCGCCGCGTATGCCCTGCGCCCAGCCGGTACCACCGCCTCCCGGGACAAGGAGCAGCTGATCCAGCAGATCGAGGCGCGCCAGACCCGCGGTGACGAGCTCGCCGGCGAGGTGAGCCGGCTGGGCCAGCAGATCCAGGATGCGCAGTCCGCCGCCCTGGCCAGCCAGGCGTCACAGCTGTCCGCCGAGCTGGCGCGGCTCCGGCTGCTGACCGGCGTGGTGGCCGTGAGCGGCCCAGGGCTGGTTCTCACCGTCGACGACGCGCCGGACGCTCGCGCGAAAGCCGCCAGCGGCGACCCTCGTGACGCCGGCGGGTTCCCGCAGGGCCGGGTGACGTCCTTCGACCTTCAGATCCTCTGCAACGGCCTCTGGCAGGCCGGCGCCGAGGCGATGTCGGTCAACGGCCAGCGGCTGACCTCGCGGTCGTCCATCCGGTTCGCCGGGGATGCGATCCTCGTCGACTACCGCCCGCTCACGCCGCCCTATGTCATCACCGCGGTCGGCGACGGTCGCGAGCTGCAGACCGGGTTCGCGGGCTCGGCGTCCGGCGCATACCTGAAGTCCCTCGGCGACAACTACGCGATCCCGTCGACGGTCACCACCGCGAACCGGGTCGACGTCCCGCGCAGTCCGTCGCTTCCACTGAGGTTCGCCGCTCCGGTGTCGCCGGCAGCCACCGGCACGGCGACCCCGGCATCCCCGACGTCCGGCTCGTCCCCGTCGTCCGGCTCGTCCCCGTCGTCCGCCCCACGGGGCGGCTCCACCCCCAGCACGGAGGTCCGCTCGTGATCCCCGCCATCGGCCTGCTCGCCGGCGTGGTCGCCGGACTGCTGCTGCACCCGTCGGTCCCGGTGTGGCTGCAGCCCTACCTGCCGATCGCCGTCATCGCCGCCCTCGACGCGGTCTTCGGCGGCGTCCGTGCCGTCCTCGACGGGATCTTCGTCGACAAGGTCTTCGTCGTCTCGTTCCTGTCCAACGTCCTCGTCGCGGCGTTCATCGTGTTCCTCGGCGACCAGCTCGGCGTGGGGACGCAGCTCTCGACCGGTGTCGTGGTCGTGCTGGGAGTCCGGATCTTCTCCAACGTGGCGTCGATCCGGCGCCACCTGTTCAAGGCCTGAGCGTTGACCGACGAAAGATCCGCTGCATCGACCCCGCTTCGAGGGTCGTCGTCGTGGCGGCGGCTCGCCCGGGCCGGGGCGCCCCGCAGCACCAAGGCCCAGGCACTCGGCGCAGTGCTCGCCCTGGCTCTCGGGTTCGCGATCGCCACCCAGATCCAGCAGACCCAGGACTCCGGGCTGGACAGCATGCGACAGGACGACCTGGTCCGCGTCCTCGACGACGTCAGCCAACGGTCGACGCGCCTCGACCAGCAGGTCCGCGAGCTGCAGGCCCAGCGCGACGAGCTCAGCAGCGGCGCCGACACCAGCCAGGCGGCCATCGACCAGGCGACCAAGCAGCTCGACTCGCTGCGGGTGCTCGCTGGCACCGCCCCGGCGCAGGGTCCGGGGATCAGGGTGACCGTCGCCGACCCGAGCCAGAAGGTCACCGCGGCGATGCTGCTCGACCTGCTCCAGGAGCTGCGGGACGCCGGAGCGGAAGTGGTGCAGTACGGCGCCAACCGCGTCGTCGCGAGCTCCTGGTTCTCCTCCTCCGGGGCGCAGCTGCAGGTCGACGGGCAGCCGCTGTCGCGGCCGTTCACGGTCCTCGCGATCGGCGACAAGGCGACGATGGCCTCGGCCCTGAACATCCCAGGTGGCATCGTCGAGACCCTGCGCCGGGTCGATGCGACGGCGAGTGTCGAGCAGCTCGACACCGTGCGGATCGACGCGTTGCAGTCGCCACGAACGCCTCGTTACGCTCAGCCCGTCCCCGAATCCGGTAGCCCGTCGGGCCCGCCCACCAGCAGTCCGACGAGCCGATGACCCCAGATGACCCCAGTTGGCCCCACGCCACAGTGACCCGAGAGCGAGCACGATGAGCGAGCTGGAGTACCCCGAGAACCTGCGTTACACGGCCGACCACGAGTGGGTCGAGGAGCGGGACGAGGGCACCCTGCGGGTCGGGATCACGGCCTACGCCCAGAACGCGCTCGGCGACGTGGTCTACGTGTCGCTGCCCTCCGTCGGCGACAGCCTGACGTCCGGCGAGACGTGCGGCGAGGTGGAGTCGACCAAGTCGGTCAGCGACCTCTACGCCCCCCTGACGGGCGAGGTGACCGCGGTCAACTCCGCCCTGGACGGGTCGCCGGAGCTGGTCAACTCGGCGCCCTACACCGAGGGCTGGATGTACGAGCTGCGCCCGTCCGACCCGGACGCCGCGAGCGGCCTGCTGGACGTCGCCACCTACCGCCAGGGGCTGGGCTGAGCACCGCGCCGCGATCCACTAGGGTTCTGCGCACCGGCAGTGACGAAGGAGATGCGGCCATGACGGACCACGAGCCCGAGCCCAGCCCCGCTGAGACTCCGGACACCACCTCGAAGACCCCGCCCCCGGCCAGCCGGCAGGGCGACTCCACGACGATGCGCTTCCAGGGCGTCGGCACGCCCCACGAGGCGGTCGAGGTCGACGGTCGCGGCCTCTCCGCCGAGGACCAGGCCACCATCGACGCGCTGCGGCCCGGCACCGGGCTGCTCATCGTGCTGCGCGGCCCCAACACCGGCGCGCGGTTCCTCCTCGACGACGCCGAGGTGACGACCGGACGGCATCCCGACAGCGACATCTTCCTCGACGACGTCACCGTCTCGCGCAAGCATGCGGTCTTCGTCGCAGGAGAGCGACGGGTACGCGGTGCGCGACGTCGGCTCCCTCAACGGCACCTACGTCAACCGCGAGCTGGTCGACCACGCCGGCCTGCGCACCGGCGACGAGGTCCAGATCGGCAAGTTCCGCCTGGTCTTCTACGCGGGCCAGCGACAGGAGTGACCCCCTCCGACGCCGGGAGGGCATCCGGCTCGGACGGCTCGGCGTGGCTCGACGTGGATCCGAACAGGCCCGGTTCGCCGGACCAGGACAGCGGGCGAGGTCCCTCGGGTGCGCCCGCCGGATCGCTGACCATCGGCGGCGTCCTCGCCGCGCTCACCCCGGACTTCCCCGACCTCACCATCTCCAAGATCCGGTTCCTCGAGGCCGAGGGCCTGGTGACGCCGCACCGGACCGGTTCGGGCTACCGCACCTACACCGACCGCGACGTCGAGCGGCTGCGCTACGTGCTCACGCGCCCAGCGTGACCGGTTCTGGCCGCTGAAGGTGATCCGCGACGCCCTCGACGCCATGGACCGCGGGCTGACGCCCGGGGAGCCGCGGCGGCGCCGACGCCCGCGCCGCACGTCCCGCGACGGCGGCCGCCGACCCGGACGCTGCCCACCGCGGACGAGCTGGCGGCCCCGCCGACCCTGCGGCATGACGGCGCGGGAGCTGCGAGACGCGGCCGGCCTCGACCGGCCCACCCTCGAGGCCCTGGAGAACTACGGCCTGGTCCGGCCCGACGCCGGCGGCCACTTCGACGACGACGCGCTCGCCGTCGCCCGGGCGGCCGCCGCCCTGGCCGCATACGGCGTCGAACCCCGGCACCTGCGCCCGTTCCGCACCGCGGCGGACCGCGAGATCGGCCTGGTGCGAGCAGATCGTCCGCCCCGCGCGGTCTGCCGCGGCCGTGCCGGACGCAGCCCGGCCGAGCGCCGACGGAGGACCCGACGCCCGAGGTCCTGCGCTGTGCATCGCCCTGCACACGGCTCTGGTCCGCACCGGCGTGCGACACCGCTGAACCCGGGCTGACGAACCTGAGCCAGGCGAAGTAACGTGGACCAGGTGAAGCCCGTCGACGTCCTCGGGGTGCGGGTCGAAATGCCCACGAACCAGCCGATCGTGCTGCTGCGCGAGCGGAACGGTGAGCGCTACCTGCCCATCTGGATCGGTGCCGCCGAGGCGACCGCCATCGCCTACGCGCAGCAGGGCGTCGAGCCGCCGCGGCCGCTGACCCACGACCTGCTCAAGGACGTCATCGAGCCGCTCGGCCACCGCGTCACCCAGGTCCGCATCGTCGAGCTGCGCGACAAGGTCTTCTACGCGGTCCTCGTCATCGACGGGACGACGCGAGATCAGCGCCCGCCCCTCCGACGCCATCGCCCTGGCGCTGCGCACGCAGACCGAGATCGTCGTCGCCGAGGCGGTGCTCGAGGAGGCCGGGGTGGCGCTGACGCCCGAGGAGGACGACGAGGTCGAGAAGTTCCGCGAGTTCCTCGACCACGTCTCCGCCGAGGACTTCGAGACGACGCAGGGCGACCCCGACCGACCCGGGAGACGAAGGGCTCGCCGCGCGAGAGCTAACCGTCAACCTCAACGGTGAGGGTTGACGATGTTCCGGCGACACGCCGAGGGGCTGCGCCTCGACCGGTGATTGACCCCAGCCCCGGAACGCCCTACCGTCGGGAGGTCAGCGCCGAAAACACCGCGATGTAACTACACCGTCAGCGGCCTGGCGCGGGGGAACCCCACCACACTCAGGAGGACGCCGTGGCCGCCACAGGAGACGCGCAGGAGCGTCGAACGCACGTCCCGGCGTCCGCACAGGGCCTGCTCTTCGACGACGACCTCCCGGAGCTCGAGCGAGGACATCGGCTACCGCGGCCCGACCGCCTGCCGGGCCGCCGGCATCACCTACCGCCAGCTCGACTACTGGGCTCGGACCGGCCTGGTCGAGCCGTCCGTCCGCAGCGCCACCGGCTCGGGAACGCAGCGCCTCTACGGGTTCCGCGACATCCTCGTGCTCAAGGTCGTCAAGCGCCTGCTCGACACCGGCGTCTCGCTGCAGCAGATCCGCGTGGCCATCCAGGCGCTGCGCGAGCGCGGCGTCGAGGACCTCGCCCAGATCACCCTGATGAGCGACGGCGCCACGCGTCTACGAGTGCACGTCGGCCGACGAGGTCATCGACCTGCTGCAGGGCGGCCAGGGCGTCTTCGGCATCGCCGTCGGCCGCGTCTGGCGCGAGGTCGAGGGCGACGCTGGCGGCCCTGCCCGAGCGAGCGCCCCGAGGACGAGGTCCCGGCGGCGCACCCCGACGACGAGCTGCAGCGCTCGCCGGGCCCAGCGCATCTCCTGACACCCGCGGACCCTCCCGCGGGTTCGTGCTCTGGACCGCACCGACTTCCGCACCGCCGCCGCACGACCCGGCGGCGCGACGCCACCGGCGCTGGTAGATTGGGCTCGGCCGCGAACAACCCACACGGGAGAGTCCCCGGGACGGTGTGAACCGTCAGCCGGGGCGCCGAAGGGGCAACACCCCGGAACCTCTCAGGCGCCAGGACCGTGCGGGCGAGGCGACTCTGGAGGCACGGCGACGTGGGCGACAGAGGGGGTTACCGTGCCGACCGCAGGGACCTCCAGGAGCCATGCCACGTGACCCAGACCGCCGCGTCAACGACCGTGACCGACAACGGGTTCGAGCCGACGCCGGCCGCGAGCCTGACGAGAGCGGGCACCCGGACACGCCGCTGCACGTCGACACCAGCCAGGCCGCACCCTTCGTCGAGCGCCACATCGGTCCGCTCGCCCGACGACGTCGCGGCCATGCTCGAGGTCGTCGGCCAGCCGTCGCTCGACGCGCTCATCGACGTCGCGGTGCCCGGCGGCGATCCGCTCGCAGCGCGCGCTGCGCCTCGACGCGGCGCCGTCCGAGAGCGCCGTCGTCCGCGAGCTGCGCGTCGCTGGCCGGCCTCAACACCGTGATGCGCTCGATGATCGGCCTGGGCTACTACGGCACCGTCACCCCGCCGGTGGTCCAGCGCAACGTCCTGGAGAACCCCGCCTGGTACACCGCCTACACGCCTTACCAGCCGGAGATCTCGCAGGGCCGGCTCGAGGCGCTGCATCAACTTCCAGACCGTGGTCAGCGACCTGACCGGGCTGCCGGTGTCCGGCGCCTCCCTCCTCGACGAGGCCACCGCCGTCGCCGAGGCGATGACCCTGATGCGCCGCTCGGTCAAGAGCCCACGCCGACGCCGTCCTGCTCGTCGACCGGCACATCCTGCCGCAGTCCCTGGCGGTCACCCGGACCCGGGCGCTGCCGCTCGGGATCGAGGTCGCCGTGGCCGACCTCGCCCGCGTCGACACCGCCGACGCGCTCCGCGCGGCGGCCGGCGGCCGCGACGTCTTCGGGGTCCTCGTCCAGTACCCCGGCGCCGACGGCGAGCTGCGCGACTTCCGCGCCGTCACCGCCGCCGCGCACGAGCACGGCGCCCTCGTCACCGCGGCCGCCGACCTGCTCGCGCTCACCCTCGCGACGCCGCCGGGGGAGTGGGGGGCCGACATCGCCGTCGGCACCACCCAGCGGTTCGGCGTCCCGATGGCCTTCGGGGGCCGCACGCCGGCTACATGGCGGTCCGGACCGGCCTGGAGCGCCAGATGCCCGGCCGGCTCGTCGGCGTCTCCGTCGACTCCGCGGGCTACCCCGGCATACCGGCTGGCGCTGCAGACCCGCGAGCAGCACATCCGCCGCGAGAAGGCGACGTCCAACATCTGCACCGCGCAGGTCCTGCTGGCGGTGATGGCCAGCATGTATGCGGTCTGGCACGGCCCCGCCGGCCTCGCCGCGATCGCGCGCCGCACCCACGGCTATGCGCGAGCACTCGCCGACGGCCTCCGCGACGGCGGGATCGACGTGCCGACCGAGGCGTTCTTCGACACCGTCACCGTGCGGGTCCCCGGCCAGGCCGACGACGTGCTCCGCGAGGCGGTCGCGCGCGGGGTCAACCTGCGCCGCGTCGACGACGACACGCGTGTCGATCAGCACCGACGAGACGACCACCGGCGACGACCTGCTCGCCGTGTGGGGCGCGTTCGGTGTGGCCGGGGTCGGCCGGCGCCAGCCGAGGGCGACCCGGCCTGGTGGAACGGCGCAGTCCGCACCGTCCGACTACCTGACCCACCCGGTCTTCCCCAGCCACCACAGCGAGACGGCGATGCTGCGCTACCTGCGCCGCCTGGCCGACCGCGACTTCGCCCTGGACCGCGGGATGATCCCGCTCGGCTCCTGCACGATGAAGCTCAACGCCACCACCGAGATGGTGGCGATCACCTGGCCGGAGTTCGCGAACCTGCACCCGTTCGCCCCGACCGAGCCAGACCGAGGGCATCCGCAGCCTCGTCGCGCGACCTGTCGGCGTGGCTGTGCGAGATCACCGGCTACGACGCCGTCTCCCTGCAGCCCAACGCCGGCTCGCAGGGCGAGCTGGCCGGGCTGCTGGCGATCCACGCGTACCACGAGGCCAACGGGCGAGACCAACCGCCGGGTATGCCTCATCCCGGCGAGCGCGCACGGCACCAACGCCGCGTCGGCGGTCATGGCCGGGCTCAAGGTTGTCGTCGTCGGAACGACGCGCGCCGGCGGCAACGTCGACATGGACGACCTGCGCGCCAAGGTCGAGCAGCACCGCGACGACCTCGCGGCGATCATGGTGACCTACCCGTCGACGCACGGCGTCTACGAGGACACCATCGCCGAGCTGTGCGCGCTGGTCCACGACGCGGGCGGCCAGGTCTACGTCGACGGCGCGAACCTCAACGCCCTCGTCGGCCTCGCGCAGCCCGGCAAGTTCGGCGCCGACGTGTCGCACCTGAACCTGCACAAGACCTTCTGCATCCCGCACGGCGGCGGCGGCCCCGGCGTCGGCCCGGTCGGGGTGCGCGCGCACCTGGCGCCCTACCTGCCGAACCACCCGCTCGCGCCGGAGGCGGGCCCGCAGACCGGAGTCGGCCCGATCTCCGGCGCGCCCTACGGCTCGGCCGGCATCCTGCCGATCTCGTGGGCCTACGTGCGGCTCATGGGCGGCGTCGGCCTGACCCGGGCCACCGAGGTCGCGGTCCTCAACGCCAACTACATCGCGGCCCGGCTGCGCGACCACTACCCGGTGCTCTACTCCGGGCACCAGGGCATCGTCGCCCACGAGTGCATCCTCGACGTGCGCGGGCATCACCCGGCGACACCGGCGTGACCGTCGACGACATCGCCAAGCGGCTCATCGACTACGGGTTCCACGCTCCGACGATGTCGTTCCCGGTGGCCGGAACGCTCATGGTCGAGCCGACCGAGAGCGAGGACCAGGGCGAGATCGACCGCTTCTGCGACGCGATGATCGCGATCCGCGAGGAGATCGACGCGGTCGGGCGCGGTGACGTGGCGGTGGCCGACTCGGTGCTGCGGCACGCGCCGCATACGGCCCGGTCGCTGGCCGAGGAGTGGGACCACCCGTACGACCGCGCCGCGGCCGCGTTCCCGGTCGGCGTCCACGCCCCGGACAAGTACTGGCCGCCGGTGGGCCGGATCGACGGCGCCTACGGCGACCGCCACCTCGTCTGCAGCTGCCCGCCGCCGGAGGCCTTCGAGGACTGACCCGCCGGTATCACCGTTCGCCGCACTCCTCTCCTTGTGGTCAGCCGCCCGGAGAACGCGGGCCGACCACCCCGAGGTGAGCTGTGAGCGGTACCGGCACCTTTGCCTTCCTCGTCCACCCGCGGGCTCGGCTCGCCGAGGACCTCGCTCGCGTGTCGAGGCCGCTGGGGCTGGTGCCGGAACGGGTCTATGACGTCGCGCTGCGCCGCCTGCCGGTTCCGCCGGTCACGATCGCCTCGGTGCACCTCGCCGGTATGCCGCTCGGCCACGTCGTCCTCGTGCCCTTCGGCGCTCGGCACATGCTGGCCGAGCCGACACAGGCGCGGGTGCGGGTTGATCGCGCCGTCGACCACGCCGTCCGCCTCGGCGCCTCGGTTGTCGGCCTCGGCGCGCTGACCGCGACGGTCACCGCCGGGGGGGTGTCGCTGCGCGGCCGCACCGACATCGCGGTCATCATCGAGTGCTCGACGCGGGACCTGACCCCCGTCCGTTTCCCCGGCCTCCTCTGCCGCTGCTCCCATGATCCGCTCGCGCAGGATCCGGCCCGCCCGCTCCAGGGCGAGAGGGCCCGCCGCTTCCAGCAGCCGGGCGAGCGCCTCGGGACTGCGGGTGAACCGCTCCAGCACGTTGACCCCGAACGCCCAGTCCTCGTCAAAGAGATCGATCCAGCCGATCGTCTCGCCCTGGCGCAGCAATGGAAAACCGCCGTTCCAGCGCTCCTTGCCCAACTCGTAGTAGGGATTCCCGCCCCGCGAACGGGCGGACGGCGGCCGCGAGCAGCGCCGTCGAGCGCTCGCGGAAGAGGCCGGCCGGCGCGTCGCCCCATTCCGGCTTCGCTCACCCAATCGCCAGAGACCGAAGGCCTCGCCGCGACCCTCGGCCGTGGAGGCGGGCTCGACCTGCCAGGGGCCGGCGACGTCCGCCTCGGCGGCGGAGGGGCTCGTCCTCCTGCTCGAAGCGGCGGAGGAACTCCTCGGCGAAGGCGTTGGGACGCCGGGCGGCTGGAATCTTCGGGATCACGCATGATGGACTCTCCTGTACGCCGTTGTTTTTTCTGGCCGGCGGAGCCCGCCGGCGGCTCGCGACGGAAAAAATTACGCCTCTATTACGCTTGGAAGCGTAAACGGACGACGGGCGAAAGTCAAGCGGGATTCAACGCTCGTTCGCGTCGATCCACTTGCGGGCTCGGGGCGGCTGGTAGGAGGAGAGGCGGTCGAGCAGGCGCTCGGGCTGGTTGTCGACGAGGGCCGTGAAGTTTGCGCGCTTCGGTCAGGAAGCGCTCGGCGGTCATGTGGTCGAGGAAGGCCAGGAGAGGATCGAAATAGCCGGCCACGTTGAGGAGGCCGCACGGCTTGGGCTGGAACCCGAGCTGACTCCAGGTCCACACCTCGAACCATTCCTCGAGGGTGCCGATGCCACCGGGGAGGGCGAGGAAGCCGTCCGCGAGCTCGGACATCGCCGCTTTCCGCTCGTGCATCGAGGCCACCACCCGCAGCTCGGTCACTCCAGTATGGGCGAGCTCGCGGGTGGCGAGCGCCTCGGGAATGACGCCGATCACCCTCCTCTCGGCGGCGAGGGCGGCGTCGGCCACGAGTCCCATCAGCCCCACCCGGCCGCCACCGTAGACCAGCTGCTCGGCATCCGGCGCGAGACGACGGTGCGGGCCTGCGCGGACGCCGGCCTTGAGCCGTGGACCGACCCGCAGAACGCCGACCCGGCCTTCACCCGCGTGCGCGTGCGCACGAGGGTGCTGCCCCTGCTCGAGGCCGAGCTCGGCCCGGGGGTCGCCGAAGCCCTCGCCCGCACGGCCGACCAGTTGCGCGAAGACGCCGAGGCGCTGGACTCCTTCGCCGAGGAGCTCGCCGAAGACCTGGCCGAGCACGCCGAAGCCGGAATCTCGCTCGACGCCCACGCGCTCGCGGCCAACCCGCCCGCGCTGCGGCAGCGGTTGATCCGCCTCGCGGTCGCGAGCGAGTTCGGCGTCGCGCTCAGCAGGCAGCAGACGCTCGAGGTCGCCGAGGCTGGTGACCGACTGGCACGGCCAAGAAGGCGTCGACCTGCCCGGCGTTATGGTGGTTCGACGAGGCGGCAGACTGCAGTTCAGCGCCCGGAACACGAATCGAAAGGCAGCGATGGAACCGCGTGACGTCGAGGGCGATCTGACCGAGGTGCTCTACACCGAGGAGCAGCTCCAGGCCAGGATCGCCGAGCTCTGCCGCCGCATCGAGGCCGACTACGAGGGCCGCGACCTGCTGCTGGTCGGCGTGCTGCGCGGCGCCGTGATGGTGATGGCCGATCTCGCCCGCGAACTGACCCGCGACGTCGAGATGGACTGGATGGCCGTCAGCTCGTACGGCGCCGGCACCGAGTCCAGTGGCGTCGTCCGCATCGTCAAAGACCTCGACACCGACCTGGACGGGCGCAACGTGCTGATCGTCGAAGACATCGTCGACTCCGGGCTGACGCTGTCGTGGCTGAAGGCGAACCTCGAGACGCGCGGTCCGGCGTCCGTCGAGATCTGCGCGCTGCTGCGCAAGCCGGAGGCCGAGAAGGTGCACGTCGACGCGAAGTACGTGGGATTCGACATCCCGAACAAGTTCGTGGTCGGCTACGGCCTCGACTACGCGGAGCGCTACCGCAACCTGCGCGCCGTCGCCGTGCTCGCGCCCCACATCTATTCGTAACCGCACGCTCCGCCTCGGGCGAACATTCAGAGGGCCCCAAGGCGGCGCGCGGTAGCCTGACAGTCACGCTTCCGAGGGAGGATCGGGCACCGCCCGAGCGACTATGGACTTCAAACGTATTCTTCGCGGACCCCTGGTCTACGTCCTGCTCGGCGTCGCCGCGCTGCTGGTCGGGTTCACGCTGCTCAGCGGCTCCGGCTCGCGCCCGATCACCACCGAGCAGGGCCTTGCCCTGCTCGACGGCAGCACGGTGAAGAACGCGAAGATCTTCGACAGCGACCAGCGCGTCGATCTCACGCTGAACAAGGCGTACATCGACCCCAGCGGCCAGAACCTGGGCACCACGGTGCAGTTCAACTACGTGGCGGCCCGCAGCATCGACATCGTCAAGGCGGTGGATGCCAGCCCCGCCAAGTACGACGACGTGCCTCCCTCGAACAACTGGTTCCTCGGCCTGCTCAGCATCCTCGGCCCGATCCTGCTGGTCGGCGTCTTCGCCTGGTTCCTGCTCTCGAGCATGCAGGGCGGCGGCAACCGGGTGATGCAGTTCGGCAAGTCGAAGGCGAAGCTGGTCTCGAAAGAGAGCCCGAAGGTGACCTTCTCCGACGTCGCCGGGGCCGACGAGGCGGTCGAAGAGCTCGAAGAGATCAAGGACTTCCTCAAGGATCCGGCGCGCTTCCAGGCCGTCGGAGCCCGCATCCCGAAGGGCGTGCTGCTGTACGGCCCTCCCGGAACCGGCAAGACCCTGCTCGCCCGCGCCGTCGCCGGTGAGGCGGGCGTGCCGTTCTACTCGATCTCGGGATCCGACTTCGTCGAGATGTTCGTCGGCGTCGGCGCCAGCCGGGTGCGCGACCTGTTCGAGCAGGCCAAGCAGAACTCGCCGGCCATCATCTTCGTCGACGAGATCGACGCGGTCGGCCGTCACCGCGGCGCCGGCCTCGGCGGCGGGCACGACGAGCGCGAGCAGACGCTCAACCAGCTGCTCGTCGAGATGGACGGATTCGACGTCAAGACCAACGTCATCCTGATCGCCGCGACCAACCGGCCCGACATCCTCGACCCCGCGCTGCTGCGCCCCGGTCGCTTCGACCGGCAGATCGGCGTCGACGCGCCCGACCTCAAGGGCCGCGAGAAGATCCTGACGGTGCACGCCAAGGGCAAGCCGATGGCCAAGGGCGTCGACCTCGAGGTGCTGGCGCGCAAGACGCCGGGCTTCACCGGCGCCGACCTGGCCAACGTGCTGAACGAGGCCGCTCTGCTCACCGCGCGCAGCAACGCGCAGCTGATCGACAACCGCGCCCTCGACGAGGCGGTCGACCGCGTGATGGCCGGACCGCAGCGCCGCACCCGCCTGATGAACGACAAAGAGAAGCTCATCACGGCGTACCACGAGGGCGGACACGCGCTCGCGGCGGCCTCGATGCGGCACACCGACCCGGTCACCAAGATCACGATCCTGCCGCGCGGCCGCGCGCTCGGTTACACGATGGTGCTGCCGCTCGAAGACAAGTACTCCATCACGCGCAACGAGCTGCTCGACCAGCTCGCCTACGCGATGGGCGGCCGGGTCGCCGAAGAGCTGGTGTTCCACGACCCGACGACCGGCGCATCCAACGACATCGAGAAGGCGACGAGCATCGCCCGCAAGATGGTCACCGAATACGGGATGAGCGCCGCCATCGGCTCGGTCAAGCTCGGCCAGTCGCAGCGGCGAGGTCTTCCTCGGGCGCGACATGGGTCACCAGCGCGACTACTCGGAGGAGATCGCCGAGAAGGTCGACCACGAGGTGCGGCAGCTGATCGAGCAGGCGCACGACGAGGCCTGGCAGGTGCTCAACGAGAACCGCGACATCCTCGACAACCTCGCCAAGGAGCTGATCGAGAAGGAGACGCTCGACCACGTGCAGTTGGCCGAGATCTTCGCCGATGTGAAGCGCCTTCCCGAACGGCCGCAGTGGCTGTCGAGTGATCGCCGCCCGATCAGCACGCGGCCCCCGATCGAGATCGCCGCGAAGGCGCCGGTCGACGAAGGAATCGTGGATGGCGGGGTCGACTCGACTCCGTCCCGCCCGAAGCGCAGCCCGCGCCCGCGCAAGTCACCCGGTATCGCGACCGCCTAGGAGGGCCGTGATCGACTCCGGACGCATCGAGGCGGCCGTGGCCGAACTCCTCGCCGCGATCGGAGAGGATACGGCCCGGCCCGGGCTGGCGGCGACCCCGCGGCGGGTGGCCGAGGCCTACGCCGACTTCTTCTCCGGACTCGGCCGCGACCCGCTCGACCCGCTGCGCGACGCCCCCGAGTTCGTCGCCGAGCCCGGACAGCTCGGCGAGGTGGTGCTGCTGCGCGACATCGCGTTCCGCTCGGTCTGCGAGCACCACCTGCTGCCGTTCACCGGAGTCGCGCATGTCGCCTACCTGCCGGGCGAGCGCATCGTCGGGCTGGGCCGGCTGCCCGAGGTCGTCGAGATCCTCGAGCTCGCGGCCCGCAGCTGCAGGAGCGGCTCGGCGAGCAGATCGCCGACGCCCTGGAGGCGGGGCTCAGCCCGCGCGGCGTGCTCGTGGTGCTCGACGCCCGGCACTCGTGCGTGACCGCGCGCGGCTCGCGCCAGGCGGGGAGCACCACGGTGACGGTCGCGAGCCGCGGCGAGCTCGCCGATCCCGTCGCCCGCGCCGAGACGATGGCGCTGATCACGGCCACGAACGTCGGAGGCCTCGACTGATGGCCGCCGAACAGGTGCAGATCATGGGCGTCTTGAACGTCACGCCCGACTCGTTCAGCGACGGCGGCAAGTACGAGTCCGTCGACGCGGCCGTCGCGCACGCGGCGCGAGCTGGTCGAGCAGGGGGCCGGGATCATCGACGTGGGTGGGGAATCCACCCGTCCGGGCGCAGCAGCCGGTCGACGCGAAGACCGAGCGTGCGCGCGTGGTGCCGGTGGTGCGCGCGCTGGTGGCTCGCGGCATCCCGGTCAGCATCGACACGCGCCGCGCCGACACCGCGCTCGCCGCGATCGACGCGGGCGCCCAACTCGTGAACGACGTGACCGGCGGCCTCGGCGACGAGGGCATGGCGCGGGTGATCGCCGAGACCGGCGTGCACTACGTGGTGATGCACTGGCGCGAGGGCGGCGCGGATGCCGTTCCCGAGTACCGCAATGTGGTCGCCGACGTGCGGCCGCGAGCTGAAGAATCGCATCGCCAGCCTGATCGTCGAGGGCGTGCAGCCCGCGCAGATCGTGCTCGACCCCGGCCTCGGCTTCGCCAAGAACGCCGAGCACAACTGGGCTCTGCTCGGCCACCTCGAGCAACTCGGTTCGCTCGGCCACGGGCTGCTGATCGGGGCGTCGCGCAAGCGGTTCCTCGCCGACCTGCTTCCCGAGGGAGCCCCGGTCGAACAGCGGGACGCCCCGACCGCGGTGATCAGCGCGCTGGCGGCCAGCGCGGGGGTGTGGGCCGTGCGGGTGCACGATGTGCCTTCGACGCGACTCGCGCTCGAGGTGTGGGCCCGATGGGCCGGGTCGCGACCCGATGAGGGAGCGCAACGATGAACTTCGCCGACCGGATCACCCTGACCGGGTTGCGTGCCTCCGCCTTCCACGGCGTGCTCGCGCACGAGCGCGGCGAACGGCCAGCTCTTCCTCATCGACGTGGTGGTGCATCTCTCGCTCAGCGCAGCGGGCGCGAGCGACGAGCTCGCCGAAACCATCGACTACGGCGAGCTGGCCGCCCGGATCGTGAGCGCCGTCGAGAGCGATCCCGTCGACCTCATCGAGACGGTGGCCGAGCGCGTCGCCGCCCTGGTGCTCGAGTACCCTCTCGCCATGATGACCGTGGTCACCGTGCACAAGCCCAGCGCGCCGATCGCCGTTCCGTTCGATGACGTGAGCGTGACGATCACGCGCGGGCGTGTGGCATGAGCGTCATGAAGCGGCTCATCGAGCAGCCCGCGGTCATCTCGTTCGGCGCGAACCTCGGCGACCGCCAGGCCACGCTGCTGGCCGCCGCGCGCGAACTCGCCGAGGCCGACGGCGTCGAGTTGACCGCCATCTCGCCGGTCATCGAGACCGCGGCTCTGCGCCCGATCGGGCGTCGACCATGCCGCGCCGCCCTACCTCAACGCGGTCGCCCTGGTGACGACCACGCTGACGCCCGAGGCGCTGCTCGACGTCCTCACCGGGATCGAGCGGGCGCACGGACGCATCCGCGCCGAGCGCTGGGGCGATCGCACCCTCGATCTCGACATCGTGGATTTCGCGGGACTCGTCAGCGCGTCCGACCGGCTGACCCTGCCGCATCCACGCGCCTTCGAGCGCGACTTCGTGCTGAAGCCGTGGCTCGCGGTGGACCCGGATGCCGTGCTGCCCGGTCACGGCCGCGTCGCCGATCTGGTGGCCCGGCCTCCGACGGCGCGCCCGACACGTCCGGAGGGACGTCGTGACCCGCACCCACCCGTCGACGCTCGTCCTGCTCGCCGTGATCGGCACCGTTGTCGGGTTCCTCCTGCAGATCGCCCTGCCCGCCGCGAGCGCGCCCAAGTTCCGCCCCGAGTTCACCTTCGGGGCCACGCTCGCGCTGATCGGGATCGCCGTCCTGGCGCTCGCGGTGCCGGTGTACCGCGCGACCCACGGGCCTCTGCGGCACCCGGTCGACTCGTTCTACGCGACGCGCGTCGTGGTGCTCGCCAAGGCCTCCGGCCTCGCGGGCGCCCTGCTTTCCGGGCTCGGCATCGGGCTCGCCATCGAGCTGGTGATCCACTCGGGCACGACGACCACCGACACCGTGCTCCGCGTGCTGCCGCTCTGGGCGGGGCCGTGCTGCTGCTGGCGGGCGGTCTGGTCGCCGAGTTCCTCTGCCGCGTGCCGCCGAGCGATGATGACGACGATCACCCCGACCGCGGCCCCGAGGCCCCGGACCGCGTGCACCTGTGAGCCGCTCGGCCCGGACGCGAGGATCGCCGGCCGTGCGCACGGGTAGCGTGAGAGCGTGACTGAGAAGATCGACATGCCCGTGGCGCCGCGGGGCGGCCTCGACCCCGTCCCGGGAGAGTGGCGACGGGTCTCACCGCGCTACGTCTGGGTGGATCTGGTCGGCACCATCATCTCGTGGCTCATCGCCACGGCCGCGACCACCGTGCCGTTCTGGGTCACCCAGCTCACCTGGCTGCTCGCCCTTCCGGCGGTCATGCTGCTGATCACCGTCATCGTCGCGGCCTTCACGCCCCGCCGGGTGCGCTCGATCGGATACCGGTTGCGCGATGACGACCTGCTGGTGCGTCGCGGGATCCTGTTCCAGCGCTTCGCCGCGGTGCCCTACGGGCGCATGCAGCTGGTGGACATCAACCGCGGCCCGCTCGCCCGCGCGCTCGGGCTGGCCGAGCTCAAGCTCGTGACCGCCGCGTCGGCGAGCAACATCACGGTTCCCGGCCTGCCGATGGCCGACGCCGAGCAGTTGCGCGACCGACTCGTGGAGCTGGCCGAGAGCCGCCGGGCGGGGCTGTGACCGACTCTGCCTCGCCCGCCTCCGCGGCCGCCGCGATCGCCTCCGGCGGTCGACCTCGCCGACGGCGAGTGGCACCGGCTGCATCCGGCGACCCCGCTGCTGCGGGGCGGCTTCGCCTTCGTGGCCATCGCCGGATTCGTGCTCGCCAATCTGCGCGAGCGCATCCTGGGGCTGTTCCTCGGCGGCGGCCCCGGCGGCGGCCCGGGCGACGGCCAGGGCGATCCGATCGACCTGATCGTGCGGCGCGGTCTCATCCCGATCGCGCTGGTGGTCGTGCTGCTGGTGCTGATCGTCATCGTCACGATCTTCTGGCTGTCGTGGCGGGTGCACACCTTCCGGATCACCGACGAGCTGGTCGAGGTGCGCAGCGGCATCCTGTTCCGCACCAACCGGCGCGGGCGGCTCGACCGCATCCAGGGCATCAACGTCGGTCGCCCGCTGTTCGCGCGGCTCTTCGGCGCGGCGCGGCTCGACATCAACATCGCGGGCCACGACGCCAACGTGCCGCTCGCCTACCTGTCCGGCCGCAATGCCGACGCGTTGCGCCGCCTGATCCTGCAGCGCGCGTCGGGCAGCCGCGAGGCGGGAACCGCCGCGGCTCAGCTCGAGCACGACGGCTCGCTCGGCGGCATGGTGACCCAGCGGGCGCGCGAGTTCGTCGCGCCCGAACTCGACCCGCAGCTGGCTCCGCCGGAGTCGGTGGTGACGATGCACCCCGGTCGCCTCCTCGGCTCGACCGTGCTGCACGACCGCACCGTCTTCTTCGTGCTGCTCGTGGTCGCGGCAGCCGTCCTGGCCAGCGCGGCGCACATGTTCTTCGTGCTCTTCGGCGTCGTCCCGGTGCTGCTCGGTGTCGGGTCGCAGATCGTGCGGCGCTTCTCGCGCTCGCTGCGCTACTCGATCGCCGCGACGCCCGACGGCGTGCGGGTGGGCTACGGCCTGCTGTCGACCAACAACGAGACCATCCCGCCCGGCCGCATCCACTCGGTGGAGATCCGCCAGCCGTTGCTGTGGCGTCCGGCCGACTGGTGGGAGGTGCGCATGAACCTGGCCTCGCACTCCGACCGGCAAGAGGGCGGCAGGCGCACCAGCACGATCCTCCCCGTCGGGTCGCGCGCCGAGGTGTTCAGGGTGCTCGAGCTGGTGCTGCCCGGAATCGTCGGCGACGGCTCGCGCGAGCTGGTGGTGTCCGGGCTGGCGCGGGCCATTCCCGGTGACGGGTACACCGCGTCGCCGCGCCGCGCCGCCGTGCTGCGCTGGTTCTCGTGGCGCCGCAACGGCTTCGCCCTCGAGGCCGAGGGCGTGCTGCTGCGCCGCGGCGCGATCTGGCGCTCGTTGGTCGTCGTCCCGACCGCGCGCATGCAGAGCGTCTCCCTTCGCCAGGGTCCGCTGCTCAGGATGCTGCGCCTCGCCGACGTCCACGTGCACACGGTCGCGGGGCCGATCAGGGCGACCCTCGAAGACCTCGATGCCGTGGTCGCGGCCGGATTCTTCCGGGACGTCGCCGCGAGCGGGGTCGCCGCGGCGCACCGCGAGAGCACCGCGCACGTGGTTCACGATGCCAGGTGGCAGGGGATGAGCCGGCCGCGTGAGTGACCGCGTGCCGAACCGCGATGGCCGCCTCGGAGTCGGCGTGGTCGGCGCGGGTCACGTGGGCGCGGTGCTCGGCGCCGCGCTCGGCGGAGCGGGCCACGCGGTCGTCGGCATCGCGACCGTCTCAGACGGCGGACGCGACCGCGCCGACGCCCTGCTGCCCGGCGTGCCCATCCTGACGGTGCCCGAGGTCGTCGAGCGCAGCGAGCTCGTGCTGCTCGCCGTGCCCGAGGCCGAGCTCGCGGCCCTGGTCTCGGGGCTGGCGGCGACGGGCGCCTGGCAGCCGGGGCAACTCGTCGCCCACACGGCGCCCGGTCTCGGCACCGCGGTGCTCGCCCCGGCGCTCGCGGCCGGGGCCATCCCGCTGGCGATTCATCCCGCGATGGATTTCACCGGCACGAGCATCGACCTGGTGCGCTTGCGCGATGCCTGGTTCGCGGTCACCGCGCCGACCCCGGTGCTCCCGATCGCGCAGGCGCTGGTCGTCGAGATGGGCGCGGAGCCGATCGTGGTGGCCGAGGCCGACCGCGCCGCGTACGCCGAAGCCATCGCGACGGCGCGCAGCTTCTCGGCGGCGATCGTCGATCAGGCGGCGGGGATGCTGCGCGAGATCGGCATCGAGCGACCGGGAGTGCTGCTCGGCCCGCTGGTCCGCTCCAGCGTCGAGAACGCGCTGGCGCACGCCGACGCCGGGGCCGATGCGGAGTCCGCGCCGCCGACTACGATCGATCTGGCGCCGTCCGCGGAGGACGGTGCCGGGGAGGCACCGTGAACACCGCAGCGCCCGATGCCGACGCGCTCGCCGGCGATGGCCGCCCCGTCGTCATCGAGACGATCGCCGCGTTGCGCGACAAGCTCGCCGGCCGCACGCGTTGCGCTCGTTCCCACCATGGGCGCACTGCACGAGGGCCACCTCGCGCTCGTCGACCGCGCGCGGCAGTTGGCCGACACGGTCGTGGTGTCGATCTTCGTCAACCCGCTGCAGTTCGGCGCCGACGAAGACCTCGACAAGTACCCGCGCGACCTGGCCGCCGACCTCGAGGCCCTGAGTCAGCATCACGTGGCCTACGTGTTCGCGCCGACCGTCGGCGAGATGTACCCGGACGGCGGCACCGAGATCACCGTGACCGGCGGCGAGGTCGCGACCCTGTTCGAAGGCCGCTCCCGCCCCGGTCACTTCGACGGCGTGCTCACGGTGGTGGCGAAGCTGCTCGGCATCGTGCGGCCCGACCACGTGCTGTTCGGGCAGAAGGATGCGCAGCAGGTCTTTCTCGTGCAGCGCATGGTCGCCGACCTGAACTTCGCCACGCGGGTGGAGGTCGTTCCGACCGTGCGGGCCGACGACGGGCTCGCGCTCAGCAGCCGCAACCGCTACCTCAACCCCGAGGAGCGCCGCGCGGCGGCGGCTCTGAGCCGAGCGCTCGAGGCCGCAGCATCCGGAGCCGATCGGGGCATCGATGCCGTGGTCGCCGCCGCGCAGTCGGTCTTGATGGATGAGCGGCTGGTTAGTCTGGAGTACCTCAAGGTCGTGAACCCGCGCACCTTCCTGCCCGTCGACGACGGCTACCGCGGACCGGCGCGGGTGCTGATCGCGGCGCGGGTCGGATCGGCGCGGCTGATCGACAACGACCTCCTCTACCTGAACTGAGCCCTGCATGAGCGACGAGACCCCCGCGGCCGCAGCCGACCGGACGATGCGACGGTGAGGACATCGCCGAGCAGAAGGCCGTCCGCCTGGCCAAGCGCGAGCGGTTGATCGCGCAGGCGGAGGCGCCGGCGGCGGCGCCTACCCGGTCTCGCTGCCCATCACGACGACGATCCCGGCCGTGCGCGCGAAGTACGGCGAGCTGGTCGCCGACGACACCACCGGCGAGGTCGTCGGGGTCGCGGGCCGCGTCGTGTTCTTCCGCAACACCGGCAAGCTGTGCTTCGCCACGCTGCAGTCGGGCGACGGCGAGCGCATCCAGGCCATGGTGTCGCTCGCCGAGGTGGGCGAGGAGTCGCTCGAGCGCTGGAAGGAATACGTCGACCTGGGCGACCACGTCTTCGTGAGCGGCGAGGTCATCTCGTCTCGACGGGGCGAGCTGAGCATCCTGGTCGACGGAGTGGCAGATCGCGGCCAAGGCGATCCTGCCGCTGCCGAACCTGCTACACCGAGCTCAGCGACGAGACCCGGGTGCGCCAGCGCTACCTCGACCTGATCACGCGCGAGCAGGCGCGCGTCACGGTGCGCGCCCGCGCCGCGGCCGTCGCGTCGCTGCGCGCGACCTTCACGTCGCACGGCTACCTCGAGGTCGAGACGCCGATGCTGCAGACCATCCACGGCGGTGCGTCGGCGCGCCCGTTCGCCACCCACTCGAACGCGTTCGACACCGAGCTGTTCCTGCGCATCGCGCCCGAGCTGTTCCTCAAGCGCGCGGTGGTCGGCGGCATCGAGCGGGTCTACGAGATCAACCGCAACTTCCGCAACGAGGGCGCCGACTCCACGCACAGCCCCGAGTTCGCGATGCTCGAGGCCTACCAGGCCTACGGCGACTACGAGCAGATGGCCGACCTGACCCAGCAGCTGATCCAGGATGCCGCGATGGCCGTCTCCGGATCGCACACCGTCACCTGGGCAGACGGCACCGAGTACGACCTGGGCGGCCAGTGGGACCGCATCAGCATGTACGGCTCGCTGAGCGCCGCATCCGGCGTGTCGGTGACTCCCGAGTCGACCGTCGCCGAGCTGAAGAAGCTCGCCGACGCGAACGGCATCGAGGTCGCGCTCGCCACCCACGGCAAGTACGTCGAAGAGCTCTGGGAGCACTTCGTCAAGAAGGACCTGGTGCGCCCGACCTTCGTCATGGACTTCCCGGTCGACACCAGCCCGCTGGTGCGCGACCACCGCTCGATCGCCGGCGTCGTCGAGAAGTGGGACCTCTACATCCGCGGCTTCGAGCTCGCCACGGGCTACTCGGAGCTGGTCGACCCGGTCATCCAGCGCGAGCGCTTCGTCGAGCAGGCGGCCCAGGCCGCCCGCGGTGACGATGAGGCGATGCGGCTCGATGAGGAGTTCCTGCGTGCGCTCGAACACGGGATGCCGCCGACCGGGGGCATGGGCATGGGAATCGATCGGCTGCTCATGGCGATCACGGGTCTGGGGATCCGCGAGACCATCCTGTTCCCGTTGGTGAAGTGATGAGCCTGCCTCGCCGGGCGAAGACCCGAAGAAGCCGAAGATCACGACCACGCGGATCGTGATCTGGCTGGCGGTCGGCGGCAGTCGCGCTCTACCTGATCATCTCGGGGATCGTCGGCATCCTCGCCAAGGGCTGATGGCCGGGCTCTGATGGATCGGCGGACCTCGCGCTTCGTCGCGATCGCGGGCCTGGTGGTCATCCTGATCGCCATCGCGGTGGCCTTCGCCCTCAACGCGCACTGAGCGCAGTCGCAGGCCGACGGCGTAGCCTGAGCACCATGCCGACCGACTTCTGGGGTGGAATCGCCTGGGCCCTCGCGCCCACCATCGTGATCGGCCTGCTGTTCTGGTTCATCATGCGCTCGGTGATCCGCTCCGACCGCAACGAGCGCGCCAGCTACGCGAAGATCGAGGCCGAGGAGCGCGCGCGGTTCGCCGCGAAGGCGCCGAGTCGAGCCGGGCGGGTCCGAGCCGCGACGGTAACGACCGCGGCCTAACGCTCTAGTCGCGCGGGCGCAGCCGCACGTTCGGCAGCTCGGGCGCGGGCAGCGCGCTGCCGTCGTAGCCGTCGACGTGGCCGAAGCGGCCGTCGGCGTCGGCGCCGCCGATCACCTCGGCCTGCCACTGCTCGCGGAACGCCACGATCTCTTCGTGGGTGCGGCCGACGAAGTTCCACCACATGACGATCTGCTCGCCGAGCGGCGCGCCGCCGATGAGGAGGGCGCGCAGCGGGTGGTCGCCGGCCTCCACGGTGAGTTCGGCGGCGCCGGTCGGCACGACCCCGAGTTGCCGCCGCGCGACTCGCACGCCCTGGAGCGTGGGCTCGCCGGCATCCACGACCAGGCCGTGCTCGAACCCGGGATTCGACCGGGATGGTGACCGAGCCGCCCGCCGGCAGATCGAGCTGGGCGCCGACGAGCTCGGTGAAGGCGGTGACCGGCGAGGAGTGCCCGAGCAGCTCGCCGACGAACACCCGCAGGGTCGCATCGCCGTGCGCGAACGGCTCGGGCACGAAGTGCTCGAAGAACGGAGCGACGTGCCGCGAGCGGTCGGGCAGCGCGATCCAGAGCTGCACGCCGTGCAGGGTCGTGGTGGCCTCGGTCGAGACCTCGGAGTGCTGGATGCCCGCGCCCGCCGTCATCAGATTGACCTGCCCCGGCTCGATCAGCGCGAAGCTGCCCGCGCTGTCGCGGTGCTCGATCTCGCCGGCGTAGAGCCAGGTGACGGTCTGGAGTCCGGTGTGCGGATGCGGCGGCACGTCCATCGCGCCGCGCCCGTTCACCGGGTCGGGCCCGTAGCTGTCGACGAAGCACCAGGCGCCGACCAGGCTCCGCTTCTTCTGCGGGCAGCGTGCGGTGCACGGTCATCGCGCGCGGTCCGCCGAGCGGAACCTCGCGCGGGTCGAGCAGCTCGACGCTGGGCCGGCTCGACGTCCTCGTCGGGCGCCGGTTCGGCGACCAGCAGCTCGCCCGGATCCTTCTCGAGGTTGCTCATGCAGTGCTCCTTCAGCACGGCGGCCAGCTCGGTCACCAGCCGGCTCGCGTCGGCATCGTCGAAGACCAGGGCGGCCGGATCTTGAGGGTGTGGTTGTCGGGCCCGGATGCCGCAAGCAGGATGCGCCGCTCGCGCAGCGCGTTGACCACGTCGAGGGCGAGCGGCTTCGTCGGGGCCGCCGGTGGCGTCGACCAGGTCGACCCCGATGAAGAGCCCGGCGCCGCGCACCGCGCCGATGCGCGGGTCGTCGAGAGCGCGCAGAGCCTCGAGCAGCCGACCGCCGACCGCGGCGGCGTGCTCGGGCAGCCCCTCGTCGCGCACCACGTCGAGCGTTGCCTGAGCGGCGGCGATCGAGACCCCGTTGCCGCCGAAGGTGTTGAAGTAGCGGCCGCGGGCCGCGAACGCGTCGACCAGCTCGCGCCGGGCGACGACCCCGGCGATCGGATGCCCGTTGCCCATCGGCTTGCCCAGGCTCACCAGGTCGGGCTCGAGCCCGTGCCGGGCGAAGCCCCAGAGCGATCCACTCGGGTCGGAGCGCCCGAGCCGCCCGAACCCGGGCTGCACCTCGTCGGCGATGAAGAGGCCACCGGCGGCACGGATGGCCGCGACCGACCGGCGCCAGGCCGGCGGGATCCGGGAACACGCCGTCGCTCGCGAAGATCGTGTCGACGATCAGGGCGGCGGGCCCGATGCCGGCTGCCGCAGGACGGCGATCGCCGCGCACGTCGGCCACCTGCGCACCCAGGTCGACACCCGGGTGCGGGCGCGTCGATCATCCGCACCCCACGGAGCCAGCGAGCCGGCCGCCGCCGAGCGACGGCGAGATCGCCGCGACCTCGGTCGTGACCAACCTACCCTCGGGGGTTCGCCAGGTGCTGGCGCGTCAACTCGTCGAGCTGCTCGTCGGCTGAGGTCGTCGAACTTCTTCTCCTCGCGCTTCTCGGATCGCGTCCAGCGCACGAACAGCAGCACCAGGATCGGCACGTCGGCGATCTCGGCGATGAACCACAGCGCGTCGCCGGCCAGGTGCTGGTCGTGCACGGGGTTGGGCCACCACGCCGGCCGCGCTGGTCACCGCCGGCCCGATGAGCGGCGCGTGATCGAGGATCGCATCGTTGAGCCGCAGCACGATGCCCGGCACCGCGTCGATCACCAGCTCGACGAACGCGAGCAAGAACTCGACCGTGATGAACAGGCTCGTGCGCCCGGCCGGCGTTCTCGACGATCGGCAGCACCATGACCAGGCCGAGCAGCGGGATGATGATGCCCATCGCCGCGCTCAAGGCCGGGCGTTCCGCGCAGCACCCAGGCCACGGGCGTGAGGAACAGGCAGAACACCAGCGCCGAGAAGATCGTCGCGAAGATCGCGTTGCCGAACAGTCGGATCACGCGAGTGGTGAGCGCGCGTTCGAGGCGGCCGATGCCGCCCTCGGCGAGCGAGACGCGCAGCAACCCGATCGGCCGGCCGGCGCTGATCGCAGGCGGGCACGGCGAAGAGCAGCAGCGCGATCCGGGTGGTGAATGCCCAGCGCAGCTCGTGGCTGTAGGCGCCGAGAAACCCGAACTCGACGACCGCAAAGCTGCCGGAGACCCAGCGCGAAGAACGCGAGCGTGAACCTGCAATCGGCCAGCGGGTGCCTCGACGCTCGAGCGCGGATGATGCCCGCCGACGTAGCAGCGCGGCCGCCACGACGATGGCACCGAGCGCGACCGGGTCGACCCGCCAGGTGGCGAAGAAGACGAGGATCGGCGGCACGGTCGGATGCTACGCCCGCACCGCTGCGCGTCAGCCGCGCTTCACGGCGCGGGTGTTGGCGATGCCCCAGACGAGGGCGAGCACGAAGAGCTGCAGGGCGGCGATGGCCTCCAGGACGCCGCCGACCATGGTGGCGCGCGTGAAGGTGAACGCGACGCTCCCGCCGGCGCCGTTGACCGAGGTCGTGAGCGTCACGGCACCCACGTAGATCGTCGCGGCGACGAGCTCCAGCGTGCTGAGCGCGAGGGCCCACGCGCCGACGACGGCGAATCCGTGGCACGGCGAGGCGGCGCATCCCGCTCGTCGCGGTATTCGATCGCGTTGATGCGCAGCCAGTCGCTGGCGCCGGCACCGCCGGGCGAGCAGCGCCGACAGCAGGCCGCCCCCGCCGAGGGCGATCAGCAGGACCGCCCCGAACCAGTTGCCGAGCACGATGGTGGCCACCGCCCCGGCGAAGGATCCGCCGATCAGCACGATGTTCGGCACGGACAGGGGAAGACGACTACTCGTTGTCGACATGAAAGACCTCCTCGACGGTGGACGCGAAATGCCGGGCGAGCCGCACGGCCAGGGTGAGCGAGGGGTCGTACCGACCGGTCTCGATCGCGTTGATCGTCTGCCGGGACACGCCGACCGCGGCAGCCAGGGCGCCCTGTGACAGGCCCGCCTGCTCCCGCATCCTTCGGATCTCGCTCTCCATGGGTGTCAAGTTAGCTTGACAGGCCGGCGTTGTCAAGTGTGCTTTACATCCGGATGGGCCCATCGTTCTTAGCAGCGCAGGATTCAGGCTGGGGCCGGGTGGACGCCCGGTGTCGCCCGAATCGGTCGTGCAGCCTGAATCATGCGTGTCCGCCACCGCGCCGGGCCGGTCGCGGGCGTCGGCTCGCCCACCCCGGGCGCGCGCGCCCGAGGCGGCGCGACACCCATCCCGCCCACAGCGAACACGGGCGAATCGGCGGGCCCCCGTGGCTACTCTCGAACTAACGGAACCGCCCCTGCTCGGTTCCTGAGGAGCAAACAGACATGTTCGAACGGTTCACGGATCGCGCCCGTCGCGTGGTGGTGCTCGCCCAAGAAGAGGCGAAGATGCTCAACCACAACTACATCGGCACGGAGCACATCCTGCTCGGCCTCATCCACGAGGGCGAGGGTGTTGCGGCGAAGGCCCTCGAGTCCCTCGGCATCTCGCTCGATGCGGTGCGCGAGCAGGTCCAAGACATCATCGGCCAGGGTCAGCAGCAGCCGACCGGCCACATCCCCTTCACCCCGCGCGCCAAGAAGGTGCTCGAGCTGAGCCTGCGCGAAGCGCTGCAGCTCGGCCACAGCTACATCGGCACCGAGCACATCCTGCTCGGCCTCATCCGCGAGGGCGAGGGCGTCGCGGCTCAGGTGCTCGTCAAGCTGGGCGCCGACCTCAACCGCGTTCGCCAGCAGGTCATCCAGCTGCTCAGCGGCTACCAGGGCAAGGAGCAGGTCGCCGTGGGCGGCAACGACGCGACGCCCGACAAGGGCTCGCAGATCCTCGACCAGTTCGGCCGCAACCTCACCCAGGCGGCGCGCGACGGCAAGCTCGACCCGGTGATCGGGCGCGAGAAGGAGATGGAGCGGGTCATGCAGATCCTCTCCCGCCGGTCGAAGAACAACCCCGTGCTGATCGGCGAGCCCGGCGTCGGCAAGACCGCCGTCGTCGAGGGCCTCGCCCAGGCGATCGTGCGCGGCGACGTGCCCGAGACGCTGAAGGACAAGCAGCTCTACACGCTCGACCTCGGATCGCTCATCGCCGGCAGCCGCTACCGCGGTGACTTCGAGGAGCGCCTGAAGAAGGTCACCAAAGAGATCCGCACCCGTGGCGACATCATCACCTTCATCGACGAGATCCACACCCTGGTGGGTGCGGGTGCCGCAGAGGGCGCGATCGACGCGGCCAGCATCCTGAAGCCGCTGCTCGCACGCGGTGAGCTGCAGACCATCGGTGCGACCACGCTCGACGAGTACCGCAAGCACTTCGAGAAGGATGCCGCGCTCGAGCGCCGCTTCCAGCCCGTGCAGGTGCACGAGCCCACGCTGCCCCACACCATCAACATCCTCAAGGGACTCCGCGACAAGTACGAGGCGTTCCACAAGGTGTCGATCACCGATGGCGCGATCGTGGCCGCGGCGAACCTCGCCGACCGCTACGTGAGCGACCGCTTCCTGCCCGACAAGGCGATCGACCTGATCGACGAGGCGGGCGCACGCCTGCGGCTGTCGATCCTGTCCGCCCCGCCCGAGCTGCGCGAGTTCGACGACAAGATCGCCGGAGTGCGCGCCAGCAAGGAAGCCGCCATCGAGGACCAGGACTTCGAGAAGGCCGCCAGCCTGCGCGACGAGGAGAAGAAGCTGCTCGGTGAGCGGCTGCGCCTCGAGAAGCAGTGGCGTTCCGGGGATGTCGCGGCATCAGGAACCGTGGATGAGGGCGTCATCGCCGAGGTGCTGGCGAACGCCACCGGCATCCCGGTCTTCAAGCTCACCGAGGAAGAGAGCTCAGCCGCCTGATCTTCATGGAGAAGGCCCTGCACGAGCGCGTCATCGGTCAGGAGGAGGCCATCTCGGTGCTCTCCAAGACGATCCGCCGCACGCGCGCCGGACTCAAGGACCCGAAGCGCCCCTCCGGCTCGTTCATCTTCGCCGGCCCCACCGGCGTCGGAAAGACCGAGCTGGCCAAGGCGCTCGCCGAGTTCCTGTTCGACGACGAGAACGCGCTGATCTCGCTCGACATGAGCGAGTACGGCGAGAAGCACACCGTCTCGCGGCTGTTCGGTGCCCCTCCCGGGTTCGTCGGATTCGAAGAGGGCGGCCAGCTCACCGAGAAGGTGCGCCGCAAGCCGTTCAGCGTCGTGCTGTTCGACGAGATCGAGAAGGCGCACCCCGACATCTTCAACTCGCTGCTCCAGATCCTGGAGGAGGGACGTCTGACGGATGGCCAGGGCCGCGTCGTCGACTTCAAGAACACCGTGATCATCATGACGACCAACCTCGGCACGAAGGACATCACGGGCGGCCCGGTGGGCTTCACGCTCGAGGGCAGTTCCGAGAACTCGTACCGCGCGATGCGCGCCAAGGTGATCGAAGAGCTGAAGAAGCACTTCAAGCCGGAGTTCTTGAACCGCGTCGACGAGACGATCGTCTTCCCGCAGCTCAGCAAGGACGAGCTGCTGCAGGTGGTCGGCCTCTTCATCGGCCGGCTGTCGGAGCGCCTGCTCGACCGCGACATGACCCTCGAGGTGTCGGATGTCGGCCAAGTCGCGTCTGATCGAACTCGGCTGGGACCCGACCCTCGGGGCCCGTCCGCTGCGCCGCGCGGTGCAGCACGAGATCGAGGACGCGCTGAGCGAGAAGATCCTGCACGGCGAGCTGTCGGCGGGCGACCACGTTCACGTCGACTACGTCGCACCGGCCGAGGGCCTGGGCGAGTTCGTCTTCACGACCGGCCGTCAGGCGGGCCGCGAGGACGCGCCGGCCAAGGCGCTGCCCGAGAAGGTCGGGGCGGCCGAGGCCGAGTAGCAGTTCGTCAGCTCACACGACGGGGCGGTGGTTCTTCGGAGCCGCCGCCCTTCGTCGTCGCTCGGCGGCGCGGAACTGCAACTTGTAGGGTGGCACGGTGACATCCGAACCGGCCGCGCCCTTCGCGGTGCGCCGCGCCCGAACCGCCGATGTGCCGCTGATCGAGGCCCTGATCGCCCCGCTGGTGCAGGACCGCATCCTGCTCGGCAAAGACCGGGTGGTCTTCTACGAGGCGGTGCAGGAGTTCCGCGTCGCCGAGACCGACGACGGCACGCTGATCGGATGCGGCGCCCTGCACGTCATGTGGGAGGACATCGGCGAGGTGCGCACCCTGGCCGTCGCCGCCGACCGGCGCACCCGCGGAGTCGGGCACGCCCTGCTCGAACGGCTCGAGGCCGACGCGCGCGACCTCGGACTCACCCGCCTGTTCTGCCTCACCTTCGAGACCCGGTTCTTCACCGAGCACGGCTACAGCGAGATCGGCGAAGGACTGGTGTCGCCCGATGTCTACGCCGAACTCGTGCGCTCATCCGATGAAGGCGTCGCCGAGTTCCTCGATCTCGCACGGGTGAAGCCGAACACGCTCGGCAACTCAAGGATGCTCAAGCAGCTGTAGAGCGCAGGTCGAGCGGCGCGGCTCGGCGGGTCACCCGCGCCGCGCGCGAAGCCGGGATTACCCTGGCCGCATGTCGACGATCAAGAATCCGGTCGGCCCGCAACCGCCGTCGGTGTACTGGCGCCGCCGTCTGCTTCTGCTGCTGGTCGTCATCGCGGTGATCGTCGTGGTCGTGCTGATCATCGCGCGGCCCGGGTCCGGAACGCCGGGCACGCACCCGAGCGGGTCCACGAGCACGTCGCCCCCGCCGTCGAACGGCGCGACCTCCGGTTCGAGCGCGACCGCGTGCGATCCCTCCGTCATCACGCTGACCCCGATCACCGACGCGGCGAGCTACGCCGCGGGCGTGCAGCCGATGCTCTCGATGTCGATCACCAACTCGGGCGCAAGCGCGTGCACCTTCGACGTCGGCACCGACGCCCAGGTCTACCTGATCACCAGCGGAACGGATCAGATCTGGAGCTCGAAGGACTGCCAGACCGCCCCCGCCGCCAACAAGCAGGTGCTCGAGCCCGGCAAGGTGCTGTCGACCACGCCGTTCGCCTGGGACAGGACGCGCTCCTCGACCACCACGTGCACCGCGACCCGTCCGGCGGTGACGGGCGGCGGCGCGAGCTACCACCTGGCGGTGCAGGTCGGCGCGGCCAAGTCGACGGGCACCAAGCAGTTCGTGCTCCAGTAGCGCACCCGTGACGGCTTCAGGCGTGCCGATCGTCGTCGTCGGCTCGGTCAACATCGATCTGGTCGCCGTCGGGCACCGGATGCCGCGGCCCGGCGAGACCGTTTCGATGGACCGCTTCGCCGAGGTGGCGGGGGGCAAGGGCGGCAATCAGGCCTCGGCCGCCGCCGCGCTGGGAGCCCGGGTGCGCTTCATCGGAGCGGTCGGATCCGACCACTGGGGCGAGGCAGCCCGCGCCGACCTGGCCGCCAGAGGCATCGACGTGAGCGGGCTCGCCACCGTCGACGGGCCGACCGGCGTGGCGATCATCCTGGTGGATGACGCGGGCGAGAACTCGATCGCCGTCATCCCGGGTGCGAACGCGGCCGTGAGCCCCGCGATGGTCACGGACGCGTTCGCCGCCCTCGACCTGGACGACGCGGTGCTGGTCGTCTGCCTCGAGATCCCGCTCGAGTCGGTCGTCGCCGCGGCCGTCGCGGCAGCGGCACGCGGCTGGCGGGTCGTGCTGAACCCGGCGCCGGCGCGCGAGCTTCCCGCCGAGTTGATCGCCGCGGCGACCGCGATCACCCCCAACGCGACCGAGCTCGAGCAGCTCGGCGGGGTCGAGGCGCTGCTCGCCGCGGGGGCGGGAGCCGTGGTGGTGACCCTTGGCGGCGGCGGCACCGAGCTGCATCCGGCCGGCGGCGCAGCCTCGAGGCTCGCCGCGAGCCCCGCGCGCGTGGTCGACACCACCGGGGCCGGCGACGCGTTCACGGCGGCCCTGGCCGTCGGGCTGGCCAACGGCCGAGACCTCGCGGATGCCGTGGCCTGGGCGTCGGCCGCCGGCGCGATCGCGACCGAGGGCTTCGGCGCCCGCGGCTCGCTCCCCACGGCCGGAGCAGGTGGACCAACGCCGCGCCCACTCCCCGCGATCCGGCTAGAACGCGGGAACGTCTGCCTTCGCAACGGGTGCCGCGTTCACGAACGCGGCCGCGATCGCATCCTTGAGCGCACCGGCATCCCCGTCGATGATCGTGGTGTAGCCCAGTCGCCGTGCCTCGGCCGCGCGCTGCTTCGCCGCGGCGACCGGCCGGATCTCGCCGGCCAGACTGATCTCGCCGACCGCGGCCGTGGTGGCGGGCAAGGCCTGGTCGCGCACGGCACTGGCGATGGCCAGCGCGATCGCGAGATCGGCGCCCGGCTCGGTGAGGCGGATGCCGCCGACGGTCGACACGTAGACATCCGACGTCGACAGCTTGAGCCCGCAGCGCCGCTCGAGCACCGCGAGCAGCATGGCGACCCGCGAGGCGTCGACCCCGTTGACGACCCGTCGCGGTTGGGGCGCCTGGGTCGACACGATCAGCGCCTGCACCTCGACCGGCAGCGCCCGCCGGCCCTCGACGGCGACCGTGACGCAGGTGCCGCTGACCGGCGCCGCCGCTCAGCCCGCCGCGCGACAGGAACAGCCCGCTCGGGTCGGCGACCTCGGCGATGCCGTCGCCGGTCATCTCGAAGCAGCCCACCTCGTCGGTCGGTCCGAAGCGGTTCTTCGTGGCGCGCACGAAGCGCAGGCCGTCTGCCGGTCGCCCTCGAACGTGCAGACCACATCCACGAGGTGCTCGAGCATCCGGGGCCCGGCGATCGAGCCGTCTTTGGTGACGTGGCCGACCAGCAGCACCGGCAGGTTGCGCTCCTTGGCGACGCGGATGAGCGTGCCCGCGACCTCGCGCACCTGCGCGGGCCGCCCGGGCGCGCCCTCGGACCGGGCGGACGCGACGGTCTGCACCGAGTCGACGATGACCAGCTGCGGGTCGACCGCTTCGATCTGGCCGAGGATCGTCGCGAGATCGATCTCGGCGGCGAGGTAGAGCTCGTCGGCCATGGAGGGCGCCGGTGCGCTGCGGCGCGCATGCGCACCTGGCTGACCGACTCTTCGGCGCTCACGTACAGCACGCGCATGCCTGCGCGCGCAGCGCGCGATGCGACCTCGAGCAGCAGAGTCGACTTGCCGACGCCGGGCTCGCCGCTGAGCAGGATGGCCGCGCCGGGCACGATGCCGCCGCCGAGCACCCGGTCGAACTCGGCGATGCCGCTCGGCCAGTGCGTGACCGGCTCGGTGCCGAGGTCGGTGATCGGCCTGGCGGCACGACCCTCGGGAACCGACTCCGGCGCGCACGCGCGGCGACCGGAGCGCCGCGCTCGATGACGGTGCCCCACGCCTGGCATTCGCCGCAGCGGCCGACCCACTTGACGCTGGTCCAGCCGCACTCGGTGCAGCGTAAGATGTGGTGGGCGGGCCATGCGGCCAGCCTAGGTCGCGCCGCCGACGATCCCCCCCCCCCCCCCCCCCCCCCCCCCCCCCCCCCCCCCCCCCCCCCCCCCCCCCCCCCACGGCGGTGGCTAGGGCGTAGGCGCGCCGCTGGGTCGCGCCCGCTCCGCCGAAGCCACCGAATCCGCCCAGGCCGCCTTGGCCCTCGGCGATGCGGGTCGCCGTGACGTTGCCGCTCGAGTCGGCCTGGCCGATCACGGTGATGGTCTCCCCGCTGCTCAGGTCGCTGACCTTCGCCGTCTGATCTCGTCGACGGTGGTGGTTCCGCTGGTGGTGACCTTCACGGTCGAGCCGTTGGCGAGCTTCAGGGTGATGGTGTCCCCGTCGATCGCCGTGATCGTGCCGGCGGTGAACCCGCGGCCGGCCCCCGCCGTCCCGGTGGCCGCACCTCCGTTGCCGCCCTGCCGGTTGCCGAATCCCGGGGCAAACCCCGCCGCCCTGGCCGCCGCCGAGGCCGCCGCGGAAGCTCGAGGCATTGCTCGCGGCCGCAGTGTTCTGCCCGATCAGCACCCCGGCGACGCCGCCGACGATGAGGGCGGCGACGAGCGCCAGCGCGGGCGTGAGAAAACGGGTCCAGCTCTTCGGTGCCGCGGTCGTCGTGACGGCAGGCGGAGCGGAGCGGGGCTCCTCCTGCTCGGCGGGCGGTTCGGCGGAGGCCGGTGAGGTGTCGTTCTTGTCAGTCATGGTGATTCCTTTCGTGAGGTCCGTTGAGGTCAGATGGATCGGAGCGCCTGGATGGGACGCATCGCCGCCGCGCAGCCGGCCGGGTACACCCCGAAGAACACCCCGATGGCGACGAGACGCCGAGCGCGAGCGGGATCGATACCCGAGCACGACCGGTTTGGTTCCGTTGATCTGGAACCGGGCCCGGAACAGCGCGACGACGACTCCGAGCATGCCGCCGAGAAGGGTGAGGGTGGCGGCCTTGACGAGGAACTGGCCGAGAATCGCCGCCCGGGTCGCGCCGAGAGCTTTGCGGATGCCGATCTCTCGGGTGCGCTCGGTCACCGTTACGAGCATGACGTTCGTCACCCCGATGCCGCCGACGAGCAGCCTGATCGCCGCCACCGCGCCGAGGAGCACCGTGAAGCTCTTCGCGCTCGCCGCGCGGTCGCGAGCAGCTGGGCCGATTGGTGATGGTGTAGGGCGCGTTGGCCGTCGCGGTGGCCGGGTCGTAGGCGAGCAGCTGGTCGAGTATCACCCCGACTTCCCCCTCGGCGGCGGCGACACCGGCTGAGCTGTTCGCCTCGACCGTCATGGTGCTGATCGCGCCGAAGCCGGTGTAGCTCCTCTTACCCGGCTGATCGGCGCCACGATGACCGAGTTGGCATCCTGAATCCGCTGTCGGACTGCGTCGCCAGGATGCCGACCACCGTGAACGGCGTCCCGCCGACCGAGATCGTCTGGCCGAGCGCCGACCCGGTGGGGAACAGCTCGGTCGCAACCGTCGATCCGATGACCACGACCTTCGCGGCGCTCGTCACATCGGCCTTCGTGAACGCGGAGCCCGATCCGACCTTCGACGTGGCGACGGTGAAGTAGTTCGGCGTGGTGCCGATGAGCGACACGTTGCTCTCGCCGGCGGTGGTGCTCGACACCGTGAGGCTGGTGTCCACCTGGGGGACCACCGCTTCGACGTGGCCGAGCCCGGCGTGCGCGAGCCGGTTCGCGACGTCGAGGGTGAGCTTTTTGGCCGAGTTGTCGGTCGAGGCGCTGCTTGCATTGCTCCCGCTGCCGCCACTGAATCCGAACCCGCCGCCGGCGCGCACCGTGAGGGTGTTGGTGCCGAGCTGGGTGATCAGCGTGTTGATCTGCGGAGCGCGCCGTTTCCGACCGCCAGCAGCAGGATGACGGCGGCCACGCCGATCATCACGCCCAGCAGGGTGAGCGCTGAGCGCAGCTTGTTGGTCGTGATCCCGCGCAGGGCCGAACCGAGGGTTTCGAGCAGGCTCATGCGCCAGCAACCCTGCCGACCGGCTCGCCCAGCTCGCGGTTCCGGCGGTCGCCGACGAGCAGGCCGTCGCGGATCGAGACGACCCGGGCCGCGTGCGCGCCGACGGCATCCTCGTGGGTGATGACGACGATGGTGCGTCCCGCCTGCGAGAGGGAATCGAGGATGCCGAGCACGTCATCCGTCGACTGGCTGTCGAGGTTGCCGGTCGGCTCGTCGGCCAGCACGAGGTCGGACTGGTGACCAGCGCGCGCGCGATCGCCACGCGCTGCTGCTGCCCGCCCGAGAGCTCTTGCGGGCGGTGATCGACGCGGTCGGCGAGCCCGACCATGGCGAGCGCCTCGAGCGCCAGCTCGCGCCGCCGCGGCGCGCTTGACCCCGCCGTAAAGCAGCGGGAGCTCCACGTTCGTCACCGCCGTCATGAGTGGCAGCAAGTTGAACGACTGGAAGACGAAGCCGATGTACCGTTGCGGCCGGGCGCGGCCTTGTCTCGAGTTCGTTGACGTGTTTCCGCCGAGCTGTACTCGCCCGACGAAGCCACGTCAGGCAGCCGAGGATGTTCATCAGCGTCGACTTGCCCGACCCCGACGGTCCCATGATTGCGACGAACTCGCCCCCGCTGCGACGCTGAGGTCGATGCCGCGGAGACGCATGCACCTGGGCGTCAGCCATTGCCGTCAAAGCTCTGATGGATTCCACGCAGTTCGAGCACCGGAGCGGCGTCGGTCATCCGGTGGGCCCGCCGCGTTGACGATGCCGGCCCGCCGTTGCCCCGGAAACCGCCGTTGCCGCCGAAGCCCGCCGAAGCCGCCGACGGCCTCCGGTTCCCGGTGCGTCCCGCTGTTGCTGCCGGTGTTGCTGGTCGCCACGACAGTGCCGATCACGATGGTCTCGCCGGCCTTCAACCCGGTCTTGATCTCGGTGCC